>NZ_MVDD01000013.1 GCF_002843315.1 Labilibaculum filiforme | reverse complement strand
CTTTAAAACCAAAGTCATTCAAATCAATACTATCAACAAATAAATCGATTAATCGAACTTCATTGTCTTTAGCAATTGATTGGTCTAATGAGATGGGAAAAAGATGAGTTTGCGTTCTGTCTTGTCCTTGTATAAACCTCATACTCTAAGATAACAAAGTGCTGAAAATCTTTCAAATATAGGTGTGTTTACTTATCAACAACTTATCAAGCTTTTTAGACAGTCTGACGTGTCCTCCGATTTATTTTCATTACAGCAATACGATGCTTCCTATTTTGAAAAATTTGATCCTAATCGGCAATTTGAAAAATGGGCCTTGGTGGAAGTAAAGGATTTTATTAACATCCCAAAAGAAATGGAAGCTTTTGTTTTAAAGGAAGGTAAATATGCTGTTTTCTTATACAAAGGCTCTAGTAATGACAAAAGCATATTTGAATTTATTTTCACCTCTTGGCTGCCAAGCTCTAACTACCAACTAGATAACAGACCTCACTTTGAACTATTGGGAGGAAAATACATGAATAACGATGCTAATTCAGAAGAAGAAATTTGGATACCAATAAAAGATAAATAGGTTAAAATCGAGCTAAATTAACTTGCTCGGGTAGAAATTAAAAATTATGTTTTTCGAATCCGTATAAATGGCAAACTGCCCAATTTAAAGCTTCTACAAGAGACATTTATTGCTGAAAATAATCCGCAGACTCGTATTTTTTAGTTATTTTCGCAACCTACCAAAACCGTTCCCATGACAAGAGTTATATCCGTCATTTTCACCTTTTTCTGCATTCATATCTTCTCTAGTTTTGCATTCTCACAAGATATCGATCAAGAAAAACTAAAAATAGATTCCCTAAAAAAACAGGTTCGCACCGAAACCAACCCAAATAAACTAGTCGATCTTAACAATGAAATTGCTATTACTTATGGAATAGTGAGTATCGACAGTTCGTTGGTGTATAGTAAAAAAGCAAAAGTACTTGCTGAAAAAAATAACTACAACCACGGTTTGGCCACCTCCTACTCCTACATAGGCAGAGCATCAGCACAAATTGGAGAAATGAAAATTGCGCTCGAAAACTACGATCTCGCACTAGAGAAATTTGTTATTGAAAAAGATTCTTTGAATATATTGGATACCTATCGAGGTATATCCTACGCAGTTTCCTATACTGGCAATCAATTGGCAAGTCTCGATTATAGTAAAAAAGCATTAGATCTTGCAGAAAAACTAAAAGATACGATTAGCATTTCTAGTCTCTACAATAACATTGCAAGTATCTATAAAAAGTTAGACAACTACGAATCTTCTATTCATTATTTTAAAAAATCCCTTGAAATAGGAAAAAATTATGACAGCCCCGAAAGTGTAGCTATTACCTATTCGAACCTAGGTGTTTTAAAAGTGGATCGTGAAAAATACAAAGACGCAGCCGTTGATTATCAAAAAGTTACAGAAATACTCCCTCAAATAAAAAACTCCTACACGGTAGCTTACCTATATCTTTCATTAGCTGGCTATTATACCGGAATTAACGAGTTCGAACTTTCGAGACAACATCTTGCAAAAGCAGATCAACTATGTCGTAAAGATAATTATCAACACATATTAGCAAGAGTTTATCGTCAGTATGGCGAGTTGTACTTAAAAGAAAAGCAATTCCAAAAAAGTATTCAATATTTCGACAAAGGAATGCACATATCTCAAGGAATTGGTGTTTCGGAGGAATATCCCCGAATTTATAAAATGCGCGCCGAAGCTTATGCACAATTGGGACAATATCCCAAAGCATACCAATCTTTACAAAAAGCGAATGTTGCCATTGATTCTTTAAAATCGAAAAAGGCAAGCAACTTCCTCAAGGAATTTGAGGCGCAAAAGGCAAAAGAAGAATTAAATGAGCAAAAACTAAAATTGGCTTTAAAAGAGCAACAAACCGAAAATGAAACCATCAAAATAAGAAATAGGTTTGTAATGGCAGTGGGAACAATTATTCTATTGCTTGTTGTAATTAGTCTTATTATGTATTTTCTTTTTAAAATCGGGAAAACGAACACACTTTTAAAAGCACAACACCAACAAATTAAAGAGCAAAAACAATTACTTGAAGAAAGTATACTAAACTTAAAACATAGCGAGGAAAACCTTAAAAAGCTAAATGCCACAAAGGATAAGTTTTTTTCTATTATTGCTCACGATTTAAAGAGTCCGTTTAGTGCAATTCTTGGTTTTAACGATGAATTGGTTCAACATTATAATGAATATAATGACAAGGAACGATTGGAAATGATTCATGAGGTTGGAGATGCCTCTCAATCGGCCTATTCCCTGCTAGAAAATTTATTAACATGGTCGAGATCGCAAAGAGGATTTATTCAACTAAAAAAAGAAGCTTATCGAATTAGGCAACTAATTGATGAAAGCATCGCGCCAAATTTAGCAGCGGCCAATTTAAAGCAAATTCATGTAATCAACAGCATCGACGAAAACCTGTGCGTTTGGGCAGATAAAGAAACCATTAAAATAGTAATTCTGAATTTATTTAATAATGCTATAAAATACAGTAATAAGGGGGGTGTTATTTATTTAACCAGCCAATTAAATAAGGACATGCTTGAAATTTGTATTCGTGATACTGGAATTGGCATGAGTGAACAAATTATGAATGGGCTTTTTAAAATCGAAGAAAACGTGCAACGGGAAGGAACTCAGGAAGAAAAAGGAACAGGATTGGGCTTAATTCTTTGTCAAGACTTTGTTCAGGAAAATAATGGACAAATTTGGGCGAAGAGTAAAGTTGCTGTTGGCAGTGAAATGTATTTTTCTTTGCCAGTAAATAAAAGCAATTAATAAGCTATTGACGACTATATTTAACCCTATGTTTATTCTTCCTATTCTTTAGCAATTTTAAAAATTGTACTTTTTATTGCTCTTGTTTTAGGTCTGGAATATGGGTTCGATGAAAAGTTTACTTTATCCGCTAGATATAATTGGGGATTGAGTAAGATTTTAGATCAAGATTCAATTGATTCTGATGCTAGAAACTCTGTTTTTCAAATTGGATTATCTTACGCATTTTAAATAAATAAAAAACAGATAGTTTACAGAACTACTATTTATAACAACCTGTCCTTGTCTTGGGCAGGTTTTCTTCTTTAATTTTAGACGCAAAAAAAATCAAGAAAGAAAATACTTATACGATTGCTTCAATGAGATATTCTTGCTCATTAAAAGTTACACGATCTCCTATTTGTTTCCCAATAAATTGTTTTGCAAGTGGAGATGTTAAGGAAACCAAGTAGTATTCCCTATTGTTCAATTCCATTTTTCCCAAAGCCACCGACACAAAAAAACGAAGTTTATCTGTAATTACAAGAGATCCAAGAGAAATTACCGAATTCGAAATTTCCGGATCAATTTTAACCAATACACTTTGCAGGCTTTGGTTAGTCGCTAACTGCTGCGCCATTTTTTCTTGTTCTAAATGAACCATAGCACGGCCTGTTTCATGCTTATCACCCGCACTACTCTTGCTTTCGCTTCCTGCTGATTCCTTTAATTCCTGCAAACTCAATTTATTACGTTCTACCTTCTCGCCTATTATCTCGTTTGCAATACGATACAATTCCTTTTTCAACTCTAAAATTTCGCTCATATAACCTCTAAAATTTTCGCTAATTTAACAAATCCATCCTTAAAATGTAATCCCACAAAATTCCCCAACACAACTTATCCTGTCAATTTATCCGCAAGGCCATTTAATTCCTGGCATTTTAGCATCTAACACACTTTGCTTCACAACAAGAAAGAAGTTGTTTAAAAAAGACGAGCCTCCATCTCTATCGAATTTAGCTAATATTAATTTCGACCCATTTTAAATAAACCTTAATTCAAAATCAAAAACCACTCAAAGTTAAAGATAAACAACTAACTAATAGGCATTAACAAATAGAAGCATTCCCAAATTAGTGCTTTAAAAAATTCCATTTATTGGAGAAGATTCAAAAAAAACTAACTTTAAACTAAAGTAATATTGTAGACAATCTTGAAAGCTTATTCGGGAATAAAGATTGCTTATAGCTTATGTAAATAACTAACATTACTTCAACCCTACTCTTAAATAACATGGGAATTCCAGAACTAATTCTTCTTTGTGGCTTACAAACAGTTGGATTAATGGCAATCCTTTTACAAAAGAAATTTAGAACTCCTGCCAACCTGCTTCTGAATGTGATTCTTTTTACCATGTTAATTTACTTTGCATACTACTATTTCACGTATAGCATTATTGATCTTAAGCGATATATACCCTATTTCCTTTGTTTTGCTTTCGTTTCTCCACCTGCCATTTATTTTTACTGCGAATCGATAATGACCGGAAAATTACCAAAATTAAAAACGGTTCTTACTCACATTTTACTGCCCGTATTTCTAGTTATTGTTGTGCACGTACTAAATATTACAGCTTATGAAATACTTCAAAAATTTACTTTTATAGGCATTTTACTGGCACTAGCACTTTTACATGTTCTTTACCCACTTTTTATTATTTACAAATTAGGAAAACGCTATCATTTTGAACGGTTTCAAATTATCGGTATTTTTAAATACAACAAGGATAAAACGGTAATGATCAAGCTCTTTGTAACAATGATGCTTTTACATTCCGCTCTTTTAATTACAAAAGCCATTGTATTTTGCTTTACCAGCGAATATTGGAACCTTCTGGAAGTTACAAACATTATTTTTTTTCTGGTACTAAGCTATGTAATAGCCTACCATGTAATTACCAGACCCAATGCAATTCATCAAAGCAAGAAAAAAAACACCATTATAAATTTCAAGCAATACTCAAAATCGGGACTTAAAGAGGAAGATGCTAAATTAATTGCTCTTCGTATCAATAAGTTATTTCAGGAAGAAAAATTATATTTAGATCCAGATATTTCGCTACCTGTTATCAGTAAAAAGCTAAACATCCCCTCGCATCACCTCACCGAAACATTGAATGGTTTACTTGGTCAAAGTTTTAATGATTTTGTAAATAATTATCGAGTTGAAGAGTTCAAAATCCTTTTAAAGGATAAGAAATTTAAAAACTACTCAATTCTAGCTTTAGCATTTGAAGTTGGTTTTAAATCAAAAGCTACTTTTAATGCATCCTTCAAAAAATTTACCAAACAAACTCCTTCAGAGTATAAAAACGCTCTTTCCGAAGAAAAATAAATTTTGAATAAGCAGCTCCAAATTCAAAATCCTAAACGGTATAATTTTAGTAGATAGAACTTAATTCCTCCTTTTTACAGAGAAACACCATTACTAATCAATAAAAACCCAAACTATTCTTCTTCTTAGGTGTGCTTTTCGCCTTATTTTCACTCCAAACCTTTTCGCAAACGCAAAATAACTGTATTTTACCGCCATTCACTATTACATTGATTTGGTTGCAGTTATAGGTGTTCCCAATATAATAAGACGTCTTAATATCTTAGGCTTGTCGATTTTAAAACCTTTGCGGATTAGGTTTGTTTTGGCTATAACAATAGGTTTAAGTAATTCCAATCGAATGTTATTTAAACTTTTTTTTAAAGCTAAACTGAAAATCAAACCTCTTAATAAATCGATTATGAAAAAACTACTCTTTCTATGCCTGATTCTACTATTTACTAGTTCAATTCAAGCACAACAAGAAACAGGACATTACACCAATGGTGTTGAAGGGATTAAACCAGCATCTGTTCCTCCTCCAGGATTTTATTACAAAATGTATAATGCTTACTATTCTTCAGACAAATTAATGGATGGGAATGGTGATGAGATGGATATTGACTTCGATGTAACTGTTTTTGCTAATGTGCACCGATTCGTTTACATCACAAATAAAAAGTTTTTGGGCGCTGATTATGGTGTGAACGTAATTATTCCTTTAATTTCTACAGATATTAGTATTGGAGCTTTTGGAATCTCTGATTCTCAATTTGCCCTTTCCGACATTACCGTAGAACCTTTTGTGCTGGCATGGCACGGCGCTAGATACGACGCAGCCTTGGCCTTAGCTGCTATTGTGCCAATTGGTAAATATGATGTTACAGAAGCTGCATCGGCAGGAAAATCAATGTGGACTGGAATGTTAACTTTTGGGGGAACCTATTATCTGAACAAAAATAAGTTGTGGGCTATCTCGGCTTTAGCCAGGTACGAAACACATAGCGAGAAAAAAGATTATAAAGTAACTCCAGGCGACGATTTTCATTTTGAATGGGGCCTTTCCAAAACTTTCCCTAAAGAGAATGCCGTATGGGAACTTGGACTAGCTGGTTATGCTGGTTGGCAGGTAAGCGACGATAAAGGAGATGATGTTTATTACGATGCAAATGACCACGATCGTCAGTTTGCTATCGGTCCCGAAGTAAACCTTATTCTTCCAAAAGCAAAATTTCTGATTTCGTTACGAGGACAAAAAGAATTTGGAGTACGAGATCGTTCTGAAGGTTTTATGAGCTGTTTAACACTCACAAAAATATTTTAAGTAGATAATTATCAACACTTAAAGAAACGAAGATGAACAAAAAGAATTCTGAAGGTTCGAATGCCATAAATAGGAGAAATTTCCTCAAACTAGGTGCCGCGGGTGCTGCTATTGGAGCAGTAGCATTCCCAGCGAAAGCTAAGGAAGAGATAATCAATAAAATTAATGAAAAAACAGCCGGAGATTTCATTAAAACGCATGATAAATTTCCTTATGAAATTAATGAGGATTATAAACCCCACAGCAACAAAGACATCATGTTTACCGGTAGTTTTTGGAACTTTCATTCCGAAGATGAAGATGTGATTAACTCCGGAAAAGAATTCTCCTACAAAACATTTATGCATTTTGAGGAGAAAAAAGGATTTGATCAGCTATCAAAAGCTATGAATGCAGGAGGTTGGGCGCTTCACAATACTGTGTCGCCACTAGGTTCTCAAGCAATTTCAGGTTCCGGAATTCTTAAATGGGATCAGTATCGAAAAAAAGAAGGCGAATTTATCCCGCATCACGATTGGATTAATGAAAGTCAATATCAATTTGGCAATAAACAAGAAGCTGCCGATGCGATTAAAAGAGCTGCCAGACTTTATGGTGCTGATTTGGTTGGAATTACTCATCGAGATAAGCGTTGGGATTATACCGATTTTGTTGATGCGCAGGCCATAATGGAAGGTAGACACGAAGATGCAGTTTATGGTTGGGAAAGATTTCCTTTCGAACCAAAATCGGTAATTGTAATGGCATTTGAAATGGATTATGAAGCCATTGCCACCGCACCAACCGATATACAAGGTGCTGGTGCTGGTGCCGAATATTCGTCAATGACCAAAACAGCTTATCAATTATCCATCTTCCTAAAACAATTGGGATACCATGCAATTCCGTGTAGTAACGATACCGGATTAAGTATTCCGTATGCCATTGCCGCTGGCTTGGGAGAAGGTTCACGAATGGGTAATTTAATTACCTACAAGTACGGACCTCGTGTACGATTGGCTAAAGTTTATACCGATTTTGATTTCACAGAATACGACAAACCCATTGAATTTGGCGCAATGGAATTTTGCAAGAACTGTATGAGATGTGCTGATGCTTGTCCGGGGAAAGCAATTTCTTTCGACAAAGAACCTAGCTTTTATCCTACACATGAAAACAAGGACAATGCATGGTATAACGCCCAAGGAATTAAAAAATACTATATGGATGCTAAAAAATGTTTCCATACTTGGGGCGAATTTGGTACCGATTGTGGCTCGTGCATGGCTTCATGTCCATATAATAAACCAGATTTCTGGCACCACAGATTAGTAGATAAAATTACCGCCGCAATGCCAGGTCCGGTTCATGATTTCATGAGAGAAATGGATGAACTTTTTGGATATGGAGATGTTGGAAATCTTGAAAAAATTGATGTTTTCTACAATCCAAAAGGTAGAAGTTACAATGGTCATTAATCTATAAAACATTCATATTATGGTTTTTACAGGAACAGAAACATTATTCTTCCTATTGGGAATAATTACCACATTATTTATTTTAGGATTAATAAAATACAATAAACAGTTAAAATTTAACGCTTTAAGCTGGGCTTTATTAGGAACAGGTAGCTTTTTATGCATCTTTTGCATTGCTTGGTCGGTTAGTGCAGTACTCGAAGGAGTTCCTAGAGCTGCAAGTATGGGCATGGTGGTATTCGGAATACCATCCCTCCTTATGCTACTGCTAGGAAGACGTTTTGCGATTAAAAAAAGTAAATAATGGCCTTTACTAATTTAAAAAAATCAATGATCAATGGGTTCGCTATCGTGAGCCTATTGATCTCTTTTTACATCGGTCAGTCCGATTCCAAAGAAATCGATCAAATTTCAAAAACGCAATTATTTCAAGAAAACCTAATTACCAAAATATGCAAAGAGCATGGTAGTATTACAGCCTACCACAAAAACAATTTAGTAGGTTATGTTTCCACTGGGCAATCACAAGGTTACGGTGGACCATTAAAAGTCCTTATTTTATCGGATACTTTAGGAAATACCATTAACACCGAATTAATTCATAATACGGAAACACATGCTTATCTCGAAAAGTTAAAAAGAAAAGAATATTTTGAGCAATATGTAGCTAAAAAGTTAAATGATAAATTTTTAATTGATGCTGATATTGTTGCCGTTTCGGGAGCTACAATTAGTTCCAATGCAATTGCCATAGCAAGTAGAGAAGCTGCTTGGCAGATTGCAAAACACGATTTCACGATGAAATTACCCGATATTGGCAGCGAATGGCGTATCGGAACTTACGAACTAATTGTAGTAGCACTATTAATTATAGCCACTTTGGCAGTTTATTTAAAAAATAAAAAGTTAAGGTATTTTACTCTTTTTAGTTCGTTCATAATCATCGGATTTATTATTAATGCTTCCCTATCCTTATCGAGTATTTCTCGAGTTCTATTAGGTTTTATTCCCGATATCAGGCATCATTTAATATGGTGGATTTTAATGTTTGGTAATTTAATTGCAATTCTCGTATTGGGAAAAAATATTTATTGCAATGCATTATGCCCTTTTCATGCAACACAAATTCTACTCAATAAAATATCAGGTATCAACTTTAAAATTGCACCTAGTTTCAGTAAATATTTAATTCAAAGCCCTAAATACCTTTTGTGGTTTTCATTAATGATCATTTTTATATCAAAAAACCCAACCATAGCATCTTACGAACCTTTCGCAATGTTTTTCTCATTAGATGGTATTGGTATCCAATGGTATATTCTGCCAGCAGCTCTAATTGGCTCCTTATTCATGTCTGATTTTTTCTGTCATTATTTTTGCCCTGTTGGTGCCAGTTTTACTTTATTGGTAACTACCCGACAAAAATTCATTAAACAAATTAAGAAAAACCATGAATAAACGACAACAACAACAAATAGTAGCTTTGTTTTTTTATGGAGTACTACTAATCGCAATATTGGCTTTTTTAGCCTCAAACATAAACTTTTAGTTGGCGCTAGGGGTTTAAAAAAAACGGTTTTATTGTCCAAATTTGGTACAATAAAACCGTTTCTGGTTCTAAAACAAAGGATAGTTAAGCTTCGTTCTTTAAACAACATTGCTTGTATTTTTTACCCGAACCACAAGGACAAGGATCATTCCTATTGATTTTTCCCCCCTGCTCTATTGGCGAATCGGCTGAAGAAAAGATGTGTTCCATGTGCTGATAATGGTTTTTCCATTCCGGATCGCGCATTTCACAAAATGCTACTCCCTTCTGAAAATCAGTAGCCTTTCCTTCCATCACATCAATATAGTATTGCAACTCAATAGCGGTATGCGTTCCCTTAAACTTAGGAAGAATGTCTTTAAACTTTTGAAGCGTATCAGTACGCTGTAAATCACCCAACACACGAATGTAATGATCGACCCAATGAAAATTCTTTTTGTCTAGTACCGAATGAATCCTGTTAAACTGCTCATTAGTTGAATAATACAACGCCTCAAAACAATAAAGGTATGGTTTCTTATTATCTGCTTTTATATTTTCTTCAATAAAATCGAGCACTTTATCTGTAAATTGCACTGGAAATTTTTTGGCTAATGAGCCAACCAAATAAACTGCCTGCTCATTTAATAAATCCCAATCTTCTTCAACAGAGAACATATCCAATAAAGGTTCGAATAAATCCTCGCTAAGATGCTTCTCGGCAACAATAGCATACCAAAGTGGTGTTGGTAACATTATTCTAAACTCGTCAGAATAGTATGCTTCCCCATTGTAAGCGTTCTTAAGAGCAAAAACCAATTTCTTTGTCAACTCCTCACTATTTTCCTGATTTCTCAGAAAATCAATTGCTTCATAGGGAATTCCCTTCACTTGGGTATCGATTATTTCGAATGCTTGTGCTGTAGTTTGTATCATAGTTCTTTATTATTCGGCAAATATAGAGAATAATCGAGTTTTTTGAAGAAATATAACTATGCTTTATGGCTTTTTACTAGTAAAAAGTATCCCTTCCAAGTCAAAAAGTATCTTTATAAAGAATAAAATTTTTGTTAGTAACATCGGATTTAAAATGTAAAAATAACTGCTTAACTAAAGATTATTTGTATAAGAAATCAATTAACAGCAAAAAAATAAAGCCCTGAATTTGCATTCAGAGCTTTATACCCAAATTAGAATTAAAATGAATTAATTTTCCACTTTAAAAACTTTCTTTAAAATATCATCTAACAAACACCATTTGGTAATGGATGATTGTAATAAATTTAATCCCACAAAAGCAGTAAGCAGCAACCAGTTAATATGCACATAGTACGCCAGTAAAATACTCACCAGTACCATTACTCCAACAATTGCTCTAAATATTCTGTCTCTCATTTTTCAATCATTTAATTTTTAAATAAATTTTTCAACATCCAGCATATAAGCATGCATTGGATTGCAACAATCTATATCATTGTTGAATAGAGTAATTTGATTCAGCAGTTCAGAACCTCTTTCATCATTTAAAAAGGAAAAAGAAGCAATAGAATCATAATAGTCCTTATTGGAGGCAAACCAGTTTGGTACCTGACCATCTTTAATATGTTTTTGAGTATAGCCTTTTACATCAAATTCACTATAAGCATCAACTCCTGAGCTTCGATAAATTTTCTTCAAATCATTGTAAAAAGAACTCGCACAAAATATGATTACAACTTTCATATGATTATAATTTTAAGTTTTTGCCTTATGGAACTTACCATGTTGGGATAATCATTTCCCTGTGTGTCAAAATTGCTTTGCCATGGACGTTTCATATGATTATAATTTTAAGTTTTTGCCATATGGAACTTACCATGTTGGGATAACCATTTCCCTATGTGTCAAAATTGCTTTGCCATGGACGTTTCATATGCTTTAGATTAGTTTAAAATTTATTTCTCTTCGTTAATCACCTTTGTTTCTTGCTCAATTACAGGATATTTCTTTTTCTCTGTCATATAGTAAATTAGTGGTACAATTACCAAAGTAAGAAATGTAGATGCAATAGAACCTCCCATTAAAGATATGGCTAAACCTTGAAAAATAGGATCGAATAGAATTACAACCGCTCCAATTACAACGGTTCCCGCAGTAAGTAGAATTGGGGTTGTTCGTACCGCTCCTGCTTCAATAACCGCCTCTTTTAATGGAACTCCATCCTCCAAACGAAGATTAATAAAGTCGATCAATAAAATCGCATTCCGCACCATTATCCCCGCAAGGGCAATTAAACCAATCATTGATGTAGCGGTAAAAAATGCTCCCATCAACCAGTGTCCAACCAATATTCCCACCAGCGATAATGGAATAGAAATCATCATTACAAAAGGAACTTTAAAATTCTGAAACCATCCAATTATCAGTAAATAGATAACCAATAACACAACGGCAAATGCGGTTCCTAAATCGCGGAAAACTTCATAAGTAATTTGCCATTCGCCATCCCATTTTAAGCTGTAATTATCCTCTAAAAATGGTTGTTGCGTATACTCTTCGGCTAAATCGTAGCCTTCAGGAAGTTTAATCTCACTTAAGTTTTCGGATATATTCATGATTCCATAAACCGGACTTTCTAATTTTCCAGCTACATCAGCAGTCACATAAACTACTCGTTTCTGATTTTTACGATAGATACTTTTGTCCTTAATTCTCTCGTTTATATCCACAATATCTCCCAGCGCAACTAGTTGTCCCGATTGAGTTAAAATATTGATTCTCTTTAAGTCTGCAACGCTACTTCTATCCTGCTCTTGCAATCGTAAATCAATTCCTACCTGATTGTGTTCCGACTCTTGGTACAACTGGGTAACTTCATGTCCGCGTAATGCCATATTTAAAGTATGAACCACCTGCTGGGTGGATACTCCGGCCAACATGGCTTTTTCTTTGTTCACATTAAACTGAAATTCAGTTTGATCATCTTCAACAAACCAATCCACATCAACAACATCTTCTGTTTTTGCAAAAAGAGTTTTTACCTGAGCTGCAATATTTTGTTGTTCTTCTAAATTAGGACCATAAATTTCGGCTACCAAAGTCGACATCACCGGTGGTCCTGGTGGCACTTCTACCACTTTAACATTTGCATGGTATTTTTTTCCAATCTCCTGTAAGCCTGGCCTCATAAGTTTCGCAATGTCATGACTTTGCACATCACGCTCGTCTTTATGAGTTAAATTCACCTGAATATCAGACACGTTTGAACCACGACGTAAATCGTAATGACGAACCAAACCATTAAAATTCATTGGTGCTGCTGTACCTACATAAGACTGATAATCAACAACATTCTCCTGTTGAGAAATATATGCTGCCAATTCTTTAGTAACAACAGCAGTTCGTTCAAGTGTTGTTCCCTCTGGCATATCAATAACTACCTGAAATTCATTCTTATTATCGAATGGGAGCATTTTAACGGCAACCTGCTTAAAATAAACCAAAGTGGTCGAAGCCAATAAAAGAAAAGTAACAATGCCGATAAATCCCCATCTCTTCCATTTCGATTCCAACATTGGTGTAATCGTTGCAGAATAAAATTTATATACTATCGAGTCTTTTAAGCTAAAAGCTTTCTCGGTAGGATCATCCTTTTCTTTAAATCGTAACAAGCGATACGCCAAATAGGGAGTAATGGTAAGAGCTACTAGTAAGGAAAAAATCATTGCAATGGATGCTCCAATCGGCATCGGGCTCATGTATGGACCCATTAATCCGGACACGAAAACCATTGGCAAAACTGCCGCAATAACTGTAAATGTTGCTAAAATAGTTGGGTTCCCCACTTCATCAATTGAGCGCAAAGCCGCTTGCATAAATGGCAACTGTTTCATTTTAAAATGCCGATGCATATTCTCTGCAATAATAATGGAGTCATCCACCACTATTCCCGTAACAAACACCAGTGCAAATAAAGTAATTCTATTTAAAGTATAATCCAGAAAATAGTAGCTGAACATGGTTAAAGCAAAGGTAATTGGTACCGATAAAAATACCACTAAACCACCACGCCAACCCATGGCAAGCATCACAACAAAGGTAACCGCTATAATTGCTCCGAAAAGGTGCATTAAAAGCTCCGAAACTTTATCCGAAGCCGTTTCCCCATAGTTGCGACTTACTTCAACATGAACGTCGGCAGGAATTAATTCCTGTTTTAAAACTTCTACTTTTGTTATAATTTGCTCTGCAACTTTCATCGCATCAGCACCCCTACGTTTCGCCACCGAAATAGTAACCGCAGGATAATCTCCTTTGGCTTGTTCTTTTGCTTCATTTATTTTCCCATAACCAAAGCTTACATATTGCGAAGGAATTTCGGGTCCGTCGATAACTTCGGCAACCTGTTTCAAATAAATAGGACTACCATTATAAACCCCTACCACAAGGTTTGCCACATCTTCCGAATTTTCAAGAAACCGCCCTGTTTCAACTAAGTATTCTTTATCATGATTATTAAATGTACCCGAACCTATTTGTTGATTAGAAATTTCAATTTGTTGAGCAATACTCAAAGCATCAATATTGAAACCAGCCATTTGTGAACGATTCAATACAACTCTCACTTGACGGGAGCGACCACCAATTATTTTGGTTTCCGAAACCTCATTTACTTTTTCTATTTCATTATTTACTTCCTGAGCCAATCTCTTTAATTGAAAGTCATCATAACTATCACTCCAAAAAGTAAGTCCCAATACCGGAACATCATCAATAGCACGTGTTTTAATAAGAGGCATAGAAGTACCTTTTGGCATTTCATCCATATGCTTCATAATTTCATTGTACATCTTCACCAAAGATCTTTCAATGTCTTCACCTACATAAAATTGCACAATTAACATTGCCTGTCCGGGCATGGATGTAGAATATACATATTCAACACCTGGAATATTTGCCACCACTTTCTCGAGTGGCTGCATTACTCTCGATTCAATTTCGGCTGGGCTTGCACCAGGATACCTTAAAAAAATATCTGCTATAGGAACATCAATTTGTGGTTCTTCTTCGCGGGGAGTTAAGTAGGCGCTATACATACCAATTACCATAAAGGCAACCATCAAGAGCGGAGTTAACTTAGAATTTATGAATAATTTGGCCATTTGGCCTGCAAATCCTGTTTTCATATGATTATAATTTGTTTTTGTTGCCATATGGAACTTACCATGCTGGAATAATCATCTCCCTGTGTGTAGAAAGCTTTATACATGGACGTTTCATATAATTATAATTTATTGATAAACCAAAAAGCCCAAGTTACACGTGATTTTCGTTGTGTAAAAACTTACATTGGGACATTTCATGCGTTTGAATTAGGTTTATAACTACCAGTTCTAATTTATTGAATAGTAAGTTTTGCTCCATCCCAAATTTTCCCTGTAAAGGAAACGATGTATTTCTCACCATCGCTTAAACCCGATAGTATTTCCACCTGATCACCAATCGTTTTACCTGTTCTAATCCAACGTAACATCGCTGTCTGGCTCTGACTTACTGCATAAATACCAGTTAGTTGACCTTTGTGTATCAACACGCTTTTAGGAATCATTACCGATGGCATCCCACCTTTTTCAAGCAAAACATTTGCATACATACCACTATACAAATTCCCTTTTTGTTCGTTAGTAGGTTTCAAAACTATTTTTGCTTCAAACTGATTGCCTGTATATTGAGAAGATGGGTTCACCTCCGATACAAAACCATCTATTTTTACATCTCCTAATGCACTAATTTTAACAAATACTGGATCGTTTTGTTTGATTTTAGCAATTTCAGATTCTGGAATTCTAGCCATCACCATAAATTCGCCTTGCTTTTCAATTGCCACCAAAGGCATTCCCGGAGATGCCAAATCCCCTTCATTCATATATTTTCTGGTAATTACCCCATTGTAAGGAGCTTTAATACTTGTATATCGAAGCATTTCCTCTACTTCAACGCCCATTTCGTTAACCGCTTCCAATCTGGCTTTTGCCATATTGTATTGGGTACTCACATCATCCATTTCTTTTTGCGAAGCACTCTTTTGCTCGAACAATACCGTAAAGCGATCGTAATCTTTTTTTGCATTTGTATAAGCCGCTTCCGCCTCCAATTTATTCGCCTTAAGCTGTGCTTTTTTTGCCTGAATATCTTTGGCATGAATTTCAACCAGAACCTGATCTTTAATTACTTTCTGACCAGTTTCAACTTTAATCTTCGCAATTTGTCCCATTATTCGGGTACTAAGATTAGAATGAGTTTCGGCTTCCAATTTTCCTGAAAAACTCATTAATTCAGCTTGATTTGTTAATTGAGCAACTCCAACCTTTACATTTACAGTTGCTTCCTCTACCTCTTTCTGCTTGCTTTCACTTCCGCAAGATTGTAAGGCGAATCCGCCTAAAGCGATTAGTGCTATAATTAAAAATTTGCTTGATTTCATATCTGTAGATTCTTAAGTAAGATTGTTTATTGTAATTCTTTTTCGAGCAATAATTCCAATTGAAAAACTGCTACATGATAATTGTACAAACTATTAATATAATCAAGATTTCGAGCCATCGAAACGGTTTCTGAATACAAAATATCAGTTGTTTTCTCTAATCCTTGTTGGTATCTATTGGTTCGAATTCGAAGGGCTTCTTCAGCTTGTTCTTTCGCTAATTTGCTCAATTCAATTTTATCGTATGCTACTTTTAGGTTTCTCTTAGCAGATTGAATTTCCATGCTGTTTTTTGAAATATATTCAGCGAAGTTTAACTCCGATATTTTTAGTTCGGCCTTCGCCCTTTGAACCTTAGCAATATTCTTATATCCACTAAATAAATTCCACGATAAACTTGCTCCCACCATATAATTATTGGCAGTAGTTCCAAATAGTTTATCATCATTCCATTCATAGGCTCCAAATGCATTTAAACGAGGCAAAAACTGCATTTTTTCTGATTTCAGCATATTTTCTCTTGCTTCAACTCCTTTTCGGTAGGCATTTAAATCAGAACGATTTTCAATTTGCGATGATTGCTCTAAACCATTTAGTAATGATGGTTTTTTCTCTAATGCATCCGTTGTCTCAATCACAACATTTATATCCAAACCTAAAAGATAAGCTAAAAATTCTCCTGCACTTTTCTGATTATTAATTGCATCAGACAATTGATTATCTAACTCCAACACTCTTACTTTAGCAGATAGTAGATCCGCTTCCTTCACAAAACCTTGTGCCAAATTATTTTGAGTTACCTGCAAAGCAGAAGCTGCTGTTTTTTTCGATGACTGAAGAACCAACACTGCTTCTTGAGCTAATTCGAGCTGGTAATATGCCTTCTTCACCTCGTACTTTGTAAAATTGATCGTTCTCTCCGTTTTATAATCGACTGCTTGCAATTTTGCATTTGCAGCTCTTCTACCATAAATTCCATCGATATTAATTAATGGTTGTTGAACCTCAATTTTTGTATTAAAATTTCGAGTTTGCCCCGGGTCATTTAAAACTAACGGATTAAAGTCGGCTTCAGTCGTAATCTCCTGTTTTAATTTGAATCCAAAACTAGTTAGCGGATCGTTCGTAAGCACTCCCGAATGAGAAAGATTTACTATAGGCAGAAAAACAGAATTAGTTTGACGAAATTCAGCTTTAGCAACTCTACCCTCGGCTTTCGCCTTATTAATCTCCCAATTGTTTTCAGAAGCTTTTACCAAGGCTTCTTTCAAACTTAACTTCATTTCTACAGCTTGCGATTTTCCACTAATGGAAATGCCCATTATCAATAGTAAAACGAAATAAATTTTAAGGTTTCGCATGTTTCTTTGTTCTTTTAATTTCAGTTCAAATCTAAGTAAGAATATCCAAACATCCAAATATCTACATGTGTGTAGGCTTATTTATATTTCTATCTTAACTTTGATTTTATTTATAGTAACTGAAATTTAGATAATTAGGAAACTAAAAGCAATACTAGCTGAAGATAATGTGAAATTTATCACAAAAAAGAGCGGAATAAAAAAGCCTTACGACATATATTTTAAAATACTATTTATTTTTCAAGCAATTTACGCAACATATTTAATCCACTTAAGGAAGCCACACGAATATTCCGCTCCCTATTTTTATACAAATCAAATTTATGAGAAATCAATTCATTTTCACCAGCAACAGCAATCCAAACAGTTCCAACTGGCTTTTCGTCCGTTCCACCATCTGGTCCGGCTACTCCAGATGTAGCAATGGTATAATCAGTATTTAGCACTTTTCTGGCACCTGCAGCCATCTGTTCCACAACTTGCTGACTAACTGCACCATATTTTCCCAAATCCTCGGCATTCACCCCTAAAACATTCTTCTTCACCTCGTTCGAGTACGCTACAACCGCCCCTTTAAAATAAGCAGAACTACCTGCATGAGAAGTAATTAATTGTGCTATATTTCCGCCGGTACAACTTTCTGCTGTTCCCAAAGTTTTTCCTTTAGCGGATAAAAGTTTTGCCAAGGCCATTTCCATAGACTGATCGTCGTAACCAAAAATATTCTCAGGAATTATCTTTCCTAATTGTAAAAGTTGATCTGCAACAATTCGCTCTAATTCGTCCCGATTTGTTCCTGTAAGACTCATTCGAAGTCGCACAATACCCGGAGAAGGTAAATAAGCTAATTTTACACAAGAAGGCAAATTAGCTTCCCAAGTTTCCAACATTTCAGCCAAAACAGATTCTCCAATGCCTTGAGTCATAATGGTTTTGTGTAAAATAACAGGAGTTGAGAAATGCTTTGCCAGCAAACCGAAAATATAATCCTGCATAATTCCTTTCATTTCAAACGGAACTCCAGGCATAGAAATAACCACTTTGCCATTTTTTTCGAACCACATACAAGGAGCTGTACCATGATTGTTTGTAATTATCTTTGCTCCATCGGGCACCAAAGCTTGTTCTCGGTTGAAACGATTCATAGGAATTCCTCTCTGTGCAAGTCTTTGCTCAATTTGCGTAAATAAAACATCGTCCTGCACCAAATTCATTCCAAAAAGATCACTTAAGGTCTTTTTAGTGATATCATCATTTGTTGGTCCTAATCCTCCTGTAAGCAATACTAAAGAAACTCTTTCCATTGCCTGCGTTAACGAATCAACGATATCAGCCTTTTGATCGGAAATACTAGTAATTTTTGAAACATTAATGCCTATTCCATTTAATTCTTTGGCCATCCATGCTGAATTTGTATCTACAATTTGACCAATTAAAATTTCATCACCGATTGTAATTATCTCTGCTTGCATTTGTTTATTTTATTAGTTGTAAGGCTTTTAATCGTTGTAATAAACTTGGATGTGAATAGTAAAAAAATACATAAATGGGATGCGGAGTTAAATTACTAAGAGAACTAACGGATAGTTTCTTTAATGCATCCCCTAAGACTTTCGCATCATAATTTTCCGCAGCGTAATTATCGGCCTGATACTCATTCTTACGTGATAATACATTCATTCCCAAACTTAAAAAGGTAGATATGGGAGAATATAAAATTCCAAAAGCAATTAATCCTAAATGAAAACCATGTTGTTTCGCTCCCAAAGCATCGGAAAGTAATGGATTTGCAATAATTAAGGAAAAGATATAGAACATCAATCCTGTTTGTAGTAATGATAAAAATATACCACTAAGCGTATGTTTCTTTTTGTAATGACCAATTTCATGTGCCAAAACAGCAACAATTTCTTCCTTTGTCAAATCAGCTATCAGGGTATCAAATAAAACAATTCTCTTTTTAGATCCTAAACCACTAAAATATGCATTCCCTTTCGATGATCGTTTGGAACCATCCATTACATATACATTATCCAATTTAAAATTGACTTTTGTAGCAAACCTACTAATCTCCTCTTTTAATTCTCCTTCTTCCAAAGGAGTTTGCTTATTAAATAAAGGAACCAACAAGGAAGAATAAAACATGGCCATAAAAATCATAAAAAAAGCGATTACCAACCAAGCCATCCACCAAAAGTTTGTTGTAGTCTGCAAATAAATCCATATCAATAAAGCCAATAATCCTCCTCCAATAAAACAACTTAGCAACGCTCCTTTTAACTTATCTAGAATAAAAGTTTTAAGACTTGTTCTATTAAATCCATATTTTTCCTCTATTACAAACGTAGAATAGTAAGAAAAAGGCAATCCAAGTAGACTTGAAAAAAACATTACTACCCCAAAAAAGGCCAATGCAATTGCTATTGGATGCTCAAAATAATTTCGCACTAAATCGTCGACCCAAGCAAAACCTCCAGCACTTATCATTAAAACCGTAGCAATAAAACCTATTCCTGATGATATTAAAGAAGGAATAAGTTTATCCTTTTGATAATTTTGAGATTGCTGATATTTTTCCTGATCGTAAATTCCATCTAATACTTTAGGAAGAATTGGCGACCATTTCTTCCGATTTAAGAAATCAAGAAATTGTTCTAAAATAAAATCGGCAGTTAAAATGCCGAGTATAATATAAAGTAATAGTGTTGATGTCATTCAGAATTAAATTGAATATTTATTTCCACAAAATTAAAAAACCCTGATAGAATAAAACTCTTCAGGGCTTTTTTTTTGTTTATTAAAATTACTCTCCAAAAAACAAATTCAACATCTTGTTATTTTTAGTTCTTTCGAGTAGTTGTAAGGTATATTTTTCTACTAGTTTAAATTCTGATGGTAAGGACTTTAATTTTTTATAATGAAAAATAGATTTTCGAATCCAATGATTAGCCTGATCAAAATCACCTTTCAACTCATAAGCCACTGCCAAATTAAAACAAGCCCTGCCTGCCAATTTATTATCATCTTCATTCGAAATTTCTGTCCATAATGAAATAGGAGTCTCCCAATCTTCCTGATTGATATAATACTTCGAAATTGCCAAACGATCATCACCAGAAGCAAAATATTTTCGGGAAATATCAATCCATTTGGGCGCAAGTAAGTCGGCATATTGATTTCCTATTTGATAGGAAACATCCTTAAAAATTTCTCCTCTTTTTGGTAATTTATCTATTAATAATTGATTATAGGAAGAAGCTGATACCTCGGTAAACAAGCTATCTATTTGCATTTTTTCATTTAAGTGAGTTTTATTTAAAGGATCGTAAATTCGCCAAACAGCAAAATAATTAACGTCTGTTATTCCATAATGTAACACATCTTCAATAATTGTGTACTTATTGTATAACTGTATATCCTCCAAACAAATTAAGATGTCAGATCCATTACTCGCACAAATACTATCAACCTGCTCCCACTTCATTGGATCATATCTTCTTTTTCCTGGCATTTCCTTTTTATCCAACCGAATAAATGGAATAGAATCCATTAGTAAATACTCCGACAAATTTTCTATAAATCCTAAATAGCAATTACTTGCTGTGCTTGCAGTATAATCTGTAGTATCCTTCAGCACAGTATTATTTAACAGATAGTATTGACTCACCGTATCTAGCTTAAAACTAGTATTTCTATCAACAAAACAAATTGTTTTTACATCGGCAGGAATAACAACTTCTGGGGCCGAAAGTCCTTGAAAACTATACAATGAAAATGTTTGGCATGATGACAATATAAATAATGAGGCGACTACTGTAAATATCCTTTTCATATCTATTACGACAGATTAATTTTAGTTCGTATAATTTAAATCCCTAGCCAATATTTTCGCAAAAACCATTCCAAAATCATTAATACGATAATTATAATCAATACAAATAACATCTCTACGAAATTACCATACTCTATTTCCTCTGATAAAATAGATTTAGAATGCTCATTACCAATCACCTTACTCCTTATTTCGGAAATATTTTCAAGTTGAAACACCTCTCCTGCTGTTAAACTTGAAATTTGTGATAGTATTTTATGATCGGCTTGCAAATTTTTTGCTTCATTACTATTAGAGCTAACAATAAACCGCCCTTTTTGTTCTAAAATAGTTTCACCTTCTTGGGATTTTGCAACAAATGAGTAACTGCCTTTGTTTAAAGCACTAATTTGTAGTTGGTACTTATTCGATCGTTTTTCGAAACTATAATTAAAGGATTTACCTGCTTGATTAAACAAGGTAAAATCCAAATTTACATGATTTACCAATTCGTAACTTTTATTATAGATCTCGGCATCAAATACTATTTCATCTCCTTCCGAAATGTTCTTTGGATGCTTCACCACTATTTGATCCCGATTCACCTTTAATGCTAAATACTGAACCATTTTATTAACCAGGTCATCAAGTACTTGAGAAGACTCATTTATTCGTGACAAATGCAACTTCCAACGCCATATTCCCTCTCCAAAAAACCAAGCTACTTTCTGATTTTCTGCGCAAGAAAATGCAATTTGTGCCTCTTTTGTTTGAATGGACTTAATCCTTTGATATCCTGCCACATGATGCTCCGATGAGAATTCATAAGTAACCAATGGAGATAGTAAAGGTGGCATTTTCTCCAAAATTTCGCGCTTGGTTTTCGTTAAATCGAAGAGACTAAAACTTTCATTCCCAACAAATGAAGTTTCTGCATACAAGCCTTCATTTCGCAGTAAATTAACGCCTAAATTCAACTTATTTATAGCTTCAAGATCCGAATTGCCACCCAACACCAATAAAACAGGCATTTCTCTTTCTTTAATTCGTTGTAAAAAACCAGAGTAATTATGAAGATTCGAAGGAATTTGGTACAATACAACCAAGTTGTAATTCTCAAGATCAACTTGTTTTTTTGTAAGATTAATTAATTCGACCGTAAAATTCAAATTTTGATTAATAGCTGATTGAATAGTGGCTATATCCGGATGATATTTATCAAAGCATATGGCTATTTTTTGTTGATTATCTAATACATCAACTACAAATTCGGAGAAATTATTACGCTTAGAACGTTCGCTTTTACTTGAGACTACCTCCACCCTAAAATTCTGCAATCCTGACTTTTCTGGAGTGATAAATAAATCTTTTTCAATAAAAAAAGAATCATTCGAAATTTTTATTTCATCAGCAATCAGTACGGTAGAACCATTAAAAATTTTTAATTGCACCACCTCCGATTCAAAATTAGTTGCTTTAATACCAATTCTAACGGGTAATTTACTATTTACAAAAGCTAATTCATTTGTTTTTACAGACAAAACAGAAACATCCTTGATACGAGCCGTATCACCTAATTGTAAGGTGTGAATTGGAAAATTCAATTCTTGTACATCATATCGCGGATTACCTCCTTTATTATACAATCCATCGCTAGCAAGAAGAACCTGAATATTATTTGAATATCCATAATTATTCTTCAAAAAATCAAGTAATTCAGAAAAATTAGTGTTGGTTTCAGAATAGTCATAATTCGATAATTCCGTTACTTTACTTCCAAAACTAATTTTCTTAAGCTCAAATTCGGGATTCATGCTCTCAAGAAGTTCCTCTATTTTTATAGGATATTCATTCAAATAAAATAAAGAGTCATTACTTAGTTTAATAGACTTTGAATTATCCTGAGCAAAAATTAGTACTGGTTTTTCAATTTTTCGGAAAGCATATTTTAACTTCGGCTCTAAAAGTAATAGTAGCAGTAATAAGAGGGAAAGTCCACGTAAAAAAGCCAAAAAGTAAATTTTAGGCAAGGAAAAATCCTTATGGTATGGTTTTTTGAAAAAATAAACCAAAACAATAAGCAAAAAAGAAGCTAAAACAAAGGGAAATACCCACCATAATGAGTATTCTGTAACTATGGTGATGTTCAATTTTAATATTTTTATAGTTTTAACAAAATTAACAAACAAACTTTAAATGCTTGTTTAAAAACCAATAATCTCAACAAATTATACAAGAGTTTTTATTTGATTTTAATGGAAAAATAAGGATAATTTAAAGATTTAATCTTCTTTAACACTTGTTTAGACCAATTAACTAGATTGCTTCCTACATTTGTAATGTACAAGAAAACAAAAAATAGTTTTTTCATATAGTAGATTAAGGTTTAAAGTGAATAGCAAAAAAGTCGGCTGGTTACCGACTTTTTTTGTGCAATATATTCTCTTATTTGAAACAAAATCTCCTTTCAAAATTTCATTTTACTAAGCTCCAACACTTCTTTTATAACCCATTTATTAAATATCAAAACCTGGTCTTATAAAATCTCTTGATTCAGGAAATACTTTTTCCACAATTGTTCGTAAACCAGATAATATCAATAATAAAGGTAGCATTCTATCCTCAGTTTCGGGGAACTTATGCATAAAAAAAGTCCAAGCATCAATAGATTCGTCAATCGACAACAATGCCACTTTTCCTGATGCAATACTATCGTGTTTGTAAAATGCATTCCCAGTTTCTTCGGTATTTACCTTACTTCTTAAAGAACGAAAAAGTTTACTGGGAATAATGAATTGATACCAACGAATAATCTCATAAGCATTAAATATTTCCTTTTCCAATTCACTCATTTCTTCTTCATCCCTATAATCAAGCAACTCTTTTAAGCTAATGCTACCAACAAAAAGTAATGCCTCGTATTCAGTAAACCAATTATCTACTAAATCTGAATACTTATCGGCCTGTTGCATTATTTGCCCTTTAAAAATTAAATTATCCTTCTTCTCCTCTGCTTCAGTATCAAAATTCACCGTCTGATCGGGTATCTCCATTCCTAAATCCTTTGCCGATTGTTTAAGCAACTCCATGCTTAACTGAAACATTTCGTCCAGATTATCCATTGCAGAAGACGCATCGGAAGTTGAAGAATCTAAATCAGGAACACCCTCTTCCATCATTTTATAATTAAGACAATTGCTGGTAAAACTGCACCTTTCGCACCAACCGTCGCAATAATTATAAATACCAGAAATTAAGTAAGGATTTTGAATTAAGGCAAAGAGTAAATCTTTATTCATATCTGAAAAACTTCCTTTAAATCATTTTACAATATCTAAATTTATTAATAAAATGGCAATTTCCATTACAATAGAGGTCCCATTTCACTAACATTTTTCTAAAAACCAAGCATAATCGATAAGCTGTTTAGGTAAAATAGATTCGAGCTTTATTCGGATAGCTCAATAGAAAACAACTAATGCAACTATTGGTTCTTGTACTTAATAAAATCGGATTAGTTTCAATTTATCATTGTAAATTAATAACTCGATTAAAATTATCTAATTCAATAAAAATTTAGTTCAAGTACTTGCTAGCAGTAACACTCTCAATAGATGCTAAATACAAAGTTCAGGGAAAGTGGTATACATAAAAAAAAGCCACTTAAAAAAGTGGCTCCATATTCTATAAAAATCGTTAACGTATTAAATTAGCTTAAGTTTTTTCATCTCATTCACTAATAAAACTCTATTTTCATCCATCATTAACGACATCGGCGATCTAAATTTTTCGTCAAGTTTATTCATAATCGCCAAACCTGTTTTCACAGGAATTGGATTCGACTCGATAAAACACAACTGAATTAATCTTAAATATTTAAAATAGATTTCTTTTGATGCTACTAAATCTCCTTTTGCTGCAAAATTCATTAAATCATGAAACTCCTTAGGAATTAGATTCGCAATAACAGAAATAACACCACTAGCTCCCATACAAACAGCCTGAAAAGCCAAAGCATCATCCCCCGAAAAAACCATAAAATTAACGGGCTTATCTCTTAAGATACAAGCCAATTGCTCTAGGTTTCCCGAAGCTTCCTTAATTCCAACGATATTTTCAAATTCATTGGCCAATTCAACCACCAAATCAACAGGAATATTACCCGCTGTTCTTCCTGGAACATTATATAGAAGAATTGGAATAGTAACCGCTTTCGAAATTTGAGAAAAATAGTCTTTTAACCCGTTTCTTGTTGGTTTATTGTAATAAGGTGATACCACCAAAAGCGCATCAACACCAAGAGATGCTGCTAAGCAAGAATTTTGAATTGCTTCGGATGTTGAATTTGTACCCGAACCGGCTATCACCGGAATTCGTTTATTCACCTTATCGACAGTATGTTTTATTAGTTCGGCATATTCTTTCTTACTAAGAGTAGCGGCTTCCCCTGTGGTTCCACAAACTACAATTCCATCGGTTTCATTATTCAAATGAAAATCAATCAAATTATCAAAAGCAGTATAATCAATACTACCATCAATATTAAAAGGTGTTACAATAGCAACAATAGATCCTTGCCAGGCTTTTTTCATTTATATATACTCCTTGATTATAACTTACGGACGTCCGCAAGATTTTATTAACGGGCACAAATATAGATCCTACAATAAAATGAACGAAATTTTTAGAAAAATTATTCATTAATTCTACATTCTGTTAATTTTTGAACATCTTTGTGTAGTTTTTCAACACAAACTTTAATTCATGATAACAATTCCACAAGTTGTAGAAAAAATAGTTAGCTCACAACCCTTTTTAGCTGAAGCTTTAGTAGATGGTTTAATAAACATTTCTTCCTTGGCTCGCAAAATACAAGATCAGGTTGAACAAAGCGTAAAAAAGCCAGTTAAACTAGGCGCTATCATCATGGCATTAAACCGATTAGCACCAAGCTTGGAGGTGAAAATTAATCCAGGATTGAAGGAAGTTATTACAAATGTTGGTGATATTATTGTTCGCTCACAATTGGTTGATTTCACCTATAAAAACTCAAATTCCTTGATCGAAAAACATACAGAATTGTTAAAATCTATTGGTCCGAATCAAGAATTTTTCTATACCATGGTGCAAGGAGTTTTCGAATCCAATTTAGTAGTTAGCAACACTTTAAGAGAAAAGGTTGAACTGGTATTTACTGATGAAATGTTGGTAAGTAAAAGTGAAGATTTGTCGTCGGTAACCTTAAAGTTACCATCTACAAATAGCCAACAGCTTGGTTTCTACTACTTTATTCTTAAAAACATAGCTTGGGCTGGCATTAATATTCGCGAAGTAATCTCAACAACGAATGAATTTACCTTAGTTGTAAATGATACTGATATTGATAAAACCTTTTCCGTTCTAAAAAATATGGGGAAAAGTTAATAGAAAATAAGAAATGGCTGTTTTTGCAAAAAAAAACAGCCATTTTATATATTCATAATTACTACATGCAACACTTTTTAAACTTTTTACCACTTCCGCAATAACAGGAATCATTTCTATTTGGTAAATTCTCTTTTTTATTATTGGCAGGTTTTATATATTCTCCCGACACATATACCCAGCTATCATTTTCTTTCCTGAAAAATGATTTTTCGTGTATCATTTGCTTCTGTCCCTTTTCAATAAAACTTGCCTTAAATTCCACCCATCCAATAGCATCTTCTCCACTTCCCTTCTCCACATTAATAACTTCTAGACCAATCCATTCAACAGATTTAGTCCATTCTAAAATTTCCTTTTTCTGATCGGAAGGACATGTCTCGGATGAATAAGTAGCTAAAATATAATCTACATCGGCAAGAACAAAAGCAGTATACCTGCTACGCATTAAATCTTCTGCCTTAATCGCTTTTCGCTCTCCAGAATGAATTGCTCCACAACACTCTTTGTATGCAATTGTATTGCCACAAAAACAATTTTTATTCATCGATGTTTTAGCTAAATGATTTCTGAAAAAATAGATCTAATTTATCCAAATCCTGTTCCCCAATCAAATCCAAAAACCTGGCAAAATGAGGAGTCGTTTTAACCAGCACATCCTTAATTTTAAACATGGCGTTAAACTCTGTAATAAACTCAGCACGCATATCAAAAGCACTTACCAGGGTTTCGTAAAAAATCCTAAACAAACTTCCTTCAGCATTTAGGGTTTGATCATCAATAGAGATCACCTTCATCAAATTCATCAGTAAGTCATAATTTTTCAATTCAATGGCTACTGCAATTCCTTTCGTGAAATGAGCAAAAAGAACTTGCAACGATTCCTTATCATTGTACTCGGGAATAGGTACTGGTATAAATTTACAATTTGCATAGCTAGCCAAAGCTTCCTCTTTTCTATCCGAATTTAAAAGCATAAAAGCTTTCACATTGGAAAGACATAAAAAATAGAAATCGCGATACTTATCAAAAGGCAAGTCAATTAAAGCCTGATCCAGAACTTTTATTCCATTATTCATTGCTTCGTGAATTTTAGCCTTATCACGTTTGAATGAAAATTCAGCCATAAATTGCAAAGCCCAATTTAAACCATAAACCCACTTACCACTTGTTGAACAAGAAGCATATCCCTTACGATACTCTTCTCCTGCTTCATTTAATTCCCCAAACAAAGAAAAAGAAGCCGCGCGCAATTGGAGTATTTCGAGATAAAACCGAGCATCTTCTTTTAGAAGCTCTACCGAATTATCGTTTAAAAATTCACGAATTTTTTTAGGTTCTTTCGATTGAATCCCATTCTTATACATCTCCAACAGAGACTGATATATTTTTTCTGTTTCTTTCATAATCAATTTTTAGTGTTTGTTCTAATATTTTGAACAAAAGCCAAGGATATTAAACAAAGAATAGCTCCACATACAAATGGAATTCTCCAATTAATCATCCATAACAAACCTCCAATAACTGGTATAACGACGGCAGATATGTGGTTAATCGTAAAACCTACGGCCATGGAAGGCGCAATATCTTTGGAATCTCCGGTTTTCTGAAAATAGGTATTGATTCCCATCGAAAACCCAAAAAAGACATGATCAAGAATATATAATCCAGCTACTACAAGTGCATTTTCGATATAAGCATATCCTAAAAAAACGAAAACCAAACCAATATATTCCAATGTTAACATTTTACGTTCTCCGTACCGATTGATACCTTTCGCAATCAGTGGCGAAATAAAATAGGCGATAACATTATTTATAACAAATAGAATCGCAACATCCTGAACCGTGTAGTGATACTTCTGCACTAGCATAAAAACCGCAAAAACAACAAAAATTTGACGACGTGCACCACTCAAAAAATTAAGCACATAAAAAAGCCAATATCTTTTTCTCAACACCATTCCCTTATTCTGAGGTGGAATGTTTTTATCCACAGGATCCCAGAAAAAAGCCCAAATACCAATACAAAAAACAACTGCTCCAATTAAAATAAAACTAGCTTGCATGGAAATAAAATGGGCAATTCCATAAACAAAAGCTCCCATACTAATATTTGCAATAGCCGACCAACTTCTTTGTTTTGCAAAAACTATGGGTGCCTGCTCTATGGTAAAATACTGAAGAGTAAGAGATTTATTTGTAGTCTCGAAATAATGAAACCCAACAGACATGATAAGAGTAGTAATAATTAAACCTAAAAATGATGGGAAAAATCCGGTTAACGCAACTCCTAAACCAACAAAAAGTACTGATAAAGCAGATAAACGATGCTCTTTAATTACTAATAATAAATACACAACCAAAAGAGCTAAAAAACCAGGTATTTCCCGTATCGATTGAATTACACCAACCTGAAAACCATTAATCCCAACTTCTTCTACTGCAAAATTATTGAATAAAGTTCTCCATCCCTGATGTCCTGCCGTAGCAGCTATAACCAATAACATCAGATATTGGAACATGATATTTTTCTTAATCTCTCTATTCATCATCAATCACTTTCAAAAATTGAATGCCAAAGGTACAAAAATGTTGTTAATGGCATAGAACAAAACCTAGATCCCAACAAAATGAAAAATCATAAGCGTGAAGTCTTATTTATTTTCCATTTTTGTGAAAATTATTACTCGAACACTATTAATTAACACTATGAATTTTAAAGAACTTACTCGACAAAGATACTCTGTTCGGTCCTATTTGCCGAAGGAAATAGAACAGGAAAAACTGATTGCAATATTAGAAGCAGGACGAATTGCACCTTCAGCATCGAATAAACAAGCATGGCATTTTATTGTGGTTCGTGAACCTGAAAATCACAATAAATTCGCCGAAATTTATCATCGCGATTGGTTTAATCAAGCTCCTGTTTACATCGTAATTTGTGGAGATCATTCCCAAACCTGGAAACGAAATGAGGATGGAAAAGATCATTGTGATATTGATGCCGCCATTGCCATCGATCATATGACTCTTCAGGCAACAGAACTAGGTTTGGGTACCTGCTGGATCTGCAATTTTCAAGTTCGAAAATGCATTGATTTCTTTAATTTACCAGATCGGATTGAGCCTATTGCTATTCTTTCTTTAGGATACCCTTCCGACATCGTGACACCAGAAAAAAAACGAAAATCATTGGATGAAATCGTACATTGGGAAAGCTTTTAAATGAATATGATTATGTCTAAAATTCCAGTTACAATTATTACAGGCTTCCTAGGCACAGGAAAAACCAGCTTACTTAATCAGCTAATATCAAGTTATCCTGATAAAAAATTCGCGATTATAGAGAATGAATTTGGCGAAATAAACATTGATTCTGAATTAGTTACAAATATAAAAAATGAAAATATTTTTGAATTAAGTAATGGCTGTATTTGTTGCAGTTTAAATGATGAATTGTATGTTGTACTGCAAAATCTAATTCAATCCAATCATCAATTCAATCATCTATTAATTGAAACTACCGGAATTGCAGATCCTGGCGGTATTCTTGCTTCTTTCATCACTGATCCATTCATAAAAAAAGAATTTGAGTTAGATGCCGTAATCTGTTTGGTAGATGCTACAAATGCTTCCCATATCCTTAACAAAGAAATTGTACTGACTAAACAAATTGCTATTTCGGACCAAATATTACTAAATAAAACCGATCTAGCTGGACGCGAAAAAACAAACTTAGTTAGAGCGGAGATCGAAAAAATTAACCAATTTGCAAAAATTGAAGAATGTGTTTTTGCAAAACCTAAAAACATGAATTTGTTGGATTCTTTTTCTTACGATCCGAGCAAAATTTACCAGTTTGTATTGGGGCTTGAAATAAATTCTAATAGTACGAACGAATTAACGCATGGAATTGAGAACATGTGCTACACCTCTACCATTCCCATGGATCAGATGAAATTAGGAATGTGGTTAGATGCTTTTCTTAAGTTTAATCAGGATAGTATTTATAGAATTAAAGGAATTCTTTATTTACAAGGAGTTGATAAACGCATCATTCTTCAATCTGTGCATACTCAAATACAAGCTACCGTTGGGAAAAGCTGGGAAACTGGCGAATTAAAAGAAAGTAAAATTGTAATAATAGGAAAGCAACTAAATCGAAAAGTAATTGAACGAAATTTAAAGGAATTACATATCCACTAAAAACGAGAGGTCTTTGCCTCTCGTTTCCTTTATTGTCTCAGCCTGTTTCGCTAATTCGTTCCAATTGTTTGGAATTGAGTATTTTTAGTTTTCTACCATCTAAATCGATTATGCCTTCGTTATGAAACTCTTTCAAAATTCTTATGGCACTATCCTTCGACATACCAGTAAGATCAGCAACATCTTGTCTTGATAGATGCAGATCAAAATTTAGGTCTTCGTACACTTTACTCGCAAGGTAGATTAGTCCATCAGCAATACGACCATGCATTTGCTTTTGCGATAAACTCACCATTTTTTCAAAAGAAAAAATTCCTTTTTGCGTACAATTTTTAATAAATTCTTCGGCAAAAAGTGGATTTGTCTGAATTACTTTTTTAAATGCATCTATTTCGATAAAACAGGCAGTTGTATTATCAAGTGCCGCAATGGAATAATGATGTCGATTATCGAAATACAAAGAAGCTTGCCCAATAATCTCCCATGGTTTTATTATTCTAATTATCAGCTGTTTATCCTGAACTCCCTCTACGTACAATTTAGCCAATCCGGTTGTTAAAATCAATAGATGAGTTGCCGAAGTTCCTTGTTTAAAAATTGTTTCTCCGGTTTTAAACTTTACTTCAAATCTACTTTCGTTCAATTCAGTAAGTTCTTGTTTAGAGAGAATACTTAACATTGGAATTCGATTATTGCAATCAATACAATTTTTACAATTCTCTGTTTTTGAAAATTTAGCCATAATAATTTAGAGATATAGGGTACAATTAGTAGTGATTTCTCAAATTTATTTTCAAACATCAAAAAAATAAATAGTCTATTTTAAGCAATTATTGTCTGGAAACGCTTGTGTTAGTTTCAAAACACTATTCAATATAATGAAAAGACTGCGATAAGCCTAGTAAAAGACTGATAAATATCGATTTGAATTAGACAAATTCCTTTTTTTGATAAAATAAATCTCGGTGTGTCAATACCAATGCGGTAAAGGCAAATATTTATCTTTAGTGAAGAAGGTGTATTTCATCGTCGACGCAAATTTGTACTTAAATTTAAAACCTCAATACTATGCAAAAGAACAACTTAGTAAGTCTTTTACTGGTTTTCCTGACAACTCTGTGTTTTGTTTCATGCGAATACGATACCATTGAAGTGGATCAAATAGTGATTCCACCAGATCAGGAAATCTCCTTTAGTGCTGATATCGTTCCTATATTTACTTCGAATTGCATCAATTGCCATGATGGTGGAATTAATCCAGATCTTAGAGCATCTAATGCCTACAATGCATTAACAAACGGATATATCGATACAGATAATCCTGAAAACAGTGAAATTTATAAAGTCCTTTTGGAAGGATCTCATAGTACCCGAGCTTCGGCAACCGAAAAACAATTACTACTTGAGTGGATCACCAGAGGAGCTAACGACAACTAAAACTATACACTATGCTAAGATCTAAATATACAATTCAGAAATTTATGAAGATTGCATTTTCAGGATTAATTTCCCTTTCTTTTCTTCTTATTCTTATTTTAAGTGCATCACAAAGTTGTTTTGCTCAAGAAGATGAATTTGCAAACGATCCGGTTGCCGGGACTTTTGAAACTGGTTTGCTTGGAGAAACCCAAACAACAGTAACACCATATGCTGGCGAATTTGAAATGCACATCCAACATCGTTTTGGGTTAATTGAAAATGGATTAGAAGATGTTTTTGGTATTTACGCCACATCGAACATTCGAATGGGCTTAAATTATGGTATCACCCCAAAATTTATGCTTGGTTATGGTTATACAAAAGAATTTAAGCTACAGGAATTTCAAGGAAAATACCGGGTTTTTACCCAAACAGAATCGAATTCGATACCTGTTTCGGTGGCTTTATATGGAAACCTTTCTATTAACTCCCAAGATAAGCTTGTATTTGGAAACGACTACGCATTTTCGGATAGGCTTGGATATTTCTCGCAAATAATTGTAGCACACAAATTTAATGATAAAATATCTCTGCAATTTGCTCCTAGCTTTACCCATTTTAATAAAACAGATTCACTTGTTGAACATGATAAAATAGCTTTAACTCTTTCTGGTAGAGCAAAAGTAACCCCATCAATGTCGGTGTTTTTCGAATACGATCAACCTTTAAATATTGATGATATGAGAGAATATACCAATTCAGATCAAACAGATCCTGAAGCCAACTTAACTTTTGGTATGGAAATTGGCACTAGTACTCATGTGTTTCAAGTGTTTATGTCGAACTACGAGGGAATTACTCCACAAAGAAACATTTTATACAATAAAAACAAAATTGGAGATGGAGATTTTCTTGTTGGATTTAATATTCTAGTAAGATTCTAATTAATTCTCTTAAAAAAAGAAATAACTTATGAAAAAGATGAAATTTTTAATTCTTATCGCAATTGCGACCATTGGATTTGCCTTTACGGTACAACAACAAAAAAAAGCTGCAGTATGGGAAGTTCCTGCTGAGTACAAAAGTATGGAAAATCCTTTAGCGAAAGATGCTGCTGGCGTGAACACGGGAAAAATGGTTTATATGAAGCATTGCCGTTCTTGTCATGGAAATGCAGGATTAGGAGATGGACCAAAAGCTGCTCGTCTAAAAACATTCCCTGGCGATTTTGCAAGTGCTGAATTTCATGCTCAAACAGATGGTGAAATAATGTATAAATCTATTTTTGGAAGAGATGAAATGCCAAACTATGAAACTAAAATTCCTAGTAAAAAGGAAAGATGGGCAGTAGTAAATTACATGCGTACTTTTAAAAAATAGCACCTACTCAAGCAAAATTTAAGGGTATAATAAATTTATACCCTTTTTTTCTGACAATCGATAAAAACCATATTGCAAACACTTAATCTTTTAAGAATGAAGCAAAACATTTTTAAATATCTATTTCTGATTACTGGTTTCCTTTGCACTGTTTCTTTTGGTTTCGGGCAGGATGCCATTAACGAAAATCAACCAGAAAATCAAAAATGTCTTTCTTGTCACGGAAATCACACATTCAAATATATGAATGAAGATTTTGGCATTGAAATAAAGGAAGCCATGTGCGAAAACAGACTAATAGATACCATTGCATATGCTCAGTCGAACCATGGAATGTTCAAGTGTACCGATTGTCATTCTCCGGAATACGAAACATTTCCGCATGCAGGCAATTTAAGAATGGAATTGATGTATGCCTGTAATGATTGTCATGGTGGTGATCCTGAATATGCAAAATTTCATTTCGATGAAATTGAAGAAGCATTTTACGAGAGCATGCATTACAATCGAGCTCCTGATGCTTTTAATTGCTGGAGTTGTCATAATCCTCATTCCTACAAAACACAAGCCAGTAAAGGTGGAAAAATTTCCGAAACCGTTACTTATGACAATAATATTTGTTTAAAATGTCATGCTGATGTAAGTCAGTTTGAATTACTTACCGAGAGAGAGAGTATTAACATTCTAAAATCTCACAGCTGGTTACCAAATCAAGAGCTCCATTTTAAAAATGTTAGATGTATTGAATGTCACACACAACTTAGTGATAGTCTTCTGGTAAGCCACGTTGTTATGCCCAAAGAAGATGCCATTAGGAAATGTACTAAATGCCATTCCGAAAACTCGCATTTAATGGCTAGCCTTTACAAGTACAAAAGTTTAGAATCACGCAAAAGCGGTGGTTTTATTAATGCGGTAATTCTTAATGAGTCGTATGTAATAGGTGCAAACCGTAATCAGTATTTGAATATATTAAGTGTAATTATTTTTGGACTGGTTCTTACTGGAATTTTTATCCACACACTATTTCGAATCTTTAAACGTAAATAATATGGCAAGCGAAAAACTATATTTATATCCAATTTGGATTCGTATTTGGCACTGGATAAATGCAGTCCTTTTTATTACATTACTGATATCTGGAATTAGTATGCAATATTCAAATCCCGAGAATCCTTTATTAATTTCCTTCGAACTATCTGTTGAACTTCACAATCTTTGTGGCATACTAATAAGCATTAATTACCTACTTTTTATTTTTGGAAATTTGTTTACATCCAACGGAAAACAGTACAAAATGAAAAGCAAAGGCTTGTTTACTAGAATATACAACCAATCGATATACTATCTTTTTGGAATGTTTAAGAAACAAAATGCGCCCTATCCTATTACTGCAGAGAACAAGTTTAATCCCATGCAACGTTTTATCTACGCTATTGCTATGTATGTTGGATTCCCAATAATTATAATTAGTGGAATGGCAATGCTTTTTCCCGAAATTATTATTCCCCAAGTATTTGGTTTTAGTGGACTGTTACTAACTGCAATGGTGCATGTAATTATTGGGTTTGTATTATCTCTTTTCTTATTTATCCATGTGTATGTTTGTACAATAGGAAGCTCTATTAGTAATAATTTTAAAAGCATGATAACTGGTTGGCATTAATATATTACGAACAGTAAATAAATAGCCGAACCCAATGGATTCGGTTATTTTTTTGTTAAAATATTTTTTTTAATATGATATTAGCAGATTCCTACTTACATTTGTTTCAATCCATTTTAACAAATTTTAATATAAATATTTCACTATTGATTCACCCATTTTGCAGGAATGCTTGTCTTTAGTATAACAACCCAAGATGAAACAAACAGTTAAAAATATCATATCTATAGTTCTGCTGGTATTCTACCTTGCAGGATTTTGTGGTATTCATCTTCTTAAGCACAGTTGTTCTTCTTGTAATCATTCAACTATTCAACTGACACAAAACGATTCTCCTGAGTCAGATCAAAATGATTGTTCCTGTAATCACGATCATGCACACAATTGTTCAGATATAACTACAGACTGTGAACACGACAGTTATTGCTGTGATTATCAGCTTATTTATCTGAAAAACAACCCAACAACCACGATAACAAAGCAAAATAAAGCTCCATTGGCAAACGAGACTATTCTTTTCATCTGCCAGAGTATTAAACTATTAGTATTATTATCGGAAGCAAAAGATACAGAACAAACTGCATTTTATCTTCTACCAAATTCAGAAACGGATCTAAACCTACTCTGTACCTATCGTTGTTGATTTCCCAGTACATCTCCCCTTTACATTAGAGACTTTTTTTTAAGATCTCTTTCAAATTATTACAATTATTATTTTTTATTCTCATTTGGATAAGAACAGCATAGCTATGCATTCTCTTATTCCTAAATGCAACTATATGAAACGTCCATGTATAAAGCTTTCTACACACAGGGAGATGATTATTCCAGCATGGTAAGTTCCATATGGCAACTAAAAAACAAATTATAATCATATGAAACGTCCATGTACAAAGCTTTCTACACACAGAGAGATGATTATTCCAGCATGGTAAGTTCCATATGGCAACTAAAAAACAAATTATAATCATATGAAAACTAGAATACTAATACTATTCCTCTCTCTTCTTCCGCTATTTTCTTTTGCAGATCTTATGAAAGGTAAGGTTATTGAAAAATCATCGACAGGAGAGATTCTTCCTTTGCCTGGAGCTTCCGTATTTTGGAAAAACACCAATATTGGAACTGCAACCGACGGCAAGGGTAAATTTGAAATCAACACCACCAATAAATCGAACATTTTGGTAATTCAATTTGTTGGATATACTTCTCAGGAACTTATAATTAATGAATCATACGAAAATGAAATTATAGCTACTTTGGTTCCGAATATAGCACTAAACGAAGTTGTTATTTCTAAAAGAAAGCTTGGTACCGTGCTCGATCGTGATAATCCGATACAATCGCAAAGCATCACTGGTGCCGAACTTTGTAAAGCTGCATGTTGTAATCTTTCAGAAAGTTTTGAAACCAATGCTTCGGTAGATGTATCTTACGCCGATGCAGCAACAGGTGCAAAATCGATTAAACTGCTTGGACTAACAGGAAAATATATCGAAATGATGACAGAAAAAAATCCAAATTTTAAAGGATTAGCATCTGTTTATGGAATGGTATATGTTCCTGGACCTTGGATGGAATCCATACAAGTGTCGAAAGGAGTTGGATCTGTTATTAATGGTTTTGAGTCAATAACAGGACAAATCAATATTGAATATCAAAAACCTCAACAATCACCAAAATTTTATCTAAATACTTATGCAAATAGCATGGGTATGTCCGAGGTTAATGCGATTACTTCTGTGAAGTTTTCACCAAAACTATCAACGTCTATTCTTGCTCATATTCAGGATAATGATAAAGAAATTGATATGAATCATGATCATTTTTTAGATGATCCAATGGTGACTCAATACAATTTTGTGAATAGATGGAATTGGGAAGTTAGTAAGACTTTTAAAACTCAATTTGGCGTAAAATTCATCGACGAACAACGAATTGGTGGTCAAAAAGGCTATAAAACGAACCTTCCGAATGATACCAACAATGCCTACCGAATAAATATTGACACACGCCGATATGAAGCATTTGCAAAAATTGGATACTTATTCCCTAAAAATGATGATAAGAGCATTGCATTAATAACAAATTTTTCATCGCACGAGCAAAATTCCTTTTATGGCTTAAGAACTTACAATGCCGATCAGAAATATTTTTATGCCAATTTGCTATTTCAATCCTATATCGGGAATTTAAAACACAAGTATACTACTGGCCTATCGTATATTTACGATGACTTTAACGATTATTTATCTGGCGATGATTTAGGAACCAACCGCACCGAAAAAATTGCTGGTGCTTATATGGAATACACATGGCTTCCTAATGATCAAATTACGCTGCAAACAGGCTTACGATACGATGATCACAATATCTTCGGTGGTTTTGTAACACCACGTATACATTTTAGATATCAATTTGCACCAAAATCGACAGTTCGTATCGCTGGTGGCAGTGGCAGACGAACTTCAAATCCTATTGCTGAAAACAGTTTTTTACTAGCTTCGAGCCGATCATTCGAGATAGCAGACAATTTACAACAAGAAAAAGCGTGGAACTTTGGCCTAAGCTTTACTCAGTATTTTAACTTGTTTGGAAAAGAATTTACTCTTGCTACTGACTTTTACCGAACCACATTCGATAATCAAGTAATGGTTGATCTTGATAATAGCGTAAACAGTGTTAAATTTTACAATTTAGATGGAAAATCCTGGGCCAACAACTATCAGGCTGAGATCAAATTTGAACCAATTGAACGATTAGATGTAACAACGGCAATTCGCTTCTCGGATGTTAAGGCAGATATCAATAATGAGTTCAGAAAGGTTCCATACGTGAATCGTTTCAAAGGTTTAGTTAACTTTTCGTACGCAACCAACTTTAATAAGTGGCAATTCGATTTCACAACTCAATTTAACGGTGACATGAGAATTCCATCTACTCAAGATAATCCAAATGATTTTCAACGAAGAGAAAAATCACCGGCCTATGCATTACTAAATGCACAAATTACAAAGCGTTTTCGTATTTGGGAATTGTATTTAGGTGCTGAAAACCTTGGAAATTACACTCAAAAGAATCCCATTATTGGCGCTGAAGAACCTTTTGGAGAATACTTTGATGCTTCTATGATTTGGGGACCAATTCAAGAAAGAAAATTTTATTTAGGGCTTCGCCTAACTATTGAATAAAAAGATATAAACATTTAAAAACAAACAACATGAAAAACTTAGTACCTATTTTAAAAAGATTTTTTATTGCACTTAGTATCATTTTTATTTCTTCAACTGCTTTTGCAGGAAATGAGGAAGATAAAAAAATGGATACTGTTATTTTTAAGGTAGAAATGGATTGTACTGGATGTGTTAGTAAAATTGAAAAAAACATTCCATTTGAAAAAGGAGTAAAAGCTTTACTTGTTGATTTTGAAAAACAACAGGTAAGTATCACCTTTAAAACCAAACTTACAAACAAAGCAAAATTAAAAAAGGCAATTGAAAAATTAGAATTTAAAGTAGAAGAGAGCAAGATTTAATAATCAGAGAATGACAAAAAAATAAAAACCGGAAAATTCCGGTTTTTATTTTTCATTTTAATAAGTTACCATTGGAGGTAATTCTTTTGCTTGTTTAATAAAGTCTTCCACTTGAGTTGCTCCGGGAACAGCACGGGTAATCTTTTTTTCTTTTTGAACTTCGATCAATTTAGCATGTAAATTTTCCGCATTTCGGTTCCGTAATTCTTTTACGGTATCAACACCCGACACTTTTAGCAATTCTGCGAACTGACTTCCAATTCCTTTAATCCGAAATAAATCGGCCATATTTACAAAATCCAGAATTTTACCTTCATCAATACCACTTTCCGAAGCAATTAATTTTCGACCAGCCTTGGTACATCCTTTTTCCAATAAACCACTAACTGTCTTAACATCTGCTTTTTCTAACTTTGCTGAGAAGGCTGGTCCAATACCTTCAATTTCTGAAATACTTTTTGTCATCATTTAACTTTTTAAAATTTAAACTTATTTTTTAACATACCTCCTAATTTGTCGGTAATACTACCGCCAACCAGGTCACCCAATAAATCCTTTACACCTTCATCACTACTCGTAGGTGCATCATCTTTATTATTTATGAATTTAAAAACCATAGGAATTATTGCAGAACTAATTGTGTTTGCCATCGAACTATTTACACCTAATTTGGCAATCAGACTCGAGCCATAGTTAGATACAATTGATTGTACCAAAGAACTCGAAGAACCACCAGAAAATGCACTTGTAATATCACCTATTTTTCCTGCGCTTAGAGATTCTGTAAGTCCTCCAATAACGCTTTTATTTGCTAAATCCAGAGCTTTCTTTTGCTTATCGGGTGCTAAGCCGATTCCTTCCAGCAATCCAGCTCCTTCACTGCTTAATGCTTTACTTATTAAATCTTTAATCATGATTTAAATTAATTATCAAATTAACAATTCTAATTCTGTATAAAAATATACAGTTACTTTGTTAGTATACAAACCATTCTGTATGTTACAAGCAAAATCCGTAAAGCATTATCTGTAATAATAAAGGAATACTCTTGTACGAAAACCAGAGGCTTTTTTAATTCAATCTTCTGAAAAAATATGGGAATTTAGTTTGCAACGATAAATACTTATAGAAAAGTATGTAAAAGAGAATTCTCTCCAATTAGTTAATACGCAAATTTCAATAGAGAGCAGATCGCAATAGTTAAAAATATCCAATTCGGATTTTGCAAAAAAGAGCAGAAATAGACTAAAAAAGAAAAATCAAAATATTACAATTTAACTTATTTTTATTTGTTTCTTGCTAAGCAATACTTTTCGCAATACTAATTGGTCTATTAACACTAATTTAATTAAATTTATTAGCATATAAAAATAAAAAGTCAATCGTATAAAAGAAGAAATCAGATGACAAATGAAATAACATTGCTACTAGGAGGTGTAATGGTTAATGCAACTCCGATTGATGGGCAAAAAGTTACATTATCTGCTCAATCATTAAACCGACATGGTTTAATATCAGGAGCTACTGGAACTGGGAAGACCAAATCGTTACAGGTATTAATTGAAGAACTTTCCGGTATTGGTGTTCCTTCGTTAGTGATGGATATAAAAGGAGATATTAGTGGTTTAGGGGCGGAAGGCAGCACCAATAAAATCATCGAAAAACGTGCTCATCATATTCAAATGGATTGGGTGGGGAAAAGCTTTCCGATTGAATTTATGAGTATTTCGGATGAACCAGGAATTCTACTAAAAAGCACAATTTCGGAGTTTGGACCTGTTATTTTAAGCAAAATTCTGTCTTTAAATGAAACACAAACTTCCTTATTATCAATTCTATTTTTATTTTGTGATGACAAGAAACTACCCTTACTTGATTTAAATGATTTAAAAACGGTTCTTCGTTATGCCAGCAACGAAGGAAAAGATGAGATTCAGAAAATGTATGGTTTGGTTCCAATCAGCTCTGCACATGCTATTATGCGAAGATTAACCCAACTGGAACAACAAGGAGGAAATCAAATTTTTGGAGAGCCTTCTTTTGATGTAGACGATCTTTGTAAAGTAGATGAAAATGGATTGGGAATGATAAATATTATCCGTTTAACGGATGTTCAATCGAAACCTACTTTATTTTCGGCCTTTATGTTGGCATTATTGGCAGAAGTTTTCGAAGTTTTTCCTGAAAAAGGAGATGTGGATAAACCAGAACTAGTGATTTTTATTGATGAAGCACATTTAATTTTCAAAAACGCAAGCAAAGAACTTTTAGATCAACTAGATACAATCATTAAATTGATTCGCTCGAAAGGTATTGGAATTGTTTTTATCACCCAAACTCCCGATGATATTCCGGAAAATATTTTGAGCCAACTAGGTTTTAAAATTCAACATGCATTAAGAGCTTTTACTGCAAAAGACAGAAAGGCAATTAAACTATTGTCGCAAAATTTTCCTGAAAGTGACGTTTACAATGTTGAAAATCTGATTACTGAACTGGGAATTGGCGAAGCATTGATTTCTTCTCTCGATCGAAAAGGAAGACCAACACCACTTGTTCATTCATTAATGCGACCTCCTTATTCTCGAATGGATATTTTAAATCCTTCAGAAATAAATAGCATCCTAAAAAAATCAGAGTTAGGCGCTAAATACAATCAGGAAATAGATCGCGAAAGTGCCCATGAAATACTAATGGATCGCATTGAGCATATGCTTGAAAAAGAAGAAGAAGAAGAAGAGGAAAAGGAAGCAACGATTAAAACAAAACCTAAAACCAGAAGAAGAGAAAAAACTCAATTCGAACAAATTATGACCAGTTCCATAGGAACTACCATAGTTCGTGAACTAACCAGAGGAATTTTAGGCGTTTTTGGAATTTCGACTAGTACGAGAAGAACTTCAAGCAAAACAAAGAGTAAAGCAAAAAGATAGTCAAACAATTTATGAATTAAATTCGATTCCAAAAGTCAAAAAAAAAAGTTGCTCCATCGAAAGATAGAGCAACTTTTTTTTTATACTATTTTGTGAACTATGATGGATCTGGAATAGCCTCTAAAGCTTCAATTGAATTTTGTAATAAAGCTTTCACGTATTTTGGATTGTGTACACCTAAACTACGATCTTCATCCAATCCAGCCCAGTTAAAAAATGCACGAGCTTGAACCATTGGATAGGTTCCAACAACAGGTTCGTAAGCTGCATCAGCTTCAACCCAAGCAACAACTCCTAAACGAACTAACTCGTCTCTAAGTGTTTCAAGTTGCCCTTCGACAATTGATTGTACTCCGCCGTAATTAAAATCATCCTCTTCAACACCATGACAAGTATTACAAGCCAATAAAGAAGGATTATAAGTGTGTCCACCTTGATCTTTAGCATCATCAAATTCTGACATATGGCAACCAGTACATGAAGCTTGTGCTAAATGAACTGCGGAACCAGCTGCAGGGTAAGCAACAGAACCAGCAATTTCAGCAAATCCAACACCAGCAACAACATTCGCTTGTGCTCCGTGGTGAGGTCCGTAATGAGTACTTGTAATTGTGTAAGTATCCCCTGGTTTATCAATAATTGGTTCAGCTCTTCGTGATTGGTGACAATTCGCACATAAATTTGAACTTCCATTTAAGTCCATTGTAATGGAAGGATCAAATATTGGTTTCACAGGATCTTTAAGACGTAAGGCATAATCTTTACCCTCAAACGATTCATGCAAACCATGACATGTAGCACATTCCCATGCGGTAGGATTCGTAATATCACCTGCTACGGCACCTGTATTTGCAAATTGTACAAATCCCTGATGAGAATGACAAGCAGCACATGAAGCACGCCCACCAGCATAATCAACTGCATTGATACCGCTACTATGAACAGACATTGCAAATTGAGCATCAATACTAGATTTCGTTTCGGTAGCATGACAATCTAAACAAGTTGAGTTCCCATCGGTTCCATCAATTCCATTTGTACCATCGGCTCCTGCAGGCCCCATAGGTCCCTCCTTTGTACAACTAATTATTAGTAAGGAAATTGCAAAAACTCCAATTCCTATAAGTTGAAAAAATAAGCGAGTTTTTTTCATAATAAAGAATATAAGATTAATTTTAGTAGTTCCATTTTTAGCATAAAGAAGTTTCCTCCTTCTACTTTTTAAATATATAAGAATGCTAAAGGCTTATCAATAAATGGCTGGCGAGATTTATAAACTTGAATAAAGAGGTTTGTTTTGTTTAAAAAACGAGGAATTTGGTTTTTAAATCGACATTTATCACTCCGAAGTCGTTTTTTATCGCTAATAAACGCAATTCGCTATTAATGTGAGATTTACTAGTTGACAAATGCATTAAAACTAAAATATTTTTTATTTAGAGCATAAAAAAAACCAGCCGAAGCTGGTTTTTATTAATTATAAATTAGGATAAAACTTTCTAATAATTCAATATTTCAATTTCATCTCTTAAAATAAGTCGGCCATATTCGCTCAATGCTCCCAACACTTCGGCTCCTGGGTAAATAGTAACAGAAGCAATTTTTTCAACTCTACTTCTAATTTCCTTAACCAGAATTTCATCTTTAGCCAAACCTCCGGTAATAAGTATAGCATCAACAGTTTCAGTTCCAAAAACCGGATACATGGAACCTATTGCTTTAGCAACTTGATAAGCCATTGCGGACAAAACTTCTTTAGCTTTTGCATTACCTGCATCACGCATCTTACAAACTTCAAATCCGCTATGTGTTTTAAAATAAGCATATAAACCACCTTCACCAGTCTGCATTTTCATCATTTCTTCGCGACTGTATTTTCCCGAAAAGCACATTTGAATCATCTCGCCCATAGGCAAGCTTCCACTTCGAATTGGTGAAAACGGTCCATCGCCATCGTATGCCTGATTTGAATCGACTACTTTCCCCTTTTGATGAGCTCCAATACTGATTCCTCCCCCTAAATGAGCAATAATTAAATTCAGTTCTTCATATTTCTTATAGATACTTTGAGCGTATCTTCTTGCGCTTGTTTTCTGATCCAGAGCATGAAAAATAGAACGTTTCTTAAATTCTGGTCGCCCCGTAATTCTGGCAATATCTTCTAATTCATCAACTACCACCGGATCGGCAACAAAAGCTTCAGAACCCTTAATTTGTTCCGAAATACTATTAGCAAGTAATCCACTTAAGTTCACAACATCATTCCCAAATTCGCAATTTGAAAGGTCTTTTATCATGGGTTGATTTACCCGATAAACTCCCGATTTAACAGGCTTAAGAAGTCCTCCCCGACCAATTATGATTTTTATTTCATCAATAGCAATATCATTAGCCTTTAGCTCATCCATAATCACTTTTGTGCGAAATTTTATTTGATCGCAAAAGCATTTAAAATCAGCAATTTCCTCAGGCTTGTGGTTAATTTTCTTCAAAAAAACCGCAGAGTTCATCCGATAAACAGCGATTCGTGTAAATTGCATTCTCGGATTTAAGGCAAGTATCAGTTCTCTACTCATGGTTTAAGTATTTAATATTAAGTATTTTAATGATAGCAACTTATGCTCTCTATTATTTTTTTACATTCGTATTTTTATTTTTTTTAAAATCCTATTAAAATCGGGTCAACACCCAATATATCTTGAAATAACCAATCGTTGAATTTCAGATGTGCCTTCGCCAATTTGAAGAAGCCGTTGATCGCGGTAAAAGCGCTCAACTGGATATTCTTTCATCAAGCCATATCCCCCATGAATTTGAACTGCTTCATCGGCCACTTCTTTGGCAATTTCGGAACAGTACAATTTAGCCATGGCAGCCTCTTTCCCATATTCTTTTCCTGTATCTTTTAACCAACATGCTTTGTATAACAGATTTCTGGCAAGCTCAATTTTCAAAGCCATATCGGCTAATTTAAAAGAAATAGCTTGAAACTTAGACAAGGTTTTTCCAAATTGTTTTCTCTCTTTGGCATAAGCCAAAGCCAGTTCATACGCCCCCTGAGCACATCCCAATCCCATTGCAGCAATTGACAACCTTCCTGAATCTAAAGTTTTTAGCATCACTTTAGATCCCATACCACGCTCTCCTAATATATTTTCTTTGGGAATCCGACAAGCATCAAAAAACATTTCCGAAGTATCGGAAGCTCTCCACATCATTTTTCCGTGCATCGCTTTCGATTTCCAACCAGAAGTCCCTTTTTCGACTATAAAGGTGGTAAACTCTTTCTTTTTACCGTTTATTGCAGTTACTGCCTGCACGGTAACGCCCGAACATAAAGGAGTTGAGCCATTTGTAATAAAAATTTTCGAACCGCTAATTTCCCAACGATCACCAATATCTTTTGCAAATGTTTTTGATCCTCTGGAATCCGATCCAGCCTCAGGCTCGGTCAATCCAAATGCCCACAATTCCTTGCCGGAACAAAGTGCAGGTAGGTATTTTAGTTTTTGTTCTTCATTTCCAAACTCGTACAAGGGACCAATTCCCAAGGAATTATGAGCAGCAAGAGTTGCAGCATGCGAACCATCCACTCTCGCTATCTCTTCAACAGCAATAATATAGGAAAGATAATCGGTAGCGTGTCCGCCATATTTTTCGGGAAGTGTCATCCCAAACAATCCCATTTCGCCCATTTTCTGTGTTAATTCAACAGAAAACTCCTCCTTCTCGTCCAATTGCGGAGCTAATGGCTTTATTTCCCGTTCCGCAAAATCGCGAACCGCTTTTCTTATCGTGTCATGTTCATCATTCAAATATGGAAACATATAATCGCATTTAGTTTTATCGGCAATGTATCAGAGCTTTACCATTCGCAAAGCTTTTAATTCCCTTTGATTAAGTTAGCAACTATCAATGATTTCGCAAATTCCATTCTGATTTATTTTTGAAACTCCTCCGATGAAATAGACGAAAGAACTTCTTCAGGAACTACAATTTCTTGATTTAAAAGTGCTGATGCGAATGTTTTACCCTGAGCATCAATCATTAATGATTTTGTTCCTCCACCATCCAAAGCTTCCTCTAATAAAAAGTTCAAAGCCATTAAATTGTCGATTTCGAATCTTGTTACTTTTCCCTTTGACAAACCTAAAAACAGATCTGCGATTCGTTCCGATGTTAATTCCTGCTTTATGAAGTGGTATACTTCTTTAGAACGAGCCAATACTCCAATATTTACTGTATCACCTTTATCGCCGGAACGAGCGAGACAAATTTCTCGGATAGGTACAGCACACATTTTTACACCTTTTTCTTTATTCTGATTATTGGTAGAAGAATTCGATGCTTTCTTGGCTACTAATTCCTGTTCATTTCCTAGAACAGAAGGTATTTCGGAACTAAATTTAATTTCTCCTTCTTTATCCAACACATAAACCATCGAAGAAATACAAGTTTTAGGAATTAATGTTGGCCAATACGTAATTACTTGTTGCATTCGCGCTCTACCTCCTGTTACAGCAACTCCCGGAGGTCCGCTCAAAATTAGAGGAGCAATACTCATCGAAAAATCCTTAATCTTTTCAACATTGGTATCGTAAACCGATAAGCGCAATAAAATTTCATTCGGATTAATATCTTCCGCCAAATGTTGATGGCAAGAATTATATCCTACAAATTCGGTGTTTTTCTTTAAATAAGTGTGCTTTAACCGTTGCCAAAATATTTTCTCGAACTCCTGTGCTTTAATCAATACTTTTCCGCCACTTATAACAATCGAACTTGTTGCTTTATAACCATCCTCAAATGCCATCGAAACTTTTAAATACGGAGTAGATGGATGCCCTTTTGCATTCTTTACCAATACTTTATTTTCTCCAATCAATTCTAGTTTCAATTGACTAAAATCAGCCACCACATCCGGACTAATATATTGATCGGGATTACCCATTTCGTATACCAATTGCTCGCGAATTGTGTCTATACTAATTAAACCGCCCGTATTCTCATGCTTATAGACTAAAAACTCTCCATTTTTATTCATTTCAACAATAGGATATCCCATGTTATCCCATCGTTTTACTTTTTGCCAATCGGTAAAATTTCCACCTGTTGACTGCGCCCCACATTCAATAATATGACCGGCAATTAAACCTGCGGCTAACTTGTCCCAATCATCCAATTTCCATCCTAATTCGTAAATCATAGGAGCCATTGTTACTGAAGTATCGGTTACCCGACCCGCCAATATTAAATCGGCACCGCTTTCCAAAGCCTTTAATAAAGGTGGAACGCCTAAATAAATATTTGCACTTTGTATGTTCTCGAAAATGTCTTTAAAATCCTCACCGGTATCCATGTTCTTAAAACTGGTTTTACCAGGATAAAACTCGTCTATTCTTTCAATGATATTATCCCCTTCGACCACAGCAATTTTAATCGACACCCCTTTCTTTTTCAATTCCGAGAGAATTTTACGAGCACAACCTATTGGATTTATTCCCCCGGCATTTGTAATCATTCTAACGCCCTTTTCCTTCATTAAATCCGCTACATCTACTATTTGATCCACAAAATCAGTAACATAGCCCAAAGATTCGTCTTTCAACTGTTGCTTACGAAGAATGCTCATTGTTACTTCAGCCAAAAAATCGGACGATATGTAATCCACATCTCCACCTTCCAACTGTCTTCGAAGTACTCCGAGGTCGTCGCCCCAGAAACCACCTGCATTTGCAATTCTGATTTTGTTTTTCATATGATTATTATTTTATGTCTTTGCCATATGGAACTTACCATGTTGGGATAATCATTCCCCTGTGTGTTAAAATTGCTTTGACATGGACGTTTCATATTTTAATAAATTAGCTCTAGATTCTAAAATCGAGACGTGTGATTAATCTTTTTTCCAATACATCTACTTATAATTACTTACTATCTGATATTCGGCTTATTACTATTAATTTGAAACCTTAATTATCCAAGGAATTAAACCATTTCTTCCTTATTTTCTATTGGATTCTTACTTGTTTCCTTCAAGTGCATTAATTTCATTCTGTTTTGCACCTGATCTCCCTCACTCACAAAAACAGTTTCAATTATTGCTTCGAAAGGAGCACGTATGCTATTTTCCATCTTCATTGCTTCTACAATCATCAAAACATCGCCTTTAGCAACCTTCTGTCCCTCCGCAACTTCAATTTTCACCACTTTACCAGGCATTGGAGATATAATACTTCCATCGCTTTCTTTTCGTTCCGAAACACCCGTATTTTCAATACTCGATTGAATCTCCGACCATCTCATCATTTCCCGAACAATCCCATTACAGCTCAAAAAGCTTTGGCCATCAGAATATTTCGATCGGTAAAACAAATATCTAACACCGTTAAACTCTAACATTAGTTGATTGCCATCAATTATCACATTTTCAACACAATAAACCCTATCAGAAATTACAAGCTCACATGGATTTTCACTTCTTATTTCAATATCTATTATTTCATCATCCACAATCCGAAGCTTGGTACCTTGTTGTCGCCAATAACCAATTTCTTCCCAAACAGAATTTGCCTTTTCCCTATTCAATTCAAACAAAGCAAAGCTGATTTGAAAAAGAATAGCAGGTATTTCCAATTTATCTTCCTTCATCTTTCGCATCAGTTCATCGTTATGATCCTGACAAAAATGAGTTGAAATATTATTTTGCTTAAAGAAGCTGGTATTCAATAAAGTATGTAGATACATGATATTATTCTTAATCCCGTGTATCTCATAATTGTGTAAAGCATGATGCAATCCTTCAATGGCTAAATCTCTATTTTCATCCCAAACAATCAATTTTGCGATCATCGGATCGTAATCCGGATGAATCGTACATGGCCCAACAATTGCTGAATCGAGACGCAGTCGACCATCAAACAATTTTGGCGCTTTGTAAAAACTAATTTCACCTGGCGATGGAATGAATTCGTTTTCAGGATCTTCTGCATAAATTCTAGCTTCGATAGCATGCCCTTTTATACGCATATCTTCTTGCTTTAACTTTAACTTACGCCCCGAAGCGATCGACAACTGTTGTTCTACTAAATCGATCCCCGTAATCATTTCTGTTACTGGATGTTCCACCTGAATTCTAGTGTTCATCTCCAAAAAGTAGTAATTCAATTCCTCATCCACCAAAAACTCTATAGTTCCTGCATTGGTATAATTCATTTCCTGAGCTAAGAAAACAGCCATATTGCCCATTTCTTTCCTCAATTCGGGCGTTAATGTTGGCGAAGGAGCTTCCTCAATCACTTTTTGAAAGCGCCTTTGTATGGAACACTCCCGCTCAAATAAATGCACCACATTTCCATGTTTATCTGCTAATACCTGAACTTCGATATGTCGAGGATTCTGAATGTATCTTTCTATTAGAACGGTACCATCTCCAAAATAGCTTAAAGCTTCGCGCGATGTAGAATCCAAAGCGCTCTGTAATTCTTCTTTTTTATGAACAATTCGCATTCCCTTACCACCACCACCGGCTGCAGCTTTAATTAAAAGTGGAAACTGCATTTCCTTGGCTTCCTCTATTAATTTATTCGAGTCACCCACAACTCCTTCCAAGACCGGAACACCTATCGATTTGGCAAATTCACGAGCATTTACCTTATTTCCCATTAATTCGATCGCATTTGCATCTGGTCCCACAAAGTCCATCTCATTATCGGCACATAATTGAGAAAAAACTGCATTCTCGGCTAAAAAACCGTATCCTGGGTGAATGGCATCAGCATTAGCCCTGCGTGCAATTTCAATAATCTGATTGGTATTTAGATAAGTTTCCTGCAGATTATTTCCCTTCAGTGAATAAGCCTCATCAGCTTGCAACACATGCTCTGCCTGACGATCGAGTTCGGAATACACAACGATAGTATGTATGCCCAAATCTTTTGCTGTGCGCATAATTCGAAGAGCAATTTCGCCACGATTCGCGATTAATAGTCTTTTATAGTACATCTTAAATTAATTAGTAATTATCAATGAATAATTGTTAATTCATAAAAATTATTAAAACCTGCATAGTTTTACAATCAAAACCCTGAACAATAACCTCCTACTAGATATCAAGGTGTTACTAATTCAGTTACTTATGCTTCAAATCATAATTTTTCATTCTTAATTATTAATTGTTAATTATTTTCCGTCCAATTGGGTTTGCGTTTCTCTAAGAATGAACTCATTCCTTCCTGACCTTCTGGCGATTGACGAAGCTCAGCAATCATCTTCGCTGTATTTTCCATAGCTTCCTGGTGATTCCACACATTCTCAACATCGTAAAGTAATTGTTTACAAGTAGATACTGCAATTGGACCACTGGATTTTAATTTTGAAATCAAATCTTTCAATTTGTCCTCTAACTTTTTTTCTCCGCCCGACCAATTCACCAAACCTGCTTTATGAGCCTCTTTCCCATTGAATCTCATTCCGGTAAGCATCAACTCTTTCGATTTGTATTCGCCAACCCGCTTCATCACGTAAGGTGAAATACAAGCCGGAACAATTCCAATTTTCACCTCGCTTAACGAGAAGACTGTATTCTTATTTGCCAATACAAAATCGCAAGCTGCCAATAAACCATTTGCACCACCAATAGCCGCACCATGCACCATAGCAATGGTTGGGAACTTGCAGGAATAAACGGCATTAAAGCACATCGAAAGCTTGTAACTCTCCAAGTAATTTTCCTGATATGAATAGTTTGCAACGTCTTTCATCCATGTTAAATCGGCTCCGGCACAAAATGATTTCCCTTTGCCCTTCATCATCACCACACGAATGGTATCGTAATTCATTTGTTCGATTTCTTCGAAGCAGTCAATTATTTCGGCAATCATCACCTCATTAAAGGCATTATGAATGTCCGGACGATTCAAGGTTATTGTTCCTATCTTGTCTTCAATATTAAATTCTATTGTTTTAAATTCTTTCATTTTTACATCTAATTTCGAAACTACGTTTCTACCATATTATCGCACCTACGGCGCTTACTATTTACATTTCTTTTATTCTACCATAATGTTGTATCTCTGACACAACTACCATATTATCGCACCTTCGGTTCTACCATATTGTCGCACCTACGGCGCTTACTATATACATTTCTTTTATTCTACCATAATATTGTACCTACGGCACAAAAGGATCCTTAATTTAAAAAATCATACCCAATTAATGATTTTTCAGCCCCAGAGGGGCAATATTATGATAGAAATATGCATCACCGTTGGCTAAAGCCCCAGCGGGGCGACATTATCCTTGACATCAATAAAATCAAATATATAATCCCCTTCAAATGGAATCTCAAACTTTTCTAATAATTCCAAATACTCTTGTTTAAATGTTTTGTTCTCATGGTGTTCTTTCTGGTTCATAATGTACTTAATAACGTTGTTTCGCTGAGAACGTGAATATGAGAATGCACCATATCCCGATTGCCAAGAAAACTTCCCTTTCACTAATTTTTCTTGATTAATCCATTTTGACGAATTCGTTTTTACAATTCTTAAAATATCCGACAAAGCCATAGTAGGACTCAATTCAAAAAAGATATGAACATGATCTAAATGACCATTTACAGCTAAAGAATACTGACCATTGTTATTCAGAATCCCAGAAATATATTTGAATAAATCTTCTCGAAAACCGTCTCGTAAAACATTCTCTCGTCCTTTAACGGAGAATATCGCATGTACATTTATTTGTGTATAGGTATTTGCCATGCTAAGCTTATTTTATTCGTTATAATATCGCACCTACGGCGCTTACTGATCACATTTGACTATTTTCTACCATAATGTTGTACCTACGGCACAAATATTTTCTTCATTCCTACTAAAAATTCTATTCTCATATTATGTATTTTATTTCAATGATATATCAACATCGTTGTATGCGATGAATTTTACCCTTGAACATTTCATCAGCTAATATAATATCGCACCTACAGTGCTTTTCTAATCCGATTAATTTATTTCTACCATAATTTTGTACCTACGGCACAAGTTTATATTTCCCATCCCTAAACAACTCTAATCTTCTCTTATTCACCACAAAATACATATCCTTATTTCAGCCCCAGAGGAGCAATATTATGGTAGAAATAAGCATTATCATTAGTTAAAGCCCCAGCGGGGCGACATTATCCTTTATGCTACTACAACAATTAATTAATAATCTGCGTCGAATTACATTCTAAACACGCCAAAATTGGGCTCACCGAACTCCTTATTTACGGAAGCAGCAATTCCCATTGCCAAAACTTTTCGAGTATCTGCAGGATCAATAATCCCATCATCCCACAAACGAGAAGTACTATAATAAGCAGAACCCTCCTCTTCATATTTCTTTAAAATGCTTTCTTTCAACTGGTTTTGTTCTTCTTCAAGAAATTCTGTTCCTCGCTTCTTCAATTGATCTTCCTTTACCTGCAACAAAACCCCTGCAGCCTGTTCGCCACCCATTACCGAAATCTTGGCATTGGGCCACATAAATAGTAACCTTGGTTCGTAAGCCCTTCCTGCCATCGCGTAATTTCCAGCACCAAACGACCCACCAACAATTACAGTAAATTTAGGAACCTGAGCATTAGCAACCGCATGAACCATTTTGGCTCCATCGCGAGCAATTCCTTTGTGTTCGTATTCTTTCCCCACCATAAAACCAGTAATGTTCTGTAGAAATACCAATGGAATCTTTCTAAAACTGCACAATTCAATAAAATGAGCTGCTTTCAACGATGTTTCGGAAAAAATAATACCATTGTTTGCAATTATTCCAACCGGAAAACCCATGATTTTTGCGAACCCAGTGACAATTGTCGGAGCATAACGTTCTTTAAATTCATGAAAAGAACTTCCATCTACAATTCTAGCAATCAATTCTCTAGCATCAACTGGCTTTTTCAAATCAATTGGAGCTAATCCATATAGTTCATCAGCAGAATATGCTGGAGCTTTTACTTTTTCCCTCTCTGGTCCATATTTTCGCACCTTCGGCATCGATTCAAATATATTTCTACAAATCTGAACCGCATGTCGGTCATCTTCCGCCAGATGATCAGCAACTCCAGAAACAGAAGTATGCATATCAGCACCGCCCAACTCTTCAGCTGTAACATCCTCTCCGGTTGCTGCCTTTACCAATGGTGGTCCGCCAATAAAAATAGTTCCCTGTCCTTTCACGATTATAGTTTCGTCGCTCATGGCAGGCACATAAGCACCACCTGCAGTACAAGATCCCATTACAATGGAAATTTGTGGAATCCCTTTGGCCGACATTTTAGACTGATTGAAGAAAAATCGTCCAAAATCGTACTTATCCGGGAATACCTTCGACTGCTCGGGTAGAAAAACACCACCCGAATCGACCATATAAATACATGGCAAATGATTTTCCATGGCAATCTCTTGCGCCCGAATGTGCTTTTTAATGGTTTCTTTGATATAAGTTCCACCCTTTACCGTAGCATCGTTGGCAACAATAATACATTCACGACCATGAATAACTCCAATACCTGTCACAATTCCAGCTGAAGGAAACTGGTTCTCATATTGATTGTAAGCTGCCATAGCAGATAGTTCCAAAAATGGAGTATTCTTATCCAACAATAGCTCTATACGATCTCTTACCAATAACTTACCACGCTTTAAATGACGCTCTTTGGCTTTTTCGTCAACACCATGCAATATGGTTTTTAATCGATGGCGATATTCCTCCATCAATTTCTCGTAGCACTTCTTATTCTCTATGAAATCCGGCGATTTCACGTTTACTTTTGATTCTATTTGATTCACGTCTATATTTTTTTTAACACGGACACAAGATCTTGTGTCCCTACAAAATAATTACATATTTCTTCTATATTGTCCACCCACTTCGTACAAAGCATTGGTTACCTGACCTAATGTACAATATTTACAGACTTCCATTAGTGATTCAAATACATTTTCATTCTTCAATGCAACGTTTTTCAAATCTTCTAGTACTTGTCTTGCTTTTTCTTTTTGATTCAACAATATTAACTCTTTGAATTTCACCTGATTGACCTTCTCTTCCTCATCGGAACGAATGACTTCTTTTGGTTGAACCGTTGGCGATCCTTTTGAGCTTAAAAAGGTATTCACACCTACAATTGGCAATCCTCCACTATGTTTCAAACTCTCGTACTGAAGAGATTCTGATTGTATTTTACTACGCTGATACATGGTTTCCATAGCACCTAAAACACCTCCTCGTTCCGTTAAACGATCAAATTCTACCAGTACAGCTTCTTCTACCAAATCGGTTAATTCTTCGATAATAAAAGATCCCTGCAAAGGATTCTGATTTTTGGCCAAACCAAGCTCCTTATTAATGATTAATTGAATCGCCATTGCCCTTCGAACCGATTCCTCGGTTGGAGTAGTAATCGCCTCATCGTAGGCATTCGTATGAAGAGAATTACAGTTATCATAAATTCCAGTTAAAGCTTGCAAAGTAGTTCGAATATCGTTGAATTCTATTTCCTGTGCGTGCAGTGATCTACCTGAAGTTTGGATGTGATATTTGAGTTTTTGTGAGCGACTATTGGCCTTGTAAAGATATTTCATGGTCTTCGCCCAAATTATTCTTGCCACACGACCAATTACTGTATATTCCGGATCCATTCCATTGGAGAAAAAGAAAGATAAATTTGGTGCAAAATCATCAATCTTCATGCCCCTCGAAAGATAGTATTCTACCAATGTAAATCCGTTTGATAAAGTAAATGCCAATTGAGTAATAGGATTCGCTCCTGCTTCTGCAATATGATATCCCGAAATAGAAACAGAATAGAAATTCCGAACCTGATTTTCGATAAAATACTGCTGAATGTCTCCCATCATTTTCAGTGCAAAATCGATAGAGAAAATGCAGGTATTCTGCGCCTGATCCTCTTTTAGCATATCTGCCTGAACCGTTCCCCGAATCTTACAAATGGTTTCTTCCTTTATTTTCTGATACACATCTGCCGGCAAAACCTGATCTCCCGTAACCCCTAACAACATCAATCCAAGTCCGTTATTTCCATCTGGTAAATCTCCTACATAGCCTACTATTTCTTTCCCAGAGAAGATTACTTCAAGTTTTACTTTAAGCTCTTCTTCCAAGCCATTTTTACGAATATACTTCTCACATTCCTGATCGATAGCTACATTCATGTAGTAAGCTACTAACATGGGTGCCGGTCCGTTAATGGTCATCGATACCGAAGTTTTAGAATCGCACAAATCGAAACCGCTGTATAGCTTCTTAGCATCATCTAAGGAAGCAACAGAAACCCCGGCATTACCAACTTTCCCATAAATATCAGGTCGATAATCCGGATCGGCACCATACAAGGTAACTGAGTCGAATGCTGTAGACAGGCGAATTGCCGGTTGCCCTTTTGCTAAATAATGAAAACGTTTATTCGTTCTTTCGGGAGATCCCTCGCCAGCAAACATTCTTGTTGGGTCTTCCCCTTCCCGTTTAAATGGGAAAACGCCTGCTGCGTAAGGAAATTCGCCAGGAACATTTTCTTTTAAATTCCATTTTACGATATCGCCCCAACTTCTATAAGCAGGCAATACAATTTTAGGAATCTTGCTGTGCGAAAGAGTTTCAAAATGCGTTTCCACGGATAATTCCTTGCCACGAACCTTGTATCGAAAGATATCGTCCTTGTATTTTTTTTTCTTTTCGTCCCAAGTATCGATAATATTCTGATGCTTAAATTCCTTTGAAAGAGAAAGTGATTTACTCAACAAAAAACCCTTAACATCCTCTTCTGAAATTATTTTAGATGATTTATCTAAAGTATACAATTGATCTGCTAATTCTGATTGTTCTTCAGCCTTTCGATTGTATCTGCGAACCGTTTCGGAGATTTCAGAAAGATATCTTACTCTAGCTGGCGGTACAATTTCAATCTTTTGACTGGCTTCCAAGAGTAGTTTTGCATTCTGTGAAAATCTGGAAGCGTTCCTAGTTGTTAAAAGTTTAATTAAGGCACGATAGAGCTCATTTACGCCATGATCGTTAAATTGTGAGGCAACTGTGCCATAAACTGGCATATCGTCGGGATTTCGATCCCATAGAAGGTTATTTCGCTGATATTGTTTTTTTACATCGCGCAAAGCATCCTGTGCTCCTTGCTTATCGAACTTGTTAATAGCAATTAAATCCGCAAAATCGAGCATATCGATCTTCTCCAACTGGGTTGCGGCTCCAAAATCAGGAGTCATCACATACAATTTTACATCGCTGTGGTCGACAATTTCAGTATCCGACTGTCCAATTCCTGAACTTTCAAGGAAAATGCAGTCAAATCCTGCCGATTTCATCAAAATAAAAGCATCATCAACATGTTTAGACAATGCTAGATTTGCCCGTCTTGTAGCCAAGGATCTCAAATAAATGTTTGGATGATTGATGGCATTCATCCGAATTCGATCGCCCAACAATGCACCACCACTCTTCTTTCTCGATGGATCTACAGACAAGATAGCCAGCTTTAATTCCGGATAATCGATATGAATTCTACGAATTAATTCATCCGTTAAGGAAGATTTCCCTGCACCACCGGTTCCCGTGATTCCAATTACCGGAGTGTGATTTACTTTTGCGTGGTTCTTTACTTCCAAATACAAATCAGAATCCTGCAAAAGGTCGTGTTCTGCCAAGGTGATCAATCTGGCTAACACATTGACATTCGAACTTGTAATGTCGGCGATCTTCGGCAATTTAAACTCATTCAAGGAGTAATCCGATTTCTCTAAAACTTCATTAATCATGCCTTGCAAACCAAGCTTACGACCATCGTCAGGAGAATACAAACCTGCAATTCCGTATGCTTCCAGCTCTTTTATTTCAGAGGGAAGAATCACTCCGCCACCACCTCCAAAAATTTGAATGTGTCCGGCTTTTTTTTGTTGCAACAAATCATACATGTACTTAAAGAATTCCATATGTCCACCCTGGTAAGAGCTTATGGCAATGGACTGTACATCTTCTTGGATCGCACAATTCACGATCTCTTCCACCGATCGATTGTGTCCCAGATGAATAACTTCAGCACCCGAAGCCTGAATGATTCTTCGCATGATGTTAATGGAAGCATCATGTCCATCGAAAAGCGAGGTTGCTGTCACAATTCGAACCGTATTTTTCAACTTGTATGTGGTGTTTGTTGTCATGCTTTAGTTGTAAATTCTATAAGTTCAAGGCTTTCTCGATAATTTCAGCGATGTCTAAATTTTGCAATTCAGCTTCTTTGTTTTTCAATTTTATACCATCCGTCAGCATCGTCATGCAGAAAGGACAAGCAGAGGCAACTTTATCTACTTTCCGCTCGATAATTTCTTCGGTACGTTCCATATTCACCTCTTTATCCCCTTTTTCAGCTTCTTTGAACATTTGAGCGCCGCCAGCACCACAACACAAACCGTAACTTCTTGCTCGCTTCATCTCTTTTACTTCTCCAAAAATTGCTTTAATTACATTTCTTGGTGCATCGTAAATTCCATTTCCTCTTCCCAAATAACATGGATCGTGGTAAGTGATGCTTTCACCTTTAAATGGATTGTTTTCTAGTTTCAGTTTCCCGGTTCGAATCATCTCATCCAAAAACACGGTATAATTGATCAACTCGTACTTGCCACCTAAATCAGGATATTCATTTTTCAAAGTATTGTAGCAATGCGGACAAGTACAGATGATCTTCTTCACTCCATATCCGTTAAGAATCTCGATATTTTGCATGGCCTGCATTTGGAAAATCATTTCGTTCCCGGCGCGCTTTGCAGGATCACCAGTACAGCTTTCTTCTGTACCTAAAACCGCATAACTAACGCCCAAATAATTTAATATTTTAGCAAATGCCCTAGCCACTTTCTGATACCTATCATCAAAAGCTCCTGCACAACCCACCCAATACAAATATTCAGGCTTTTTGCCTTTGGCAACCACATCTGCCATAACAGGTACATCTATTTTTGTCTCTATCGTCATCTTAAAACTTCAATTAAAGTATAACTTACCTTAAAACACATCAATAAACTTCACAACAACTACTTATGCTTCACTCAGCCCATTTCATTCTATCCTCGGGAGAGAATTGCCAAGGAGCACCATTGTTCTCAATATTTGCAAACATGACATTTAACCCTGCTGGAGCAGTAGCCTCTTCCATCACCAAATATCTTCTCATATCCATAATTAAATTTGGATGACTGATATCTATCGGACATTCCTGAGCGCAAGCATTGCAGCTTGTGCAAGCCCAAATTTCCTCCTCGGAAATATAATCGCGTAAAAGTGATTTCTTATCGTCCTTGCCAGCTATTACTAAAGGTCCTTTCTCATCCATTCGCTTTCGCAGATCAACAAATATTTTCCTTGGAGATAAAAGCTTTCCAGTAATATTCGCCGGACAAACATCGGTGCATCGTCCACATTGTGTGCAGGACAAGGAATCCATATAATTCTTCCAGCTAACATCCTCAACATCCTTCACCCCAAAACGAGCAACCTCAGCGTTCTCATCATAAGCAGCTTCGGGATCGAGCATGAGCTTTACTTCGCGAGTAATGCTATCCAAGTTTGGATATTTGGTGAGTGGCTCTAAATTCGCCAAGAATACGTTGGGAATGGATAGAAACACATGAAAATGCTTCGAGTAAGGCAAGTAATTCGCAAAAATGAATATTAGCAAAATATGCACCCACCAACCTAGCTCCTGCAACCAGCCAAAATCCCAGCCAAACAAATTCACCAAAAAGGCTGAAACAGGATAAACTCCTTCGTATCCGTTTGGATGATTGCTAATGTATCCCATGTTGAAACAAATCAGAGAAACCATTAAAAAACCAATAAAATAAAGAGATAACAAAGCATCCCAATTGGCTTTTGGAGTCATTTCTACGCCCGCAAAACGCTTTATCTTTAAGAACATTCTACGAAGAATAAAAAGTTTAATGAAAACGATAATCAACAAAGCAAAAACATCTCCAGAAGCAATCACAATATCGTAGAACCATCCTGTGGAAGCGAATAGTCTATCCTGTCCACTAACTCCATCCACAACCATCTCGATACTGCCAAGAGTTATTACCAGAAAGCCCCAAAACACCAATGCATGCATTAAACCGATAACGGGCTTCCGAAATATTTTAGTTTGCCCGAAAGCTATATTTAGGGTATGGGAAATTCGTGCTCCAATGTTTTTAATTGGATAAGCTGGCTTTGTTAAGCGAAAGAATCCCCACAAACGCTTTACTGAATAGGCAAAGACGCCAAATGTGATCAATAATGTGATGATGAAGAGGATTTGTTTTATCATGACTCCGTAATTAATGTGATTAATAACAAACTCTTAGCCTTCTTTCGCAGGCTGATATTATTTTGAATTACTAATAGCTTTGGTCAATTTTGGCAATACGTCCATTACATCACCAATAATTCCATAATTGGCAACACCAAAAATAGGCGCTTCAGGATCGGTATTAATTGCAACAATACACTTACTCCTGCTAATGCCTGCAACGTGCTGTATAGCTCCTGAAATACCTGCAGCGAAGTACAAATTCGGTGCAATCACCTTTCCAGTTTGTCCAACATGTTCTTCATGGCCACGCCATCCTTCATCCGAAACTGGGCGAGAGCAAGCTGTTGCAGCTCCCAACACTGCCGCCAATTCTTCTACAATGCCCCAATTATCGGGACTTCTCATTCCTCTACCTGCCGAAACAACAATATCCGCATCAGCAAGATCCATTCTATTTGTTTGCTTTTCTTCCTCCAAAACCTGAATTTTAAAAAGACTGGCATCTAATTGTGGAGCATATTCCTCAATCGAAACATCCACCTGATTCTCTTTAAGTCCAAAGCAATTTTTAGCAATAGTGATTACTTTTACCGGCGAATCTATTTGGACATATTCGAAGGCTTTTCCCGAAAAGGCACCTTTTTTTACCACAAATGGATTTATTGTTATTGGAAGCTCCAATACAGCAGCCACCATTCCCGCCTTCATTTTAACAGAAATTCTTGGAGCTATGGCTTTACCACTCTCATTATCGCTCATTATAATTGTGCTTGCGCCTTCTTTTTCTGCTAATTCGGAAATCACTTGGGCATAAACACGACTTGTTAAAGTATTCATTTGAGAATTATTCACCGAAATAATTCTTTCTGCGCCATATTTTCCTAAACTTTTCAATTCTTCCTCCTTCACCTCTCCAATCGAAACTATTATAAATTTTGTATTTAATTGACTGGCTAAGTTTTTTGTATAGGATACCAATTCATAGGAGGAATTCTTAAATTTCCCGTTCCAATTTTTGGCAAATGCAATCACTGACATAGGCTTTTCTTTTAGATATGAGATAATAGATTTTAGATATGAGACTTGACACTAAAAAAATAAGGCTTTCCGACTCATTAATTTCTCATCTACCATCCATCATACTTGATTAAACATGGTAATCTTATCACTTATAATACCTTAGCTTCGTTTTTCAAAAGCTCAAGCAATTGTTCAACATGCTCGGCATCAAGCATTTTGCAAGCTCCCTTAGCTTCTGGCATTTCAAATTTCACCGATTTGGTCAATATTTGCATTTCGATTGCAGGCTTCACCTCTAAAGGTTTCTTCCGCGCCATCATAATTCCTCTCATGGCTGGAATTCTAGGTTCTGTAGCAATTCCTTTCTGAACAACAGCCACCAATGGTATTTTGGCTTTAATTTTTTGCTTTCCTCCCGGAATTGCGCGATAAAGAATTAATTCGTCCCCTTCAAAAGCTACACTAGTTACCGACGAAACTCCGGAATAATCCATAAATTCTGCAATCATTGCTCCTACAGATGATCCATTATAATCACTAGATTCAATTCCACTAAAAACAATATCGAATGGATTTTCCTTTAAATATGCGGCAATTTGTCCAGCAACGGAGTATGCATCGGCAGGACAAGCGTCTATTCGAATCGCTTTATCGGCACCAATGGCAAGCGCTTTTCTTAAAGTTACATCCGTTTGAGCACCACCAACATGAATCACAGAAACCTCATCTACCGAATTACCAGCATCCTCCTTCAATTCCAATGCGCGGGTCAAGGCTAACTCGTCCCATGGATTAATAATCCACTGAACACCTGAATCGTCAAACAGCGTATTCTCTTCCTTGAATTTCACTTTTGTTGTGGTATCAGGAACGTTACTTATACAGACTAGTATCTTCATATGCATTTAGTTTTAGTATCTGGTACCGAAATACTAGCAAAGACTATTTCCGGCTACAACAGTTTCTATTAAAATATCAACTTAATCTATCTATTTATGAAACATCACATAAACAACTACACAATAACTATTTATGCATATTTAAAATTACATTTTTAAGAATTTTTCAAGCAATTAATCCCCTTGAAATAACAATCTTCTGAATCTCGGAAGTTCCTTCATAAATCTGAGTTAGCTTCGCATCACGCATTAAGCGTTCCACATGATATTCTTTCACATATCCGTATCCTCCGTGAATCTGAACCGCCTCAGTAGTTACCTTCATTGCAGTTTCAGCAGCATATAATTTAGCCATTGCACTTGCATGTCCATATGGTTTTCCTTGATCTTTTAGCCAAGCTGCTTTTAGGCAGAAGAAACGAGCCGCTTCAATCTCAACAGCCATATCGGCTAACTTGAATGCGATTGCCTGATGCTGAATAATCTCTTTTCCAAAGGCTTTTCTCTCCTGAGCATATTTTAATGCCAATTCGTATGCTCCAGAGGCAATTCCCAAAGCCTGAGAAGCAATTCCAATTCTACCGCCTTCCAGCGATTTCATGGCCAATTTAAATCCAAACCCCTCTTCCCCTAAACGATTTTCTTTTGGTACTTTAACATTATTGAACATTACGGAACAAGTATCTGATGCCCGCATTCCCATTTTATTTTCATGAGGTCCCACCGAAATCCCTTCCGATTTGGCATCAACAATCAATACATTAATTCCTTTGTGTTTTAATTCGGAGTGAGTTTGTGCCATTACAATGTAGGTGGAAGCTGACTTCCCATTCGTAATCCAATTTTTGGTGCCATTTACAAGGTAATGGTCTCCCATATCAACGGCAGTAGTTCTTTGCGAAGTTGCATCAGAACCCGCTTCGGGTTCAGATAATAGAAAGGCTCCTATTTTTTCCCCTCGAGCCATAGGTTTTAAATATTTCTGTTTTTGTGCTTCAGTACCATACTTTTCAACACCCCAGCAGACCAATGAATTGTTTACCGACATAATTACAGAAACCGAGGAATCGACCTTTGAAATCTCTTCCATTGCCAATACGTAGGATATGGTATCCATTCCACCACCATCATATTCCAAACCAACCAACATTCCTAAAAAACCTAATTCTCCCAAACGCTTTACTTGCTCGGTTGGATACGTTGCTTTATCGTCTCGTTCAATTACTCCAGGAAGTAATTCGCGTTGCGCAAAATCGCGTGCGGCGTCCCGAATCATTAGTTGCTCTTCGGTAAATTCAAAATTCATAGTTTTAATTTTTAGGTGTGAAATTTAAAACCGGATGAATCCTCTCCTCTATTCCATCTTACATCATCCCCTTATCTTTTTTGCAATCATATTATTCATTCTATCTATTCGCCTCGTTTGTAAACAATAGCAACCAAAGACTTATCGTCTCCACCCATGTTAACCGACATTGCATACGGTTTTTCCTTTGTTATTTCAATTTGTGCCTCTCCAGCCTGTCCTGTTAATTGTTCCCAAATGGTAACAGCCTGATGAACACCAGTTGCACCAGTTGGGTGTCCCCATCCAATTAATCCTCCAGTGGTATTCACCGGAACTTCACCCCCTCTGGAAGTATGCCCTTCCAAAACAAAAGTTGCGCCTTTTCCTTCCTCTGCAAAACCAATAGCCTCCATTGCCATTATCCCAGCAATGGAAAAACAATCGTGTACTTCCACAGTTCCTAACTGATCCACCGTAATTCCGGCCATCTTCATTGCTTTTTCCGCTACTGCCTTCATGGTAGTCAAACTAGTCATTACCTCCGGTTTTTGAGTAACATCGGCTACAATATGTGCGAAACCAAGAATTTCAACAGCATCTTTTGCGTGCAATCCAATTCTTTTTAAACCTTCTTCTGATACAATTGCAATTGCCGAAGCTCCATCGGAAACCTTTGAACAATCAAAAACATTTAAATGATCCACAAAGCCTTTGGGATTTACAGGTGTATTTGCTGTTTCTTCCAAATCCTTATTGGTATTATGAAACTCCTGCGCTGTTTTACACAAACGAGCATTTTCAATGGCATTGCAATACCATTTCGCCATGGCTTTCCGAGTAATTTCGCGACCAAATTTTTCATAGTAAACACCAGCCCGATCGCTAAATACTCCTGGAAAAAAATACGCATGCCCCTCTTTACGAGTTTTTTGCCATCCGGCACCAGACAAAACATCCGCTCCGTAAACTGCTTTCATGGTATTCTGAACTTCAAAACCAAGCACAAGCACCACATCAGCTGTTTCGGCAAGAATAGATTTCATCCCTGTAGTAAGTGCTAAACCTCCTGATGCACAAGCCCCTTCGACTCTAACTGCAGGCTTATATTTTAAATCTGCATCTATTAAAGGAAAAAAAGCAGGCAAATTGGCTTGTCTATTAAAACGCGAAGCCATAAAATTCCCAATTACCCCTTCGTCAACATTTTTCGCCCCGCCAATCATCTTTAAAGTGGCTCGACCAGCTTCCTGAATGTAATGCTCCATATCGGGACGAGGCTTTTTAGGATGAAATTCATTTCTACCGGTTCCCATCGAAATGGTATTATAACCAGCTAACATGTATATTTTTTTACGTAGAGCGTTCATTGTTTTAGATATGAGATAATAGATGTGAGCAATGAGAATAATTTCAGAACATCAAACAATCACCTAGTATCGGTTATAAATAAAATATCTACAAATCAGTATCCTAATCAATGATTTAGAGCCAAAAGCAAGATATACTTTAATAATCTTGCTTTCAGCGCCTAAAACCTATTTTAGAAATACTCGTTAATGGGTCCGTATGCATGGAAAAAACCTGTTTCCATAACGGTATTCACATCTTCTTTTGAGGCTGCAACTTTCGTGCTTACCAACATTTGACCTATTGCTTTGGAGTTTTTACCGTAAGCAATTGCCAAATTGGCTCCCACACTATCCATTTGATGCAATTCATTAAAAAATTTCTTTAAATGATCGGCTTTCTTTACGTCGCGAACTATGGATTTCCAATAAAGTTTAAGTGTTGGAAGTTCTCCTAATAAAGCCGCACAATCCATCTCAATGCTTTCGGTTACCATATATTTTGCCTGCTTTAAATCGTAAACTTCTGTAATTCGGCCTTTTTGATATTTAAAAATACCGTTCTTTTGAGAACCATCCGCAAATTGACCACCTTTCACTTCATTATCAAACAATTCATTTAAAGTAGTATGCGATAATTTTTCATTGGGAAATGAAGGTTGCATGCTCTCTAAAATAAATCGGGCAACGTCGATTCCCACATAATCTAACAATTGGAAAATTCCCATTGGTCGCACTAACAAATCTCTACTTATGGTATCGATCAAGAAAAAGGCTTTTGCCCAGCCTTCGGTTTTTGCCAATTCTTCCGCCAAATTAAGAGCATATAGTGCGTCACGCATAAAGTGACCGTTACCTATAAATCCTGCAATGTCTCTCGACTGAACAATAATTTTCCGCATCGATTTGGCTAAATCTATCGAAAAAGCAGCTAAATCGTCGTTCGTATTATCCGTTTTAATAATCTCCAATAATTTTTGAATTACTGGAGGGTTGTAAAAATGATAACCAATAATATCCCCATTTAATCCAGCTTCTTTTTCGATTCCACCAATTGGAATAGACGAAGTATTGGTTAAAAACCAAGCATCTGGATTATTCTGTTTAATTTGAGAGAATAATTTCACTTTTAACGCCTTATCCTCTTTAATAGCTTCGAATATTAATTGAGAGCTATAAGCAGTCTCGATACGAGTGGATGTTTGTATCATTTCCATCACATCATACACAAACTGACTAATGATCTCTTCATTATCAATTAAATCTTCACGATCCTCGTACCAATTGCGTAATTCGACAATATTCTTTTCGCCGTGCTTTACCAATTGCGATTTTACGTAACCCGATAAACTATTTAAAGCCGATTGAGATACATCAATAGCGTTTAAAACAAATTCTTTATCTTCTTTTTTGCCAATTTTCAGTTTGGCCATTTCTAATGATAACAGAACCAGAATGCCACTTCCCATTTTTCCTGCGGCACCTAAAACACTTACATTTTCCATTTTTCGGATCAAATCCATATTACTTATTGTTTAAATTTTGATTTTTATACTATATTAATTGATACAATTTTCCCATTTGAGTCAAAAAACAACACCCATCTTCACTTCCTACTTACTGATACAAGTTACAATAAGTCTCCCTACATTTTTTGATTATTACCAGTTTGGTTTGCGTTTTTCTAAAAAAGCATCTATCCCTTCTTTTCGCTCTTTCTGATCTTCTTTAAATAAGCGTCCAAACTCTTTAGATTCCATTTTGCCGGCATCTTCACTCGATAATTCCAGTCCCTCTCGAACCATAAGTTTTATTAAGCGCAAAGCATTAGGACTTTTAGAAGCCATTTTTTCGGCCAGCTCCAGACTTATCTCGAGAACCGATTCTGGTGGCGCCAATTTCTGAACCACTCCTAATTGATATGCTTCGGCAGCAGTTACTCCCTCGCCAAGCATCATTAAATACATTGCGTTTCCAGCTCCAACCAAACGTGGTAATCTTTGCGTACCATTAAATCCTGGGATCAAACCTAAGTTTACTTCGGGTAAGCCCAACCTGGCTTTTTCACTGGCCACACGTATATCGCATGACAATGCCAATTCCAGACCTCCACCAAGAGCAAAACCATTAATGGCTGCAATCACAGGTATTTCCAGATTCGCAATTTGATCGAATACCACTTTCCCTATTTCAGAAAAATCGTAAGCCATTTGAGGAGAATACTCCTGCATCGCTTTTATATCAGCGCCAGCGACAAAAGCTTTTCCTTCTCCGGTAACTACTAATACTCGAATACTTTGAATGGTTTCCCTGTCCTCTAAGAAACAGGATAGCTCCTTAAAAACATCCTTATTCAAGGCATTTAAGGCTTCAGGACGGTTAAGAGTCAAAATTCCAATTTTGCCTCTTTTTTCAAATTTTAAATAATTAAAGTGCATGTGTATATAAATCAATTATAATTGCCACATGGAACTTATCATACTTTGAATACTCTAATTTTAGAATAAAATTCCTTACGATTCAAAGATGAAGGTTTCATAGGTGTGTTAGGAGATGCTTTTTCATCTACATATCTAAATATAATAAAAACTCTTAACTTACAAAAGCTAAGTTTTCTGACTCACACACCTTTAGAACCCACCTCCAACATTTACAATGCTTTAAGAAATTGAAAAAAGCAAAAAAAAAGACCTTGCGTTCTTTTTTTAAGACATTGCATAATAAAAAAGCCTGATCCGTTAAACGAATCAGGCTCTGTATCATCAAAATATAAATTAAGCAATGCTGTTCTTATGCCATGTTGTGATAAACATTTTGAACATCATCGTTATCTTCTAGTTTCTCTAACAGTTTCTCAACGTCTGCGACTTGTTCCTCTGTTAATTCTTTTGTATCCATTGGTATTCTTTCGAATCCAGATGAAATAACCTCGATTTGGTTTTCTTCCAAATAAGCTTGGATTTTACCGAAATCAGGAAAATTACCATAAAGCATGATTCCTTCGTCTTCAGCAAATACTTCTTCAACGCCAAGATCGATTAATTCGAATTCTAATTCTTCAATATCCTGACCTTTGTTTTCGATTTGAAAATGACATTTATGCTCGAACATAAACTCAACACTACCAGCAGTACCTAAACTACCTTTGCATTTTGAAAAATAAGAGCGAACATCAGCAACTGTTCTAGTATGGTTATCGGTTGCAGTTTCAACTAATACGGCAATACCATGTGGAGCATATCCCTCATAAATAATTTCCTTATAGTCTTTCTGATCTTTGGAAGTTGCTTTTTTAATTGCTCTTTCCACATTATCCTTAGGCATATTTACTGCCTTTGCATTTTGAATAACTGCGCGTAAACGAGAATTAGTAGCGGGATCGGGACCACTTTCTTTAATTGCCATTACGATATCTTTACCAATTCTCGTAAAAGCTTTAGCCATCTTGTCCCAACGCTTCATTTTTCGCGCTTTTCTAAATTCAAATGCTCTTCCCATAATTTATGTATATATTTTGCGCAAAAATAGTACATGTAATCCAATCCATAAAGAGAAAACACAATTTTTTTACTATAATAAACGAGCTTTTACTTTGTACAAGCCTTATAACTATTGTTTTTCAATGCTTTATTTTGAATTCGAAATGCCTTTCATTTTTTATTCTCAACTAGTAATGCAACCCAAAAGCATGAAAAAGCTCATTGTTTAAAAGCACTCAAATTTGTATTTTTAGCGACACTTAGTCAAACAAATAACAACTCTAATTAAATGAAAAAGATTATCATTCTATTTGTTGCAGTGCTACTTTTAGCCTCCTGCGAAAATCAAGAAAAAGTGAATAAAAAAGCAGATATCTCTACGATTACCGCCGAAAGTATAACTCAGGTAATTAATGAGCTGAACGCTTCCAATTCAGGCATAGACAAATTTCTTATGGAAAAAGGCGTAAAACATGTGGCAAACCTATGGCGCGATAGTGATGGTTCGGAAGAAGAATTTAAAGCTTTCTGTAAAAAAAACTATATCGCTGATGTAACAGAAAGAGAACTTGTTTTTCAAAAAATCTCTAGAAACATCGAAATAATTACTGGTAATTTTAACAAAATTACTCTTGAATTGTTGGAACCAGTGCACTTGAATACCTTCGAGCAACATGCTATCGACAATGAATTTGGCGCTTACAGTGTAGATTCTCATTGGATGAATGATTTCTACCAAAATAAAATTGCTTTTATTATTGCCTTAAACTTCCCTCCCTTTAGTTTAGAAGAAAAAGAAGCAAACGCAAAAGAATGGACACGTAAGCAATGGGCTTATGCTCGTTTAGGAGATTATTTTACAGCCAGAGTTCCTGCAGAGCTTTTACAGGAAGCGGGTAAAGCTGCTGCAAATTCGGATGTGTATATTATGGACTACAACATTCATGTTGGTCATTTAACCGATGCTGCAGGAAATCGTTTCTTTCCGGAAGATAAAGTTCTTTTATCGCACTGGAACTTACGCGATGAGATTAAAGCCAACTATGCCAACACAAATGATGGTTTAGAAAAGCAAAAGATGATTTACCAAGTGATGCAACGCATTATTTCTCAGGAAATCCCTGAAAAGGTAATTAACAATGGAAAATTGGAATGGGATCCTTACACCAATATGGTTTATGAGAATGGAAAAACGATTGAAGCCACTCCGGAACCAAACGAAAGATACCAGCAAATTCTAAATAATTTCCATGCCAACAAGGCAATCGATGCCTACTATCCAGATCAAAACACCTTCATTAAAAGACAATATGACGGAGCAAAAGAAATATCTGCGGAAGCAACTGAAAAGATCTTTACCGATTTCTTACGTTCTGATGAAACCAAAAAAGTTGGAGCTTTAATTAAACAACGATTAGGTCGCGATTTAGAACCATTTGATATTTGGTACGATGGCTTTAAAGCCCGAAGTGGCATGGATGAATCGAAACTAGATGCTCAGACTCGTAAATTGTATCCAAATGCAGTTGCTTTAGAGGCTGATTTACCAAATTTATTGGTAAAACTGGGTTACGATAAGGAAAGAGCTCAATGGTTAGGCGATCATATTGCTGTAGATCCAGCAAGAGGTTCGGGACATGCTTGGGGTGGTGCTGCAAAAGGACAAAAAGCACATTTGCGTACCCGAATTAGTGAAAAGGGAATGGATTACAAAGGATACAATATTGCGGTTCATGAATTCGGACACAATGTTGAGCAAACCATATCGCTTTATGATGTGGACAACTTTGTTATGAATGGAGTTCCAAACACTGCATTTACCGAAGCTTTGGCTTTTATTTTCCAGAAAAGAGATATGCTTTTATTAGGTATTACTGACGATTCTCCGCAAAAAGAAGCCTTAAAAAAATTAGATTTATTCTGGAGTGCCTACGAAATTATGGGAGTATCGGTATTGGACATTCGCATGTGGAAATGGTTGTATGAAAATCCTGAAGCGGATGCGACACAGTTACGCGATGCCACGATGCAAATTGCCAAAGAAGTTTGGAATGAATTCTACGCTCCTGTTTATGGTGTGAAAGATCAGACCATTTTGGCAGTTTACTCGCACATGTTGAACAGTCCTTTGTATTTATCCAACTATGCTTTTGGAAATGTAATTGAATTTCAATTGGAGCAACAATTAAAGGGAAAGAGTTTCCCAACAGAAGTTGATCGTATTTTTAAACAAGGACGATTAACTCCAAATCAATGGATGGTAGAAGCAACTGGTAATGATTTATCGGCGACTCCTTTATTGAATGCGGCAAAAGAGGCTTTGGAAGAATTGAAGTAGAAAAATTAGATTTTAAATATTTTAAGACCAACGATTTGTTACATCTTCGTTGGTTTTTTTTAATTTATATTTCCAATTATCAATAGCAATTAACAAAGACTGTCTTTAAAAAGATGGTCTTTTTTAGCTTTTAAATAGGACTTATCATAAAAAACCTATAAATTCGTGAGTGCAATTAATTATTGTACGGGCAACTGCAAAAACTAAGAATATAAATATGAATATAATTATTAACGGCTTTCAGATTGACAAAGCTTATTTACTCCAATTGTTAGCGGATGATCAAAAATTGCTTGCAATAAAAATTTTAAAAGAAACTACCGACTTAAGCTTACAAGATAGTAAAGCTGTAATTGACCAATTACAAGACGACCCAAATTATTACGACGGAGAAGAACATATCATAGGATATTCCGCTGATGAGTCCTGGGAAGAAGCAGAGGAAACAGAAAAACCAATTGCTTCATCCCCTACCACATCTGCAAGAAAAAGTCACTACCTAAAAGATGACAACAAATCAAGCAACGTATACATTATTTTATTTATACTGATTTGTATAGCAGGTTCTATCTACTTTTATTTGAACAAATAATTAGAAGTATTCTAATTGCAGAATAAGTTGAGCTACTATTTTCTCTGCAATAGTTCGTTAGTATTTAAAAGTAAAATTTCACTCCTACTTGTCCTACTTGTCAAGCATGAAACCGCAGTTATTACACAAGGAAAGTTTCTTCGTCCCGATACATCAAGATCAATAATGACAAGGAGAATAGGCTTTTTGGACACATTTTTCATTTTCACTATCGATCGATAAAACAAGAAGAGACAGCCATTTTTATTTGATGAGTGCTCCCCCCTATTTTTCCATTGGAAACATCGTAAAAATTGCATAAATTCACTGCTTATTCTTGGCAAAACAGATAAAGCTCCTTATTTCCCAATGCCGAAATGATTCGCATTCTTTTCCATTCACAATTCGTGCAAAAAGGAAAAATAAATCAATAACTTTAAGAAATGAAAAAGTATTACAAACTCATTATAAGCACTTTAATTATATTGGTATTACTAGCAATAGAACCCATATTACGTTCTATTTCGAGTATTTCCGGATTGGAAGAATCGCTGTTAATTACGCAAAAACACAACCTATTAATTGTTGCCTTTTCCTGGCTAATAATAGAGGTAATTAGAAGAATTAAAAGTGTATTTTTAGGAAGATTTGACATCTCGCAAGAGGATAATCTTAAATCTCGAAAATTACATACACAATTTAATATTCTGGAAAAGGTACTCCAATTCATTATTGTACTTTCTGCCATTGGATTGATACTCCTTTCGTTTGAGAATATCCGAAAAATTGGAATTGGAATTTTTGCATCGGCAGGATTAGCCGGTATTATAATAGGGATATCGGCACAAAAAGCTGTTGGTACTTTACTAGCAGGAATACAGATTGCAATTACCCAACCATTCCGGATCGACGATGCTGTTCTTGTTGAAAATGAATGGGGATGGATAGAAGAAATCAACTTAACCTATGTAGTAGTTAAAATATGGGATCAAAGGCGTTTGGTATTGCCATCCACCTATTTTTTAGAGAAACCGTTCCAGAATTGGACTAGAAATAATGCTGATATTATTGGCACTGTATTTTTGTATACCGACTATTCTATTTCGTTTGATGAGCTAAGAAAAGAACTAACTCGTCTGCTAAATAAAAGCGAACTATGGGATAAAAAAGTAAATGTACTTCAGGTAACCGACTCGAAAGAAACAAATGTTGAAATCAGGATACTTGTTAGTGCCAAAAACTCGCCAACCGCATGGGATTTAAGAGTTTATATTCGCGAAAAAATGATCGAATTTATTCAAAATAACTATCCTGATAGTTTACCAAAAACAAGAATAACGATTAATGACAACACTCAAAAGCAGGAGCGGAATAGCAATTATTAATAGCATCGAAAACTTTAGGAATTAAAGAAGCGCTTCGTTTTTTATTTGTTATTTAAAGAACAGATTAAAAAAACGCCTACTGCTTATTTGTTTTAATTATTCCCTTTCGGTACAATTCCAAAGCTTTATTCAAGAGCAATTCAATGGTTTGTAGTTGTAAATCAAAATTCGGATTCACCTTAAAAATCTTCATCCTCACTCTATCGCCCTGCTCCAGCATTGGATGATTTAAACGATTCCCCTCCACAAACAGAATATATGGCTGCTTGCTTTGTTTCTCTACATTTAAAAAACAGAACATTTTCGCTTGATAACAAAAACAGGGCAAATTCCACTTTATTGTTTCGCAAATATTATCATCTTGTTTGGTAATAATATCTCGCAAAGCAAGAAAACAAGACCTATTTGGTTCATCGTGCTGTAAATAAAAGTTATGAAGCTGCTCCATCCTGTATGCCGGTTTATTTTAATATTCGAAAAAAGAATTACAATTAATAATACTCCAAATTAAAATAAAAAGCTGTAAGAATAGATAGATAATTCGCCCAACCCACCGTACTCTTCAAATAAAAAAGCTTAGAATAGAAATAAAACATTCTTAAACCGACAGCTTGATTGATAGGATGTAAGTAAAACTTGCATGCTTACCTTTATAGTAAAACACAGTAAAAACAAGTTACAGAGAAGCAATATCTCGACTAATTTGTCTATTATTAGGAATTAAACTAAATAGTGATCGTACAAAATGGCAAGAACACATAGCGCAGACACCTCCGATGTTCCGAAAGGAAAAATTAATAAAAGTGGCTTTATTAGTGCCATTCGCCTCTACAAATACATTAAGCCTTACCGAGGACAATACTTTTTAGGCATTTTTTTCTTATTGGGTTCCAGTTTAGCCAGTTTGGCTTTTCCGAAACTCCTTGGCGACCTAGTAAACTCTGGGCATAACACAAGCCTTGGTCAAAGTTTGAATCAAACGGCCATTTTAATTGCTTGCGTTTTAGTTCTTCAGGCGAGCTTTTCGTATTTCCGAATTGTTTTATTTGTGAACGTAACGGAACGATCGCTTGCTGCACTCCGACAGGCTACCTATCGTCATTTAATAAAACTTCCCTTGCATTTTTTCGAACGAAGAAGAGTTGGAGAACTAAACAGCAGAATATCAGCAGATGTGATTTTGCTTCAGGAAACCATGACCAGTACACTTGCCGAATTCATCCGACAAATTATTGTAATTACTGGTGGAATTACTCTTTTGGCTATTATCAGCATAAAACTTACCGCCTTTATGCTAATTACTCTACCTCCAACCATGATTGCAGCAAGATTTTTTGGTCGATTTATTCGAAAATTCTCTAAGGATGTACAAACCGAGCTAGCAGATTCGAATACAATTATAGAAGAAACCCTGCAAGGCATACAAAGTGTGAAAGCATTCACCAACGAATTTATTGAAATTGCCCGTTACAAAAAGAAAACTATTGAAATTGCCAATTTAGGAATGACAAGAGGCAAATACCGAGGTGCATTTTCCTCTTTTATTATTCTCGGTCTTTTTGGTGCCATTGCTGCAATGGTGTGGCAAGGTGCACGTTTATTGCAAGCCGGAGAAATGCTGGCCGGAGACTTATTTTCTTTTGTTATTTATTCTGTTTTTGTAGGCGGTACCATTAGCGGATTGGCAAATGTTTATACCAATATTCAGAAATTTATTGGTGCTACCGAAGACTTGTTCAAAATTTACGATGAAGAACCAGAGGACATTCAGGATTTAAAAGAAATAGCTCCGAAATATAAAATGCATGGAGAAATCAGCCTAAAGAATTTGAATTTTGCTTATCCATCACGAAAAGAGCAAATGGTGCTGAACGATATTAATTTAGAAATTGGACACAATAAAATGATCGCATTGGTAGGACACAGTGGTGCGGGAAAAAGTACCATGGCCTCCCTCCTGCTAATGCTGCATCAAGCCCCCAAAAACACTTTATTTTTTGATCAAGTAGATAGTCACGATTTTCCCTTATCAGCCATTAGAAATCAGATATCTTTGGTACCGCAAGATATTTTTCTATTTGGAGGAAGTATCAGTGAAAATATTGCCTACGGAAACACGAATGCCAGCACCCAAGAAATTTACGAAGCTGCACAAAAAGCCAATGCCTTGGAATTTATTGAGCGCTTTCCCGAAAAATTCGACACCATTGTTGGCGAACGTGGCACACAACTTTCCGGTGGTCAGCGGCAGAGAATAGCCATTGCCCGGGCTATTTTAAAAAATCCAAAAATTTTAATTTTAGATGAAGCCACCTCTTCATTAGATTCCGAATCGGAAATGTTGGTTCAGGAAGCCCTTGAAACACTCATGAAAGGAAGAACCTCCATTGTTATTGCTCACCGCCTGTCGACCATTCGAAATGCCGATGAAATTCTTGTTATGGAGGCAGGTAAGATTGTAGAACAGGGAACACACGAAGAATTGATGCAAATTTCGGAAGGAAAATACAACAAGTTAATTCAATTACAATATTCGAATTAAAAAACAGACGCTGCTCTTTATGATTTTATATGATCTACATCAATTATAAGACTTGATAATACAAACTACTAATAAGTGATTAAAGACACTGTCAATGATTTTTGAATTGGAAACAATACCTGCTCTTTCTCCCAAAACATAGCGTGTGGGAATAAGATAACAGTGTAAGAAGTAAAAATCAATTTTAGTACCTTTACCAACTTTTAAAATAAAAGGCAGTATTCTATGGAAAAACAAATCAATTCCCTTCTGCACGCTAAAATTTACTATTTCGTTGCCTTGATTTTACTGGCATCTTGTGCTAAAAAGAAAAACGAGGAACAGGAAAGCGATTTTTGTTCGAAAATTCATCGAAACGATAGCTTAACACTCTCTCAGGAATTGAAAGACATTGCTCCGTTGATGGCAACAAAAACAGGAGTATATGTGCTTGAAGATGGCAGTGGTTCCCTGGTAGCCCGAGCCTGGTTAAGCGAGTATGCCGAAAAAACCATCGACATTCAATATTTTATTTTCTCGACCGATAATGTGGGATTGATTGCTTGTGATTACTTAATAAGAGCAGCCGACCGAGGTGTTAAAATTAGAATTATTGTTGATGATATTATGCTCGATGCCGACATTGAAGACCTTTTGATTTTTGCCTCGCACAAAAACATTAGCGTTAAAATATACAACCCCGGAGTTAATTTGGGCAAGAATCTCTTTCAAAAAATAAAGAAGTTTGCCAGCGATTTTAGAGGTGGAAATCAGCGAATGCATAATAAAACCCTTATTGTAGATGGAAAGGTAGTGATTACAGGTGGCCGTAATATTGCCGATGAATATTTCGATTACGATCATGAATATAATTTTAGAGATCGGGATATTTTATTGTTGGGAAAAGAAACTGCGAAAGTAAATGAATCATTCAATCAATTTTGGAACTGTTCCTTAACAAGCAATATTGAAAATTTAATTGAAGATGAAGCTATTGATATTTATTCAGAGAACAGATTTGATAAGCTTCATGAGTATGCTTGCAATCCGGTTAATTTTTGGCCTCAGGTAAGAAAAAGAATAGAAAATTTACCCGCTACGTTTCAAACCATTAAAAATTCGGGCGATTTGGTTTGGGTCGACAATGTTCATTTTATTTCTGATATTCCCGGTAAAAATAATGGCGAAAATGGCTTAGGCGGTGGTGGAATCTCTACCAGTAGTTTAATTAGTTTGGTGAAAAAAGCCAAAACCTCCATCTCCATTCAAAGTCCCTACCTCATCACCTCCGAATTAAGTCAGAATTTATTTCGAGAAGCAACAAAGCGCGGTGTGAAAATTAGAATACTAACCAATAGTTTAGCATCTACCGATAATGTGGAAGCATTTAGCAGCTACCAAAGCGATCGCGAAAAACTATTAAAAACCGGGGTGCGGATTTTCGAATTTCGTCCTGATGCCGCCGAGCGCACCAAAATAATGACCGGCGAATTGCAGGAGAAACTAAATCACAAGCCCATATTTGGCCTTCATGCCAAATCGATGGTTATCGATGAAAAAATAACGGTGGTTGGATCGTTTAATTTAGACCCGCGAAGTGCCAATTTAAATACCGAATGCGTTGTTGTAGTTCATTCCCACAAAATAGCCAGAGGCGTGTTAAATGGTATGGAAATAGAATTTGAACCAGAAAATTCCTGGGAAACAACATTGGAATACAACCCCGATTCCGAAGTAACTCAGTACAAACGTTTAAAAACCTGGACAAGAAAAATTCTTCCCAAATCAATTTTGTAAAAAAAAATTAAACGCTGATTTTTTATGATTTTAAAAGATCAACACTGATAATTATTTTACTTGCATCACCTCAACCTAGCCCTATCCTTAATGAGAGGAAATTAAATAATAGAAGTTTGTCGATATGTATTCACCCTTCCCCTTCGGAACTTTCCCTGCAAGAGAAAGGTACTTTCAATAAGCTTTTAACAAAAATTTTTAGCTTGGCAAAACATCAATAACTACAATCTCCCCTTTTAAGGAAGAAACCCTACAAAGAGAAGGGTACGTAAGTAAAACCATCGCTATACTAAACGTGAGCAAAAATTATTACGCACAATTAAGTTTATAAAAAAAGCACAGGCTAAAAGTTGAATACAACAATTGGGCTGTGCTTTCTATTTTTATACTATTGGAACTTAGCTTTTCACCAAAACACCTAACACTTCGAGGCGTTGCGGCGTGTCGTAAAAGGCAAGTTTTGCAAGGATATCAAAATCATCCATCCAATCGCTCAATTCGTTTAAAGCTGCATTCTTTAATTCGGTTGTCGCCTGCGACTCTCCCATTTCTTTGTCGAAATTAGATCGAAGAACCAGCAGCGTATCGAGTGCTGCCAGACAGTCTGCAGCAAGCTCAGGAGTCAACTTAATTACTGCAAGTTTTGCTTGAATAACTGCATTGCCTGCAATTGTCGTATAAAACAATTTCATCAGGTCGAAATACTCGTTGTATTGACCCGGCAAATGCCCTTTTATACCCAATTCTATTAAGACATCAGGATCTTTTGTGCAAAGAATGCGGGTTAAATCGCGGTGCCTTTTAAACTTCGCAGTCACCTCATTATACTTTCTGCTGTAGGTGTTCGAAGCAAGACTTGTTTCTGCCCCTTCTTTTGCATTTAATTCCCAAATGCTTTTGGCTTTGTTATACACCGCCCAACCTTCGGCAAATTTTGCATCATCGATACCAAAAGCGAGCAAAGCAGCTTTAATATCGGGGTGAGATTCGGCATTGCTTAAGGCAATACGCGTGCGTTCTAAAAATTTAGATTCAGATCTAATAAAAGTCATTACTTTATCAATTTAAATTTGTTTACGTTTAATTAATTTCCCGATGAAACTACATATTTATAATTAAATAAGAAAGTATTTAAACAACATAAAATTAAATTATTTCTTCAGTACAAAATAGATCAATCTATACTATTATAGTAAAAGCAAGGGGTGCCGACTAAAATTAACCTTATAACTAGCAGGGAGATTCTTTAAAATCGGAATGCCCTCATTAGCAGTCGAAATAAATATTGAAAAGACAAGAATGGCTTCTGTGAATCAAAAATGGATGCTGCAAGTGTAAAAATGCATTCTGCAGACCAGAAATGAGTTCTGCAGACCAAAAAATGGACATTGCAAGTATAAAAATAGGCTCTGCAGATCAAAAATGGACGTTGCAAGTGCAGAAATGTGCTCTGCAGATCAAAAATGGGCTCTGCAGACCAAAAATAGGCTCTGCAGCAGTAAAAACGGGCATTTTTAGTCCGGAAATAATTATGTATAAATATTCTTCTGCTATAAATTACCCCTACTTCTGCTTTTTTTACCTCAACTTATGTAGAGCAGTTCTTTTTTAGTTCTGCAAATTTATTTCCCTGTACAATTACTACTATTTAGTACATTTATTACTTACATTTAGTACACTTTAGTAAAAAGTAGTACTTCCTTATTGGCATTGGAGTATTTTACAGCTTAAAATAGGAAGTTATGGAGTAATGGCTATTGGTTGTAGCACAAGAGAAATAAGAAATGCCCCTCCCCTTTTTTGTACTGCGCCACCAATTCAAAAAGCCATATTTTAAAGCATTAGGTGTAAAGCTGCAAGTTGGCACATTTGACAGCTTGAATCTTTGTTTCGATTTACTACTTTAGTAAGGCTTTTACCGATGCTGTTTTATAAACTTATTGTAATAGGTGTACATTACCACCCAATATGGGTCGGTAAATACACTTTTTTAAAAAATATAAACGAAATAAAGCCCATTGCTTTATTTAGGAGTTATGCCCAATGTTAAAAAACCGAAGAAACAAAAATGACAGAATCCAGAAATAGAGAATTAGCAATATCTGCAACGAGCAAAATATATGAAAAAGTAAATGATGCTCTTCGAAAACGAGATACAGACAAAAGGTGGTTTTGGGAGCTTCTTCAAAACGCAAAAGACACTGTTGTATTCAAAAAAGGTGAAGTAACAAACCTTAATCATCCCGACAAAAAGGTTGATGTTAAATTGACTTTTTCAAGTAATGGAAATGGTGAGAAATATTTAAAATTTGAACACAATGGGAATCCATTCAAATACAGTAATCATATGTACAAATATGATGACCCAAAATGTCTATTGCTTTCCGATTCTGGGAAAATTGAAGAAGACGAAACACAGCGTGAAGATATAACGGGTCAATTTGGAACAGGATTTTTATCAACACACATATTATCCCTTAGAATTTTGGTTGAAGGGATTTTTCTTGACAAGCAACATAATTATAATAGTTTTAAATTTGAGTTAGACAGGCAATTTCAATCCAAATTACAATTGGCTGAGAAAGTTGAGAAATCCTTAGACCAATATGAGCAAAACTTTTCTTCAATCAATCCAGCCAATGAATTTAAAACATCTTTCACCTACTTTTTAAATGACAACAAAGATGGTTTAGAAGAAGGAATAAAAACTGTCAATAAGGGAATTGCCGAAATTGAAAAATATATTCCTTATGTTTTGTCCTTTTCAAAGGAAATAAGGTCAGTTGAAATATTCATTGGAAACATAACAATAGTGTTTAGTCGAGAACACGATTTACAAAGGCAAGACAAAGTTGTATCAATAGTCAAAATATTAAGAACTGAATCAATTGTAGGAAGTGCTGAAAATTTTGAAAAACCTGAAAACATATTTATTGCTACTATTTCCGATATAGAAAACCACATTGATTTAGCGACTAGGCTTTATCAAACAGATAAAGGCTATGAAATAGCTGAAATAAACAAAGAGTCAGCTATCCTATTTAGCACTTTCCCATTAATTGGTAGTGAAAATTGGCGATTCCCTATTATGTTTAATTGTTCAAAATTTTATCCCGAAACAGAACGAAATGGAATTACTTTATTAGCGGAAAAAGATAATGGAAATAGAAATAGAGTAGAACAAGCAATTCAATTATTTAAGACCCTCACAAAAGACTTTATTGAAAAGAAGTATCTGAATTTAATGTTTCTCGCTGATACTCGATATGATAATTGTCCAATTTGGTGTGATGAAGATTGGTATAAAAAATCTTTAAATGAAATAAGAAATTTCTTATTATCACAAGCAATTGTTTTAAACCACAATAATCAACCTCTTGTACTACAAGATGCTTTATTTCCTAATATAAGGGGAACAGAGAAATTAGATGACTTTTGGGATATATGCTATGGCTTTATTGGTGAAAATATTCCAGACCAAAAAAGTAATCATATATGGAATAAACTATTAAATGTTGAACATAAGCCCTGGACTTCACTAAAATTTGATTTAAAAAGTTTGCTTGAAGAAATCCAAAATTTAGAGAATCTTCAAAATTTAGCAAGAATAAAATTTGAAGAGAATATCGACAAAGCGATTGATTGGCTAAAAAGTGTTTATGAATTTATTATAGTTAAAGCCGAACAAAAAGAACTATTTGATGACTTTGCAATAATCCCAAATCAAGCAGAAACAGGAATTTTCAAAAAGCTGGAACCACTAAGATTTGATGTTAATATTCCAGAAGAATTAAAGGATACTTTAAATCTATTTCAGCAAGACAAAAGAGATGTATTAATACATAAATCACTTGCAATTTTTAAAGAGCATAAACCTTTAAGTGTGGAAGATGTTTCATATTCTATTAATAAGCACATAGTCAATAAAGAAAAAATTGAAACGGAATCTTATAGAAAGGCTATGTTTCTCTTATGCTCTTATTTCACTTCTGAATCTTCTGAAAAGAGAAATAAAATTTATGAATTTGCATTAGACTTTTTCCCTGAAAATACACCATCAGAAAAGAAAACGCTTCAAAATACTTCAGACTTTTCTTGGGATAATGTAAACAAGTGGATAATAAAATCAATTATAACTAAAATTCAAAAATTAGAATCAATTAAAAATCTTCAAGCTCATTTTGAGCATAATAATTTTGATAAAACAGTTATTTGGATTGATTCTTTTATTTCTTTCATTGCCAATTCTGACTTTAAAGACTTGTTAGAGAAAAGTAAAATTATACCAAATCAATATGATGAGTTTTGCTCAACTGAACATCCTCTATTTAATGATATTGATTATATACCTAAAAAACTTAAAGACATATTATATGATTTAAGCAACAAAAAAGAAGACTGGCAATCAATTCTGATAAGAGACGGGATTAGTTTAGATTTAAATAACCCAAAAACACTTAAAGACATTTCAGGAATAATTGATGACTATGTAAAAGAAAATCGTGAAAACCTTGAAAATCCAACAATCAGAAATGCAATTTTATCTTTAGTAAAATGGGTTTCAGATAATAAAGAATCTTTTAAGATGGAAGACCTATTTAAATGGTTTGATGGTAACAAAGCAAAACTTGTTTTAGAAACATTAGATAATGGAAATGATAGAGATAATATTTTTGAAATAATTCAAAGTGGCAAATCAGAAGCATTAGTAAAATTAGCAAAAAACGAAAACTTCACTACTGAAATGATAGTACAAGTTTCAGAGAATATTGAAGAAATAAATGAATACCTAAAATATCAAGATGAATTCAGGTTTTGGCTTAATTCAGTAGAATATCAAAATGATTATCAAGCAAAATCCGAAGAAGAAAGAGAATATAATTTTGAAACAGGTTATATGGGTGAATATTTTGTATTTAAAGAATTAGAAAAAAGCATAAACCAAAATGCTGAAAATATAAAAATAGAGTGGTTAAATAAATCAGATGAAAACAATTATGAAAGAATTTATAATTGGAATGGCTCTAGCATATACATAAACGATTCGGGGCAACAGTATGACATTAAAGTAACAATAGAAGAAACTAAAGAAATATTTATTGAAGTAAAATCAACTGTAACAGACATCTCAAGAAGTGATGAAATTAAATTTCCAATCTCAAAGCGCGAATGGGATTTTATTCGACTAAAAAAATCAAGTGACAAATACTATTTAGCAAGAGTATTTTCAACAAGAGAAAAACCATATTTGCATTTGTTGAGATTTGAAGAAAATATTGATATGTAAAGAAACACAGGGCATAACATCGTATATAAAACATTTGGCAGACAGTGGGTTATGGAGCATTTCAGCTCGTATCAAAATTTGTTATAATTTGACAGGAAAGTGCTTCGAAATGCCAAACGTTTCATATACGTAACCGTTAGCGGTAATTATTCTATGACGCGAAATAACTATAAGAAGGAAGCAAAGAAATCTCTCAAGAAGTCAATAGTAACTTTTGCTCCTATTGCAGGAACTATTGCTATTCTTTTGGGTTTTATAATATTTAAATCCGTTACAGTTTATAATAATTCAAAACTTGTAAATTACGACACTGAATTAAATGGAAAGATTGTGAAAATTTCAGAATATAAAGGTCAGACATTTATTCTATTTAATGGAGAAAGTAAATATTGGAGTATTGATAATAGCTCAAACCATAACTTTGATCCCTCATTTCTCGGGGATTTTTTAATTCTGAATGATACTATCTTAAAAACAACTTGCTCTGATACAATAAGGGTTATTCGAAATAATACAGAATATATTTTTCTAATTGGTGATCGTTTATTGAATAGTAAAGAACATTCCGACACATGGATTAAATTATGGAGAGAACGACGACGGATAGTCAATGAGAAAGGCAGTTGTAAAGAATAACAACCGCTAACAACTAAGCGTTCGTGTGGCAGGAACTGCCCAATAGGTACGGTGGGTTGACGTAACCGGTGACAGAATTCTGACTCTTATGGGGAATGGTGTAAGTGAAAACCTTTTTAGAAAGGGAATTTAATATGGGAAGTTTTTTAAATGCAGTAATTTCAAAGAATAATAGAAAGTTGTAGATCCGTCTACAGCTTTTTTTGTGTTTTAGATTTAGAATAGTTGACAATAAAACATAACTATTCCCTTAAGGTTCTTTAAAGTCGATAACATATCGCCAACAAAATTCTATCTGCAACCCGAACCAATAATCCCGATGGAATAAAATACCAGTCATAGCCTGATAGGTACGGCTTGCTTATAGTCAGGGAATGACGAAATACCGATTCGGATTAAAAAAGCTTCGTGCGTTGCACCTTTTTTTATAATTCAACTTTCAGTCTGTTGTTTTGGGTGAATTCGACATGGAGTTTAGTGATCGGGGGCCTACTTGGCGTAAATTCCCTAAAAGATATTCCTTCTCATTTTATGAAACTTCCATGTATAAAACTTTCTACACACAAGGAAATGATTATTCCGGCATGGTAATCCCGAAAGCTTTCGGGACCATATGGCAACTAAAAAACAATTAATAATCATATGAAACGTCCATGTCAAAGGTGTTTTGACACACAAGGAAATGATTATTCCAGCATGGTAAGTTCCATATGGCAACTAAAAAACAAATAATAATCATATGAAACGTCCATGTCAAAGGTGTTTTGACACACAAGGAAATGATTATTCCAGCATGGTAAGTTCCATATGGCAACTAAAAAACAAATAATAATCATATGAAACGTCCATGTCAAAGGTGTTTTGACACACAAGGAAATGATTATTCCAGCATGGTAAGTTCCATATGGCAACTAAAAAACAAATAATAATCATATGAATTTTAATAGCTTTGTGCTTTCAAAAGCTGTTTTACTACTTATTTAATTAGAAATGGGAAAGCAGGTATCCAATCAAAAATCAAACAAAAGCATGCAAACCAAGCTAGTAAACCTTCAAAATAAATTGTATTTAACTTGCTCACGAACCGGAAATTGTTGCTTTGGAAAAGTGATTTACTTGAATCCATGGGAGTTGTTTCATTTGGCCAAAGAGAAAAAAATTACGCCCAGAGAGTTTCGTGATTTGTACAGCGATTTTGGAGGAATCCGTTTAAAGTTCGACGGGAAAGTAGGTTATAAAGGTTTGCAGGCATGTTCACAATATGTGCCTAATTTTGGTTGCGATGTTCATATGGGGCGTCCGTTGGCCTGTCGTTTGTATCCATTGGGTCGTCAAATACAAAACGAAAAAGTAGAATACATGTATCAGGGAGATAATTTTCCTTGCTTAGATCTTTGTCCCGAAGTAGTTAATTTAGAGCAATTACCAGTTGGCGATTATCTTAATGATCAAAAAACAGCATCTTTTGAAAAAGCTCAGGATGCCTATTTGGAACTAATGCAAAATATTGCTGATATCGCATTTGAATTACTTCTTGAAACAGGCTTGGCTGCATCGGGCGATAAAAAAACATTGCGGATTTGGAGAAAAATGGGAAGTGAACTACCCGAAATGTTGGCGAAACGAATTGGTCAAGAGTGGCTAGATTGTTTGATGATTCCAGATATTTCGGAGGAGAGTCCTATTGCATTTGTTAGCGAGCACAATAATTTAATTTTAACAAAAGCACAAGAAGCGTTTGGAGCAATTCAAACGCATCAGGAATTGCACGAAGCTTCTGTTTTAATGATGGGAGTTGCCTTGCATCTGGCTCGTGGTTTGGGTGCTAATCCAAAAGAGTTATCAGAACTTTGGATTGATATTGCTAAAAACAACGGAGCTAAGGAATAAAATAAGAACCCTAATTAATTATTTGTTAGGTTTATTTCATCTGTGAAAAGCTCATCAGCCATACCAATGCCAATTGGCGCTGGCAATAAAAATTTAACTGTTATTCATCCTCTGAATAATTCATTTTGCCAACAGCCAGAACATGATCGAACAAAAAAAAAGGATGTTACAAATTGGCAACATCCTTTCTATTTATTAATTCGTAAATGCTTACAATCCAAAAAAGTAAGTAAATACTTTACGGATATACACATTATCTTTAACGCCACCCATTTCGCGAACTGAATGCATTGCAAACATTGGATTTCCGATATCTACTGTGCGGATATCAACCTGACCGGTAGAAACATTACCAAGCGTGCTCCCTCCCACTAAATCGGAACGATTCACAAATTTTTGATAAGGAACATCTGCATTCTTACACAAGGTTTCGAATACGGTTCCCGAATCGCCGTCGGTAGTATATTTTTGGTTGGCATGAATTTTAATTGCCGGTCCTTTGTTAATGTACGGACGATTGCTTGGGTCGTGCTTTTCAGGAACATTAGGATGCACGGCATGAGCCATATCTGCCGATATCATAAAGGAATTATAAATTGCTCTGTGAAATGCTTCCATATCTTTTCCCAACTTAAAAACAATACGTTGCAACAAATGACGCAATACGGGCGATCCTGCACCCTGTTTGGTTCCACTTCCAACCTCTTCGTTATCGAAAATAGCCAGTAATTGTGTTTTTTTGCTTCCGCTATTGGCCAGCAATGCTTTTAAACCTGCATGAGCCATTGCTAAATCGTCTAGCTTCGCCGATGAAATAAATTCCTCATTTAATCCCACAATGCATCCTTTTTCCACTTCGAATAAATTAATATCAAAATCGATAATCGCCTCCGCATCAATCTTCAATTCCTCGGCTATTACATTCACCAAACAATTGTCCTTCTCCATCTCATCGGTAATCATGGCCAATAATGGCAACATATCTACCTGTTTGTTTAATGCTACCCCATCGTTCACCGCGCGATTCATGTGAATCGCCAAATTTGGAATCACCATTAAAGGTCGATCAATCTTCACATACAAATGTTCTGGATTCAACGGATCGTTTGATTTTACAGACACTCTACCCGCAATGGAAAGCGGACGATCCATCCAGGTATTCAATATCGGGCCACCATACACTTCGGTGTTTAATTTCAGGTAATTTCCCTCTACTTCGATCTCAGGATTTGGCTTGATCTTAAATCCGGGAGCATCGCTATGCGCGCAGATTAATTGGAAACCTTCCTCCTCAATTTCGCCCGCACCAATTACGAAAGCAAATAATGCCGAACCATTTTTAGTAGTAAAATACTTCCCTCCTTTTTCAAGTCTCCACTCTTCCCGAAGATCTAATTCCTGAAATCCTGCTTCGTTTAATTCTTCACGGATATTATTTACAGCATGGTAAGTACTCGGACTCATCTCAATAAAATCGATTAGTTCCTGTGCTTGTTGTTTGTCGTTATTCATTTTTTTGATATTAGATAGGAGAAACAAGATATTAGATGGATTGACATATCATTAAATTACATTCTTATTTACAGTAATCGCATGAACCATATCAACACCTATCTCCCATTGTTTGCCTTTATTTTTTTAATACGAAATTCAAAACTACATTAATTTTAAGAATTAGGAATAATAAATTAGGAGTTATTAGCGCATTTAAAATAGAACTTCAATTCATAATTAATCATTCACAACTCATAATTCTCTTCATAATTTCTTCAATAATCTTATATTTGTTACCAATCCTAAAAAAACTAAGCAAAATCTACCTATGATAAGCGATTCGATACTGGAACTTTACAAACATCAATTTGCCGTTATTTCACTCGAGACTACGGGTATTTCCCCTCAACATGGCGATCATTTAATCGAATTAGCCATACAAACTGTAAATTGGAACGGCGAACTTCTCGATAGTTATGAAACATTGGTTCATCCGGGAAAGGATATTGAAGGATTTCATATTCATGGAATTACCGATGAAATGGTAAAAAATGCTCCTTCTATTTCCGAAATTGCATCCGATATCTTATCTCGTTTAAATGGAAAAACGCTAGTTGCTCACGATCTCGACTTTGCGATCCGTTTTTTAAAACCAGCACTCGATGGTGCTATTACCGATTTTAAAGGTATCTGCACCTTAAAACTGGCCAATATAGTCGCTCCAGACTCTGGCTTGCGCCGATTAGAGCAAATCTGCTCCTACTACGACATTGATATTGCTGCCCGACATACCGCCAAAGCTGATTCTTTAGCAACTGCAAAGCTTTTCTCTATTCTTAAAAACTTATACAATCAGCAATTTAAGATAGAAGATTTTGTAAGAGATTTTCTTTCTGTAATTCATATCAACGATTGTCCGAAGGAACGGAATTTATTTATTAAGCGAAAAGAGGCAATAAATATTGCCAACATTCAAAAAACCCGACTCTACGATTTAATCAACCGATTAACATCTAATGCCGGCGATTCGGTTCCGGTTCGTCAATATTTAAATGTGCTCGATCGTGCTCTTGCCGACCGTATTCTTAGCGAAAAAGAGATTGTGTCGTTGGTAGAACTAGCTTCCGATTATAGTCTTTCCAAAAATCAGGTAATGGAGATTCATGAGGAATATCTGCGAAAGCTAATTCGTATTTACCTGCTCGATGAGATTTTGACCAATTCCGAAATGGAAGATATTAATTTGGTTTCTGAATTATTGTGTATTCTTCCAAAAGACCTGGAATTGTTAATAGAATACGAGCGAACTAAGATACAGATTACCACTCCCAGCCAACAAAAACAACTAAAATCCTTAAAAGGCAAAAGCGTTTGCTTTTCGGGACATTTAAACTGTAAAATAAACGGGGAACGAATTAATCGAGAATTGGCGCAACAATTAATAAAAGAGCGCGGTTTAATTGTAAAACGAGTTGTTTCTAAAAATGTAGATTACCTAATTACTGCCCAAGTGGATTCTTTCTCGGGGAAAGGCCGCAAAAATCAAAAAGCCATGGAATATCATGTAAATGTGATGGAAGAAAAAATATTTTGGGAAATGATTGGAGTAACTGTGGATTGTAATGAGGAGAAAGGTTAAAGGAGAAAGGAAAAAGGAGAAAGGGGAAAGTCAAAAAAAAATGTTCTCTCATAAAGATTCTCAGGAAAATAATTGCTCCTGCAAATTTGTAATTTGCAGGTTTCGAGGACAGGGATTTGTAATCCCGACAAGAGCAATATCCAAACCGAAATTAAAAATTCCATTCTCGATTACCCCAGATTACAAATCTGGGACAGCTTATCTAATTTAGATTAGAAAATATCTTATAACAGTATACCCTTCCGCATGTCGGCTCCGCGAAAACTTTCAGGATTCCCTCTAAAGTAAAGATTTCAGTTTAAAGTAGAATATCAAAGAATTAGCTGCAAATAAGGATCTCCCTTTTCAGGGGAGATGTCCGAAGGACAGAGGGGTGAGTTCTACGAAAACTTCTAGATACCAAATAGTATTTCCAAACAAATCAGACCTTGACAGGTTGAAAAAACGCTGTCTTTTCAACCATGCTCCTGCAAATTTGTAATTTGCAGGTTTCGAGGACAGGGATTAAAAATCTGGGACAGCATTGCAAATTAATTAGTCATTACTAATTCCGGATTCTTAACTGTTTTCAACACTTCTTTTAGTGCTGAGCTGGCAAATACCAATGGATACATATCTTCGTAATACCAAAGCGATGCGAAGTACAATCCAATTGGTGTGGCTTTAATTTCTGATAAATCTTTGGGTAAGTTTTGCTGCAGCCAATTTATTCCCGCACTTATTTGTTCCCAATTATCGGTACCACTCAAGGCTCTAATTGCCAGTGAAGTTTCTTCAATTGTAGAGATTAAAGAAGCATTTCCACCCCATCCACCATCTTGATTCTGAGTAGATAGAAGAAAATCTACCGCTTTAACTTTCACTTCTCCTAAGCCGAAGATACACATTGACTCAATGCACGTTAAGGAATACAAAACAATGGAAGTTCCATATACCGGATTGTGATGTTTTGCATCATCTTCGTTCCCAAACCACAGTGGTAACCAAGAACCATCCTCTTGCTGTGTTGATTTGATGTATCTCCAAGATTTCCGGAACCAAGAATGAACTTTTGCTCTTAATTCCAGATTCATTTCCTTTCCCCAAAGGCTCAATGCTTTCATGGCATGAGCAGTAATATCCGGACAAGAGCAATCGAAAGGTAATTTTCCCCAGCCTTTGCAGAATGTAGGCATTCCGCCATCGGAATTTTGCAATTTCAGCAACCAATTAATTCCATTTTCTGCCACTTTCGTTGGTATCTCGCGATAGTTCTTAAGGCGATGCAAAGCAATTAATGCACCAGAAGTATCATCTGCATCAGGCACTCCTCCTTGCAAATGAGTCCAAGCCCAACCTCCTGGCTGTGCTTTGGTAAAAGGATGTACTATTTTTAATTGCTGATCGAGTAAACTATTCACCGTTTTCTCTATTCCCGGCAAGTCTGCTACATTCTCATCACCTAAGGCATTTACCGACAAGGAAGTCACCCAAGTGGCCAAATGCGTATCTATCGGCCAGCTTCCATCCTCACGAATCGATTCACTTATGAAATTAGATGCTTTAGAGCAAACCTCCAAGTCTTTCTCGCCAGATCCTACCAAACTCATGAGAACGAATCCGGTGAGCGGTGTTGCCTCTAAAAAGCCACCATTGTCAGGTTGTTTTTCTGCCAGCACCTTCAGTACTTTTGCTTTTACCGATTTATTTAATCGTGCTATTGGCTTGCTGTTTTTTGTATTTACTGATTTTACCAAACCAATGGCTATTAAAGCCGGAATGGCATAACTCACCACCGAAAGATTTAGTAATTTGAACAAACGATCCGGAAAAACTGCCATCTGAAAAGGCAGTTGTGGCACTAAATCCCAGCCTTTATCTCCCAATCTGCCCGATAGAGCACACATGGCCAAAATAGGAACCGAAAAAGTCTGGTCTTTCTGATAATGATTTAAAATCGCAGTACTTATGGATACCGGATCCAATTTTTTTAATTGATCAGTCAGCCAATTTTCGGCATGACGAATGCAATCGACGTAGTTAGAGTCCTCTTTTACAATCGATAAGCAAGCCCAAGTAAGAAGCGTTGTACTTAAATTACTTTTACTGCGAATGGTATCGCCCCAAGCTCCATCCAAATTGGAATTATTCACCAACCATTTTAATCCGCTCTTAATTTGAGTATCGTATTTTTTAGAGTCATATTTCCACAAGGCAAAAACTGCAATTGCTGTTGATAAGGCACTACTAGACAGTCTGCCATCCCAATATCCTTCCTCATTCCGAAGGGAGATGATGTGATCATCTAATTTCTGTTTAAGGGATTGTATGTTGTCGTAGTTTGGTGTCATTTTTCAAATAAATATCAAGTAATAAGAACCTCTTCAAATTCAACAGATTCCTCGGGATGATAATGAAATCCGCAACTCATAACTCATAACTCATAACTCATAACTCATAACTCATAACTCATAACTCATAAGTGTATCATCCTGAACGAAGTGAAGGATCTCTTCTATTTAAACAGATCCCTCGGTTCCTCGGGATGACAATGAAATCCGCAACTCATAACTCATAACTTAAGAAAGTACTCCCAAGCCTAAAAGCGCATAGTAGGTATATTCTACATCGCAGGTCATATCGGCAATACTGCCAAAAAATCCTCCAGACGTATCCCAGTGCAGATTGATGAAATTTACGGAATTTTCAGCAAAACTCTGCATATTTTCTCCAGAGAGCTGCAAGGCAAGCAATGCTGTAGCAGTAGATAACAGGTCCGCAATAGGAACACCTTCAGCCGCTTTAAAACCTCCGCGTTTGGTGTGCATTTGCTTCAGCCACGCTACTGTTTTCTCATTTTCATTTACATCTCCAGCAACACTCATAATTAATCCTGCTGCTGTTGAAGAAATCACGCCATCTATGCTATTTTCCACATTCGCGAATGATCCGTTAGTAGCTTGTAATGATCTATTTGCATCAGCAATCTCATCCAAAACTTCTTGCTCGGTTTCTAAGTCCTGATAAAGTGTCCACATCAAGTAATTGGCATAAATAGTAGAATTTACAGCACCTTTTTGGTTGTGATTGTAACCTCCATCTTGCGCTACAAATTCTTCTACCTCCCACAATAATTCGGAGCAATTCATTTTTACCGTTTTTACCACTTTCCCAAGTACAATATCTTTTGCAAAACTGATACTTAGAAATTTAGATGCTGGCAATCTAGATTTTTGCCTCCAATCGATTAATTGCAACAAAAAATCGCATCGCACCAAACATATGGAATGCACGAAATCCAATTTTTCGCTCTGTTTTAAATTTTTCAGGTATTTCTGCTCCTTGACTACATCTAGTTTAAGATTTAAAATTAAAGCGAGCGTATATCCAAAAACAGAATAATACAGATCTGTATTTCCTGCGCGATCGATAAAACCACCGTATTCACTTTTCTGGGAGCTTAAAAATGATTTAATATGATTTAATGCGTCCTCACTTAGTACTTCTGTTGATTTTAAAAGTGCGTTGAGTATGGATTGATTACAATTGATATTTTTCTTCAAGATAAATAGTTCGTTTTAAATTATAAACTTTCAGCATTTTTTCTAATTCTTATAAACAGACTGATAATTATTTAGATTTTCGCCTCTCTTTTTCATTATCCTCAAGCCGGACGGGCTTTTACTTTTTATTGCCAAAAAGTAAACAAAAGGCCACGGAGGGCATCCTCGACTACCCTTTACGAGTTAAAAATCGAAATAAAAGAAACTCGCTACGCTCTAACAGTCTTTTATTCTTAACGATTTTTTCCTCTAAGGGACCCAGTCTCCGGACTAAATTCCGAAACTCTACTAATTAATCATTTGCCTTCAAGATAAATAGTTCGTTTTAAATTATAAACTTTCAGCATTCTTTCTAATTCTTATAAACAGACTGATAACCATTTAGATTTTCGCCTCTCTTTTTTATTATCCTCAAGCCGGACGGGCTTTTACTTTTTATTGCCAAAAAGTTAACAAAAGGCCACGGAGAGCGTCCTCGACTACCCTTTACGAGTTAAAAATCGAAATAAAAGAAACTCGCTACGCTCTAACAGTCTTTTATTCTTAACGATTTTTTCCTCTAAGGGACCCAGTCTCCGGACTAAATTCCGAAACTCTACTAATTAATCATTTGCCTTCAAGATAAATAGTTCGTTTTAAATTATAAACTTTCAGCATTCTTTCTAATTCTTATAAACAGACTGATAATTATTTAGATTTTCGCCTCTCTTTTTCATTATCCTCAAGCCGGACAGGCTTTTACTTTTTATTGCCAAAAAGTAAACAAAAGGCCACGGAGGACGTCCTCGACTACCCTTTACGAGTTAAAACTCGAAATAAAAGAAACTCGCTACGCTCTAACAGTCTTTTATTCTTAACGATTTTTTCCTCTAAGGGACCCAGTCTCCGGACTTAATTCCGAAACTCTGCAAATAAATCATTTGCCTTCAAGATAAATAGTTCGTTTTAAATTATAAACTTTTCAGCATTCTTTCTAAATCTTATAAACAGACTGATAATCATTTAGATGTTAGCTCCCCTTTTTTATTATCCTCAAGCCGGACGGGCTTTTACTTTTTATTGCCAAAAAGTAAACAAAAGGCCACGGAGAGCGTCCTCGACTACCCTTTACGAGTTAAAACTCGAAATAAAAGAAACTCGCTACGCTCTAACAGTCTTTTATTCTTAACGATTTTTTCCTCTAAGGGACCCAGTCTCCGGACTAAATTCCGAAACTATACAAATAAATCATTTGCCTTCAAGAGAACAGTTCGTTTTAAATTATAAACTTTCAGCATTCTTTCTAATTCTTATAAACAGACTGATAATTATTTAGATGTTAGCTCCTCTTTTTTATTATCCTCAAGCCGGACAGGCTTTTACTATTCTTGTTTGCCCCCTTATCCCGAAAGTGACTTTTAAAAAATACGATTTGTAAGTCAGTAGGCCTTCAGTGGGTTGAGGTTTATGAATTTTCTGGAACTATACGATTTAGTAAACGAGTTAAAAGAATTTTCAATGTCGTATTCGTCAATGGTTTCAGAGATTTTAAAGCAGTACGCTTATAACTATGCAACATTTCCTCCGCTTCTTTCATTGCTTGTTTGGTCTCCGGCCATTGTAAAAATTCGGTAGATATGCTTTCATCCTTATTCTTACTTCTTTCGAACCATTCCTGCATTTTTTCAGGATGCTTTTGATTTAAAAGAGTAGAAACTAAAGACGGCTGAATGGTGTTAAAGCCACTAGCAATACTTTCCTGTTTAAAGTCATCCAAATCATCATTAATCTGGTAAGCTATTCCTAAGGCATTGCTGTATTTCGATATGATATTTAAAATAGCTTCATCGGCATCGGCCAAAATAGCGCCAAACTGCAGTGCCACTTCAAAAGCTGGAGATGTTTTATTACTAAATATTCGCAAAATTTCTTCCTGCGAAAGTAATTTTTCATTACTTCTCCATAAGAGTTCCTCGCCTTGTCCCAGAGACAAATCTCGATGTCCGTAGGCCGCAACTTTTAGTAATTTACGCATGTGTTTCGCTCCCGATTCAGCAATCATCTGATAGCCATATCCAAGCAATAAATCCCCAATATTTAGAGCCACAGGAATATCATATTGCTTATGGAGTGTTGGTTTTCCGTATCGCTCGTCATCTTCATCAACAATATCATCGTGCACTAAAGAAGCTTTATGAAAACATTCTATGGAAACTGCTAATTTTTGAATCGTGTCATCGTACGCTCCTGATTCTCCGAGTAAGGCATCGTAAACTGCGACCATAATCATCGGACGCCAGCGTTTCCCATCCGTTTCCATCCAGCGAACTGCAATATTCACAGTATCCTCTTCAGACCCAAAGAATACCTTTAACCTATCTGCAGTAAACCACTCTCTTACAAGAGATTGAAGAGTATCTAAATTAAGCCAGCCTCTCCATGTCGTTTCGCTTCTCATGGATAACACTTCATCCAACCAGATTTGATCCACTTTAGAATCTTTACAATCATTATTGTACAAGGGAATTGCGAGGGATGGAACCGCCTCTTTTACTGCCAAAGGAAACGAGCGTTCGAAGGAATGTAAACAGCCAACCCCAATCACACATTCTACCTGACCCGAAGACAACAGCAAACTTGCCGAAGTAGTTCCTTCACTCACTATTGTGTGATATCCCAACTCATCGGCTTGACCGATAATGCTTGCTAAATCGCAACGTCCACACTGCTCGCATAGTAATCCGAGCTCATCGTACTTTGCCGGACATAAGCTAGAGTGGCTGATACACTTGGGCAATAATAAAATTCGACGATTAAAAGGAATTCCCGCCACAATACTGCTCCATGCATAATTGTTAATCATTACAGCCAACAGCTTTTGATACAAAAACAAGTCAGGATGCTTCCTAATTAATTCACCAGAATGAAAAATGACTTCTTCTTCCTGTAAAGGCGGTATTAATTCGCATGTTGCTGCGTAGTCGCGAATCAAATCGCGAATCTGCTTCAACTTTTCAGGATGCTGAGGCAAATCATTTCCGAAGCTTATATTTGGCTGGTTGTTTCTTACAATCATTTTCTTCAATTAACAGTGATCAGTTAACAATTAACAGGTTTTAGAACCTCACCCTAAATCCCTCTCCTGAAGGAGAAGGACTTCAAAAACTTACAATATTTTATAATTCCTAATTGTTAATTATTCATTCAGAATTATACTATCCGTATGCTCCAAAACCAAAGAAGGAATACTTTTTGGCAAAGCGATACAGCCAACTTTTCTCGGGAATCTCTTTTCCGGGAATATGATGACCTGCACAAGGCTTCATTTGTTGTAATTCTTTATATGAAGTGCTTCTTTTCGATGAATCATAAGCATTTACATCTTTTAAAAGACGATGCAACTGTTCTGGATTATCCAATAAAATACATCCTTGAGTACACTCATTAATGCCTTTTCGCAAACCGCCTATAAATTTCGATTTCTCGATGATGTTGGCAATATCAGAGCCATCACCAACCGTTTCGCCTGCAAATTGTATTGGCGGACAAAATTCGATATCCCCGTAAGGGTTAATATGATGTGACAAGCCCAGAGCACCAGGACATATAGCTTGTCCTTTCTCATCCCAATAAGTATCGATAATCATTAAAGGAGCTTTCACTCGAATATCGACCATGAATTGTCGCAACTCCAAAATCTCTGCCTCCGACAAAGCCAAATCTGTATTGGGACGCTCGCCTACCGGACGATAAATGTAAAACCACAGGTAGTGAATGCCTTTTTTAATGCATGAATTCACGAATTCCTCATTCACCAAATCCTTAAAGTTTGATTTACAAACACTTGTTGCAACACCGGTGAACAATTTATTTTTGGTAGCAGCCTCAATTCCGGCCATACTTCTGCTATACACATTGTTGGCACCTCTGCGAATATCACTCACATCTTGCAAGCCTTCCACACTAATAAGTGGTGATACATTCCCAAACTTTCGAAGCTTTTTCGCAACTTCATCAGTCAGTAAGGTTCCGTTGGTAAACATCTGAAAATAACAATCGGGATGTCGTTCAATCACCTCCATTAAATGAGGATACATCAATGGTTCACCGCCTAACAAACCAAAGAAATAGGACCCTTTATTTTTGCTGGAAACAATGATGTTCTCCAAAGTTTCCATGTTCATTCCCTTGGATTGATTATTGATCGTTACCCAACATCCCTGGCAATTCAGATTACAGTTGTCTGTAATCGAAATCATCATAAAAGCAGGAAACAACTCCCCATTTTTAAGTCGTTTCTTGTGTTTTGCAACCGCTTTCATTCCCTTCCAGCCCAAATTATAGCCAAGTTTCCAAAGCAATCGGGCATCTACCTGTTTTAGTATTCTTGTTCCTAACGAAAAAATCATTTATTCTATTTCTTAATTCTATTTCCTCTACAGAGCTAAACTTTATATCTCAAATGTCTTTATACTATCCAAAAAACAACAATCAAATGTGCTATTGTCAAATTTCGGAATTCTCCCTTTTAAGGGGAGATAGCGACAGCCAGAGGGGTGCTTTTAATAAAAAAAACAAAAATTCACCCTTTTGCCTATCGGCATTTTCCCTAAAAGGGAAAAATTCATCTAGAAAATAAGTAGCCCAAATTGGTCTTTTCATAATAACTAAAATTAATATCTCCCTGAATCCCCATTGTAAGGAGGACTTTTAATAAAAAAGCAAAAATTCACCCTTTTACCTATCGGCATTTTCCCTAAAAGGGAAAAATTCATCTAGAAAATAAGTAGCCCAAATTGGTCTTTTCATAAAAGACACACTATTACTTTATAAAACTCTGACAGGTCTTTCGACTCTGTCAGGTTTAATCATTTATTTTAACAACAGCTCGAATTAGTTTCTCCATTTTTGCAATCACAGGCCCTTTTTTCGGCTTTTTTCTCTTCCTCCTTCTTGTCGGCTCCACTACAACAAGTACGTCGCTCTTCTTCAGCCATTTTAAACTGATCTTTCTTCAGTAAAGAAACCTGAAAGTTCTTTCTGCGAGCACTTAAAACAGAATAAACATCGTCGTTCTGAATTTGCTCTAGAATATCTGTCTTTTCATTTTCGGTACCATCGCCTTCTCCGCCATCAATAGGACTTTCGGCATGTTTAGGGAAAATGATTGCATTTTGAGGACAAACCCGGGCACAGGCAGGACACATATCCTTACAGTTTGCCGAGGCTGAAACAACAACAGTTCCGTCATCTTCGACAGAATAAACACTGAACAAACAAAAATTTAGACACTTGCGACATCCGTTGCAACGATCGTAATCAATTACCGGATACCAGGGCTTCCAAGAATCGGAATATTTGATTTTTAAAGGCGCTCCGGTATTGGCTTCCAAAGTAGAAAACCATTCATTCTGACTTTCTTCATCCACATGATGGTACTCTGTACTATTTTCGTTTGCTTTTCGTCCCGAATTAGCCACCAAATGTTGCATAGCGCGAGCCTGACAGCCAAAAACGATGGCATCCTTTGCATTGTACAAGCTCTCCAAATCGTCGGGATTTTTCAAAATTGTACCACACATATCCTCTATATAGGTGTAAGCTATATTTTTCTCCTCCAAGGTGTTCCTCAACTTCTGAACCGAAGCTTTTTCGATTTTTCCATCCTTCTCGCACCCGCAAATAAATATTTGTTTGCTCATGTTTTCAGTTTAAAGTACAAAGTATCAAGATTTAAGTATCAGGAAATGCTTCTCTTACTATCAATAACACTTTAAAATCAATACTAATTCAACAATTATTAATTAATCATTGTTAATTCTTAATTGCTTTGATATCATATGCCAACAGCGCGTTGCCATGACGGATGTATAAAACTCCTTTGTTGATTACAGGCTGTGCAAAATGCTCTTTAGTTCCTTTGCTTACTTTAAATTTGCTTACCAACTCCATGCTTTCAGGAGTTACTTTTACCAAACCTACCTGACCTCTTTCATTGTAACAATACAACATGCCATCGGCAGCAATGGTAGCACCACGGCCAAATTTCAGACTATCTCTGGTCTCACCCGTCTCAGCATCTATACTTCTCCAAACTTTTTTGCGATGCCCTGAAGCGACAATTTTTCCATTTAATTTCACAGCACCTCCCATAATGTTGTCTAAATCTTTATTTCGCCACACTTCCGTGATTTGACTTCCATCTTCAGAAACCTTCATTTTTACCGTTCCATTCCCACAACCAGCAACATAGTATAAGTAGCCATCTTCAAAAATTGGTGTATTCCCATTAATATCGCAAAGCGTGTCCTGCAGTTCCGTCCATAATAGTTTTCCAGTTTGCGATTCGATGCCCATTAAAGCATTGTCTGAGAAAGTTACCAAAACTTTTCGAGAAGGAAAATTCAATAACAAAGGAGAACAATAAGCAGGAATTTCACCCACTCCAGGATTTGTCCAAACCATTTCGCCGGTAAATCGATTTAAAGCAATAATGTTATTTTCCGCTCCACCAGGTGCAGCAAACACTAAATCGCCGTCAACCAATAAAGATTGTGAATAGCCGAAACGAGTATTTTTGCCTTCAAATTTCTCCAACATGTTAATGTTCCACTTCATTTCACCAGAATTGGCATCAACACAAGCAATATCGCCCATTCCCGAAGCTACGTAAACTAAATCGTCAACTACTGTTGGAGTAGATCGGCTACCAATAAAATTTTCCATCCAATCGGTTCCAAATTCTGTTTTCCAAAGAATTTTCCCTTGCAAATCAAGCGCCAATAAATAGGCAATACTATCTATTTCACCATTTAAATACATGGTATTGTCACTAATTACCGGAGAACCATAACCATTACCAATTCCTTCCATATCCCAAAGAAGAGCAGGACCATCTTCCGGCCATTCTTGTAATAAATTGGTTTCATTATAAATTCCAGAACGGTTCTCACCTCTCCACTCACTTATTTTTTTCTGCTTACTATTACAGGCAAACAACAATACGGCAATAACTAAAATGCTTAAATTTTTCATTGGGTTAGTTTAGTAGTTTAGTTTTATTCATTCTTTAAAGTTTCCACAATATTGAATTTTTTCATGTAGCTTGCAGGAATCCAAATCCAGATCAATCCGCTGATGAGAATACCGAAAAGCAATGTAAAAATATATACCACTGGCATTTGGAAGGATGGTGATAGTAAAGAAGGTAGCACTCCAATAATAGCAGCTACTAATCCACACGCCAAACCTACCAACAGTAAAAATAAATTTTCGTAAAACAGTAGTTTAAACAAGCTATTTTGCTGATAACCTATTGCAGAAAGCAAAGCCAATTCTTTTTTCCGTTCCATAATGTTGCGCATCAATACAATTCCCAGGCCAATGGTACCGATGATTACGCCCAAACCTCCCAGAAACATAAACATGCTTAAATAAGTGTTTTCAACCGAATAAAAAGCCGTCAAACGCTCGGATGTTTTCATGCTTGAAACGCCCAAATCCTGCAAGTTATTTTCAAACTTTTGCACGAATTGATCACCATTAGTTCCCTGTGAATCAACTAGTAATATTTTAGATCCGCTTATAGACGGGAAATGCTTTTGAAACTGATTATCAGAAATCAAGACATTGCCTTGAAAAATAGAATTATTCAAACCACCCATAAGTACCAATTTGATATCTTTTCCGAACTCATTTTGATAAAGCAAAGTATCGCCTACCGCTTTTTTTAATCCCCAAACAATAACGGTCTGATCTGCGAAAGCAGGAATAATATCTGTTCCAAGATCCTGATTCAAAGCTAGCCATGGGTGCTCTGCATTCACCTCTACTGTAAGTTTTGCGAATGAGAATGCATTCTTCTTATCAAGCAACAAGGGATTAAATCCTAGTATTCTTGGTTTTTGCACCTGATTTAGATTCAGACAACTGGCATCATCGCCTTCCAAAGCCCTAAACTGCACAAACTGAGTATTGGTATCGAGATCACCTTCCCAAAATCCAAGTTTTTCTTGTCCTTCAGTGGTATTTAAATCGAATAAAACAGGCATTGTGGTTTCCATCCAATAGTAAAAGCCACCTGTACCCGATTTGTTCGCATTTTCGGCATCGTAAAAAGTCTTGCGATTGGCTCCGGTAATTAAAACAGAGAAAGTACCAAGTGCCAGCAAAGCAACACTTGCCAGACTTCTTTTACGATTACGCGCACTGTTTTTCAAGGCCAATTGAAACAATGATGGTGTTTTAAGGCTTCTGGTTATACTCAATTTTTGTAGATATCTATGAACTAAGGCAAGAGCTCCAATCATAAAAAGACCTCCTGCAGACAGCAATAGCTCCGCATTTTGTTCCAAGGAAGAGACAAATGCATAAACAATTAGAACTAAGCTTCCCAAAATAGTGATGATAGCGATCCAAAGCGAAATATGATTTCTTTTATCGCCTAGAGTATCATCAGCTATATTCTGAATTTGCTTGCTCGCTGTTTTATTTAACTTGTTTCGCGTTACGCCCCAAATACAAAGCACCGCAACAAAAAGACCAATTGCAAAACCGGTAAACAGAGTAGTTTCGCGCAAATGTACCTCTAGCATATTGGTACGAACCACATCGGTCCACACCGAATTTAGCGCTTTTAAAAGCAATTTATTATACAAAATGCCACCCAAAACACCAACAAATCCGCCAACAACTACAGTAACTAACGATTCATAAATACGAATGCGAAGAATGTTTACTCGATTAAAACCTAAACCTAAAAGAATCCCATTTTCCTGACTTCTGCTATCGAGGTTTAAAGAATAAATTAAGATCGTTAAAAGGATTCCCGCAAAAATAATAAAGAAGCTAAGGCTTAAGAATAACTGACCGAAATCAACCATATTATTGGCCGCAGAAACTCCTGCACTGCGAACCGATACAAAACTCATATTAAGTAAGTTAGGATTCACTACCGAAAGTAAGTCTTTCTCTAAGTTCTTCTGATTCAATTCTTTTTGGTTAAATCGAAAAGCGGTATGTTTTCCATATTTATTGCTCCACAATGCCATTGCTTTAGTGGATGAAATAAATGCTTTTGGAGTTCCTTTGTACTGCTTCCAGTAAGCTTCGTCTTTCGGACGGATTTTGGAGAAATCAACCGGAACACCAGCTTCCCATTCGTTGCAACTTCCCGCATCCGATAATCCCGGAAAGGAAGGCATCATAGATGGATCGAGAAGATCACTCTCCAGAGACAGTATTTCTTTCACCACAAAACTTTGTTTCTTCTCTTCAAGAGCTCGTAAAGCGCCAATTACAAAATAATTCAATGAAATGGTATCGCCTATATTTGCCTGAAGATCATCGGCCAACCACTGATTAATACTAATTTCCTGATTTGAAAGATTTGATAAAGAAGAATCTCCATTTACAGAAGATACAAAGGAATAAGGTGTTTCCCTAGCACCAAAACTAATTCGATTCACAAAATAAGTGAGAAGAGATTGTTGCTCCATGTTGAGTTTCTCTATTTCATCTGAAATTGGAGTATCGATAAACACCCGATCCGAAATCAATTCCAACTGATTTTTCCCCTTTATATCCCGAACGTTCAGACCAGCATCTTGCAGTTGCCAATGTTTTTTCAGACATTCCTGAATCTGCTCTTGTGTTTGATCCGTTTTTCCTAAAAGAAGAAGATTGACTCGTCCGTCCAGCTCCATTTCTTTGGCCAGATAATCTCTGGAAAGAAAAACGTTGTATGGCGCTACCTGATTGTTTTTTAAGCTAAAACGACCCATTTCATGATCTCCTGCTATGGCTTTCACTTTTACTCGCAATGCCACGTTCTGCTCCTCATCGGAAACAAAAGGAGCATTGGCAGGAATCAAGCTGCCTTTTTCCATTCGCAATAAAAATACGTCGCCAATTTTCAAGCTCATTTTAGTTGCCAAATTAGCACTAACAGCGACCTCGGCATTTTTTAAATCGATTTCCTGAGCAGAAGAGAATTTCCAAAAATCCGAATCGACACCATACGCCTGAATGTTATTAATACGGATTTGTTTTTCGGCTTGCACAGCCATTCCATTCACTCGTAAAACTGCATTTATATTCCCATTTATATCTTCCTGAATCTCCTTTGCTAAATCGGCACGAACGTAACGATCGCCTGTTGCCATGGCATATTCCACCTTTCCCAAACGAAGGTTCACCAAATCGTGCAAACTGTATTTTACCGAATCACCAATAATTAGCGCACCAGTAAGAACGGCTGTACTCACAATGGTTCCCAAAAAAACTGCGAAATGCTGTTTTCTGAAAAACCAAAGGCTTTTGATGATGTATGTAAAGAGATTCATGTAATATCAATTAGTAATTAAGAATGAATAATTCTGGCTTGCAATAGACTTCAACTTCTTTTATTAATTATTCATTACCAATTGCTATTTGTTTTAATCTTCCATCTTCCAACTGGTAAATCTTCTTCATTTTTTTAGCTAAATCCATCGAATGGGTTACCACTACCACCGAAACTCCTTGTTTTTCGTTTATTCTGACCAATAAATCGCCCAATTTATTAGCTGCTTTTTTATCCAACGAACCCGTTGGTTCATCGGCAAGAATTAGGTTTGGCTGATGAATTAAGGCTCGCACTAGTGCTGCACGCTGACATTCTCCTCCCGACATTTGTCCTGGACGTTGCAGAATCAAATCCAACAAGCCAACAAAATCTAATAACTCCAAAGCTCTTTTTTCAGCTTCCTGTCTTTTCTTTTTATCCTTTACAGGAATAAAAGGCAAGAGTACATTCTCAATCAGATTCAATTGTGGCAATAAGTGATGCAACTGGAAGACAAAACCCAAATTCTGATTGCGGAAATTAGCTAATTCCTTCTCGTTTTTCTGCGACAAATCTTCTCCATCGAAAATTATACTGCCCGAATTGGCTGTATCTAAAGAACTAATTACATTTAGCAAGGTACTTTTCCCCGATCCGGATGGACCAACAATAGCAATACTATCCCCTTTTTCAATCGCCAAAGAAATATCATCCAATATGATTCTCTTTTTATCGCTTGCGGCGTTTTGGTAGTATTTGGTGATGTTCTTTAGTTCTACAATCATATTATTTTCCTTAATTTAGTTCCAGACCTGACAGGTTTTAAAAACCTGTCAGGTCTCAAAATATCAATCTTTGCACTACTATTCTGCATTTTTTCGTTCTATGCAATTACTTTTTCGTTGAAATCAGTTTGTCCTTCGATGTATTTCATTGCCATTGAGGTGAAATTGCTTTCCTTCACTATTTTATGCGCTTCTCTACCTATTTCTTGTACTTCTATTTCTCACCAAAGGCATAAACACTTCCATCCATACATGCAACAACAATCATTCCTTCTACAACCGCAGGCGTTCCTACAATGGCTCTGCCAATTTCGTAGGACCAAATTTTTGTTCCTGTTTTTCGATCCAACACATATATTCTGCCATCTCCAGCACCAATCACTACTGAATTACCAGCAATTACAGAAGATGCCTCTATTTTATTTTTGGTTTTAAATTGCCATTGAATTTTCCCACTAGCTTTATCAAAACAGTACACCTGTCGATTTTCTGCCCCAATAATTACCTGATCGGCAGAAACTGCAGGAGAAGCCAAATAAGAAATTGCTCCCTCCTTTTTCCATTTCACCTGATTTTGTACGAAATCGACACAGAAAAATTCGCCATCGTGATTTCCAAAATAAGCCTGATTGCCATCTAAAGCAACCGATGAGGCAATGTAGGTTGCGATATCTAACTTATTTTTTAATTTTCCTGTTTTCACATCCACCTGATGAAGAAAACCATCGCAACCGCCAAATACAGCAATTTCTCCATTGCAAGATGCGGCTCCGTTAATGTAATTATCCGATTCGTATTTCCATTGCCGTTTGCCTGATTTTGCATCAATGCAATGTAAGTTAAAGTCGTAGCTCCCTATTAAAATCTTCTTCTGCTTGCTCGTTTTATCGTAAAACCAACTTGCGGCTCCTGAAATCTGACCATCGGTGGTATATTTCCATTTCACCTCTCCGCTTGTTGCATTCAAACAGTAAAATTCGCCATCTAAAGCTCCAAAATACACACAACCATCTAAATACAATGGCGATGCTTCCACCGATATTTTAGCATCGAAGGTCCATTTTAATTCGCCTTTTGTTGAAATTGCGTACAATTTTCCATCGTTCGAACCTACAAATATGTTTCCATTGCTGATAATGGGTGATGATTTAATAGCATCACCGGTTTTAAAACTCCACAATAATTTTGGCGCCTTTGGAACATTAGCATCGGTAATTCCCGTAAGGCTTGAATTGCCTCGGAACGATAGCCAATTGTGCTTGTTTTGGGCATAAGACGAAACGGATGCACAAATAATCAAAGTCAGCAATAATACTATCCTTTTAGCTCGTCGATTGACAAGATGTGAGATTTGAGATATGAGATGTGAGAATTTCATAATTTCTAATTCATAATTTCTAATTGTAATCACCTGACTCTGACAGGTTAAAGAACGCTGTCAGGTCATTCCTTTTTAATTATTAATTCGTAATTAATAATTTCTTTTAACCTCATCCCCCAGCCCCTTCTCCTAAAGGCGAAGGGGAGCTATGCATCGATTTAGGTCTTCACAATTTTTTTATATTTCTGCTCCTATTTATTAGACTCTGACAGGTTCAAGAACGCTGTCAGGTCTTTCTTTTTAATTTCTAATTCATAATTATTAATTCCTAATTAGAGCGAAGCGATAAAGCTCCTGTAGGACAAGCCGCGGCACACTCTTTTGCTGCAATAGTCAATGCTTTATTTATGCTTTGATGAAAAGGAACTGCTACTTTAACCGTAAATCCTCGTCCGATATTGGTTAAGCCAGTTTTCTCCTGATGCCTTTCTGCAATTTCGATGCACAATCCGCATTTAATACACTTTTCAGGTTCGTAAACAATACTTTCGTGATCGAAATACTTTACTGCACTATTTCTTTCACCAAAAACAAACCTTCTGCGATCGGCATTGTGTGTATCTGCGCAAATGCGAAGCTTACAATTATCCACTTTACGACAATCACAATGCAAACATCTGGCAGCTTCTTGCATGGCCTCCTCTTTCGTAAATCCCTTAACCGATTTTGCCTCCACTCGAACGTCTGAAACAGACTCTTTCAAATACTCACTGAGCTCCTCTTTTCGTAGGGTTCCAAATCGCGAATTGAAAGCACGCCTTGTTGCTTTTCCTTCTCCATTTCGCAAAAATTCATCTACCGACCAAGCACATTCTTTGCCCATTGCCACCGCTTTCACAGCCATTTTTTGAACTCGAATAGCACTACCAGTTGCAAATATTCCTGTCTGTTCGGTAGCGAATGTGTCGGAATTTATCCATACGCCCGCATTCGCCGTCTTTAATCCCAATTCTTCCCCAATTTCAGTCACCGAGCCCGTAGCGATAATTACAGCATTAAAATCAGATTTAATCTGTTCCCAGTTCTCTTTGTCAATTTTTTTATCGGTGTGAAAAACAAGGCCAAATTGTTTCAATATTTCTATTTCCTTTGTCAGGATATTTTCAGGTAATTCTCCATTCTTTAGAGATTCAATTAAACTTCCACCCAAACGATTTTCTTGCTCGAAAACTTCACATGCATGTCCATCTTTTACCAGATGATAAGCTGCTGCTAATCCGGCCGGACCGGAACCAATCACAGCTACTTTTTTTCCACTATTTTTTTTCTTGATTGGTAAATAGAAAAACTCTTCTTCATCAGCCGAAATTCGTTTTAATAAACAAATCGATACCGCCTGATCGACATCCTTACGACGACAAACCTTTTCGCACGGAGCAGAACAAATGTGTCCTAAAATCCCCGGAAGGGCAATTTCCTCTTTCACTACTTTTAGCGCCTCGTCGAATTCTCCTTTGGCAATAAAACGATTCATTTTCGGAATATCCATATAGGCAGGACAAGCTACGCGACAAGGTGCCTCACAATCGCCAACATGATCGCTCAATAACAATTCAATTGCTTCTTTTCGTGCTTCAAAAACCTCAGGATCATTGCTCGCCAAATCCATTCCTTCGGTTGCCAGCGTAGCACAAGAAGGTAACATTTGCTGGTTACTATTGTTCCGCACCATACAAACCATGCAGGTAGGATGATTACTGCATCCCTCCAAATAGCACATACTTGGAATCTGAATGCCCATCGAAAGAGCCGCTTTTAGAACAGTAGTTCCTTCTGGAACATCAATAGCTATATTGTCAATTTTTAGTCTTGGCATTTTATTTTTAGATTTGAGATATTAGATTTGAGAAATGAGATTCATTCACTCCATCCTTATTCACTCATTTACTAATTATTTAATTTCCACAGCATCTACCGGACAAATCTGTTTGCAGATATCGCATTTAATGCACAATTCATTATCCACTTTATGCAATTCGTATGGTTTTGCTTCAATTGCATTTACCGGACAACGTTGTGCACATTTGGTGCAACCAGTACAATTATCGTTTATTTCGTAACGAATTAACTGCTCGCATTTGCCAGAAGGACATTTACCATTAATATGTGCTTCGTATTCGTGTCGGAAATATTTTAAAGTAGATAACACTGGGTTTGGAGCTGTTTTCCCTAAACCGCAAATACTCCCTTTTTGAGTATTAATTGCCAATTTCTCTAACAAATCCAAATCGCTTAATTTTCCTTTCCCTGTCTTAATTTTCTCCAGAATTTCCAACATCCGTTGCGTACCAATTCTACAGAATGTGCATCGTCCGCAAGATTCTTCCTGAGTAAAGGATAAAAAATAGTGTGCAATATCCACCATACAATCCGATTCATCCAAAACAATTAAGCCTCCTGAACCCATCATGGCTCCCACTTCTTTTAAAGAATCAAAGTCGATTGCTGTATCGGACATGGAAGCTGGTATGCATCCTCCCGAAGGACCACCGATCTGAACTGCTTTAAACTGCTTTCCATTGGCAATACCACCGCCAATTTCTTCTACAATTTGCTTGATGGTAATTCCCATAGGAACTTCGATCAAACCACCTCTATTAATTTTTCCCGCTAAGGCAAATACTTTTGTTCCTTTACTTTTCTCGGTTCCAATTTTACTAAATGCTTCCGCACCATTTCGAATGATATAAGGAATTAATGAAAAGGTTTCTGTATTATTGATCAATGTAGGCTTGTCCCACAATCCTTTTTCTGCCGGATATGGCGGACGCAACTGTGGAATTCCACGTTTTCCCTCGATGGATGCGATTAATGCAGTTTCTTCACCACATACAAAAGCTCCCGCTCCTTCGAACACCTTTAAATCGAAAGCAAAATCGGAACCCAATATGTTTTTGCCCAACAAACCTTTTTCCTTGCAAATTTGTAACGCTTCGCGAATTCGTTTTACTGCCAAAGGATATTCTGCACGAATGTACAAACGACCTTCGGTAGCTCCCACTGCATAAGCACCAATTAGTATTCCTTCAATAATTCGAAACGGATAAGATTCCAATAACATTCGATCCATAAAAGCACCCGGATCTCCCTCGTCGCCATTACAAATAATATATTTTTGATCGGATTTGGCCTTCTGAACCATTTTCCACTTGATCGCCGAAGGAAAACCTGCTCCACCACGACCTTTCAATCCACTTTTTTCAATCTGCGAAATAATCTCATCTGCAGAAAGCTCTTTCAAACACTTCTCCAAAGCCACAAAACCATTTTTTGCTTTGTATTCCTCAAAATCGGAAGGCATCATTTCCCCACGATATTCAGTGGCAATATTAACCTGACCTTTCAAGAACTCTGCAATTGGTGTATGTTCTTCATTAATATTGTATCCATTCGTACTTTTAGGAATATCAGAAAAAGTTATGTTTTCGGCATAGTTATAGAAACGGTTTTTGAAACGACTCATCCAACTCTTAGATCGAAAATGCTTTTCAATAATTTCACCAACCTCATTTGCATTGATTTTGGTATATATAGTTGGTTCTTCCCCCTTTTTCTGGATTTCCATCATCGGAACCTGATTACAGATTCCAACACAACCTACCTGTTTCACATCCACCTTTATCTTATTCTCAAACAAAGTCTTTTCGAGCTCCTCTTTTACTCCGGAACTACCGCTGGCAATGCAACAAGAACCTAATCCTATTCTAATTTCTCCTTGCGAAATTCCTTCCTCAGTCACCTCTCTCACAATCTTCTCTGTGCTTGGCGCCAGATTTTTAAAATCTTCAATGATTTCAGCTACTTTACCTGTTTCAACATGTCCGTAAGTAACACCATCAATCTGAACCACCGGAGCAAGCGTACAACAACCTAAACAAGCAACCTCTTCAAGCGTAAAAAGCTTTTGAGCATCCGTATCGACACCTTTTTCCAAGCCTAATTCGCGTCGGAAACCATCGTATACCTGTTTAGCTCCTTTTACATGGCAAGCAGTACCTACACAAACCCGAATGATGTGTTTCCCCACCGGCTGATGACGAAACTGAGAATAAAAAGTTGAAATTCCTGTTATTTGAGCTTCCGTAATAGGAGTTATTTCACAAACTCTTTTCAAAGCAGGCTCGGGCAAATAGTTATATTTCCCTTGAATTGCTTGCAAAATAGGGATTACCTTATCTGGTTCTTTCCCAATCTCACCAAGCACTTCATCTACAAAATCAATCATCTTCTCCATAACTATTTCCCTATGCAATAAAGATTTTTCGCCCCACGAATATATACTCTACCATCGGCAAATGCCGGCGATGCATCCGATTTTTCGCCCAAGGCCGATGTTGCAACTGCTACATATTCCTTCTCAGCCTTAAAAATGTGCATCACACCATCTCTGTCCATCAAATATATTTTGCCATCTACCAATATAGGAGAAGCATAAAATCCTGCGTCAAATTCCTTTTCCCAAAGTATTTCTCCCGCTTTTGCATTGTAACAAGCAACAGCACCATAACTGGTCACCACAAATAGTAAATCTTTGTAAGCAATGGGACTAGGTACATCGGAAAGGTAATCGTAAGCCTCCCATAAAATTTCCGGATTAACTCCCGGTTTTATCGCCACCAAACTAGCATATTCATTTAAAGCAAAAACAATTCCATTTGCATAGGCAACCGAAGGACCAACCTCCCCAGTTATGCAATCCAACTTCCACAATTCCTTACCCGTTTGCACATCGTAAGAAGCCACGCAGGGATCAGCAGCTAATAATACCTCCACCTGATCGCCATTTTGAACGATCACAGGCGATGCCCACGATACTCTAACTTTACGTGGGGTACTCCAAAGCTCATCACCACTTGATGTTGCTAAAGCCATTACTTTCGAATTCTTTTTTTGATCGTACTGAACAATCAACTTATCTTCGAAAACCAGTAAGGATGATGAATGACCGTAATGATTATCAGGGACACCTAAATTCTTCTCCCATTTTGTTTTGCCGCTCATATCTACAGCTAACACATCGCCATTGGAGAAAATTGCGAACACCGAATTTCCATCTGTTGCTACAGTAGATGCGGCATGCCCAGTATCGGCAGTTACCTCTGGTGATTTTACAGGCGTTCCTCCTATTTGATTTGCTTTGGCAGTCCAAAGTAATTTTCCATTGTTTCTATCGTAGCAATAAACTTCCCGATTGGTTGCACTAGCTCCCGAAAGAAATAATTTATCTCCCCAAATTACCGGAGAATTATAAGCATGAATAGGAACCGGCTGTTTCCACAGGATATTTTTCCCGCTAGCTCCATCCCATTCATTGGGAATGTTCTTTTGGTAAGCGATTCCATTTCCTGCTGGTCCACGAAAAGATGGAAAGTTTGCCATCATCTCTTTCGTAGGATACATTCCCTTGTAGGAATTTTTTTTAGTCTCCGATTTTTCAGCGACTACTGTGGCTTCCTCCTTAGCTTGCGGACTTGCACTTTCCTCTTCTAAGGCTTGTTCTTTTTCAACGGCAACATTCTCTTCCTCAATAACAATCTCTGCTATGTCTTCTTTTACACCTACTTCAACAAGCGGAATAGCCTCTGAGTTATTATCTACTTGCCCTATTATTGCAATTGAAGCTGCTTCAGAAAATTGATTCCCTAACTCTTTATGGGTAAGAAATGCAAATAGTAAAGTAAGTCCAACCATTCCAAATCCACCAACTATAATCCATTTTCTGGCATTTTCGCGAAACAGAATAATATTCTCTTCCTCCTTATCGGATATTTGTGGTAGCTGTTGCTTGCCAGCGTAATATAATTGTAACGCAATAGCTGTAACTATAATTCCAAACAGGAATAAATATCCTCCGGCTTTTATCTGCCACTGATTGGTAAAATATGCTTTGCGCACCAATAAATCCATCTCGCGAATTTGTTCTCTTAACGCTTCATCGTTAGAATTATCATTTAAACGATCCACCAAACTGTTAATCACTTCTGTATTCACAGGATCAACTCTGTTAATCTGAATGTAATTCACCAAAACCAACATGCAGATTACGAAGGAAAAAGTTCCTGCAACCATTGCAATGCCTTTCCATAGGGATAGGTTGGTACGTTTTATTTTAAATTTGTTAGTCATAGATCAATTTTTTACTACCAAAAAGTTTTACCACTAAGAAAGCTCCAAGTACTTCACTAAGAGACACAAGGTATTTTATAACTTTCTATTCATACTTTGTGTTATTCAATCTTTAAATTCTTTTTTTATTCCTTTGTGCTACTTTGTGCTATCCTTATTTTCCCTTCGTGGTTAAGCTTCTTTTTTATTTGAGGTTAATCCTTTTCTACCGGACAATATTTTAAACAACGGGCACAACTCACACAATTGCCTTTATCGGGTGTATAATCTTCCCGATAACGGTAAGTGGATAATCCAGATAAAGCCAAGCCAATTACTAAGCCTATAAAAGCTCCCAATATCCAACCGCCATAATAAAATTGCTTCACAATTTCAGAGGCTTCCAAATACAATTCCTTCGCAGGTTTGCCTGAAGTTCTGAATCCCTCAATTTCTAAACTCTCTTTCATGGTTTTTGAATCGAAATGAAGCAATTCATCCGCCAAACGTACTTTAGAGTTCACTTTTGCAAGATTTTCGTGAAAATTAGCTCCTGTCCAACCTCCAACAATCATTAAAGCAGGAATAATTAAACTCAGCAAAATAAAACGCCGCGTTGCAGCTCTCTTATCCTCCATTTGTTTCACTGCAACAGGTTTATTAATAGCATCTAATGGACAAGAACTCTCACAAAGTTTGCACTGAATACAGTTAGAAGGTGTTATGGTCAGGTGATTTTTCGATACTCGGCTCACTAGGTTCAAAATAACTCCATACGGACAAAAGAATCGACAATAAGGTCTTGCTATAAAAATGCTGATTAGTAAAAATGCCGCTCCAATGGCAAACATGAAAAATGTTGCATTAAACCTAAATATCCCTACAAAAGGATCGTAACGACAAATGATAAAATCGCTTGCCGTTGCAGCATATAACACAGATAAGCCCAAATAGATATACGGAATCAGACCCAATACCTTTTGCAACCATTTTTTGAGAGTTACAGGGCGCATTAAAAACACATCTTGCACGGCTCCCAAAGGACAAACACCTGCACAAAAGGTTCTTCCGAAAAATAAGGTATACACTAAGGGAATTACAAAAAATGCTAAGGCAGATAAAGGAATATGATATCCTGGATTGAACAATGCTAAAACCACATTCTGTAAGGATCCCACGGAGCAAACACAACCTTCCCGAAAAAAACCAAAATATAAAATGGAGAAAATAGATACTGCCACCACTCCGCTTCTTGATCTTCTTTTTAAGATGAACCAAGTAATCAGACTAAGAGCTGCAATTAATACCATAACATCCAAAATTGCGAACATTCCATCGCGAGGAGCTGGCATTGATGTAACTGGCTGTGTGTAACCAGATTCAAATTCTGGTTTAGGAAAACGTTGTTGCTGTGAAAAGGCTACAAATTCCATTCCTACAAAAACGATCAGTAAAGAGATAAATGCGAAGCTTTTCTTCATTGTGATGAATTATATTTTTTTATTTGATTTAAAGCCGGCAAATTTATATGCCTGATCGATTGGTACTCTTGAAAATGCATCAGAAGGACAATCGCTAGCAATAGCACACTGATTGCAATTCACGCAAAGATCATGACTCACCTGAAGTTGCAACGAACCATTTCCGAATGCTCCGCACCCCTTCACACATTTACCGCAACCAATGCACAGCTCATCAATAATTTCATATTTAAAAAACGGATCTTCCACATAAGATCGTTTGATTGCTCCGGTTGGACAAAGCTGATTTTCGGCACCTGTGGATAGATTTTTTACATTTGGTCGGAAATAGCCACCACACAAATCGCAATATCCACACATATCGTAAACATGAATGCATTTTACTGCCGATGGAGTTACTACACAACTAGTGGCACAACGACCGCATTGCGTACATTTACTTGGATCCAATTGCCAAAGAAAGTCGCCTTTTTGGCTTTTTACTGCCAAAACTCCTGCTATACCAACAATACCAGCTCCCGCCGCAAAACGAAAACAAGTATTGATAAAGTCTCTTCTGTCTTTTTTCATCTTTTAATCTAAATCAAGTAGCAAAAACGTAACAATTTTCTTACAAAAAGACTCTTACAGGTTTTTCAAACCCTATCAAGTCTACTTTAGCTTTTTATATTTCACCCCTTCAGGTAGTGAGCATTTCTCCAAACTATTACAATCCTTGCACATATTCTTAAAAGTGCATGTCTCTTCGGTAGTATAGTTTCGGTAAACAAAAACGCCACTCATAATTCCTAATCCTGCAACAATAAGTGTTCTAGCTCCGTTTCGCAAAAATTCTCTTCTATCCATTCTATTTTGCTTCAAATATTCGTATCATTTTTTGTACCGGATCTAAAACCAAAATTCGATCCTGAGAATCAACTGCCAAGTCGATACCAACTGTTCCTTCTTCGAACAATTCCGGCGCAGCCACCACTGATTTCAAATCGCCCGAAGGCAAATGAATCTTAACACGTTCCAAACCTTTTTCTACTGTAACAAAAGAGCCATCCGAAAGCATTGCTATATTTGCGGGATTACAACATCCGCTAAATCCCTCAATACTCATGGCGGTTCTTGCCCAGCTTGAAATTTGCTCGCCATTATAATTATAGGCTTCAAAAGCGTGTCTTCCTGGATTTACTACCCAAAGCTCGCCCTGTCGCCCCATCAATAAATCAAAAAATGGACTTGGAATTACAAATCCCTTAATTCCTGCATCGAGGTTTTTCCCACCAATTTCTTTTATTTTCTCTCCATTGATATTATAATGGTGTACAATTTTTTGCCCTGCATCGGCTACGTAAACATTGTCTCCATCAATGGCAATTGAAGTGATAAATGCTTTTTCTCCAGGAATTACAAAACTGTTTCGTAAACTTCCGTCCGGCTTGCGAACATCTATACGATTACTTAATCCAACAAAAATGTTTCCATCCTCGGCAACACTTACGCAACGCGCTCTACCTCTAACCCTTAAGGAGTTAATTTGTTTACCAGCAGTATCTAAAACCAATATATTTTCATCGGTACTTACATAAATTTGATCTTTATTATCCGTTGCGATTCCAAGCAACTCATTCGCTTGAATTCGTATTTGTTTTACCTCTTTATGACTAATTTTTGAAGCATCTACTTTACGCAATTCCTTCAAATCGTATTCGTAAACATTTTCTTGAATCTTATTTTGATTCACAAACAAATCCTTCGCCATAAAAGCAACAACTACCACTAATAAAATCACCGAAAGCCATAAAATCAATTTATTTTTCATTTGTGAATTATTTTAATTAGCTCTAACATCAATACAAAGCAGGTGTTTTGCATCGCGCATTAATAATCTTCCATCAACAATAACCAAAGGTCCCCAAGCATCATGTCCATCCAAAACCTTTGTTTTATCCAACAGCTCAAACTTTTCGGTACTTGCCTTTGCAATGGTCAAAGTTCCATCATCCTTCAGAATAAAGAATTTACCATCCGCAATTATATATGGTCCCAAACCAAAACGATCGTTTGTTCCGCTTGTCCATACTATTTTAGTACAATCATTAGGATCACAGCAAACAAAACGATTTCTCATTCCGCCGGCATCCTTAGGTAAAATAGCGAACATTCGATCTTTATAAACAATAGGAGTCTGTTGTTCTGATGCAACTCCATCTTTCGGTTTAAACTGCTGAATTGTTTCAACTTCATAAGCATTTCCTTTCTTTTTCACCTGAAACAGAATAGAACCAGCACCATAACCAGCGGTCATAAATATTTTTCCATTTTTCAATACAACAGGCGATGGAGCAACCACAGAAGGAGAAAACTCTTTGGTCTTCCAAAGAATTTGTCCTGCATCATCGCCTTCGGCAGCAACACCAACAATACCACCAACGGCAGCATATACCCACATCTTTTTTCCATCTAAAGTCATTGGCATTACCGATGAATGAGACATTTGCCAATTATCGGGATTCGGTGTTTCCCAAAGTACCTTTCCGGTAGTGCAATCAACAGCAATCAATAAAGATTTTCCACCCGGAGCAAGAATAACAACATTATTATCGAGGATAGGACACTGACCAGTATACCAAAACGGAATCTCAGACATGTAATCTTTTACCAGATCGAGTCCCCAAAGAAATTCTCCGGTAGTAGGATCGGTGCACATAACATGGCATCGTGGTCCCATTGTTACTAAATATTTATCGTTAATTGCGGGAACCGTTCTCGACATTCCATGATTTCGCTTGATATGAACTCGATACCATCTGCGCCAAAGTTCTTCCCCTGTTTCCAGAGAAAAACAACGCAATGCATCAGCTTTTTTCACTTCATCGTAATCGAGAACATACACCTTTCCGTTGTAAACAACAGGAGCAGCATGCCCTTCCCCCAATTCTACCTGCCAGTCGATTTTCGGAGCCGCTCCCCAACTACTAATTAGCTTTGTATTGTCTTTGGAAATATTATCGGAATTTGCTCCTCGAAACTGTGTCCATTTTCCTGTTAAGCTTGAAGTGAATTCGGAAAAAAAGTCAAAACCTTCCCCAATAAGAATTTTCTCGGTAGATTCGCTCTGTTCGGGTCTATTATCCATGCCGGGAACGCTAGCGTGAATATCTTTCACAGGGTTATATACCAACCAATACACAAACAGCATGCTTGCAATAACAACAGATGATAGAATTAATCCTTTTTCGCTTCTTTTCGATAGCATATTTAGCAACTTAAGCTCGGTTCAATATTATTTTTTACAAGAAGATTCTACAAGCCTTGGACTTGAATAAGTATATTAAGATTCCTTTATTGAATACGCCATTAAAGCATTTCCATGACGAACATACAGAACAGCATCCTGAATAACCATATGTGACCAATAAGGTCCCTTTCCATAGGGAATTTTAAACTGACCAATTAGCTTAAACTCTTTAGGGTCAGCCTTTACCAAAGCAACATTCCCATTTTTCTCATCATAACAATAAAGCATGCCTTCGGCCGAAATAATAGATCCTTTATTTTCCCATTCGGTCTCGTACATTTTCTTTCCCGTTTCCCATTCCAAACAAACCCAACGTCCCATTCTATTATGTTCCCAATTCGAACCATAAATATAACCATCTACAAGAACAGCACCACCATGATGAACATCCAGCAATGAATCTACATATGAAAGTTCAACAACAGAAGCATCGTCATTCAAATTCAGCATTACAGAATGATGATCGTAGCCATTGGTTAAAAATATTTTCCCATTTTGATACAAAGGAGTATTCGTATTGATATTTGCTTTCGATTTTCCACCAGCATGACTGCCATAATCAAAGCGCCAATCGATATTGCCATTTTCGGGATTCACCCCAATTGCATTATTTTCAGTTACCGTAACAATCTGTTTTTTCCCTCTCCAATCAATCAACAAAGGAGAAACATAGGCAGGTTTGTCATCAATACTTTTCGATTCCCAAACTGTTTCTCCGGTTAATTTATTCAGCGCCACCATGCATGTTCTCTTACCGCAAGGAGTATAAAAAACCATATTATTCCATAAAAGAAGTGATTCTGAAATTCCCCAGCTTCCATATTCTCCTTCAAACTTCTCACTTGCTTTTACATCCCATATTATTACACCGGAATGAGCATTTACGCAAGCTACGTCTCCTCTTCCACTCGACAGATAAATTCGCTCTGCTTCGATAGTTGGCGTACAACGTGTATCGGTAAAAGATTTATCCCATCCACGCCCATAAGGAATTTGCCATTTCAGTTTTCCTTCCATATCAATGGCCATCAAATAATCCATTGAATCTTTTAATCCGGTAAGGTAAACCGTATTGTGGGCAATGGCAACCGATGAATATCCGGTTGGAACGCTATCCAAATGCCAAAGTAATTTAGGTCCTTCGGCAGGCCACTGTTTTAGCAAGCCTGTTTCGGCATAAACTCCGGTCCGATTAGGACCACGCCATTCACTTTTCTCTATTTTTGTTTTACACTGGGTAAGTGTACCTATTAATACAATACTGATAAGAAATAGTCGATTCATAAGTTTGGTAGGGCTATGTTGTTTTTAATTTGCTTTAATTGAATATACCATAAGAGAACTACCATGACGAACGTACAAGCGTTTATTCTGAATTACCAAGTGCGCCCAATTTTGTTTTTCACCATACGGAACTCTAAACGAACTCACTTTTTCGAAACTACCATTGCTTACATTCACTAGGGCAATTTCTCCATTATCGCCGTAACAATATAATTTACCATCTGCATAAATTACATTTCCATTACTTAAAACTTTTGCAGAATGTACCACTTCCCCAGTTTTCCAATCCAGACAAAACCACTCCCGGTTAGTATGACCAGAACCATAAATTTTGCCATCCACCAAAACAACTCCACCCATCTGATTATCCAACAAATTATTTCGCCAAACCTCTTTCACACTAGATCCGTCAGCAGCAAGATCGAGCATAACTCCACCTTGACCATAACCACTAACACAATACAAATAACCATCTTTATATAAAGGAGTATTTGGATGAATAGAATACTTATTAGGATGATCAAAAGACCAAAGAAAAGCACCTGTTTCAGCATCAACTCCAATAATAGAGCTATCGGTATGTGTAACTAATAAATTACGCATTGGTAACTTAATTAAGACCGGAGAACAATATGCCGAATTCTCTCCATTTCCTTTTGCCTGCCATATTAGTTTGCCTGATTTTCGGTCCAAAGCAATCATACTGGCTGTTGCACCACCAGGAGTACAATATAATTTATCACCATCGGCAAGAAGATTTTCGGTTACGCCCCAACGAGTATTTTCAGATCCAAAATCGGTAAGGATATTTTTCGACCATAAAATTGCTCCGTCCGTTGCATTCATCGCAACGACTTTTCCCACACCACTCATCACATAAACGATCCCATCATAAATCATTGGTGTGGTACGCACCCCATTATAAGAATCCATCCATTCTTTGCCATACACTTGTTTCCAAAGCTCTTTGCCAGAATGATCCATAGCAATTACAAAACCATTTTCAAGTTCAGTGCCACTAGTATAAATAACATCTTTAGTAACTGCAGCAGAAGTATGTCCTTCCCCTAAGCCTTCAATATGCCATATTAATTTTGGACCATCGACTGGCCATTCCTGCAACAATCCGGTTTCCTGATAGATACCATTGCGATGAATACCTCTCCATTGTGCATCTTCTTGAGTAAAAGAAGTTAAACCAACAAGTAGCAATACGTACAATACAAAATATTTTTTCATTATAAAAAGGCTTTATTCACTATTAAATTACATTCTAACTTTCTAAAGATACTGGCTATTCTATTGTTTTAGAAACGAACACAGCACTTCTACTTAAATCTATTTCGGGTCTAAATAAAAACAACACATAATATACCACAACTACTAATCGTATAAAATAGAATCGCTTACGAATAAAAAACTAATGCAAGCACATCTATTTAGAGAATTTAAAAGTAACAAAACTCATTTTTTATCACCTTTAAATAAACTAATTAAGGATCTTGTTGTCTTTTTCTAATTTACAATATCTGAATCTAAAAATATATCGAATGAAAAAGCCAAATCATCAGAAATTACGGAATAAATTTCGGCAAACACCACTATTAAGAAAGCATTTAACAACTTTTTAACGATCTCCCACCCCTTACTATATATTCATTCGCTGTAATGACTTATTTATTTATATGATTTCTATTATCTTTAGACATACACTAATAAAAAAAACCAACATGAAGAGATCCATTTTATTTATGATTTTAGGACTTGCAATTTTTTCATTTGCTTGTCAATCCAAAAAAGCTGAAAATAAAGAAGCCACTCTCCCACTTGGAGTTAGTAAAGTAGTAGTAAAAGAAACATTTAATGCTGGTGGTTACACTTATATAAATGGAAGTAATGATTTATGGCTTGCCGTTGGTCAACGACCAATTGAGGTAGGAAAATCCTATTATTATAAGGGGGCATTAGAAATGCGAAATTTTCACAGCAAAGAGCTAAATAGAGATTTCCCTCTTATTTATTTCCTAAATACAATTTCGGATACACCTATTGAAAACAAAATGCCAATGCAAGCCTCTGGTATGAAAAAACAAACGGCTAAAAAAATTGAAGTTTCAATTGAAAAAACGGAGGGAAATCCAAACATTGCGACTATTTTTTCGGAAAAAGAGAAGTTTTCAGGCAAACAAGTATCTATAAAAGGTAAAGTTGCCAAATTCAACCAAAACATTATGGGAAAAAACTGGATACACATTCAGGATGGATCGGACTTTGAAGGAGACTTTGATCTCACCATTACCTCTGTGGCGACTGTTGCTGTTGGGCAAATTATTGAAGTAACTGGTATTATTGCATTAAATAAGGATTTTGGAGCCGGATATTCGTACAACGTAATCATGGAAGATGCTACTATACAGAATATTAACAACAAATAAAATTCGTTAATAAATTAATATGTAAATATTTTGTTTCGCACTTAATTTTTACATAAATTTGATTGTTGACTTAATTTTAACTACATACAACTAATTTACCATGACTAAAAAAGCGACTTCGGTCGCTTTTTTATTTGCCTTAAATGAAAACCCTACACAATCCACTAGTCTCACATAATCAAATAATTACAAGCAAACAAAAGCATAATCCCCAATTATAATTTCATTTAAATTAATCTCCTCCTCCATTAAAGAAGAATAATCTTTCGAAATATTTCTTTTTAGTTTTCCATTATTTATTACTTTTAAAAACATATCTAAAACTACTCCAATGAAAAAATGGTTTTTCATTTCGCCTCTTATAATCCTAACAATTCCGCTACTTACAATACTATTAAACCGATGTAATCCCGACGATTACACCATGTATCAATCTGCAGAATTCTCGGTATTCCCAAATCGGATAGAACAAGGAGAATTTACAGCAATAGCCCACAATAACTCTCATATCAGCTCTAATTACCCCGGATTAAATAATAAAGAGTGGAAACTCGAAGCAAAGCTGAGTCACTATCCTAAATACCAATCGAATCAGGTTTTACTCGATGCAATTTATCAGCTTTCGCTTGAAGAAATACAAAAAAACATTGCTCCTGATTCTACTTTTAATACTGGAGAAAAATGGGCAGGCGTTTGGACTCGTGACATCAGCTACAGCGTAATTTTAGCTCTAGCAATTGCCGATCCTGAAATTTCTAAAAAAAGCTTGTTGAAAAAAGTAAAGCACGGAAAAATTGTTCAGGACACGGGTACAGGAGGAGCTTGGCCGGTGAGTTCGGACCGAATGATTTGGTCGACTGCAGCATGGGAAATTTACAAATCGACAGGCGACATGGAGTGGCTGAGAAAGGCATATTTTATCATTAAAAACTCTACCGAAGATGATTTAAATGTAGTTTGGGATTATCAGAAATACCTCTTTAAAGGAGAATCTTCTTTTCTAGACTGGCGAGAACAATCCTATCCTAAATGGATGGAACCAGCTGATATTTTCAGCTCCTATAGTCTGGGAACACAGGCAGTACACTACGAAAGCTTACAGGTATTAATGAAAATGGGGGGCATTTTAGGAAAAGATGTACAAAAATATCAAGATATCTCGGAAGCTTTAAAAAACAGTACCAATGAAAAACTATGGTTGCCCGAAAAGAAATATTTTGGACAATATTTATACGGACGAAAAAATCAAATGCTTTCGGACAAATCGGAAACCTTAGGCGAGGCACTAATGGTTCTTTGGGATGTTGCCGAAGACGAAAAACAAAAAGAAATAATTTCACATACTCCGGTTACTAAGTTTGGGGCTCCTTGTTTCTATCCTCAAATACCAAATGTACCAGCCTATCACAACCAGGCAATCTGGCCTTTTGTTCAAGCTTATTGGAATTGGGCTTCGAGCAAAACCAATAATGTGAAAAGTGTAGAGTTAGGAATTGCGAGTATGTTGAGAGCAAGTGCTCTTTTTCTTACCAATAAGGAAAATTTATTAATTGAAAATGGTGATTTTAAGGGAACCGAAACCAATTCCGATCGACAATTGTGGAGCGCCGCAGGTTCCTTATCTACCTTTTACCGAATTCTGATGGGAATGAATTATACCGCCGATTATTTAGAGTTTAAACCATTTATTCCGCGCGAATACAAAGGCAAACAAAGCATTAAAGGACTTCGATATCAAAATGCCATTTTAGATATTGATATTTACGGTTTCGGCGATAAAATCAGTCACTATTCATTAGATGGGAAATATTACCAACGCCCTATTGTACCAAAAGAGATGGAAGGAAAACACAAGATTGAAATTCGGATGAATAACCATATCCTCACCAAATCAAAAATAAATTTGGTAGACAATAAAGTAACGCCAGAAACCACTTCCCTCCGCTTTGTTGATAATCAACTAATTTGGGATCAGAAAGAAAATGCAGATCATTACCACATTTATCGAAACGGAGAGCTTCTTTTAGAAACTGAAGACAATTACATGTCGGAAGTACATATTACCGATCCAACCGAATTTCAAATTCAGATAGATGATAAGTTTGGAAATGTATCTTTTTTTAGCGAACCACTCTACGTGTACGATTCCAATAACGAAAGATTTTTGGAAGCTGAACATTTTGATCCTTATGCCAAAACCTCCTACGTTGAATTGAGCAAAAAACAGAATCGGGAATTCTATTTTAACATCCGAATTCCGAATGAAGGCAACTATTATATCGACTTTTTATATGCAAACGGAAATGGTCCTATAAACACAGATAACAAGTGCGCAATTCGCAGTTTTTGGGTGAATAACAGTTATACTGGCAGTTTAGTTTTTCCGCAACGAGGAGAAAATAATTGGGAGAACTATGGCTACTCCAACTCCTTTTTTGTAAAGCTTACAAACAGAAATAATTTCTTTAAAATTAGCTTTGAAGAATTCAATAAGAATATGAATCAGGAAATTAACTCTCTTCGAATCGATAAAATTAGAATCATCAGAGCAAAATAATTTTTTAATAATGTTTACCTATGCTTTTTAAAGAAACAATAACAATGCAAGAAAAATCTTACTATTTGGCTTTACCACTCTCCCCGTAGCAAATATTCATTAAATAAGAGTACTTTTTTCGTAAGTATGGATATTATTTTAATGGAAATCATTCAAAATGAAAATAATGCTCATTACTCTAATAAACTAATTAAATAAAAGCATATCATTTGCATAAAATTGAACAACAACACCTCTATTAAAATACAGGTATTTCCTACAACAAGTATAAGAATTTCCTTATATTGACCACCCTTTATTAGATAATTTACATTGATTTACAAAATCCCCAAGTACTTCAAATCACTACCATGAAATATATCTATTTACTTTTCCTAATTGTCTTATCGAAAACACTAATTGCTCAAAGTAAAATTGACAGTTTAGAGGCATTACTCCCCAGTAAAAAGGGTCTCGAAAAAGTTGAATTATTAAATGAGTTAGGGAATGCCTATTGCCATGTCTCGCCAGACAAAGGAATTGATTATGCTCAAAAGGCTTATACAATTGCTTTGAAAGAAAATAGTAAAAAAGACATTGCTAAATCGCTCAAAATTATTGGATTAAACTACTGGTTAAAAAGCGAATTGTATCTTGCCTTAGAAAATCACCAAAAATCATTAAAAATTTATCAAGAGATAAATGATATTAAAGGAATATGCTCTCTTTATGGAAATATTGGCATTGTATACAAGGAACTTTCAGAATATGAAAATGCGTTAAAATATTATCTAAAATCACTTGAAATATCCGACAAAGAAGGATTTAATATAATACCCTAAGAAAATTAGACCAGGAGCTTAATTGAAAAATAATGTAAATTAAACTCATGGAAAAAATGAAAAGAACACGTCGTAAATTTAGCTCAACATTTAAAGCAAAAGTTGCAATAGAAG
>NZ_MVDD01000012.1 GCF_002843315.1 Labilibaculum filiforme | reverse complement strand
CGGCATACGAGATGAATTTAAATCCTCGTGTCTCATCAAACTTTTCTGCTGCCTTAATCAAACCTAAATTACCTTCGTTAATAAGATCTGGCAGACTTAATCCTTGATTTTGATACTGTTTCGCAACCGAAACAACAAAACGTAAGTTTGCTCTGGTAAGTTTCTCCAAAGCTTTTTGGTCACCTTTTTTTATTCGCTGTGCCAATTCAACTTCTTCCTCTACCGTAATAAGATCTTCTTTACCTATTTCCTGCAAATACTTATCTAACGAAGCACTTTCACGATTGGTAATTGATTTGGTTATCTTTAATTGTCTCATAGTCCCTTTTCATCGAAATATTTTGCAAAATTATACTTTTAAAAACTTAAAGTCAAAATTAATTGCTCTTTTATTCGAATTAATATTATTTTCCCGTTTAATTTCTTAATCTTTATCATTTAGAGAAAAAGCGTAGTATTTAACGCTTCCATCCGGATAAATTCCAGAGATAAATACACCACCATCTTTCACAGTCTGAAGTGCATTTTTAATATCATCTACCTTAAAAATTGGTGTTTCATTAATTTTATAAATAATAAAACCTTCTTTAATATCCTCATCCTTAAACTTTCCATTGCGCAGACTCTTAACCTTCACTCCTCTGTTTATTTGAAGACGATACTTCTCCTGCGTTGATAAAGGTTCAAATTCAGCTCCAAGAAAAGCCAGATCTTTTGATTTAATAAGGTTGGTATTACCTAGCTTATTACGTAAGACTACGTCAATTTGTTTCCTTTCCTCATCTCTTTTTATTAAAACCTTAATTTTATCACCAGGGTGGAACTTACTGACTTGTTCTTGCAACTCCGCACTAGAATTTACAACTTTCCCATCTATATTCAATATAATATCTCCTTTTTTAATTCCAGCAAGCTCGGCGGCACCATCCTCATTTACCCCTGCGACATACACTCCCTCAATCTTATCAATTTTAAATTCTGATGCTAAATTAGCATCTACCGTACGAATAGATACCCCAATAAATGCTCTTTGCACTTCTCCATAATTTTTAAGATCTCCGATTACTTTTTCAACAATGGCAACCGGAATTGCAAAAGAATAACCCGAATAGGAACCTGTTCTAGATTCAATTGCTGTATTAATGCCAATTAATCTGCCTTTAGTATCTACCAGAGCACCACCACTGTTTCCAGGATTCACCGCCGCATCGGTTTGTAGAAACGACTCGATACTCATTTGGCTCCCATTTAAACCTAAATTTCTTGCTTTTGCACTAATAATACCAGCGGTTACGGTAGAGGTAAGGTTGAACGGATTTCCTACAGCAAGAACCCATTCGCCCAATTTTAAATCATCCGAATTTCCCAGATCCATTTTGGGCAAATCCTTTTCATCAATTTTAATTAGAGCCAAATCGGTGTACGGATCATTACCTACTAACTTCCCTTCGTATTCTCTTTTATCGTAGAGTACAATATTTATTAAATTCGACCCTTGTACCACATGATTATTAGTAACAATATACCCATCATCAGAAATAATTACTCCAGAACCTGATCCTAAACTAGCTCGTGGTTGTTGACTCCTGCTTCTATCGCCAAATAAAAAGTCGTAAAATGGATTGGACTGATATTCCTCATTTGAAAATAGTGTTTTCACATGAACAACCGATTTTACAGACATTTCAGCAGCATATGTTAGATCTACCTGAGGCACATTAACAAGTGCATGATTTGCAAGCTGAGTCGTTCGTAATTCAGGAGTCGTAATAATTCTTTCTTTTTTATCGCTAAATAAAACAAATAATAAGATGGCTACAATACCACCTAAAATAGCAATTCCTAATTTTCCCAAAAACAATTTAAATTTCATCTGAAAAAACTTTAATAATTAATAATTATATGATATCTGCTTACCCATAAACAGGATGTTTTTCTCATTAAAACAAAAATAAACGCAGAATGTTGCTTTTTACTTCTAAAATAAAAATCAATTTATTTCATGGATCAAATAATTTTGATTTTCTTGAGTGTCGAAATAACTGACACCAATAAACCACTAGTATTCGTAGAACAATTTTAACGATATAAGTTCTATAAGTGTTTATAATTTATTGGTATTTAACACTTCTTAACAAGATTTAAAAATGAAAGTTAAATTTTCAAAATATCAGGGAACTGGGAATGATTTTGTCTTAATTGATAATAGAAATGGGAATATTGCACCTGATAACTTTTCATTCATCGAAAAACTATGCGACCGAAGATTCGGAATTGGTGGAGATGGATTAATGTTACTTGAAAATGAAGACGGATTCGACTTTCGGATGAGATATTACAACTCGGATGGAAAAGAAGGCAGTATGTGCGGAAATGGTGGTCGTTGTATTGTTGCTTTTGCTTATCGTTTAGGTATTATCTCCGAAAAAGCACGTTTTATAGCAGTTGATGGAGAACACGAAGCCAAAATTATTACATCCGAAGAAGCAATTCAGGTTAGCCTTAAAATGATTGATGTTTCGGACATAGAAATAGGGGAAGATTTTTACTATCTAAATACTGGCTCCCCTCATTTTGTGCAATTTATTTCTGATCATGAAAATTTTGACACCTATACCGAAGGAAAAAAAGTTAGGTACAATAACCGATTTTCGGAACAAGGAACCAATGTAAACTTTGTATCCATTGAAGATCAAGGCTTAAGAGTAAGCACCTATGAAAGAGGCGTTGAGGATGAAACTTACTCCTGTGGAACTGGAGTTGTTGCATCGGCAATTAGTGCTAGCTTCAAAATAAATCGGAACAACTTTAAAATTCAAACCAAAGGAGGAGTTCTGGAAGTTCACTTTCAGAAAATAACTGAAAAACAAATTGAAAATATCTGGCTAACAGGACCAGCAACACATGTTTTCGATGGCACTCTCACAACTTAATAATTGAATTCTATTTCTACCACACCATATGAAATTTATTCTTGCTAAATTTATCGAAGACCGAAGTATTTCCAAAGTATTTTTGGTTTCTCTTCTCGCTACATCTTTTTTCCTCATATCTATAATTGGGATTTTTTGGGTGCAACAGGCAAGACAAAAATTTGAACAAGAATCGAAACAAATTCAAGACGATTTTTATCGAATTCAGGAGAAAACCCTACAGCAAGAAACTCAAACACTTATTAATTATATTGAAAACGAGAGGGAACAAACAAGAAATGCACTAAAAAAAGACATTTCCGGCAGGGTTTTCGAAGCGCATTCTATTGCAACAAACATATACAATAGCTGTAAAAACACCTATAGCGAAGAGCAGATAAAAAAACTTATTATTGATGCTTTACGCACTGTTCGTTTTAATAATGGAAATGGGTTTTTCTTTATAAATAGCTTGTCTGGAATTGTACAGATGGATTCTGAGAATCCGAAATGGGAAGGACAAGATAAGCTTTCCTTAAAAGATGTTTTTGGGATTCCAATTATCAGAAAAGAAATTGAAATTGCCAACACTAAAGGAGAAGGTTACACCAACTACTCTTGGCAATCGGAAGAAGGGCAAAAAATTGATCCGAAAATATCCTTCGTGAAAATATTTAAACCCTTTAATTGGTATATCGGATGCACCCAATATGTTGATAATTACCGACTAAATATTCAAAATGAAATTTTGGATAAAATCACATCCATGCGATTTGATGAGAATTTTACCATTGCTGTTTTTCGTTTTGATGGAACTTGTTTAGCGCACACTCGCAAAGAACTAACCGGACGAAACCTATGGAATAAAAAAGACAAGAAAGGTAAAAAAGTAGTTCAAGAACTAATTACTAGAGGAACGGATAAAGACGGAGGTTTTGTTACCTATTTGGATCCCTACCAAATAGGACCCGACGAAGCTATTACTAAATTAATGTTTGCTAAAAGTTACAAAGACTGGCAATGGGTAATTGGAAGCGGTATTCATATGGGGGCACTCACCCACTCGATTCAACTCAAAAGAGAAGAGTTAAAAACTGCAGTAACTGGATATTTCATTAAAGTAGGATTGACCTTTTTACTGGCAATTATTATCATTTTTACTTTTACGAGCTTTATTGTAAAAATTAGCAAATCGGGACTAGATATTCTAACCCAATTTTACAAAAGTGCTGCAACGGACTCTCATGTCATTGACATATCGAAGTTACACTTTAAAGAGTTTAAGATTATTGGAGAACATGCCAATGAAATGATATCGAAAAGAAAATCGATTGAGCACCAACTGAATATTGAAACGGCGTACTTTGAGCAACTCTTTGAAAACTCACCAGAAGCAATTGTAATTACCGATAATAAAAGTAAAGGCTTAAAAATAAACAAACAATTTACCAGTCTGTTTGGCTATACAAAAGAAGATTTAAAAGGGATCGTAATAGATACACTACTTGCCGATGAAACAAAGCAAGACGAAGCATATAACTTAAATTACCTTACCTCAAAAGGTCAATTAGTAGAAATTGAGACGGTTCGAAAATGCAAGGACGGTAGTTTAATTGATGTTTCAATCATGGGAAATCCGATTGAAGTAAATGGCAAGCAAATTGCAATATTTGGCATTTATAGAGATATCACAGATAGAAAAGAATATGAAAAACACTTACGGGAAGCAAAAAACAAAGCGGAAGAATCGGATAAATTAAAATCCGCCTTTCTTGCAAATATGTCGCATGAAATTAGAACGCCAATGAATCACATTCTTGGCTTTACTGAAATAATTACTTGCCAAGAAGTAAACGACAGTGAACGCCAAGAATACGGAGCCTTAATAAAGCAGAGTGGTATTAATTTGTTACAACTTATTAATAACATCATCGATTTATCGAAAATAGAGTGCAAACAAATAAAACTATTTCCATTCGAAATTTCGGTAAACACAGTACTTTCTGAATTATATGAAAAATACTACCTCTACAAAAATAACAATCAAAAATCTCATCTCATTCTGAAAATTCAGAAAAGCTTAAACGATGAAGATTCTATTATTTATACCGATCCAAATCGATTGGAGCAGTTACTATCCAACTTAATAGAAAATGCCATTAAATTCACTAATGATGGCTTTATTGAATTTGGCTATTATCTTAAAGATGAAAATAAGATAGAATTCTTCGTAAGCGATACTGGAATTGGCATTCCGAAACAATCCTTAGAAAATGTTTTTCAGAGTTTTAGGCAAATGGATGGATCGGACACCAGACAGTATAGTGGAACCGGACTCGGATTAACTATTTCGAGCCGACTAGCGGAAATACTTGGAGGAAGCATTAGAGTTGAATCCGAAGAACAAAAAGGCACATGCTTTTACGTAAACCTTCCTTATAACAGGGACACTTCAAAAATAGAAATAGCAGAAAATATTGAAAAAATCACATACGATTGGAAAGGAAAAAGTATTCTTATCGTAGATGACGAAAGAAATAATTTTTCCTATTTTAAAGCAAGTCTGGCAAAAACCAATGCTGAATTATTATGGGCAAAAAATGGTAGCGAAGCCGTTGAAATTTGTCAATCAATTGCGATCGATCTTGTTCTTATGGATATTCAAATGCCAATCATGAATGGTTATGATGCAACACGAGAAATTAAAGCCTTCAACTCACAAATTCCAATTATTGGTCAAACCGCTTTCTTTCAAAAAGAATACAAACAGAAAGTAATCGCCTCTGGTTGCGACGACTACCTGTCAAAACCTATTAAAATGAGCAAACTACTCGATTCTATTGAGAAACTCCTTGTTAAAAATTAGTCCCATTTTGTTTTTAATAATTCTTTTTTATAGCTCTGAACATATGCTATTGCACTATCATAATCATTTACAAACCTATAATAATCTCGATAATCTTCCTTGGCAAAATTCTCCTGATAAGAAAGCTCAAATTGATCCTTTAAAAAATCATAAAACCCATCGGTATTAATAAACACAATCGGTAGGTTATGATATCCTAATTGCTTCAAGGTTATTACTTCCAGAATCTCTTCGAGAGTACCAAAACCACCTGGCAAAGCAACAAATGCGTTCGATTTTTCGCGTAAAACTTTTTTCCGTTCCGACATATCCGAAGTAATGATCAATTCGTCTAAAAAGTCGGCAGTTAATCCATAATCAGCAATTAATTTAGGAACAACACCAATTACTTTGCCACCAGCCTGCTTCGCGGAAACTGCAACTTGATTCATCAACCCAACATTGGTTCCTCCATAAACTAAATTGTAGCCACAAGAGGCAATTGCTATTCCCAAATTTTCGGCTTCCTGAAAATACTTTTTATCTACAGAATTACTGGAAGAACAAAACACACAAATATTCATATTTTTTACATTTATAATTTGCAGGAAAATTATTCATTTTGTTTTACACAACAAATAATAAAACACAAATTTGATGATTTGGTAATAATAAAAAAAGCCCTTGAGAGTTAACTCAAGGGCTTCAGCTTCTTTATTTAAACCTTATGCATCAATGTTCGCATAAGTTGCATTTTTCTCAATAAATTCTCGTCTAGGAGGAACTTCATCACCCATTAACATAGAGAATGTATGATCTGCTTCTGCAGCATTATCAATAGTTACCTGGCGCAAAGTTCTAGCTTCTGGATTCATTGTTGTAGTCCATAATTGCTCCGCACTCATCTCTCCAAGACCTTTGTAACGCTGAATGTGCATAGAAGATTCTTTTCCCCCACCCCATTCGTCGATTAAACGCAAACGCTGATCTTCATTCCAGCAATATTGTTCGTTCTTTCCTTTTTTCACCAAATACAAAGGAGGTGTTGCAATATATAAATAACCACTTTCGATTAATGACTTCATATATCGGAAAAAGAAGGTCATAATAAGAGTAGCGATATGACTACCATCGACATCGGCATCACACATGATAACGATTTTGTGATAACGAATCTTCTCCACATTAGCCGCTTTACTATCCTCTTCGGTTCCAATTGTAACTCCTAAAGCAGTAAATATATTCTTGATCTCTTCACTTTCGAAAACTTTGTGTTGCATGGCTTTCTCCACATTCAGAATTTTACCTTTTAAAGGCAGAATTGCTTGAAATTTACGATCACGACCTTGCTTAGCAGTACCACCCGCCGAATCACCCTCGACAAGGAATACTTCGCAGTTAACTGGATCTTTATCTGAACAATCAGAAAGCTTACCTGGAAGTCCAGAACCTCCTAATATTGTTTTTCTTTGTACTAATTCACGAGCTTTTCTAGCCGCATGACGAGCCGTAGCTGCCATTATTACTTTTTGCACAATTGTTCTAGCATCTTTTGGATGTTCTTCCAAGTAATTCGCCAACATTGTACTTACAGCCTGATCAACAGCAATACTAACTTCCGAGTTTCCTAATTTTGTTTTTGTTTGTCCTTCGAACTGAGGTTCTGCAACTTTCACAGAAACAACAGCTGTTAATCCTTCTCGAAAATCATCCCCACTAATATCAAACTTTAATTTAGACAACATTCCAGACTTGTCTGCAAATGCTTTAAGAGTTCGGGTCAATCCTCGACGGAAACCTGTTAAGTGAGTTCCTCCTTCGATTGTATTAATATTATTCACGTATGAGTGAATATTTTCCGAATAGGAAGAATTATATTGAAGTGCTATCTCAACAGGAACTTCATTCTTATCGATTGAAACATGAATTGTTTCTTCTATTAAACGCTCTCTTGTACTATCAAGATATTCAACAAACTCTTTTAATCCTTCTTTCGAGTAAAATGTTTCGAAACGGAACTCGCCTTTGTCATCCACATCCCGTTTATCGGTAAGATTCAATCGAATTTCCTTATTAAGGAAAGCAAGTTCTCTTAAACGAGCCGCTAAAATATCGTATTTATACTCTGTAACCAAGAAGATAGAATCATCTGGTTTAAAAGTAATATTTGTTCCGGTATGATTTGTCTCCCCAATCACTTTAACATCTCCAAGAGGAGCACCTTTTGAATACTCTTGATGATATACTTTTCCATCGCGATGAATTTCTGCGGTTAAAAGTATTGACAATGCGTTCACACAAGAAACACCTACACCGTGCAATCCACCAGATACTTTGTAGGAACCTTTATCGAATTTACCTCCAGCGTGTAAAACCGTCATTACCACTTCTAGTGCCGACTTGTTTTCTTTCGCGTGCAGTTCTGTAGGAATACCACGACCGTCATCCTTAACGGTAATTGAGTTATCCTCATTAATGAATACATCGATATTGTTACAATATCCACCTAAGGCCTCATCAATAGAGTTATCTATCACCTCATACACCAAATGGTGCAAACCTTTCACATTTACATCACCAATATACATAGAAGGGCGCTTACGAACCGCTTCCAATCCTTCTAATACCTGAATACTATCAGCTGAATATTCATTATTCTCGTTTGGCTTTTTTTCTAAATCACTCATTTATCAGATCTTTAGTTGTCAATCAAACAATTTGATCAATAATCATTTCATTATTGATCAAATCATGATCTTATATTCTAATCTATTTTTTGTACAAAAATTAATTTATTCTCAGGAAAGTTTTTTTTCTGTTTAGATCAACAAAAATCAGCAATAGAAAGAAAGATACAACACATTCATTACCAATACATTAATCCACCACTTACTCCTAGAGGTAAAAGTAAAACAAAGATAGTAAAAATGATCAATTTACGGGTTGTTTTATTCAGAAAAATCGTGCTTGGTATTAGTTTTTGACAAACATTTTTTTAACGCATTAACCGGAAGGTAAATGCGTGCCTTTATGTTTATAATTCCATGGAATTGCTTCGTCGTGGTCTTTTCATTTTAAATTTAATGATGAAACTATCGATATCAGCACCTGATTTAGTACGTCCGTACTCACGAAGTTCAAAGACGGTAATTACATTTTTAAAATTTTTAGGCATTGCTTTCCACATCTTGTAAAAAACGACCTGAACATTTTCCAAATCGGCATCTTCGAGTTTTATTTTAAGCACCTCTTTGCTTTTTGGCATTGCAAACACACCCACTCCATGCGAATCCCAATCAATAGCTTCTTCGGCAACAAAAGCCATATTAAGCGTATCTCTAGTAATATCAAACAAGTAAGTTATTCCAATATCCTCTGCTCCCATCTCCATTAAAACTTCGAGTGGTTTTTGATCATTATTCACAGAAAGTTTCCATCGCTCGTCAGTTTGAGCAGTAAGCTCCGCTCCAAATAAAAAAAACAGGAGAACAAATGGAAGGAAATATTTTAATTTATTGATGATTTTAAAATACATAATTTCGATTGAGATTTAATAATTATACTAAAACTAGCAAAAAGCATGCAAAAAACAATTTGCAAACATAAGTAAATTAAAAAAGGATGTTCTATTAACAGAACATCCTTTTGAAAAATACTTTTAAAACGGCTTAAAACACCACTTTTACACCCAATAAAAAATTAAGTCTTTGAGATGGATATCCGTCCCATTGGTAATACTTATCGGCAAATAAATTATTTACCTTACCAAAGGCTGTAAAATGCTTATTTAGGCGATAACTTGCTCCTACATTTAAATCGTACACGGCATCTAATGTTTTTACCGTAGATCCTATACTAACAGGTCTCTCGCCCAAAACATTCACCCCTGCCTGAAAATTTAAATCGTCGGTAAAAGCGTAGGCTGCATTTACATTCATTTCGAATTCTGGTTTGTGCCAAGCTTCTGCTTGTTTATCGAGAGTATATTTATTATACCAAACCGCAGCATTCAGGTCCAATTTATCGCTCCAACCAATATTTACTTCAGCACCCAAACGAAGCAAGCTAATATCATCGTAAACTACATCGAATTTATTCGAATAAGTTGGACCGGAATAATTTGCATTTGGCGCACCAGCATTTCTTTTTACAAAAAAGTACTGATCGTCAACCGAACTGTATTCTGCCGATAATTTAAAGGAGGAATTGGATGATAAACTGCCTTTTATTCCTCCAAACAATCGGTATTTTTGATTGGATGGCATTACATTTAAACCTGAGTAAACGTATGGATTTTCAGCAACAATATCATTGTATTTATTCATTTTCAAATCCCCATCCAATCCTGTGAATAAGGTCATAATGCCATCAATCACCTCTAAATCGATAGCGATATCTGGATATAGCTTGGCTTCGGAATCGTCGCCCATGGCAAGTACTGTATTTACTCCTAGTTTTAGGTTTAGTTTACCGGTTTGTAACGAATATTGAGGATTTAGGTCCCAAACCAGTGTATTTCTTTCTAAAGTATTTCCCAACTCTTCCCAATCGATAATTCCATCGGTTCCAAAGTAATCAAAAGCAGAAGTCAAACTCCATAAACCTTCTCCCCGGCGAATTTTTGCCACAGCATTAATTACTACATCATTCTCAGTTACCAAAATATCATCGGCAAAATGCTCATATTGCAAACCAGCACCAAAATTTAGTCTTTCATCGTCTTTAAATGTAGTTTGAAAATCAGCAGCCAAACCCAAACGATTCTGAACCTGCTCGTTGTAAGGAAATAAATTCACATAATTAGCAGCAACATCATTACTTGACTGAAAACCGAAAAAATCGTAGCCTTTGTGCTCGTAATAGACTTTTCCGCTAAGCTTACCTTCATCCAAATACACACTACCATATACTTCAGCCAATTGCTCGGTCCAATCGGGCTTAGCTTTACGACCATTTTCCAACTCTAATTTTCCGTTGGTAGAATAATGACGAATATGAATTCCAAAATCGCTAGTTTTCGAGCGTTGGTTATTGAATCGATAATCCCCGAAAAGGGTTGAATAGTTACCTCCAGCCAATGTTAACGTGTGACTATTAATAGATTGCAAAGGCTCGCCAACAATTCTAGCGGCAGGAATAAGTGCGGGTGAAAATCCTACAGCCAAAGGCTTTGTTTGTATAAAATAGGAAAACGAAGGTGTAAAAGTTGCGGTATCCTGCACCACTGGCAATTCACCAATTCGTTTCGATTTATTTATTTTAGGTTGATAAGCAGTCTTTACTTTTACTTCCTTATTTAAATCTCTTTCTTCCTGTGCATAAGAAACTGAAAATACCAAGCTAGTTATTGCAAGAGTGAATATGATCTTTTTAAACATTACTTTTTTTATTAGTGGTTAATTACTTGATGTCTAGTCTATTTAGCATTTTTTCCAACATTATCCTCTCCTCGTCCATCTGAAGAGAATCTGATTTTTCTGAAGATTTTTCGAACAACTTATTACTTTCGGTACTATCGGCTCCTTCGAACTGGACTTTTACTTCTTTATTAACAATTTTTTCCTGGGCCTTTTTCTCACCAGCCAAAAGAACATCTAATTTTGCCTGTGCTCTTTCCATTATACCATCGTTTTTTACAGCATAATTATCGACAATACTTTGCAAGGTGTAACGTGCCTGAAAAGGATCGTTCTTTTTTAGAAAAACATCCGATAATAAAAGAAAACTTTCTGCTAACCAGTAATGATGCGGCGAATTCATTTCAATAAACTCATTGATTTCTTTTTCGGCCATATCGTATTGTCCTTTCTCCAAATATATTTTTGCCATCAGGTATTTTGCTTCGGCACCTTCGGCAGTTTTTGTTTCCTTAGCAACCTCTTTAAAGTCGGTAACTGCTGCAGTTGTATTCGCCAAATTAAAATAAGACTTGCCTCGTTTATATTTTGCTTCGCGAATTAATTCTTCCTGTAATTTAGGAAGTTCGAGTACATCGCCTACTGCCTGAATTGTATTCTGATATTCTTTTAAGCTATACACTGCACGCATGTATCCCACTTTAGCCAATTTTACATTCTCAGGAATTTCGGCCATTTGTGCCAATCTTGAAAACTGTTTTTTTGCCTGCGTGTAATTCTTATTTCTATAATTTAACTGCGATGAAGCCAATAAAGCCCTCTCGGTAAACAAATTATTCGGACGACTTAGTACTTGTTCGAAACCTGCTAGTGCCTCGTCGAATTTTTGTTGGTTAAGGGCCGCATCGGCTTTGTAAAATTGTGCATTTAATTGAAACATTCCATTTGGGAAATTCATTAAATAGTCTCCCAAAGCATTTGTTCCTTTTTCGGTTTCGCCCGACATGTATAATCGTTCGGCAGAAATATAGGAAAGAGAATCTTTCTCTGAAGTACGAATCCCTCCTCCTTCATTAACCGACTCTGCAAACGCAAAATAGTCGTTCACATTATTCATATCCACATAAACATTCTTTAATCCCATAAATGCGCTTTTCTTTTCTTCGCTTTGCGGATATTTTATCACCACCTCTTTGTAAGCGGCGATAGCTTTTTGATACTCTTTAGCATTATAATTTAGCTGTCCGAGTTGCAATAACGATTTAGGTGCATAACTACCATTGGGAAATTTGCTTACCAATTCTTTATAAATAGATACCGCTGTGGTCTGATCGTCTAACTTTACTTTTGCATTTGCCAATTCGTACAACGCATCATCCAAATATTCCGAATCGGGATGAGAAGTACGTATTTGTTGTAATAACCGCGATTTTTCGGCAGAGTCACCCAATAATCCTACAGAAAGAGCTTGCTGATACAAGGCATAATCGTTATCCCATTTACTTGTATTTACTGATTTACGGTAATACTCGGCTGCATTTTTGTAATCTCTATTTAAGAAGAAACAATCGCCAATACGGTTACAAGCATCCGAAACATAGTTACTTTTTTCGTTGTATTGATTCACAAACTTACGAAACCAATCGGAAGCCTCATTGTACTTGTCCTGCTCGAAATAAGCATAAGCAATATTGTAGTAAGCGCGCTCGTAATATTCCGACGCTCCCGAACCCGGCGACGACAAAAACTCATTGTAAAGAGCTGTTGCCTTTGTAAAATCGCCCATGCGATAATTCGCTTCGGCTTTCCAATAAATACACTCTGCAGCAATCTGAGAATTATAGATTTTGTATTCCAGGGCAGCATTAAAAGAATCTATTGCCTTGCTATAATTTAGTTGCTTCATCAGCTCTAATCCTCGCAACCAGGAAACTCTTTGGTAGGCTTTTTTTATCTCAGGTGTTTTTTTAGCAATTTTATCCATAGAAAGTAAGGCGTCGCCATAATTCTTGGTGGTCATGTACACTTTCACCAAATAATCGTAGGCCTCATCGTTACGATCCGAATCGGGATACTTTTGCAAATACTCATCAAAAGCTTTAATCGTCTCGTTAAAGGGAGAATAAGAAAGTTCGTAAGTTAATTTTGCAAAATTAAACAAAGCATCCTGTTGCATATTTTTATCAAAATCCATTCTGGCGGTACTTGCAAAAGCCACTTTAGCACCCTGCTTATCGCCTAATTGTAAGGAGCAATCGGCCAAGCAATAATTAGCAACCATTAGTAGCTCATCATTTTCACCACCAACTTTCTCGAATTGCTCCACCGCTTCGCCAAATTTCTTTTGTTTGTACAAACAATATCCATAAGCAAATCGATCCTCCCGAGAAAAGCTTTTTGTTCCTTTATCCAGAAATGGGATTGCCTTTTGATATTCTTTCAACTGATAATGGGAAAGCCCTATCATTTTTGCAATTTCGTCGCTACGCGTAACTGAGGCATCCTCTAAAAATTGCGGTGCATATTCAATTACCTTGGTGTATTTCTCTTGCAGATAATAAATTTGTGTGATATAGTAAGGAACAATTGGCTGAAAGGTTTTATTCTTGATTAGCTTTTCGAAGCCATTTAATGCCGTTTGATAATTCTCATTTAAATAAGCAATATGGGCATAGTAATAATTTGCCGGTGCGTTATATTCTCCCGACACCTCGATGATCTCGAAAAAGAATTTTCGTGCCTCTTCATATTTTTTCTCTACAAAATAGGAATATCCCATTTTAAACTGATACTCAGTTCGCTGATCGGAATCTAAAGCATAAATATCTACCTGCTTCAACCACTCCAAAGCATCCTTATATTTTTTAGAACGATATTGTTGTCTGCCAAGCTGAAAAAAGGCAGCTTGTTTTAAATTACTTTCGGGATGTTTTCGAATGAAAGCTTTCATTTCCTCTTCGGCCTCGGGGCGAAAAAGCTCGATAGAACACCAAGCCATGTAGAAATCTGCTTTGGTAGATCGATCGGAATAAGCATCCTCTTCCATTTTTACAAAATCGGCAAATTCGTGTCTTGCGCCGCCATAATTTTTATTTTGGAACATTTCCATGGCCGATTGCCAAAGCTGGTTACTACTTTTATGGGTTAATGATTTTTGGGCCTGCGCTGTATATCCCAAACATAAAAAAAACAGGGAAGTCAAAATCCACAAATTACATTTGTTTCTCATACTGTATTGCGTGTGTAAATATAACAAGTAAAAACGTTGAACAATTACGCCTTTCAGCGACTAATTTACGAATCGATCCCGACTCACAAAATCAGCCTTAAAGGTATAAATAATCTGTAAGCTTATTGTATTTCAAACGGAGGAAACAAAGAAAAATTGCAAACTGTTTTGATAAAGAAAAAGAGCAATAAAAAACCTTCTGCCGAAATAATTTTTTAGATTTGTATATCAACATACAATTTGAATTCTAAAAAAAACGAAATACATGTCCGAATCTCCTATCATTGAACTTAAAAATGCAGTTATCCGTCAGGCGGATAATATTATTCTAACCGACGTTAGTTTAGAAATTGAAAAAGGAGAATTTGTTTACATTATCGGAAAAGTAGGCAGTGGCAAAACCAGTTTAATGAAAACCCTGTACGCTGACCTGCCAATAAAAGAAGGAGGAGGCTCTGTTGCCGGATTTTATCTTCCTATCATTAAAACCAAACAAGTTCCTTTTTTAAGACGAAAAATAGGTATCGTATTTCAAGATTTTCAATTACTAACCGATCGTAATGTTCACGCTAATTTGGAATTTGTTTTAAAAGCTACCGGTTGGAAAAATAAAAAAGAGATTGATAATAGAATTGAGGAAGTACTAAGTAAAGTAAATATGGGCAAAAAAGGATACAAAATGCCACATGAACTTTCGGGAGGAGAACAGCAACGAATTGTGATTGCCCGTGCCTTACTGAATTCTCCGGATATTATTTTAGCGGATGAGCCAACGGGTAATCTTGACCCTGAAACCTCGGATGAATTGGCTGAATTACTAATGGATATCAGTAAAAATGGACGAACTATTGTAATGGCAACCCACCAGCACGATCTGCTAAAAAAATTCCCTGCTCGCACATTAGAATGCAAAGACGGAAAAGTAATTGAGATTTCGAATCCAAAAACCGATGTTGAGGAAGAACTTGAATTAGAGTAAACCAAACCGGAGAAAACTAAAGGCTTGCCACAAACTTACACCAATCAGCACTTGCGAAATAAAATTCCATACCATAAGGATTTTGAAAAATTGAAGCTAAAACACAGCTTAATTTTTCCGCTCGCTTTTATTTTTTTGATTTGGGCAGTTAAGCTGTTTGAATGGGGTCTTGGTTTGGACTTGTACTATTTAGGAATTTTCCCTTTACACAGTAAAGGTTTAATAGGAATTCTCACCAGTCCGCTAATACACAAGGATTTTAGTCATTTAATGGCCAATACCGTACCCTTTCTAGTATTAAGTTGGGGCATCTTTTATTTTTATCGGCCTCTTTCGTATCGAATATTTATACTTTGTTATCTTACCGCAAACATCTTGGTTTGGCTGGGCGCGCGCGAAGCCTACCATATTGGTGCCAGCGGATTGGTTTATGCTTTTGCATCCTTCCTGTTTTTTAGTGGAATTATTCGCAACCACTACCGATTAATTGCCATCTCGTTTATTGTCGTTTTTTTGTACGGCGGTTTATTTTGGGGTGTATTTCCGATCCTAACGGATGTTTCGTGGGAAGGGCACTTATTTGGTGCTTTCTCTGGTTTAATTTATGCTTTGGCTTATCGCAACCAAGGACCCAAAAAACCAATAGCCATTATTTCGGAAGATGACGATTCGATTCCTGAGGAAATTTGGAATTCGGAATATTTAGAAGATAAAGAAGTATTAAGGAAATGAGCAATAAGCTGTAGTTTTAAGCTCCTTTTTCTTTATAAATAGATGGCATACTCCCCTGCGGTGAGCATGCCATCTATTTATAATTCGTATTTTATTTCTTTTTATAATACTTCATTGCCTCTGGCAAATAAGCCTTTAAATCCGACACACGAGTTTCGTCGGCAGGGTGAGTCGACAAGAATTCTGGTGGTTTTTGACCTCCACTCTCTCCCATTCTTTTCCAAAACTCAACTGCTTCGGCAGGATCGTATCCAGCCATCGCCATAAATATCAAGCCCATTTTATCGGCTTCGGTTTCATGAGAACGCGAAAATGGCAACATAACACCAACATTGGTACCAACACCAAAGGCAGTCATCCAAATTTGCTGTGTTTCGGCAGGTTTTTCGTTTAGCGCCAATGCCAAGCCTTGTCCTAAATACTGAATTCCCATTTGCTGACTCATTCGCTCATTACCATGACGAGCAATTGCATGGGCTATTTCGTGTCCCATTACTACAGCCAGACCAGTTTCTGTTTGAGTATATGGTAAAATTCCTGTGTAAAAAACCACTTTACCACCTGGCATACACCATGCGTTAGGCGTATCATCTTCCACCAAATTAAATTCCCAAACAAAATCAGAAATACGATCGCTTAGTCCGTTTTCGTTCATAAACTGCTCTACCGCAGCAGAAATTCTGGCACCACAAGCTTTTACCATTGCAGTTTGCTCTTTGTTGTCGGAAAGCTTGCTTTCCTTTAAAAAAGCATCGTATTGGGTTAAACTAGTCGCAATCATTTCTGTTTCTGGAAACAAATTCATTTGTTTTCTGCCGGTAATGGGTACTGTTGCACATGCAATTGCAAACAATAAAAATCCCGATAGCAAAATGGTACGCATGTTTTTTTTCATCGTTTTTTTATTTTTAATAGTTGTTTCTTTTATCATTCAATTCTTAGAGTTCGCTCCAAGTTATTAATATTAAACGCCCTTCGGGGTTTAAAATAAATAGTTACTCCTTATTTTACGGATAGCTACTCATTATTTACGGAGCGCTATCTCCAGTTGATTTAACAAATCGTTTACATTAGTAACGGGCAATTTGCACGACTGATTAATACAAAGATAAAAAGTTGTTTGCCCATTTACATATCTATTTTGCAGTAAAGGCAAATTACTTTCTGATGTACTCCCAGAAATTAAAATATTGGGCAAAAATAACTCTTCAATTTTTCGTTTCTGATTCACAGCATCCTCTCCCATAATAACAATTTCGACTGGAGGATTTGCTAACCAAAAATAGACTTGTCCCCAATTAGAATGATAAGATATTGTTTTTTCGAAGCGAGGTTTTATATTGGCAAGCATTTGCTTAGAACGCTCGATATATTGAGTCTTATCTAAGTAAGTACCAACTAAAAACAGACTTTTCGCGATGGAAGAATTGGAGGATGGAATGACATTATCGACCAACTCCATTTTGCGGGCAATTAAAGCATCATCTTCGTTCGAAGTATAAAAAAACATGCCTGACTTTTCGTCGGAAAAATGAAGCAGTACTTGTTCCAGTAAATCATTTGCTTTTAAAAGCCATTCTTCGTTAAAGCTTGCCTGATAAAGCGCCACAAAAGCCTCAATGGTAAAGCTATAATCGTCGAGAAAAGCATTAATTTTAGAATTGCCATCCTTGTAATTACGATGCAAATGCGCTTTACCTTTCCAAAGATGTTGCTGCATAAATTCTGCATTTTGAATGGCTCGATTCAAATAATTTTGGTCGCCCAAGGCTTTATACGCATCCACATATCCTTTTAGCATAAGCGCATTCCAGCTAGTAAGGGCTTTATCATCGAGTGCCGGACGAATTCTCTTGGTTCGTTTATGCAGCAAAAACCTTCTGTCCCTTTCTAATTTAAGCTCCAATTGTTTTACGGATATCTTGTATTTCTTCGCCAAGGACTTTTTATCGGTCTGAATCATCAGAATATTACCTTCCTCCCAATTCGCCGGATTGGTGATTCCGTAGAATTCACAAAACAGTTCCGAATCTTCTTTTAAAAGAGCATCTACTTCCGATTTTTCCCACACATAAAATTTACCTTCTACCCCTTCACTATCCGCATCGAGCGAGGAATAAAAACCAGCTTGAGGCAAACTTAATTCCCGATTTACAAACTCGAGTGTTTGCTGAATTACCTGCTTATATTCGGGAATTTTTGTAAGTTGATATGCTTCGGCATACAAACTTATTAACTGTGCATTATCGTAAAGCATTTTTTCGAAATGCGGTACTTTCCAAATTGCATCCACCGAATAGCGGGCAAAACCGCCTCCCACCTGATCGTAAATACCACCCATGGCCATTTTATCGAGCGTAAGCGTTACCTGATTGAGCGCCGACTGATCTTTTGTAAAATAATAGTAGCGCAGTAAAAATTGCAACGAATTAGGCAAAGGAAATTTGGGAACCCGATTGTTTCCTCCTTCACGGGAATCAAAATCTTGTTTCCAATTACGATATGCTTTTTCTAAATCCGCAACAGGGAAAGAAGACGCTTCGGCCTTTACCGTAATAATTTCGTTTTCGCGGATACCCATGGCCAATTGATTTGCTACCTGTTGTACTTTATCGGTCTCGTTAACCCACGCATTTTGAATGCCTTTTAGTACATTCACCCAATTACCGGCAGGGAAATAGGTGCCTCCAAAAAACGGTTTTCCATCGGGCATGGCAAAACAATTTAGTGGCCAGCCCCCACTTCCAGTCATCATTTGCACAGCATCCATATAAATTTGGTCGATATCGGGGCGTTCCTCGCGATCGACTTTAATACAAACGAAAAATTCGTTCATTACTTTTGCTACCTCCTCGTTTTCGAAACTTTCGCGCTCCATAACATGGCACCAATGGCAGGCAGCATAACCAATACTAATTAGTAATACTTTATTTTCTTTTTTGGCTTTTGCCAGCGCTTCGGGTCCCCAAGGATACCAATTAACTGGATTGTGTGCATGTTGCAGGAGGTATGGACTATTTTCGTGACTTAAACTATTGGTATGTGTATAATTCATATTTTTTTTCTGAGTTTGGGAAAATACAGCATTCACCGCACCAAGTATAAACACTAAAACCAGAGTTACTTGTGCTAATTTGATCATTTTAATTTCCCTTTACTTATTAAAGCAAGTTAAAGATAGAAATTATTTTTAATCATTTTAAATAAGGATGGGGAATTGGTAAAACACCGGAGCAAAACAAACGAAGCTAACAACGCAGTGAATTAAAACGCCCCACGAAGGGTTTCGAACTAAGTAAAATTCTTCATTTTTCCTAAAACACAAGCCCCTGCCAAACAAAGTTTTTCTTAACTATTTATATTAATACCGAATAAGTAAAGCCACTTTCCTATTTTTATTTTATTCTTACTTTTAGGCAAGTGTTAAACAAGTAAACTTGGCACTCCTATGATACATTTACACTTGAAGCCAAATAAAAAATACGAGACCTAGTTTTATTGAGGATACATAAGACACAAACCTATGGGTTATATCAGTGTAAGTTTTAAAATCAATAGAAAGAATAGAAATACAGCTACAAATTCACAAGGCTGTGTGCGGAACAAAAACAAAAGTAAATACCTAATGGAAAAGATTTTTAGAATTGAAAAGAAGAAAAATTTAATTGTGACACCTGATTATATTGCCCTCTCGAGTAATAAATTTGAAGATTATACCGAGATGAAAAAAAAATCTGAAATGATTTCCCAAAAGAAAGACTTTCAAATTATCAATAAAAAAGATTTATATGGAATAGTTTTTAATGAAAAAGGAAATACGATAAAGCTAAGTTATGCTTCGGAAACAGAGGTTAACGACATGATAAAACTGATTCCATCAGATAATTCAGAACTTAAAGAGCTTGCAGATTCTATAGGAAGTATTTTTGAAATGGAATTAAAAACGAAGACCGAAAATAAAGCAAAATACCTAACATTAAACTCCATTAAAATTCTGTTTGTTTGTCTATTCTCCTATCTGATAGTAACTGCTTCAATAAATATGCAACAAGGAACAGAATATGAATTTTCTGGAAAACAAAAAGGTTTAAGCAAACTATTCATGTTATTTATAGACACAATAGGACCTATTGGGACTTCTATATTTTGTGCATTAGCAATAGGATACTATAGTTATAAGTTGATTAAAAGATATAAAAATCCAGCAATTGATTTTGAATTTAAAAAAATCATTCACAAAACAACATAGAAAAACTCCAAGATTCGTGCAGCCACAACTACCAATAGCCTAAGGTCGGAAAACGAACACGAAAATGAAAAATGTTACTCTTATAAGGGAATGGTATCCGTTATAAAACTTTTAGTGAAGGGCAACTTTCTGTGGAAATCACTTTAATCCGCCAAGAAACTTATAATTTTCCATTAGTCTTAATTATAATGACGAATGATTGATACTACTTATAAATATTTTAGATTCATTGAAAACTCCGTTAACAGTATTAATAAATCCTACTTATGGTTCTCAAAATGTTCTAATCTATTAAATGAAAGAGAAAATATGAATTAAAGTAAATAAAATCGAGCCATAATCAACAACACAGATGACGGTCTAATGACTGTAGCTGTGCCTCTTTCACACCCTAAACTTGGGCAAGTTCGGCAGAAATCAAGCGGGGTTTCCTGATAAAATCGGAACATTTACGAACACACCTAAATTCCTTGTTGCTTCCTTGATTTACTCCACCAAAACCTCATCGATTTCCCAAGAGCCATTTTCTACATTAAATGCTGGTTGTAGTGCAATTTGCATTAATCGTTCGTTTACTACTTTAAATTGAGATAAATTAATTGAATAAGTTGAAAAATTAGAATCGTTCGAACGAATAGGAATGCTTATCCATTCTTGTTGTTTCCAGTCCACCTGTCCGGTTGATTCTCCCCAAAAACCGGGGCTCTGATTACGAGTATAAATAGCAAACTTCATCTGCTTAGCATTGCTGTTGTTCTTTATCTTAAAGCTTACTTTAGAACACAAACGGGTGTCGGTATATAACCATGGTGCAGATTGAATTAAAGCATTTTTAGCTGTAATTGTTCCTTTTAAAATTCCACTAGAAAATTGAAGATCTGTTCCATTCAAGGCCTTCCAACCCATGGTACTATTTTTAAATTGAAACGGTCGTCCTGGTGCTGGATACATTCTGTCGTTTTCGGGAATAAAAATACTCTCGTCCTGATTAAAGAATACAGGTTTTAAACTTGCTCCACGATAAAAGGCACTAATATCATGATTTTCCTGAAGCACATACTTTTGTTCGTGCCAATCAAAAAAACTGGTATGTCCACCTTCTAAAAATGCACCTTTAAAATCGTATGGTCCATATAAATTCTTCGACATGGCATAACGGCTTCCAAATACCAAATAATACCAATCGTTGCGTTTGAACAAAGTTGGCTTATCCTCAGCAATTACTTTTTCACCATTCTCATCTTTCACTAAAATGGCTTTTGGTTCAGTCGTTAAAGACTTCATATCCTTAGCCAATGTAGCCATGTAGTAGGTATTCACACCAAAGCAAATTGTGTATTCATCATTTTCGATATAGATCTCAGGATCGTAAGGATGTACAGGAACAATTCCTTTAGGCAATAATGGCTTACCCAGCAAATCTTTGTATTCGCCCGTAATTTTATCGGCAACCACTACTCCTGTATTGATATTGCGATTCGAAAAGAACCAATAGTATTTACCATCTCTCTCACAAATATCTCCTGCCCAGCAATTTGGATTGTCGCCAATGTAAGTATCCTTAGGATAAATATTCCGATGGTGCTCCCAATTCTTTAAATCTGCAGATGACCATATTTCCCAACGATCCATTCGAAAAGAGCCTTTTCCCTCCCAAGATTCATCGTGTCCGCAAATGACAAACACCGTATCGTTTTGCACCCAAGCATGCGGATCGGCCATCCCATGTTCGGGAACAATTACATCAACACTTATGGCATTTGGATTAAAACTCATGCCTACCGTTTTTTTTTGAGCATGAAGTAGATTACCAACTAGCAGAAAAGAAAAAACAGTAAGTATTCGAACTTTTTTTAAAGGAAATTGCATCTTACATAATGATTAATTGACAACTTATTTATCTAAAACAGGAGTTCTTTTTTCGTCCATTCGTTTCATGGCATTTACTTCGTAAACCCTTTTTAATTGCCACAACGGACGTTCCAAATCACTCTCCCATTCCCAAAGCAGCTTAAACATTTCGCGCACTTTTTCGGGATATTTATAGGCCAAATTATTACTTTCGGTGATATCTTTTTCTAGATTATAAAGCTCTGCAGGTCTGTCGGGAAAACGAAGCATTTTCCAATCGCCTTTAAGAACAACCCCTCTATTCTCTTTCTTCCAAAAAAGTAATTTGTGTGGTTCTGTCTTGGTTTTATTGGTGATATAAGGCAAAAGATCAACTCCATCCAAACCAGCAATTTTGTTTGCATTTCCCCCTGCAGTATTCAGAAAAGTTGGTAGCATATCGAGCATGCTTACCGCACTTGTATATTCCGAACCTGCCTTAATAACCGATGGAAGTTTCATGATACAAGGAACCCGAATACCGCCTTCCAAATAATTCGATTTGCAACCACTTAATGGATAATTACAAGTCATAGTTCCATCAGGGCCACCGTTATCATTTGCAAAAACAATCAACGAATTTTCTTCCAAACCCAACTCTTTTAACTTATCCATAATCTTACCACACGCACGATCCATTGCATAAGTCATGGCTGCTAATTGCTTCCGCTCTCCAGTTAGGTCTTTAAATAAATCTAAATCGGACGCTTTAGATTCAAGAGGGGAATGCACTGCATTAAACGAAACATACATAAAAAATGGTTTTTTCTGATTTCGCTCAATAAAGTCGCAGGCCTCATCGGCAATAGCATCTGTTAAATATTTATCTGGTTCCTGAAAATTCCCAAAGCCTTTCTCCATTCTTTCGTCGTGTTTTGTGAAAGCTTCTTTCTGGCTTAATGGGAAAAAGCTTCTTGCCCCACCTCTAAAACCATAAAACTCATCAAAACCTCTGCCTAAAGGATGATATCTATCGGCATTTCCCAGGTGCCATTTCCCTAAAATTATTGATTGATAACCTAATGGATGAAGATAATCAGCAACTGTTTTAATATCAACAGGCAATCCCATCTCATCGCCCAGCAACTTAGAAGAAGCACTCATATAACCAGGAACATTATTTTCCTCTATTCCATATCGTTGCGGATAAATTCCTGTTAGCAATGCCGCTCTCGATGGTCCACAAACTGCATCTGTTGTATAGGCTTGATTAAAAACCATCCCTTCGGAGGCCAATTTATCCAAATTAGGAGTCTTAAATGTTTTACTTCCCTGAAAACCAAAATCATGATATCCGGCATCGTCGGCAAGAAGCATAATAATATTGGTTTTTTTCTGTGCCGATGTAGGTAAGAAAGAGAAAAAAAGCAAACTTACAAACAGTCCTAAACATACAATACATCTGAATCTCTTCATTTTATCCATGTCAATTTTAATTTAATTATGACAACTATTTTATTTACTCCACCCCTTTTATTATTGTTTGAAGAGTAGTTGGTAGTATTTTAAAAATTACAATTCTATGAGTTTATCAAAACATTATTTACAATTTCAATTGATGATCGTGTGCCCCTGGAGCAAAATTGCTGCGAAATATTTCCGTTCCATCGGCTTTTTTACCCCAACCTACTTCAATACGTCCATCACCAAGCACAATATTGATTAGCTTTTCTTTCATTGTTTTCGCTATCTTCTCATACTTCTTTTCAAAAGCTAAATTGTTAGCTTCCTTCGGATCTAATTTTGTATCGTAAAGTGCAGGATCTAAATCCTCATAACTAGCATTACGAGCCCAATCCATATCTTTGCCTCGTACTTTATTGGGACGAGTCTGCATCGAGAAAACATAATCTTTAGTCCGAATATATGCCCTCGGACCTGTTACAGCATGACTTTCTCCAATGATATAATCTCTGGCAGGAATTTCTTTGGATGCTACTTTTGCCATATCAAATCCATCCAGATAATTAAATTTTGGATCCTCCAGATTTGCGCCAGCCATAGCCAGAATTGTTGGAGCAATATCAACAAACTCGGTATAATCTCGAACTACTTTACCCGCAGGGAATTTTTTTTGATCGGAGGAAACAACTACAATTGGATTGTGTGTATCCACTTCCCACGGAGTAAACTTAGAAACAGCCCCATGATCGTTTAATTTCCAACCATGGTCGCCACAAACGTAAACAATCATCCAAGGCTTCTTATTTTTCTCACTATAAGCAATAAAAGCATCCGTTGCCTGTCCAATTAAAGCATCGCCATAAGCACAAAATGCATAATAATCTTGAACCATTTTTTGTTTTTCATCATCGGTAAAATGATTCGAATAAGCATGTGATACTTGTTTTCGAAGTTGAGCTGGCATTGTTTTTAGATCTCTATCGTCGAAAACAGGAAGTTTATAGCTATACTTTTGAAATCGCGCCCGATAATCAGCAGGTGGTAACACTGGAGTATGTGGAAAATCAAATCCAATATAAAAAAACTGTGGTTTGGAAGCATCAATTCCATTAATAGTTTGCGAACCAACCGTAAATTTATTGTCCTTATTTTGCAAATAATCTTCAAAAATGGTAGCGTAATAAGCATCTCTTGTTTTTCCTGCTGGTTGTGAACTCACACCAGAAAGAATCATTCCATTATCGAGTTGTTTTCCAGTTTTCTTGTTGTAATAACGAAGCATATCGTATTCTTTCATTGTTTTTTCTGCCATGCCTGCATATTCTGGTCTTTGCCTTTCCAAGTCTAAGGAAGTATACTTAAACTCCCCTTCGGGCGTCACAAAAAAATCTAAGTTTTTAATTGGCTTCTCCAGTTTTTTCCCATCCACTTCGTTAAAATTATCTTTTCCCCAAGCAGTAAAACCTTCCTTTCGCAATGCTTTAAAGTCGATATTGTTTTGGTATATATCGGTTGGTTTCGCTTTTCCATTTTCAAGTGTTTTTACTCGTACTCCCAACTTCCCAATTCGTAAAGTTTGGTAACCAAGCGCTGCCATTTGTTCTGGCAAAGTAGGCTTGCAATGCGATGCCTTATTATTATGGTATTCAAACTCATAAACTCCCGAATGAAAAGGATAACGGCCATAATGCATAGATGCTCGCGAAGGAGCGCAACCAGTAGCCTGACAGTAGGTATTGATATAGGTGGTTCCCATCTCGGTTAAACGATCGGTATTTGGAGATTCCACATAGCCCAATTCACTCATTTCCTGCCCTTTCAACATTTTATTAAAAGAACGAATTGCATCGTAGCGATGATCGTCGGTTAAAATCCAAAGTATATTAGCTTGCTGTTGAGCAATCACTATTTTACCGCCAAATAATAAAACTAAACTTACTAGAAACAGAATTTTATTAATTTTCATACAACCTCTTTTTTATATTTTGTGTGTCTTAATAGTTTCTAAATTCATTTTTCAAATAAATCATTTTCAGCACTAGAAAACGATTCCACTTTACGGATATAAGTATAATACACTCCATACTTCTCATTTCCTTCGATAAAATCGTTTACCAATAATGTTTTTCCTTTTTCGAGTCTAACTGTAAATGTAACAGCCTCTTCGTTGCCTACCACTTCTTTTTCGAGTATTTGATTGGCAATACTAATTCGCACTTTCTCGGGCTTAATTGTTGAATAAGTAAACAGATGCTTCGGATTTTTTGCAGGGATTCCCCAAATAGAGCCAGGGCATTCTTTGGGCCATCTGCAACAAGATATTTCGTATAAACCAGTACAATCTACTCGTAAAGAATGTGTATTATTGGTATTCTTCATTCCTTCGGCCACCTGTTCGCATTTCCAAATTCCTGCATCTTCGCCAATTGCATGTTGTATTGTTAAGGTAATTTCTTCCTGCGTTTTATTTCCAATAACGTGTACTGGCAGTTCTTGATAAGCTAATTTTGTTTTTGCGATTCTCACAAATCGAGCATTATCATTCAACAAGTTTTGCACCAGTTCCGGATGCTCTTTCGCGATGTTATTTTGCTGATATTTATCTTTTTCGATATTGTATAATTCTTTGCCATTCACCAATCGCCACTTGTCACTCATAATGCATGTCTGGTTTTCATCCATCGGAGGTCGCCAATCCTGACGGTTATGCACAAATAGGCTTCTCTCCTCCAATTTGCTTTCATTGTTTACAAGTAGTGCCGAAAAATCGACTCCATCCAAATTTAACTTTTCGGGTAAATTCAAATGGCACAAACTTGCTAGTGTAGGCAGTAAATCAACATGAGCAGTTAGGTCCGAAATATCTTTTCCTCCCTCTATTTTTCCATCTGGCCAACGAATAAAAAATGGTACACGATGTCCACCTTCTGTTTTCGCTCCTTTCATTCCTCGGAAGCCTTTATTGTATCCTATTTTACCATCTCTACTAATTCCTCCACTTGAACCATTATCGGTCATAAAAATTAGAATGGTATTATCTAAGAGTCCTTTCTCCTTCAGATATTTATCTAGTTTGCCGATATTTTCATCGATATTTGCGATCATTCCGTAGAAATTGGCACTAACAATTTCCTCTCCCTCTAAATCTTTGTACCGATCGGAATATTTATCATCAACCAACCACGGACTGTGTGGAGCATTGGTTGGTAAGTAAACAAAAAATGGATTTTCCTTATTGTTATCGATAAATTTGATAGCTTCCCGAAACCAAACATCCGTACAATAACCTTCAAATTGTTTCGGTTCGTTATTTACGTAATACACATCGTTAAAATAAGTATTCCCCCAATAATCCGACAATTCTCCAACTCCACCAGCTTTGTGCTGAATGGCAACATCAAAACCACAATCGGTAGGACGCACCGGATAATTATCGCCCAAATGCCACTTCCCAAAAATACCAGTTGTATATCCATTTTGTTTAAATACATCGGCCATGCCGGAGGTATTTTCCGGAAGTGCATCGCGACCTTTATAGGTTGCCCAAGCACCATTATTAATAGGATACTTCCCAGTCATTATAGCGCCTCTCGTTGGAGCACAGTACGGACTTACATGAAAATCTGTTAAACGAACCGATTGATCATGAAAAGCATCAATATTTGGCGTTTTCAGCCAAGGATTACCATGACAAGCCAAGTCGCCAATTCCTTGATCATCCGTAAGGATTAAAATTACATTGGGAGGCGTTTGCGCTTTTGATTCCAGAACTATACCTATTGTAACAAATTGCAATAGAACAAGAATTCCCACAAGTAATCTTCGTAACATACTTTCTCTTTTTTTAGTCTTTATAAACCCTATTTAGTACAAAAAAATTACTCTTCAAGCCAGCCTTTGGTATCCCCATTTAAATAAGCAACATACCATCCACATCCCCACGAAGCACACCAAAGCACATTTTCGTTATAAGGATCCGGTTTTACATCTACAATTTTATCTGGCTGACCTAAACCTTTGTTCATTTTAGTCCAACTAACGCCACCATTCTTAGATAAATAAATTCCTGGATTCATAAACTCTTCGGCCTTACTTACTGCCTGTCCGCCTACACTAATAACAATAAGATCGGGATTCACCGGAGAGGTTTCTACCTGCCAAACAAAAGGAGCTTTAAAAATTTGCTTCCAATGCTTTCCATTATCTTTACTTTGCCAAACGCCTCCTTCTTCATAAGAACCATTCCGTCGTCCGGTCGAGATATAAATATATTTGGTATTGCGATCTACAAACACATTACTTACTGACTTAATGACTTCGGGAATTGTTATTTTCATCCAACTATTCCCTTTATTAATGGTCTTATATAATGCCCCATTATTATCATTTAAAGCAGCATAAATCGTCTCTGAATCATTTGGATCCATCACAATTCGACGAACACTTGCTCCTTTGTGCAAACCATTATTGCATAATTCCCAAGTATAACCACCATCAAAAGAACGATAAAAACCATATCCTCCTTTTGTTAATTTTTCAGCAGGAGAACCCCCTATTTCTGAAATTTTTACAGAAGTAGAACAGAAATACATATTATCGGGATTTACCGGATCAATTATTAGTGAGTTTTGTGGGGCAAGTCCTTTATATTCAGGACTGTCAGCCTCAAAAATACTTGCAATATTCTCCCACGATTTACCACCATCAGTTGTTTTACGTAACTTCCCTCGATGCTCCTGTCTCCATGCTAAAAAGTAAATAGTATTTGGATCATTAGGATGTACAGCAACCGTTGAAATAGAGTGTGCACCATGTCTTCCACTTCCATCATGCACTTGACCTTCTATTTGTTCAACGGCCACAGCCTGCTTATCTTTCCATTCTCCTAAATCAGTAGTCTGCCATAAACCATGCTCTCCACTACAAAGCAATCTTCTGGCTTTTATTCCTGTTTCAAGAAGCATATATCTGCCTGGCAAATTACTTCCGCCACGACCAATCCATTTGTTACTCCCCGGCGCAGTTTCAAAATCATCTACCTGTTTCCACGATTCTCCTTTATCCGTAGTTTTTAAAGTCTGTTGATCTATTCCTATATAAACTTGTCCAATGGAATTTATTTCCATCATTCTATTACCCGAACTTGCTTGTGAATTATCCATATATTCCTGCAGATGTGCAAAATCAACATTCGCTCCAACAGGATTATTCCTCTTTTGCCAATACTCCTTATCTTTTCCACTTTTCCAATAGGCTCCCTGACGAGCACATGCGAACCAGGTTTCCCCTCCATTCTCTGTTTTCCAAACATCGCCAGCACCAAAAGTAAAATCGTGCTTTTTGTTGAAGGAAACATATATCTCCTCTCTATTTAGTGGATTTACAACAAGACGATTAAAAACGGGTAAGGTCTCCCTTGGTAGTTTAGTGAATTTTTCTTTCGATTCATTCTTAGAGATTCCAAACCAGTGTGACATTGTTTTATGGAAACGATCCACTTCTGCCGGAAAGCTCATTGAATTTAAATCGAACACCAAATTATTGGTAATATTCCTCCAATTCAAACCACCATCCTTACTAGTGTACACTCCTCCTTTTGCAGTTACGGTATTTCCTTTGTCTTCATAAACAGTCTGTTCCACCAAATAAAGAAGAAACTCTTTGGTTTTATCGTTGTAATAAGAACTAATATCGCGAGGTAAATTATTAGGCAATCCTTTCGCAGTATTTTTCCAACTAAGTCCGCCATCCTTGCTAAGCATTACTCCAAAGTTAGTTGCCATGATCAGCTTTTTCGTATCGTTCGGATTAATAATAATTTTCCCTACCTCGGTATTTTCAGGCAAACCATTACTTATCTTTTCCCAGGATTTTCCTTTATCACTTGTTTTCCAAATGTAACCATATGCCGCATATTTTAATTTTACCCCATTTGGTTTTGCTGCCGATCGATGATTACTCTTCACATTCCAAAAATCACCTGCTCCAACATACCAAATTTTATCGTTTATTGGGTCCACAGCCAATTCGCTATGACGAGTTCCTTTTTGCTCATAATACCAACCTTTTTCGAACGATTTTGAATCATTTGGGTCAATACCAAAATCTTTGAAACTTTTACCAAATCCCCCACTTCTTTCCCAGCTTCTGCCTCTATCAAAAGTTTCATAAATCCAGCCATTCCAATCAATAGCTTTTCCATAATCCGGATCCTGTCTGGAGAATTCAATATCCAAAACTCTTTTCATATCCTGTCCTAAACCATCGTGATCCTTTAAAGACTGCCACGACTTTCCATTATCCCAAGTACCGAAACTAACATGCATATCTGGTCCCATAAACATGACATTAGTATCCGTAGGGTGACACCAAAACTCTTCACAGTATCCCGACATTCCAGGACCAAAGTTTTTCCATACCACCGTAGTGTCGGATTGAATTTTCTGCGTCTTTATTATATTAAAAAAATTTTTATCCTTCTTTTGAGCCACAGTCTGAATAGACATACTCAAACCTATCAAAACACATATTGTCAATAATTCTAAATTCTTTGCCATTTCCTCTTTTTAAACAATAGTTCTTTACTCCTTTTATACCTCTTCTCCAACTATCTATTAATCATAAATTTTCGAATGACATAACTTACTCTGTTTGTAATAGTTATAACATAAACACCCGAATTTAGTTGAGACACATCAATTAAACCTTGTTCCAAAGTACCCAACTGCACAGTCTTCCCCTGAATGTTATGTATCAGATACTTCACGTGTTCATCTGAACCTGAAATTCTAAGCTTACCATCTACCACAGGATTTGGAAATATCCTAACCGATTCATCATCAATCATTTGTATGGCAGTAGTGACGTTATTTTTAACTTGAATAATAACATCAAGAGAATCCTTACCCAAATCATTACTAACTACTAAAGTGATAATGAAGGTAGAATCCTTATTTACTTTGGGAGCGGTAAAAGTCGTTTTATTTTTATCAGTTGCTGATAATGAAATTCCATCTGGTGCAATCCACTCATAAGTAAGCTGAAAGCCAATAGAACCAAGTCCATAAAGTGTTACTTCTTCATTCTCAAAAAGCTCCGCATTCTTACAAACCGCTTTTACCTTATCGTTTTTAATTAAGGCTTTAAACCAACCACTTCCCCATCCAGCACACCAAATTACACCTTCATTATAAGGATCAGGTTTAACATCAACCATTTTATTTGGTTGTCCAATTCCTTTATTTATTTTAGCCCAAGTAGTTCCATCATCTTTAGACAAATAAATTCCCGGATTTTTAAACTGGTCTGTCAAGTTTGGAATCTGCGCAGGCACTGAAATAATAATAATATTTGAATTTACTGGTGAAACCTCGGTTTGCCACACATAAGGAGCTATAAATATTTTTTCCCAACTTGTTCCTTCATCTTTACTTCTCCAAACTCCTCCTGCATCGAAGCTACCTGAACGAGAGCCACCTGACAAAAAGCGATACTTGGTATTCCGATCAATAAACAAGTTGTTCACTGACTTAATTTCAGTAGGAATACTTTCTTTCTTCCAAGTTTTGGCTCCATCTACCGATTTGTACAAACCTCCCAGATCATTATTTCCAAATTGATTTAATGCAGCATAAATTATGCTTGAATTAGCAGGATCCATACATAACCTTCGAACACTTACATTAGCAGGTAAACCCGAATTACTCAACGACCAATTGTATCCCCCATCTGTTGATCGATAAACACCATAACCACCCTTGGTAAGAATACTTTCATCTGGTGAAGAACCTACCTCCTGCACAACTTTTCGGGTGGCACAGAAATACATATTATCTGGATTTTTCGGATCAATCATCAAAGAAGACTGAAATGGTACATTTTCCCAACTATTATTACTCGCCTCGAAAATAGTTGCAATATTGTTCCATGTTTTGCCTCCATCAATAGTTTTTCGCAACTTCCCTCTATGTTCCTGACGGCAACTTAGTATATAAATTATGTTCGGATTATTGGGATGTACCGCAACTGTAGAAGTCGAGTGAGATGCAAGATTCCCATCATGATCATGCACTTGTCCTTCTATCTGTTTTACTGCAACCACATCTTTACCAGAGTAATCTCCTAAATCAGCTGTTTCCCATAGGCCATGTTCCCCAGAGCAAAACAATGCACGTCCAGGTATTCCTGTTTCGTGTAACATAAACCGTCCTGGAAGATTACTATCTCCCCTGCCAACCCACGCATTGGATCCTTCTGCTGTTTCATAATCATCAACCTGTTGCCAATTTGCGCCCTTGTCATTACTTCGAAGAGTTTGTTGTGCTACTCCTATAAACACCTGTCCTTTAGCATTTATTGCCAACATTCTGTTCCCTGAATTTTCCGAACCCTCATCCATCTCGCGCTGTACGTGCGAAAACTTAAGATTTGTTCCAATCGGATTACCACGTCCATTCCAATACGATTTGTCATTTTCATCCATCCAGTATTTACCATTGCGAGCACAAGCAAACCAACTTTGTCCGCCATCCTCTGTTTTCCATAAATCTCCAGGACCAAACCCAAAGTCATGCTTCTTGTTATGCGAGACATAAATTTCATTTTTATTCAAAGGATTAACCACAATTCGATTGTACACAGACATTGTATTGCTCGGATATACGCTATAGGTACTTTGTGAAGCACTTTTACTTATTCCTAACCAATGAGATACTGTTCTATGGTATCCATCTCTAACTGCGTAATTAGTAATGGCACTTATATCAAATCCTAAATTACCAGTAATACTCGTCCAGCTTACTCCGCTATCGGTACTTTTATAAACACCACCTTTTGCATTAATTGTAGATCCATTTGGCTCATAAACAGTCTGTACTACCAAATAAAGAATAAACTCTCCTGTTGTTTTATCATAAAAAGAAGTAAGATCGCGAGGTAAATTATTCGGCAAACCCACATTACCTGCTGTCCAAATATCTCCACCATCAGCACTTAAGTATACACCATAACTGGTAGCCATTATCATCTTATCGGGATTATTTGGATTAAACAGTATTCTGCCAACATCTAAATTATTAGAAATACTAGTAGCCACTTTGGCCCAATTTGCACCACGATCAGTGGTTTTCCATACGTAACCATAATCGGCCCTAGAATGAATATTCCCATTTGGTTTTGCTAGCGTTCTATGATTTTCTTTTACATTCCAAAAATCACCTGCTCCAACAAACCAGATGCTATCGTTTGTTGGATGAATCGCAATTTTAGTATGGGCTTTTCCAATATCACTTATCTGAGTCCATGTTCGTCCTCTGTTTTTTGATTCAAATACTTTTCCTTCTCGTTCCAAGGCAACCCCATAATCCGGATTTACCAACGAAAATTGAATATCGTGCACCCGAACCATATCAAGACCATCGCCATCACAGTCTTTAATCGTTTGCCATGATTTTCCATTATCCCATGTTCCATAGGACACATGCATATCTGGTCCCATAAACATGACATTAGTATCCGTAGGGTGACACCAGAATTCCTCGTTGTATCCTGACATTCCAGGACCAAAGTTTTTCCATACCACCGTAGTGTCGGATTGAATTTTTTGCGTCTTTATTATATTAAAAAAAGCATCCTTTTCTTGATTTGATTTTTGACTATAACTTGTATTCCAACCAATCAAAATAAATGATCCAATTAAAAAAGTTTTGAGAAGTTTTGGCATTATTTTATTCATTTTCTTGTTTTATAATTTTACGATTATAAAATTGAAGAAACTAAAGCGAAATCGATATAAATAATAGTTTACTAAAACTAGTCACGAACTTATTTCACCTGTACAAAAACTAGACAAAAATAAAAACAAACAAGCATAAGCGCTGATAAACAAAGAACTACAAGCAAGTCTACGAAACACCAATTAAAACACATCAGACAAATAAGCTACAAAATAGGTCAAACATAGCTTTGGATTCTTATTTTGCTTTTTCCGCTATAAAATCAATAATATTTCATGCTTTACTTTATGCTAAGAGCACATTTTTCCTAATTCCAATAAACTGCTATCTGTTTGCAAAATTTAAATTAGAGAAAAAGAGTATATTCGAAAATATAAATAGCTGTAGAATTTTAAATTAGCCTTAAGTAATAAATCAGATAAATTATGATTCGTTTTTTTGACAATGTAATTTCAGAGATCGTTAAACGCAGACTTAAAAATAAAAAATATAGAAGCACTTTAATTGAGAAGGCAATTTTAAATACAAAAGTTGAATTCTCTCATTTAACTAGAGACAGCTTTTTTATTTTAGTAGGTGTGTTAGCTGCTGCTTTTGGATTAAAAGGTTTTTTACTTCCCAACATGTTTATTGATGGTGGCGTAATGGGGATCTCTCTTACCATCGCAGAGCTAACAAATATTCCATTATCCATTTTAATTGTGGCAATTAACCTTCCGTTTATAATAATGGGCTTAACCACTATTAGTAGACAATTTGCCATAAAAAGTATTTTTGCGATCGTTTTGCTTGCTGTAACGCTTCATTTTATTCCATTTCCTATTATTACAAGTGACAAATTACTAATTGCCATTTTTGGTGGTTTCTTTCTAGGTTTAGGAATTGGTTTAGCTATTAGAGGTGGTTCGGTTATTGATGGAACCGAGGTATTAGCAATCTTTGTAAGTAAAAAAACGTCCTTAACCATTGGAGATGTTATTTTAATTTTCAATGTCCTTATTTTTTCAGTGGCTGCCTATGTCTTTTCCATTGAAATTGCATTGTATGCCATGCTAACCTATTTGGCCGCATCAAAAACCGTCGATTTTGTAGTTTCGGGTATTGAAGAATATGTTGGAGTAACAATTATTTCGGAAAATAGTGAAGGAATTAGATTGGCTATTATTCAAAAACTAGGACGAGGCTGTACTGTTTATTCAGGCAAAAAGGGACATACACTGGAACAAGTAGACATTATTTACACTCTAATAACACGATTGGAGCTAGCAAAACTACATACCGAAATCGATAAAATTGATAAAGATGCATTTGTTGTAATGCACAGTATAAAAGACGCAAAAGGAGGAATGATAAAAAAAAGACCTTTGAAATAGTGAGTAAGCATCAACCTAGAGCCGGAACACAGCTACCCACCTCAAAACAAATCTTCACTTTACAAGCATCTTAGTTTTTAAGACGATAAACATGCCGCTTTTGTATCAAAGAAGCACTTTCCTTTACGGATATACAAAATAAAATTTTGCCAATTTATTTTTTTTGCTGAGCTTACATAAAAGTTGATAACAATTAACACAAAACATATTCAAAATCAACAGTAGGCTGGTGCTTCTAAAACTACCAAGTTATAGGTGGCATGCATTTATTTCTATCATTTTCATTTTCCCCAATAATTAGTGGGTAGTAAACATTAATAAAATAGAGCCATGACTAAGAAGACTTTCGGAACCTTTGCAGGAGTTTTCACCCCAACTACATTAACAATACTTGGTGTAATAATGTACATTCGCCAGTCTTGGGTAGTTGGAAATGCAGGTATTTTAGGAGCTTTAGCAATCGTATTATTATCGGTAGCAATCACCTTTACAACTGCTTTAAGCTTATCGTCCATTACTACCAATGTTCGTATTGGTGCCGGTGGCGCTTTTAGTATTATCTCAAAATCATTAGGTCTGGAAATAGGTGGAGCCATTGGAATCCCTTTTTATATTGCACAAGCTTTGGCCGTTGCGATGTATGTTTTTGGTTTTAGGGAAGGGATGGTTTCCATTGTACCAGGACTTAATCCTTTAGTACTTGATATTAGTATTTTTTCACTGGTAATGATTATTGCGTTTATTAGTACCAGCTTTGCCTTTAAAATTCAATACATCATTCTGGGTATCATTGCGCTATCTTTACTATCTATTTATGGAGCTTTATTTGTTAATGATTTAAACTACAACTTCGAATTGTTTGGCAGCTATGCTGGTTCCAAGGAAAATAATTTTAGTGGCACATCATTTTGGGGTGTTTTTGCTGTATTTTTCCCCGCTGTAACCGGAGTGATGGCGGGTGCTAATATGTCGGGCGATTTAACGAGTCCACGTATCAGTATTCCAAAAGGAACTATTTCTGCTGTGATTTTAACCACGTTAATTTACATCAGTTTAATATTTGTAGCCTCGATGCTAGCCACCTCCGACGAAATGACCTCCAACTACAATTTATTTATCGACAAAGCACTTTACGGTCCAATTGTTCTTGCCGGATTACTTGGCGCCACACTTTCATCGGCATTGGGTTCGTTTATTGGCGCCCCACGAATAATGCTGGCACTTGCCGAAAAAGGAATTCTTCCCAGAAGCAAAGAACTTGCTGCAACCTCAAAACGAGGCGAACCTGTTCATGCAATGCTGGTAACAGCAATCGTTGTACTTATCGGTATCTCGTTACGAAATTTGAACACAATTGCTCCCATACTTACCATGTTTTTTATGATTACCTATGCAATGGTAAATATTGTAGTTCTTATAGAGCAATCGCTAAGCTTACCAAGTTACCGACCAACATTAAAAGTACCTTTAATAGTGCCTGCTTTGGGCGCTTTTGGCTCCATCGCAATTATGTTTGTAATGAATGTAATTGTAGCCTTACTATCGCTGATATTTATCTTTGTTTTCTATTTTTATTTGGTAAACTTGAAATTAAAATCGGAAGCAGGAGATTCCCGAAGTGGTCTATTTACTGCACTTGCCGAATGGGCTACCAAAAAATCAAGTAATCTTAGCCCGCAAAAAGAAGTTCGATCCTGGCGACCTGACCTTTTAATTCCGATGACAATGCCAAAAGAGATTCGGAGTTCTTACAAACTTATTCATTCGATTATTTATCCAAAAGGTTCTATTAAAATATTATCCATATTTAATGAAAACCCTGAAGAGCAAAAAAACATCGAATTATTTTTAAACAATGCTTCTCAGAAATTTAAAGAAAGTGGCCTTGCTGTTTCGTATGCGTTTGTTGAGAACAAAGAATTCAACACAACCATTAATATTAGTATGCAATCGCTTAATGCTGCATTTTTTAAACCCAATGTGATTTTTGCAAGTATCGACACTGGAAGTGTTAATCCTGACTATTACAACCAACTAATAGCGGATGTAAAAAAGAATAATTTTGGAATGATTATTTACATTCCATTTTCAACTGCAAGTCTTGCCATCGAAAAAAACATCAATTTATGGTTGGAAAATATTCCGGCCGATTGGAAGGAATCTTTTAATTTGGGAGATAACGACCTTGCAACGCTTCTATCTATTTTAGTTTGCAAAAACTGGAAAGGAACCATCGATACCTACATTGTGAACAACAATCCGAATTTAAAATTCTCGGAGCAAGACATAGAAAACTTTCAAAGTATGATTCGATTTCCAAAACATACAAGTATAAATATTACGCAAGGAAAACTTTTAGATAATGTGAAGAAGTACCGAAATACCGATGTAAATATTTTTAGTGTTAATTCGGATATGAACTGCCTTGAGATGATTAACATCGTGAATGAATCGCGGATTTCTGCTATTTTCTGTGTTGATTCGAACCTAGAAAACGTTCTTGTGTAACCCAATATTCAAGCAAACTGTTTAAAACACAATAAAAAAAGAAATTGTTCCTGCATGTTTTGGTCAGGGGCAATTTCTTTTTCTATATTTATCAGACAAAATAATTTTGAGTAAATTCACCAATCAAAGTGCACGCATGTAGCATTTTAAAACCTAAAAGACTCACAATACTATGATTATAGACGTACATACACACATTAACAATTACCACGAGGATAGAGTAATTTCATTGGAAGCCAGCTTAAATCACCTATCCGACACGATGAAGGAAAATAAGGTAGATTATTCATTGGTCTTATCCTCGTACAAAGTAAACGAAAACAGACCGAGCACGAAACAGGTAGTAGAAGCCATAAGAGGTAGAGATAACCTAGGCGTGATTGCCGGTGTAAGTTACCTTCACTATACGCATAGAGACCTACGGGAAATTAGCGAATACTTAGAGGCCGGACTTATTAAGGGCTTAAAATTTTACCCTGGTTACGAACCATTTTATCCTAACGATAGTCGCCTTAAAGTAATGTACGAAATGGCGATAGAATACGATGTTCCGGTAATGTTTCACTCTGGCGACACCTATGCCCCAACCGGAAAAGTAAAGTATTCACACCCCTTGCACATTGATGATGTAGCAGTTGACTTTCCGGATTTAAAAATCGTAATCTGTCACGTTGGAAACCCTTGGATTAGAGACTGTATGGAAATGGTGTATAAAAATAAAAATGTGTATGCTGATATTTCAGGTTTAGTACTTGGTGATTTTTCGGACAAATTTGAACGCCATATGAAAAATGAGATTGAGGAAATGATTAATTACGCTGGTGATCCTAACTATTTGTTATATGGTACCGATTGGCCAATATCTAATATGAAATCTTATTTAAAATTTATGGATCAGTTAGAACTGGCTGATGATAAAAAAGAATTAATAATGTGGAAAAATGCGGCGGATCTTTTCAAAATTGACACTTCGAAACTTTAGTCCCTTTTCCTAATTTCACAAACTATAAGAGCCTGTTTCTATCGTATGAAACAGGCTTTTTTTATGCGCTTGGGCAAGTTCCAAAAGAGCAGTCCTTTTCGTAAAGTAAAGTCCGTCCGGCTTAAGAACAATCCAAAAATCTTTAAAAACTAAAAAATAATTGGCATTAGTCGTTCAAAAAGATCACCACGAAAAACAAAGAGATTCAAAGAGAAAAAACACAAGCCAACCGGAAGTAGAAATTGAATTGAGAATTAATAAGCTATTCCACTTTTTATCCTTTTGAAATATACTAATTTTGGCTTTTCTACAAGAATCAAAATTTCGAGAAGTAAAATACATTTAATCACCGATCTATATACAAACAAAGAGCATGGAAAAAAACACAATGAAACCATCAGCAGAAGCGAAAGCACTTTCTCTTTTTTTAATGGCATATAAAACAAAAGATCCTATTTACAAAGAGAAATCGAAACGAATTAATAAACAGTGGAATTTGGTGAAAAGTGGTGAATTAAGCAACAGTGACTATATGGATGAGGTGAATAAAATGTTAACATCCTATGGTGGTTATTCAGCAGTTGTCGAGAAAACTGTTCAATTTTACATTGAAAAAACCGGCGAATGGAAATTAGAAGGTAAGGATGAATATTGCCAGGACGCCAGACGGATTGCCGATAAAATTTTGAAGAAATAGGCATTCGTTCAAATACCCGATAAATTACCGAATTCTACTATTCGATTGTAAAGCCATTCTAATAAGAGTGGCTTTTCCTATGGAATAATTTTCCATTATAACTTTAACCACAAAGAAAAACGAAGGACATCACCATATACCATAAATAATATCCACTTAGACTGCCTTAAAATATAGAAGTAAGCTAACACGAACGGCTTATTTATTGGCAAGTAGAGCAATTACACCCCTACATTTCGTTGGATATGTTAATGCAATACAGGAAGTCATTTTCTAATTTTACCCCATCGATCAAAATAAACTCCAACTTTAAAACCGCTAAAAATATTCTATAATGAGTAAAAAAATAATATTCCTTGCATTAACACTATTCAGTTTGAGCAATTATTCCATTGGTCAAAAAAAATACAAAGCCGATTGGGAATCATTAAAAACCTATGAGATACCGCAATGGTACAAGGATGCCAAATTTGGGATTTTTATTCACTGGGGACCAACAACTGTACCTGCAAACAATGCAGAATGGTACGGTTTTCATATGTGGAACGAAGGAGAAGTTGATGCATTGGGAAATCCAAGCAAACAAGCCTCAAGCGCCTATAAATTTCATAAAGAGAATTTTGGGGAGCCTGCCGACTATGGATACACCAAATTTATTCCAGAATTTAAAGCCGAAAACTTCAACGCCAAAGAGTGGATTGATCTATTTGTGGAAGCTGGCGCAAAATATGTGGTTCCGGTAGGAGAACATTGCGATGGATTTGCCATGTACAATTCTAAAATCACTCGTTGGAATTCTGTAGATATGGGACCTAAAAAAGATATTGTTGGGGAACTATTTTCGGAAGCCCGCAAACAAGGGTTAAAGGTGGGAACCTCATCGCATTATGCTTATGGATGGCACTGGTGGACTTACAAAGACAAATACGAAACTACGAATCCAGAGCTCAGAGATTTTTATTGGGATGCTCATGATCGTTGGGAACCTGCAACCGAAGCTTGGGTAAAAAATTGGTACAATCGCACCATGGATTTAATGACCCAATATCAACCAGATTTGTTCTGGTTCGACCTAGGATTTTGTGAACCTGCTTACGAAGAAGCACGCAAAAAAATATTGGCTAATTACTACAACCAAGGTTTAAAAAACAATCAGGAAGTTGTATTAAACTACAAAAACATAAAATGGAAGCCAGTACCCGATGGTGCCGCAGTTTTAGATTTAGAGAGTGGAAAACTAGATAGAATTCGCGAAGATGTTTGGCAAACCGACATGAGTTTAGGTGGTTGGCGTTGGGGATATTGTGAGCCTTACGAAATGCGTGAAGCTGGAAATTACCTGCAGGATTTAATTGATATCGTTAGTAAAAACGGAGTGTTGCTGCTAAATGTTGCGCCCAACAAACATGGAGTTATTCCCGATGATCAGAAAGCCATTTTAAGAGAAATTGGTAGCTGGTTAAAAGTAAATGGAGAAGGAATCTACGAAAGTGTTCCATTTACCGTTTTTGGTCAAGGACCTAATAATGCGGAAATGCGAATGCATGCAAATTTACACGAAAAAGGCTTTAATTCTGATGATATCCGCTATACCAAAAACAAACAGAACATTTATGCTTTTTGGATGGAAGTAGACAATAGAAACGTAATTACATTAGATGCCCTTGGCGCAGAAGATCGTGTAATTAATGATGCCATTAAAAAAGTAAGTCTGCTGGGTTATAATTCAGAAATTACTTGGATTCAGAAAAAAAAAGAGTTAGTAATTCAACTACCTACCAACTTTAGTTCGAAAAATCCGGTATGTTTTAAAATTGAACTGGAAGCAATGCCAAGCGATATTTTTGGAGATAAATAACAAAAATAAAATAGTATCCCCTAAAGGTCTGAAAAAGCAATTTTTCAGACCTTTTTTAATTCTATTTCCTATCAACGCGAATAAAAATAGCGGGAAACAGCCCTTAAAGAGCAAAATTATCCAGCCATGCACTGTTTTTTGTATCGTAAAAGCGATATGATTTAATAAAATTTCACAATCTTTACTTAGACCAGAAAAAAAGACAGTGCCGAAATCTATAGTAGATAAATGCTGTTAAATTCAATTTAATAATTTATCCCCAATGAAATACGCCTATGTTTCCAATTGATATTCGCACCATTTACCTTAGTTTAACTATTACTAGTATTATAAATCTAATATTAATTGGCTCTTTATATTTTCAAATTAAAAATAGATATCCTGGAACTTTTTTAATTCTACTTAGCTTTTTTATCAGCGCAACGGGAAATATTTTGGTTTTTTTACGCAGTGCTATCCCCGATTGGATTTCTATACCAGTAGCCAATACACTAATTGTTTCATCCACCATTATTTTACTAATTGGATTGGAGCAATTCGTGAAGAAAAAAGGATACCAACTCCAAAACTATATTCTACTACTTGTTTTTCTTCTGGTTCATTCGTATTTCACGTTTGTAGAACCCAATTTAAACGCCAGAATCATTAATATCTCCTTCGCTTATGTTCTGGTAAGTTTTCAAATTGCATTTTTAATGTTAAAACGGGCTCCTGCATCCATGCGAAAAATAACTAGTCCGGTTGGTTATGTGTTTGTTGGCGTTTTTGCTATTCAAATTTTTCGCATTATTTATTTGTTACAAAACAACCAAAAGTTAACCGACTACTTCAAGTCAGAGGTTTCAGAAGCTCTATTTATATTAACTTGGGAAATCATTATCATATCTCTTACCTACAGCATCTTTTTGATGTACAACAAGCAACTGCTTATTGATGTAAATGCCCAGGAAGAAAAGTTTTCAAAAGCATTTCATGCAGCCCCCTTCTTAATCATGTTATCGAAATTTTCGGATGGAGAAATTTTCGAGGTCAACGAAAATGTTCAATCCATTTCCGGCTATCATCCCAACGAATTAATTGGTATAAAATCGATTGATTTGAGAATATGGGAGCATAATAGCGATCGCCTAAAATTCACCTCCGATTTACTGTCGAATGGAATTGTTATAGAAGATGAATATCTATTTCGTAAAAAATCGGGGGAATTGTTTCCTGGACTTATAACAGCCGAAATCATAACTATAAATAATGAACAGAGTATTATTTCGGTAATAAACGACATCACCACCAGAAAACAAGCAGAACTTAAACTTCGGAATAGCGAAGCTTCATTAAGAGAACTAAACTCCACAAAAGACAAGTTTTTTTCCATTATAGCTCACGATTTAAAAAGTCCATTTAATGGCATAATGGGCTTTAGCGAGATATTAAATAACCAGGTTAAAAACAACAATTATGAGGGAATTGAAAAATATGCTGAAATTATAAATACCTCTTCGCAACATGCCATGGACCTACTAACAAACCTGATGGAATGGTCGAGGGTACAAACAGATTTAATAAAGTTCAATCCCGAATATATTGATGTAGTTCCAATGATAAAATCAATTCTCGAATTATTAAAAAGCGCCTCGGAACACAAATCCATTACCATTAACTTAAACAGCTCCTTTAATTTCATTTTATATGCCGATAAAGAAATGATCGAAGTGGTATTACGAAACCTTATTTCTAATGCCATCAAATTTACCCCTCACAAAGGAGCTATAAACATTGCTACTCTCGAAAAAGAAAACGAATATGTAATTTCTGTTGCTGATAACGGCATTGGTATCGAAAATAGTAAGCTTGAAAAGCTATTTCGAATTGATACCTCTCACTCAACCTTAGGCACAAATAATGAAAGAGGTACAGGTTTAGGCTTAATTCTTTGTAGAGATTTTATTGCGAAACACCAAGGGAAAATTTGGGTGGAAAGTGAACTTGATGTTGGAAGTACCTTTTATTTTTCTTTGCCCAAAAACTAAACTCTTTAGCATCCTGTAAAATCGAGTCGTAAGCGAAACCAAATGGCTTTTCGATTGGTCGAGCAGGACAAGTAGTTTTAAGCACGGAGAAAAAACAGAGGATACACAAGAAAAAAAGTAAAAAACCATCCGGCCACTGTATACTGAACCCTAAAAACTGGTTTAAAAAAGCAGATAAGGAATGAGAATGATATTTCTAGAACAATACTAATCGGTATTACAAAGGCGACTCATAATTCAGTACTACAAAATCGACAATTTTCGCTGCCAAACTATCCGCATGCATGTCTCTATCGGGCGATGGATGTCATTCGGCAATATCGAAAGCAATCACCTTTTTGGTGGCAAACAAGAAGCTCAGCAATTTAAATACAAACGAAAAAAAACAACTACAAGCTAATACTTTGATTTCGTGACACTTTTGGAATATTTATAAATTATAACGGAAATACAATCGATAAAATCGTTTCATATCCAAATAAAATTTCGAACTCATAACAACATTTTAATTACCCCAAAGCACATAGTACAAAGAAAGGATTCTTAGTTTTAATCGATCTAATAATTTAATTTTTTGCCCCCCAATGAATTCTTTTAAATCGTTTACCATTTATAACGTAATAATATTTTCTACTATTTCGATTCTTTCCTCTTGTCTCCCCCAAAAAAAAGAGATTAAAAAAACTAAGGTTCCCATTCCTTTGTCCAATGAAATTTAAAATTGCAAACAACTATATTTCAACAAAAAAACACTCGCAATGAAACTTAAGCAACTTCTTCTAATAGTAATATGTAGTACATTTTTAAGTGCCTATTCATCAAACAAAACAGAATCTCGTAAAAGAATAAATTTCAACTCCGATTGGAAGTTTTTACTGGAAGATAAAAAAGAATTCTGCTCTGAAGAGTATGATGATAGTAGTTGGCGTACGATCAATTTGCCTCATGACTGGAGTGTTGAAGCTGAGTTTAGCAAGGAAAATTCGGGAAGAAATGCATGGTTGCCAGGAGGAATTGCCTGGTATCGAAAAACTTTTGAATTACCTGCGAATTACGATGGTAAAAACATTGAAATTCAATTCGATGGCATTTACAAAAACGCTAGCATTTGGGTAAACAATCATCCTGTTGGTCAGCAACACGATGGTTACACAAGTTTTTATTTTGAGATCAGTGAGCTATTGAAATTTGGCGAAAGCAATACCATTGCCGTTCGAGTAGATAATTCTGTTCAACCCAACTGCCGTTGGTATTCAGGATCGGGAATTTATCGCAACACATGGCTTACCATAAGCAATAAAACCCACGTAGCTACCTGGGGAACTTTTATTAGCACTCCAAGCATTGATAAAGAAAAGGCTCATGTTGAAATCATAACAACTATTAAAAATTTAGATGTCAAAAAAAATCTAAACCTGGAAACTGTCATTTACGATCCTCAAGGAAATAAGGTAATTAGTTCTTCTTCCGAAATTGAAATGGAACGTTACCGTGATACAGATATCAAACAAGAACTTGTGATTCCTAATCCTCAATTATGGGAATTGGAAGATACAAAGCTGTATACGGCCATTTCAATTATTACATCCGATAAAGGGATTGAAGATGAATACAAAACTACTTTCGGGGTTCGAGAAATTACATTTGATGCTGAAAAAGGTTTCTTTTTGAATGGTAAAAACATGAAAATGAAAGGCATTTGCCTGCATCACGAGGCAGGCTCTTTGGGTGCTGCCGTTCCGAAAGCTGTTTGGCGTCGTCGTTTACTAAAATTAAAATCGATTGGTTGCAACGCAATTCGAACTGCCCACAATCCTACTTCTGTTGAGTTTTTAGATTTATGCGATGAATTAGGCCTTCTGGTTATGGATGAGTTTGTTGATAAATGGGAGAATCCATACAAGAAACCAACCGACAAGAAAGATCCATTTTTCGATGTTCCTTTTGCCGATCAACATTTTAGTTCAGAATGGAAAAAGAATTTTGGCCAGACCATTCGTCGAGATCGCAACCATCCTTCTGTTATTATTTGGAGCGTTGGAAATGAAAATCATGCTCCCGGAAGCGCAGAAGAGAACCATGGCATGAAAAAATATGGTGCTTTTGTACGAAGTATAGATCCAACCCGCCCTGTTATATCCGGCATGGAAAGAGGTAGAGATAAAGCAGTTGCTGATAAAGTAAATGATATTATTGAAACTTGTGAGTACATGGATTTAATCGCTTTAAACTATGGCGAACAATGGTGCAAATTAATTGCCGATAAAAAGCCAGGCAAAGCATATGTAAGTACTGAAAGCTATGTTTATTTTAATTCGGCTTTAGAAAAACGTTTTGCCAACATTGAACGTTCTCCTTGGCTAGATGTTCTTGATAATGATAACAATATGGGCCTATTCCTTTGGGTTGGCATTGACTATTTAGGAGAATCAAAATCGTGGCCTCATTTGGGATCAACCTCTGGTCTTTTAACTGCCGCTGGATTTCGCAAAAACAGCTCCTACTTGTACGAAGCTTTTTGGTCTGATAAACCTATGGTACACCTCGAAGTTTACGAAAGAGATGCTGATGATTTTTCAAAAACAGGTCGTTGGGGCTGGCCACAAATGAATGAGAAATGGAACTTTCCAAAAGATTCGGTACTTGATGTGGTTACCTACACCAATTGCGAAACAGTAGATCTATACCTAAATAACAAAAAATTAGGAAGTCAGAAACTGGCTGACTTTCCAAATTGGATCGTAAAATGGCGTAAAATTTCCCACAAAGCAGGTACACTAAGAGCGGTAGGTAAAATAAATGGCAAAGTAGTTTGTGAGAGTGAATTACATACAACTAGTAAAGCTCATCACATCATTTTAAATTCTGATCTACAAAATCCAAAAGCAAATGATCTTGTTCATATAGAGATTAGCTTATCGGATAAAAAAGGAAATCGAGTAAGCATTGATGATAAAGAACTTCAGTTTGAGTTAGAAGGAGATGGAGAAATAATCGCTTTGGACAATGGCGACAACAGCAATTCTTATTTGTTCCGAAACAAAAAAAGCCGTTCTACTCACAAAGGTAGATGTTTGTGCATTGTAAAACTCGGAAGCAATCGTACTCAGAAATTAAAATTGACTGTTTCAGGTAATGACTTAAAAGCCTCGAGCATTGCATTTTAAAAAATATTGCCAATTAGAGGGTGTCCAAAATCAGCGACATCCTCGTCAAAAAAAAGAAAATAAAAATCGCTGAAACAAACCAGAAGAAAGAATCCCCTTGCCAGAAACAGGAAAAAAAAATCCCGTTGCTATATAGGCACCTCATAATTCAACACCACAAAATCGAGTATTTTTGCTGCCAAACTCGCCGTATGCATGTCCCTGTCGAGCGATGGATTTAACTCGGCAATATCAAAAGCAATTACCTTCTTGGTTGCAAACAGGAAATTCAGCAATTTAAATACAAAATAGGGTGTAAAACCCAATGGCGAAGGCGCACTTACACCAGGAGCATAAGCCGACGAAAAACCATCCATATCGATAGTAACATACAGGTAATCGTTATTCGCAATTATGGGTGCCAGCTTAGTTTTTATGCTTTCCATTTCCAATACCGACGATTCGCAATCGTAGTTGATTGAATAGTTGATGTGTTCCCTTTTGGCGATATCAAATAATTCTTTGGTATTGGATTGCTGCTGAATGCCAATGGCATAATAATCTATCAAATCTCCTTTTTCGTGGCATTCCGATAGAATCTGATTAAAAGGAGTTCCGGAATTTCCTCTCCCCTCAACCGTTCGAAGATCGAAATGGGCATCGAAATTAATGATTCCCACTTTGCGCTTTGTATTCTCCTTAATGGCATCTCTAATTCCCATAAAATGTGCGTACGACATGTCGTGTCCGCCACCAATACCAATCGGAAATATCTGCCGTTTAATCAGGTCGGATACTGCACAGGAAAATAGCTGCTGACAAGCTTCCATATCATCATCATTACACACAATATTGCCCGCATCAATCACGCGCTTGTCTTCAAAATGAATCGGCAGTTTTGCCAATCGGTCTCGAATCGCTTTGGGACCTTCGTGTGCTCCCATTCTGCCTCTATTACGACGAACTCCCTCATCGCAAACGTAACCCAAAATAGCAATATCTATTTTCGTATCATCGGTTTGTGTTTGTAAATCGTTCCAATCAACAAACTCAATTTGTTGGTGCCAATACTGCTTCCCCATGTCTGGATTTGATTTCCGTCCTTCCCAGCAGCCTTTTTCAGCAGGTCTGTATTCCGCATTAATCAGATTATTCTCTCTTTTATCCACAATTACAAACTATTATATATGAAATTGGTTCAGGACGTACCTGAACCAATTTTATTTTTATTTATCGTATTTATTCCTAAAACAGGTCACTCAATAAATTATCATCTACAAGATTTGGGACGGTTACCTTTAAATCTGGTCGGCGTTCCATTTCTCTTTTAATGGCAAACATTGCACCTTCGTTTCTAGCCCAGCTACGACGAGCAATACCGTTATTTACATCGTAAAACAACATGTGTTTTAAACGACTATCTGCCTCTGGTGTGCCATCCAATAGCATTCCAAATCCACCATTGGTTACCTCTCCCCAGCCTACGCCACCACCATTGTGAATCGAAACCCAGGTAGCACCTCTAAAACTATCCCCAATCACATTCTGAATAGCCATATCAGCAGTAAACTTACTGCCATCGTAAATATTTGAAGTCTCCCGGTAAGGAGAATCCGTTCCACTAACATCATGATGATCGCGACCTAAAACAACAGGTCCGATTTTACCTTTGGCAATAGCATTGTTGAATGCTTCTGCAATTTTCGCACGTCCTTCAGCATCGGCATATAAAATTCGGGCCTGAGAACCCACCACCATTTTATTCTTCTTAGCATCCTTAATCCAGGTAATGTTATCCTGCATTTGCAATTGAATTTCTTCCGGAGAATTTTCCATAATCCCTTGCAAAACTTCCATTGCCAACTCATCAGTTTGGTCTAAATCTTCAGGTTTCCCAGAAGTACATACCCATCGAAATGGTCCGAAACCATAATCGAAACACATTGGTCCAACAATATCCTGAACGTATGATTTATATTTAAAATCGATGCCATTTTCGGCCATAACATCTCCGCCCGCACGAGAAGCCTCTAATAGAAATGCGTTTCCGTAATCGAAGAAATAAGTTCCTTTTGCAGTGTGTTTATTGATAGCCGCCGCATGTCGACGCAAAGTTGCCTGTACCTTTTCTTTGAATAGTTCCGGCTCTTCACGAATCATTCTATTCGACTCTTCGTAAGAAATATCGGCAGGATAATAACCACCCGTCCAAGGAATGTGTAAAGAAGTTTGATCGGAACCAATATGAATAAAGATATTCTCCTCATCGAAACGCTCCCAAACATCAACGATATTACCAATAAAAGCAATAGATACAACTTCATTATTTTCTTGTGCTTTGCGAACCCGAACCAACAATTCGTCCATCGAGTCGATTAAAACATCCACCCAGCCTTGCTCATAACGCTTGGTAGCCGCCTTCGCATTAACCTCCGCAGCAATCGTGATACAACCGGCAATATTTCCTGCTTTTGGTTGCGCTCCACTCATCCCACCTAATCCGGCAGTTAAGAAAATCTTTCCTGAAGGAGTTTCTCCCTTTTTCAGGATTTTACGAAATGCATTCATCACCGTAATGGTCGTACCATGAACAATTCCCTGCGGACCAATATACATAAACGAACCCGCTGTCATTTGTCCGTATTGCGATACGCCTAGCGCATTAAATTTCTCCCAATCATCAGGTTTCGAATAATTAGGAACCACCATACCATTAGTTACCACTACTCTTGGAGCTCCTTTCGATGAAGGAAACAATCCCATTGGATGACCCGAATATAAATTCAAAGTCTGTTCGTCGGTCATGATCGCCAAATACTGCATAGTAAGCAAGTATTGCGCCCAGTTTTGAAAAACTGCTCCATTTCCACCATAAGTAATCAACTCCTCGGGATGCTGTGCTACAGCAGGATTCAAATTATTTTGCATCATCAACATAATGCCTGCGGCTTGTATTGATTTAGCAGGATATTCTTGAATTGGCCGAGCATACATTTCATAATCCGGCTTAAAACGGTACATATAAATACGACCGAAATCCAATAATTCCTGTGCAAATTCAACGGCTAATTCCTGATGCCACTCTTTCGGAAAATAACGCAAGGCATTACGAATTGCCAATTGTTTTTCCTCTACTGATAAAATATCTTTTCGTTTAGGAGCCCTGTTGGCATCCTTCGGATATGCTTTTTTTGCAGGTAATTCAGTTGGAATTCCTTGCAATATTTGTTCTTTAAACGTCATAGCTCTTTCTTTACTATTTCACAATAAAAGCTCTGGTTTTCACAAAATCGATCATGGTGTAAATATCATCTTTCAACACACGATCATCTTCCAGTTTAGCCACCTTACTTCTAATAATATTGAAATTCTTTTCCATAATATCGGAAACATGATTCGGACTTCTAAACTCTAAAGCTTGAGCACCATACATCAGTTCAATAGCGAATATCTTTTCGATATTACCTAAGATCTGATTGAATTTTCGACCCGAAATACTTCCCATAGAAACATGATCCTCTTGTCCTAAAGAGGTTGGAACACTATCGGCCGAAGGTGGAAAACAAAGCGATTTATTTTCAGTTACCAAAGCAGCAGTAGTATATTGAGGAATCATAAATCCAGAATTTAATCCACCACTTGCAGTTAACAAACGAGGCAATCCAAATTTACCTTCCAATAGTAAATAGCATCTTCTATCGGCAATATTACCAAGTTCCGAAGCTGCAATCGAACAATAATCCAAAGCCATAGCTAAAGGTTGTCCATGAAAATTACCACCCGAAATTGCTTCTGTATCGCTTAAAACAATAGGATTATCGGTAACCGAATTCATTTCAATTTCGGCCAACTCATTTAAATGATACCAAGCATTTCTCGAAGCACCATGCACCTGAGGGATGCAACGCAATGAATAAGGATCCTGAACACGTTCACAATTAATGTGACCTGCTAAATTTTCTGAATTCTCTAGTAACATGCGCATGCGTTCTGCTACTTTAATGTTTCCTTTAAACGGACGAATAGCGTGTAATTCCTCTCTGTAAGGAGCAGCGCTTCCCTGAAAACCTTCCAAGCTCATTGCTCCTGCAACATCAGCCAAATCGAGAAGATATTCCATTTTATATAAACCTCGAATGGTATGCGCCAAAATAAATTGAGTTCCGTTAATCAAACCCAAACCTTCTTTGGCTTCCAATCGAATTGCTTTTAAGCCATGCTTTGCCAACACTTCTTTGGCAGGAATAATATCTTTACCAATCCAGAATTCACCTTCGCCTAAAAGAGGCAAAAACAGATGCGACAAAGGAGCTAAATCTCCCGAAGCACCAACAGATCCCTGTTCTGGCACTACTGGTAATAGGTCATTTTCAATAAAAAATAGGATACGTTCGATTAGCTCCAAACGAACCCCTGAAAAACCTTGCGCTAATGCCTGCACCTTGCAGATCATCATAATTTTCGATAACTCTTTCCCAATAGGATTTCCCACTCCAACAGCATGAGTAATCAACAAATTCTCTTGCAATTTACTCGTTTGTTCGGGGGAAATTTGAGTATCACACAAAGGTCCAAAACCAGTATTAATTCCATAATATGCTTTATTGGATTTCGCCATGCACTCAACTTTGGCTCTGCAAGCATTCACTTTGTTAATAGCTTCTGGAGTTAAACCAGCTTTAAGCTCCCCGCGAGCTATCTGAATTGTCTTATCAACCGTTAGGTGATCTATTCCATATTTAAACATAGTTCCAATAGATTTATTTTTATTACAAAGTTATTTGTAATTTTGATACCCAACAAGACCATCTTCATCTCTAATTAATAACCATGAGTAATCAAATAGAATTAAGACACTATAGATATTTTCTTGCTTTAGCAGAAGATTTGCATTTTAGAAAAGCGGCCGAAAGCCTTTATATTTCGCAACCTGGTTTAAGTCGACAAATTAAACAGATGGAAGAATACTTGGGAATAAGTCTGTTCGAAAGACACAACCGAAAAGTGATACTAACAAAAGCTGGTTCGTATTTACAAACCGAATTAATCAAGAATTTTAAGCAGTTGGATGAGATTATCAATCATGCAAAATTAGTAAACGACGGTTTGGATGGGAATTTAAAACTAGGATATGTTGGTTCTGCAATGCAGGATGTAATTCCCGAACTATTGCTAAAATTTAAACAACACCATCCTAAAGTTCTATTTAGCTTGAATGAAATGGACAACAAAAAGCAAATACAGGCACTTTTAAATCAAGAAATTGATATCGGTTTTGTAAGAATGGAACGCGTGCCCCGAGGCTTAAATATTCGATCGGTATTCGAAGACACTTTCTCGCTGGTTTTACCAAAAAACCATCCAATTAATGAGGATAACTTTACCAGTTTATCGCAACTAAAAGATGAATCTTTTATCTTTTTTGACGCTTCATACAGCGAATCCTATTACGAAAAAGTAATGCAAATTTTTGACAAGCGCGGATTTGCACCCTTAATTTCCCATTACACCGTAAATGCAAGTTCTATATTTAGATTGGTGGAAAATAATTTTGGAGTATCTCTTGTACCAACATCGCTAAAACTTGGTTACGATATGGGAATTAAGTTTATAGAACTGAATAAAATACCCCAACGAACCACCTTACGGATTGTTTGGAATACGACCAATACCAATCCTATTTTAGCAAACTTCTTAAATCTTACGAAAGCCAAGTAAATCCATTAAAAAAAACAAAATCATGGCAAATTCCATTTCAAATTCGAATTCTCCATCCGATCGTATTAATTTCACTTTCTAACAAACAACAATATTGAGGAAACCTTAACCAAAACTAGCTATCTATCAATAACTTTCAAAAAACACTTAAATCAAACCTCCCATTCTTCGATACTCTTCGGGAGTAGTATTGGTAATTTTTTTAAACATTCGCGTATAGTATTGTTGACTATTAAAACCTATTTCTTCGCTAATATTTCTTTGGGTTTTCGTTGTTGTAATTAAAAGTTCCTGTGCTTTTTCCACTCTTTTTCTATTAATAAACTCCATTGGTCGCATACCAGTAATACTTTTAAATTGCCTGGTAAAATGATCGGTAGAACAACAAGCAAGACTAGCCAATGCCTCCAACCTTATTTCCTCGTAAAGATGATTGGAAATAAATTCGAATGTTTTTTTTATAAATGATTGCTTCTGAAGATGCAGAGTTCCCGAACTTCCACTTTGAATAAACCGGGAAAATAATTGCTTAATAATTCCTTCGGTTTCTAATTGAATACTATTGGAACGATGATCTAAAGGGTTTCGCTTCCAACTACTTTTTTCATAAATATTCGGATCGGAATATTTCAAACCCAATGTCGGATTTATTTCAAGAAGCCGATCAAATAAATGAATATCGATGGGCAAAGATTTTACTTCCTGCGCCATAGAAAGTTGATCGAAAATTTTTAATCCGTCGGACATTTGATGCGAAAAATGCAAATAGTAATGACTCAGGTTTTCGACACAATGATAACCGCATAAAGTATAGCTAGGCACTAGGTACATGAATCCTGGCTTAAGTTGTAGTAGCTTATTATCTGGGAATATATATCCTTCCCCTTCTGTAATCAGATAAATCCTGGAAAAAGGGCTTATAATATTAGAATAATTCCATTCCTGCTCCACGGTACACTTTGCAGTATTAAAAATGTGAATTTTGATTTCATTAATTAAACCAGGAGATATCATTCGTCGTCAATTTCTTTCAAAAGTAGCTATAAATGTCGGAAATGTATAAATGATTACCGATTTTCTATATAAAATAAATCGCCAGACACCTACTTTTGAATTGTTTAAGTATCAATACAAACAAAGCATTAAAAACAATAAGCATACCTATAAAAAAAATTAAGAATGAATTCAAAAGAGCGAGTATTTGCAACAATTAGAAGAGAAAAGGTAGATTATCCAGCCAGTTGGCTAGGTCTTCCTGTGCCACCAGCATTGCCTGCATTGTACGATTATTTTAAAGTTTCTAGTGTAAACGAACTAAAAAAATGCATTAATGATGATGTGTGGCCTATAATTGTACCTTATAATAATGCCCCTCACTTCGACGTAGGTTGTGCCCTTAATTTCGCAAAAACAAATTCTTCCACTGGTACCCAAGATGAACGTACCCTTACCGCTCCTGGATATTTTGAAGGAATGAGCGATCCTGCTGAAGTGGCAAAATACCCATGGCCAAATCCATCCGATTTTCTTGATATAAACAAAGCCAAAGAAGAAGCTGCTGCTGCGCCTAAAGATTATTTTCGCATGGGAATTATGTGGAGTGCTCATTTCCAGGACACTTGTGCTGCGTTCGGAATGGAAGATGCACTCATTACGATGATGATGTATCCGGAAATGTTTCAGGCAGTAATTGATAGAATTACAGAATTCTATTTAGACCTAAATGGAAGATTTTACGAAGCAACCAAAGGAAATTTAGATGGTGTTCTTATTGGCAACGACTTTGGAAGTCAAACGGCCTTAATGGTAGATCCTGATATGCTTCGTGAGTATGTTTTTCCTGGCACTAAAAAATTAATTGACCAGGCAAAAAGTTATGGCCTTGTAGTATTGCATCATTCCTGTGGATCGATTTTTCCGATTATAGATGATTTGTATGAAATGGGAGTTGACATTGTTCATCCAATTCAAGCCTTAGCTGCAGATATGAGTGCCGAAAACCTAAGCACCAAATTTGATTCGAAAGCATTTTGTGGCGCTGTTGATGCTCAGGAACTACTCGTTAATGGTACTCCTGCACAGATAACTGCCCGAGTACTCGAACTAAAAAAACTATTCCCAACTGGTTTAATTATTTCTCCGAGTCACGAGGCCATTTTACCGGATATTGCCCCTGAAAATATTGAGGCTCTTTTCGATGCTGTTAAAAAATAAAAATCAACCTTTATACCCAAAGGCTAAATAAAAACAATTCGCATACAAGAGTATATTGCATGCCTATTTCACCTAACCTAAACAAAAACACATGATAACTCCTAATCCTGTATTCGGAACTGGTTTGCACGCCATCGGTGGCATTTCAGCTGCTAGTTGCTATATGCCTTTCGAAAAAGTTAAACAATGGTCCTGGGGCATTTTCTGGATTGTTCAATCTTTATTTGCCTGGTTAATTATGCCACTAATAATTGGGTATTTAACAATTCCTGATTTATTTACAGTCTTAAGTAAAGCGCCAGCATCCGTATTTTGGCCAGCTTTACTATTAGGAGCAGTTTATGGTTTTGGTGGTTTATCATTTGGTTATGCCATAAGAAGCATTGGCTATTCGTTAACCTACACAATATCCATTGGAATATCTGCTGTATTGGGTACTATAATTCCTTTAATTCTAAAGGGACAATTAATAGAACAATTTACAAAAGTTGGCGGAGGCATAGTACTTTTCGGTATGATTGCATCTATTATTGGAGTTGCCCTTTGTGGAAGAGCAGGCTTTCTTAAAGAGAAATTTTTGTCCTCTAAAACAGAAGAGAAAGGGAAAAAATTCCAAATGAAAAAAGGGCTGATATTGACTCTAATAGCAGGTTCCCTATCCGCAATTTGGGGCGTTTCTCTTGAAATAGGACAACCTATTTCCGATATTGCCGCAGAATATGGTGCTGGTCATTTTGAAGGCAATGCAAAATTAATTGTATCCTCGCTGGGATGTTTACTTACCAATCTTATCTGGTTTGGCATAGTAACCTTCAAAGATGGTTCCATTAAAACATTATTCTCGACCAAAGAAACCGGAACCAAAAGATATATCTCTAACTTTTCGCTATCGGCTTTAGCTGGTTCCCTATGGTATTTACAATTCTTCTTTTACGGCTTAGGACACGTAAGAATGGGAAGTTTTCAATTCGCAAGTTGGGTACTTCACATGTCGATGTTAATTTTCTTTAGTTACATTATTGGTGTGCTCATGAAAGAATGGAAAGCTGTAAATCGTAAAACCTATATCATGTTAATTACTGCCTTATTGGTATTAGTTATTTCCTTTGTAATTATGACCTATGGAAGCTATGTTGGCGAATTGGCTAACGGAATTCATTAATTTATAAAAAAAACACAAGTATGGTTGTTGAGAATAATTTTAAAAAGATCGCAAACTTTCTAATTTCAAGTCTCAACAACCTTTTTTATCTGTCCGATTAATTAGTACGTTGTAAAGAATTAGAAGTAAATACGCATTTAGAATCACAATCTCGTCCCTAAAACTAGATACTCTCCGGTAATAAAATAGAAAATTTAAATAATACTTCTCTATTACAACATTAAAATATGTACTTTTGCGGCTGTTTTACGAAAAAACAAAAAAAGTGTCATAAAAAACACTTTAAATATCTATCAATTAAGAATTTTAGAAAGAGCCGGTATGAAGCGAGTGAATGCGTACAAAAAATTATTTAGTGTTGATCAGGATACTGATCTTAAAAAATTAAAATCAACCTACAGAAACTTGGTGAAAGAATGGCATCCTGATAAATTTCAATCTGATGATGAAAAATTTGCGGAAGCAGAAATTAAAAGTCGTGAAATTATTGACGCATATCATTTCTTAGTAAGTATTTCTCCAGAAACAATTGCTGCAAACTTAGCAGAATATACTTCAACAACTACCGAATCGGGAATTGCTGATTACAAACACAAAGGCTTACTACTTGAAATTTCGTTTACCGATGGAACAACCTATGAATACTTTGGCGTGACTGCAAATGTGTTTAACAAATTCATCAACTCCGACAAACAGTACCGTTTTGCGAAACGAAGCATTTTTAACTCCTACCTGTACCGAAAATCAAAAAAGGATGCAATAGCAGCCTAACCAAATAACTTTTTTCAATATCATTACCAAGCTCGTTAGAACTTGGTAATGATATTTTAAGAGAAATCACCTGTAAGCTGATCAGTTCGTCTTTAACCATCCGGTAATACTAAGTCTGGGTTGATTACTGAGCAATACTTCGTGTTCAAGTTCACTACTCTTAAAAAAAACACATTTACCGTTAATCGGAGCAATATTCTGATTGTGATCCAAGTGGTAAATACACAATTCCCCACCATCTCCTTGCTTCCAATCAATATTTAAATACATGATCATCGTAAAAGCTCTGCCTTTATTATTCACAAACTGATCGAGATGCTTTTTATAGAAAGTTCCTTTTTCATAAAGTGCATAATGAAATTCATAACCCGTAATTCCTGTATAACAGGTCTGATTTAAATAAACTACGAAACGATCCATCAAATCAAAAAAGCTATCTTCATGCTTATCTCGATGTTTGCGATCGAGCCAATAAATTTTGTCGCTACGAATTAATTTATCGTGAATAAGATCCATTTTATTACCTATTCCTGCACAAAGCATTTGCTCCTGCAACAATAGCTCAATAAATTCCCCTTAAGCTGATAAGCAAGCGTTTCGCTCAGGAAATTATCTGCCAAGCCAACATTACTTTTCAAATAACTGTTGACTAAATCATCAAATGTTGTATCCAATTGAATCCATAAAAAATTATTGCGGAACAAATCCACTTATCCTACAAGGTAGACTATTCAACTGAAATAAAATGTGAATTCAATAAGATTAAAATCTTCTACTAAATACTCCCAAATAAATGAAAACAAAACTTTATAATTCTCAATATTATTGATAAATTTAGGAACTATACAGTTTTATTTCAGAATAATTTAAAAGATGGCATAAATGAGTTTTGGCGGTTCGGTACAAGCAATGATTAGCTCCATAAAAAACAATGCGAGACCTAAAAATGATCGTTTCCGTTCGCATAGTAAAGATTGTATTAAACGACCTTCTGCAATTCGTACTTTGGAATATAAAAAAGTTACCGAATCCGAATTAAAGCAAATAAAAAACAAAATAAGAGTAAAAGCACTTAAAGAAAATCGAAAACTAAAATTATTAGTACTTCTTATCAGCATTCCAATTCTTGGTACAATCTATTGCATTGCTCAATACAAAATTGATGATTTTCAAGAAAACCATCGAATTGCAGCAATTAAAATACAACATGAAATTGATGAAATTAAACAAGCAAAAGAAAATAAAATCTTATATTTCCTTGAAGATGGAAGTAGCTGGCTAAATAAAGGCCATTACAAAAATGCGAAAACTCAATTTTATAACGCCTACAAAATAGAATCAGATGACTATCGAATTAATTATGCAAATACAAAAGTATACGTTTTAGATTGTATTGAAAACAATGTAAAATGCGTAACTGCAGAAAGAATGGTAAAAGGCTTAAAAGAAAAATATGGCAATAAAGCCGAAATAGTAGAATTGGAACTTCTTCTTGAACAAAAATAGACCGGCTCCAAAAACTTACTTTATTTCTGTAATTACGCAAATCAACATCAAAACTCATCTTAGAAAACAATTGAAATTGAAATATCGAGTTAAATAAAGTGTACGAAAACATTTTAGCTTAATAATTGTTTTACCAATATAACGATACAACCTATGCAAGTTCAAACTCTAATGAATCCGAATACAGCTACATTGGTGGAATTTAATTCTACCAGCAATATCTCCGACTGGTTCGTTATAAATGACACCATTATGGGAGGAAAATCCGATTCCGGCTTTTACCTAAATAAAGAAGGTGATGCCGTTTTTAAAGGCAATATTTCTCTTGAAAATAAAGGTGGTTTTAGCATGCTGAAACATCGCTTATTGCCAATAAATGTAGCAAAATATGATACAATTGCACTAAAACTAAAAGGCGATGGAAAAAGATATCAAGTCAGACTTAAATCCAATTCCGAAGAGCAACACGCTTACGCTTCCTATTTTGTTACATCAGGCAACTGGCAAATTATTGAAATTCCTTTAGCAGAACTACACCCAACTTTTCGCGGACAAAAGCTACAAATAGCAAACTATCCTAATAAAATTCTGGAGGAGATTGCAATACTTATCGGCAATAAAAAAGCGGAGAGCTTTCACTTAGAATTAAAATGGATTGCCTTAAAATAATCACCTGTTAACCTAAATTGACATAAACTCAAAATTAGTGAAAGAAAGACTACTTGAACTCTCTTTTTTCAGCCTTTAAAATTACATCCAGAAATTTTTCTTTCACTTCCGTGGCTTTCGAACAAAATTGCATCTAAATTCTATATCTTTATTCATTAATAATAAGTCGGGCAAAGGAATATGGTGCAACTTCGAAAGGTTTTATTAACAATTATATTTTTAACAGGTTTTATCCTGAAGATAGCTGCACAGGACAATGCGATTATTAATAAAATTAGCTTTACCGGAATTGATACCCTAGGAAAGGAAACTCTTCTAAAGCAAATGAATACCAAAGCCAGACCTTTCACTGGTAAAATGACTTTTTGGAAAAAAAGTGCACGTTTTTCTAGCTTCACCTTCGAAGAAGACATTTTAAAATTAAAAAAATACTATCAACAAAACGGTTTTTTAGATGCTAGCATTCCCTACGACATAGTGCCCAACAAAAACAACAAAAAAGTTAATATCACTATACATATTAAGAAAGGAAATCCGGTTTTAATTGGCGAAATCAAGTACTTGATGCAGAAAAATACCGAAACCAAAAAAATCTTAGATTCCATTACAACAATTATCCCTATTCAACCAGGCATGCTTTTTCAGGATGAAAAAATAATTGCTGCCGAAAAGTTGATTCGCGAAAAATTCAGTAAGAAAGGATATCCTTTAGTAAAAGTAGAAAAAAACATTTTTTTAAATGAAAAACTACGTGTTGCCAACATTAACTTTACCATAAATACTGGTAATAAAAGCTACTTTGGTCGTATTAACTTAAAAGGCATCACATTAATCGACTCTACATACATTCGTAAACATATCGAAATAAAAAAAGGAGATAACTTTTCGCAGGTAAAAATTGAAAAGACTCAAGAAGAATTATTCGACATGAATCTTTTTCGATATGTAACCATTCGGGCAATGATGGACAGCGTAGAACAGGATGCAATTCCAATTTCTATCCATATTAAAGAGTTGCCTCGCTGGTCCTTAAAAGTGGGTGCCGGATATGGAACTGAGGATAAAGTCAGGACTTCGATCCTGCTTAAACGTTTAAATTTCTTGGGCGGAGGCCGTACCCTAATAATTAAAGGAGAACAATCCTACTTTACACCTCTTAGCATCGAAAGTAAATTTATTCAGCCCGATATTTGGACTAAGAATCTGGATCTTATTTTAAACCCATACTTTTCACGCGAAAGAGAAGATAGTTATAAGGTAGACAGGCTGGGCACTTCGGTTACTTTGCAAAAGGAGCTAAGCAAAAAATCGGCCGCCTATATTTCTTATACCTTTGGAAAGGATAATGTTGATTTATCCAAAAGTAAAAGCTCTTTATCGATTGAAGAAGCAGACAAATTAAATCATAACAAATCTGGAATCACTTTTGGATACAACAAAAACACCACCAATGATATTTTTTCTCCCACCAAAGGATGGAAATACGAAGGAACACTAACCTATATGGGAATTGGCTTTAACTCTCAATTTCATTACTATAAAATCATGACAGAAATAGACTATTTCCAAAAACTTGGAAAGAATGTTGTTTTTGCCGGGAAATTAAAAACTGGAGTCATCAATCCTACTCAAGGCGATTCACAAACTCCAATTGAAGACCGTTTTTTAATGGGAGGAGCATTATCCTTACGTGGTTGGGGTCGTAATCAAATTTCCCCTATCAATGAATCTGGAAGTAAATTGGGTGGAAATAGTATGTTGGAAAGTAGTGCTGAATTAAGATTTCCATTGTACGGTATTTTTTCGGGAACGGCCTTTGCCGATTTAGGAAATTCGTGGTTCAACCCATGGGAATTTAAACCAAATCAACTAAACTACGATGCAGGACTCGGATTACGTGTAAAAACACCAGTTGGACCTATTCGTGTAGATGTTGCAAGTCCATTATTTGAAGGGAAATTTGAAACCCAATTTTTTATCACGATTGGACATGCCTTTTAAGGAAAAAAAATGAGTACAAGAATGAAACGAATTTTTAAAATAGCAGGAATTACAAGTGCAGGAATAATTATTCTCCTGGGGTTGTTGCTATTTCTTCTTTCCACCGGACTTTTCAATAATTGGATTTCAGAAACCATATGCAGCACTGCCAATCAGCAACTAAATGCAAAACTTAGCATCGAAAAAATAGAAGGAAATCCTCTCTCCCATCTTCAAATAAAAAAAATTATTTTGGAGCACAACAATGGGAAGTTACTTGAGCTGGACGAACTAGAAATTACCTACAACATATGGAAAATTATTGCCGGAAAACTAGAAATTACTTCTCTGGAATTAAACGGAACCTCGGTATTTTTACAACAAGACAAGAAAGGAATCTGGAACCTTGAAAAACTGATTCCTATTGCAGAAAACCCCGAACCAAATGTTCCTAGTAGTCCCTTTTCATGGAAAATTGAATTAAAAGATTTCTCGGTAAAAAATTTTGAAGCTAATATTATCGCTAACGACAGCACCAAATTAATTCCCCGCAAAGTAAAATTAAGCACTTCTCTGGGGTTTGAATTTGCAGCTAATTTAATGCAGCTTAATCTGCATCAGCTCGAAATAAACACACAAAAGCCATCATTAGAAATTAAGGATATCCATTTTCAGGCAAGTTTAATTGATTCGGTTTTTAGTTGGACTAACTTTCAAATACAACTTCCTAAATCTACCATTCATTCAAAAGGTTCCCTTCCTTTAAATCAACTGCTTCAGTCCGAAATTTCACTCCAAGCAAACCCTTTCGACTTTGAAGACATAAAAGAATGGGTCTCTGGAATTCATGGCAAACCACAGCTAAATTTAGAAATCGCAAAAAAAGAAAATACCAGTCATCTCGACTTCTCTATACAACAAGAAAATCAGACGATTAAAATGCTGGGCGAGATGAAAGATATCGATGGCCTGCCAAGCTTTCATTTTTTGTTACATGCCGATAGTTTAAATGGAGAATACTGGACACACAGAGCAGATTTAAAATCGAATATTAAAGGCGAATTTGAGTTAAGTGGGAAAGGATTGGATTACAAAGAAAATACCATTCATGCCGAAGCCAAATTTGCCGATTTACGATACAAAAATTACGAATTGGATAATTTCATACTGTTTCTTGACAAAAACAAAGATGAACTCGATGTGACAGCAAAAGCAAGCACTATTTTCGGAAAACTAGACACTAAAATTCATCTTAAAAAGCTTTTTGAAACGGCCAATTACAATGCCGATGTAAAAATTGCCAATTTAGATTTAAGTAAACTAAGCGGAAATCAGAAGTTAAAATCGAATCTTAACCTAAACTTACAAGCTATTGGCCAAGGCTTCACCCCTGGCGAGTTGCAAACAAAAATTCAACTACAAGCATCCAAATCGGTACTTTTCAAACAAGCAATCACCAATTTAAGCGCCAATATTCTTATTGATAAAAAAGAATATCAAATACCTAAAATAAACTTCGAAGCACCTTATTTAATGGCTATGCTTTCGGGGAAGGGAAATTATAGTGAAAACAATCAACTTCATTTAGAACTAAAATCGAAAAATATAGCTGCACCACTCCTAGCTTTAGGTTTACAACCAATCGACTTTGATGGAGAGATCACCAGTGATTTATCGGGGCCTTTAAATGCTTTAGATTTTAAAAGCGACATCACAATTGCAGATGCCAAATTGGACTCTTTAGTCCTGCAGAATTTAAAAGCCAGTATACATGCACGCTTTTCGGGAACAGATTTATTTGTAGAAAGCGATTCCGTTTCGAAAAAAGAAGCGAGTACCGATATCCTTCTCAAAAACCTTTATTTAAGCACAAAAGTCGACGCTGCTTATATTGCATTTGAGAAATATTACTTAGCAAATACGGACTTTACTTTTGAAAAAAATAAAGAAAATAGTAGTGGCAGTCTTACTTCTTCTACCATTTTAGGAAATCTAAAAAGCAAGTTCACCATCAACAATCTTTTTACCATTCCTGTTTATAAAATAGAAAGCAGTTTAAAAAACACTGATCTTTCTCAAATCACCAAAAATGAAAAATTCCGTTCCAATTTGAACCTCGAAATAGCAGCCAATGGAACAGGAATTCAACCAGAATTAATGAATGCCAATCTGGAAATTCGATCCAATGAATCCTCCTTATTTGATTTGCCTGTCGATAATTTCGAAGCAAATATAAACTATAATAAAGGAGAATATCAGGTAAATGGCTTTCAAATAGAAACTCCATTTGTAGTAGCCAGCTTAATTGGTAATGGCAACTGGAAAAAGAAGAATCAGCTAGAGCTAAGCATAGAAACTACTGATATACAACAACTAAACACTGCTTTAGAAACAGAGAATGTGCAACTTACCGGACAATTAAATGCCAAACTTAAAGGTCCGGCCGATTCCCTTCACTTCTTAACTACTATAAATGTTGAGAAGCTAAAACTCGACACAATAAACATCCAAAAAATTGCTGCAGATGCAAGTATCCATTTTGCAGATACCTCTTATGCTGGATTTTTAAACATTTTGGTAAACGATACCAAAATTCATGATTTTGATTTACAGGAACTTCAATTTAAAAGTAAATTCAATCAGCAAAAAGCCAGCAATTCCTTTTCTTTTTATGCCAGCGACTCCTTACATGGTAAAATTATTTCGGAAATAAAGTTTCACAAAGACCCGAGCATCTCCTTTTCAAATATCCTGTTGAATTTAAATCAGCATATATGGACAGGCGGAAATGATCATAATTACATCCGATTTGGAAGAGATTCAATAGAAATTCACCAATTTGAAGTGCATTCTAAAGAAAGTGCATTAAAAGCAAATGGAATTTTCTCTTTTAATGGAACGGAAGATTTGCAGGTTGAACTTCGGGATATCAACCTAATTAACATTTCTGGCCTTAAATTATTGCCTTATCAAATTTCGGGAAAAGTAAATGCATTGCTCCACCTTACAGGAACAGCAAACAAACCAAACATCAATACGCTTGTCACAATCAATAATCCTGAAATTGACAGTCTTCGGTTTAGTAAATTTCACTCCGAAATTAACTATTCCAACGATCAACTTCATCTTGAATCCTACCTTAACGGTTATGCAACTCAGCTAATAAACGCTAAACTCGATCTTCCTGTACAGTTTTCCATCAACCAAAAATTACTACTCCCAAAAGAGGACAATTCCATACATGCAATTGTAAAAATTGATCAACTTGACATTAATAAATTTAACCGATTTATTCCAGTTACTGGCGTTGTAGCTAATGGATTACTAAGTGCACAAGTGAAGATTGACAATAAAATTAATGATCCTCACATTATTGGCAAAATCGATTTTAGTAAAGGTGCTTTACAATACAAAAAGCTGGGAATTAACTACTCCAATATCGAAATGCACAGCTCCCTAAACAATAAGCTTTTTCAGCTTGACAGTATTCATATAAATGCTGGGAAAGGAAAACTGCAACTAAAAGGTACTGCCGAAATGGAAAGTCTCTTTGATGGTACCTTAAAAAATATTGACCTGAAACTAAGTGGGCAAAATTTCAGAGCTTTTGACTCCGAACTATTAAAAGCCGTAATTAATACTAATTTAAGTATCAATGGTACACCCGAAAGTCCAACATTTAATGGAAAAGTAGCAATTTTAAATTCAACTTTAAATACGGATATATTCCTGAAAGAATTCAATCGTGTTTACGATGACTCTAACCAACCATTGCTGGTAACTGCTCGCAAGAATGCCGAAAACCTTAAGGTTCAGTATGTTGTAAAAAAAGACACCACACAAAAAGAACCTCCAAATATTTACAAAAAGCTGAAAGGAAATTTTGATATCGAAATTCCAAGAAACACTTGGGTAAAAGGTAAAAATATGAATTTTGAATTGGCCGGAAGTATAAAAGCTATCAAAGAAAACGAACAGATAGATTTTTTCGGAACAATGAACGTAAAAAGGGGATACTATAAAATTTACGGAAGAAGACTTGAATTTGAAGAGGGAGAAATTACCTTAACAGGTGGAGCATCCTTAAATCCGATTGTTAACTTTACAATTGCGTACAAATTCCGCGATCCAGACAATCAACTTCGAAAGCTGACCGTAAATGTTACCGGTCGTATATACCAACCGGAAGTTCAATTTTTTCTCGACGAAAACTCTATTGAAGAAAAGGATGCCATTTCGTATCTTATTTTCAATAAAAGTACCAATCAACTCGATACCCAAGAAAATTCTTCGATGAAGAGCAGTAACCTGGATATCGCTAAAGATTTTGCCATTGGGCAATTCTCCAATGTTGTTAAGGATGCACTACAAAGCTCGCTTGGCTTAGATGTAATTGAGATTACTGGAAATACGGGATGGACACAAGGTAGTGTATCTGTTGGTAAGTACATTACAAATAATCTGTACCTAAATTACGAACGAACCTTTACCATCGATAAAAAAGATAAAATTATTGAACCAGAAAAAATATCTATGGAATATCAATTTTATCGCTCCCTGTTTTTACAGGCAACCAATCAGAGTACAAACTCAGGTTTTGATTTCATTATTAAATGGACCTGGAAATAAAAAGCCTCCATTAAGACGCTTTTCGTTGTGCTCTTCGGGCTGCAACAATTAGCAGATAACCAGCAATTACAGGACCATAGGATACAAAATAATACCCATGCATATCAAACCATTTAAAATAAGTTCCAAGAGTAATAATACCTCCAATTATCATTAAAGTCCATCCCATTAAACGAAATTCACGAGCTTTCGATTTCCCAGTCTTCTTCACTTCACCCCTCAACATTCTATCATCAATGGCGCGAACAACATCCTTAATTAAATCTTCATCGACATTTTTATCGGCTAATTCTTTACGGATTTGAGAAAAATCCATTCCCTCTATTTTCTTTTGGTAATATAAATCAACCAACTCTTTAAAACTCTTTTCCATGATTCAATTGTTCTATTTGTAAAACAAAACTACTTACAATTGAACAGATATTCAAAACCGAATCGGTAAATTTCACAAACATTGAATAAAAAAAAACGAACTAAACACAATTGTGTTACAGGCTACTATTCCAACCCGATACCATACCACTTCTACTCCCTATTTCGCCAAATAATTTGAACCCAATAACAACGCACTTACACTTTCTACTCAAAGAGTTAGTTTCACAACCAAACACCTCCAATATATCAACAACATCCTGAAAATCAAAATAGTAAGTGGCAGATTATATAAAAATAGGCTTCTCGAATCGAGAAGCCTACACTATATTTAGAACCATATTCTTGGTCTATTTGTATATTTCTTTTTTAGCAGCAAGCAATGTATTTTGTAGTAAAGAAACAATGGTCATTGGACCAACTCCACCTGGAACAGGAGTAATAAAAGAAGCTTTAGGAGCAACCTCATCGAACTTCACATCTCCTAATAATTTCCATCCCGATTTCGTTTTATCCGATTTTACGCGATGAATTCCTACATCGATAACAACAGCACCTTCTTTAACCATATCGCCAGTTAAAAATTCTTTCATGCCAAGCGCTACAATAACGATATCCGCCTGACGGGTGATTTCTGCAATGTTCTTCGTTCTGCTATGACAAAGCGTAACCGTACAATCGCCATATTCTGCTTTTCGCGACATTAAAACGCTCATTGGTGTACCAACAATATTACTACGGCCGATAACCACACAATTTTTGCCCGAAGTTTGAATTTTATACCTTTTCATCAGCTCAACAATTCCAGCCGGAGTAGCAGGCAAATAAGTTGGTAGGCTCGACACCATTTTTCCAACATTCATCGGGTGAAAACCATCCACATCCTTTTCCGGACGAATGGTTTCAATCACTTTTGATTCTGAGATGTGCTTTGGTAAGGGCAACTGAACAATTAAACCATCAATATCATTGTCATCATTCACCTTTTTAATTTCTGCTAACAATTCCTCTTCGGTAATATCCTCTTCGAAACGAAACTCTGAAGATTTAAAACCAACCATTTGACAGGCTTTCACCTTTGCTGCCACATAAGTTTCACTGGCTCCATCGTGTCCAACAATCATAGCTGCTAAATGAGGAGTTTTTCCTCCAGCCTTCACGATAAGTTCAACTTCGGCAGCAATTTCCTGCTTCACCTCCATTGAGATTTTTTTTCCGTCGATTAATTCCATGCTTGTATTGTTTGCTTTATAAAAAATGCCTGACCAAGTGGCCAAGCATTTCTATTTATAACTTATTATCTACGGCCTCCCATATTCCCCATCATTCGGGACATGTTTCCACCTTTGCTCATCATTTTCATTAATTTCCGTGTTTCGTCGAACTGTTTAATCAAACGATTCACATCCTGAATGGTAGAACCACTACCATCGGCAATACGCTTTCTTCTCGATCCGTTAATTAGCGCCGGATCCTCTCTTTCAGCTGGAGTCATCGAAAAAATAATTGCTTCCACCCCTTTAAAGGCGTCATCATCAATATCGATGTTCTTTAAAGCCTTTCCCACACCAGGAATCATAGAAGCCAGATCTTTCAAATTACCCATTTTCTTAATCTGAGAAATCTGAGAAAGGAAATCGTTGAAATTAAATTGGTTCTTAGCTATTTTTTTCTGAAGCTTTCTTGCTTCGTCTGCATCGAATTGTTCTTGAGCACGTTCTACAAGTGAAACAATATCACCCATACCCAAAATACGATCGGCCATACGACTAGGATGAAAAACATCAAGCGCTTCCATTTTTTCGCCAGTACCTACGAATTTGATCGGTTTATTAACAATAGAACGAATAGAAAGAGCTGCTCCACCTCGAGTGTCACCATCTAACTTGGTTAAAACAACACCATCAAAATCCAGACGATCGTTAAATTCCTTGGCAGTGTTCACTGCATCCTGTCCGGTCATCGAATCCACTACGAACAAAATTTCAGAAGGTTCAATCGCTTTTTTAACAGCCTCAATTTCCTTCATCATTTCCTCATCAATCGCTAAACGACCTGCAGTATCGACAATCACCAAGTCGTTTCCGTTAGCTTTTGCCTGCTTAATTGCATCCTGAGCAATTTTAACAGGATTTTTACTATCGATATCCGCAAAAACAGGAACTCCAATTTGTTCTCCCAGTACTTTCAACTGGTCGATAGCTGCAGGACGATACACATCACAAGCAACCAGCAATGGATTCTTAGAACGTTTTGTTTTCAGAAGGTTCGCCAATTTACCTGAAAAGGTGGTTTTACCCGAACCTTGCAAACCGGCAATTAATATTACGGCAGGTTTTCCCTGAAGATTTATGTCAACCTGAGTACTTCCCATTAATTCCGCCAGCTCATCGTGAACGATTTTCACCATTAACTGGTTTGGCTTTAATGCGGTTAGTACATTCTGTCCTAATGCTTTTTCTTTTACAGTATTAGTAAAGGACTTGGCTATATTAAAGTTTACATCGGCATCCAAAAGGGCACGTCTTACATCTTTCAGTGTTTCTGCAACATTGATTTCTGTAATTTTTCCTTGCCCCTTTAATATTTGGAAGGATCGCTCAAGTCTTTCGTTAAGATTTTCAAACATTATTATCCAGATTTATATTTCACTGCAAAATTAAAAAAATCTACTTAGCGATAAAGAGGAAGCGACAGAAATGTCAATATTTTTATCAATGATTTTAGCATTTTTAGTCAAAATCCTATAAAAGGAAGCTTTATTGGATAAAAAAAGAGCGGATTCCATTCCTGAAATCCGCTTCTTCATCATCTAAAATATATTTTTACATGCGCTCAGGAACTCCTATTCCTAATAATTCCATTCCACTTTTAATAATTTGCGCAATCTGCTTCGATAGTACCATTCGAAAAGCTCTTAATTCCACATCTTCCTCTTTTGCAATTGGAAAATCGTGATAAAATTGATTATACTCCTTTACTAAATCGTATACGAAATTAGCAATTTGTGCAGGACTTGTAGAATCTCCAGCCTCTTTAATAATCACTGGATAATTGGCAATCATTTGAATTAAGTTCGATTCCTTCTCTGAAATAGCAATGTTCGTATTCGCAAACTCTGGAAATTCAATTCCGGCATCTACGGTTTTTTTCAAAACCGATTGAATACGAGCATAAGTATATTGAATAAATGGTCCGGTATTACCATTAAAATCGATTGATTCTTTAGGATTAAACATCATATTCTTTTTAGGATCTACCTTTAGAATAAAATATTTCAATGCTCCCATTGCAACTTTATTATACACATCTTCAGCCTCTTCCTGCGAATAGCCTTGCAGTTTTCCTAACTCATTAGAAGTCTCGCGAGCGGTATTCACCATTTCGTCCATTAATTCATCCGCATCCACAACGGTTCCTTCCCGGGATTTCATTTTCCCTTCGGGTAATTCAACCATTCCGTAGGAAAGATGTTGTATTTTATTACTCCAATCGTATCCTAGCTTACCTAAAACTAAAGACAACACTTGAAAGTGATAATTTTGCTCATTCCCAACCACATAAATATGTTCATCGATACTGAATTCATTAAAACGTTCGTAAGCAGTTCCAATATCCTGTGTCATATAAACAGAGGTTCCATCGTCGCGTAACAGCAGTTTATGATCCAATCCATCGGCTTCTAAATTCGCCCAAACCGAACCGGTATCCTTGCGATACAAAACGCCTTCCTCCAAGCCTCGTTCAACTATTGCTTTTCCTTGTTTATAGGTCTCCGATTCGAAATAAACCTTATCGAAATCAACACCCATTTTCTCGTAAGTAACATCGAAACCTGCTAACACCCAATCGTTCATCTTTCTCCACAAGGCGACAACTTCCTTGTCTCCCGCTTCCCACTTCACCAACATGTCCTGCGCTTCAACTAACAATGGAGCTTGTTTTTTGGCTTCATCCGCATCCATTCCCTTGGCAACCAATGCTTCCATTTCCTTTTTGTATTCCTGATCGAATTTCACATAGTATTTTCCTACTAAGTGATCGCCTTTTAGGCCAGTTGACTCAGGAGTTTCTCCTTCGCCAAATCGCAACCAGGCAAGCATCGATTTACAAATATGAATACCACGATCGTTCACCAAATTTACTTTGATTACCTCGTAACCATTCGCTTTTAATATTTGCGCTACCGAATATCCCAATAAATTATTTCGGATATGACCTAAATGAAGAGGTTTATTGGTATTTGGTGAAGAATACTCAATCATCACTTTTTTAGCTCCGGCTTCTAACTTTTTAAAACCATACTTATCCGATTGCAAAGCAGTATTCAATACTGATATCCAATACGAACTATCGATAACTATATTTAAAAAGCCTTTTACAACATTAAAAGCAGTTACCGACTCAATATTTTCCTGTAAGAAAGCACCAAGATCCTTCGCAGTATCTTCAGGAGATTTTTTTGAAAAGCGTAAAAAAGGAAATACAACTACCGTTAAATCGCCCTCAAATTCGCGTCTTGTTTTTTGAATTTGAACTGTTTCAATATCAATATTCTGACTGTAACAACTATTTACGGCCTCTACAACCTTACCTTTTATAATGCTTTCAATACCCATCTGAAAATTCTTTATTTCGAACTCAACTAATTACCAATTCTTACTTCAAATTAAAATGGCGTTTTTATTACAACCCAGTATTTTCATACTTTCCTTAATCTTAAATCTACCAATAATTCGAATGTGCAAAGATAATAGGAATAAAATAAATAGCTGCCTACATTTAAAAAAAAGTCATTCGCAAGGATGTTTACGAAATCCCTCAAATAAGCACGCCTATTTAACTTTTTATAATCTAACAATGCTTATCTTTGCGCCACAAATACATCCAATCCTTTTTATTTAACAATCAACTGCTCTATAAGAACAGTAAAAACGCAAGAATAGCTTATTTTTTAACTAAAAAAGTAACTTGCACCTGTTTACAAGTCAAAAAGAATGAAAAACACACTCTTATTTCTATTTTCATTAATTATCTCCTTTTCCACCGAAGCTACTGATCGATTAGACGTAATTGATTTTAAAATTCAAAATTCAAATCTTGATAAAGTAATTGAAATTGCACAATCTAAATTCAATTCAAATAGTGCTGAAGCTCTAGAATTAAGCTTATTGGTCGCCGAAAAAGCTCTTGAATATAATAACCTAAAGCAATACGCAATTGCGAATGAACTATTGGGTAAAATCTATTCCTATCGAGGAGAATTAAAGAACGCCAGAACCTGTATTGATACTTCTTTTAAATATTGGAAAAGCATCAGCGACACTCTTAAAATGAGTTATTGCTATGGCTATCTAGGTGATTTAGAATATTCGATATGTAATTATTCTAAAGCTGAATCTTTTTATCAAAGAGGATTTGATTTAAAAATAATTACAAAAGACAGCATTAATTATAGCTATAGCTACAACGCCTTGGGCAATATTAACTTAGAAAAATGCAATTATGATGAAGCAATTTCGAATTACAACAAAGCTTTAAAGTTAAACATTCAATTTAAAAGTATTTCAGGCATCTGCTACACAAACAATGCATTAGGCAATGTTTATTTTGAAACAAATGATTTAAAATCTGCAAAAAAACACTTCGAAGAAGCTTTAAGAATTGGAAAAGAAAATAATCTAGATAAAAATATTGCATTTACACTCAACCAACTGGCAAAACTTCACAACCGATTAAATAATAGGACTTCTGCCATTGATCTATACAATGAATCGTTACTAATTAGCAAAAACTTATTATCGAAAAGTGGAATTGCATTCTCCTATATGGGAATGGGTGAGGTGTATCAGTCGCTCATGCAAAATGATAAAGCCATAGAAAATTTAAATAGAGCGTTAAAACTCTTTGAAGAGCTAGGATCTAAAAAAAACGCAGCAAACTGTTACCTAAATATCGGGATGGTTTTGTACGAAATGAAAAAGCACAGCTTAGCCAAAGAAAATTTTATTAAATCGCTTGAAATAAACCAGAAAATCGGTTATTTAAAAGGCATTGCAGAAGCTTATCGTAAAGTTGGGAACGCCTGTTTTCAAGAAAATGATTATGCAAACAGCATGACAAACTATAATAAATCTCTTACCATCCAGAAACAAATAGGAAATTTAAAAGGAATCGCTTCCTGTTACACAAATATGGGCTTGGTTTATGTAAAAACAGATAGTTTAGAATTAGCCAAGGATGTTTTCAATAAAGCAATTACTATTAATATCACCATTAATAATGTTGGTGGCAATGCATCTACCTACAATAATTTAGGAGCATTATATAAAGCACAAAAAAACAACAAAGAGGCAATTAAATATCTGTTAAAAAGTTTTGACATTGCATCGGAAACAGAGCAAAAGCCATTAATGGCCGAAAGTGCAAAGAACTTATCCGAAATTTATTCTTTAGACAAAAACTATCAAAAATCGCTCTACTATCATCAATTGTATTTCGATTTATACAACTCCATGTACAATGCCCAAATGGAGAATAGAATTGGTTGGATTCAGATGCAAAATGAAAGAGAAAAACGAGTAAGCTTGGAGAAAATTTTTACCAATGAGAAAGCAATTGAAAAAGAAAAATTAAAGAAACAATCATTAATCAACTCCTTTTTATTAGTAATTGTAGTTCTTATTTTACTTTCCATAAGCTTAATTTACAGCTTTTACGTTGCCGTTAAAAAGGCAAATAAAAAATTAACCAACGAAATCGTTGAACGAAAAAAGATAGAACTGCAACTGGAAGATAATCATCGAAATTTAGAAAGTCTGGTAAAAATCAGGACTTTGGAGTTGGTAAAAGCAAAAGAGAAAGCAGAACAATCTGATCAGCTAAAATCCTCCTTTTTAGCCAATATGTCGCATGAAATTAGAACACCAATGAATGCAATTATTGGATTTTCTAAATTGCTTACCATGACAAACTCCCAAAAAAAACAAAGCTATTACACTTCAATTATTTATGAAAACGGACATATTTTACTCACCCTAATTAACGACATTATCGATATATCGATGATTGAATCGAAACAGTTAAAGATTAAAAAATCCAATTTTAAGGTGTACCCAATGCTCGAAGAACTAAAAAGTACTTTTGATGAGCTTAAAAACAACGATAAAAAAAATAATATCGAATTTACAATTTATAAAAATGACATTCCGGAAGATTTAACCATATTCTCGGATCAGATTCGAATAAAACAGGTACTCATAAACCTTTTAAGAAATGCTCTAAAATTTACCAAATCAGGTCATGTTGATTTTGGGATTGAGTTAATTAAGGACAAAATAAGATTCTTCATCAACGATTCAGGGATTGGTATTCCTTACGAGGATCAAGCATTAATTTATGATCGATTCCGACAAGCAAGCAACAACTCGGCAGAATATGGAGGTGCTGGCTTAGGACTAACAATTTCGAAAAGTTTAGTGGAATTATTAAATGGTACTATTTGGTTTACCTCGAAGCCAAATGTAGGAAGCCAATTTTATGTCGACCTTCCTTTGCTAACAAATCCTATAAAAACACCTACTGAAGCTACAAAATTTGATAATGGAATAGATTTCTCTGGAAAAAAAATACTTGTGGCCGAAGATACAAAATCAAATTTCCTTTACATTAGAGAGGTGCTGCGCAAAACCAATGCCGAAGTAACTTGGGCAAAAGATGGTCTTGAAACCATTGAGCAATTTCAACTAAATAATTTCGATTTGGTGTTAATGGATATTCAATTACCCAAAATGGACGGTTACGAGGTGACTAGAAAGATTAAGCTGGAAAATCCACACGTACCTGTAATTGTTCAAACCGCATTTAATCATCAAGATAAAGAACAAAATCAGGCACAATCCGGTTTCGATGATATTATTACAAAACCGTATACAGAACGTCAACTTCTTAAAATAATTTCCCAAAATTTATCCTAAAACAATCTTTACCAAATATAAATAATTTCTTGTGGTCATGTAATTTTCACTTCTAAAGCTTTCTCTGTTATGAAAAAAGTAATTCTACCATTAATTATTACGATTACTCTACTAATAATTTGCTTTTTAGTATATCCTAAGAAAGAGAAAAAGTTTGATTATGCCATTGTAATTCACGGAGGAGCTGGAACAATTCTGAAAGAAAACTTCACTCCTGAAAAAGAGTCGGAATATAAAAAAGCACTTCAAAAAGCGATTTTTATTGGAGATTCTATCTTGAAAAATGGTGGTAGTAGTCTTGATGCTGTTGAGAAAACAATTCATATTCTCGAAAACTCCCCATTATTTAATGCAGGAAAAGGTGCTGTATTTACCAATTCAGGCAGAAATGAACTAGATGCTTCCATTATGTGGGGAAAGGATTTAAATGCTGGCGCAGTTGCCGGAGTTGATGATATAAAAAATCCAATTAGTGCCGCCAGAAAAGTAATGGAAAATTCGGAACATGTATTATTGAGTGGTCGCGGCGCTTCGGAATTTGCAAAAATACAAGGATTGGAAATAGTTGACAATAGCTATTTTTTTACTTCGAACAGGTGGAATAATCTTCAAAAAATACTGACAAAAGAGAAAGAGATGACTCCCGAAGATCGTCACGGAACCGTTGGATGCGTTGCTTTGGATAAAGATGGAAATTTAGCTGCCGGAACCTCAACCGGTGGCATGACAAATAAGCGCTTTGGTCGGATTGGGGATTCGCCTATTATTGGAGCCGGGACTTATGCCAACAATAATACTTGTGCTATTTCGTGCACTGGTCATGGCGAATTTTTTATCCGATTAGGAGTTGCAAAAGACATATCCTCCATGATGGAATATCAAAATATCAGCTTGGAAAAAGCTTCCAGTAAAGTAATTGATAAGCTAACAAAAATGGGAGGAACAGGAGGAATTATAGGTTTGGATAAAAATGGCAATGTAACGATAAAAATGAACACAGACGGCATGTACAGAGCTTACCGAAACTCAAAAGGAGAAACTGGTATATTCATCTTTAAATGAGAATAAATTATTTTGCAGATTGATTATTTCGAGCTAAATTAAACTTAGTCAACAATCACAAAAAATAAGGCTATGAAAATAAATTTAAACGGAAAATGGAAGAATCAGTACAATTCAGAAATGGATATAACAGTTACTGAAAACCGATTAAGTGGCACCTTCCAGACTGCAATAGGCCAACCAAAATTCGAGGAGAAATTTGAAATAACAGGAAAAATAAATACGAATGTTATTGCATTCATGGTCGATTTTGGCAAGTACGGATCCTTAGCTTGTTGGACCGGTCGATTTGAGTTAGATGATGATGGACCGGTAATTCATACCATGTGGCATCTTTCGCAAAGTGAAGGTGGTGAAGAAGAACAACTTGCCAAAGCAATCCTAACTGGCGTGGGAACTTTCCGAAAACCATAAACATAAAAAGGGGCTAATTACTTAACCCCTTTACACCTATTCTCAATTAGATTTAATTATCTAAATTATCAATTTTTCCAAGCAAGTCGTATGTTGAATTTAACAAATCATCATAAATAGACTTATAATGAGTCTTTATTTCTTTTGCTGATTTGCCACTCGACTTCTGATTTACACGAGCAATATACTCGTTTCTTGAAGCGGCAGCTTCATTCATAACCATATATAATTCCTCTGATTTTTCACGTCCAAAGAAATTTAAATGAATGATGCCTCTTGTTAAAATCTCGTTGGTTAGAAAATTTATGTCTTTTTTAAAATTTCTTCTGCTAGCCATAGTTACAATTTTAGTATTTGATGCTTGCTAAATTACTAAAAATACCTTGAGTATACCTTCCTAAAATTTATAATTTATATCTCCAATTAATAATCTTAAAATCATTGCAATTGGTTGACAAAAAAAGTTTATTTGTAAGTACAAAACGATGCTAAGAATTAGATACTACAGAATATGAGTGAATGTTTCCGTTATATTTTTCTGAAAAATGAGAAAACAAAACCTACCAAAGATTTTACAGATGAAATTTTTCTGCGAGGAGTTAGTCTTTATGAGGTTATTCGTGTAGTATCGGGAAAAGCTTTATTTCTTGAAGCTCATTTTCAACGGCTAACAAATTCAGCCATTTATATTGAACAGAAAATATGGTTAAGTCTGGATCAAATTAAAGAAAGCATTCATCAATTAATTGTATTAAACGATTGCAAGGAAGGAAATATTAAATTAGTATTTCACATTGATGGAGAAACTAAAACTTTTTTGGCTTATTTCGTAGCACACCATTACCCAAGCAAAAGTCAATATGACAATGGCGTTACCACTTTAGTTCATCAGGCCGATCGATTAAAACCAAATGCTAAAGTCTACAATCATACACTTCGCTCAACAGCTAATCATTTAATTGAAGAGGCTGAAATTTTTGAAGTTATACTTCTAAACTCATTAGGAAACATTACAGAAGGAAGCAGATCGAATCTTTTTTTTATTAAAAATAATGAACTACACACAGCGGTAGATGCTGATGTTTTGCATGGAATTATTCGTTGTAAAGTAATTGAGGTGGCAGAAGAACTTAAAATCCCAATTCGAAAACACGATATTAAGTACGATGATTTATCCAGTTTTGAGGCTGCTTTTTTAACTGGCACATCGCTACGCATATTACCAATAAAAAGGATCAACTCAATTTTTTACTCCAACTCTCATTCAATAATTAGTAGATTATCTGAAGTTCTTCAAAATAAGATTAATAACTATTTAAAGTAAGCATTCTATTTTTTAGGAAATCCTATTTCCACTTCGGTTCCCCTCGAGCATCCCTCTTCATTTTCTAAATCCTTGATTGTATAATCATATACTCTACCATTACTTAATACTTTATTCAATAATTTAATTCTATCCTTTGTAATGGTCATTGTTTTATGATGGCATTTAATATTAGAATCTAAATGTAATTTTTTAGCCTCTTTGCGCCCAATACCATTATCTATAATGATACATCTTAAGTACCCATCTTTTTCAATTTCAAAATTCACTTGAAGATTTCCATTTGTCTTCAACCCAGCAATTCCATATCGAATTGAATTTTCTAAAAATGGCTGTATTAACATCGGTGGTAATTTTAACTTATAAGGATTGATAGCCGAATTTACGTTTATTTTGTATGAAAATTTATTGGAAAATCGCATTTGCTCCAATTTTAAATATAGCTGTAAATACGCAATTTCATCCGATAAAGAAATAAAATCCTTATTTGCATTTTCGATTTTTTTACGCAGTACATTCGAGAAGTCGGAAAGATAACCCAAGGCATATTCTTTATTTTCTTCTAGGATAAAACTCTGTATTGAATTTAAAGAATTAAAAATAAAATGCGGATCTAACTGATTCTGCAGCGATCTCATCTTTAATCCAATAACCCTATTGAACTGTTTGGTTCTTGCTTTTTCTCGCTTGCGAATAAAATACGCATAGATCCACATCGCCACATAAATAATTCCACACAAAATTAGACTTGACAATGCAATGAACCACCACATTTTCCACCACGGCGTTTGCACCGTAATAGCAACGGAAAACGGAATAGTTATGCCTTCGCTTAGGTGTTTCCCTTCCACTTTTAAAGTATATTCTCCACTTGGTAAATGAGAAAACACAGCCTCTGATGAGTTACTCCAATTAGACCATTTATTATCAAATCCATCTAACAAATATCGAAATCGAACATTGGATACATTTTGGCAAAAATCAATTCCAAATGTGAATGTAATATCGTTTTCATTGTACTTAAAGATAATTGGTGCAATTGGTGTTTGCGTCCAATTTTCTACCTGTGTACTATCTGGCTCCCAAGCCTGATTACTAATTTCAATGGATTGAATCCTAATTTTACTCTTAAAAAGTCTTCTTTTTTCAATACCCGTCTCAATTTTCAGCAAGCGATTCTTTGTCTTTACCCAAATATTTTGGTTTTCATCAATCACAGACTGCTCTCCCGCTTGATCGAAATATCCATCTTTCGAATTCCAAAAATTTAATTTTAATTCAGAATTCTTTGCCCAGGAACTGTAATCGAAACGATATACCCCAAGATTTGTTCCACACCACAATGAGCCATCCGAAAGATACTTAATGCCATGAATTGATGTTCCCACTAAACCATTTACACTAGTAAGTGAGTCTACCACGACTAAAGCATTTGATTTGCTTTTAATCTTATAAATCAAGCCATTATTACCACCAGCAACTAAGGTAGAATCGGGAAGTAATAAAATATCATTAAGCACATTATGAATCTTTGAATTGCTTTTATTAAAAATTCTGAATTCGTTATTTTTGAATTGAATAATTCCTTTTTGCCGAGTAGATATCCATATTGCCGTATCCCGAGCAATCATTTTACTAATACCAATATTTGCCAATTTTGGAAACTCAAATATTGGTTTCTGCGACAGCAAACCCTTTTTGGTATAGAAGCTTAATTTATTCTGCCAAAAACAAAGCAATTCATCATCTTCAGTAAACACAAAGCTATTTGCAGGTGAAATTCCAACAAATCTTAATTCATGCTGATTTGGCTCGTAAGTGAAAAATCCAACACTAGTCGAAATCCAGATTAGTTTTTCTTTATCGACTCCCAATTTATAAATTAAAAAATCGTTATTACAATTAACTACCGAACTGTATTTCGAACAAAAATCGTTAACACTTAATCGAGATTGAACCTGAGTATCTTTTAGTAAAATAAGCTCTTTTTCACTTACAAGTACCACATTTCCAGATTCATCACAAAGTAAATCTTGCAAGTTTGAATTCTTAATCCCCAACAAACTTGAATCTAAATACTTAAAAATTGAATTTTGCAATTGAATTAAGCCATGATTATGCGTACCTATCCATAAATCATCGAATCCTTTTCTTAAAAAAATAGAATGAATAAAGTATTCATCTAAGCCTTTTTCGGTGGAAAAATCGGATAAAATAGTATTGCTAAGCTTTACTACTTTTTGTTTTTCGGCTTCTTTATCAAAATACCTCAACAAATAAAAGCTACTATTTTTGTTACTCTCCATTTCAACCACATCGCAAAATATTTTTTTTGTTGCGTTGATTTCCAGAGTAAATTGCTTTCCTGATTCTAATATATTTTTAAGCTCAATTATATTGTTTTGAATGCCAAACTTAACTGCTGGCAAATTTGAATTACTATTGCATTCCGATAACTTTCGCGATTCAATTTCAAATTCAATATTTTCTTCCTGAGCAACAGTATTCACAATAAAATTATTCTGATACGATCTAATTTTAAAAACAGGCTTTCTCCAAGAACTATTTACTGGCTGTAAATCTTCATTTTGCACCTTATATATAAATACCCCTGCAGATGATCCAAGCACTAAATTTTCACCGATGGAATCAATTACAAGACATTCAATATCATTCTCTGGTACAGTTGCTTCCAATTTAAAAACAGAGAGCTTTTTGCCATTAAATTTACAAAGTCCAACACCTTGCGCTCCAAGCCATAAATTGCCTGATTTATCTTCACAAATTGAGTTTATTCTCTCTCCCTGTAGCCTTGAAAGTTCTTTCCTAAATAGTATTTCTTCACCAATAAACTCGTACAGTCCTGCATCGGTGGCAAGCCACACCATTCCTCTTGAATCCTCATAAATATCATAAACAATGTTACTTGGGAGACCATCGGTCATTGAGAAATTTCTTGTTGATTGTAAATATGCTTTTACACAGGTTGGTAAACCAACAAAAAATAAGAGTAGTAAGAATAAAACTATTCGTTTGAAAATCATTCTGCAATAATAGTAAATATGAATATATTTAAAGCCTGTCAAGTGTGTCAAGTTTAACAACTTCAGTACATTTAAAGATTAGCAATATTGAATTATAATAAATAAATACAACACAAAGGCGATTTATCCGCACTTAAACCATAAATTTGTTTTCTTGTTAAATTTATAAAATATATTTAAGAAACTTAACTTTTAAATTTTAAGAGAGAAAAAGAACAATTATTGAAATGCTTCGTATTGATAGTACTTAAAATATTTTGCAACATAAAAAGGTTTATTTTTAAACTGAACATGCAAAGCATTCATATTAATTCACTTCTTTTGTTTTCTTAACTACAACTTAAGTAAAATCATTCTATGAAATATTCTTTTACTTCAACAACTATTGAAAAACTTAGCCTGGAATATTCTGGCAATCAAAACTTTATTCAAAATACGCTTCCCAGGATAAAAATTATTCACACAATAAAAAAAGAATTCAACACCATTCCAAATTTAGAATGGTACATAGAGTATAGTCCTACCAACATCAATACGAACCGTATTCTAATTCAATACCAAAATCAGGAAAGTAAAGATTTCAATTTCTTTTATGAAATACCTCTTTCTTTAAATTTTGAATTTCGGGTGTATTTATCCAATTCCTCAATTCATTTTATAGATTTGTACAATTTTCTGCTTAAAAAAGAAATTATACACAAAGATCAATATTCCATAAAAGCAGCTTATCACACTATCCCGCATTTTACGATCAACTCGAAAACGAAACGTTACGATTTGAATATCATCAATAAATATGTTGCTTTAAGTGATAATCAGAACAATTTAATTGATGAAAAGGTGAAGAATGAAATTGAATCTGGATTTAAAACATTCAACCCCATTTTTGATCAAATAATAGCACAATTTAAAATTTGAGTTAATTTTAAAATATGAAGTCCAAGCCACTACAACCTAAACAAAATAACCTGAGCATTAGCAGAGCTTACTTTTTTCTGTTTTTAGTATTATCAATAAGTTTTCTTGTTGGAATTGGAGGTGTTTGGATTTATAAGGAATTCTCAAAATTCACCAACGAATCAGAAGCTCTTCGAACAAAGTCAATAGCTCAACAAAAAATAATGTTGATTAATAAAACGGAAGAGTGCACCAATTTTATCGATTATCAAAATACACAAGCCGAATCCAGAACAAAAAGCAGACTCAAAAACTTTGTAAGTCAGGCACATGCTATTGCTTCCAACATTTATGAACAGAACAAAGGAAAAATCTCCGATCGGGAAATAAAATTAAGAATTAAGCAAGCAATTGATCCGTTACGATTATCGAACGAAAGAGGATACGTTTTTATTAATACTCTTTCGGGGGTTGGCGTTCTCTACCCTTTCTCGAAAGAAAACGAAGGACGAAATTTAATTAACTTTCAGGATGTAAATAAAAATGATCTCATTAAAAATGAAGTCAATTTAATGACGTATCAGGATGAAGCTTATACTAAATATGAAAATCCCCAAAAAATAAAAAATAAATATAACGCTTACACGAAAGTATCTTACATCAAGAAATTTAAACCTTACAATTGGTATTTTGGTAGTTATTCTTTTTTAGATGATCTGCAAGAAGAGAACCAAAAGGAGGCATTAAGTAGAATTAGTCAAATTAATATTGGAGACGGTAATTATTTCTTTGTGTATAAAAAAGACGGAACTTGTCTGCTTCACAATAGCAAAGAAAGTATTGGAAAAAACTATCGTGAATATGAAAATATTCATCGCAGAAAGAATGTAGAAAACCTCTTAGAACAGGCTACAAATAAAGGCAACGGCTTTGTTAAATATGGCGATCCGTCCTCCGAAAAGGGAATTAAAGTATCCTACATAAGTACAGTTGATGATTGGGATTGGATAATTGGTGCTGGTGTTTACACTAAGGACATAGACGAAAGCATTGCTAAAGCACATATTGAACTACGTGAAACAGTACTAAGATATATTTATCAAATCATTATTGTAATTGGGATTTCTATCCTCATTTTCTATTTTACTTCGAAGTTCATTTCCGACAAAATGAATAGAAACTTCGTTTCCTTCAATAATTTCTTTCGGAAAGCATCCACTAAATCGATAAAAATTGATCCAAAAGATCTGTATTTTCCTGAATTTCGGGACATGTCGAAAACAATTAATAGGATGATTGACATCCGTGCCCAGAAGGAAAAAGAATTAGAAATTGCAAAAGATCGTGCTCAAGAATCTGATCGTTTAAAATCATCGTTTCTGGCTAATATGTCTCATGAAATACGAACTCCAATGAATGCCATAATTGGATTTTCGGAGTTGTTACAAGATGAATCACTACCTTCCGAGACTAAAAGACAATTTTTCAATCATATCCGAAATAGCGGAAACTCCCTATTAAATTTAATTAATGACATTATTGATTTTTCGAAAATAGAATCAGGTGAACTAAAAATCTCCAAGACTATTTTTAATTTAAATCAGCTTTTCGATGAATTGCATCAAACCTTCGAAAAAATTAAAACTGGAAAAGGAAAGGATCACATTAAGCTCCAATTCATTATAAGCCTAAGCGATGATCAATCAATTGTTTATACAGATCCTTTTCGTTTAAAACAAATCATTACCAATTTGGTTGAAAACTCCTTAAAATTTACCGAAAAAGGGAGTATCATTGTCACTTGTCAATTAGATGAAGATGAATTAATTTTTTCGGTAAAAGATACTGGAATTGGAATCTCTGAAGATAAACAGAGCGTAATTTTTAATAGATTCCGACAAGCGGATGATTCCCATGCAAGAAAATATGGAGGAACAGGACTTGGACTTTCTATTTCCAAAAAATTAGCTAAACTTTTAAATGGAAAAATGTGGCTAGAATCTACCGTAGGAGTAGGAAGTAGCTTTTTTATTAGTATTCCATATCAGAAAGACAAGGATACAGCACCCGTATCGTTAGTAAGTGATGATTCTACTTCGAATAATAAATTGACTGGAAAAAGAATCCTAATTGTGGACGATTATATGGTGAATCTTAAACTATTAGAAAAAATGCTTAAACCAACAGGCGCTGAACTTATCGTTGCTAAAAATGGAGAATTAGCAGTTAACTTTTGCCTGAAAAATAATTTTGATTTAATTCTTATGGATCTTCAAATGCCTAATTTGAATGGTTACGATACATTAAAACTAATTAAGGAAAACAGACCCAACACAAAAATAATTGCACAAACAGCCTATGCAATAGCTCACGAAAAAGAAGAGGTGTTAAAATCGGGCTTTGATGCCTATATTGTTAAGCCAATTATCAAACAAGAATTGATAGAAGTTATTCACAAAATGATTTACTAAATCGATTATTTCTACCATTAAAACTTCGGACATTTAATTCTACCAATTTGTCTTCGTTTGCGAAGAGTTTTTTCCATAGATCCCGATGATCTACTTTTAAATCTCATTAGAAAAGATATCTCGTGAGCTCCGGTATTGGTATGTATTAATTTAGAAACCGTTTTATCGTAGCTATAAGACACTTGCCACCAATCGCGAATTATTCCCAATTGTAGGATTATTGCATCGTATTCCAACTCTAAATTATCTCTGTACCACATTCCATAAATTATCGATCCTTTTGAAAGGTACAATCCATAATTTAATTGTTTATTGGTTCCTTGTTGCTGAAATAAAAAGTTAGGTGCTAAACTATAAGCAGATCGCTGTAATCCATTTCGAAAAACCGGCACGTTAACTCCGCAATGCAAAGTAAACTTTCTAGGTAATTTTGAATAGTCACTTTCCTCCTTAAATGTTTCATCTGGTTCGGTTACATGGTGAGCTGCAAATCCAACAAACCAATTCTTATAGGAAGCAATCATTCCGGTTGAAAAATCAAAATAACTCCGGTTTAAGCGGTCAATTGCTCCCTCTCCAGTAAATGGATTGATTAACCCATTAATATAAAATTCATCTGTTTGGTCGGGATAAGTAAAATTAGTATCATCCAGTTTTCGCTCAATAAATGAAACCTGAAAGCCTGTTTTAATCGACAACTCTCGAGACACCCGAAGTGTGTATGCATACATTGCGCTTGCCGTTGTAGTACTAATTGTACCATCTCCCTGTTCATCCTGCATTATTTGCAATCCAAAACCACCACCAATTGCATTTACGTATTGATCGTAGGACACACTATAACTAATATATGCGGAGTTTAATTCGGGCCATTGATTTCTGTATCCAAGTGAAATTCTAGGGTCATAATCGGAACCTGCAAATGCTGGATTTAAATAAATTTTATTCGCGTAGAACTGAGAGAACTCTACATCCTGTGAAAACAGGTTTAAAGAATTCAATAATAGTATAAAAATGCTAACTATTTTCAGTCCGTTTCTCATTATCTAAATAAAGTTACTGTCCCGTGAGCTCGTTCTTTACCACCGTAAAAAATCATCCACACATAAACCCCAATTTCTGCATCTTCGCCTTTATAGGTTCCGTTCCATCCATCGTATTTCAATTCATTATTACTAACAACATCTCTTCGTAACTCGAATAACTGCTCTCCCCAACGAGAATAAATATACAATTCAAAATCAGTAACTACACCTTTAAAAACTGGATAAAAAATCTCATTTGGACCTTTTCCGTTAGGCGTAAATACATTTGGAACCACCATTTTGGGTTGTAATAATTTAACCGCAGCTGTTGATTGTGCAATACAACCATAACTGTTTGTTACCTGAATAGAATAATCTCCAGCTTGATCCACCTCAATACTTCTCCAATCGGAACCTGTACTCCAATAGTAAGAAGAGTAACCAGAGCCAGCATCTATTGTAACAGACTGACCTTTATAAAAACTCAAAGTATCAGCAGTCAAATTTATTTCCGGACTAGGATAAACCTCTACATGTAAAGTATCTATCCCCATTATTCCATATACATCCCAAACACTTACGATATAATCGCCTGTTTTGTTCACATTAATTGTTCTTGTTGTTTCTCCTGTACTCCAACTATATCTTTCCCAGTGTCCTGGATCCAACATAAGAGATGTACCTTGACAAATACCTGCACTTCCACCCAAATTTATGCTTGGGACTGGATTCACGGCTACTTTTACTTTTCCGTTTCCTCGACATCCATGTACATCAATTACATTTACCGCATATTCTCCATCGCGATTCACTTTTAAGAACTGTGAACTTTCCTGATTATTCCACTCATATTGCACATATCCACTTCCAGCATCAAGTAAAAGAGTCGTTCCCTCTGCAATTACAGTATCGCGTCCTAAATAAACTTCTGGATTATCATGAACAAATATTTTAATTTCATCAAGTCCTACACAACCAAACTCGTCTGTAGCTTTCAAAGTATAAGCGCCATCTTCGTACACATAAATTTCTTTTGTCTGTCCACCCGGAATCCATTCCGTTTGATAACCAACTGGTGCTTCGATGATCAACTCTTCTCCTTCACAAATATATAAATCCGGTCCCAAGTCCACTAGCGGAAGATCATGAACAGTTACACTCACAGAATCATAGCCAATACATCCATGCGAATCATGAACTTCAACAGAATATACTCCACTATTATAAGCCAATCTTGTCTGAGTTGTTATTCCATCATTCCATAAAAAACTTTCCCCATCACCTATATCTAATAGAACCGATTCCCCAAAACACATATCAATCTGACTTGGAAGAGGATTATTTGGTAAATGTATTATCTCCACATGTATGCTATCAGAAGCAAAACATCCATTTTCATTAATGATATTTAAAGTGTACCAACCTGTATCTCCAGCCTTAATTGAATAATTAGTTTCCCCTACTAATTGCGTTCCATCTTTATTCCATTGATACGAATATCCTGCTTGTATAGGACCTTCAATATGCGTAGAGTCTCCATAACAAACCAAATTAGATGAATAGGACAATTTAAAATTAAAAGACGGATAAAACTCTACATTGATACTATCTATTGCAGTACATCCGTTGGCATCAGTAAAATTAACAGAGTACGTTTTTGCTTCGGATACGGTAATTGTATGTGTTGTTTCACCAGTATTCCATAAATAACTACCAATTTGAACCCCAGCATCAAGAACGATCAAATCTTCATCACAATATGATTGATCAGCACCCAAATCTACTGTTGGATTTGCATGGATCGTAGCATTTGCATCATCTGTTGCAGTACATCCGTTGGCATCGGTTATTGTAACCGAGTAATTTCCGGAAGTTGCAACTGTTATAGTTTGTGTTGTTTCTCCGGTACTCCATACATAAGTAGCACCTGCATTTTCAGCATCAAATGTGATGCTGTTTCCTGCACAAGTTGATTGATCAATTCCTAAATCAACAAGAGGATTGGCATGAATCGTTGCATTTGCATCATCTGTTGCGCTACATCCGTTGGCGTCAGTGATGGTTACTGAATAGTTACCTGAAGTTGAAACAGAAATCGTCTGAGTAGTTGCTCCGGTACTCCATAAATAAGTCGCGCCAATATTTCCAGCATCAAATGTGATGCTGTTTCCTGCGCAAGTTGACTGATCAATTCCTAAATCTACTGTTGGATTCGCATGAATCGTAGCATTTGCATCGTCTGTAGCGGTACATCCATTTGCATCGGTTATTGTTACGCTGTAATTTCCTGAAGTGGTAACAGAGATTGTCTGAGTCGTTGCTCCTGTAGACCATAAATAAGTCGCTCCAATATTTCCAGCATCAAATGTAATTGTTCCACCAGCACAAACTTCCTGGTCTGCACCCAAATTTACTGTTGGATTCGCATGAATCGTAGCATTTACATCATCTGTTGCAGTACATCCGTTGGCATCGGTTATTGTAACCGAGTAATTTCCTGAAGTAGCAACTGTTATAGTTTGTGTTGTTGCTCCGGTACTCCATAAACAAGTCGCGCCAATATTTCCAGCATCAAAAGTGATGCTGTTTCCTGCGCAAGTTTCTTGATCAATTCCTAAATCAACAAGAGGATTTGCATGAATCGTAGCATTTGCATCATCTGTTGCGCTACATCCATTGGCATCGGTTATTGTAACCGAGTAATTTCCTGAAGTAGAAACAGAAATCGTCTGAGTCGTTGCTCCGGTACTCCATAAATAAGTCGCGCCAATATTTCCAGCATCAAAAGTAATCGTGCCACCTGCACAAGTTGATTGATCAATTCCTAAATCAACTACTGGATTGGCATGGATAGTAGCATTTGCATCATCTGTTGCGCTACATCCGTTGGCATCGGTAATAGTAACCGAGTAATTTCCTGAAGTAGCAACTGTTATAGTTTGTGTTGTTTCTCCGGTAGACCATAAATAAGTAGCACCTGTATTTCCTGCATCGAATGTGATGCTGTTTCCTGCACAAGTTGATTGATCAATTCCTAAATCAACAAGAGGATTTGCATGAATCGTAGCATTTGCATCATCTGTAGCGGTACATCCGTTTGCATCAGTTATGCTTACACTATAATTACCACTTGCTGAAACTGTGATAGTTTGTGTTGTTGCTCCAGTACTCCATAAATAAGTCGCGCCAATATTTCCAGCATCAAATGTGATTGTATTTCCGGCGCAAGTTTCTTGATCAATTCCTAAATCAACAAGAGGATTCGCATGAATCGTTGCATTTGCATCATCTGTTGCGCTACATCCGTTGGCATCGGTTATTGTAACCGAGTAATTTCCGGAAGTAGCAACTGTTATAGTTTGTGTTGTTTCTCCGGTACTCCATAAATAAGTAGCACCTACATTTTCTGCATCGAAAGTGATGCTGTTTCCTGCGCAAGTTGATTGATCAATTCCTAAATCAACAAGAGGATTTGCATGAATCGTAGCATTTGCATCATCTGTTGCAGTACATCCGTTGGCATCGGTAATAGTAACCGAGTAATTTCCTGAAGTAGCAACTGTTATAGTTTGTGTTGTTTCTCCGGTACTCCATAAATAAGTCGCGCCAATATTTCCAGCATCAAATGTGATTGTATTTCCGGCGCAAGTTTCTTGATCAATTCCTAAATCTACTGTTGGATTCGCATGAATCGTAGCATTTGCATCATCTGTTGCGGTACATCCGTTGGCATCGGTTATTGTAACCGAATAATTTCCTGAAGTAGCAACTGTTATAGTTTGTGTTGTTTCTCCGGTACTCCATAAATAAGTCGCGCCAATATTTCCAGCATCAAAAGTAATCGTGCCACCTGCACATATTTCCTGATCTGCACCCAAATTTACTGTTGGATTCGCATGAATCGTAGCATTTGCATCATCTGTTGCGGTACATCCGTTGGCATCGGTTATTGTAACCGAATAATTTCCTGAAGTAGCAACTGTTATAGTTTGTGTTGTTTCTCCGGTACTCCATAAATAAGTCGCGCCAATATTTCCAGCATCAAAAGTAATCGTGCCACCTGCACATATTTCCTGATCTGCACCCAAATTTACTGTTGGATTCGCATGAATCGTAGCATTTGCATCATCTGTTGCGGTACATCCGTTGGCATCGGTTATTGTAACCGAATAATTTCCTGAAGTAGCAACTGTTATAGTTTGTGTTGTTTCTCCGGTAGACCATAAATAAGTAGCACCTGCATTTCCTGCATCGAATGTGATGCTATTTCCGGCACAAGTTGATTGATCAATTCCTAAATCTACTATTGGATTCGCATGAATCGTAGCATTTGCATCATCTGTTGCGCTACATCCGTTTGCATCGGTTATTGTAACCGAGTAAGTTCCGGAAGTTGCAACTGTTATAGTTTGTGTTGTTTCTCCGGTACTCCATAAATAAGTCGCGCCAATATTTCCAGCATCAAAAGTGATGCTGTTTCCCGCGCAAGTTTCTTGATCAATTCCTAAATCTACTGTTGGATTCGCATGAATCATTGCATTTGCATCATCTGTTGCAGTACATCCGTTGGCATCAGTGATTGTTACTGAATAGTTACCGGAAGTTGCAACTGTTATAGTTTGTGTTGTTGCTCCGGTACTCCATAAATAAGTAGCACCTGCATTTCCTGCATCGAATGTGATGCTGTTTCCTGCACAAGTTGATTGATCAATTCCTAAATCAACAAGAGGATTTGCATGAATCGTAGCATTTACATCATCTGTTGCACTACATCCGTTTGCATCAGTGATGGTTACTGAATAGTTACCTGAAGTAGCAACTGTTATAGCTTGTGTTGTTTCTCCAGTAGACCATAAATAAGTTGAACCTACATTTCCGGCATCAAATGTAATTGTTCCACCAGCACAAACTTCCTGGTCTGCACCCAAATTTACTGTTGGATTCGCATGAATCGTAGCATTTGCATCATCTGTTGCGGTACATCCGTTGGCATCGGTTATTGTAACCGAGTAATTTCCTGAAGTAGCAACTGTTATAGTCTGAGTTGTTTCTCCGGTACTCCATAAATAAGTCGCGCCAATATTTCCTGCATCAAAAGTAATCGTGCCACCTGCACATATTTCCTGGTCAATTCCTAAATCAACAAGAGGATTTGCATGAATCGTTGCATTTGCATCACCTGTTGCAGTACAACCATTGGCGTCAGTGATGGTTACTGAATAGTTACCACTTACTGAAACTGTTATAGTTTGTGTTGTTTCTCCGGTACTCCATAAATAAGTAGCACCTGCATTTCCTGCATCGAAAGTAATTGTACCACCTGCACAAGTTTCCTGATCTGAACCCAGGTTTACGATTGGATTCGCATGAATTATTGCATTTGCATCATCTGTTGCGCTACATCCGTTGGCATCGGTAATAGTAACCAAATAGTTACCTGAAGTAGCAACTGTTATAGCTTGTGTTGTTTCTCCGGTACTCCATACATAAGTAGCACCTGCATTTTCAGCATCAAAAGTAATCGTGCCACCTGCACAAGTTTCTTGATCAATTCCTAAATCAACAACCGGATTTGCATGGATTGTTGCATCTGCGTCATCTGTTGCCGAACATCCGTTTGCATCAGTGATTGTTACGCTGTAATTTCCTGAAGTAGCAACTGTTATAGTTTGTGTTGTTTCTCCGGTAGACCATAAATAAGTAGCACCTGCATTTCCAGCATCGAATGTGATGCTATTTCCTGCACAAGTTGATTGATCAATTCCTAAATCAACAAGAGGATTTGCATGAATCGTTGCATTTGCATCATCCGTTGCAGTACATCCGTTGGCATCGGTTATTGTAACCGAGTAATTTCCGGAAGTAGCAACTGTTATAGTTTGTGTTGTTTCTCCAGTAGACCATAAATAAGTTGCACCTGCATTTCCTGCATCAAATGTAATTGTGCCACCTGCGCAAGTTTCTTGATCAATTCCTAAATCTACTGTTGGATTTGCATGAATCGTAGCATTTGCATCATCTGTTGCGATACATCCGTTGGCATCGGTTATTGTAACCGAGTAATTTCCGGAAATAGCAACTGTTATAGTTTGTGTTGTTTCTCCGGTACTCCATAAATAAGTAGAACCAGGATGTCCTGCATCAAACATGATATTATTTCCATTACACTCTTCCTGATCTGCACCCAAATCAACAATGGGGTTTGCATGAACGGTAATATCAATATCATCAGTTCCTGAACATCCATTTACATCAGTTACAGTAACCGAATAAGTTCCAGTTGTATTGACAATAATCGTCTGTGTTGTTTCTCCGGTATTCCACAAATAAGTAGCTCCAGCATTACCAGCATCGAAAGTAATTGTTCCACCAGCACATATTTCCTGATCTGCACCCAAATTTACTGTTGGATTTGCATGAATCGTAGCATTTGCATCATCTGTAGCGGTACATCCGTTGGCATCAGTTATTGCAACCGAGTAATTTCCTGAAGTAGCAACTGTTATAGTTTGTGTTGTTTCTCCAGTAGACCATAAATAAGTTGCACCTGCATTTCCTGCATCAAATGTAATTGTTCCACCTGCGCAAGTTTCTTGATCAATTCCTAAATCAACAACTGGATTTACATGAATCGTAGCATTTACATCATCTGTTGCGCTACATCCGTTGGCATCGGTTATTGTAACCGAGTAATTTCCTGAAGTAGCAACTGTTATAGTTTGTGTTGTTTCTCCGGTAGGCCATAAATAAGTAGCACCTGCATTTCCAGCATCAAAAGTAATCGTGCCACCTGCACAAGTTGATTGATCAATTCCTAAATCAACAAGAGGATTCACATGAATCGTTGCATTTGCATCATCTGTTGCAGTACATCCGTTGGCATCGGTTATTGTAACCGAGTAATTTCCTGAAGTAGCAACTGTTATAGTTTGTGTTGTTGCTCCTGTACTCCATAAATAAGTAGCACCTGCATTTCCAGCATCAAAAGTAATCGTGCCACCTGCGCAAGTTGATTGATCAATTCCTAAATCAACAAGAGGATTTGCATGAATCGTAGCATTTGCATCGTCTGTAGCGCTACATCCGTTGGCATCGGTTATTGTAACCGAGTAATTTCCTGAAGTAGCAACTGTTATAGTTTGTGTTGTTGCTCCGGTACTCCACAAGTAAGTAGCTCCTGTATTTCCAGCATCGAAAGTAATCGTGCCACCTGCGCAAGTTTCTTGATCAATTCCTAAATCAACAACCGGATTCGCATGGATCGTTGCATTTGCATCATCTGTTGCGCTACATCCGTTGGCGTCAGTGATTGTTACGCCGTAATTTCCTGAAGTAGCAACTGTTATAGTTTGTGTTGTTTCTCCGGTACTCCACAAGTAAGTAGCTCCTGTATTTCCAGCATCAAATGTGATGCTGTTTCCTGCACAAGTTTCTTGATCAATTCCTAAATCAACAACCGGATTCGCATGGATCGTTGCATTTGCATCGTCTGTAGCGGTACAACCATTTGCATCAGTGATGGTTACTGAATAGTTACCTGAAGTAGCAACTGTTATAGCTTGTGTTGTTTCTCCGGTACTCCATAAATAAGTCGCTCCAATATTTCCAGCATCAAATGTAATTGTTCCACCAGCACAAACTTCCTGGTCTGCACCCAAATTTACTGTTGGATTCGCATGAATCGTAGCATTTGCATCGTCTGTAGCGGTACATCCGTTGGCATCAGTGATTGTTACGCTGTAATTTCCTGAAGTAGCAACTGTTATAGTTTGTGTTGTTTCTCCAGTACTCCATAAATAAGTCGCGCCAATATTTCCAGCATCAAATGTGATGCTGTTTCCTGCGCAAATTTCTTGATCAATTCCTAAATCAACAACCGGATTCGCATGGATCGTAGCATTTGCATCATCTGTTGCGCTACATCCGTTGGCATCGGTAATTGTAACCGAGTAATTTCCTGAAGTAGAAACAGAAATCGTCTGAGTCGTTTCTCCGGTAGACCATAAATAAGTAGCACCTACATTTCCTGCATCGAAAGTAATTGTTCCACCTGCACAAGTTGATTGATCAATTCCTAAATCAACAACTGGATTTGCATGAATCGTAGCATTTGCATCGTCTGTAGCGGTACATCCGTTTGCATCGGTTATTGTAACCGAATAATTTCCTGAAGTAGCAACTGTTATAGTTTGTGTTGTTGCTCCGGTACTCCATAAATAAGTAGCACCTGTATTTCCTGCATCGAATGTGATGCTGTTTCCTGCGCAAATTTCTTGATCAATTCCTAAATCAACAAGAGGATTGGCATGAATCGTAGCATTTACATCATCTGTAGCGCTACATCCGTTGGCATCGGTCATTACAACTGAATAATTTCCGGAAGTAGTCACTAAAATCCCTTGAATTGTTTCTCCGGTACTCCATAAATAAGTAGAACCAGGATGTCCTGCATCAAACATGATATTATTTCCATTACACTCTTCCTGATCTGCACCCAAATCAACAATGGGGTTTGCATGAACGGTAATATCAATATCATCAGTTCCTGAACATCCATTTACATCAGTTACAGTAACCGAATAAGTTCCAGTTGTATTGACAATAATCGTCTGTGTTGTTTCTCCGGTATTCCACAAATAAGTACCTCCAGCATTACCAGCATCAAGTGTAATCGTATTTCCTTCACATATTTCCTGATCAATTCCCAAATTAACATTCAAATTACTATTGATATCAACCCGAACTGTATCTAATGCAGGCATTACACAAGGAATAATTGGTTGTGCACTTAACTCTAAATCAACGTATCCATTTAAAACATCAGCACTACCAGGGGTATAATTTGGATTTAGAATTCCAGTATTATCAAAACTTCCATCTCCAAAACTTCTCCACGTAAAGGAAGATTCATTTGTAACACCACCACTCAAACTAGCGGTACCCAACTCACAAATAGCAAGATCAGGACCAGCATCAGCAGTTACATGCTGAATTACCTCAACTGTAACGTCTAATGGTATCTCCGACAATTTATACATACTAATACCGTCTAATGCAAAAGCATTATTGGAACCACTTGTACTGACATTATTAATTTGAATATTTAAAGAATTTGATGTGTCAGAATAAACCAATCGTTGATACTTATCCCAATTACAAGGGGAATTCGTACTAAACCTTTCAATAACGACTCCATTTATCACTAACTCAAAATCGTCAAAACTATCACTCTTAAGATTGGTAATATTTAAAGCAAATACATAATAACTATCTGCATCAACATCAATATCCTGCTCCCAAACCGTGGTATTTACACCTCCTCCTTCAATCACCATCATCTGGTCTGATGAATTTCCTGTAACCCCTGAACAATCACTTTTATCGGAACCAAAATATTCAGTATTACTACTAACTGTATATTTACTTGAACGAGATCTACACCACCTAGCATATGAACAATAATAATAATCACTTTCAAAATTCGTTCTTCCTAGAGTAAAATCACCATTCTCGACTAATTCTAATGTTTCATCAACATAAAAGACCCGTAAATGATAGGTTGTTGTTGAATCGGGCGACACTACAACTCTCGACGAAAGTCCATCAACATCCCAATTAAATAAGAAGTCGTTTCCTGCATACAATTCAACCGATTCATCTCTACATATAATTGTATCATTTAAAGTAACATCGGGCACAGTACCTGTAGCGCTAATAATATTAACCATATCCATAGCAGAACAACCATTCCTATCATAAACACGAACAGCGTACAAACCAGGTTTGTCAACATCTAAATATCTATTTCTAGATCCATCATCCCAAACATAGAAATAATGACTTCCCGCATCCAATCGAATTACGTCTCCTGTATTCAATACCTGATCAGGTCCTAAATCAACCACCGGAGGTGGAACCAAGGTCACATTAATATCGTCGGTAGCATTACAACCATACGAATTAGTAACTGTAACAGAGTAGTTACCATCATTATACACAATAATCTCTTGGGTGTTTTCTCCCGTACTCCAAAGATAAGTAGCCCCCGAAATTCCGGCATTTAAAACCACCGGCTCCCCAGAACAAACAATACGGTCCGGCCCAAGATCGATGCTTAAATTTTCGTAAAAACCAACGTAAACCGTATCTGTAACAACACAATTAAAAGCATTAATTACCTCTACAGAATAAGTTCCTGCCGTTGACACTTCGATGGTTTGCGAAGTTTCACCAGTATTCCAAGAATAGCTAGAACCTGAATTTTGAGCATCTAAAATAACATTTCCACCATCACAAGAAGCCTGATTATCACCAAAACCAACAAATGGAATTGGATTCAAAGTCAAAGTTAAAAAATCAGAAACAGTTCCACATGGAGAATTAGAATTTGCGGTTGCAGTTAGTTGTACACTTCCATTAGCTACATCGTTACTTCCTGGAGTATAAGTAGAATTAATATTTGATGAATTAGAAAATGAACCATCACCTGAAGTTGACCACAAAAAACCGGTTTGATTGGAAACTACTGCACTTAAGTTAGCTACTTCATTTCCACATATTGCAATATCGGCACCTGCATCAACTATCGCAGGTTCAAGAACAGTAATAGTTCTACTGTCTGGAACTTCCACCAAAGGATTAAAAGAGATCCCATCTAAAGCATAATCGTTACCACTTCGAATTAAATTTTTATTTACAATTGATATTTTAATAGAAGTTTTTGTACCTGAATACCACAACGAATAAAATTCTTCCCAATTACAAGTTAAACCAGCACTTGGTTCAATATAATCTCCCATTAAAATACCATCAATCATAAATTCCAGTCTGGCTGGATTGGTTGGATGAACATTTGATGCCCAAGTTGAAAAAGCATAATATTGGTTTGGAACCACTGTTATTGTCTGACTCCAAACTACTACATTTTCGTCTGGAGCACCATTCACAATCAGCATTTTATCCGGACTGTTACCCGAATGTCCGTTACAAGATGAAAAGTTAGCATGATAAGCTTGCGGATTACTATCAACGGCATATCTTCCTTCCATCCATAAAGATTGTGTATTAGAATGACTTGCAGAAGAAAGAACAGGATCCGGACAATAAATATATTCACTATTAATACCTGTATTTCCAAAATCAAAATCACCATTGGTAATTAACTCTGTTCCTGTATCTGGAATAAAAACACGAAGATTATAAGTTGTTGTGACTACTGGAGAAACACTAATTTTAGGAGAAAGCTGACCAGTACTCCAATTGTACATGTAGGAACCAGATTGCGCCTCTAATACAACCGATTCGCCAACACAGATTGTTGTATCGTTTACAGGTCGTAGAATCTGCGACACTCCAGAATAAGAACTAATTCCAATAACAATCGTAACATAAATAAGCTGTAGAAATCTTTTCATATTTACTTCTTCATTAACCATTTATTCCAAATATTCGAAGTGTGGAATTTTGATGAAACAACACTTTTACTGTTTTAATTACGTAAATTTGCTGATTAAAGTTTGGTTTTTTTCATGTCATGACGCCCCCTTCATCAAAAAAATATACAACTGTCACATTATAAGTAAATTATCCACTTGTTTAAGTTTTATTAAAATTGAAACTAAATAAAATTCCATGATTGATGTATGCAATAAAAAATAGGAAGGATACCCTGTAAAAAAGAAATATTTACGAAATTGAAGGAGCTTAATTGCTAATTTAATTATGCAACACCAGGCTATGCAGAGAAAAGATAGACTACTCTCTAATAGATAATTAAAAAGGATTTAATAATAATTACAGCAACTATTAGACATAATTCTTTCCTAATAGCTTTAATACACTTTTTCAATATTAAAACTATATACTCAGTAGCTCCCTATCTTAATTAAATTCCATCAAGATTAGAAAAAAAGTAATCAATATTTAATTATTTCCCAGTCAAAAACCGATTTTAAATCTCCTCGAAAGTTTTGGCAGAATCCTCGCACAAATTTAGCAAGGTTTGTAATTCATTTTTGGTAAATGAACGATATTTCCCAATTTTTAAATGACCTAAAGAGATGTTCATAATTCGAAGCCTTTGCAAGCCTTTCACATTATAATCGAGGTATTCGCACATTCTACGAATTTGTCTATTTAAACCTTGGGTAAGTATTATTTTAAATGTAAAATCATCTACTTTCCACACTTTACATTTTTTAGTCACGGTATCTAAAACAGGAACACCATTGCCCATTTTTTTTATAAAATCGGAAGTTATTCGTTTATTAACACGAACCAAATATTCTTTTTCATGATTATTTCGTGAGCGCAAAATTTTATTCACGATGTCCCCATCATTGGTCAAAAAAATCAGACCTTCACTTGGTTTATCTAATCGTCCGATAGGAAAAATTCGCTCTGGATAATTAAGAAAGGTAATAATATTACCTTTGATATGGGTATCGGTAGTACAGGTAATCCCAATTGGTTTGTTAAATGCCAAATAGATATTTCCGACTTGCTTGGTAATAATTTGCCCTTTTACCTTGATGGTATCCTCACTTGATACCTTAACGCCTAAATCGGCGGTTGTTCCGTTTACCTTAACCCTTCCACTCTCAATTAGCTTATCAGCCTCTCTACGTGAACAATATCCTGTTTCGGCAATTGCCTTATTTAGTCGTTTTAATTCCATGTATAATCTACTTCACACTAGTTTAAACGCAAAACTAAAGGAATAAATCTAATATCCGCAATTTTCAGGTTATTCTTGCAAAAAGCGCTACCCCCTCAACCGCTTAAAAGTTTATTCTTTGACTATCGATAAACGGTTTGTTTCAACATGATAAAATAAAGGAGCAATGGTAATTTTCGGATATTTTACACGCAAGCGTTTCGCTTCCATCACAACAAATTCCATTGCATTTCCGATTTCAAACATCGGAGCAAAATTAGTGAAATGTTCTTCCGCTCTTTCAGTAGTCCAACCTGCAATGCCCACTAATCCGCGAATAAATTCATCTTTGCGAGAATGCAAATTAACCATCCCACAATTATCGTGACCAATCAATGCAATGTGCTTAACTTTACCAACCGAAATAGCATAAGAAACTTTAAACTCACTGTACCGTAAATTTGCTCCTCCAGAACGAATTATATACGAGAAATTTTCAGGTATTTTCAAATGTTTTCGATTATCCATGCACATACCAACCAAAAGTTGTGCTTCGGAATAAGTAGCATAGGGACGACCTAAATTATGGTATTCCAAAAGTAGACCAATTGGTGTATGTCGATATTCAGGTATAATATCCTCTATACAATTAATAGCTAATAGTTGATTCATGTTGATATTTCTTGCGCGTCTAAAACTCATTATTTTAGAACGGAGTGTTTTTAGAATGATTTTAAAGATAAACAAATGATTGCTCTGTACAAGAACAAAAAAGTATGAATAAATAATTTATAATGGAAAGATTCAGTAGAGCTATGCGTACAAACTTATAGTCAGCAATGTTTTCCATACCAGTTAAAATATAGAAGCTTCTGTTTCGCTGGTAAACAGCTCTAAAAATTTCATTCCTTTGCTCGAATTTCCTTTTTTATTTAATCTGGGACTCCAAACTGCGATACAATATTGATTGGGAAGTATAGCAACAATCCCTCCGCCAACTCCACTCTTTCCCGGTAATCCAACCTTAAAAGAAAATTCACCAGCTTCATCGTAAAATCCACACAATTGCATTACAGCATTAATTCTTTTCGATTTACTCGAGCTTAAATATCGTTCTTTTGTTATCGGATCGATTCCATACGAAGCTAAAAAAAGAAAAGTTCGCGCAAGTTCACGACAAGTCATTTCGATGGAACACAAATTAAAATAAAAGTCCAAAACCGTATTAATATCATTACGGATATTCCCAAGATCCTTCATTAAATTAATTAATGCCGCATTTCTATAGCTTGTCGATTTTTCGGATTCAGCAATACGCGAACAATATTCGAGTTTTGAATTACCCGATAGACTCCTAACAAAATTCAGAAATTCTTCCTTCGGATTTTCAAAATGATCCACTAAAACATCACAAACAACCAATGCGCCCGCATTAATAAAAGGGTTTCGAGGAATTCCCTGATCGTATTCTAATTGCACCAGCGAATTAAATGGTGTTCCCGAAGGTTCAACTCCTACTCTTTTCCACAAATCCTTATCTTCCAGGCGATATGCCATCACTAACGAAAGAACTTTTGAAATACTTTGAATGGAGAATTTCTCTTCCGAATCTCCCAAACTATAATTTTCATTAGTATTAGTAATTAAATGAACCCCAAACTTACTGGAGTCAACATTGCGAAGTTCGGGAATATAAGAAGCAGGACTCCCTGAATCTTTATATCCATCCATCTTTTTTAAAATCTCCGTAAATATCTTTTGGTAATCCATATAACTATATTTTAGATGGGTTTAAAGTTACATTTTGAACCGTAAAATCCTATTCTAATTAAAAAGAGATTCCTACCCTCTGCTCGCGCTTAAAAACTTTGACAAATGGTAAAAATGAACAGCAAGAAATCTCATATTATAAATAATTTAAAAGAATATAAGATCTCTTTCTCAGCAAATACGCGACATAGCTCAATACTCCTCTATTTTAAGCAATTACGAAACACAATATAAAAATACCAAAGGCGTTATATACCAAAATCATGAATAATCATTTTATCATTATGCAACAGAAGAAAATTAAAAAATACTTACCGGCGATACTTTTCTTGCTCCTATTTGCATCGAGCATAAAAGCTCAGGAGCAAAATAAATTTAAGCAAAAAACTGATTTTCAATTTACAGCAGGACTCAATAGAGGAATTAATATGGGAGCTAGTCTTGTTCTTCATGAGCTTTCTACAGAATTCCCCTTTGACATTCGCTTTGGAGTAGGATATACATGGCTAAATCCTGGAAGTTCGGCCGATGCTCGCAGAATTTTCATTAATAATGCAACCAATGGTGTGCCTGAAGAAAAAGGGCACAGTATAGATGCTCGTATTGATTTTCTAAAACCAATGACACTAATGGGGAATACTTCCTCGTACTGGTTTATTGGTCCGCGCTACTCTAAATTCCGAGGTAATTTTAAATATGTGGGAGGTAATGAAGATTTCGATGTTACTAGCCCACAATTTGGATTTGGTGGTGGTTTTGAAAGCCATTATAAAATTTCCGATGGCCTTAAATTAATTATTATTGGTGGATTAGACTATTACTTACCTGCAAAACTTCAAGGTCACGATACATCCTATTATCCCGATAATGACAATGTTAATGCAAGAACTAATAACGAAACGGATACCAATTTTAGATATAAAGATGCAGATAAAGCTGTCGATCAGCCTAAATTTATGCCTCGTTTTTTAGTTGGAATTCAATTGGATTTATAAATAGGAGAAAACTCCCTAATTATATTCTATTTCGTTTAATCTTACGCAACAACTCATCTTTCTTAAAAGGCTTTGCGATGTAATCATTACACCCAACATCCAAAGCCTTTTGTTTTTCATCCCCTATGGCAAAAGCTGTTTGGGCAATAATAGGAATTTCATTCTTAAATTCGCGAATTATTTTCACAGCATCATATCCGTTTAATACCGGCATTTTAATATCCATCAGAATCAAATCTATATTTAAACTATTTCTACAAATATCTACAGCTTCCTTCCCATTTGTGGCTCTCACAAAATTAATACCTGCATCTGTCAATATTCTCGAAATATATTGGAAATTATATTCTTCATCTTCGGCAACAAGCACATATCCAGGGCTTACCTCCCATTCAATATCTTCCTTTTGCTCTTCAGTAATTTCTTGAACAACAAAATCACAAGGGATTGTAAAAAAGAATTTAGAACCAATTCCCAATTTAGATTCTACCCAAATATCTCCTCCCAATAAATCTAAATTCCCCTTACAAATGGATAAACCTAGACCTGCACCACCAATAGTTTTAGTTGTTTCAATCTCGGCCCTATGAAAACGATCAAAAATTTTATCTTGATATTCGGGAGCAATACCTATTCCCGAATCCTTTACAAAAAATAACAATTGATTCTCCTTTATCTCGCAACCAAACTCAATCGCTCCTTTTAGTGTATACTTTATCGCATTATCAATCAAATTATCAATCACTTGTATTAGTTTAACCTGATCGGTAAAAACGATATGATTCGCACTAGCAAGCGTATTATTTAATTCAAGAGAAAAGCCATCCCTTAGCATAGTTCCATGTGCAGAATAAATTTGCTCCATAAAATCATTCAGGTGAAACTGGGTCTTATTTATGGTCACATTTCCTGAATCTATTAATGAAATATCCAATACATCGTTCACTACGATCAGCAATTGATCCGAACTTTTAGTAATAATGTCGAGGTACATTTCCTTTTGTTCCTTTGTTAAACCATTCTCTTTCAAAAGTCCTGCAAAACCAACTATCCCATTCATTGGGGTTCTAATTTCATGCGATATATTCTGCAAAAAAGCAGTTTTTAAGGAATCACTCTCTTTAGCTTTTTTTTCTGCATCCCGAATTTTTAGCAAATGCTTTTTTAGTAAAATGTAAAACAAAAAACCGGTTACTAAAACATAAAACCAACCTTTATAGGTTTGTATTTCTGTCATATATACGGGATCCGAGATTATTTTTATCAATAATCTATCCGAGAAAGAAATCCATAATCCTCCTACTAACAAATAGGATATCAGAATTTTATGCTCGAATTTAATCTTTACCATATATTTTTCTTCTGTATATTCGAAAAACTTATTTTAAGTAGCCAATAAACTAAAGATAAACTTTTAACCCGAAAAACCAATATCTCCAAAAGGAATTAATAATTTGTCCTGTTAGTTAACTTCTCGGTCATTCCTACCCACCACAGTAAAGTTTTTGTATAATGTGTTGCCATGATTATCCACTAAGCTAAGAACATGCTCCCCCTCATCGGGACTTAACTCCTTTTGATGAAGAAAAACAGTTGTTCCTATAAAATCTCCATCGAGGTGCCAAAACACTTCCGCCTCTGGATCGTGATGTGCCATCTCAAAAACAACCCTTCCACGAGTTCCATCCATATCGATGGGAACAAAAATCTGATCGTTTCCTCGTGGATAAATCAACTCCATCACTTCCTGATTCTGAACACCAGAACAATCATCCCGAAAGGGAGGCAAAGGGCGATATAAGGCATTCCTTTTTTTATAATACCATTCCATCGCCGGAGGCAAAACGAACCAGTTTACATGTTGCATATTGCTCACTTTCTCGCACTTAGAATTTACCTGATACCTCTTACTGGCATCTAAGTGTACCAATCGGTGATACGGACAAGAATTAGTCTCCAATCCTGTTTTACAAACCCACATGGTATCAATAGTCTCGCACCAACGGCCAGCTCTGTAACCACTTTGTCTGCAAACCGGAATCTCCTCCATTTCTTCAAAAGGAATATCAAACCAATAACCCGATGGAAGTAAATTAAACACATCGAACATGACAGGAGCTGCTGCACTTACACCCGTTAAGCCTGGACGACCTTCGCCATCGGCATTTCCCACCCAAACTCCAACTACATAGTTAGGTGTTGTTCCGATAGCCCAAGCATCCCGAAAACCAAAACTGGTGCCTGTTTTCCAAGCCACTTTACGGGTTGAAGAAAAAGATTTCCATCCATTCTCATCATCCGGTCTAGTTACTTCGAGCAAGGCATCGAAAGTTTGATAGATTGAAGCTGCACTTAATCTTGAATGAAATTCTTTTTTCCCAAGTTGCACAGAGTCTTTCAATCGATAAAAAGGCTCTCGTATATCCGTTGAAAAATAAGCTTTATTGAACTGATTGTAGTGCGTTAAACTTCTTGCCAAACCTGAATAAATTCCGCATAAATCCCATAAAGAACCTTCTGCACCTCCTAATATTAATGATAATCCATAATGCCCAGATGAATGATTTAGAGTAGTCATCCCCAACTTACTCATTAGATGATGAAAGCGTTCCACTCCGTAATCGCGAAGCATACGAACTGCTGGTACATTTAAAGAGCGTGACAATGCAACTTGAGCCGGAACAGCACCATCGTATCGAAGATTAAAATTCTTCGGCGAATAGCCTGCTATCTGCGTAGGGATATCGGGAATGAGAGTATTTGGCAAAATTTCGCCAGAATTTAGCATGCCTGCAAACAAAAATGGTTTTAAAACACTGCCGGTACTACGTGCTGCTCGAATCACATCTACCTGATTTCCATGATTATCAACAGTAAGACTTGCAGTATTTCCAACATAGGCGATACTTTGACCTGTTTCCACCTCTAAAACCAAAACAGCCATATTATGAATTTGATTGGCCTCGAAATTTTGCTGATATTTTCGAACCAACTCATTAACTTGTAATTGGAGCCGATAATTTAGCGAACTCGTAATGCGTTCCCCTGCATACTCCAAATTTGCTTGATCCAATAAATGAGGAGCCAGCATGGGTAGAGAATGAATTTTAGAAGGTATCTCCTCCAACTTTGCCAGTTTACAAGTTAAGGAGTCAATAATTTCTTTTCTCCACAATCTATCTAATAACCGATTTCGTTTATCTCGAAGTTGATTCGTATTTCTTCCCGGATAAATTAAAGCTGGAGCATTTGGCAACACAGCTAAAGTAGTTGCTTCCGCCCATGATAAATCCTCGGCATTTCGCGCAAAAAAACGCCACGAAGCGGCTTCCAACCCAACCACATTTCCACCAAAAGGAGCATGAGAAGCATACAAAGCGAGTATTTCTTTTTTAGAATATCCCAACTCCAAACGAATTGATTTTATGATCTCAATTAATTTCTGATAAATGTTGCGACTCTTTCCTTTTCGGGAAATACGAATTAACTGCATGCTAAGCGTACTTCCTCCACTCACCACATGACCAGCTTTTAAATTTTGAATTAAAGCTCTTCCCATAGAAATTGGATTTACTCCGGGATGAGAATAAAAATACTGATCCTCGAAAGCTAAGAGAGATTTTTCAAATTTTTCCGGCACCTGCTTCGATTCTGGGAATCGCCATTGTCCATCATTTGCAATTCGTGCACCAAGTAACTTTCCTTCTCTACTGTAAAGAATAGTTGAGGTAGGATCGTGAAACAATTTTGATGGCAAACAAAACCAAAAAACAATACCCAACAGCAAAAATGCCAACATAAAAATGTGGCATTTTTTAGATTGGCAATATTTTGATTTGGGTATTTTCATTTACTAAAAGAAAGCTTCCTTTTTGAATCTATTGTTTTCCAATTAAAAAAACGCTGTCAGGTCTTTCAGACTCTGACAGGTTAAAAAATGTAACGCTATTTCACAACCTCAACCCATTCACCAGGCTTGCGGGCATGAATACGATCATCGTACATGGCTTCACAATTTACGGTTGGAAGATAATATTTTCCTACGTAGGCAGCATTCATAGTCATCGAAAAAGTTTTACTTCTATTTCGCTCTAAATCAAAATAGGTATACACCCGATCGTCACGAATATCCTGATAAGTTGGTGCATCTGATTTTTCCAATTCATCAACATCTCCAAAGCGAGTATTCACAATTTCCCATCCCGAAGGAAATATCTGCGTTAAAGCCATTTGCTCATAATTGTCCATCACACCCGGATTTTCAATACGAACTTCTACTTTAAAGTCTGTTCCCTGTTGCAAGCTCTTCACATCCATTGAATTTCCCTGCATATCTTTGTAGGTAATCCTCATTTTCAGATTTTCTTCTGCCGAAGTCTGATCTCCTGTTGCAGGAATACCGCTTATACTTACCCGTGCATAAAGAACTCCATCGGATAGATTATTAACTTTCACACTAGGTTTCCCGGTTTTTAAATCCAAAGGAATTTGAATAATTGGGTTGGTACTTTGTAATTCCTGCTTTGCACCACCATTTAAGGAGTAGGAAACACTCAATTTCTTTGTATCTCCACGACCAGCAAACTCAGCCATTCCAATCAAGCAAAATGCTGTTGTTTGCGTACTCATCCAAGAATTACTTGATAATTCTGCTGATAATTTCTGCACCAAAGGAAAAGCCTCTGTTTTTTTATTTAACAAACTTAAAGTCTCCAAAATCATTGCTCTATCACGAGTATCAGAACCAAAAGATCCGGAATGTTCCCGATAAGCTTCCACTTCGGTTCCCAGATTTTCGATTAAATTTTCGGCAACTCCTGTTTGTCCAATTAAACGATAAGCCGCAGCCAATCTCCATTTCGCAGCTGCTGAAAGTTTTGTTTGTTCTCTCATTCTATTCATGGAAGCCAAATCAGGAGCTTCTGCTTCGGCAAGAGTAAACAATCGATAAGCCTGCAATAAATCGTGACGAGAATAGTAAACACCACCACGATAGGAAGCATTCTCCCAACTTTTAGCCACCGACTTTTGATATCGTAACCAGGCAGCCTTTAAACCCATTGGTAAAGTATAGCCCATTTCTTCGGCCTTCAGCATAAAATGTCCGGCATAACTAGTTCCCCAATCACTTTCATAATCTCCTCCTGGCCAATAACTAAACCCACCATTTGGCATTTGAAAACTCAATAATCGATTTAAACCAGCCTGAACATTTTTAGAAATCCGGGCTTTTTGTTCGGCATTCAAACTCACTACTTTATCTAAATACAACTGAGGAAAAACAGATGAAGTTGTTTGTTCAATACATCCGTGAGGATATCCAATGAGGTACTCTAAACGACGGCCAAAATCGATTGGTGGCATTTTAGACAATTCCAAAATTCCTTTATTGGTACCGTCCATTCCTGGCAGATTTAATACATTCGCCCAGCTTTCACCTGCTTTTAGTAAGGTGTCGCTTACATTTACAACACGTGGATTGGGATTACGTACGTCCAGTTCTATATCGTAAGAAGTTTTTACACTTCCACTTTCGGCAAAAACTTTTACTTTGGCAATACCCAATTTTGAAGCCACTTTTAAATCAAAATTAACGATCTGTTCTCCCGTTTTTTCAAAAGCAATACTTTTTTCAAGACCGCTCTTACTTATCAGAAACTCATTTGGTTCAATTCTAACTTTTACATTCTTAATTTTGGGATCCATTGCAAAAACTGTAACCGGCAATTTCACCAATTCGGTTGGACCAAGCACTCTTGGCAAAGTTGCTAATATCATTAATGGTTTGCGAACCTGACAAGTTTTTTCTGCTGCGCCATATGCTCCATTATCGCCTGCAACAACCATAGTACGAACCGATCCAACGTAATTTGGCATGGTAATTTTATGCGATTTACTATCGCCAGCATGTAATGTAAACGGTCCGTAAAACATTACCACAGGTTTAAACCGATTGGCTTTGGCTTGCTTCTTTTCGCCTAAATCTTCATCCCCTCCAATGGCAAACGCTTTTTCTAATCTAGCACCAAATGCTCCCATCACAAAATCGTACATGTCCCAAGTTTTCACACCTAAAGCCTCGCGAGCATAAAACGTATTCCAAGGATTTGGAGTCGTAAAACGAGTCAAATCAAGCAAACCATCATCAACCACGGCCAAAGTATAGGTCATTGCTTTCCCTGTTTTCTCAGAAACTTTCACTTCGAATTCTTTTTCGGGCTCTAAAACATCCGACATTTTAATTTCCGGATTTAATCGAGTATTTGGATCTTCAACCAAAATTGGAATCACTCCATACATTCGAATTGGTAAATCATTCTCGGTTTGAGCATGAGCTTGCACCAAGCTAACGCTAACATATGCGTTTGGTGCCATTTCTGGAGTAATCTCAAAAGAAAATTCAGACTCTTTCGACTCTGTATCTACCCAAAAAGCCTGCAAAACTTTTGCTCCCGTTTCTATACTTACCAATGCTTTTCCTGATTTTGACGAAGGAATTGTTACTTTGGCCTTTTCGCCAACCTGATATTTATCCTTATCAGAAGTAAAAGAAAGCATGCTTGCATTGCCAGGCATTCCTTCGGGCGTGCGACCATACCATTTCGAAAAATAGGCAGTTTCCCCTGTTGAATGTCCACTTACGGGATCGCTTACGCGGATTAAATAACGTCCGTAATCATGCCAGTCGTTGTATTCTATATTGAGCTTAAATTTTGCTTTTCCTTGCTTGGTACTTACTTTTTTATGAGATACTATTCTTGTAGAAGAACGACTAATATAGGAAGCTAAATTTTCCTCGCCAGCATCCCACCACCATCGCCAATCAATCTTATAAACCTTAACATCAAGATCTGTTCGATCAACAGGTGCACCGTTCGAATTTACAGTAGCAATTTGAATTTCATGATCTGTATCGGTCAGGTACCAACCTCTCTCCGATTCGGGCATTTGAATTCCTACAAATGATGGATAAGGAGCAAACTTTACTCGTTGCATATCGATACTAAAATCACCACCTTCTTCAAATACACGAGTGATAAAATTGGCATTCAGCATTCCTGGAGCCGATTTATTACCTTGTAAATCCAAGTTCACAACTGCTTTTCCCTCCTGATCTACTTTTCCATCAAAAATAACTTGCTCGTCGGCATAAAATTCTTTCGAAGGATCATCAAAAGTATAACGAGGATATTTATCGAAGGAAGTTTTTGTAGGAGTTAAGCGCAAACTAATATTTGATTTTAAATCGCGGGCAATAGCTCCATGAAGCCATTTCACTTCCAAATTGGCCTTTTGATTTGCCGAAGAAGATTTTAAAACCTCAGATTCAAAATCCAGCTTAATTTTTAGACGATTTGGCTTAACAGTTTCAATTTTAATCGCTTTTGTAAAAGTTGCACCACCTACTTTTATTCTGGCAGTCCAGCTTCCTGTTGGAGCTTCGGCATCCGTTGCTGTTGTAAATGAGTAAAAACCATTGGTTCCTCCAGTACTTACCTTGTGCGAAACGGTTTGTCCTTGAGGATTAATCAATTCAAACACTACCGGATGATTATCTGGTAATATATCATTAGAATCTTCTAAAACAAAGGTTAAATAAAGATTATCTCCTGGACGCCAAACCCCACGTTCGCCATACAAATATCCTTTTATTCCTTTTTGAACCACTTGTCCGCCAATATCAAAATTACTAAGCGAAAGGGCCGAACCATCATCCAAACGTAAATAGCCACGTTGCTTTCCTTTTTTTGCCACCAAAAGGAACGGCTGTCTATCTAATTGTACTTTAGCCAATCCATTTTTATCGGTTTTACTTCTAGCCATTAACTGTTTTTGGTAGTTGTACACTTCCAATTCTACTGAATTTTCCGGCTCTGCAGTAATTAAATTCGAAACAGCAAAAGTTATTGATTTATCGTTTCCTCCTTTGGCAATAATCCCCAAATCGGAAGCAAAAATATTTCGACTCTCAAAGCGTTCTCCGTTATAGTAGGATACGTGACAAGGATTCTCTTCCTCTCTCCACGTATATCCGGCAGGATAATAGTAGGACTCATACCATCCTGGTTGATCCCAATCTTCCATTTCGTTCTCGAATTGCTCTTGAGCAACTATATCGTCCAAATTATTTAAAGCAATATCCGTTTCCTGCTCTGTTCCGCAGGCATACAATGCATATTCTTTTTTAAAACGCAATTCAAGTCGATAAATCGATCCGGGTTTTACATCAATATAGTTTGCAATATCCAAAGTATAAGCGTTCCATTTTCGCAAATCAACGGCACGATTGGTTCCTAAATCAATTCGTTTTTGCAATACCAAACGAGCTACTCTTTTGATATTATCGGACTCTCCCATTCGATTATCCTGCAAAAACTGATGCACATTATTTTCGAATATCTCAACAACTCTCAAATCAACAGCTTTTAAGCTAACGGCTTCAAATGGCAAAATCAATCCTTGCGATGAAGGAGAAATAACGCCCTTTCCAATTAAACGAACCGCTGGTTTAATATCTTCAAAAGTAATTTCCATTTTAGAGCTTTTCGTCAAAGCATATTCCATTACATTCTGAATTCCTTCTTCAAATCTTACCGTTTTAGTTCCTGATAAACGGTAAGCCGGATAAACCTGCACCTCATTTCCTTCTACAATAAACTTCAAGTTAGTAAGTCCGTCGATACGAATTAAACCATCCAGTTTCTGATTCTTATTTAAAGGATCGGAAAAACGGACAGAAAGATACTGCTCTGGCTGTTGAAATACCTGAACACTCATTACCTTGAAAACATTTAAAGCAGGAATCTCAATTTCCAAATCTCCTTTTTCATCCATTCCAATGGATCGTCCATTCCATTCCAATTCTAGTTCTCCGCTCTCCTCTTCTCTTTTTAAGCTATCCACTACAAAATAATGCTGTTTTCCATCTGCAGCATGTATCCATTCAATATTTTTTTTCTTCGAATTCATTGTTGCAGTCAAAACCGACTCAATCTCATCATCAACAATTACATCGGCAGTAGTAATATATCCTTTGTATTTTTGATAAAGCATATTTGTTTTATCGTAAGATTGCAAGCCCTCTCCAGTAAGTGCAAAATTTTGCTCTATGGTTTGAAAGTTGAAGCTTAGCTCGGCATATTCCGCAGGCACTTTCATCAATTTTGACAGCTTCACATTCACCTTATAATCTTTTCCCGATTCTAATCTGGTCTCTGGTCGAAATTCGATACAACGAGGATCTTTCCAATAAGCTTTTCCTTTTACCGAAGGCGTAATACTAACAATTCCAGCTTCCAATTCCTGTCCCGGAACTATTTCCTGATCGTAATCATTCACTAACCTTACTTGAATGACTGTACCAGCTGAGACCACACCAGAAGTAAATGCGGAAATGTATTGCCCAAAACCGGGATCAACTTGTTGTTTTGCACTCTTATTATTTTTACAGGAAAAGCTTGCCAGGATAACTATCGCCAGCGAAATTAGGAGGTAGAATTTCTTTTTCATTTTGTGAATTGTACGATTTTATTAACTCAGCATAATATTAAGGATAAGAAATGATTAATCAAAACTTATTGACAATCATAATTAAACCTATTTTACTGATAATAAGCCGAAAAAAAGCCGAAAAGGATATCCTTTTCAGCTTTCTATCTATTTAGAATTTACTTTTATTCTGATTTCTTCTGTGGTCTTCTTCTTGAGGTAGAATTACCACGACGCCAATCATTACTTCCTGATTTTGATGATTTCGAAGAAGTCGATGAAGTCGATGAAGTCGATGTCCTCGAAGAGTTTGATGATCTGGATGAATTTGATGGTTTTGAAGATTTAGATGATCTTCCCCTTTGTCTTTGTCTTTGTGGTTTTTCTTCCTCGGCCACAAGGCTATCAACTCCATCTAAAAGAAAAGGATGCTCCTTAACTACTTCTATATCTTGTTTTATTAACTTCTGAATATCTTTTAAGTAAGGTTTTTCATCCGTATCGCAGAATGAAATTGCATTACCGCTTGCACTTGCACGACCCGTTCTTCCAATACGATGCACGTAAGTTTCTGGAATATTTGGCAAGTCGTAATTTACAACCAAAGATAATTCGGACACATCAATCCCTCTGGCTGCAATATCGGTAGCAACCAAAACTTTCGTACTGCCATTTTTAAAGTTATTTAAAGCCAACTGTCTAGCATTCTGAGATTTATTGCCGTGAATTGCTTCGGCCTGAATGCCAGCTTTTTGCAAACCTTTAACTACCTTATCGGCTCCATGCTTTGTTCTGGTAAACACCAAAGTAGAATCTGTATCTTCGGTTTTTAGCAGAAAAACAAGCAATTTTGGCTTTGCTTTTTTACTCACATAATAAAGCGATTGTCCAACCTTTTCGGCCGTAGTTTGCTCTGGCTTTATGGTTACTTTATCAGGATTACCTAATATTTTGCCCGCCAAACTTACAATACTTGATGGCATTGTTGCAGAAAAAAACAAGGATTGTCTTTTTTTAGGCAACATATCAATAATTCTACGAATGTCATGAATAAAGCCCATATCAAGCATTTGATCGGCCTCATCTAAAACAAAATATTTAATGTCTCTTAACGAGATATAACCTTGTCCGATTAAATCCAGCAATCTACCTGGTGTGGCAATCAATACATCAACACCTCGGTTTAAAGCCTGTGTTTGAGCGCCTTGTTTTACGCCTCCAAAAATCACTGTATTAACAATACCGGTATACTTGCCATACTCCGAAAAATTATCTTTAATCTGAATCGCTAATTCGCGAGTTGGAGTAACTACTAAAGCTTTAATTTTGCGACGACCTTTTTCTGGTGTTGCATCATTATAAATATGCTGTAAAATTGGAATTGCAAATGCTGCTGTTTTACCCGTTCCTGTCTGTGCACAACCTAATAAATCTCTTTTGCGAAGTAAAATGGGTATTGATTTCTCTTGAATTGGAGTGGGATGTGTATAACCTTTTGCCTCAATCGCTTTTAGAATGGGCGCAATAATTTCTAATTTGTCAAATGTCATAAATGTTCTTAAAATTGAGCGGCAAAGGTAGTCTAATAGTTTGGATTAATAGCACAAAGTCCAAATAAGTTCTAAATCAAACAATTACAAGCTACTAAAGTTTCAAAATCAAATAAGACCGATTCATTGGACTGTATGACAATCTCTTTTTATTCCTTCGTAAATCTATTGATGTTCAGTAATTTCATAACTTATCATCCACTGAATACCAAATTTATCGACAAACATCCCGAAATAGGAGCCCCAGAAAGTATCATCTAATGGCATAGTAACTTGTCCACCTACAGAAAGTGCTTTAAATATTCGATCCGTTTCTTCTTTTGTACCTGCATTTATCGATAGAGAGAAATTAGTCCCTTGAACTACAGGTGGTCCAAAAGCTTCTGACGAATCGCATCCCATTAAAACAGTTTCTTTACTTATTGGTAGGGAAACGTGCATGATTTTATTCTTATCCTCTTCGGGAACAGCTGGACAATTATCCGACGGTGGCATTTCGCCATATCGTGCTACATGAGCAAATTCTCCTCCTAAAACAGATTTATAAAAGTGGAATGCCTCTTCGCAATTCCCGTTAAAAGTCAAGTAAACATTAAGTGTTGTCATAAATCAGTATTTTAAATCCATTTCAGACTACGAAGTCTTAAATTACTAAACTTTCCCATTATAATCAAAATAAAAACCCTCTCTAATTCTCAAAAAACGAATACATTCGATAGGAAACAAAATTATTCTTTTAAATAATTTTAACCTCAGGCAACCTTTTTAAATGAATCTGCATTATTATGTTTGTAGAAAATAATTATGATCTCGGCTTGTGAAGAAATTTATAAAGGCTCTTAAGAATAAAAAACCGAAAGCTCAGGAACAGCTATACGGGCAATATGCCGATTATCTGTATCGTATTTGCTATCGGTATATAAACAACAGAGACTTATGTCAAGATGTACTTTCTCAAAGCTTTATGAATATTTTTAATAGCATTGAAAAGACAGACATCGAAGAAGAACACGTACTAAAAGCCTGGATGAAAAAAATTGCGATCAATCAATCGCTAATGGAAATTAGAAAGAACCTTAAATTTTCGAATACCATTGAATTGATTGAGGACATTGAAGAATCGGAACTAAGCAGTGATGAGAAATTATTGGAAGATGATTTAATTCAAATGGTGCTGAATTTGCCGGATGGTTACCGAACTGTTTTTAGTCTGTATGCAATTGAAGGCTACAAACATGAAGAGATTGCACAAAAACTAGGTATCTCAATTGGTACATCGAAATCGCAGTTGAGTAAGGCTAGAAAGTTATTAAAACAAATGATTACTAAAACAGAGGTGAGATATGAAGCAGTCCGTTGAAAAACAAATAAAGAATGCATTCGAATCGTGGGATAATGAGAAAAACACGGTTGGCTTCGACAAATCTGCAGTATGGAATTCTATGAACATGCCTACAAAAAACAAGGTATTTATTATTACCTGGTTTCGGGTTGCTTCTATTGCAATTATCTTAATCTTACTGGGAGGTTTGAGCTATTCTTACCGAGTGAACCAATGCTTACAAATGAGTCAAAACAAATTGCAAATTGAACTAAATCAAGCGAAAGCTTTACAGGCTAAAATCGCCCAAAAAGAAGTGGCAACTGAAATTATTTATAAAACACAGATTAAAACAGTTGATTCGGAGCAAGCAAAAATGGCCTTAGCAAATTTAAGTGCAAAAATAGAGCAAATTGCTTCGGAAAATAAAGCATTACAACAACAATTAAGCGAACAGCAACTGGCTAATAATTCTTTAAACGATAGCATTAACACACTAACAACCAATTTGGAAGAAGCTACAAGCTGGTATGCACAACAATTAGAAAGTAGAAAAGGTGAAAATCCATCTCAAGGACTATCTATTGATATTAATGAAGAAGCTTTACTGGCTTTATCTAAAAATAAACAGAAGATTAAAACAACAACAAACAATCCCAATAAAAGGTTTAAAATCACATTTAAGAATAAGTCTCGCGAGTCTGAAACATCGGCGCCATTGTTTAAAGATATCACGATGAAATAATTACGAACCCAGTTCATTCACTCATTAATAAAACACACATGACAAATAAAATAGTAATCCTTAGCGGACTCCTTCTTCTTTTTTCGATAAAAGTAATTGCTAGCCAAGAAAACAAATTTCATCCGGATACCATTCGCATGCAAATGCCTAATGGAACCAGTATTGAAGGCAGAAGCACTTATGATGGCAAACATGATTTAGCTGATAATCTTGAAATTAAAAAACTACTTGGGGATTTTCTTACACGCTGGACTGTTTTAAACATTACAGAACTAGAGGAGAATAAATCCATTCTTATTAAATGTTCTACCATAAAAGAGTATGACAAAGATGATCAACACACCATTACATTAGAGGAGATAACCACAACTAGGCGTATTTCTTTTCCTGTAGACACAGCTGTTGCCTTAATGATTAATGGACATAACAAGCTAGAACTTAACTCTCAAATCGCCATTTATTTTGATCGAATTGATCAATTAAAAGAACTTACAAAATATGACTTCTCACAAATTCTAAAAAATACAGATCAACAAATCAGAAAGGAAAATGATTGGTATTTTAAATCTTCCCGTTTTGTCGCTTGGGTAAAAATAAACAAAGACAATTCAGCAGAAATGCTTCACCGAAATACTATTTTGTCGCCTGCAACCAATCAAATTATTTTAAGCGGAGGTACTTCACTTGAAAATGTAAAAGGAGAATGGAATGGGACTTTTTATGCTAAAATGACATTTCAACTTGGAAACAAAAACTTAGCCAAACAAGCTTTTTCTTTAGGATACGAATGGATGTACGATTTTTCATCAGGAAAAGAAAACATCAATCATTGGGTAGATTTGGGTTATCAACGAAATTTCTCGAAAAATCCGAATAAAGGAGATTGGTACGGATTAAATTTAGGATACTTGGTGAAACGAAATGGCGATTTATTTGAAAAAGCCTCCTTCCGTCTTGGCATAGAAAAGAAAATAAACGATAACATAAGTGTCGTTCCACAAATCTATTTCAACGATATTTTTAAGGATGCTTTTCCTGGCATAAAAGTTAAAGTTCATTTCTAAAACACAAAGACATATCCATAGATTTTGAAACCTCTTAAAATCTATAATTTTAAGAGGTGGCTCTTCACTCTGAGGGGCCATTCTTGAATCTTCAAGATCCAAAATCTGACAAATAAACAAGTATCGCCACCTACGGGGCTCTTTTTATTGATTATCGTCTGCCAGCTACCATATTCTCGCTCCTCTGGAGCTATTCAAAATCCAGTAGGGATGTAATGTAGTAGTAATCAATCCATATCAAAATAATAAGTGCTGTAAGTACAAAAGAAAATAATGTAATGGCAAATGTGTTATAAATAAACCTTTAAGCTTCAAATAAGCTCAAATCTATACAAAACAAAATCCCCTTTGAGTTTTCAGTCTCAAGGAGGATTTTTGATTTTATTCTAGCTCCTATTTTTTAGAAGGATCTTTCTTTTTAATATGAATCAATTCCATTTTGCGGATTCGGGCGCGAATTGCTCCTTTGGTACGCTTCAATTTAATAGACATTTCGCCAACCGGCACACCATCAAAAAACAGATTGATTAGTTCATCATCATCTTTTCTTGACCAAGGATTGAAGGCTTGCTTATTTTCTTTTTTAATTTTCTTGATGGCATCGAAATCTTCTTGGTCCATAGCTTTAAATTGTTTGGGATTACGGTTTCTATTGCAAAGGTAGTTAGAAGAATTCATTTCAAATAATAAGAGCCTAAGAATGACAAAAAATCATTCAAAGGCTCTTTTTATGAGTATTTTATTTAAAATTACTTCTTTTGAAGCATTTTCAGTAACATTTCGGCTACAAGAGCAGATGATGCAGGATTTTGTCCGGTAATTAAGTTTCCATCCTCAACGGCATAAGCAGCCCAATTATCCCCTTTGCTGTAGATTCCACCATTCTCTTTTAGCATATCTTCTACCAAAAATGGAACTACATTAGTCAACTGCACAGCTTCCTCTTCTTCATTGGTAAATCCTGTTACTTTCTTTCCTTTCACCAAGAATTCACCTTTAGCATTTTTCACATTTTTCAAAGCTGCAGGAGCATGACAAACAAAAGCGATTGGCTTTTTAGCCTCATTAAAATCTTGAATCAATTTTGCCGAGGTAGCATCTTCCGCTAAATCCCATAGTGGACCATGTCCGCCAGGATAGAATACCGCATCGTAATCTTCAAAATTAATAGCTGCCAAAGCAATGGTTTCATTTATTTTTTTCTGAACAGCCTCATCTTTATTAAAGCGCTCTGTGTCCTCTGTTGCATTTTGTGGTAAATTTGAAGTTGGATCGATTGGTGCAGCACCACCCTTTGGCGTAGCAATAGTAATATCCACTCCCTGATCGATTAATGTATAATAAGGATTGGCAAATTCTTCTACCCAAAATCCTGTTTTGTGCCCTGTATCTCCCATTTGAGAATGAGAAGTTAGCACGAATAATATTTTTAAAGCACCTGTTGTTAAAGTCATATCTATTAAAATTTATTTGTTTATTATTAGTATTTATTTTCCTTAAGATTATAATAACTTACTGATTTACATGATAAAAGTCATCAATAACTCATTCCCTTTTTTCGCTCAAGCCGCTGGGCTCATTCTTTTTCTTAGATAAAAAAGAATGCAAAAAATCAAGTCAGCCTGATCCTTATTTGCACTCCGATTTGGAATTAGCAACACGCCTAACGGCAGGCTGACAAAACCCGTTCATTTATTATCGAACCTATACTTATAAGCTCGATAAATAAATTAGATCTTTACGATCATTTTACCTTTGTTCTTTCCTTCGAAAAGATCGATAAAAGCCTGTGGAGTATTTTCAAAACCTTTTACTATAGTTTCTGTGGATGTTAGTTTTCCTTCCTGTAACCATTTAGCCAACTGTGGAATTGCCTCTCCAAATTTCTCCATATAATTGGAAACAATAAAACCTTGCATCAACACCGAATTCTTAATTAGTATGGGTTGCACTCTTGGTCCCATAGGCACACTAGTAGCATTGTACATGGATATTGCGCCACAAACTATAATTCGTGCAAAACGATTCACATTCATCATTACTCCATCGGAAATTTCACCACCTACATTGTCGAAATAAACATCCACTCCATTAGGACAAGCCTCTGCAATTGCTTGTGTCATATTCTCGCTTGTATTGTAATTAATTGCGGCATCGAAACCAAATTCAGAAACCAACTGATTCACCTTCTCGTCGCTACCTGCAATACCAACCACACGACAACCCTTCAGCTTTGCAATTTGACCTACAATTCCACCTACCGCACCTGCAGCTCCAGAAACTACAACAGTCTCTCCCGCTTTTGGCTTTCCAATTTCCAACAAGCCAAAATAAGCCGTTAAACCAGTCATTCCCAGCACTCCCAAATAAGAAGATAAGGCAGCTTTTTGCGCATCTACCTTTAGTAAGCCTTCGCCATTCGAAACCTGTACTTCTTTCCATGCCAGCATTCCTGATACAAAATCGCCTTTGCTAAAACCATTCAATTTTGATTCCATAACCTCCGCAATCATCCCGGAACTTATTGCTTTATTCAACTCAAAAGGTTCAATATACGATTTGCCTTCCATCATTCGTCCCCTCAAATAAGGATCAACAGAAATATACGACGCCTTCAAAAGCATTTCACCATCTGCAATTTTTTCTTGCTCTTCGCTTACAAATTTGAAATCTGATAATTTAGGTATTCCTACCGGTCTGCTATTTAGTTGTATTGTTTTCATTTTATTTTCTTTTTTTTATTAATGAATGTTCATTCTCTTTCGAGGATAAAAAAACCCATCTATCACTTATAGATAGGCTCCAATTTCTTGTATTTTGTCTGATTCAATGATTTTATCACTTGATTTTGACTGAGCCAGAGCGTGCAATGCATTTGCAATTGTTTCTGCCTCAATGGCCCGATACTTTTTCCATTTCCCAAATAAAAACGGACGGAACACCTTCATAACAATAGCACCTATTGTTTCACCCAAGCGATCTTCATCTCTTTTTCCTTTAATTAATGAAGGTCTTACTATATAAGTATTTATAATCTCCTGACCTAAAACTGCTTGCTCCATTTCGCCCTTTGTTTTGTTGTAGAAGATAGTGCTCTCTGCATTTGCTCCTAATGCCGAAATTACAAGGAAACTTTTAATTCCATTTGCCTTAGCCAAGCTTGCCGCTGTTGCAGGAATACCAAAATCAATCTTTCGATAAATGGCTTTGTCTTTGGTTTTTTTAGCTGTAGTTCCAATGCAGCAAAATACTTCATCGCCAACAAAATCAGCTTTGTAATTCTCTAACTGTAAGAGGTCTACAACATATTCTTTTAGCTTATCATGCTTTAAACCTAAACTTCTTCGAGTAAATATTCGAATGCTATCGTAAGTTTCGTCTTCCAAAAGCCGATTCAAGAGAATTTTCCCTGTTAATCCGCTCGCTCCCAATAAAATGGCTCTTTTACCCATATCAATTATATTCTAATGCTATCCCAGGAAGCCTGAAAAGCTTGTTTCAAACTCTCTTTATCTAATTGGTAAAGCTCTCGCTTTTGCATATTCATTAAAAAAGCCAATGGATTAATAGCGTAAGCATAAAGAAGATATGGTGACACATCTTTAATAATGCCTTCCTTCTGTCCCTTTTCCCATAAATCCAACAAGGGTTGCAAATGTTTTAAACCTTCCTGTCTGCTATTCTCATCAATCATCGTGGTATTATCGCATTGAGCTAAAAACCAAGCCTCATCGACCTGTTTTAGTTTGTAATTAGCAATATTATACCAAATTAATTCAAAAGCCTTTTTCACCGGCATATTCTCCGAATAATCTTTAAAAGCCTGCTCGGTATAGGATATTTTTAACTCCAAATAAAGTTGATTAATAAGGTCCTGTTTGTTCTCAAAATAGATATAAATAGTTGCAGGCGACACATTGGCCATCTTTGCTATTTTAGACATTGGAGCATCATGAAAACCATTATTATTCACCAAATTCAAGGTGGCTTTTAACAAGGCATTCCGTTTCTCCTTACTTTTCTCTCTTATTGCCATATTGCTCAATCTTACTACTAAAATTTTTCTGAAACTTGTTTGATCTTCCAGGCTATTGCCATAAAAAGAAACTGAAATGGCAATCGAATTAAGGCTGCTTTCTGCGATCCAATTGCCGGATCATCTGAGAAAATATCCCAAATATGAATCGGCAAAAACAAAAGCATTAATACAAAAATGCCAATAGCAGCTATTCTCGTATACCTTCTAAAAACAAGTAAGAGCCCTAAACCAATCTCAACAATTCCCGACAAATAAATGACTAGTACCGGAAAAGGTAAAAATTCTGGCACCCATGGCAGATAGAAATCTGGTTTTAAAAAGTGCTGCACCCCGCCCATTATCATAAAAAAAGCGAAGAAGAATCTAACCCCGGTCCATATTGTATTTGAAATATTCTTCATTCTATTCGTTCCGTTTTTGTCTTTTGTTATTTTGATAGAACAAATATAAACAAATAATTCACAAAATGAATGAACGTTCACTTTTATTAACGTTTAAAATATAGCTTGCACTTTTCAACCTAAAATAGGCATTTAGAAGTAAGTCATTCCCAGACATGGGCAACTTAGCTTAATTCAGAGAATAACTGACCTAAGCTTTAAAGAAAATTATGCACTTACAGATTTAAAATAGTACGAACCTGCTTGGAATACGCATAATGCCCAATAATGGTAAAATCAAATAAGCAGTCTTCAATTACCTGACCAGCACCAATATTGTGCACAATCAAATATCGGTCTCCATCCTGAGATTTTTTATTAATTACAATACCAATATGAGTAATTGCTCCTCCCAGATTCCAACAAACAACATCTCCAGGTAAATAATCCGAATTATTTCTACTTATGAGCTTCTCCTCTCCATGTCGCTCGAAAAACCGCATTAGATTTGGAACTCTTCGATGATCGATATTCTTATCGGGATGTTGTAAACCCCAAATTTTAGGATACAAAGAAAAGTTGGCTTTCATATCCTCATGCACCTCTTTCTGCAAATCAATACCTAATTTTCGATAAGCTCGAATCACTACATCGGTGCAAACACCCTTATCCGAAGGAACATCTCCGTTAGGATAAGCTATAGAAAAATAAGAAGGATCGTAGACAACTCTTTGTTCTGTTAACTTTATTGCTTCCTTGGCTAATCGATCCGAAAAACTTTGCGCATGACCAGCAATGGAAAGAAAACAACAAATCAGGATAAAAAAAAGAGTTCTCATTTGCATTGTAATTTTGTTTTAGAATGATCAGCACCGCCTACATAAACAGGAAAATCTTAGAAATAGTAGACATTTACAACTCTTTGCTAATTAAATATGCAGTATAAGCCAAATAACTGATTAGGAGAAGTGCAGCTTCCCATCGATCTAATTTCTTCTTTACACCTGTAAACATTGCGATAAATAAAAATATGGTTCCTCCCGCTAAAATAGAAAGATCGACATTGAATAAAGTCGTAAATTCAATAGGTCGGATAAAGGAACTAATAGATAGAATTAGAAAAATATTGAAGATATTGGAGCCAATAATATTCCCTATTGCAATGTCGTTATTTTTACGCAAGACAGCCACTACCGAGGTCACCAGTTCGGGCAATGAAGTTCCCGCCGCAACAATCGTTAGTCCTATAATCTTTTCGCTTACTCCCAAGCCTGAGGCAACCTCAACGGTATTATCCACAACTAGTTTCCCACCCAAAACCAATCCTGATAAACCCACTACAATAAGACTCCATATTTTAAGTGTGGTCATTGGTATTGTTGCAATTTCGGGCGCATGAGTTTCTGTTTTTAATTGTTTGTAAACGTAAAACAAGAAAAGCCCAAACATTACAATTAATACAAGTCCATCGAGACGACTAAGTACAGCACTTTCCTGAAACAAGAAGCTATTGCAAAGTAGATATAAAATTACAACAGCGAAAAAGGAGAGCGGAATTTCTTTCCAAACCGTATTCGACTGCACCACAATAGGAGAAACCAATCCTACAATTCCAAGAATAATAAATAAATTAAAATTATTACTCCCAATTACATTGCCAAATACAATATCGGAATGTCCGTGAAAAGATGCGAACGAATTCACCACTAATTCGGGTGCCGAAGTACCAAAAGCAACAATTGTTAGACCAATAGCAATATTCGAAATGTTATTTTTTTTAGCCAGTGCCGACGATCCGCCAACCATCCAATCAGCCCCTTTAATCAGCAAAACAAAACCTACTAAAATTAATAGAATTGATACTATCATATTTTTAAAATTATCTTGATTTTCAAATCGAAGATATCGTTTTTTCAAATACCAAAAACATACACATTAAAATTTTAATACCAAATAAAATCAACAACATAAACTACTGTAAGTTAGAGCCTTTCAGATGAGAAGTTGCGGATTTATCCTCCTATTTCTTTAAAACCGAATTAAAAACTCGAAACTCATTAGTCCTTAATTACAAATCAGGAATAGCGACAAAAAAAAGAATAACACTCCTGCTATCCTTCCTATTTTATATTGAATTCTATTTTCTAAATAAAAAATTCAGGTTCTCTGCGCTCCGAACAATTTGTAAAGAGCCTTTCTCGTATCCCATCAATCAATTCATTATCGAACACTCTAGCATTCGAAGAACAAACCTTAATACAAGCACAGCAACGAATACAAGCTTTCGCATTGGTAACAACCTTATCGGTCACATTAATAACATCAACCGGACACACATCGGCACACATCCCACACAAATCGCAAAGTTCTTCCATAGTGGTTGGAGCAATATCGGGCATATTCCCTTTTGCCTTGTAAGGAACATTTCCAGGAACATCACAAACTTTAAAACCATTTGCTTCTCCATCTTTTATTTTAAGCAACAACTCTTCTGCAAATTGTTTAGCCTTTAACAAATCAGCCTCATCAGGACGATTTACTGCTATCGGTTTACTTTCAATCGAAAAAGAATGCTCTCCGATAAATGCTGCAGCACCAAAAGGTGTAAATCCAATTTCTAATACCGCATCTTTTAATTCAAGCAAGGCATCATCGTAATGCCTATTCCCATAAACTGCAAGTAGCACAACAGGTGCATTTTTAGCTTCAAATTTTTGTAAGTGCTCCAAAGCTTGCTCTGGCACTCGTCCTCCATATACAGGAATAGCGATAATTGAAAGCTCGTTCTCAATTTTCGGATTTTCGGATGAAGCAAAAGACAATGGTGTTATATCAAACTCGTTGATTTGCTTCGCTCCTAATTCTTGTCCAATCGCTTTCACTATTTTTTTACTTGTTCCTGTAGGGGAAAAGTATATTAAATTGACTGCAGGTATTTTCATCTGATTCTAATTTCAAGTTTTTGCCCTATGGAACTTACCAGATCATTATCTCTCTATGTGTAGAAAGAGTTATACTTGGACGTTTCATATTCTTTCCTTTATTCTTAAAGTTGTCCTAAAGGTAGGAAGTCTTAAAACAAATTAGAAATGGAAATCAATGAAATTTATTATCATCTATCAAGAGTAAATTCCCAACCATTGGGAATTTAGTATTTTATTCTATATATTTGTATTGAATACTTATAAACACATCTACGACTATACCGATGACGGAATTACCATATACAGTTGATAACATCGACCTAATACAAAATTTTATTAACGAAACAAGAAGAAGAATTTCAAATGGTGTTACGATAACCTTTACAAGTAAGGCCAGCTCTGAATTGGAAGATTTAATGCTTCAGTATGACATAAACGCAGATGATATCGAATATACAATTCTAAATCTTTCCACAGAGAATTATTTCAGAGGAATAGATCCATCAGGGAGTGCTGATTTTAACGTATGTGCTTTTCGTGCATTTGTTGGAAAAGAGAAGCTTGAAATTTATTTAAAATATGGACTTGAAGCAGAAGGTTTACAAATATTAATTTTTTCGAATCATATTCCAGATTTCCCAATGAAGCAACCATTTAAAAACTAACATTATGGAAGCAAAAAAGATACTAACGAGAAAGAACAAACCCACCAATGAACTACAAAGATCTGTAGAGAAGATTTTTAAGGGTACAAAATTGATATTTACTGAAGCGTATTATTTAGATTGCGAAGTAGATGAAAATACTGGTATTATTAATAAGAATAAAGAAGTTAGGCACTATACTAAAGATCAAATAAATCGAAATATGAAAGCACTTAAAAGTGCTTACTTAATTTCTAAAGGTGCAGTATCACCTAATGAAATTATAGAGTTTAGAAACAAATATCGTATTGCAGCATCAACATTAAGTGTGATATTAGGATTTAGTAAGAATACAATATCAAACATTGAAAATGAAGGAGTTACGTCTCTGCCTAGTGGTCGATTAATAAAAATGTGCCTAAGTAATTTGGAGCTATTACGTTCCTACATTAAAAATTGTGATGATATTGATAATCACAAAAAAGATGAGCTGGATAAGAGCTTACTTCAATGTGGACTGTAAAAAAGATATGATTTATAATCAAAAAAGGTATAATACCCTAAGAAAATTAGACCAGGAGCTTAATTGAAAAATAATGTAAATTAAACTCATGGAAAAAATGAAAAGAACACGTCGTAAATTTAGCTCAACATTTAAAGCAAAAGTTGCAATAGAAG
>NZ_MVDD01000011.1 GCF_002843315.1 Labilibaculum filiforme | reverse complement strand
AGGGAAAGGATAAATATTTGTTTCCTGTAAAAGCTATGAGTAAAGTTTTTCGGGCACGTTTTACCCGGCAAATCAGATTGCATTTTAATCTCACACCAGAGATCTACAAACAATTGTTTCAGAAAAAATGGGTGGTGTACTGCAAACGGCCTTTCTTTGGCCCCAAACAAGTGGTAGAATACCTTGGCCGATACACCCACAAAGTTGCTATTAGCAATCACAGACTGATAGATATAGCAGAAGGGAAAGTAACTTTTATGGCGAAAGATTACCGGCAGGGAGGCAAAAAACATCCTGTAAGTTTAAGTGATGGAGAATTTATTCGAAGATTCTCCTTACATATTTTGCCAAAGGGATTTACACGCATTCGGCATTACGGCATACTTTCGAGTTCGCTAAAACAAGAGATTCTGCCCATTTTGCACGAGCAATTGGGCTCGATTACTATTTGCCTAGAACAAAAAAGTAAACATCGAATTTGTCCAACTTGTAAAAAAGGAGAACTCATCACCATCCGGTATTTTGATAATCGAGGCCCTCCGAAAAACATCAAAGCTCTTGATACATCAATTATTCAGGCTATTGTAAAAATAAAGTCTTAACAAAAGGCTACTGCCATAGCTATGTGCCATTGTCAACTATTCTAAATCTAAAACACAAAAAAAGCTGTAGACGGATCTACAACTTTCTATTATTCTTTGAAATTACTGCATTTAAAAATCTTTCCATATTAAATTCCATTTCTAAAAAGGTTTTCACTTACACCATTCCCCATAAAGTAGCAATAATGTCATCGGTTACGTCAACCCACCGTTCATGCTGGGCAGTTCCTGCCACACGAACGCTTAGTTGTTAGCGGTAGGTTTTGTTAATTAAACCTCCCACAACAACGTTTATATTTTTTGCCACTAGAACAAGGGCAAGGCTCATTCCGTCCTATTTTTTTTCCATATTTAATGTGTTTCCCTTTATTTTCACCATCAAACATATCTTTGATTTCCTCTTCAAGAATTTCATCATATTCCCATTTTTCATCATTAAAAACAAATCCATTTATAAACTTATCACTATCCTTCACACAGCCAATACCTATCCAGCAATCTGCTTTACTTTTATATTTTCTTGCCCGACTATATTTAAGGAGCATTTTCATTAATTCCTCAGAGTTATTATCACCCCATGAAATAAATGACAAACCAAAAGAAGACCTCTCAGGACCAGCCATTAAAGAGAAATTATGCCATGAATTATCATTTCTAGTTTTAGCTTTAGTTTCTTTAATTAACCTGACTAAATTATCCCTTGATTGTTCAGACCAATCAAGTAAATGAAAAATTACATCAGTTACTTTTGGTGAAGTTAAGTTTCCTAATTGATTGCATAAAGTTTCAAAATCCTTGTTTTTCCAGCGATTCTTTATTCTATCATTTTTTGATGATGTTTCAATACCTAACTTAAAAGGGTAGTAATTTCTATCAATTAGTTGTCCAAGGCTAGTATCTATTTGCATAAAATCAGCTTTGTTATCTTTCCAAAGTTTATTAACTAAATGATACCCTAAAAAATTAATTTCCTCATTAGCATGAAAATACTCCATTAAATCAATTCGCTGTCTGACGTAATAAAGGAAATCATAAGGATTATCAAGATAAAATAGGACAAGTTCTAAATCAAAGATTGTCAAGAATAATGGATGAGGAGAGTTTTCTTCTTTTTCTAATAATATAGAGGTTTGATGAGTTAGTGTTGTATAATTTTCAGTTGTAATTCCAAGAATATAAACTTCCTCAATATCTTCCGATAGTTCAATTTTTTCTCCTTCTGAATTGTAAAAAGTTGCTGTATTTTCAAGAATCCTTTCTCTACAAACAACTCCCTGATTATATGCATCCTGCACTGCTCCTTTAAAATCTTTTTGAAGTTGTTCAAAGCTACCCTTTCGAGATAATTGTGTTAGCTTCTTAGATTTTACCTGAACACATAATGCTTTGCTCCCAAGTACGCATAAAACATCAATATCTGAATCATCATGACCTTTTTTTGATTCTATTCTAACCGATTGAAACACCCTGTTACTACCAAATACATTCTCTAATAACTCAAAAGTGATTTCTTCTCCTACTTTACCACGATGGTCGGATAATTTGCCATGGTATTTTTTGTCCTCAAGCATCCAGTAGTAAGGACTTTCATATACAGCCTCAAATATAGAAAAACTAATTGGGATGAAGTATTTTTTATTTTCTAGTTCAATTATTGGTTTTGCGGTAAATAGATTAAAATCTCCAATATTTTTATATTGCTTATTTACACCTTTTGAATTAGCAGGAATAGAAAAATTATTTAAAAAGCTTACGATGTTTAAGTTTGAATCAAATTCATCTGAAGAAATACATAACAAATCTAAAAGTCCCTCATAAAATGAAATCCACCCACTTTCTGTTATTTCAGGTACAAGACCTTTCTTAATATGGCTTTCAATATCAAATAATTCAAAGAATTGATAAAATTCCATCATCGATAAAAATTCATCAATTTTCTTTTTTCGACCTTCTTTCGGGATTGATTTATCCTTTTTGAGTTCCTTTAATATCTTCGCCTTGTTTTCTTTCAGCCCTAGAAAATTTACTTTACTTATTTTTTCTTGATGAAGTGTCTTAATGCGTGATACAATTTCATTTGCTTCCTTAAAATTAAAGGCTTTATTGTCTCTCAACCAGACTTCATCGTATTTATATTTCTTTTCTAAATATTCAAGGTACTGAAAATCATATATTCCATCTCCTGCATAAAAAATCGGCTCTATAAAGGAATTTTCCCCTCCAAAGAAATCTTTTTTACTTGGAGTAATATCAGAATCTTGGTTTTCGAAAATGTCTTTAAACTTATCAATCATGGGTTTGTTTGTAGAACTGTGTAGTTCTTCCATCAATGAATAAGTTCTTTTTTTAAATTCCAAAAGGTCAAATGGAGATTCTGGTTTTGCTAACGAAATAGATTCTTGTATCAACAGTCCAAATATAAGTGATACTTCATTCTTATTTAATCTTTCCCAATAATTTACCTCATGCATCTTTTCAACTTCAAAATGGAAATCATCCATTATGATTAAACATAAGGCGTAAATGTACCCTACTGAATTAACCAATTCTTTTAGGTCTTTAATTATTTCCTTTGAATCACGTATTTCCATTTAATTAATTGTTGAGAGGTTTCCTTTTGGGTTAACTTACCGCTAACTTGTTAAATTGTGCACCATAGGTGCACTTATTTCTACTATATCAAGCAAAAGGTGCACAATACATGCTAATACGGGATGTATTGTGCACCTTTTGTCTTTTCGTTCCCGAATCTACAAAACAATAAAGCCGCAACAAAAAATTATTATAATTATTTTACAGGGCATTATAACTTTAGAATATCTTGTCAACAGATACTCTTACCCAACTCCTATTGCATGCTATGTGGCTAAAGCCTATTCACTGATTCTCTTTTTATCAGCTGCTTAAAAGCAAGAGCAATAAATATTCAGCTTTAATTTTTTTATCTATTGCAGTTCGGCTTTAGCCAACTGAATCCAGAACATTCTCACCAATTGCTTTAGCATCATTTTATTATTACCCATCAGTACCTAAACCTGCATAACAATAAGATGCCCACAATGCAATCTGAAAGGTATTTTACAGACAGTTATGAGCTGAAAAATAAAGTGTTTTTGGTACTATTTTACTACAATAAAGTAGTATTTTTGAGCTGTATTTTTAAATAAATAAACAGATGAAACATACTTGTGAAAAATGGCACACACAAGGGCATGATTATTGATAGTGGTAAGTTCTCTTGATAAATTCAGAGCAAACCACATAACAATTAAAAAACAAATAATACACATATGAAACGTCCATGTATAAAGCTTTCTACACACAGGGAGATGATTATTCCAGCATGGTAAGTTCCATATGGCAACTAAAAAACAAATAATACACATATGAAACGTCCATGTCAAAGGTGTTTTGACACACAGGGAAATGATTATCACAACATGGTAAGTTCCATATGGCAACTAAAAAAACAAATAATACACATATGAAACGGATCGCATTAATTTTTTCAAGCATTGCTTTACTAGTACTTTTCTCAACCTCATGTTCTGATGACGATGATGTTCAACCAAGTTTTGATCAATCATTAATTATTGGCAAATGGAAAAGTGGAACCCTATTCGAAAGATACGACGCTGACAAATCGGGTGCTACCTGGGATACTAAAGATGATGTTGAAGAATCAGAAGCTCAGGAATTTACCTGGACTATTGAAAAAGACCAGTTAGAGCAGATTCATATCATCGTGAATGGTGGCTTGGTTCCTAAAACATACACCATTACCGATCTAACGGCATCGACCTTAGAGTATGAAGACGCTTACGGAAACACAAAATCATTTAGCAAACAATAGTAGCATGCGAATCGTAAAAAAAGTTGGAATAGCTTTACTGGCAGTAGTTTTTATAGTAACAATAGCTACGGCAATAGCCTTATGGTATATTTTTACACCCGAAAAATTAACTCCAATAGTTAATAAACAGGCAAAAGATTATTTAACCTGTACTACTAGTATCGAAAAAGTGGCACCAACTTTTTTTACTACCTATCCGTTTTTTGGAGTAGAGATAAGCAATCTCTGTTTAACAGAGAATAATAGTGCTTCGAAAACAGATACCTTGCTATACGCGCAAAAATGCTTTGCCTCCTTAAATGTTATGTCGTACTTATTTCACGACAACATAAAGCTGAACTCGTTTTTAGTTGAAAATGGGTATTTAAATTTCAAAATAAACAGTAGCGGGCAGTCTAATTTCGATATCTTAAAAAGTAGTTCCGATACCACAGAGGTCGATTCCGAAGCTTCTTCACTTGGCGATATCGACATCAGTAATGTAGAATTTAAGAACTTTACTGCCAATTATGCCGATGAGTTAAGCTTTAGAAAAGCAAAGGTTACCAATTTAGATGCAGCAATTGAGTTGAACTACAGCAACAACAAGCAGTCTTTTGATTTGGATGTACAAGTAAATAGATTGCTGTTTACCACCTCCGATTCGATGGCACTTTATGTGGATGCCAGGAACTGTGATCTGAAAATGACTTCGAAGGCGAAGGACAAAAACCGATTCAATTCCGATGTAAAACTTGTTTGCAAGGAAATGTCGCTTGCAATGGCTGGCGATACCCTTTTATCGAATTTAAAAGTGAATAGTCATTTGCCTTTTACTTTGAACCTGGCCGAGAATAGTTACGATTTCGAAAAAGCCGAACTAATTGTGAACAACGAGCAAGAACTTGCTTTTAATGGCTTGATAAAAATACAAACCGATTATTCCATCATCACAGACCTTACCTACGCCACCAATGAATTGGATGTGGAAAAAATAATTGCGCTGGTTCCTAAAGCATATGCCGAGCCGCTAAAAGATTTGCTTGCCAAGGGATATGCACAAGCCTCCGGGTCGGTAACCGGATTGTATTCGGAAACCAGCTATCCGCTTGTGAGCACAAACCTAAACTACAATAAAGGCGAAATTAAATATGCAACCTATCCAAAGGTGAAGAACATTCAATTGGCTATGTCGGCAAAGGTCGATGTAAATAAAAACCAGACTTCGGATATTACTGTAACCAGTAGCTCGGCGAAAATACTAAATAGCACCATTTCTGTTACAGGAAATATCTCGGATCTATTGGAAGTTGCCCAATACGACCTCTATTCGAAGGGCGATATCCACTTATCCGATTTTAAGTCGTTTATCCCAAAAGATCAAAATATAATGGTTCAGGGTTTGATAAATGGAAATTTGCATGCCCGGTTTTCTCAATCTGATATAGATAGAGAGGAATATCACCGTATTTATTTGACTGGCGATTTTACGGCCCAAAATTTTGATGCCGTTTACAACGATACTACTAAGATAAATCTTCCGGCAGCAACAATTAAACTTAATATGCCCAGTCAGGCCAAGGCTGACAAAAACCTATTGTTTGCAAGCTTCAAAATTGATGCTCCAAACAGCACCATCAATATATCTCCTACAATGAGTGCCGTAACTAAAGACATGGAGCTTTCTGTAGCCATCAACAACTTGGCAAAAGGAGCTTCTGCACCAATTACATCCTGTACTTTTAAATTGGGTCAGCTGTATGCTGTTGCAGATACTTTATCGGTTCGTGCAAATCATGCAAACGGCCAATTCGAATACCTTCCAAGCTGGAAAGGAAAACAAGAAATTGCGCTAATTAATTCTACTATTAATAGTGCAGATATTGCCATAGCAAATCAAGACTCTATTCTGTTTGATGCTAAAAAACTGTACGCAAAAACAAATTTACAGTACGACGATTCGCAAACTAATGTAATTCTTAAATGGCAACCCGAAGTAGAAATCGATTTCTCGGATGCAATTTATAATTGGAGCGAACAGCTGAATGGTACCATTCCAAACATTTCGTTTACACTGAATCCGGATAGTATGGAGATTAAGAAAGCGGCTTTAACTTTGGGAAATTCCGACTTTAGTCTTACCGGAAAACTTACCGACATTTCGAGCTATTTTAACGACCAAGCATTGCTAAAAGGCAACTTTAATTTGGTTTCTAAAAATACCGATGTATATCAGCTAATGGACATTTTTAACGGTTTGGGAAGTCAGGATTCAACGCTCGCCAGCAATGAGGTTGCCACGGAAGAAGCTCCGTTTATGGTACCAAAAGGGGTCGAAATTCGATTAAAAACAAGCATTGCCACCGCGGTAATAAATAGTCATCTCATCGAAAACATCAAGGGAGGACTCACCGTTAAAGATGGTACACTTGTTCTCGACCAAATGGGTTTTACGAACAAAGCTGCCAATATGCAACTTACAGCAATGTACCGTTCCGACCGACAAAATCATCTTTTTAGTGGCATCGACTTTCACCTTTTAAATATTGATATTGCGGAACTTATTGCGTTGCTTCCATCGGTAGATACCATGATTCCAATGCTAAAATCGTTTAAAGGAAAAGGCGAATTTCATTTGGCAGGAGAAACCTATCTGAAGAGCGATTATTCTTTAAAACAATCGACAATTCGTGGTGCTGCTGCTTTTCAGGGACAGGAACTAACCCTTATGGATACGGAAACATTCGGCATGATTGCTAAGAAACTACTATTCAAGAAAAAAACAGTAAATGTAATCGATAGTCTAAGTGTTGAAATGACGCTTTTTAAAGATGAAATTGATGTTTATCCTTTCCTGATTGTAATGGATAATTATAAGGCAGTTATTTCTGGTCGTCATAATATGGACAATAGCTTTAACTATCATATCTCGGTAACGGATACCCCACTACCTGTTCGCTTAGGACTAAATGTTACCGGAACAATGGATGATTTACACTACGACTTAGTGGAATGCAAGTATAAACACTTGTACAATCCAAAAAAACAAGGAGCACTGGAGGGACAAACCTTACGTTTGAAAAAGCTGATTTCGGAATCGCTTAAGGAGAATGTGAAAGAGTTCGAATAGGGGGACAAGTTTCAAGTACAAAGTAGAAATTATGCATTGCCCCGTGCTTTAGCTCGGGGATTTGAAAGTCAAGGAGCAAGCTACAAGACCCAACAGCATTTTTTTAACCTGCCAGCCTCTGGGTTCTAGCAAAATGAAACAAAAAAGATCCGAAGTAATTGAAATTACTTCGGATCTTTGTATTTAGTTTGGTAAAACGAAAACCTCACGAATAAAAGCAATTATCCTATTATTCCTCCACTAATTTCCATGTTCTAACCCAATCAACTCTCATGGTATTAATTGCATCATCGGCCAAATCGCTTTTTAGTGCCAAACCTCCCAACCAATTAGCTTCATTAGTCCACAAATCAAAAATTATCTCTAAATCTCTAGTAAATTCACGATCAGGGTACGTTGTCCCAGATCTGTCGTGTCCAACAACCACCTTGCCTGCAGGCTCCCCATCCAAATAAAATTGAATATTCTTTTCATCTTTCCACCACACGCCAAAAGTATGGTAATCTTCGTTCCATTTTACTCCTTTCAATGGATTGGCACCCGATAAATTTGTATTCAAAAAATTATCCTCGTCGCGTATTTCAACAGGTGTTTTATCGGAATCTGCATGAAAATATTGCGAATTCATTTGTACAGCAAAATCGGGCTGACAGCCACAAGATGGCTTTGAATTGTTTTCGATGATGTCAATCTCATCTCTATCTGTTGAGTTTCCATTGTTCAACCAATAAGTATTAAATGCTGAAATATGTGCTGTTTTAATTCTTGCCTCGGTATACATTGGGTAATTGGTTTCCGCTTTTGAGTGAATTCTAGCTGTCTGAAACCATCGACCATCGGCATTACTTTCATTTAAGCTAGCCTTAATCCATAAATTACCATCGCTTACCCCTGAATTATCATCCGATTGCGACATGAATACTGGCACTCCGTAATTCCAAGTAGACTTAAACCATTTGTTGGTATCCCAAGTAGAAAACTCATCGGACATACTTTCCATTTTCACCCATTTTTTTCCTTCGGGTGTTGTATTGTTTATGGATACAAATGATGGATTATTGGGATCGATATTATTGAAATCGGCTAGTGTTGGAGCAGAAACCACTGCGTTTACAGTAACAGTAACACTTACACTTGCCTCATCTGTATCTCCATCAACATCGGTAATTGTATATTTAAAGCTATCCGTACCATTAAAATCAGCATCGGGAACATATTCAAATACACCATCGCTAATCTCCCTCACTTCACCATTTATAGCATTTGCCAATAAACTATAATCTTCACCATCACCACCATCTTTGCCTATTTCGTCATTGTCCGAAACAGTAAGTTGATTAGACTTGCCTGAAAAACTATCTTCAAGCACCGTTAAGTTATCATTCGTAGCAATTGGTGTATCATTTGCCCCTGCTGTTTCCTTATCCGAGTCAGAATCAGATCCACAAGCATTTAAACATAGAGATAATGATATAATAAGCAACAAGTATTTGTGAGTAAAGCTTGGTTTATGCATCATTTGTATCGATAAAAGTGAAATAAAATATAAATTCTTCAATTGATTTTCGATTGAACAAATGAAAGTACAGTTCCTTTACTAAGCTTTCACATTTTATGACTAGACAAAAACTGAACAGATACAACAAATACTATTTGGAGAGCTATTTTAAACTATTATTAAAAAAGGTGAATGGTAAAAAGAAAGGCTAAAAGAAGTAACAAATATCAAGATCCAAGTAACAAGTACAAATTAGAAATTATGCGTTGCCCCGAGCTTTAGCTCGGGGATTTTAAAGTCATGCATCAAGCTACAAGACCCGACAGCGTTTTTTGTAACCTGTCAGCGTCTGGATTCTTGGAGTAAATCTCAAATCCCACAGCTAAAAATCCACTATCTCCTTCGTCGTTTGTTCCAATACTTAATGTAATGATCCTGAGAAATCAGTCCAATGGAACCGGTATAAATTCCTCCTCCTTCCATGGCATCAAACACGCGCACAACAATTCTATTTTTCTGTCCTTTTTTAATCAGATTTGGAGGTAAATAATAGCCTCTAACTTGCTGATAGCTATCGGAATATTGTCGCACGGTTGAAGGATCAAATTCGCCAGATTGTCCTACCAACACTCCATTTACAATTACCTGATCGATATCGTCAATTTTGCCTAAAACCAGAACCATTCTTTCGACTATTAGCTTTTCATCTGCCTTAAAATCGAGTGCATAACAGGCATAACCATCGTAATTTTTATAGCCTTGATTCTCCCAATGTCCGGGAACAATAATACGATCCCAACTGTCTATGGCCTGCAAATTCTCATGTGCATAACGCCCTGTTTTAAAACGCCATTCTCCCTGTAAGTCGATATCAACAGGAATCGCATCGCGATCAAGCACAATAGAGACATCCCCATAAACAATTCCCCCTTCGCCCACGTCATCATACACACGAACAGCGATCACATTTTTTTCCAGCAGAATATTAGCAGGAATATTGTAAACACGATTAGAAGTATAAGCAGTAGAAAAATGAGGAGGAAAACTTCCCGTTTGACCAATCTTTTTCCCATTAATGAAAACCTCATCCACATCGTCGATATTTCCCAACTTTAAATACAAACTTTGTGTTTTGGAAACATTTGGATTATTAAAATTCGTTCGGTACCAAGCATAACCATCGTAACCATGAAAACCCTGATTTTCCCAGGCTGAGGGAACATCTACCCGCTCCCAATTCGAATCATTAAAGTTCGGATTGGCCCACTTCGCATTATCGCCAATTGAAAATTTCCAACGACCATTTAAATCCACCACTTTCTGATAGTTCTGTGCTCTGGATTCTGTCGTAAATCCACAAAGCAAGAACATTACAAAAAGAAACTTCATCCATTTCCCTATCTGCTCACTCATTCTCTTCATACTCTTTTCTATTTTCCTTTCGGAAAGATTAATCAAACCAATAATCGATAAATTTTTCAAAACTCGATCGATTGTCTTGATACTCTCGTTTCCCCATTTCTTCGGCTAATTCGACACTTGCAATTCCAATTGGTCCCTTATAAATTCCACCAGGTCCTGTATGGTCTATAACCATTACCTCCAAAATATTGGCTCCCCTAGTATTTAGTACACCACTTGGAATGGTATAAGCACGAAAAGACAAATGATTTAAGTCTCCAGACCAACTTCTACCTCGTTTTGGCCCCATCCACTTGAGTCTTTCGCCATTTAAATACACCTCATCATTATCATCAATAACTCCCAAAATTAAGGCTTTTCCCGAAGCACTCAGCTTAGAAGAATAAGTGAATTCTTTGCTATATTTTACTTTTCCATCCAATCCATTAAATCCTCTGGCTTCCCAAAATCCAGGAACAAATATTTTTCCTTTTCGATAGGTAATGCAGTTCAAATTCCCTTCATCCACCGATTGTCCACATTCAAAATCCCAATAACCCGTTAAGTCGACATCCATTCTTTCCTGATCCCTATCCACAAAAATACCAACTGGTCCTGCTGTGATTCCACCATAATCTATTTGATCGAAAACCCGAACAGCAATTACGTTCTCGCCCTCTTTATTCAACAAATTCGCAGGAATTGGATACATTCTCGGAATATCATAAGCGGTTACCGTATGTGGTGGAAAATTCCCCGATGCTCCTACCAATTTCCCATTTAAATACACCTCATCCACATCATCAATATAGCCCATATACAAATAAAGATATTCTCGATTGTAAGGCTGGACTATCCGAAAACTTTTACGATACCAGGCAAAACCATTGTAATCCTCAAAACCATTCTCCTCCCAGGAATTAGGAACAAAAACAATCTGCCAATTAGAATCATCGTAATTGGGGAGGCTCCTTGCAGGCTCATCCCCAATTGAAAATTTCCAGTTTCCTTCAAGGTTTACCAAACTTTTCAGGTTTTCAGTCTGCCCTGCGACTCCCGAAAAAATCAGGAAGAAAAGGAGCAGATATCCTTTTAAAGTTTGGTTTTTATAGCTCTTCGCATTCATACTTTTTCTCTTCTAATTTTAAACCTACTAGTTATTGCTTTTCCACTTTAAATTTCACCTGAAGCGCCAATTCTTCTCCCACCAAATTAGAACTTGCCATAATACTACTGTGCTTCATAGTTTTGCGAACAGCCTCTTTCAACTCATCATCAAAACCAATTACTTTACTTACTACCACCTGATTATTTTCATTTATAGTACAACGTAAAACAATTAATTCCGACTTTCCAATTTCCATAAATTCCACAAAGTTTGTTTTAGCTACCGCTTTGCGAATTTTATTCATCAACAGGATTTTCTCCTTCTCTATTTTCGATTTTATGGGAGTTGTTGCCATTCCCAGGTTTGCAGTTAAAAATAAACATGCCAATGCAAAAAATGCAATTTTTATCGTTTTCATCGCCCCAATTTTTAAGTTACCAATCCATTTTCGATTTTAAAAAGAGAATGGAGTCGTACGCCCACCATTCCTTTCTTCTATCTTAACTTTCTATTGGTAAAATTAGGCCCTTAAAAAAACATTTATGTCACCCCAAAGTTATCAGTTGTCATCAATTGTCACAGACTAAAAAAAAGTTCAAAGTAACAAGGATAACAGATTTGTTTATTAAATGAATATAACTTCTCAAACACCCCTCTGCCTGTCGGCATCTCCCCTGAAAAGGGAGAATTTTATACTTGCTACTTTGTTCTTGAAACATGTTGCTTGACTTTAAAATCCCCGAGCTAAAGCACAGGACAATAAATATTTTCACTTGTTACTTGATACTTGCTACTTTGTTCTTGATACTTGAAACATGTTGCTTGACTTTAAAATCCCCGAGCTAAAGCACGGGCCAATACATAATTTCTACTCTGTACTTGTTTCTTCTTGCTTTGCACACCCCTCTACCTGTCGGCATCTCCCTTGAAAAGGGAGAATTTTATACTTGCTACTTTGTACTTGATACTTGAACCATGTTGCTTGACTTTAAAATCCCCGAGCTAAAGCACGGGCCAATACATAATTTCTACTCTGTACTTGTTTCTTCTTGCTTTGCACACCCCTCTGCCTGTCGGCATCTCCCCTGAAAAGGGAGAATTTTATACTTGCTACTTTGTTCTTGATACTTGAACCATGTTGCTTGACTTTAAAATCCCCGAGCTAAAGCACGGGCCAATACATAATTTCTACTCTGTACTTGTTCCTTCTTGCTTTGCACACCCCTCTGCCTGTCGGCATCTCCCCTGAAAAGGGAGAATTTTATACTTGATACTTTGTTCTTGATACTTTCGACTTTTTGACTTTTTGACTTTTTGACTTTTCGACTTTTCGACTTTTCGACTTTCTACACCACCAAACGATACCCAACTCCATGTACTGTTAAAATAATTTTAGCATGATTAGGATCCTGCTCTATTTTATGCCGTAGTTTCAGAATAAAATTATCAATGGTTCGCGAAGTTGGTTGATATTCGGTTCCCCAGATATGATCCAAAAGGTCATCTCGACTAACAATCGTATTTTTATTGTCCCACAGATAGTTCAATATTTCGACCTCTTTGTGCGACATTTTTACTTCTTGTTGCTCCACATATCCTTCGAAAGAAGAAAAATTCACCGACAATTTTCCAATCTCGATGACTTGAGTAGTTTTAGTTTGTGAACTATTTTCGGTACGTCGCAAAACCGCCCGAATTCGTGCCAATAGTTCACGCAAACTAAATGGTTTAGTAATATAATCGTCGGCACCAAATTCCAATCCCAATACCTTATCGATCTCCTCTCCTCTTGCAGTCAGTAAAATTATTGGTGTTAAAATTCCCTTTTTGCGCACTTGTTTACAAATATCGAATCCTGATATTTTTGGAAGCATAACATCCAAAAGCACCAAACTATATTCATTTGTTGAGATTTTATCCAGTCCAATCTCCCCATCATCGGCAACATCAACCAAGTATCCCTCAAACTCCAAATTATCTTTTAGTCCCATTAACATGCTGGGCTCATCTTCTACAATTAGTATTGGATTCATACGATTATTATTTATTTTTATTGTAGCGGAAAACTCATGGTAAAACAAGTTCCTTTCTCCTTCGAACTTTCAACCGTTATTTGGCCTTTGTGAGCCTCCATAATGTGCTTCACAATGCTCAAGCCAATTCCCGAACCTTTCACCTTATTGGCCAAATCGCCAGAAGTCACCCGATAAAACTTATCAAATATCAACGGCTGATCTTTTGTAGCTATTCCAATGCCAAAATCGATGACCTGAATAAATGCAAAATCGGAATTTTTATCACAAACAATATCGATCCTTTTCGTATCGCCACTATATTTTACCGCATTGTCAATCAAGTTGATGAGAGCCTCAGAAACAGCTTCTTTGTCAATAATAATTAGAGGTAAATCGGCACAGGCTTTAAAATTAATTTCGAAACCTTTTTTATACAGATGTTGTCGGTAATTTTCGAAAATTGTTAGCATATTTTGATTCAAATCCGACTCTTTAAAATGATATTCCCGTTTTCCGCTTTCCATCTTGCTAAAATTAAGAATATTATTTACCATGTTCGATAAACGATTTGCTTCGGTATTAATCACCCGATAATATTCTTGTTTTTTTTCTTCGGATGACAAGCGACCCATTTCCAGGGTCTCCGAATACATATTTATTAGCGCTAAAGGCGTTCTTATTTCGTGCGATACATTCGATACAAAATCTGATTTTAATTGCGTAAGTTTCATCTGCTGGCGAATATTTCGGTACACAAACCAAGCTCCTAACAGAAGAATTAAATCCATCACTATCAGCATAATAATATTGGTTTTAGTTCTTTCCCGCACCAAATCCTCTATGGTATTTCCCTTCATCTGAATACCTAAATCAAAATCTGGAAACAGCCATATCTCCCGTCGTTGCTGAATATTCTTTTCCACATCATCATAAGGCACATTGGAATAAATTTCGGTGTTTAATTTTTTATCAATTACTGATATAAAAAACTGATCCTGCGCAATTCCTTGGATTTTGGGACCCAGATTCTCCCGAATAAATTTCTGTGTGTCCACAAGCAAAAAAACGGTTTCTACAGATAAAGTATCAACAGCTCTGGCAAATGCAAACAAACTCTTCCCTTTCATCTCGAAATCCAATACTCCAATTTTCTGATAACCACTTTTAATGTATTGTTGTAATCGTTCAATACTACCTTTGTTATTGGCAAGTGCATTTTCGAGCTGGTGGCTTAATTTGGAGATGCTATCGGCTGTAATTTTTTCTTTGGGGAGGAGTATTTGTTTAACTGAATCGATAAGATAGAATGCATCGATAGCATAATTCTTAGTCACCAATAATTCCATTTCCTTTTCAAGTCCATATTTTCCTTTGTCGAGCTGATTCGCCCATCCATTAACCACATCATCGGAATATTGATTCACAGAAAAAAGAATGGACTCTAACTGACTGGAATAAATAGAATCAATTACCACCTCGTTCTTATTTAAGTTGCTTATTTCGTAGGCCGAGAAAAATAAGGACGGCAAAACAACAATAAGTGTAAGAAGAATACCGATTTTCAATCCGGGTTTAATCATATTAATTCTTTTTGTATTCCAAATATAAGGAATAATGATGATGAAGCAGAAGGAAATAAAATTCCTTGCTTTGTAAATAAGAATTTTGAATTCGGCTTCCTAAACACTTCACCAGTTTCACCTCTTCTTAAATTGGTTAAAATAGATGAATCTTTTTAATCCTACTTTACGTAAATAAATCTTAATTCGTTGGTATATACACATAAGCAATTTATTAATGTGAAAAAATGACTAGAATATTTGAATTTTAAACTATCTTAAACTAAGTCTAATTTGAAAAGCATAGCCATGATGAATTCAAGAAAAAAGAAACTAAAACTACGAAGCTACTTCATTTTATCTATTTGTTTTTTACTTCTTGTTATAGTTGCCAGCGTTTCTGCTTCCTTCATGCCTGTACTTCAATCGGAGCAAACAAATCAGATCACAAATCAAGAAACAGACAAAAGCACTCTGCTAACAACCCACAAATCCTCCAAATTAAAGAACGTACTAATCCTTCACTCCTATCACGAAGGTTTCCCTTGGACCGATAGAATTATGAAAGGAGTAAATTCCATTTTAGGCAACGAAGATGTTGAGCTCTTTATTAACTATATGGATACAAAAAGATGTGCAGATGAAGACTATTTGCTACAATTGCGAGATATTTACAAAAAAAAATATGCCAAATTCCAATTCGACGCCATTCTTTCGACTGATGATAACGCGCTTAATTTCCTTTTAAAATTTGGAAAAGACCTTTTTCCTGATGTTCCTGTTGTATTTTGTGGAATTAACGATTTTCAAAAAAAACGAATCGAAGGAGAAACAAATTATACCGGCATCTACGAAAGTTACGACGTTTTAGGAACGGTTCGTTTAATTCAAAAATTTCATCCCGGAATAAAAACCATTGCCGTTATTAATGATGCCAGCGTATCGGGAAATGCCTTTTTAAACAGGGTGAACCGTATTGAAGAGGAACTAAAGGACTCTCTAAATTTTGAATATTTATCGGACCTTAGCATAGACAATTTGCATGCTGAATTAGCAAAACTACCTACCGATGCTGCCGTAATTTGGGGGATATATTTGCGCACACCAAATGGCATTACTCTTACCAGCGAAGAAAGTATTCAATTAACCAGTACATTTACTAAGCTCCCAATTTATTGTATTTGGGATGTAGTTGGACAAGGTGTAGTTGGAGGAAAAATTACAAGTCCTGTTTTTCAAGGCGAAGCTGCGGCAGAACTAATTGTTCGTATTCTAAATGGTGCGAATCCAAATTATATCCCGGTAACGGGAAGTCCATTATCCTATAAGTTTGACTACAAGCTACTACAACAATTTAACATCCCCAAAAGCGAGCTTCCAATAAATAGTATTGTACTAAACGAACCATTTTCCCTTTTTAAAAAATACCGGAAATTAATCGGAATACTCTCCTTTATTATAGCGATTCTAATAATTATTGTATTGGCTTTAATGCACTTGATACAAAAAATAAACATCACAAAAAAAATACTGATAAAAACCAACGAAAATCTTGAGCTAGCAAAAGCAAGAGCCGAAGAAAGCGACCAACTTAAAACCAGTTTTTTGGCTAATTTGAGTCATGAAATTAGAACCCCAATGAATGGAATTATTGGGTTTACAGAACTTTTAGATCATAAAAGTGTGACAATTGAAAAACAACAAAAATATTTAAGCCTCATAAAATCAAGTAGTCAGCGAATGCTCGAACTCATTAATAATTTAGTAGATATATCCAAATTAGAAACCGGACAAATTCATTGTTCACAGGATGCGGTCGATCTACAAAAAATAATGAATAATACTTACGAATTTTTCATTCCATTCACCGAAAAAAAGAAACTAAAATTTACTTACGAATCGCAAATTCAGGAGCAATCACTTTTCATTCTAACAGATCAAAACCGCTTAGAACAAGTCCTTTTTAATCTGCTAACCAATGCTATTAAATTTACAAAGCAGGGCGAAATAAAACTTGCCCTTGAAAAACGCGATAAGGAGCTGTACTTTACGGTAACCGACTCCGGACCAGGAATTCCCGACGACATGCAGGAAATAATCTTTGAACGATTCAGACAAGCCAGTCACACCGCCTTTCATGCCGAAGAAGGAAGTGGTTTAGGATTAGCAATCTCTAAATCACTGGTTGAATTAATGGGTGGAACAATGGGCGTTTATTCGGAACTTAACATGGGATCTAAGTTTTATTTTACCATTCCCTTTGTTGTTGCCGACTAATGTTCCTCCTTTTCGGTAAGTTGTCTATAAATGACAAAAGGCCGCACCAATTTCGGTACAGCCTTTATTATGATTCAAATTTCAGCTTACAAACGTGCTTCTAAAATTTCAGCAACATCTTTCACTTCCACATCAGGAAGCATACCTACATAGCCTTTTCCTTCGAAACGTTTCGCAATGGTGTTGATACTATCCTGACCAACATTAACATCGCTTAAACGTGTTTGAATACCTACTTGTTTAAAGAAAGCTTCGGTTTTTTCGATAGCCAAAGTCTTTTTCTCGTCATCAGTACCTTCGGTGATGTTAAAAATTCTCTCGGCATACTGAAGCAATTTTTCGCTTCTCTTCTCTTTCAATTGAGTTAATAATCCTGGCAAAACAATTGCCAAAGTCACTGCATGATCGATACCATGAAAAGCTGTAAGTTCATGACCAATCATGTGTGTAGCCCAATCGCTTTTCACACCCATTCCAATCAAACCATTCAAAGCCATTGTAGCCGCCCACATAAGGTTTGCTCTGTTCTCATAATCGGGAACATCCGAAGCAATTGCTTTAGGTCCTTCTTCCATTAAAGTAAGAAGTATTCCCTCTGCAAAACGATCCTGAACCGGAGAATTAACCGGATAAGTTAAGTATTGTTCCATTACATGCACATAAGCATCAACAATACCATTAATAATTTGTCTTTTTGGTAATGAATAAGTTGTTTCTGGATCTAAAACAGAGAATTTTGGAAACAATAATGGGTTACCAAAAGCCATTTTTTCTTTAGTTGCTGCCTTTGTAACAACACCACCATTATTCATTTCGGAACCTGTTGCTGCTAATGTTAAAACAGCACCCAAATCAACAGCTTTATTTATTGGAGCTCGTTTGGCTAAAATATCCCAAGCATCCCCTTCAAAATAGGTTGCTGCAGCAATAAATTTTGTTCCATCTACTACGGAACCACCACCTACTGCCAAAAGGAAATCAATCTTTTCCGATTTAACCACTTCAACAGCTTTCATTAAAGTCTCAAAGTGTGGATTTGGCTCAATTCCACCAAATTCAATAATTTCATAACCTTTTAAAGCATCCATTACCTGATCGTAAACACCATTTTTCTTAATGCTACCACCACCATAAGTCATTAAAATTTTAGCACCTTTTGCAATGTGCTTATTCAGTTCTGCAATTTTCCCTTTTCCAAAAAGTATACTTACTGGATTGTAAAAATTAAAATTTTCCATTTTATTCTAGTTGTGTTAATTATCTAATTCTATTTTTCTTTTAATACTTTCACTAATTCTTTGGCCATCTCCAAATCCGAAGACGGATTTTGTCCCGTTATTAAGCGACCATCAACTACCACGTACTCCTGCCAATTTGCAACACAAGAATATTTTGCTCCTTTTTCAATTAATGCTGTTTCTAACAAAAACGGCACCTTTTTCTCTGTCCCAATGGCCTCCTCCTCTTTATTACTAAAAGCGGTTAAATTCTTTCCTTCAATCAAAAAAGAACCATCCGCTAATTTCACATTAAGCAATCCTGCTCCTCCATGACAAACGGCACAAACAACACCACCTTTATCGTAAATTTTTCCGGCTATTTTTGCAATTCCCTCGCAATATGGCAAGTCGAAAGCAACCCCGTGTCCTCCCGGAAAATAAATAGCATCATAATCAGCAGCATTCACCTCAGTAGGCAATTTCGAAGCATGAAATTTTTCATTGGCTTCCTTATTCTTCAAAAAACTCTTTACTTTCGGATCATCCAAATCAAGCTTCTTTACAGGTACCGGTCCTCCTTTGGGAGATACAAAATCAATTTCTATATCATTTTTAATCAGGTGGAAATACGGTACAGCAACTTCCAAAACGTAACAACCAGATTCCCATCCGGAATCATCTTTAAAATGACTGGTTACTGCAAATAAAACTTTACTCATGCTTCTTAATTGTAATTTAAAACAAAGTTAATGTCTGTTTTTCTATAAAAAAAGTTATTCTTTTTATACATTTATATAAAATAATTTATGGCAGAATGTTGAATTTAGAATGGTATCGAACTTTTAAAGCAATTTACGAACGTGGCACATTAACCGGTGCTGCAGAGAGCTTACTAATTACACAACCTGGTGTTAGTCAGCAACTATCCTCCTTAGAAGCATATATGGGTGTGAAGCTATTTGAGCGAAAACCACGAAGGATGCTTCCTACTCCCAATGGTATGCAGCTATATAATCAAATTGAAGAAGCAATTATTCAGCTGGAAAAAACCGAAGAGAATTTTAAACGAAAAACCCTACTAAACAGGCCAAGAATAAAAATTGGAATGTATTTGGAAGTCTTCCACTATGCCTTTGCACCAATTCTAAATCAACTTGATATGGATGTGGAGTTTACCTTTGGTGAAACGGAAGAATTGCAAGATAAATTATTCCGAAAGCAACTTGATTTGCTGATTACAACAGATCAGAGTAGCTATAAGGATATAAAATACACCCCATTTTGTAGGGAAGAGTTATTGCTTATTAGTAGTAAAGAATTAGATACTATCCCTTTCAACCAATTTATTTATGAGAAGAAAATGGATACTGCCGAAAAGTGGCTCTCCGAACAAGATTGGTACTCGTACTCCTTTAAAATGGAAACCATAAAATCGTTTTGGACTGATAATTTTAAAAAACATCCCTATTTTAAACCTAGGTATGTGATTCCAAATATGAATGCCATTCTAACCGCCATTCAGCACAACCATGGATTGTGCTTATTGCCATATAGTATGTGTAAAGAATTACTGGATGCAAAAGAAATTAAAGAAGTGTGGCAAGGTGTAAAAACAACTTATTCTGCAAAATACTTTGCCATACAAATGCAGAGTAAAAACCTAAAACAGGCAGAAGAAATAATTGAAATCATTACACAAAACACCAATAAATAAAACCATAAAAAAAAAAGAACTATGAGAAAAATATATCATTTGGAAACTTGTTCTACTTGCAAGCGAATTATTAAAGAACTTAAGCTAAGTGCAGATTTTGAAAAACAGGATATTAAAACGGTGAAAATAACAGAAGCTCAACTAAATGAGATGGCCACATTATCGGGAAGCTATGAAAGCTTATTTAGTCGACGAGCAATTAAATACAAAGAACTCCACTTAAAAGATAAAAATTTAAGCGAAGAAGAATATAAAAATTACATTTTGAACGAGTACACTTTTTTAAAAAGGCCTGTACTCCTTATCGACAACGAAATTTTTGTTGGCAACTCAAAAAAAGTGGTCGAAAGTGCTGCAAAAAAACTTCATTTACAATAAAGAAGTATTTCCTATAATTTTGTAATTCTCTCATTAAGTAATACCTTGAGTGACTAAACTTACTATTTTCCGAATACCAAAAACCTACAAACGAGTATTTCTAAGTAGTATCTAATCTTAAAAATTTTAGCTATGCCTTATTTAAAAGTTCAAGCAAACAAGAGCTTTTCCAGCAAAGAACAACAAGATTTTTTAAAAGAGTGCTCCACCCTAATATCTATGGAATTGGGCAAACCCGAAAAGTATGTAATGACTGCCTTTGCGCCAAAAGTAGAAATGACTTTAGGCGGAAGCGAAGAACCTTCTCTATTCCTACAATTAAAAAGCATTGGTTTACCGGATACAAAAACAAAAGATTTATCGAATAAATTTGCCTGTTTGGCTGCTGAGAGGTTAGACATTGCAAAAGATAGAATTTTTATTGAGTTTATGGATGTTCCAAGAGGCTTTTGGGGTTGGAACGGAATCTTATTTTAGTGTAATTAATAATTAAATAGTTAATATTTTAACAATTTGAATAATTCCGATTGGAATAATAAATAATTTTACACAACTTTACCCCGTCAAATAAAAAAAGAAATAAATGATAATTACAGCCTTAAAATATAAGAAACATTATAAACGCAATAAACGTTCGTGACGTTTAGGGATTGGAATTGATGTGAAGCTATAAATAAGATATAAGCCTGCAGAAATTCTGCAGGCTTTTTTTGAAAAAGAAAATAAACCACAAGCAAATAGGGAGTTCCATTTGCTTTAAAAACTTCCATTTCGGGTCGAAATGGCAAAACTAAAATAATTAATCAATGAAAGTTTTAAAATTTGGTGGTACATCAGTTGGATCGCCTGAAAGAATTAGAAATCTTGCACAACTAGTTCAAAGTGATGAATCCAGAATCATAGTTCTATCGGCCATGGCCGGAACAACAAATTCTCTTGTTGAGATTACCGATCTTTTGTACAAGAAAGAAATGGGACAAGCCGATGAGAAAATCACGGAATTAGAAACAAAATATAGGGAACGAATTAACGAATTATTTACAAGTGAAAATGGAAAAAGTAAAGGCAATGAGTTAATCACATCTCATTTTAATTACATTCGCAATTTTGTGTACCGAAGTTTTACCACATTACAGGAAAAAGCAATTCTTGCACAAGGTGAATTAATCTCAACAGCATTTTTTCATTATTATTTGACTGAAATTGGTGTTGAATCTGTATTTCTTCCTGCACTTAATTTCATGCGAATTGATAAAGATGGGGAACCAGACTCTTACTATATTAAAGAAAATCTGGAGCGAGAAATTTCTCAACATCCAAACCAAAAACTATTTATCACTCAAGGATTTATATGTAGAAATGCTTATGGTGAAGTTGACAATTTAAAACGCGGAGGAAGTGATTATTCAGCTTCCTTAATTGGTGCAGCCTTGCAATCGGACGAAGTTCAAATTTGGACCGACATTGATGGATTTCATAATAACGATCCTCGTTTTGTTGAGAATACTCAAACTCTAAAACAATTATCATTTGACGAAGCGGCAGAGTTAGCCTATTTTGGAGCAAAAATTATGCACCCTTCGAGCATAATGCCTTGCAAGCAATTTCATATTCCTGTTCGCTTAAAAAATACACTTAGTCCTTCGGATGAAGGAACACTAATTACCGATGACATGCTTGGCAAAGGTATTAAAGCCATTGCAGCAAAAGATGGAATTACAGCCGTAAAAATTAAATCGGGACGAATGCTTTTGGCTTACGGTTTTCTTCGTAAGGTTTTTGAAATTTTTGAGATCTACAAAACGCCTATCGATATGATTACCACTTCGGAAGTAGCCATTTCTCTTACCATTGACGATGCTACTCACCTTGCTGAGATTGAATCGGAATTAGTAAAATTTGGTGTTGTAGAGATCGATGAAAATCAATCGATAATATGTATTGTTGGTGATTTTATTTCCGAATCGGCTGGTAGTGCTAAAAAAGTACTGGAAGCACTAGAAACTACCCCATTACGAATGATTTCCTACGGAGGAAGTAAGCACAACATTTCCGTATTGGTAGATCAAAAAGATAAAGTAACAGCCCTAAGGGCATTAAGTAGTCATTTATTTTAATTCTTGTTTCCACAATTTTTTTTTATCATGTTTAACAGCCCAAGAATCAACGAATTCTCAAATATACCTACTCCATTCTACTATTACGATATGGAGATTCTTCAAAATACTTTGGAGATTGTTAAAAAGGAATCCTCCAAATATGGATATCATGTTCACTATGCAGTAAAAGCAAATGCCAATCCGAAAATAATGACTAAAATTCAGTCGTACGGATTTGGTGCCGATTGCGTTAGTGGAAATGAAATTAAACGATCTTTGGAATCAGGATATCCGTCGAATAAGATTGTATATGCAGGAGTAGGAAAATCCGATCAGGAAATTCAAACCGCATTAGATTCCGAAATTTTCTGTTTCAATTGCGAATCGATTCCAGAAATGGAATTAATTAACGAGCTTGCAAAAAAGAGTAATAAAACTGCGAAAATTGCAATTCGTATCAATCCAAATGTAAATGCGAATACGCATCATTACATCACCACGGGAGTTGAGGAAAATAAATTTGGAATTAGTCGTTGGGAGTTTGATCATGTTCTGGAAGGCCTCGCTTCTTTCAAAAATATCGAACTAATTGGATTACACTTTCATATTGGATCTCAAATTACCGATTTGAGTGTATTTAAAGGCTTATGCCTTCGAATAAATGAAATTAAGCAGTGGTTTGCCGATCGCCAAATTTTTGTTGATCATATTAATGTTGGTGGCGGTTATGGCGTAGATTACAAGCATCCAGATCAAAATCCAATACCTGATTTTGTTACATTTTTTAGCATTTTCGATGAATTCCTGGAATTAGATCCTAATCAACAACTTCATTTCGAACTAGGTAGATCGATGGTAGCTCAGTGTGGCAGCTTAATTTCAAAAGTTCTATACGTTAAAAATGGGGTGAAAACCAAGTTTGCGATATTAGATGCTGGTATGACTGAACTGCTACGCCCGGCGCTATATCAGGCTTATCATAAAATAGAAAATTTAAGTTCTACCGCTGAAAAAGAAAATTATGATGTGGTTGGACCAATCTGCGAATCATCCGATTGCTTTGGAAAATCGGTTCTTTTACCAGCTACAAAAAGAAACGATATAATTGCTATTCGCAGTACAGGAGCATATGGAGAAGCCATGGCTTCGAGATACAATTTAAGAGATATTGCTCCTTCGATATTTTCGAATGAAATTGACTAATTAAAAAAAGGCAATATTTCACTCATGCGATAGCGAATGAATGAAATATTGCCCTTTCTTTTTTTTAAATAGCTTATTTTAATCCTATTTTTTTCAAAATTGTTTTTGAGGGTACCAGAAACACCGATATATTATAGAAGACTCCCCCTTTTACCGAAGAATCAATAATACTATTTTTGTTGATTAATTCGCTCCCCGATAAACTGAATGCATGATTCTTGTTAGTAACATCGAAATTAATATTGGTACGGTAGCCAGATTCAAAGGAAGCCCATAACCAATCTGTTATTCCCTTTTCTATTTCTACTGAAAAATTCACATCTGCTCTTCTTAACTCAAGTGTTTTAAAATCATTTAATTCTGGATCGTCGAAATGGATGCTATAACTACCACCTTGCAGTCGGGCTTTGGCATTAATAAAACAAAGTTTTGAAGCTTGATATCTCAATTTAATTCTTGCAGGCAAAAATGCCTCAACTCCCCATTTATCGGCAAAAGAATGATTGTACACAAAAATGGGAAACAGTAACGGATCGCCAAACGTATAGGAGTAAGCCATACCAATACCCCATGATTTTTTTGAATTCACTTTCCAGCCAATTACTGGCGACATCTCCATTTTCAAAAAAGTATACTTATTCACATCACCAATATGCTCTTTCCAGTAATCGCCTTTTAACTTTGCATTAAATCGAAATAGGAAGAACATATTTCTTTTTAACTGAGTCATGAGATAAATACTCCCCCCAATACTCTTTAGATTCTTTTCATTCAGGCTTTTATATAAGGGGTAATTATTATCAGATATATCATCAAAATGAAATTCTTCATCACTATAATCAAAACTACCAGCAATTTTCAACTTTTGATTTAAAAATATGGGAAAGCGCAATTTTGTTTCGAAAACACGATTATTATCAATTTCACCTTTTCCTTTTCCATATAAATCCGAATTTGAATTTACCTTGTAATTTGTATTTACATGACAGGACACTTCTAATCCACGAACCGGGCCTGTTCCTTCAATTCCAGGATTCCAATCGTACTTTAAGCTATTCAGTGTATCTTGACCAAAAACGCTAGCTATAGAGCTACAAAAAAGAAGATTTAAAAAGAAAATGTATTTATTCATAAAATCATAATTACTGATTCGATTTTGAGTCATCACTGAAACTAAATAACTCTGAGAGCAAGCTTAATTATTCAGTTAAAACCAAAAACCTAAATTAACATAGTTTGAAATTCCTGATTTTCTATCAGAATACATTAATGTAAACTCTATTGGTCCAATTATACTATTATAGGAATAGGTTAGTCCTACTCCTTTTATCCACTCCCCATGCCTTAACGCTTCATCAACATCATCATTCAACTTTCCGGCATTAGCTTTCAGAATTAAATAATTATTCCGAAATAATTCATATTGAAAATCGGCACGAAAAACAAAAGAGTTTGTAGATGCAACCTCCATTCGTTCCAAACCTACAAATGGTATTTGAATATCAAAGTAATCTGTTTGATCAACACCACCAGTATACGACATATAAAAATTAGGAATATTTTTCCCCCACACAACTCTTCCGTAAAATTTTGGATATATGGTAAATGTTGGACTCACACTTATTGCCTTTTGAAACTTAACATAAGCAACAGAAGCCGGTCTTTCCATACCATCTACACTTATCCCATTATTCGTAACTAGCTTATATTCACCATAAAGACTCATTCCTGTTTTAGGATAATAAGCTTTGTCATGAGAATCTAAATTAAGGAATGCATAATAGCTGAAAAAGTAGTCATCATCTCTTGCATCCAATATATCTGGAATTGAAAACTCAGAATTAATATTATAATATTCTATTTTTCCTCCTAAGCCAAACAAATAGGATTCTTTAAAAATTGAATGGGTATTTACATCAAATTTTAAATAATTAAAGTCGTAACTAGCAAGTTTCTTACCATTTTCAAAAACATAAACTTCAGAATCATTGAATTCAGCTTCTACATTCAATCCTGGCTTTAAGCCATTATCAATGGTATAAGTTGTTTTAAATCTAGGGTTTTCGGATAATTTTAAATCGAAAGACAAACGCGATCCACTTCTTAATTTATTGCGAAATGTTGTATTTAGTATTACCGCAGCATTATTATCACTATCGTAGTGAAGACCAACATTAAATCGCTTTGTAGTTCGTTCCGTAACATTTACTAAAAGTGACTTTTCTTCTTCTCCTCTCATCTTAAAATCGACATGATCGAAATAACGACTGCCATAAACCCGTTTAATTCCATCCTGTAACTGCGTTAAACTAAACCTCGAATTCGTTGCTAAATTTAACTTTCCTGCCAATAACGAATAACTCACCTCATTTAATCCCTCTACCTCAATATCTTTCAGAAAAAATGTTGTTGAATCGCAAGGTGGAACATAGGCTTTAACAACTGATTTTTCGAGTTTATATTTATCCTTTAACTCCAATAAAGTTGGTATAAATGATTCCGCAACAACTTCCCCTCTACGAATTAACGAATCGGCATCCTGAAAACTACCCACCGTATATTCATCTATTTTTGGTTTGATATAAATGTCGCAATATTTCAAATTATCTTTGAAATTATTCAGCGCCATTAAAGAAGCTGTTTGATTAATAATATCTAAAAGAGACTTTAGTTCCTTTTTAGATTTTGCTCCAGCCTGAACATCAACACCAATAACAATATCAGCGCCCATATTAATTAATTCTTTTACCGGGAAGTTATTAATCATTCCACCATCGGCCAGTAATTTGCCATCAATTTCAATTGGTGCAAAAAAGGTAGGAATTGCCATACTTGCCCTCATGGCCTGTGGCAGGTAGCCTTTATCCAAAACTACAGCTTCACCTGTTTCTAAATCGGTAGCAATACACAAAAATGGAATTGGCAACTTTTTAAAATCCGTTTGGTTGTGATAATTTATGGTTAACCGCTCAAATAAATTGATTACATTTTGACCGCCAACAATACCTCTGGGCAATTCAATCCCCTTTGGCTTAATAGGGAAAGAAAGAATATACCTTTCAAAATCTTTTTTCTCATAGATAGGAACAAATTCTCGGGAGACATGATCGGACAATAGATCTTCCCAATTTTGATCCAGAATAATTTTTTCAATATCAACAGCAGAATATCCAATTGCATAAAATCCCCCAATGATACTCCCCATACTAGTTCCTGCAATATAATCAATTGGAATCCCCAATTCATCAATAACTTTAAGAACTCCAACGTGCGCAAAACCTTTCGCCCCGCCTCCACTTAAAACAAGTCCAATTTTAGGACGTTGCTGATGAGAAAGACTATCGGCAACCGGCTGAGCATAATTTAAAAAACTAATGGAAGAGAATACCAAACAAAGGAATAATGATTTTAAGCACATAAATAATATTTTTTTCTAGAGCCCAATAGGCGAACTAAATTATTCGTTCAATTTTAATTTTTTGGCAACTTCCAGCACTTCTTCTCGAACTTTTCCATCTTTAATTTGCACTCGAATTGCCCGTAAACCGTACACTCCTTGTAAATCCTCCAGTACTACATGTTCAATATTGTCCTCAAAATAACCTTTTGCAATTAAATATTCCAAATATCTTTGGTACTCTGCCATTTCGGCCTCCTGACTAAATATTACCGCTAATTTTCCGGGTTGAGTTAATCGTTCGCTGGTTCCTTTTATTACTGCCTTATCGATTCTTTTCTTTACAATCTCGTAACGAATATTGTACGCCCCATCCACATCAAATTTTTTCTCATCTTGTCTGAATCGAATGGCCAAAGGTTGGCTATGTACTAAAATTAAACCCGTGGTTTCCAGATCAATCGGCAACGAACTTCTTAAAGCATTTGTTTTCCTTGCCAGTTCTACACTTACAATTAATTGCCACAAACGCAGATTTTTTAGATAAATTCGATCAAATGTTTTATTCGCAGCAATACTTTGTCCTATGTAAATATTATGCTCTACTCCATCGGTCCGATATTTCTCAAAATAGTGGGGAAACATTTTCTGTGCTTTTTCCTCCTCTTTTTCAAGGTAAGAAGTTACACAATCGTTAATCATCCCCAAACTATCCTCAAAATCTTTTCTTCGTTTGTAAACAATATTTAATTCAGGATCTATATTTTTATCGTATTCGGCTATTGCAGCTGTTAAGGCAGGGCCTTTTTCATTAAAATGTGGAAAAAGAGATTCTACATCATTTCGAATAAAACTAAGAACATTTATTTCATCGCCCGAAGACAGTCCCTTTTGGATTCCCTCGATAAAAAAATCGATCTTATAAATTAATTGATCGTAAATAGGCATTTTTCGATCCGAAAAGGCTTCTTTCAACACCATCCGAGCCAACAGCAACTGCTCCACTAAATCATCCTGGATTGTTTGATTACGAATCACCGAAGAATGTCGCACGTCGATAGCACCATACAAAGGATGCACCTCTTTAAATACAATTTCTTCCATTTTTGCCAACTCATCCGACTCTTTATTTTCCAGCAATCTACCTGCAGCTTCCTGAAAACGCCACTCTACACTAGGATGTATTGCTGTACACTCTTCCTTTATGGTTGCCTCAATTCTATTTTTTAGTTCCTCACTTGTTCGTTGAACGGCAATGGAGAATATTGGAATAATATCTTTTATCACCCGAAGCTTAGTAAAGTTGATATCGAAAGCCTTGGTAGAACCTAACTCCAACATTCCCACCAACTCACCATCGTAATGAAGTGGAGTAATACTTATATTCTTAATGCCTTGATTTAGCAACTCTTGCTCCACAGGCTGCAAACTTTCTCTTTTCGAAAGATCACCAACCAACACCGAAGAACCCACTAATGCCGCCTCCTCGTAAATCGTTCCACGATATGCGTCGCACTGGTATTTTTTTGAATCAATAAAGCCATGCCAAAAATTGGATGGATTATCAACATGTCCCTGACTAACACCCATAGAAATTACACCCAAATTTAAATTTGGCAATGCTAATAAGGAACGAATATTTTGTTCTAGTGCGCTAAAATTATTCCTATTAATAATAGATGACTTTTCTAGCAATTGAGATTTTAAAGAAGAAATTACCTCAATTTGAGTAACATCAACATATCTAAACGACATAAAACCAGAAAATGTGAAATTATCTAAAGGAAGAGTCTGTAACCAAAAATCCATATTCATCGGATCGTTTATCATTTCCCGAATTTGATCTTCAGATACTATTGGCAATGCACCTTTATGCGAAAGCTCAATGCAAGACTCATTAAATTCCAATTTGTAATATTTCACCAAACCATTTAATTTATCTGTCATGCGGTACAAAAACAGATAATCCATATCCAATTGAAAATTGTAGAATTTAGGCAAAATCATTAAGTAAGCATATATCAACTTCGTAAAAGTCATATAACAGCTATCCTGCTTTCTTTGTTCAACAAATTCAATTTCGATATTCTCATTATTATAAATCTCCAAGTAATTAGGAGTAAAATAGAAATTCTTATCATCGAAAGGACTTGCAACAACGCCAATATCTTTTTTATACTGAGCCGGAGTAAAGATATAAGACATCATTGTATGAATCTCCTTTTCGTACTTTTCAACGTCTTTTATATTAAAATCGGTTTTCGCTAATTCCGGATTCTTCTCTACTAAATCCAAAATAATCTTTGAATACAAATCAATCTCAACTCCCTCTTTTTGTTCTTGCTTCAACTTATTAATTAAAGGAAGAAAACTTAACGATTTTTTAAATGGTATATCATCAACATTTAATTTCAATTGATCCAGCTTCATGATTCGATTTTTGGCTACATTTATAATAATCCACTAAAGTACTAGTTTTTGTATTGCATAAAAATTAAGATCGCAGAATGAGCTGCAATTAGTCATTTTTTAACAGTTTCGCATGCTTTTAAGATACTAAAAAAAGAAAAAGATATTACCAAAGGCAAAATTGTAAGTAAACCGCTCCAAAAACAGACTATATTCATACTCCATTCCTCCTACAAATGTGAATTTATTCACTCCTTGCAATCTTTTAGAAGTAACAGTTGGCACGATTTCTAAAAGCTCATTATATTACGGTTAATCAGTACACTCCAAAATAATCATTCCTACTTTATACTAAAACAACTATAGTCATGAAAAAGCTTACTCCATTATTTTTTTTATTTCTAATGATGATTTCATGCAACATGAATTCAACTCAAAAAGAGAATACAGAAAGCAAAGCAATGTTACCAACCGAAATTATTAAAGATGGTGTTTTCATTCACATTACGGAAGGTTACAACGATCCTCATCGGGTATTAATGCCTCTTAAAATGGCGGTACTTATGTCCGAAGACAAGGATGTTCTTGTATATATGGATATTCATGCAACAGAACTACTTGTAAAAGGAGCAAAAGACATGGGATTTTCGGAATTTGAATCTTACCAAGCTTACCTTAAGCAATTAATCGATAAAAAAGTAGGTATTTATGCCTGTCCTACTTGTCTGAAAGTAGCAGGATACGAACCAAACGACCTAATGGATGGAATTCAATTAGCCGAAAAAGACAAATTCTTTAGTTTCACGAAAGGACGCATACTCACATTCGATTACTAAACGATAAAGTCTGGTTCTCCCCGCAAACTATTTCCCGAAATATATTATCTTTAACAAGCTCGCTTTTAAGTGAGCTTGTTCGCCAAAACAGCTAAAATCCTCAAGTCCAAAATGGTGAATCAATAACGAAGTATTTTTTTATCGAACAGCCTAATAATTTCTATCTCTAAGCCCACACATATGTTAGAAAAAATCATCAATTTCAGCATTCGCAACAAGCTAATCATTATTCTATTTACCCTATCCATTGCTCTTTTTGGTTCGTATGCAATATTAAAAATCCCAATTGGAGCCGTACCCGACATTACGAATAACCAAGTTCAGGTAATTACCACTTCGGGAAACCTTTCCACACAAGAAATAGAGCAATTTATTACTGCACCGGTAGAATTAGAGATGGCAAATCTTCCTGGAGTAGAGGAAATCAGATCCATTTCAAAATTTGGATTATCAGTAGTTACCATTGTATTTAACGATGAAATTGGAACTTACCTTCCCCGACAATTAATTGCTGAAAAAATTAAATCAGCATCAGCTAACATACCAGAAGGTTTTGGTTCTCCAGAAATGGGCCCAATCACTACGGGTTTAGGAGAAATCTACCAATATATTTTGGATGTAAAACCAGGATATGAAAATCGATATTCTGCAATGGATTTACGAACCACACAAGATTGGATCGTAAAAAGACAGCTTTCAGGAATTCCTGGAGTAGTTGAAGTTAACAGCTGGGGCGGATTTTTAAAACAATACGAAGTAGCTATCGATCCAACCCGATTGCAATACATGAACTTAAACATCATGGAAGTTTATGAAGCCTTGCAAAACAACAACAGTATTTCTGGTGGTGCATACATCGAAAAAACAAATCAATCGTATTTTATCCGTGGCGACGGACAAGTAAAAAGCATTCAGGATATTGAAAACATTGTTATTAAAAGCAATCAAGATATTCCAATTGTTATAAAAGATATTGCCACCGTTCATTTTGGATATGCCAATCGTTTTGGCGCTATTACTGCAAACGGCCAAGGAGAAAAAGTGCTGGGTCAAATTATGATGTTAAAGAATGCAAATTCGAAACTAGTAATTAATGAAGTAAAAGAAAGGGTTGCCGAAATACAGAAAAATTTGCCCGAAGGCGTTTTCATTAACCCAATACTAGAACGAAGTGAATTAATTGGAAAAACCACCACTACTGTTGTAGAAAATTTACTTTTAGGTTGTTTAATAGTAATGCTGATAGTAGTTCTTCTACTAGGGAATATCAGATCGGCTTTGGTGATTGCCTCTATGATTCCGCTTGCCCTACTCTTCACCCTTTCGATGATGTATGTTTTTGGTATTGATGCCAACTTAATGAGTTTGGGCGCTCTCGACTTTGGAATTATAATAGATGGAGCAGTAATTATTGTTGAATACATAGCCATTCGTATCAGTGCGCAGTCGGATGAATTTAACCAGTCAAACAAAGAAGATAAGAAGACTCTAATTGATAAAATCACTTTTAGCGGAGCTTCTAAAATGATGAGTTCTGCCATTTTTGGACAAATCATTATTCTAATTGTTTTTATCCCTATTCTTTCCCTACAAGGTGTAGAAGGTAAAATGTTTAGACCAATGGCTCTATCGTTTAGTTTTGCGATTATTGGAGCTATGATACTTGGTTTTACGTGGCTTCCTGTTGCTTCTGCTCTTTTCTTAAAACCCGAAAAGAAAGGCAAATGGAATTTGTCTGATAAAATTATGAACCTAACCTACCGCTCGTATACTCCGGTTATGAAATGGTCTTGTGGTCACAAAAAAATTGTTTTAGGAGCCTCTTTTGCAGCTCTTATTTTCACAGGTGTTCTGTTCTCTAGAATGGGTGGTGAATTTGTTCCTACCCTCGACGAAGGTGATTTTGTTATTCAGCCAGTTTTAAAAACAGGAACCTCTCTATCCAAAACAGTTGAAATATGTACACAAATGGAAAACATCCTCATCGATAGTTTTTCGGAAGTAGACCAAATTGTTTGTCGAATTGGTGCGGCAGAAGTTCCAACAGACCCTATGTCGATGGAAGAAATAGATATGATTATTAAATTAAACCCTAGAAATGAATGGAAAGTGGCTAAAAACAAAGAAGAACTTGCCGACTTGTTTAAAGACGCTCTTTCGATAATTCCAGGTATTGAATATGAATTTACTCAGCCAATAGAAATGCGTTTTAATGAGTTAATTACTGGTGTTCGTGCGGATATTGCGATTAAGATATTTGGCGAAGACTTGACTTACTTAAATAGTAAAGCCAACGAAGTAAAAAGGTTAATTGAAGATGTTCCAGGAGCTGCCGACATCATTATTGAAAAAACAGAAGGCTTACCGCAAATGAGCGTAGTTTACAAACGAAATAAAATTGCTCATTACGGATTAGATATGCACACCCTAAATTCCTATTTAGCAATGGCTTTTGGAGGAGAATCAAGCGGAAGTGTTTTCGAGGGAGAAAAACGATTCGATTTGGTAGTACGACTCCAGAAAGAGCATCGGATAGATATCGAAAACATACAACAATTAATGATTCCATTACCAAATGGAAGTCAAATTCCAATGAGCGAACTGGCCGATATTTCCTTTTCTGAAGGTCCTGCAAAAATATCACGCGAAAACACACATCGAATGATGTCGGTAAGTGTAAATGTGAGAAATCGCGATTTACAATCGGTAGTAAAAGACATACAAAGCAGAATTGATGGCACAATTAAACTAGAACCAGGGAACTATATTGTATATGGCGGACAGTTCGAAAATTTACAGAATGCAAGCAAACGCTTACTTTTTGCAGTTCCCCTAGCCTTACTGCTCATTTTTGTATTCTTACACTTTGCATTTGGTTCGTTCAAGGATGCTATTATGATATTTACCGCAGTACCTTTATCTACGGTTGGAGGCGTTCTTTTTCTCTGGATTAGAGGAATGCCATTTAGCGTATCGGCAGGAATTGGGTTTATTGCCCTTTTCGGAATCGCTGTTTTAAATGGTATTGTGCTGATAGAACATTTAAAAGATTTACAGGAGAAAGGAACCACCAGTATGCGAGAATTAATCCTCACAGGAACAAAAGATCGACTTCGACCAGTGATGCTTACCGCAGCCGCTGCAGCTATGGGATTTTTACCAATGGCTCTCTCAACAGGAGCCGGAGCCGAAGTACAACGTCCATTAGCTACTGTGGTAATCGGAGGTCTTATTACCTCCACCATGCTTACCATGATCGCCTTACCTTTACTTTTCGAGATTTTTTATAATGTTACCGGAATCCAATTCAGACCACTTCGTTTTATCCGATCTAAATCGGCAATTACCGGAATTCTAATTGCCTTTTTATCGCTTACAGCAACCGGACAAACAAAAGAAGTTTATCTTGAAGATGCGATTCAAATGGCCATGAATAACAACAAGCAACTACAGGCTTTTGCACTTTCGGTAAAACAAAGCGAAGCCTTAAAAGCAACTGCATTTTCTATTGATAAAACATTGATATACTATGAGTACGATCAAAATAATATTGCAGAAAACGGGCATCCGCTACAAATTTTTGGAGTAGAACAAAGCTTTAGTTTTCCGAGTGTTTACACCTCACAACTAAAGGTGAATAAAAGAAATATATCCATTGCAGAAACCAGTTATTATCAGAAAAAACAAATGGTAGCAAAGGAAGTTTCTCAAGCATATTACCATATTCTATACTTAGAAAACAAAAAGAATATATTTCTTAAAATAGATTCATTGTATGCCAATTTCAAAAAGAATGCAAATCTTCGATTTGAAAAAGGAGACATTAGTCAAATTGATTTGCTTAATGCCAAAGCAAAACAACAACAAGTAGAAATAGACCTGTTGAAAATAAATCATAATTTAAAAATTGCAAATCAAAAATTGAATGCGATTATACAACAGGATAGTACCTACATGGTTCCTATGCAAGAATTAAAAAGAATTCCACTCGAAAACATTCCTATTGAATCGGGTTCCGACCTGCAAATAATGAAGTTGCAATGCGAACAACAGTATGCGTTGCTTGGTTTAGAGAGAAACAAACTCCTTCCTGATATATCCCTAGGATATTTCAGAGGAAGCAATAATTATGCAGCATCTCAAACCTACGAAGGTTTTCAAATTGGTTTAGCAATACCACTATTTTTCGGAGAGCAAAAAGCACGAATTAAAGCAAATAAAATTACCTTGGACATCACTCAAAATATGCGATCCGATTTTTTAATTCATCGGAAAGCAAAACAAGAAGAATTACGAATCGAATTGATGAAATATGAGGAATCGCTTCAAAACTACGAAGACTCTGGCAAGCAATTAAGTTCGGAAATTATTCGAATGTCTGAAAAATCCTATCAGATGGGAGAAATGAACTTCTTCCAATTTGTAGTAAGTATCGAAAATGCACTAGGACTAAGCTTAAACTATCTTGACAATCTATCTCAATACAATTATCTTGCTCTTGAGGCTAACTATTTAAGTAAATAAATTTAACATCATGAAAAAACACAGCATTCTCGCCTATATATTCATAAGCATTAGCCTTTTTGCCTGCAAACAAAAAACGGCTTCCACCAATCCTGCTATCAATGATGGGGAACAATTTATTCAAATTTCTCAAAAACAATTTCTCGCTAATGAAATGGAAATTGGTACACTTAGTCTGCACTCTTTTGCTGATATAATTGCCTGCAACGGCTACGTAAGCGCACCACCAAATGGAATTGCAAATAGCAGTACTCCTATTTCAGGAATTGTGAAAAGCATTCAGGTTACAGCAGGCGACTATGTGAAAAAAGGCCAAGTTTTGTGTGAAATTGAGTCGAATGATTTCATTGCACTTCAGCAAGATTTTTCCGAAACCGCAGCATTATTGCATGGATTAACAGCCGATTATGAAAGAAACAAAGCTTTATACAGTGAAAAAATTGGTGCCGAAAAAGATCTTATTTCTTCCGAAAGCATCTATAAAGCTACAAAAGCAAAATTCGAAAGTTTAAAATTAAAATTGCAAGTATTAAAACTCGATTCAAACAAAATTAAAGAAGGTCAATTTTATTCTTCTCTCGCTATCACATCGCCAATAAGTGGCTACATAACCAAGTACAATTTAATGCTTGGCCAATTTACCGAACAGCAAAAATCCCTATTCGAAATTGTTGACCCCAATCAATTACAAATTCAAATTTCGGTATTTGAAAAGGATATTCATCAACTAAAAATCGGACAAAAATTACAATTTAAAACACAAAACAATTCAAATGAAGCTTTTACGGCACATTTAAGTGCTATTGGAAAAGGAATTGACCCGCAAACTAAATCTATTCTTTGTCTTGCTAAAATTGACGATAACACGAAAGGTAAACTATTCAACGGCTCCTTTATTGAAGCCGAAATTACTACTAATGAGAAAAATGCAGAAGCTCTTCCTAGCCAAGCAATTATTAAATCGGGCACCGACCATTACGTTTTCGTTCTTGCTAAAAACGATGAGCAAAACTATTATCTCCGTAAGGAAAAAATAAAAATTGGCAGCGAATCAAAAGGTTTCTCAGAAATTTTAGACCCACAAAATCTAGCTAAGGTTATCATTAATGGAGTGTACAATATTTCCGTTGAATAGAGTAAATAGAAAACAATATCATCACTCAGAAGGTAGGAAATAGATTTTACTTCAATCTATTTCTTACTTTTACCTCATGATTTCAATACAACAACTTCTACTCTTTCTATTTTTTGTACTCTGGTGTTTTTTTCACAGCAGTTTTATTTCCAATCAATTTATTCACTATATAAAACCCAAACTAGGCAAACATTTTAAAGCCTACCGACTTCTCTACAATCTATTTTCCTTGATTACTTTTTTAGCCCTATTATGGTATTCGTACTCCTTAAAAAGTGCGGTTATTTTCAACTGGTCGGGATATTTCCAAATACTACATATTATACTTCTGCTAGTCTGCTTTTTCCTGTTTTTTGCTGGCTCTCTCGCTTACGATATAAAGTCATTTTTAGGCTTTCGCCAGATAAAACAAAAAGAACATCGCAAAGGCATGTCGAACGATGGAAAGATTAGTACTACTGGTATTCTTGGCATTATACGACATCCCTGGTATACAGCAACTTTCTTACTAATATGGGCTAGAAATTGGAATGTTAATACACTTATTATAAATATAATTTTAAGTATCTATTTAGTTATTGGCTGCTATTTAGAAGAAAAAAAACTAGTTTTAGAATATGGTGAAGGATACCAAAATTACCAAAAAAATGTATCCATGCTATTTCCATGGAAATGGCTGCAAATGAAACTAAATCGTTAAAGTATGGATTATCGGGACGAAGTATTTATTGCTGTAGCGGAAAACCTCAATTTCTCGAAAGCTGCCGAAGAACTATTCATTAGTCAACCTGCAGTAACAAAACACATTAAAGAGCTGGAAAGCAAATTAAATACCGCCTTATTCGAACGAAAAGGGAATAAGGTATATTTAACAAAATCTGGCAAATTGGTTTATGGCAGCCTTAAAAAAATAAAACAACAGTATCGCGATTTAGAATATGAATTGGGTAAGCTAAATGAAGCCTTTATTGGTTCGTTACGAATTGGTGCCAGCTCTACCATTTCTCAATATCTTATTCCTTCGGTTATCGCTTCTTTTCATAAACGATATCCAAAAATAAAATTAGATTTATTTAATGGAAACTCCTTTGAAATGGAAGAAAAACTGCTCGACAATGAAATTGATTTGGCTTTAGTAGAAAATGAAACTTCCAATTCCAACATTAAATACATGGATTTTTTAGAGGATGAAATTGTTGCCGTTACGGGAATGCAAAGTGTTTATGCAAAACGCAAAACCATTAAAATAAGCGACATACAGGAAATTCCATTAGTTTTACGAGAAAAAGGTTCCGGAACATTACAGGTTATTCAGAAAACACTTGCCAAACAAAATATTAATTTCGAGAAATTAAATATACTTATTCATTTAGGTAGTACCGAGGCAATTAAAAATTTTCTTTGTGATTTTGATGGTATTGCACTGATATCAGAAAAATCTATTGAAAAAGAACTACAGCTGAAAAGTCTTTGTAAACTAAATGTGAAAAATTTAACTATTCAGAGAACATTCAGATTAGCACTTCGCCAGGGACCAGAGATACAAACGGCCAAATTATTCATAGACTTTTTGAGCCAGTATAAATTTGGATAAAAAAACGTTTTTTCAAGCAGGAAATACTTGAAAAAACGTAATACAACAACAACAACAACAACAACAACAACAACAACAACAACAACAACAACAACAACAACAACAACAACAACAACTAATTAACTAATATCTTCTCTTGAAATTTTACTCCATCCTTTTCCATTACCAACAAATACATTCCTTTCGGAACATCTTTTAATTGCACCGTATGACTTGTTCCACTCACATTATCAGACATTAACTTCTGCCCTAGTAAATTATACAATTCCATTTTTTGATCCTTAAAAGTAGTAGGAAAAGTAAGTGTAAAATCGCCTTTTGTTGGATTAGGATAAACCTTAATATCCTGACTTTTCATATCGTAAATAGCAGTAGGTATTTCTACAGGTTTATAAACACGAACCCAATCCACCTTCATGGAGTTTTTTGCAGGATTATTTAAATCGGCATCACTCGGCGTTCTTCCTGCTGATACATGCCAATCCTGAGATTCTATATTAATGATAATATCCAGCTCTTTTGTGAAACCCTCTCCTCCTTGAAAATTATATGGATCGATTGCACTTGTATTTGATACATCACTGGCTTTCTTTAATGTTTCAAAGGAATATTCAGAATCCGATGAGTAGGCATTTGCCTTCTGATATCCATTTTCCATATCTAGCTCCCCATTGGTCATGCTTGGATAAGTATAATACCATAAGTTGCCTATTTTGGAAGCAAAAGCCTTATCGTATAAAACACGCACTAATTCTCCATCAATATAGTATTCGAAATGTACAGGACTAATCCAATTCACCCCAACACGCACATATTTTCTATCTCCCTTGTTCCAACAGTATTCCCCCCAACTTGTTACACCTGCTTTTTCCCACCAAGTACTTTTATCTCTTGGTTGATAATCTTGAAATGGATCCCGAACAAACGAATGATGACTTAAATGAATGAATTTTGAAAAATATTCATTTCCCTGATCAGCACCACCATAACATTCAATAATATCAATTTCCTGCGTATCATCGGGACTAAGCAACCAAAAATCTGAAGCTAAAACAATATCTGCAACACTAACTTTCGACTCAATAAAAACCGGATATTTAACTCTATTACTGGAAGTTACACATCCCGCATTTACACCGGGAACACCCATTTTAGAAGTACTTGAATTTCTTGATGCCTTAATTACTAATTCACTGCCATTCACACTTACATGATCGTATTGCCAATAAGTAGTTCCTGGTCCATTCCAACTATTGTGATAAAAATTAGTCCATTTATCTCCAAAAGTAGTTTGAACCGAAGCTGCATCAAACTGATAATTAAAATCATCCGATACATCCAACTGTAACTCCCATGCTTTCCCATTTTCAGGACTCGCAGGCACAGCTATATCTATCCAATCTTGTGTAAAAGCATTAAAAACAATAAAAAAAAACACTAACCACAATTCAAACTTCTTCATACTTTGTATAATTTACATTTTATCCATTCGCATTTTACAAGCATTTTATCAACCTTACAACTACTGGGAATGCAAAGTATTTAGAACCTACTTAAAACAATTCAAATGGTTTTAACTAAACAAACAATACTAAGTATTTCCATCTCAATTTAAGAGCGGTAAAAAGGACAAAACCTGATGGGGATTTGAAAACTAAGGTGTTTAAATCCAAGTTGCATATTAAGAGGCATTAGTAAAAATAAATTATCTGAAAAGACTTACTCCCTATATTAGAGTCACTTAACTCATCTATAAATACAGAAACTAATGTATTAAGCTCCAAAATTTAAAAAGTATTTCAACATTCCTTTCTTTTTTACACTATAACTTTTAGTTATTACATATAACATTTTACAATTTCTAATAACTATAATTCATTTGTACTTTTGTGAGGTAAAATAAAGAACAAAACAAATGAAACTACAATCTACGAAAGCCAGTTCCCTATTCCTTATCGGCATTGCACTTTGCTTTGTGCCGGGTTTTTCACCAGCCATTGCATTGCTAACCGGACTCTTCTTTTCTATGTTTGGAATTAAAACCACAACCTATACCAAACACACCTCTTCGGTTTTGCAAGCCTCAATCGTATTAATGGGTTTCGGCATGAATTTATCCATGGTGGTAGAAGCCTCAAAATCTGGTTTTGGATTTACAGCAATGTCGGTAATCGCAACCATTAGCATTGGATTACTTTTGGGTAAGCTTTTAAAGGTAGAAAAAGGGACAGCCATATTAATTGCTGCAGGAACAGCCATTTGTGGTGGTAGTGCAATTGCCGCAGTTGCACCTGTAATTAATGCAAAAAACAAGCAGGTTTTATTTGCAATGGCTGTTGTTTTTGTCCTTAATTCTCTTGCGCTACTACTATTTCCTATTATTGGTCACTTTTTTGCAATGAGCCAGGAAACATTTGGCTTTTGGTCGGCAATTGCTATTCATGATACCAGTTCGGTAGTTGGAGCCTCGGCTGCATATGGCGAAAAAGCTTTAGAAATTGCCACAACTGTTAAATTAACGCGAGCACTCTGGATTATTCCTGTTTCTATTGTATTTGCACTTTTTACAAAAAATGCTGAATCAGGTAAAATAAAAATACCTTGGTTTATTGGTGTCTTTGTTTTGGCAATTGTAATTGCCCACCTACTTCCGCAATGGCACGAAGGATTTACATATTTAAATTGGTTAGGCAAAAAAGGCATGATCATCGCTTTACTTTTTATAGGTTCCAGTATTTCTGTTTCTGAAATTAAAGAAACTGGCAGTAATGCTTTCATAATGGGTATCTTACTATGGATTTTCATTGGAACTACCTCCCTTTATTTATTACAGTTTTAAACTCTAGAAGTATTCAACAAACATTCACCCATTTATAATTAAGATGCAAATAGTAAACGAACAAAAATACACCTACTAAGTCGATAAACCACTGATATTAAGCTATCCGCCATAATAAAATGGCAAATTATATACATAACAATAACGCGAAAATATCGAAAAAGTCTTCTTAATTATTGAAACAGCTTTTTCTCTCCAAAACACTTATGTGAAATAAATCACAATGACTAGTATTCGACAATTACATTTTGCTGTTATCATAAACTTTTGTACTTTAGATAAAATCATTAGAATTTACTATCAAACAAGATATTTCTGTGACAAAAAAAGAAATAACAATGGATACAGATTTAACACATACAAATGAACGATTTAGTGTACTGAGTGAATCAAGTGAATTTCTGAATTTAATTCTAAATAACATCAGCTCGTGCATTATGTTACTGGACAAAGATCTTATGCTAAGAGCATATAACGATCCCTTACTAAGTATTTTTTCCAACAAGAAAGGGGAAAATTTATTGTATCGAAAATGTGGTGAAGTAATTGGTTGTGCGTATCAAATTGAAGAACAAAAGTTATGCGGAAATACGAGCATGTGCAGAACCTGTGAATTAAGAATTTCGGTTCTTAAATCTTATGCGAATAACGAAGCAATATTCAATTCAAAAGTCACAAAACCATTCTTTAATTTTGAAGGAGAAAAAATTGATAAACATTTACAATTCTCCACTCGAATGTTTGTATACAAGAAGGAAAAATATATTATTTTAATATTAGAAGACATTACCGACTTGGTCAACATTAAAGAAAAGGTTACTAAACTTTTAAGCGATCATCACTAAAAAAGAAACTACTACTATCAAATAAAAAACAGGCTATTTCAGAAAAAAGGAGTATCACATTGTGATGCTCCTTTTTATCTGTAGGCATTTATATCACTTCAATTCCTAACAAGCCACAAGCTAATTGTAACTTTTCAGTCTGATTTCCTTGTAAAATTAGATGGTGATTTCCTAATGGATTTTTCTTTAAGTTAACAATAGCATTCTTAGGCAATTTCACCTCAATTTGCGTACGACAAGCGGTTGCATATCTCGGACGATCTAAAACCTCACCCGTTGTAATAAAAGCCTTATTTAGATCACTATTGAAGCGGAAAACGGTTATGTCGTTATAACGATACATTCCTTGAATAGCTGTTCCTAAGCCAGTTTCGAAATGCGTAGTTACCTCATAATTTGATAATAAGTTGGTTCCAATAGTACAGTGAGCAAATAAAGTTGCTGCTTCGGAAATTTTAGCTACGTTTGCCATCCAAGGAATAGAACCCGAAATTTCTTTAGCAAACATCATCCCCACAATACTTGCCAAATCGCCTTCGCAGCCTGCCGGAATTTGTTGATCGTTGAAAAGAGATAAAGCCAAACAAGCCGTAACCGATTTTTGACGAACTAATGGAAAACACTCTACCGTTAAAGCATCCAATTTCTCATTATCAATACAATCTTTTAAAATGTTATAAATTTTTGAAGCATTCAGCTTCTCTTGTTCATCAGCATATTCAAACTTGCTTAAGAACTCGGTATTCACCTCTGCATTTTCGAAAGAGCACAAACTTTTCCAATCTATTTGTTTCAGATGAATGCCCAATTTATTCAATAACAAATTTTTCTCTACACTCGATGCAATCAGCCAATCGGAAACATTTCCAATCAAACCCAACTGCTTTCCCTTTAATGATTCTATTGCTTCGGCAACTTCTAGGTAGGAGGACAGATAAGCCTTCATTTCCTCATTATTCGAAAGTAATACCGACGAAACACCTTCCCGATTCATCCATGCCTTAATTTCTAGAGCTGCTGCATTCGAATTATCTAACTCGTTTGATAAAATCAGATAAAACTTACCTTTTTCCACCATTTGAGTGGTAGCATACTCGCTCCCACCACTCAGAACAAATAAAACATTTGCATTCTCCTCAACGAATTTGAATTGATTTACAAATTCCGGAAGCATACTTGCAAGTCTTTTCTTGCCTAGTTCAATGTATTTTGCTTCAGCCTCTTTAAAGGCCAAAATTTTTACTCGTAATTGAATCATTAGATATTTTTATTGTTCTTCTTAAAATATGATTTTGAGGATTTACGAATGGTTGCGCCCAAATATACAAAATAAATAATGTCCTTAAAAACAATCCGATTTTCTAGTCTAGAAATATAAATTCGGTAATACCATTTGTAATAAATAGTAAAAGTTACCTCTGGAATTTAGAAGAATAAAATCTTATATTTAAGAATAGATTTGGATTATTCAAACAATGGACAGATGTGTTACGACATACAAACCAAATTAGAAGCTCAACTAAAAAGGGCACGTCGCATGAATCAAAAAGAAGTGATTCGCGACTTGGAAACGACATTAGAGCCTTACCTTGCGCAATGGTATCACGTTTCCGGTTTTGAACACCCAAGTTTGTTAATTTACACCAATGAAACACCAACGCTTCCCTCTCCTGCCACTTGGGGATTAATTCGAGAATGGACAAAAAACCGGGAACAAGCGAATAAATTACGCCGAAAAACAATTAATGCCCGTGGAGAAAGCATCTTCGACAAGGCATCATTTCGGTATGCCGCTATACACAAACATTGCTTAATTACAGTCAATGGATTTTATGAACATCATCATCGTGCGAAAAAAACTTTTCCTTACTACATTCAGCAAAAAGATGGAAACCCAATGACAATTGCGGGTTTATGCAGCGATTGGTTTGATCAGGAAACTGAAAAAACACAACGTACTTTTTGCATTGTTACCTGCAAAGCAAATCTGTTACTTTCAAAAATTCATAATAACCCAAAACTTTCGGAGGCTCGAATGCCACTTATCTTAAGCGATGAAAAGGCGGATGAATGGTTGCTGCCAATTGATAATTTAAACGCTAAAAAGTACATTCAAAATAAGGTTCACCCTTCAAGCAAAAAACTTATATCTCATACCGTTCGACCTCTGCGAGGGAAACTGGCAATTGGCAACCTTCCAGATGCCAGTAAAGTGTACCTATACGATGAATTGAATGAGTTATTTTAAAATCGAATAAAAGTGAGAATTTTCCTTTTTTCATTGAAATTTATTTTAATACATTAGCATCAAAGTTTCCTTAATCGTTTAGGACACAAATAGGAATAAAACTGGTAGTTCAATCCAACTACTTACAAAAAAATAAAAAATACTTAAGATATTTATTATGAAGATATTAGCTATTGAAAAAGAATTAAAAGATGTTGACTGGAGTAATAAAAGTTACATTTTAGAGCAAGAAGCTCGCCATGTTCACGAATTATATATGTCGGAGTACTTGCGTGAAATCTATTTTAATGAAGACAATAATGCTGTATTGATAATGGAATGCAAAAGTTTGGAACACGCCAAAGAGATTTTAGACGAACTTCCTTTGGTAAAAGAAAAATTGATCAAATTTAAAATCATGCAACTTAACCCTTACACTGGATACAAGCGAATTATTAAAAAAGAGCAAGTTTAATAGAACATACAACTAAGCATATTTGTTATCCAAAACATAGATACTTCGCATTATAATTTACAGCTAATAATAAATTATAATGTGAGGGTAAAAAAAAAAGTGTAGTCAGAACTATTGTCCTGGCTACACAACTGTAATTATTATTGTATTGAAATAAGCAATACTATTGCAAATTTATAATATTACTGAACTATTAATTTCTTAGTTACCGATTTCCCATCAACACCTACAAGCTTAACTAAGTAAATTCCTTTTGTTAATTCTTCCACTGAAATGGTAAGCTCAGATTGATTTTTCACATTTCTTTCAAATACCATTTGACCAGAAGAAGCAATAATTTGAACCAATTCAGCATTCTCAATTCCAGAAACAGTTACTTTTTTATTGGATGGATTTGGGAATAATTTTAAAGTATTATTTGTTAAAACTCCATTAGAAACGGTAACAGCCCTAGCTGCAGCTTTAATTTGAACAGTACCCCATGAGTTTTTAGATTTAAAACTTATTGTATATCCACCATTCACTTTAGCAGGCATCGAATTTGACCACTTATTAGTGTAATCAACTCCATTAACTGTAAGTTCTTCTAAACTCCAAGAATTAATATTAGCAATATCGTCTGTTGTAAACCAATATTGATCACCAACTCCACTGTAGTTAAAATCCAATGTTATTGTAGAACTTGTAATATCACGTTTTTCTACAATCACATTACATTCTGCTACATAGCTACCATCATATGAGCTTACCATAATTTTGGTAACACCCTCTTTTTTGGCAGTCACAGTTCCGTTAACAACACTTGCAATTTCAACATTAGCCGATGACCATTTCGTACGTTTATCGCTAGCATTGGCAGGTATTACTTCCGCAGTTAAAACAAAACTTTTACCTTCCTCTATTGTAATTGATGATTCCGATAAAGTTACACCTGTTACAGCAATTGGATCAGAACCATCAGGATATACTAATTTTGGATGATTATTATAAAATTCATTGGTTGCAACTGCAATTTTTTCAAATGTTCCATGCCCATCATTCTGTGGGGTTTTCCATGCACAAACACCATCAAATCCATTAACATATGCACTCTCATACATTTGACTAACAGTTTGACAAACATATTTATCGCACACATCATTACCTTCTGATTCACCCACAATTACAGGTCTATCATCTACACCATATTCAACCGTAGTCATCGTAAATGGAGATTTCATCCACTCCGATTGCCATGGGTACCAATGATATTGGTAAAAATCTAAAAATGCTTTAGAATTGTTGATTGATTTAGATAATGCTTCATCCGAAAACATATTTCCTTCCTTATCACCCCAACTATCATATATAGGAGAATTCCACTTAGGTGCGGCTGAACCTGTTGTAACAAACTTACTACAGTTTTCGTGAATTGCAGTAGCTAGCATCGCATGCATTTTTTGTACGTCATTAAATGATTGAGGACCATGTTCTGAATTTTCAAACATCCACTCAGGTTCGTTGCAAATTTCCCATGCTAAAATAAACTTACGATTATCGTAACGTTTAACCATTGGAATCAATACATTATCGATATAGCTTTGAATATTTTCTTCACTTTGTATCCACTTTCTCCATTGCTCAGTAGTCTTATATCCATTTTTTGTAATATCAAAAGAAAATAAAGCTGGAACTAAATAAACTCCATTTTGCTCCGACACATTCATCAAATGATCCATGTGATCCCAAAAAATATCATTAGTTCCCGAAACATGTCCAGTGGCATCAATATTAGGACTAAATTCTCCAGACATATGTATCCAAACTCTAGCTAAATTGATATTATTTTGTTTGTACTTAGCAAATTCATTTGTCCACCATTCTGAATTAAAATCAGTACGTCCAAAATCGCCAAATAAATGCCATGGTGTATTTATTCCATTAAACCATATTTCACTATTATCTAGTGTAAATTTATTGCCATCAATTTTTATTTCCTGTCCCCATGTTAAACTAAAACACAGTAGACCTATTAATATTAGGTAAATTCTTTTCATGTTTTTAATTTATTAGCACACTATATTACTCTAATGATTTATTGAAATAATGATATTTAAACATATCCAATCTGAATATCCACAACTATATTATGTAAATTATTATTGAATTGTGCAATAGATAGTTATAAAGTGCATTATTCAAAAACAAACTCTGCTTTTATCGAAGATTTCAACAAAACACTTCCTTTAAAAAAAGTGTAGCCAGAACAATAATTCCGGCTACACAACTGTAATTTTTATTGCATTGCATTAAATAAACAATACAATTACAAATCCTATAACATTACTGAACTATTAATTTCTTAGTTACCGATTTTCCATCAATACCTACGACTTTAACTAAGTACATTCCTTTTATTAGTCCTTCCACTGAAATAGTAAGTTCCGATTGACTTCTCACATTTCTTTCAAATACCATTTGACCAGAAGAAGCAATAACTTGAACTAATTCAGCATTCTCAATTCCAGAAACAGTTACTTTTTTATTGGATGGATTTGGGAATAATTTTAAAGTATTATTTGTTAAAACTCCATTAGAAACGGTAACAGCCCTAGCTGCAGCTTTAATTTGAACAGTACCCCATGAGTTTTTAGATTTAAAACTTATTGTATATCCACCATTCACTTTAGCAGGCATCGAATTTGACCACTTATTAGTGTAATCAACTCCATTAACTGTAAGTTCTTCTAAACTCCAAGAATTAATATTAGCAATATCGTCTGTTGTAAACCAACATTGATCACCAACTCCACTATAGTCAAAATCTAGTGCTATAGTAGGGCATGTAATTACGACAGCCTCATTAATCGTTACCACACAAGTTCCAGTAAAACTACCTTCCTCTGTTGTAGCAGTAATAGTTGCAGTTCCGGCTGACACTGCAGTAACTAAACCAGCATTATCAACACTTGCTACCAATACATCACTAGACGACCAGCTTACATTCTTGTTAGCCGCATTAAATGGCATTACAGTAGCAGAAATTTTGCTTGCTGCGCCAACCTCTAGTTCTAATGTTGCGGGAGTAACATTAACTCCTGTTACAGATGCTGTTGTTGTAACCCCAAACAAACGTCCATATTCTGCATTAGCAAGAGCGATGTCGGCTTGTGCCCAAAACCTATGATATTTAGCTTTATAAGTTCCACCTGTATTATATGCAGCTTCTAACTTAGCAAACTCTGGATCTTTTTTATAATTAGAACGAATATCAATAAATTTAACACCTGGTTTAACTACATCTCCGTTAGGCATTTTTCCATTGAATCCTTCTGGAACAAACACCTCTTGCTCAAAGAATCTTTTGTAATCTTCACGTTTTTCTTCAACTGCAACACCTTTTCCTGCAGGCTCGTAGTAATTATCCCACACTCTGTCTAGAATTTGTTTGGCCAACTCGCGTGCCTCATCATCAAGAACATCATGTTTTTTTGTTCCTGCAGCATAATAAGTAAGCGCTTTTGCAAGACAAGCTGCAACCCCTACATCTTGATTTTTATCTTTTACAGACACATGTAAATTTGCATTTGTTGTTGAACTACCCGCACTCCAACTATCTGGTTGACCTGACCACTCAAGAGTAGCAGGAATGGCATAAGTACCATCAGATTTAAGTTCTACTTCTGATTTTACCCAAGCTACCCATTTGTCTAAAAGTTTTTTAGCCATTGGATCGTTTTTCACATAATACAATTCTGCAATTCTTTCCATTGACCATGCTTGCATTCCAAACCATTGATTTGATCCTGGATCTTTGTATACAGGATGCTCAATATATACCATATCGTAAAAAGTAGAAACTCCTGCTGGATGAGCATTGTACTGACCATCAACCGAGTTAGAAGCACCTCCGGCAATAGCACCTTCAGAAGACTGTAACCAAGTGTAAAATTCTAACTGACGTTTCAAACTTTTTCCCCAATCACTTGCTCCATTTGGCGATTTTGGTTTAAGTTCACCAACCTCCGAAAGAGCATAAGCAGCCATTGGATTTTGGTATCCGAAATGTGCATGACTAGCTCCAATTCTCCAAGCCCAATTATTGGACTGAATAGGTCCTCCCCACGCAAAATACCACGATAATAGGTAATGTGCACTTTCGTATCCTTTTCCTCCGGCATCACTTTTGCTCTGACATCCTATTTTTTTGAAATATTTGTCGAACATAGCCAAACGACCATAGTCACCCATTTTTACAGCTTTATCTAATGGAAGAACAGAAGCCGGATTTTCGCCATTTTGTTTTGCAAATTCTGAAGCCCAGTACATTGCTTGTACAACCCGAGCATCAGCATCAGGAGCATTTGTATATCTCCACTGCTTAGTGTATTTAGGATCTTTAATTGAAATACCCATAAAACCACCATTATTAGGATCTCCCCAAGAAAAATCTTCCCATGATGGATGTGGAACTGTTTCCCATACAGACTCTTGTTCTCCTCTTTGAAAGGTATTAATGTAACTTGGAGTACTTTTTCCATCGCCCATATTACCGTATCCATAAAAGTTATCACAATCGAACAACCAATGCATTGCATAAACATTCCAGTCTCCATAAGTATTTTTCAACTCACCAGAAATAGGATCTTCTCCTACAGGAACACTACTATCTGTTGGTGTTGGATAAAGAGATGGCAATGCATGTTCTCCAGCGTAATCTGCTGGATCAGATGTCTTATAGTCACCACTTGTTGGTTGCATTGCTGCTGTAGGGATAGCAAATTTTTCTAATTTATCCCAAGCATTGTTCAATGGCGACCAGTCTCCTGAAATTCCACCATACATTGCTTCCATCCAAATCCAATAAGAATAAGCTTCACTTGTAGTTTCATGACCTTGATCAGGAGCTTCGGCCATAAGCGTTTCAACGGAGTGATAAGGAACTCCATCCTTACTAAAGTATCCATTATTCGGATCATTCATTTTTTTACGCAGCTCTAAAAATCGCTCCGTATAAACATTTTGGGCATTAATTTTTGGCGCCAACATTGTGACCATTAACACCAGTAAAATCAATAGTTTTTGTCTTCTCATTTTAGTCTTTTTTTAAGTAGTAATTAAATGTATATATGTAAAAAAAAAATACCTTATTTAACTATTAGAATTTTGGAACTCGATAAACCCTCCACATCAGTAACTTTTACCACGTAAGATCCAGGAGTAAATCGACTTAATGAAAGAACTGTCTCCGTTTCTCCAAGAACAGATTTCTCAAGCATTTTTTGTCCTGCCATTGAATAAACTTTTATAGTCTTACAGTTCTCTATGTTTTTAATGTGAACTTGTTGATTAACAGAAGTAGGATTAGGAAATAATTTAATTTCTAAATGCATTTGTTTTTGAACATCTGCGCTAACATTAGACCTATTTTTACTGGCTGCTTCAATAACAACAGAACCCCAATCTACTGAGGATACAAAATGAATTTTATATTTTCCATCAACTTTAGCAGGAAGTTGGTTTGACCACCTATTGGTATAGTCAACTCCATTAACCTCCACTTTATCATCACTCCAAGAGTTAATAGAAGCAATATCTTCTGTTGTTTCCCAGAAATATTCTCCAGTACCTGAAAATTTAAATGGTAAAGAAATAATCGTTACATCACCTGGGGTTGTACTTTCCTCAAATGTAGCCTCGACCGATGTATTCTTACCTATTGTTATAGTAATGCTTTTTGTACTTCCTGATGCATCACCACTCCATTTCGTAAATACATAACCACTTTCCGGAATTGCTGTTAGTACCACTTCAGAACCTTCATCATATTTTAATTTATCTGGAGATACACTTATTGTTCCATTACCTATCACACTTGTTGTTAATGTGTAAGTTGGCACAACTACATCTGTTACTGTAACTTCGCAAACTGCTTTAAAACTGCCATCTTTAGTTGTAACTGTAATAGTTGCAGAACCTTCTTTAATTGCAGTAACAACACCTTCGTTACTTACTGTAGCTATAGCTTCGTTACTCGATGTCCATGTAACTTCTTTATTACTTGCATTAGATGGTTGAACAGTTGCAACTAACTTGCTTGTTTTACCTTTATTAATTGTTAATGTGTTAGAAGAAACGGCTACGCCAGTTACATCTACTGGTACAACTGGTCCTGGTTCATTTCCAAAAACCAATGCACCATCAACATAAAGAGGAATATTTGATACTTCCTTTAAAGATGAATTAACTCCTGTTGCTGACCAATCGTTAGAAACATCCCATGCTGATGCTGAAGCTTCGTATGGCAATCTAATTCTAACTTGTGCTTCTCTTTTTGATTCACTTTGTCCTCCAGGATAGATCACTTCGCCACTTTTGAACGAAACCTCTGTGTAGTAAATACCTTTAGAAGCATCATAAGCAACAAGATTAGAAAAATCAACCTTGTCTGCATTATTTGAAGAAACCACATAATCAGATGCTGAATAACCCGCACTTATGCCTTCACTTATGTCTACATAAATTTTAAATTTGAAACTAGATGGCACTCGTGCAGGCCAAGCTGTTCTATTGTACACCCAAACTGCATACTCCGAAAAAGTGGTACCACTTGCATTCAATTTTGCCTCTACCAAAAACTCACCGTTAGGAGTTTCTTTTAAAGGAAAATTAACTTCTGCATCACCACCATAATCAGCATATAATCTAGCGGCCACTCCTGTAAATAGTGAATTGTAATCACATGCAACTTCAGCTTTTTCATAATCCGACCTGTTATCTTCCCAATTATAATCGTCTGCTTCCTCATGTCCACCAACTAAAGCACCATATAATATGTGTCTGCTTGTTACAGGTGAACTAATATTATCACTCCAAGAACCATGCGCTGTACGATGGTGAGGATTTAAAGGATATTTAGCACCATAGCCAATTACATAACTTGTTTTTTGAGGATTATCGCCCAACAAGTAATCCATAATTTCCTTGGCACGCTTTCTATATTTTGCCTGTTTTGTGGCATCGCTCATATTATCACTCTGCTCAAGCATTAAAAAAGCTGTATTTGCAGCATATCTAAATGACCCCCACATATCTAAAACAGGAAATCCTGTCTGTGTAAATTTAGGACCTACGCTACTCACTCTATCTGTAAACCACTGATTTAAGTGACGTTCTGCATCTGCAGAATACTTACTATCTCCTGTTAATGCAGCCATTAACACATAACATCCATAAGATTTATCATCCCAAGCCAATGTCCAGCCATAACTTTTCACACTCTCTTGACCTTGATTACCAAGCTTATCATATTCGCTTTTTGCCTTCGTTAAATAGCTGTCATTTTGAGTTGCCTTGTACAACCAAATTGCTCCCCAACAAAGCTCATCTTGATAACCGCTCCATGAATTATAAAAAGCCTTAACATTAGAGATTGACTCTGAGTATTTACCCCTATAAGTATCTGCAAAAGTGTATAACTCCTTTGCATGTTTTAATAGTAATTCACTATAGGTTGGATCAGAATCTTTAAAAACGATACTTGCAGCAGCAAGAGCTGCTGCGGTTTCACCTGCAAGATCAGAACCAGGTTTCGAAGCATCAATCTTGTACGATTTACGTGTTGACTTAATATCAATTACCTCTGCAGACAACCAATACTTATGATCTTCATTACCATCTCCAACCTGTCCATATAATTCATTAGGCGATGGATGACAATTAATAAAATAATCGGTTACATACTTAATGTTTTCCTTAAAGATGTTTACTTGATCCGCTTTTTCATAAGCATGCTTATTTTCTAGATATCCCCAACAAAGTGTAGTGACAGAATAGGCCATTGGAAAATTAAACTTGACATGATCACCGGCATCATACCATCCCTTTGATAGATCAATACCTACGTCTTTTCCATCTTTCATTGTTGAATTTGCGCGCCATGACACCCGATTATTTGGACTGAGTTGCCCTGCTTGCTGCGCTTCATAAAAGAACATTGATTTTTGGAGTGCATCTCCATAATTGTGTTGCCCCCAACTTGTGCCCAACATTAGGCACATAATAACTAAATTTAAAAGTAGTGTTTTTTTCATAATGAAAATTAATTGTAAATTAAATTAACATATTGCACAACATTAACATTTTAGTCGGTAAACATTAATGTTATTTTTCAAAATACAAGTATAAGCTTAATAATTTAAAGATATATAAACATACTGTAAAATTAATTTGTTTTGATCAAATTGTTAATGCCAACCAACACTACTTTCATCATTGTTTTTAACCACTTGACACATAAAAAGTGAGTGTTTTCACATTTTATTATCTCTCACAAAACAACAAATAGATAAGTTAAATAAATATTGGCCTACTATACATATGTACATATATATTAGATTAAGCAAGATTGTAAAAATAAACTTCGCCATACTGTATAGTACCAACCACCAATACTTTCCTCTGAAAAAATTATGAACAACTATATCTCTAATCACGAGGTTAAATCTATATTCAGTAGATTATTTTAAGAACGTACACTTAAAATTGTGGAAATATCGATTGAACCTTTTTTGCAGAACCTTTAAATACCTTCTAATATTCTTCACCTTTAGATATAGAAGTGGATACTTAAATGTGAATAATCTCAATTTGCAACAGTTAAACTAACCAAAAAAAAAAAATTACTCTCTAGTCAAAAAAAAACATAAGGACAAAATTAAACTTGTACTAATCTTATCTATTTTGAAATATATTTTAATACATTAGTGCTTCTATTTTTATTCTTAGCTAAGAATAAACAAAACGAACAACTGCACTTATTGGGAAAATAAAGCACTAATAATCAACCTATTATATTTTACAGATATAAATAAATTATAATGTGAGGTTTTAAAAAAATACGGCTTTAAGCGTAGGTATTTATCCATTAGAATTCTTACTCTTGTTTCATGCTTTTACAAATTGCACTAATAGCATCGGTTTTATTACAATTCGGCGCTTTTTTCATTACCATTAGCCTGATTCCAAAAACACGCTTCAATAGCTCGTGGATTTTGGTTTCTATCGGTTTTTTATTGATGGCTCTTCGCCGAGTTATTGAACTTATTGCTGTACTCACTAAAAGCATTAGCAATTCCGATACACTTACATCCCATTGGATAGCTGTACTTATTTCGTTACTAATGTTTTTTGGCGCTTTCTATATTCGTCGTATTTTTCAGCTGCAAGACAAGATCGATAAGGAGAGAATAGAAAATGAAGCAAAAGTTTTAAGCGCTGTAATTAAAACAGAAGAACGAGAACGTCATCGTTTTGCCAAAGAGTTACACGATGGTTTAGGACCTATCCTTTCGAGCATTAAAATGACAAATTCGGCCTTAAATACTGCGGTTGAAAACGAAAAAAACAAACAGATTGCAAGCAAAACCGATCATGCTGTTAACGAAGCAATCATTACCATTAAAGAGATATCTAATAAGTTGAGTCCACATGTGCTTGAAAGATACGGACTCGAAAAAGCAATCAAAACCTTTATTGAAGGAATTCATCTAAACAATCAATATCAGGTTCGTTTAGATGTTCGTTTAAACAATAAGCGATTTGACTTTAACGTGGAGTTGATTCTTTATCGAATTATCGGTGAATTAATCAACAATACCATAAAACACGCAGAAGCTTCTCATATTGATATTTCCCTTCTGCATTATCCTAATAAGTTAGAACTATTGTATCGGGATAATGGAATTGGTTTTGCCATAGAAACACAATTAATAAAAGGGATGGGACTTGAAAATATCCGATCAAGAGTAAAGTCGTTAGATGGAACGATTGAAATGAATCACAAAAATAAGCAAGGTTTTTACCTAAAAGTTAAAATACCCATCTCATGAATGAAGCTTTAAAACTGGCATTAGTTGATGATCACGATCTGTTTCGAGAAGGCTTAAGTTTTCTGTTCAACAATCAGAATAATAAACAAGAAATTAAAGAAGCCAGCAATGGACAAGAATTATTGGATTTGCTATTGACCTGGCAAGCCGACATTATTCTAATGGATATTGAAATGCCAATAATGAATGGAATCGAAGCTACTCGCGAAGTAATGAAAAGATATCCGGACACGAAAATAATTGCACTTTCGATGCATGCCAACGAGAATTATTATTCGGAAATGATGGTTGCTGGCGCCAAAGCTTTTCTGCTAAAAAATTCAAGTTTCGAAGAAGTACAACAAGCAATTGTAGCCGTTCTAGAAGGAAAAAACTTCTTTTCGCCAGAAATACTTGAAAGTATTATTAAAAATTTGAATCGAAAAAAGAATCATCCTCCCAAAACAGACCTTACAAGCAGAGAGATAGAAATACTATACAATATTTGCAAAGGATGCTCGAATCAGGAAATTGCCGAAATGCTTTTTATCAGCAAACGTACTGTTGACAAACACCGCGAAAATATTCTACTAAAAACACAATCGAAAAACACCGCTGCCTTGGTAATTTTCGCGATAAAGAATCGAATTTTTGAAGTGTAAATTTAGAATCAATTTGCTAGTAACCCGCATAGCACACTGGGTGTCAACTACCAGAATTCATTCTCTAAAAATCTGTTTGCTCATTTTAAAAAAAACCTTCTTGCCTTAAATAGAACAACATACAACTGGAGGTTGCCATACTTTCAAATCAATTCCTTCGATTAAAACATTATTATCTTGCAGATTAACGATAACCCCTGAATGCACCTTCTGCATCATGCAGTGTTTTGGTAAAAATCGCACGGTTTCGCCAACTTTAATGCTTTTACCTTGAAATTGTCCCTCGAAAGCAATTACCATGCAACATCCTACAGAAGTGAACTTTATTTCATTTTGTTTGCGACGACACGGACCAATTAAGTGCACCGTAACCAACAAATGATCTAACTTTATTACTTTGCCGTAATGCACTATCGGACAACCCAAAGGGCGATATTCAATCACTTCGCCAATCTGCAAGTGAACCAAAGCCATTGGCATTAACACTTCTCTACACGAAATTTCGCCTTGCAATGGTTCCAAAATAATATCAGCTTCGTAAGCATCAATTACTCCCTGTATTTTTTCATGACAAATAGGTAAACCACTAGCTACTAAGCTCTCTATTTCTTTTTTACCAGCTTTAAACCGTTCCTGTATTAAAAAAGGGCACAGGTCACTACTTAACGAACTGGTTTCCATCGCCATCGCAAAGTCGGTACAAGAGCCAAAACCACAACGACCGCAATTATAGCCAGGGAGAAATTCCATTATTTTTTTATGCATCTTCTTATTTCTAATTACAACAATTTATTCGCCAACATATTCTTGCATGCCATTCATTTTCCGCAACAAACCACGATGATAGGATGCACCAATCCTTTTTTCACCCGCACAAAGAGTACACACCGCAAAAGGCGCATTATGACGTAAACTTTCCTTTTCAGACACATTCTTTTCGGTACTTTTAATTTGCATCGCCAATTCCGAAGCACCCTGTCCGCTGAGTCCGTTCGCCTCAATAATTGAACAATTGGGATTCGTTTCTAAAATACACTGCCGAAATATCTCTCGCTCGGCTTGCGATATCATATCGCCTTTTGTAATCACCACTATATCTGCACAGCTTAAAAAAGGCCCCACTTTCATTGGATTATTTGGTCCGCTAGTAGCATCAATCACACATACACCTAAACTATTGGTAGTGTAAGGCGCACATCGATGACACAAACCAGCTGTCTCCATAATCAGAAATTCAGAATTTTGCACTCTCGCAAATTCTAAAATGGCATCGGTATTATAAATAGAAAAATGATCGGGACACATATCCATAGACAAACCCAACTGAACGGGCACTCCCAAGCTTGCAAACCTCTTAGGATCATCAGAATACAAGCAATCTATTTTAACAACTGCTGGTTTTATATTTTGATGTAATAACACTTTTATGGTATGAATTAGCACGGCAGTTTTCCCTGCACCAGGAGTTCCGGCTACAATAATAAATTTCATATAATTTCCTTTTCTAGGTAAGCTTAAACAACTAACAATTAACTTGATATAAAAATATAAACATCACTTAATCTGTTTCTTTGCGCTAGTATTTTAACGAAAACAGCACACGCCTTAAAGACAAGTACTACACGTACTCCATTCCTGTTGCAATACCTCAAAATTGACTTGTTCTATTTTTTTACCTGCCCGAACCTCCTCTCTCAAGCTTAGAATATACTGATCGATATTGTTTAATTGCAGAGCTATTTGTTGCTCACGATAAGTACTTGTTATAATATCGCGCATACCACCATTCCTCATAATAATTCTCTTTTGAGCGCTTAAAGCCAACACCGGATCGTGTGTAACTACCAAAATTATTTTTCCTTCGCCCGATAATAATTGTAAAGCTTCGTGTTTTTTAATCCCTGCATTTTCAATTTCATCGATTAATACAATTGGCGATTCGCTGATAATAGCAACATCGGCCACCATAAGAGCCCTAGTTTGTCCGCCACTCAGAATAGTTAAATTATCGCTTTCATTTATGGGTTCTCCTGTAAGCGTGTTGGCAATAGAGATTACGTGTTTTATATCCACATTATTCTTTCCCCTGCACTTGGCGTGAAGTCTTAAAAAATCGGCAACCGGCATATCGGCGAAAAAATTCATATTCTGAGACAATTGTGCCACCATTTTTTTCCGAGGGTCGGTACGAAGTTCATGAGTAGGAATTTCGCCATTAATTAAAATTTTGCGCTTACTTGCCGTATCCCCTTGCGCTAATTGTTCAATATCTGCAATCAACTGACTTTTACCACTACCAGTAGGTCCAACAATCCCAAATATTTCTCCTTTTTTAATTTGTAAATCGGGCAAACGCTCCGAATTTCCTAACTTATCGATACCTGCCTGTATGGTAATTTGATGTATTTTCATAAACTACTCTGTTTAAATTGATAAGAAACAAAGTAAGTTTGTATTCTAATGAGAGAAAACAGTGTATGAACGTATTCCTAAAAATAGGTTTTTATACGTATAAGCTTAAATTTTTCCCATAAAGCTTAACTAAAAGCAATACGACAATAAAATAAATCGATTTTTTTTCAAGAAATTAATTATTATTTAAATTTTTAGCTTACTTTTACTTTGAATTACAAAGTACTTTCCATGAATCAACAAAAATACATCGAAGACTTAAAGAACATTAAAGAGATGATGAACAAATCATCCAAGTTTATTTCTTTAAGTGGCTTATCAGGAATAGGCGCAGGTTTTATTGCACTGATAGGTGCTTACTTTGCATGGATAAGCATTTATTCCCACACTGGCTATCAGGATTTTAACCGCACGCTTTTAAGTTTTGATCAGCTAGTAGAATTGCTGACGATTGGTTTTGTAACTCTGCTACTTGCTTTAGGTTTTGGAATTTTCTTCACACGATTAAAAACGAAAAAATTAAAACAGAAAGTGTGGGATTCTCAAACCAAAACACTTCTAATTAATTTGTTAATTCCATTAATTAGCGGTGGTGTATTTTGCCTGCTTCTACTCCTAAAAGGATACATTGGATTAATTGCACCACTTACCTTACTATTTTACGGTTTGGCCTTGGTAAATGCCAGTAAATACACAATAAGCGAAATTCGTAGTTTGGGAATACTTGAAATATTACTAGGTTTGATTGCAACTTATTTCATCGGATATGGTTTAATTTTTTGGTGCATTGGATTCGGTGTACTTCATATCGTTTATGGAATAATTATGGAGATAAAATACAAGTCGTGAAGGAACTACTTAAAGATTTAAATAAAGCTTTCGAAAACCGAATTCGACTAGGAATTATGTCGGCTTTGGTGGTAAACGATTACCTCGATTTTAATGCTCTTAAAAACCTATTGGGCGTTACCGATGGTAATTTAGCCAGCCATTTAAAGTCGCTTGAAAAAAGCGAATACATTCGTGTACAAAAGGAGTTTCTCGATCGAAAACCAAACACCAAATATTCTGCTTCGGATGAAGGCAAGTTGGCCTTTATCAAACACATAAAGGCCATAGAGCAATTGCTTAAATAATTTTTTTTCATCATCTACTTTGAAATCCAAAGTACTTTTAAAACAAAAATAAAATGAACGATACCCAATCACCATTCGACAAAGTAAACAGCTGGATTAAGAATTCGGTTGGACTAAAATTAGGAACCATTGCCATTTTAATGCTTCTATTATTGATTCCTGCTAGCATGATTAAATCCATCATCAGCGAAAGAGAAGTGCTCAATCAATCGGTATTAAACGAAGTAAGCCAAAAATGGGCTGGCAGTCAACAAATTAATGGCCCAATACTCACCATCCCATTAATTTATGAGTACGAACTTGAGGATGAAAAAACCATCACTAAAACAAAATACCTGTACCTACTTCCCGAGCAACTAGAAGTAACAGGTAAAATAGAACCCGAAAAGTTGAAAAGAGGAATTTATGAGGTGGTGGTATACCGAAGCGCTTTACAAGTTTCGGGACACTACAAACTAAAAGTGAAAGTAGATGAAGATCATTTAAAAGAAATTAAATACAACGAAGCATTCTTAACCGTTGGAATATCCGATCTTCGAGGAATAAAAGATCAGGTAACGCTGAACTGGGGAGCACAAAAGCTTGAGGTTCAACCAGGTTCTAAACTAAGCGAGATGATTAGTTCGGGCATTAGTATCGATTTGCCAGATTTGAGCGAACAAATAAATTCAAATATCGATTTCTCATTCAACTTAAATTTGCAAGGAAGTCAGAACCTTTCCTTTATACCGCTAGGTAGTACCACAAAAGTAAACCTAAGTTCCCCTTGGTCTTCGCCTAGTTTTAACGGTAATTTTCTTCCCGACAACCGAGAAGTAACTGATGATGGGTTTACGGCCGATTGGAAGATTCTACAACTCAATCGTAACTATCCACAATCTTGGGTCGACAAAAACATGCGCGAAGAAATGCAGTATTCAATATTAGGAGTTGATCTGATTATGCCTTTGGATGATTATCAAAAGTCCATGCGCTCCTCCAAATATGCAGTGATGACGATCGCTTTAATATTCTTGGTTTTCTTCTTAGTAGAAATTATGAATGGCCGAAAAATTCACCCTTTTCAGTACACCCTTGTTGGTTTGGCACTTTGTCTTTTCTACATATTACTGATATCCATATCGGAACATTCCAATTTCAATATTGCCTATTTAATTTCTGCAGGACTCACCTCGCTCATGATAATCATTTATGCCAAAAGCGTTTTTAAATCGAACAAATTTACTGGAGTTCTAAGCGCCACTATTTTGGGTATTTACGGCTTTTTATTTGTCACTCTGCAATTAGCCGATTATGCTCTGTTAATGGGAAGTATTGGTTTGGCTTTAATTCTAGGAATCACCATGTACTTTACCCGTAACATCAACTGGTACAAGTTAAATATGAAATCAGAATAATAGCAAAGGAGCGAATGCAACGAACTGCTTGCATTCCCTTTTCAAAATTCACTTATATAAATAGTTCATCCATGAAAATCAATCTCACATGCATTTCTCTCCCTTCATCACGAAAAGTGTGTAGTTTCTATATTATTAGCATTGAATTGGGTATTTGGTGTTGGGATTTTGGTTTTGGCTTAAGAATTTAAAAATAAGACTATTACACGACGATAAAACATAAATGCAAAAACCGGTTGAAGCAGATGCTCAACCGGTTCTTTTATGCTTGTTATAAAATTGTATTAACAACTAGATTAGTTCCAATTTTCATCCACATTTTTTTGAATATGAGGATAAGCTTTGTCAGTTTCATTGTACGCTTCGCGTTGGCGTTTCAGTTCAACTTTTAACTCTTTTATCACTTCCGAATAAGCCGGATTATTATACACATTATTTACTTCATGCGGGTCTTTATTCAAATCGTACAATTCCCACGAAACAGGAGTTGGTCGCACTTTAAACGAACGATCCGGAGTCAACCAATTTCTTGACAAATCACCTTCCTGTTTCAAATCCCAGTGACGACCATAAAAGAAAATAAGCTTATAGTCTTTGGTTCGGATCCCAAAATGTGCAGGTATATCGTGATGCGTTAAATGCATCCAGTAACGATAATAAGTCCCTGTTCTCCAATCGGCCGGTTCCTCTCCATTCAACAAAGGAATAATGCTTTTCCCCTGCATCTTATCCGGAACTTTTCCTCCTGCCAAATCGATTAATGTTGGCGCAAAATCGGTATTATTGATGATACTTTGGCTACGTTGCCCAGCTTTTACCAATTCCGGATAATGAATGATAAAAGGCATGCGCGTAGCCTCTTCGTACATCCAGCGTTTGTCTACCATATCGTGCTCTCCCAGCATCATCCCCTGATCGGCCGAATAAACAATCACTGTATTTTTGTATAAATCATTGTCTTTTAAAAATTGAAAAAAATTCCCAAGATTATCATCAACTCCTTTTACACAACGCAGATATTTTTTCAAATACATTTGGTAAGCCATTGAAGTGGCCTCGTGGTCAGGTATGTTCTTATCAATTTTAAAATGATCAACATAGCCATTAAATTGGTGTCTGCGAGAAACCGAAGTGCCAATTTCATGAATCAAACTGTCATTTCGTCCACGTGTACCTTCCGATCCCCAGTTGGGTTGCGAATATAGATTTTCAGGCTCAGGCACTTTAACATCAGCAAGATAGCTATCGTAACGAGGAGCATTTTCAAACCAATCGTGAGGAGCTTTAAAGTGATACATTAAAAAGAACGGTTTTTTCTTGTCTTTTCTACCCGTAATCCAGCTAATCACCTTATTGGTAATTACATCCGACGAATGACCTTCTGTTTTCACGATATTATTGGGATATTTCCCTTTCCCTTTTTCGTAAAATTCAGGATTAAAATACTTTCCCTGTCCTTCCAAAACACTGTAATAATCGAATGCCGAAGGTTCAATTTTCAAGTGCCATTTCCCGATAATTGCTGTTTCATAACCCAACTTTTTCATTTCTACGGGTAAATACTGTTTGCTCGTATCCAACACGCCGTCAAGATCGAGAACACCGTTTGTTTGACTGTATTGGCCAGTAAGTATTGTTGCCCTACTTGGCGTACAAATTGAATTAGTGGCAAAACAATTCTCGAACAGCATTCCTTCACTAGCCAATTTATCCAAATTTGGAGTCGGATCTAATGTAGCCAAACGACCACCATAAGCACCAATTGCATGAGCTGCATGATCGTCGCTCATGATATAAATGATATTGGGCTGTTGAGTATTGGAGCAACTCATTGCAACTACTGCCAATACAATTATTTGAATGATTTTTTTCATTGTTATGAAATATATTAAACTTTACGAATAAAACTTGTCTTCTTTATTTGTCGAATGCGATCGTATTATTTATTTCAAAATAACTTTATAAACAACAGCTTTATCGTTTGGTATTGTTGCCGGAGAAGTAAGTGTTAAACCACCTTTCGCTAACGACCAAACAATTTTTTCCTTACTACCCAATACTTGGATCTTAGATATTTTCATTCCTGCAGCTTTTCCATCCTCCGCAAAAGATTTTAATAGAAATTCTTTCGCTGGTTCTGGTGTTCCCAGTTGAATAATATATAGGTTTTTCCCGTTTTGAGTGAATCTAAAATCTTCTGCAGTGTACTGAACTCCTCGTCCTTGAACCCCTCCGAAATGGTTTTTATTCAGCTTGGTAACTCCTTCGCCATAAGTAACAAACGGACGAGTATCGTAAATTGCCTCCCCATTTACTTTTAACCATTGTCCAATTTCCAACAATCCATCGCGCTGTTCCTGAGGAATGAACCCATCGGCTGAAGGTGTGATGTTTAAGATCAAACAACCATTCTTACTTGAGATATCGGCTAATTCATCAACAATAATATCTGGTGTTTTTAGTTGAAGCTTGTCACTCCAACTCCAGGTGTTCCATGCATACGAATCGTCGGTCAACCAAGGGAAATCAGTCGTTTCATCAAAGCGCCCTCTTTCCATATCAATTACGCCTGCACCTTTCGCTAAATCTTCATTTTTATAGGTTAGTGTTACTTCTTTGTTCCATTCCAAACCTTTGTTGTAGTAATAAGCTACCATTTCTTTTCTCACCTTTTCGGGAAGCAAGAACACACGACTATCGAACCACAATAAATCGGGTTTGTATTTGTCAACCACCTCGTAAACCTTGGCTTTCCACAGGTCTACAAATTCCTTACTCGGTTGATCTTCAGCAAGAACTTTATAGTTTGATTGTCCACTTGCATCCTTACCCAAACGATAGAAGGTCTCCGGAGACGTTACTTCACCAAGCATTTCTCTAAATTCAGTATTGGTAGTGTCGGCCAAACCATTCCAAAGATTATACCAACCCCACTCCCAACTGTGATGGAAAGTGGTCACAAATTTCAAATCTTGTCCTTTAATAGCTTTTTCCAATTCGCCAACAATGTCGCGTTTAGGTCCATAATTAACACTGTTGTATTTATTTACTTTGCTGTCCCAGTTCGAGAAATTATCGCAATGTTCGGCTACAGGTCCAACAAAACGAACGCCAGCATCTTTAAACAACTTTGCCCAATCGTTGGCGTCGAAATATTTGGCGGTAAATTTTGAAATAAAATCATAATACTGCGTTGAATCCCCATATGTCTCCACATGATGCTCTCTTAAATCATGATTCCAACCCTCGTCTTTGTCTTCATACATGTGGTGCGAATACCATTCTCCCTCGCCCATATACGAATAAACACCCCAGTGAAAATAGATCCCAAATTTAGCATCGCGGAACCATTCCGGAGTTTGGTGTTGTTTTAAAGATTCCCAATTAGCAGAATAAGTTTGTTTTCCTGCTTCTTTTTGCTGAGAATGAGCTGGTAACCCAATACACAACAATAACAAAAGCCAATAAGTTTTCATCTTTTCAATGGATTAAATATTCGTATTCCAATTGTTTAAAGATAGAATGAAAAGTTAAACCTAATTTACACAAAAACGATACACTTTTTCACATATCAAGCCATCACCACTCACCTGAGAAGCTAGAATAGTAAAACAAGAGATCATTTAGAATCAACACCTCCTCTTAATAATTTGTATTTTTAAGACATCGCTCCTATTCATAAATCTGCACATATGCTTTTTTATCGAGCATGAAAGCGTAAATAAAGAAAGCTGATTTTATTCAAAATGATAATTATTGAATAAAACCAGCTCTCTAAATAGATTTCTTAAATATCTATTCTATTAATTAGCAACAGGAACAAGAATCGAAAGTTCCTCCTCCCCGTCTTCAAACACCTCCAGTACTTTCAACATATCACTAGTTACTTCAATAATCTCAACAGTTCCTTCGTCCTCATTTCCAATAGAAAGTTCCCAAGAATACACGAATTCTGTTTTCTTAGTATTTAGCCATGACCATTTCGCCAAGCCTCCAATAATACCATTAACAGGCTTTACATACTTAACGAAATATGTGCCCGATCTAGAGAATACAACAGTCATCTCAAGATCTGTACCTGCAACATCAACACCATTTAAACTAGACATTTTCCAAGTTCTACAAAATAAATCAGTCTGTTCAGAACGATCCATTTCCTTCTGTTTATTTGCATTCAAAGTAATATCACCACTTGTACCATTAACAACAAAAGTGATATTATCTGTTCCAAAATCAGAGATAATTATTGTCCCCAAATCAGAAAGAATAAGTGTTTTATCATCGTCGTATTCATAAGTTCCAAATAATATTGAATTGTTTTCAGACGACTTCGTTGTGCTTTCTTTTATCACAATATAATTGCCACTTTCATTGAATTCGAATGATTTAAATTCGCTGGTACCTTCAACCACCCATTTCGCATTAATACTTACGCGATCTAAAATCTCACTTTTTTCATCAGTATCTTCCTTATCACACGATACCAGACAAACTACAGTTAAAAAAGCAAGTAAAATTTGTTTAAAAATATTCATACTAAAATTGCATTAGGTTTTTAAATAATAAAAGATGTCATTCTCTTTTTTTTACAATGAGCACTGAAATTACAATTATTAATTTACAAATCCATAGTTAACATGATAAAATTATTTAACAAATTCTTGAAGCAAATTACAAGCATCTAAAACATAAGCTACTACTACCTATATTCTGCGAAACAATTAAAAAACTACCAGCCTTCAACCGAAATATATCCTATTTCTTCTACCAAACCTGCTAATAAAAAATTGAAATCAATTCTTTGATTAACCATAGAACCAAGGGAGATTTTAGCTCAATTACTGCAACCAAACAAGCTACACTCCTTCCCTATTTTAACGCTTTTTGTGATTTTCCCAAAAACACTTATCGATAAAAACCCATCAAACTTCTAAAATAAGCCTGTAATAGTCTAAACGAATTGATAGGCATTCTAATTAGAAGAATCTTTGTTTTGAAATTTAAACAAAGGTTATATGATAAAGCACTTCATTTTAATACAGATTATTGTACTAGGTATTATTCCTAAATTGATACAAGCACAAGAGCAGGCCTTCTCGTTAAATGATTGTATCAATTACGCATGGGAAAATAGCACCGAAATAAGCAGAGCAAATAACAGCACTGCGATTCAAAAAGCCTATTTGTCTCAATCGAAAGCAGAACGAGGACCCAATTTATTTCTAAATGGCAGCCAAACAATAAGCTCCACAAAAAATTACGAGTATAGCGATACGGATGAAAGTTGGAAACAAAACTCAAGCTCTAAGCTTTCTGTCTCTTTAAACTCTGAAATTACTTTATACAATGGAGCAAAACTCAAAAATACCATTGCTCAAAACAAAACGAAACTAGCAGCATCTGATACCGATATTCAAACTGAAAAAGAATTAATTAGCTTAAACATACTTTCGTCCTACATAACTACTTTGCTGGCAATAAAGAATGTTAACAACTCCGATGTTCAACTTGCATCAACAGCAAAACAATTTGAATTGGCCGAAGCAAGAAAAGCTGCTGGAATTATTTCCACTACCGATTTCTTAAATATAAAATCGCAATATGCTTCGGATAAAGCCGTATTTGTTGATGCTAAAAATACACTTCGAGTAAATATGGTTGCTTTAATGCAGTTAATGAACATGCCCATTAACGATTCATTTACCATACAAGAGCCGAATATTGATGCTTTACTAAAAACGGTATCAGTAACCGATGCCAATTTTATTTACAATGTTGCTTTAGGAATACAACCAAGCATTAAGGTTGCCGAATTAAACCTGAAAAGTGCGCAAATGAATATAAAGCTTGCACAAGCCGATGCAATGCCTCAACTATCATTAGGCGGCAGTATTGGAACCGGATACTCTTCTGATTTGGATCCTGTTAATTTTAGCGATCAGTTTTCCAATCAAATTAATCCATCCATCGGACTTTCGTTATCCGTTCCAATTTTTCAACGAAAAAAAGTAAAAACCAATGTAAAAATTGCCAACATACAAACTCATAATGAAGCGCTCACTTTAATCGATTTAAAAACCGACCTGCGAAAATATATCGAGCAAGCTTGTACTGATGCTCAAATAGCAAGTAGTAACTATTTAGCATTACAAGAGCAGTATGATGCAGAAAACGAATCCTATCAGCTCTCCAATGAAATGTTTACACAAGGCATGATTAATTCGGTGGACTTTCTGACTTCAAAAAACAATTTAGTAAGTGCAGAAAACAAACTAACACAAGCAAAATACAATGTGTTACTGCAAAATAAAATTATTGATTACTATTTAGGCAATACGATATTATTTTAAATACAATGATGATGAAAAAGATAAATTTTCCACGCAAGAAATTAGTACTAAGCGCAATCGGCATCCTCTTAATTACTGTGATTTCTATCACCTATATATCATGGATTGAAAATGAGCATAAATTTGTTATTGAAACAGAGCTAGTAAAAAAAGGATCGTTAAGTAATACCATTACAGCAACCGGAACACTAGAAGCTACTAATACAGTGGTGGTTGGCACTCAAGTATCCGGTGTTATTGAAAAACTATATGTCGATTTTAATTCGGTAGTTAAAAAAGGCCAATTAATTGCCGAACTCGATAAATACACCTTGCAATCGAGTCTGGAAAATGCTCAAGCAGATTTAGATAATGCTCAAGCAGAATACGAATATCAAAATTCCAATCACTTGCGAATGAAAGTTCTTTATGACAAGGAACTTTTAGCCAAAAGCGATTACGATTTAGTAGTTTACAACTTAAAAAAGAGCAAAGCATCTGTAAAATCTGCCAAAGCAAATTTGGATCGATCGGCTCGTAATTTAAGCTATGCTACTATCTACTCTCCAATTGATGGAATTGTGCTTAATCGTGCAGTAGAAGCCGGACAAACAGTTGCTGCGAGCATGAATACTCCTGAACTTTTTACCATTACTAACGATTTAAAGGAAATGCAGGTAGAAGCAAATATCGACGAAGCAGACATAGGAATGATAAAAGAAAATCAACGAGTTGAATTTACTGTAGATGCGTTTCCCGATCTTAATTTTACAGGGAAAGTATCGGAAATTCGATTACAACCAAACGAAGCATCCAATGTAATTACTTACATCGTAATTATTAGCGTAAGTAATCCTGATTTAAAATTGAAACCAGGAATGACAGCAAGTATTACCACTTTTGTTGAAGAGGCTAATGATGTGCTGCTAATAGCAGGAAAAGCAACTCGTTTTACTCCAAACCAACAATTGTTAGAAGAATATAAAAGAAGTCTGTTGAAGGAAGTACAAAACGCCCCATCGGATGATTCCAATACAATAAATAATGATAACAGACCTAAGCCTCCAAGAGGAAACATGCCGGAATTAGACGATGCACACAAAATGGTTTGGGTAAAAAATGGAGAGGAAATACATCCACTTGTCGTTGAAATAGGCATTAATGATGGTTCCAACATGGAAGTAATCTCAGGATTAAAGGAAGGCGATATTCTTGTTACTTCTTTAACATTAACCAATGACTCTGAAGAAAGTACTCTACCTCAAAAGAATGAGGATCAAAAAAGTCCCTTTATTCAGGAAGGACCAAAAGGAAAAAATGGCGCTGGCGGACCTCCTCGCTAACACAAGGCTTTTGAAACTATTGATCATCATGTAAAAAGGACTAAAATGAACAACAAGACAATTATCGAAATAAAAAACCTTCATAAAAATTATCAGGTTGGCGAGGAAACTGTAAAGGCCTTACGAGGTGTAGACTTAACTATTTCGAAAGGAGAATTTGTAGCCATAATGGGCACAAGTGGCTCTGGAAAATCCACGTTACTTAACATACTAGGATGCCTCGATTTGCCTAGTTCAGGCGATTATTTTTTAGATGGTGGAAATGTGAAATCATTAAACAGGAACCAATTAGCGACTATTCGAAATCAAAAGCTAGGTTTCGTATTTCAATCCTACAACCTATTGCCCCGAACATCAGCACTTGAAAATGTAGAATTACCTTTACTGTACAACCCTTTGGTTAGCAATACGGAACGAAGAGAAAAAGCAGAACAAGCATTAATTGCTGTTGGCTTAAAAGATAGAATGAAGCATTTATCCAATCAAATGTCGGGCGGACAGCAGCAACGGGTAGCTATTGCACGCTCCATGGTAAATGATCCGGTAGTAATTTTTGCCGACGAAGCAACTGGGAATCTTGACACACGAACTTCTTTTGAAATAATGGCTCTTTTTCAGCAGCTAAACAATAATGGAATGACCGTTTGTTTTGTTACACACGAACCAGACATTGCCGAATTTACAAAACGAAATGTTGTTTTTCGTGATGGACTTATCATTAAAGACGAAAGAATAAGCAACAGACAAAATGCAATTACTGCTCTTGCTCAATTAAAAGACGAAACGTATGCCTTTGGCAATTAGATTTTCATAAAAAAAGTATAAAACAATGAAACTGATTAATTTATTTAAGATCGCCACCGCAGCTATTATCCGAAATAAAATGCGTTCGTTTTTAACCATGCTTGGCATTGTAATAGGTGTAGCTGCCGTAATTGCCATGTTGGCCATTGGCCAAGGATCGAATGCAAGTATTCGCAGTACAATTTCCTCTATGGGAACCAATCTGATTAGCGTAAAACCCGAAAGTCAGAATCGTGGTGGTGTGCACCAAGGGCAATCTACTTCACAAAAACTAAAAGTAAGCGATGTTGACTATTTAAAAAGTAAGAGCCTTCTTATTAATGCCATATCCCCCGAGGTAGATGGCAGCGGGCAGGTAATATATGGCGCCAACAACTGGCCCACTCAAATTTATAGTGGCAACGAGGAGTATTCTTTCATTAAAAAATATGAAGTTGAAACTGGACGAATTTACACTTCGGCAGAAATAAAAAAGGCTGCTAAGGTATGCTTGGTCGGACAAACCGTAATTGAGAATGTATTTGCCGAAGGTGAAGATCCTATTGGTAAGAGCATACGATTTAATAACATTCCGTTTAAAGTCATTGGTACTTTAAAGGAGAAAGGTAACAACACCTTTGGGCAAGATCAGGATGATATGATACTTGCACCCTACACAACGGTAATGAAACGTATTAACAGACAAACGTATTTACGCGCCATTGTTATATCGGCCAAATCGGAAGATCAGATTGTGGCAACAAGTGCTGAAATAACCAAGCTGTTGCGTACAGCTCATAAATTAAAAGAGAGTGCAGATGATGATTTTGAAATAAGAACTCAAGAAGAGCTCATTAGCAATTTTGGTTCGATATCGGAAATGATGTTGGTTTTGTTAGGCTCCATAGCGGGTATATCCTTAATTGTAGGTGGCATTGGAATTATGAATATTATGTACGTGTCGGTTACCGAACGAACACGCGAAATAGGCTTACGTATGGCTATTGGTGGAAAAGGGAAAGATATTTTGCGTCAGTTTCTTTTAGAAGCTACCCTTTTAAGTGTTTTTGGCGGCATTATTGGTATCGTACTAGGAATTACAGCATCAAATATTGTAGAAGATGCATTGGGATGGCCCGTTTTAATTACAACAAATTCGATCCTATTATCCTTTTTATTTTGCACATTTATTGGTGTATTTTTTGGATGGTATCCTGCACGAAAAGCGGCAAAAATGGAACCAATTGAAGCATTACGTCACGAATAGTGAAATGAATGCCATGCTTTGTAGTTGTCAATATTAAAAATAGTAAATTTACAGTATGGAAATTTATAAAAACAGAATAGAAAAATGCTTACCTCATGTTGCTGGCATACTACTTTTTTCCATTCTCCCACTCTTTGTATTTGATAGCAATGATGACCGAGATATTTTTTGGATGTATAGCTACTATTATCAACTAATTTTTATGCTTGTAGCTTTCTATGTTAATTATTTAGTAATTGCTCCCCGTTTTTTCTTCGAAAAGAAAAAACTATATTTTATTGGTGTTCTATTACTGTTTACCATTCTGTTACTTATTGCATCGCAATATTTATATGAGCTGTTGCAGATAGACAATTTAAGACCTAAAAGTATAATTGGTGGAAAAGTTGCCCATGCAAAAAGAACTTTTGGCTTGCATCCTAAAATTATCGACAACTTCTTCTTACTGTCGGTTGTACTTGGTTTTAGCACGGGAATGGCGAATATACAACGCTTAAAACACAAAGAAAATGAACAAAAAGAAATTGAAAAAGTGCGCCTAAATACGGAGTTGGCATTCCTAAAAAATCAAATTAGCCCTCATTTCTTTTTTAATTCACTGAATAATATATACGCATTAATTGCAATTGATGGAGATAGAGCTCAAAAAGCCGTAGAAAAATTATCTGGATTAATGCGTTATTTAATCTATGAATCGGATATTAAAACGGTAGAGCTAAAAAAGGAATTTGAATTTATGCAAAACTACATTGATTTGATGCAACAAAGGCTAAGTTCAAAAATAAAATTAAATGTCGACATCGATTCTCAACTACCCAATGCCAAAATACCGCCATTGTTATTCATCCCATTTATCGAAAACGCTTTTAAGCATGGCATTAGCTACCGGGAGAATTCCTTTATATCCATATCGCTGAAAGCAGAAATGAATACTATCATTTTTGAATGCACCAATAGTATTCCCGAAAACAAACAGGAAACTGCCCAGGGGACAGGAGGAATTGGCATCGTAAATATTAAAAAACGTTTAGAGCTTATTTATGGGAATCTGGCCGAGCTAACAATAGACAAAGACAAAAGCCGGTATCTGGTTCACTTAACCATTCCATTAGATTTATAAGGATGAACAAAATTACATGCATAGCCATCGACGATGAACCCTTAGCCTTAGGCTTAATGGTATCACATATAAAAAAAACTCCCTTCCTTGAATTAAAAGGTGAATTCGATAATCCTATTGATGCCATGGAGTTTTTACAAAAAAAATCGGTACAACTTATCTTTTTAGACATTCAAATGCCCGATTTTACAGGCATAGAATTCGCACGAACACTTGATGAAGATTGTAAAGTCATTTTTACTACAGCCTACAATAAATATGCCGTTGAAGGCTTTCAATTACATGCACTCGATTATTTATTAAAGCCAATTAGTTATGAGGTATTCCTAACCTCTGTGAAGCATGCAAAACAGCATTTTGATTTATTACAATCTGTTGCTCCCAATTCCGCAATGGAAACCGACGAAAACTATCTGTTTGTAAAGGCCGACTATCAAGTAAAGCGTGTTGATTATAACGAAATACTTTACATTGAAGGTCTTAAAGACTATGTGAAATTATATGTTGAAGACTCGATAAAACCAATCGTTTTTCATGCTACCATGAAATCCTTAGAAGAAAAATTACCGACTGATAAATTTATGCGAATCCATCGCTCCTATATCGTGAGTCTCGATAAAATTAAAACCATAGAACGAGATCGTATTCTATTTGGAAAAGAACGTATTCCAATTAGCAAGCAGTACAAAGATGTTTTTGATGATTTTGTAAAACGAAAATTTCTCTAAACCACTGCAAACCAGATGAAGGCATCGTTTAAACAGACATTAATCCAAATAGAACTTTCCCTTTTTGAATATTCTTTTGCCCCAATATACGAATGGCGTATCGGCCACAGCAACAATAAATTTCAAGAAATAAGTGGTGATAAATATCTCCCACATTACAGACGTTTCGAAAACTCCCCAAAACGCAATAAGTACAAAAACAGTACTATCTATAAACTGAGAAATAATGGTACTCAAATTGTTACGTATCCAAATTTGATTCTCGTTTGGAAAGCGTTTTCGCCAAAAATGATAAGCCCACACATCGTGCCTTTGAGAAAGTAAATATGCCACCAAACTAGCAACCGCTATGCGAGGCATTAAACTAAAAATAGTACTAGTAGCTTCGTGTGCACGGCCTGCAAACTCATCTCCCGCTAAGGGAATAAAAAGCAAAGACATATTCATTAACAGGGTCATGGAAATGAGACTAAAAAACCCAATCCAAACCGCCTTTTTTGCGTCTTCTTTCCCGTAATTTTCCGATAATATATCGGTCACCAAAAACGACGAAGCATAAACAATATTACCTAAGGTGGCAATTAAACCAAAAAACTCAACAGTTTGAATAACTTGAATGTTGGCAACAATAACCGAAATTGGAATCCAAATAATTAATCCCCACTTACCAAATATTCGATACGCCAAAATAATGAACAAGAAGTTTGCCAGCAACATGGCCAGCCATAAAATTTCATTTTGCATTTTTTTATTTTTTAATTGAAGTAAGAAAAAACAGACCGCAAATCGCGATTAAACAGTTCTTTACTTCACCGCAGGGAGATGCCACCTGCTTTGTTGATACTAAATTCGGGATGCAAATGTAAGTAAAATTGCTCATTTGTAAGAAAGCTATTGCTGGTAATAAGCGGAAATGCAATAAACTCCATGCCCATTCGCACGAAGAAAAACAGTTGAACTCGGAGAAAAACTGTAGAAAAAGCCAATTTTACCCAATCCTCAATCATTCCTCGAATTTTAAAAGCTGGCCGTCCTTTTTCACGACAAATTACTCCCATTTGCATTGAAAAACATAAATTTTGTATTAATATCCTCTGCATCATTTTGATTTTTTAAATCTTAATCGTAATATTGCAATGAACAAATAAATAAATGAAATGGGTTTAGCAAAAACAGAAATATTTACCGATCAACAAAATGAAATTGCTCTTTTTGCAAAAGCATTCGGACATCCGGCAAGGGTTTCTATCTTACAATACCTTTTTAAAACAGACTCGTGTATTTGTGGAGATTTAGTAAGTGAAATTGGATTGGCCCAACCAACCATTTCGCAACATTTAAAAGAACTAAAACAGTTAGGCTTAATAAAAGGAAATGTAGAAGGTACCAGTGTTTGCTATTGCATTCACAAAGAAAATTGGACTGCAATGAAAAGCCTTCTTTCCGATTTTCTAAATCAAGATCTAAGTCAATTAGACGATTGTTGCTAAAAAATTTAAATGAATTAATCGTATTATCGCAATCAACAAATAGATACAGAAATGAAATTATCAGCAGTAAAATCGATATTAAAAGAATTGAAATCCATCAGCTTTCAATTGCCAAACGGAGAATTAGTACCACAGCACTTTCACGTAACCGAGGTAGGTAAAGTCACAAAACACTTTATTGATTGTGGCGGAACCGTAAGAAACGAAGAAGTGGTAAACTTTCAACTTTGGAATGCAAATGACTACGACCACCGCTTGCATCCCGAAAAATTGTTGAACATCATCGAGCTTTCCGAAAAAATTTTAAAAATAGAAGATTTAGAAATCGAAGTAGAATACCAAGCAGAAACGATTGGAAAATTCGGACTTGATTTTGACGGAAAAAATTTCTTACTAAGCAGCAAACAAACCGACTGTTTGGCCAAAGATAAATGTGGTATTCCCGAGGATAAAATCAAATTGAATCCTGCCGATTTAAAGGTGGTGACTTGTTGTTCGCCCAATGGAAACTGTTGCTAAAAAAAACGATATAATTTTAAAATAAAATAATAAAAATAAGAAGTTATGCTATTTACAGAAATAGACCAAACCATAAAGGGATTGAATCCGGAAAGTATTTCGGCAGAGCGTAAAGCAGTTTTGCAAGCTCTAAGTGACTTTATTCAATCAAAAGTTACCAATGGGGAGGAAATAAGACTCAACTTTATTTGCACCCACAACTCGCGGAGAAGTCATTTAACACAAATTTGGGCACAAGCCATGGCTCACCATTTTGGTATTAAAAATGTATTTTGTTATTCGGGCGGAACCGAAGGCACTGCTCTTTTTCCTATGGTTGCCAAAACATTGCAAGAGTCAGGCTTTCAAATTGAGACCATTGCCGAAAGCAACAACCCAATTTATAGTATTAAATATGCCGATAACGAGCATCCAATTATCGGATTTTCGAAAAGCCTAAATGATAATTTCAACCCAAAATCGGGATTTGCAGCAATTATGACTTGCTCGCAAGCCGATGGAGCTTGTCCTTTTATTGCCGGTGCCGAAAAACGGATTCCAATTACCTTTGAAGATCCGAAAGCATTCGACAATACGCCCCAACAAGCTGAAAAATATAAAGAAAGAAGTCTGCAGATTGCAAGCGAACTATTATTCGTTTTTTCTCAAATAAAATATTAAAAGATGGCAGGTAAAAAATTAAGTTTTCTGGACAGAAACCTAACAATATGGATATTTGTAGCAATGGCTATTGGAGTTGGAATAGGTTATTTCGTACCCACTTTCCCAAATATCATTAACTCATTTAGTAGCGGAACAACCAATATTCCTATTGCAATTGGCTTGATATTAATGATGTATCCGCCTTTGGCAAAAGTGAACTATGCCTTGTTGCCAAAAGTTTTCCGAAACACAAAAATTCTCTCTATTTCGCTAGTTCTGAATTGGATCATTGGTCCTGTTTTGATGTTTATTTTAGCAATTACCTTTCTGCGCGATTATCCCGAATACATGGTTGGACTTATTTTAATTGGTTTGGCCCGTTGTATTGCAATGGTTTTGGTATGGAACGACCTTGCCGAAGGAAGTAGTGAATATGGAGCTGGCTTAGTTGCCTTAAATAGTATTTTTCAGGTATTTGCATACAGTTTTTATGCCTGGATTTTTATTACCGTTCTTCCACCCTACTTTGGATTCGAAGGTGCTATTGTCGATATTTCCATCGGAACGATCGCCGAAAGTGTAGCAATTTATTTAGGAATTCCGTTTGTTATGGGAATACTAAGTAGATTGATTTTAGTAAAACTAAAAGGAGAAGAATGGTACTCCAAAAAGTTTATTCCAAAGATTTCACCAATTACCTTAATTGCTCTTTTGTTTACCATTGTGGTTATGTTCTCGCTAAAAGGAGAATTGATTGTTCAAATTCCAATGGACGTGCTGATTATTGCAGTTCCTTTGCTGATCTATTTCACCTTAATGTTTATCATCGGATTTTTCGTTACCAAAGCAACAGGTGCAACATACGACAAAACAACTTCGGTAGCCTTTACAGCTGCGGGTAATAATTTCGAATTAGCAATTGCCGTTGCCATTGCAGTTTTCGGATTAAATTCGGGACAAGCATTTGCAGGAGTTATTGGCCCTTTGGTGGAGGTTCCTGCTTTAATTTTATTGGTTCGGGTTTCGTTTTGGCTGAAGAAAAAATATTACGGAAAGGCCGTTGCATAAAAGCAGACACACTCGCAAGCATAAAAACTTGTAGTAAGTTTAAAAATAGAAGTAAGCTGTAGAACAATCTGCAGCTTATTTTTTTGTTTTACCGACAATAAAAATGCTTTCCTGAAAAAGAGGTGAAAAAAGATGGTAATTGAACCAGCCTTGCAAATTGAAACCAATAAAAACAATTCAAGCCCGCTCCTATTCGACCAAATAATGTTGAAATGTACACCGCTAAAAACTTAGTTTAGTGTTGCAAATTACAAGCACAGTTATTTTTTGTGTCTCCGTAAAACAAGTATATTTAAGTTTAAAACCATATAATACCAAATTAACATCGAAACACATCTAATAAAATGATTCATTTGAAATTAAATTGGTATAACTGAATCTTTTTTTTTGACCGACTAGCATTGGCAAAAACTTAAAAATAAGCTGAACACCTAATAAAATAGAAAATGAATAAAGTAGTAATAGTAACAGGAGCATCGCGAGGAATTGGTAAAGAAATAGCGGTTTTATTGGCTAAAAACGGAGACAAAATTGTTGTTAACTATGCCAATAGTGAAAAGGAGGCAAAAAATACAGTAGAACAAATAAAAAAAGAAGGTGGTGCTGCAATTGCCATTCAAGCAGATGTAAGCAATAAAAAGCAAGTTACATCGCTATTCGACAAAGCGATGGAGCACTATGGTCAGGTAGATGTTTTAATCAACAATGCAGGTATAATGATTAATAAACCACTAGCGGAAAATACCGAAGCTGATTTTATAAAACAATTCGATATCAATGTAAAAGGAACCTTTAATACCTTGCAGGAGGCTTTCTTTAAACTATCGGACAATGGAATAATAATTAATCTTTCCTCGAGCACCGTAAAATTAATGCTACCATCCTATGCTCTTTATTCGGCATCGAAGGCTGCGGTGGAACAAATGACAAGAGTTTTCTCGAAAGAAATTGGCAGGGGAATTTCGGTGAATGCGATAGCACCAGGACCAACCAACACAGAACTTTTTTTAAACGGAAAATCGGAAGAGTTTATAAAAACATTGATCCGTCAGAACGCTTTCGACCGACTTGCCGAACCAAGTGACATTGCTAAAGTGGTACTTTTCTTAGCCAGCGATCAATCCAAATGGATTTCGGGACAGGTAATAGGAGTGAACGGGGCTATGGTATAAGCCGGGAAAGCAGCAAGCCAAGGCGATACAAATCCACTCCTGCCCTATTTAAAAACTTTCTTAATTTAAGTACGAAAACTGCCCGTTACGAAATAAATATTTAAATTTATGCAACTTGTTTTTGCATGCTCTTGTAAGTAATTTTTTTTGAACAAAAAGTTTTCGAAAGCGCGAAAAAATTAGTGAAAATTGTAGGACGCATGGTAAAGAAAACAGCTTCCTATTTTTTTGTATCATTATAAATTTTGAAAAAAAAAACATGACCTTACTGATCATCTATTTATTTCTGGCCCTATTTGTTTCATTTCTCTGTTCTATTATGGAAGCCGTATTGCTTTCAACACCACTATCCTTTTTAATGGTTAAGCATGAAAATGGCGACAATAAAGCAAAATCATTTATTGATTTAAAAACCAATATTGATAAGCCTTTATCTGCAATTTTATCTTTAAATACGGTAGCGCATACAGTTGGTGCCGCTGGTGTTGGAGCACAAGCTGTTCAACTTTTTGGGGAAGCTTCATTTGGCATTGTATCTGCAATTTTAACCATTCTAATTTTGGTGATCACCGAAATAATTCCAAAAACAATTGGCGCTACCTATTGGAGAAATCTGGCCATGATTTCTTCTCAAATTATTCAAGGCATGATTATTATTACCTATCCCTTGGTAATTCTGTCGGCAGTGCTTACGAAACTTATTTCGAAAAATAAGCAGGAGCAAACTACTAGTAGAGAGGAAATTGCAGCATTAACAAATATTGGAGCCGACGAAGGTATTTTTACCAATAAAGAACACAAAATAATTCAAAATTTACTTCGTCTTAAAAATGTGAAAGCAACCAAAATAATGACTCCAAGAGTTGTTGTTGCTGTTGCCGATGAAAACCTCTTTCTAAGCGAATTTTTAAAGAATAAAGACTATTTAAGGTTCTCCCGAATCCCAATTTATTCCGGAAATGATGAAAACATAACCGGCTACGTTTTTAGACAGGAAGTTTTTGAGAAACTGGCAGAAGACCAACATAATTTACAGCTGAAAGATGTAAAACGAAAAATAGTTACCGTTCCCAATACGATGGTACTATTTGCATTGTGGGAAAAACTACTGGAGAAAAAAGAACACATTGCATTAATTGTTGATGAATATGGTGGTTTAGACGGAATTGTAAGCATGGAAGATATTATTGAAACCATGCTTGGTTTGGAAATAATTGATGAAACCGATACCATTATCGACATGCAAAAATATGCAAAGGATAGATGGCAGGAAAGACAGGCAAAATATAATACCATCGACAAATTAAATAAACAAAACGAGGAAAAACCGCCGTCTAAAAACACCTGACAGCAAGCAGTAAAAGAATCTAATTTAGAGGATCATCCCCCCAAGCTTTACTATTCCCGAAAAGCCTTTAATGGCATGGAATAAAAAAATAAGAACCGAAATTCAAAAAAATGAAACTTGCTGCAGTGCCTATCCAATCGATTATTGGGGATTTTGACTTTAATGTAAAAGAAACGATTAAATGGCTTACTAAGCTAAGCGCAGAAGCGGTTGACTTTGTGCTTTTTCCAGAATTAAATTTGACTGGCTACACAAAAAACACAGAGGTAATTAAGACTGCCAACCAAAAAAAGGAACTTATTTTTAATGCTTTAAAGAATGCCTCTACCCGTTTAAATATTGCCTTTGCAGTAGGTTTTCCCGAACAAATAGGAATGGAAATTTACATCTCGCAAGTTTTATTTGAAAATGGAGAAATTGCCGGCATTCACCGAAAAACACATTTAGGCCCCACCGAAAAAGATACCTTTACGGCTGGTAACGAAATTGCAGTGTGCAATTTGGCACAGCAAGTTATTGGAATGCAGCTGTGCTACGAGTCGCACTTTCCGATAGTAAGTACCATACAAGCGCAACAAAAAGCCAGCATTCTCGCCTACGCCTTTGCCTCGCCAAAAGAAGATGCCAACACAAAACTGGATCGGTTCGAGCGATTTTTAAGCACACGTGCCTACGATAATTCCTCTTATGTGATGGCCTGCAATTTAAATGGTGTATCCGATAAAGGAACAGCGATTCCTGGCTTAAGTATTATTATCGACCCTAAAGGAAAAACCATATCCAAATCGTTAGAAAAGGGTTTTAGTGCAACTACTATCGATCCCAACCAACTCGATACCATTCGAAAATCGAAAATGGCCTGCTTCACCCAACATAACCGCAACGATTTGTATGCAAAATATTATCGGTAAGTAAGACAATGGCAGGAGGTTTTAGAAGGAAAAACCAAAGTTCCAATAAAATTTGCAAAAGATCTGATCTGTCTCCTATCTCTTTTTTAATCAGCTACAAAAAAAAGGTTTTTATCGAAACCCTTGAAATCATTAATCCCAAGGTTTGTATCACCTATCCATTGGGGCATTTTATATCTCAATAGACCAAAAAACGATATCAACAGACTTGTAAACTCCTCCCATTAGCTTAAAAATAGCTTCAACTGACCTAAAAACTAAATCAATAGACTAGATCACCCATCCACGATGGTAAAATAATGTCTTTAACGGATAACAAATATTACACTCTATAAAAAAAGCTGTCTTCCATTAAACCTTTTACAAAAATACAAGTCAATACAGGTGAGAAATAAAATTTTCAATTTTAAGCAATCGAAAAGCTTCGCACTCCCCACCAAAATAGTCTGGTTCCCTTATCGCAAGTAATTACTATTATATGGGGGAGGAAAATTGCAGGTAGCTATATTCTTTTGTTTATTTAAAAATTATATTTCTTTTAACTACATACAACAAATACCAAACCCTTCGAACCAAATGGCGCGAAGGGTTTATTTTTTGGAATTTATTTTGCTTTTGCGGCTATTCTCAAGCAATTTATTTGCAGCAAGAACAAGCTAAGCAGGTATTTTTATTGGGTACTAAGCACTTCTGCATTTTCTTTTGCAATTCGCTCGCGTTGTTGTTGACTTAATCCTTGCTTAAAATACAGCTCGTTTGGCAAGAGTACATTAGATTGTTTCATGCTAGGATCGTTGGTACTTTGACTTAAGTCGCAATCGAAGCGACCCAGTTTAGAATACATTTTATTCCAATTGTTACCGGCATTAATAAAGTGCGACAATCCCCAAGTTATACCATCGGCATTTTTATTATCCGCAAAGGCATCGGGTGAAAAAGGCCCTGCAGCGGTCGGCACCAATTGGGTGACTGCGGCAATCTCAAAGTTCACCCAGTCTTTGGCATACTGTATGGTGTAATGCTCAATTCCATCGGTTCCAACAATAGCTGCTACTCCCTCTTTAAATGGGAACAGAATGGTTTCATGTCCCGAGTTCATCACCGGATTTAGCGGATGCTTCACAAAAGGTCCCTCTGGCGAATCGGCAATGGTCACGCCCCAGCAATCCCAATGTTTACGGTTGGCATCTCGCTCGCCCAAGCCCGATTTGTAGTAAATGTAAATTTTGCCATTGTGTACCAAAGGATATGGATCGTGAATAACCCGATGATCCCATTCATTTTCGGCTCCGAAAGGAATCACAACTTTATTTAAAGCAGTCCACGGTCCATTTGGCGAATCGGCATACGACATGGCCACAGGACAAGCATCAGTAGCTCCGCCAGCAGTTTTCTTTCCACTTGGCGCACTAAATGCCTGATAATACAAATAGAATTTCCCTTTCCATTTTAAAACATCAGAGGTAGCTACCGAACGCCAGCCTGGTTGTGGTTTTGGCGGACGAGTTACGGCTACACCTTGTTCTTCCCAGGTAAAACCATCGGTACTTGTGGCGTACCAAATTTCGGCCAAATCCCAATCTACCGATGGAATGGTATCGTTACACTTCTCGTAGCCCATCGGTTTTGTAGCCGTGTTACGATGCGTGTACCACACGTAATATTTTCCATCTTCAAAAATCACTTTCGACGGATCGCGACGGGTAATGGTTCCATCTCCCCCATGGTAATCCAAGCCTTTTAGTTCGGTATACTTAAAATTGGTGTACAACTCATTATCTAACAATCGAGGTGCTTCGTAGTGTTCAAAACTGCGTTTTATGGCCGAACTTACTTCTCTATCGGACTCTAAATTTTTAAGGTAAAGTGGAAATGCCCCTGCTTTTTCACTCATTTTTGGTTCGGTGCTGTTTGTGCAAGACAAAAACAGGCCTAGAACCAGTAAACTCAATCCAATTGTTAATTTCTGCATCATCATTTTATTCTTTACAGATCTCTCTATTTTATAGCTATAAAAAGACCATATTACTATCGGTAGTACGGCTCATGGCCGATGATTTATTGTTTGAAATCTTCTTCTAATTTTTTGACGCTTCAATCGTAAAACTTGCTTTCAATCCTTTGTCCGAATTTGGAGCAATCCACACTTCAAACTCTCCTGCTTCCACTACAGGTTCCAAATCGGCATTCAGCACTGCTAAATCTTTGGCCTTCACAATAAATTTCACCTCTTTAGCCTCTCCTGCTTTTAAGCTGATTTTTTTAAAGCCTTTCAATTCTTTTATCGGACGAGTGGTAGAACCTACCAAATCGTGAATGTACAATTGAACAATTTCAGTGCCCTCTGTTTTACTGGTATTGGTGATTTTTGCTGATAGCTCAAACGATCCCTTCGTGTTCATTTTTGAAGATGACAATTGGATATCCTCGTACTTAAAAACCGAATAAGTCAAACCATAGCCAAAAGGATACAAAGGCTTCACCAGTTGATGCAAGTAGGTATTCAACTCTGGTCTGCCACTGTTTCGGTGGTTATAATACATTGGAATGTGTCCCGTAGCGGCAGGAAAAGTGGTGGTTAATTTTCCTGATGGATTTTCATTTCCATAAATAAGATCGGCCAAAGCATTTCCCGCTTCGGTACCCGGATGCCAGGCAATCAACAAGGCATCAGAATTTTGTTTTTCGGCGGCTAAATTCAAAGGGCGACCATTAAATACAACAGTAACAATGGGTTTTTTGTGCTTTTTTAGCCCTTCAATAAATTCACTTTGATTATTCGGTAAGCGAATATCGGAACGAGAATTGTTTTCGCCAAACAGATTGCGTTTTTCACCCACACAGGCAATAATGACATCTGTTGATGCATTTACCTCATCAATGACTTGAACACCTGCAGGTGCATTGTCTTTTAATCCTTTACTGGCTGAAACCAGATCTTTTTCATTTCCCTCCGATCGCCACCAGCCCATCAGTTGCTTTTCTTTGGCAAAAGGACCCACTACCGAAACCACCAATTTTCCTTTGCGGATTGGCAAAACCTGATTGTTCTCGAGCAAAACCATACTTTGAGCAGCCACTTTACGAGCCAATGCTCTTTTCTCTTTGCTCAACAATTCCGAATCTTGTCTTTTCTCATCGGTATACGGATTTGCGAACAAAGCCTTTCTAAATTTCACATACAAAACTCTTCGAACGGCCTCATCCAATTTCTCACCATCAATTTTCCCTTTCGGGATTTTAGGGTAAATCAAACTCTTCATCTCCATATCGATGCCCGCATGCAATGCTTTTACACCAGCATCAATCGAATCGGCAGCCATACCATGATGAGTGAGGTGCTCAACGGCATCCCAATCGCTCACCACAAAACCCGGAAACTGCCATTTGTTTTTTAAGATTTGAGTCAGGTTTTTCTCGTTCGCAGTAGATGGAATTCCATTTATATCGTTAAAAGCACTCATCACCGTTAAGGCTCCTGCATCAACACCTGCTTTAAAAGGTGGCAAATACACCTCGTGCAAGCTACGTTCCGAAATTTCGGTGTACTGATAATCACGTCCGCCCATGGCAGCACCATATCCTACAAAATGCTTTAAGCAAGCCACCACCTTTTCAGGATTGGCAACATCCTCTCCCTGATAGCCTTTTATGGATGCCGCACCGAAACATCCATTCAAATAAGCATCTTCACCAAAGCACTCTGCAATGCGTCCCCATCTCGGATCGCGCGATACATCCACCATAGGTGCAAATGTCCAATCGATACCAAATGCCGAAGCTTCCTTGGCTGCTAGCGAAGCCGCTTCTTTTACCAAAAGGGTATCCCAAGTACACGACTGCGCCAAAGACAAGGGAAAAATGGTTTTATAGCCATGAATCACATCATGGCCAAAAATTATGGGAATGCCCAATCTTGATTCTTCCACAGCAATTCTCTGCATTTCGTTTCGCTTGGCCACACTGGGAATCGAACCGGCAGAAAGTAGCAAAGAACCTACTTTTCCGGCTCTAATTTGTTGCTCTAAATTGTCATCACTCTTTTTGAGAACCACCTGAGATAGCTGCCCCATTTTTTCCGCATAACTCATTTGAGACAATAGACCATCTATCTTTTTAGCGATCTGCTTTTCTGATTCTGAAATTTGTTGTGACTCTTTTTTCGTTTGCGAACAAGATGCCAAGCCAATGATTACAATAAAAACAATTAAAAATTTGATGGATTTCATAGACTATAGTGATTCGTTAAATTAAAGATGTTTGGTTTAAAATCAATCTTATTCTAAATAATTAATAAAATGCCAACTCCTAAGGCACTCAAAAAAAATGTTATTTCAATAGCAACTATCAACACACAAAAGTGAACCGCAGATATGGTAAAATCTTGTTAATTTTTAAGCAAAAAACTTCAAAGTTAATTCCCCATTTTTTAATTCTTAATTTATAATTCTTAATTATCAAATTCATAACTCTTAATCATCAGTATTACTATTCCGACGCAAAGATGTCTCGCTTTCCAAATGACATTTTTTTCTGCGTCGGTACTTACTGTCACTTCTTATCCCAGGGTGGCATTCGCGCCGCTCATTTACCCCGGGTTATTGGAGTTGGAGCCCTTCAGGCTCGAGTGAAATCAAATTCCCATTTGCGAAGAGTTGCAAATAGAATATGGATAAGTTTAAGCACAAAGCTTCAATATGAATTCCCTAATTTTTAATTCTTAATTTTTAATTCTTAATTATCAAATTCATAACTCTTAATCATCAATATTGCCTTTCCGACGCAAAGCAGTCTCGCTTTCCAAATGATATTTTCACTGCGTCGGTACTTACTGTTACTTCTTATCCCAGGGTAGCATTCGCGATGCTCATTTACCCCGGGTTATTGGAGTTGGAGCCCTTCAGGCTCGAGTGAAATCAAATTCCCATTTGCGAAGAGTTGCAAATAGAATATGGATAAGTTTAAGCACAAAGCTTCAATATGAATTCCCCAATTTATAATTCTTAATTATCAAATTCATAACTCTTAATCATCTGTATTGCTATTCCGACGCAAAGAAGTCTCGCTTTCCAAATGACATTTTTTTCTGCGTCGGCACTTACTGTTACTTCTTATCCCAGGGTAGCATTCGCGTTGCTCATTTTCCCCGGGTTATTGGAGTTGGAGCCCTTCAGGCTCGAGAATTAGCAAATAGAATATTGATAAGTTTAAGCACTGAGCTCCAATATGAATTCCATAATTCATAACTCTTAATTAAAAACTTATTTTAGGTGAAAACTAGTTTCTTTTAAATCGCTTGAATTGGGACCAATAAAGAGGGTAAATTCTCCTGCCTCAACAGTCGTTTTGTAATCGCGACCAATAAAACTTAGCTTATCGGATGTAATTTCGAAAATAACGGTTTTGCTCTCTCCTGCTTCTAAATCAAGCAAAGCAAAATCTTTCAATTCTTTCATGGGGCGAATTACCGATGCAAATTGATCGCGCAAGTACAACTGAACAATTTCACGACCAGCTACTTTTCCTGTATTGGTAATTTTTATACTCGCATTAAGACTTCCTTCTTGGGTCATTTCCGAACTACTCAACTCAATAGCTGAATAATCGAAACTGGTGTAAGACAAGCCGTAACCAAATGGATACAAGGGTGCATTTTGCACATCACGATAAGTGGTAGAATACCTGTCGTCGTTAGGTCCGGCATTAAAGGAATGACTTGTTTTCTTATAGCTATGAAAAATTGGCACCTGACCTTCGTGATAAGGAAAAGTAACTGGCAATTTCCCACAAGGATTAAATTTTCCAGATAGCACTTCTGCAACCGCTTCTCCTCCTACTGTTCCCGGCATCCAAGCCTGTAGAACAGCATCCGAATTTTCGGCTACCTGTGTTAAAACGTAAGGTCTTCCTGTTGCAATAAGCGAAACAATTGGCTTGCTTGTTTTGGCTAGTTCAGCCAACAATTGCTCCTGCAATCCAGGCAAATGCAAGGAAGCTGTTCCTCCACCTTCCCCACTCATCCAATACTCCTCACCCAAAACTACAATTACTAAATCGGCTTCTTGAGCCACTTTCACAGCTTCTGGAATTAAATGGGCTCCAGCCATTTTAAAGCTATCGATCTCACATCCTTTGGCATAAGTCAAATTAACATCTCCGCCAAACTCCTTTTCTAATCCTTCATAAATAGAAATCACATCCTCAGGATTTCCCTTGCAAGCCCACCAGCCTAATAGATCTCTTTTCACTTTTGCAAAAGGACCCACTATGGCAATGTTCTTCACTATTTTTTTGATGGGTAGAATTTGCTCTTTATTTTTAAGCAAAACCATACTCTTCAATGCAATGTCTTTTGTCTCGGCAAAATTCTTTTCCGATAACAACTCTTTATCTTGTCTTTTCTCATCGAATAAAGCCAAGGCATCATCCAGCAAACCAGCTTTTTGTTTTAATATCAAAACTTGACGAACTGCATCGTCTACTTGTTTCTCTGTAATCTTTCCCGTTTTTACCAAGTATGGAATCAACTGAACGTATTTTTCTGAAGACATGTCCATATCAATACCCGCATCCATAGACATCACAGTTGCTATCGTGTCATTCTCGGCAACGCCAATTTTCACCATGTTTGGAATGGTTTGCCAATCGGTCATTGTTAAGCCTTTAAAACCCATTTCGCCACGCAACACATCCTGCATTAAAAATTTGCTGGCTGTAAGAGGCAAACCATCGTAAGCCGTGTAAGCACACATTAAACTGGCCACGTCTGCATCAATTGCCGCCTGAAAAGGAGGCAAATAAACTTCGCGCAATTCCCGTTCCGATACATCCTGAATGTTGTAATCGCGACCCGCTAAAGACGCGCCATAGCCTGCGAAATGCTTTACACAAGCCAATATATTTTGATTTTCGTTCTCTCCAGAATTCTGAAAGCCATGCACACGAGCGGCTGCCACCAAGCTCCCCAAATAAGGATCTTCACCAGCAGCTTCAATAATTCGTCCCCATCGAGGATCGCGACAAACATCAACCATAGGTGCATAAGTCAGTTGGATGCCTGCAGCTCTAGCTTCTCTGGCAGCAACAGCCGCCGATTTGCGAATGGCCTCTAAATCCCAACTGGCAGCTTCGGCTAATGGAATTGGAGCAATGGTTTTGTAACCATGAATCACATCCTCCTGAAATAGAATAGGAATGCCACTTTTCGACTCTTCCACAGCAATTTTCTGTAATCTCAAATTCTGAGCTGCTCCATTCGATTTTATCACACTTCCAATTTTCCCATCCCGAATCATTTGCAAATGCTTCTCGCTAGGTTCTCCCTCAATTGGAATCAAGTTCAACTGCCCAGCCTTTTCTTCGATGCTAAGCTTACTTAAAATGGATTCAATCTGTTGTGCTTTTGCTGAGTTATTTTGAGCTATAACACTACTAAATGGCAATAATATAAATACAAGTAAGAATAATAATGTGCAATTCATAGTTCTAAAATATAATTTAAACTTGTTATATAAATGCAAGTATATGCTTATTAAGCAAACATTCTAAAACAAAAATAAGTTAAAAACCTATTTTACCAAATAAAACCTTCTTTTAGAATCAAACACCCCCCTCGCCGCTTTCGAAACACTTCAACATGTAACAATTTTTCTTTCTTGGGCGAATGTCTACTGCACATCATCACAAATTAACATCAAAATAAGTCTTATAAAATGTTTCTTTCCAGCTAGATTTTCGTTAAAAAAGATGGGATTTTGACAAAAAAAAGAGCCATTCAATTGGTAATTGAACAGCTCCTCCTTATTCCAACAAGGTCGCTAATTTATATATTAGAACTCATTTGTTATTTATTTACAGGACTTTCCGGATTAAAATCCCATGCCAAATCTTCCCCAATACTCATTCTCCAGTTCTTTCCAACGCAGCATGGTAGCGCCAGTAAAATCGCGGGTATATTTGTTCAAAATTACTTTTGCTTCTTCGGTTTTTCCTTCTTTCAGTAATTTCTGAATTTGTGTTTCTAATATTGCAGCCTCATTAAATCCTTTCTCCTCGAAGTAAGCAACCTCTTCCATCATTTCCTTTCGAGTAGTTTGCCACTGCAAAGTAGCCAATTTGTTGGCCTTCCGATATTGCCAAATTGCAGCATCGTTACGATAGCGTTGCTGACCACAAAATTGGAAACTCTCTGGCAATTCCGTTGTTCCGGAATAAATCGGAATACGAGGACTTTGACCAGGATTATCGAAAGAAAACCACGCTCTTCCACCAATTTCATCGGGCAACCAATCTCTTAACTGAATGATATGAGAATACGAACACCACGAAACGGCAACAGTTCGCTGGTACTCAACAGAACCCTCTTCCAGGTAGTTATAAAGCTTACGATTATCGCCATTTGGCCAAGGATGCGCATTAAGAGCAGTAATCGTATCTACACCAATCTCCTCCTTCTCCTCATTGTATTTTTTTCGAAGCACATTCAAATTTTGGGTCATATCATACACGGTTCCTTCGTAGGTTTCGCGATACAAAGCAATTACATCGTGCACAGAAACCTTCCGATCCGGTTTTACCGAAAATGGTAACTCAGCCGCCTCAAAATCCAGGTGTAAGGATGGTGCCAAGGCATTCAGAATAAAAAACTCACGAATTTTAAATGGTTTTTCGACTTTTCCGTAGGCTTTCCAAAATTTAAATTCCTCTTGTCCATCCCAACGGCCTAATTCTTTTGCTACCGAAAATACATTCTCCGAATACTTAAAATAGTCTTTGTTTTTCTGATCGATCACACCTATACGTGAAATATTTGCCGATACACCAACATGATTATCTGGAATGCGCTGTGCGGCCCAAACCCCACCAATTTTATCGGGTCCTTCGCCAAAAATCTCCAATTGCCAAACCTCGTTTTTATCGGCAATGGTAATACATTCACCCCAATCGCCGTAGCCATACTCTTTAATTAGCTTTCCAATTAAATCAATCGCCTCGCGAGCCGTTGCACATCTTTGCAATGCAATCCGCTCCAACTCCTCAATCAGAAACATTCCGTTATCGTTCACCAACTCTTTCGGTCCCACAATGGTTGTTTCGCCAATAGCTAATTGTTTCTCATTTAAACATGGATAAGCGGTATTTAGGTAGGTATAAGTTTCTTTTGCCTGAGGAATTGTGCCCACCACAGTCATGTTCCGTCTGTCCCAGGCAGTCTCGGTTTTTAAACTTCCTTTGTAGATTTCAAGGCTTGTATCCTTCTCAAATTTTTGTCCTTTTTCTACTTGCAGCCAAGTTCTGTATTTTCCATCACAGGTATGACTGGTAATTACCGATCCGTCGGTAGTGGCTTTTTTGCCGACCAATATACTGGTACAACTTTCTCCGAAATAAGGATCGTTCACCTGATCGAATACCGATTGGGCATTAGACTGGTGAGTAGTAATTGTGAAAATCACCAAAATGGCAACCAATAATTTTTTCATTGTTTTGTTGTTTAAGTTTCTGCTCTAAACACCCAATTGTGTTATAATTTCTCTAAAAATGAGCTCTAAGATAACTTATTCGGAAGATTTATTGGCAAAAAACAGTCTATTTAAAAGGAGTTTAGAGAATTGCTATGCATTTTGAAAATTGACCCGATGAATTTATACCTTTGCCTGCAGAAAATTTTAAAAGTTAAAATTAGGTAAAGTGAGGTATTTTTTTCGCATTAGTTACAAGGGAACCAAATATAGAGGATGGCAACGACAGTTAAATGTTGTAAGTGTTCAGGCAATTATTGAAGATAATCTGTCGAAACTACTAAAGGAAAAAACCATTTGCATTGGATGTGGCAGGACTGATGCAGGAGTACATTCCTCGCAATATTATTTTCATATTAATACCGACAAAATCTGGAACGAACAACATCTTTTCGTTGTAAATAAAATGCTTCCTTCGGATGTTGTGGTGCACGATGTTTTTGAGGCAGGCGCCGATGATCATGCCCAAACCAGTGCCAAAGAAAGAACTTACAACTACTTTATTCACACCAAAGAAAATCCTTTTTTAAGTGAGCTTAGTTCCTATTATAATATCAAGCCCGACTTAAATAAAATGGCTAAGGCCGCTTCTATTTTCTCAAAATATCGCGAATTCAGGGCTTTTTGCAAATCGCCAGACAAGCACAACCATACACGCTGTCGCATATTTTCGCTACAAATATTTACCGATAGTTCCGAGACAAGCTTCCGCATACAAATTACAGCCAATCGATTCTTAAGAGGAATGATTCGAATTCTTGTTCACGAATTAATTGAAGTTGGAATGGGAATAAAAAGTATTGAAGCCTTCGAAACCATGATAAAAAACGAGATTCCTTCTAAATTTTTACAACTAGCTCCTGCGCAAGGTTTGTACCTATCGAAAGTTAAGTACCCATTTATAGAATTGGATCCATCAGACGAATTTTGTCCGTTGCTAAAAATGAATCAGTGGATAGAAGTTAAAGAGTAAGTAGTGTTAGTGCACGTATTTCTCAATTTTAAGATATAAATCTTCGGGATTAATTGGTTTGGATACAAAATCGTTCATTCCTGCGTTCAATACCTTTGTATGAATTTCGTTAAATAACGAAGCTGTAATCGCTAAAATTGGTATTTTCTGGTATTTCTCACCGGGCAAACTTCGAATACTCTCGGTTGCCTCGTAACCATCCATTACCGGCATTTGTAAATCCATTAGCACCATATCAAAATTATCCGACTGAACTTTCTCCAAGGCTACTCGTCCGTTCGTTGCAATTTCGTAGGTAATTTCCCATTTTTTCAGAAACTGTTTTATCATCAAAACATTCATCGGATTATCTTCCACCAGCAAAATATGCAAACCTTTCACTTTATTAAGATTCCGATAATTCCGAACTGTAAAATCAAGCTTTATTTGAGGGTGATGACTCACAATTAAATGCAAATCAAAAGTAAAAGTAGTTCCAAATTCAAGATCACTCTTTACATCAATAGAACCACCCATTATCTCAATTAACTTTTTCGAAATGGTAAGTCCTAAACCAGTTCCACCATACAATCGAGTGGTATTTGAGTCGGCCTGCGAAAAAGATTGAAATATTTCGTCCTGCTTATGCTCTGGAATTCCTATTCCCGTATCTTTTATCTCAAATTTCACTTTTAGCTTATCCGCATACCGTTCCTGATAGGAAACTACAATCTGTACATTTCCCTTATCGGTAAACTTAATTGCATTACCGCACAGGTTATTAAGAATTTGAGAAATACGTGTTGGGTCTCCAATTAAATTAACAGGAATTTTAGGATCGATATCCACTATAAAATCCAATCCTTTCTCTCTCGATCGAGGGATAAAAACGGAAGCAATATTTTGAATCAGATTCCTAAAATTAAACTCTACCGCTTCCACAGTAACGCGACCAGCCTCAATTTTACTAAAATCAAGAATATCATTAATTAAAGCCATTAAATTATCCGCCGAAAGTTTCAATATATTGATATTCTGAATTTGGTCTTCGCGAGGATTATCTTCCGATAATAAATGAGTAACTCCAATCACGGCATTCATGGGAGTACGTATTTCGTGCGACATGGTGGACAAAAACTGTGCTTTTACCAATGTTGCATTTTCGGCCTTCTCTTTGGCAATAATTAACTCCTGTTCTACCCGTTTTCTTTCCGATAAGTCATTCAGAACAACAAAAGAGACAGTCCCTTCCATCAATGGAACCGTATTTAAAGCAATCTCAACAGGAAATTCCGACCCATTTTCCTTCAGATGTATCCAATCGAACTTCGCATAACCTTTGGTCTTACATTCCTCAATCCAAGTTCTTGCTGTTTCTAATGACAAAGCTCCATTTGGTTGGTATTGGGGCGAAAAATCGGCTACCGATCTACCAATAAAATCTTCTTTTCGGCTTACCCCAAATAGATCGAGACAAGCCTTATTACATTCAAAAAACTGCGATCCTTTAGTAATTAAATAAGCTACAGATGACTTTTCAAATATCAATTTAAATTTTTCTTCTGTTTTGTTCTTCTCTGCTTCTAATCTTTTTCTTTCGGTAATATCTTTTACAGTTCCGGTAAAACCACTTTTAATTCCATCCCTTTCTTTGGCAAGTCTAATAGTAGCTTCGCACCATTTGTAACTACCACTATTGGTTAATATTCGACCTTCAATAAAACAAAAGTTACTTTCCCCTTCTATCAAAGTTCTCAATTTCAACAAACAGGACTTAATATCATCAGGATGTATAAATTCAAAAGCATTAACTCCAATACTCTTATCAATAGTAAAACCAGTAATTTTTGTCCATGCCACATTTAAATACAACCATTCCCCCGAAAAAGTAGTTTGAAAAATTATTTCCGAAATACTATTTACAATAGTTTCCATTCGGGAAGAAGTTTCTTTCACCTCTTCGGTTTTATTTTGAAGCGTTTTTTGCAGCTCCTTATTAAGCGTAAAAAGTTCCACCGAACAAGTTTCCAAAATATTCTCGTGCTGTTTTAGGTCGGTATCGTAGTCTGTGTAAGCTTCATTCACTGCCTTCAGAAAGTATTCAAATTTACTTTCATCCTCCGCAGATAAATACTTACGGATCTGCCTTTTCAAAAGTCGATGCATAAGTTCTATTTTTCAGAAAAGGTGGTTATTGTCATGGTTTGATTGTGCAGATAATACTTACTATCTTTCGTAAAAGGAGAGATTTCACCATAGGAATAAAAACCACCAATAATTGCTTGATTTCCGATTACATCAGCTACTACCTCCACTTCTTCTTCCACTAACTGCTTCAATACCAATTTGCGACCAACACAACTAATTAAGATTGCCAATTCCGACTCGCCTGTTGGGATCATATCCGTACAAGCTTTTGCCGATAGTTCAGCTCCTAAAATCAGACTATCCACATTGGCCTTCATCAATTTCACATAAGATCCTTCCGGAATATTTCCACCAAATAAAAGACTTTGATCTGCTTCATTGATTCCATGCACCGTGCGAACTACTGCATTTTTAGAATCGCCTATGCGGCAACTTAAGGGAAATGACATTCCGGATAATGGCAATTCTTTTGCACGTTCGCCCAAAAATTGTTTGTACAACAAAAGCGCTGGTTGCTGATCCAACTCATACAAAACATTATCTTTTGATTTTGTGACATGGCGCTCAATACCAAAATTTTCCCAACCTCCATTTGTACCATAACCAACCGAAATGGCATCGCCATAAAATCCCAAGGCACTAACACAATTGTTTTTTGCCTCTCCCTCTTTAGTAAATACAAAAGTTTCGGAAAATCTGGTTCCATCGCCAGCTAAACCACCAGTTACGGCTACCTTCTTCGATAGTTTATTTTGAATTCCTTCGATAAGATGGCATCCATTGATATGAATTCCATCCGATAAAACCATTAAATGCTTTAAATCCTTAGCCGGAAATTTCTCGCACAGTTTTTCACCACATTCAATATTCGTTTTATAATCGTTCAAATCAACCGATTCAATTCTAAGTTTGGTAGAAGAAAATTGAACTGCAGTAATCGAAATACTATTTTTAAATACCTCTAAGCCTGAAATTTCACCAGAACTTGAACATCCAAAAATAAGACAATCAGAAAAAGAATTCCGAATTGCAATTCTAAATTCCTTATCACTTATCAATTCACCTAGTCCAAATATAAATAGTAAATCCGGCTGTAGCCGAATGTCTTTTAGTTTAGAATATTCCGCACTGGAACTTATGATAACTTTTTCTACTTTCATCCCCTTGGTTTTAAACTAAAGTCTAATTTCTCACACGACTTAAATCATCCGTATCTAACAATTAACAACAACAAATAGACCTCTCGTCAATTGAACGAATACGGTGAAAATTTGAGACTGTTACAGTAAGATACTAAAAAAACAAGCATTATTGTTTACATTTGAGCACGAAAAATTTCAAATGGTTAGATTCGGCTCATACTCCTTTTGAAAAAAAATCGTTATTGTATAAACTACCACGTTATTAAATTTTAGAATGGCAGCAACAAAAAAACCTTCCAAAGGAAAAACCACCTCTCCAAAGAAAAAAAGCAATAAAAAGAAAAGCTCCAAAAAGCGTTCCTTTTCCAATTACTTGTTCCGCTTCTTAGGTTTAGGTCTACTTGCACTGCTGGTATTTGTAGGAATATTACTGGGAAGTGTTTACATTGGAATTTGGGGCAAACTGCCAGATTATTATACTCTTAAAAGTATTAAAAATGCAAATGCCTCGGAGATTTACTCCGAAGATGGAACTATTTTGGGAAGAGTTTATGCCGAAAACCGAACCAATGTAAGCTTTAAAGATATTCCTCCAGCGGCGATAAATGCCTTGATAGCTACTGAAGATGCTAGATTTTATGAGCATCAAGGAATCGATCAAAGAAGTTTGATGCGTGTATTGGTAAAATCATTAGTAATGGGCGACAGAAGCTCAGGTGGAGGAAGTACCCTGAGTCAGCAATTATCAAAAAACCTATACCCCCGGGGTAATTTTGGTCCTTTAAGTATGCCTGTAAATAAAATAAAGGAAACCATAACAGCATCGCGTCTTGAGAAAATTTATTCGAAAAAAGAGATTCTACAACTGTACTTAAATACAGTTTCGTTTGGAGAGAATGTTTTTGGTATTGAAAGTGCCTCCCGACAATTCTTTAGCAAGCCAGCATCGAAAATGGAGATTCATGAGTGCGCCGTGCTTATTGGAATGCTTAAAGCTCCAACATCCTATAATCCACGATTGCATCCTGAAAAATCAAAACAAAGAAGAAATGTTGTTTTGAGTCAAATGGCCAAATATGAATTTATATCCGATCATCAACTAAAAGAAATTCAGGCACGACCATTACTATTAAATTATCAAAAGCAATCTACACAAGCTGGTTTAGCATCCTACCTGCGCGAAAGAATAAGAATTGAAGCAAATACGATTTTAAAAGACCATCCCAAAGAGGATGGCACCTACTATGACATTTATCGCGACGGACTAAACATTATAACCACATTGGATGCCAGAATGCAAATGCATGCCGAAAAAGCCGTTGCAGAGCACATGAAAAACCTACAAACACAATTTGTACAACACTGGGGCAAAAAATCCCCTTGGGGAGATAATACCGCTGTAATAGAAGATGCTAAACTAAGATCCGATCGTTACAAACAACTAAAACAAAAAGGAAAATCGGCACAAGAAATTAATAAAATTTTTAACCAAAAGGTGAATATGAAAATATTCACTTGGAATGGAGATAAAGCGGTAAAAATGTCTCCTCTTGACTCCTTAAAACATTATGCCCAACTATTAAACACAGGCTTTTTAGCCATGGAACCTAAAAGCGGGAAAATTAAGGCGTGGGTTGGCGGTATTAGTTTCGATCATTTTAAATACGATCATGTAAAAGCCAAGCGACAGGTAGGATCGATATTTAAACCTATTGTTTATGCCGCAGCTTTGGAGGAAGGAATATCGCCTTTCGATTACCTTCCTAACGAACGGAAGATTTATGAAGAATATGATAATTGGTCGCCACGAAATGCTGATAATCTTTACGAGGGAAGTTACAGCATGGAAGGAGCTTTGGCCGAATCGGTAAACACCATCGCCGTGGATGTTCTTTTGGAAGGTGGTATTCGCAATACAATTGCTCTGGCCGAAGAAATGGGAATTGATAGCAGCTTACCAAAGGTTCCATCTCTAGCCTTAGGAACTGCCAACATCTCTTTGTATGAAATGATTCAAGTATATGCCACCTTGGCCAACCGAGGAATTCATGCAGATCCTTACTATATTTCGAAAATCGAGGATCAAAAAGGGAATGTAATTGTAGACTTAAGTGCTGAACGAAAAGATAATCGGTTCGTAATATCCCCGCAAAATGCAGACATTATGAATCATATGCTTCAAGCGGTGGTGAACGATGGTACGGCAAAATCGCTTCGTTCTATTTACAGGTTAGAAGGTGATTTAGCTGGAAAAACCGGTACAACACAATCGCAAGCCGATGGTTGGTATATTGGTTACAATTCCAATTTAGTAGCCGGAGCTTGGGTTGGTGCTGAAGATATGCGCGTTCATTTTAACTCCTTAAGTCTGGGACAAGGAGCAAGCATGGCTTTGCCTATTTACGGAAGATTCATGAATAAATTAAGCTCGAACAGGAACTTTAATCGCTATACTGATGCCCCAATTACTAGACCTGACAGTGATATTTTAGCCGATTTGGATATGCCTCACTATTTGCCACCGGAATCAAACTTTTTCGACAATTTATTTGGTGTACAAGCAAATGATGAGGATAAATTGATGAAAAGAAAAGCAAGAAAAGAGAAACGGGACAAAGAGAAAAACTCGATTTACCAGAAAATTAAAAATATATTTGGACGTAAAAACTAAAAGTGGTTTCTCAATAATTTGTCAGACTCACTTTTAAATTCTTGTTTTAATCTATTGTTCTGATTTTTTAAATTTCGAATAGTTCGTTTCACCGTTGGTTGCGTTAATTCCTGGTCGAATAGAATCAGTAAATCATCCAAAGACTTATAATTATGCCAATTACCAAGTAATGTTTCGGTAGAATTTACAATATCCAACGCTTGTCGTCTATTCTCTTCATCCTGAAAAGCAAGCAATACATACTGAAGCGCCTTAACAAGCTTCAATATTTTTCGAATTTCATGATGATATTCCTCTCCTCTCGAAGAGTTAAATAATTTATTGACGATTCCCAGCTCGTCGTGAATAATGCTATCCACCTTAATAGTTAATTCCGAAACATTTACCTGATTTAATAATGGATACAAACGTGCAACTCTCTTTTTAAACTTCAGCGTATCAAATGCAGCTAGTTTTTTTCTAAAATCTTCGGCTTGAGCACTCAGTTTAGCATCTAAAAGACTCAATATCTCGGAAGATAAGACAACATCCCCACCAAGCATCAGTGATTTAGAAACCTGAAATGCACGAAGTTTTCCTGCACTTTTGAAGATTCCTTTTAACTGCTTCAATAGCTTCGAACCAACATCGGTATTTAATTTTAATTCATCGACTAATAAGAGCAGACTGCGCAGGTATTTAATACTTACACGCAACTTATGAATGTCTTCTTCTTTAATTTGTTTTGCCTCCGACAAATAAATTAAAAAAGAATCGAACCTCTCTTTATAAAATAAACTTAAACTGGTATTTTCTTCTGTAGTTGGCATCTTTTTCCGTTTTATATACAAGATACATAAAATCAAAATATTACAAGCATGAGTTGCTAATGATTTTTTTTGTAGCACAACAATCTCCTATTTAATAGCAATAGGAGATTGTTTTTTTTACTAATAACATAAATGAGTTGTTGGTATTTCTATTTGATCAAAAGCTTGAGAGCACCACGTTAATTTTTGGTTTGCATAAGGTGTATTTTTCACTAGCAGCATTCGAATAGGATACACACCTTGTTTTAAATAAATACGAGCTCTTCTCTCCAATCTAGAATTTAAACCATCCGATTCTATCACTACATGCTCCCCAATACTAAAAAGAGCCGGATCGATAGAGTAATTAAAGAATGTATAAGTCGCGTTCTCATCAATCTTAAGATATCCAGTAATTTCAACAGCATAAAATTCTGCCTCGATATTCTCAGGGAATTTAAGTTCATCAACAACTCCACAATTTAGAACTTCTTTTTCCACCACATCGTAAATCGAAGCAAATTTCCCTTTTACTATTTTGTATTTCAAGCCTACATTTAATTTCGAAACCGTATCGGCTACTAAAGGATCAATCTTAATACACTCTATGCTTCTTACTCTACTTTTTGCGCCTGAACTATGAAAGCTCTGAACTTTAACTGTACTTGTTTTATCTAACTCTATTTCCTGCTGATATACGGAAGAATAAATATCTGGATCGGATCCATCCAAAGTATATCGAATTTTTGTATTCTCAGAATCTATTTCTAATGGAAGTACCATTTTATTAAAAAAGAAGTTTTTATTCACTCCTCCATGAGGAGCCTTCACAAAAAAGTGAATGTTCTTCTGCTTCAATAAGGAATAGTGATGATTCAATCTGGTCTGGAAATCCTTCCAATTGCGCTGTTGCTTGCGCGACCAAACGACTTCAGCCAAAGCACAAATACGCGGAGCCACCATGTATTCCACTCGATCTGAAGTATGCATATATTCCGTCCATACATTTGCCTGAGCTCCTAAAATATATTTCGCCTCCTCATCATTTAACTCTACTGGTGTTGGTTCAAATTCATATACCTTTTGCAAGGAAGTAAAACCACCAATAGCCGTTGGCTCTATGTAATTTACATCCTGATAATGATCGAAATAGCAATGCGTTCCTGGTGTCATTATTACATCGTGATGTTGCTTTGCCGCCTCTATTCCTCCTGCAATTCCCCGCCACGACATAACGGTTGCTTCCGGAGCCAAACCTCCTTCTAATATTTCATCCCATCCAATTATTCTCCGATCTTTAGTCTGAAGAAATTTTTCCATTCGCTGGATAAAATAGGACTGCAATTCGTGTTCGTTCTTTAAGCCTTCCTCTTTCATTCTTTTTTGACACAAAGGACACTTCTCCCAACTTGCCTTTGGACACTCATCTCCTCCGATATGAATGTATTTAGAAGGAAATAATTCAATAACCTCCAGCATCACGTTTTGTAAAAATTCGAAGGTACTTTCCTTTCCGGCACAATATACATCATCAAAAACGCCCCATTCATTCTCCACCTCAAAAGGACCTTCGTTACAGGCCAATTCGGGATAAGCTGCAAGTGCCGCAACAGAATGACCAGGCAATTCAATTTCTGGAATTACAGTTATATAACGATCTGTAGCATAAGCAACAACTTCCTTAATTTGTTCCTGAGTATAAAATCCACCATAGCGACTGCCGTCTTTTTCGGTACGCCATGCTCCTACTTCGGTTAATTTTGGATATTTCTTAATTTCAATTCTCCAGCCTTGATCTTCGGTTAAATGCCAATGAAAAGTATTCATTTTATACATGGCCATTAAATCGATGTACTTTTTAATAAAATCAACCGAAAAGAAATGACGACAAACATCCAAATGCATTCCTCGATACGAATATCTTGGTTCGTCTAATATTTTTACAAATGGAACTTCTGGAGCACCTTCTAAAGGAATTAACTGCAATAAGGATTGTATTCCGTAGAAAAAACCACTTGCGCTAACAGCCTCAATCAAAACTCCATTCTGGTCAATAATCATCGAATATTCTTCCTCTCCCCACTCTACATCTTGTACCAATTGAAAAGAAATAAGATTGGTAGCAAACACTTTATCCGAACTATTTTTTTGAATTCTTAATCCTGTTAGTTCCGTAATTTGATCGGACAAATAGCTGGCTAGAATCTCTTTGTTCTCAATACCTTCAGAAAATACGATACTTGTAGTTTTCTCCAACAAAAAACTACCTTCCGAATGAATTAATCTGGCTGGTTTGGGAATAATACTGATGGAGCTATTTGCTTGAGCTTTGGAATTGGTAGAATTCATAACTTGCGCACTTATTAGCAACAAGAACAAAATGGAAGTTCTCATAGAATGAATGGATTAATAATTTGTATTAGGCTTTTGGAAGTATAAAAATAAACAAATATTCCATCCTCTTCCCATAATTTAATCATAAGCATAAAAAAAGTGGCATCCCTAAATTTAGGAATGCCACCAATATTTTATAAAACAGATTTATTAGTAAGAAAATGTTGTTGAATTAGGCATTGCTCCAACTGTAAATTCTTTTAACTTTTCAGCTGTTGAAGAATATACAATTACTTTCCCAGGATTTGCTCCTACACACAACCAAAGGTTACCATTTTGAGGATTTACATCCATTCCGTAGAAAGTAGCATCAATAAATTTAGCTGTTGGTAGAGCTGTAGCTGTAATACTCATTGCATAAACAGCATCAGACATATAATAAACAGTTTTTTCATCTTTACTGATTGCAATATTTTTAATTCCTGGAGAACTTAAATTGGTTAAATCAAATGATGATACTGCATATGTATCTCCACTAATTTTTGATATTCCAGCATTAGTATAACTAACGCTTGGATAGTTATCATAGTTAGGTACACCACTACAATACACCCAAAGATCGCCATTTGCATCTTCAACCATATCCTTAGGGCAAGATTTCACAGTGATTGTCTCTACCACTTTGTCTGTATCCACATCAATAACAGAAACTGTATTGTCATCATTCGACCATCCGCCACTATTTACAACGAATAATTTATTCCCGGAAACAATCATTTTTTCAGGTCCTGCACCAACTGCAATCTCCCCATTTTTAGTCATTGTTTCTAAATCGATAATGTAAACCTCATTATTTTGCTTTGAATAACTTGCATCAGCACCATTACCATTCGATACGTAGGCTTTTCCATTAGCAAAAGCAATTTCCCTAGGGTACGAGAAACCCGAAATAGTAGCAAAATGCTTAAAATCTGTAGCCGTAACAACTTCAACATAACCAGCCCCGTTTACTGTAGTTACAACAATAAATATGTAATCGCCATTCATTGCCATAGATTGAGGATACTGACCTAAAGATATACCACTATTTGCAGCAGCGAAATAATTTAAAGTAACCTGGTCATCTTCATCAATTAAGCTAACTGATCCATTAGTACTTCCTTCGTTCAGTACAAAATTTCCTTTTAATTTAGAGATGTCATTATCATCATCAGAACACGATACGAATACAAAACTCGCAATCAACAAGCCTAATCCAAATTTTAAAAACCTATTCATATTTTTAGTATTAAAAAATTACATTCACCCCAAAATAATATGCTCTGCCAGGCATGGGGTAAAACCTAACAATTTCATATGATTCATCCAACAGATTTTCTACTCTTCCCGTTAGTTTAATTTTTGCAAATTTGGTATCGAAACGATAAGCTCCATTTAAATCAATAAGCAAATTTCCATCTACCTGATCGCCTTCCCAAGTATTGGTATTGGAACGCAGCGTTCCCAAGGCTCCAATATCCCACCTTCCACATAAATAATCGGAAGAAAATTTCACTAGATGATGAGGACGGTAAGCTAATGTTTCTTTGTACTCCTCACTTTCTTTATCGTTATTATAGGAGTCGTTATAAGCATACTTTAAGGAAGTATGAAGACTATTTTTTCTAATATTTTTAACATGATTCGCCTCTATATCGAATCCCTGAATAACAGTTTTTCCAATATTCATCGGTTTCCAAATTGTTCCTGATTCTGGTTGCCAAGCAATTAAATCATCATTTAAAGCTTTATATGCATTCAAATCAACAGAAAGACTGCCACCTAATGTCTTTTGTGGCAACATTACCAAACCTAATTCATAATTCCAGCCATTCTCCGATTTTAAATCGAGATTACCCGCATTATTCCAGTATCGCTCATTAAATGTTGGTCTTCTGTAATGAGTGGATCCTTTCGCTCGGAAGTTTAAAACATGAGGTGCGAGATGAAACAAAGAGCTAAAAGAATACATTTCTGGTGGGTTCACCTCCGAATTCCATTCTTTACCATAGGTAAAAATAAAGGTTCCGATTGATGGAGAATACTTAGTCGCTAAAGTTAATCTCGATTCATTTTCAATGATATCGCCTTGGTAATTGTTCGTAATTCCCTTTAACCAATTGTACTTTCCGTTAACATCAACGCTCAATTTATCCGTTAAATAGTACCTTAAATTGGCATCGTTCAACCATCGTTTTGATTCTATTTCCGAAAATATTTTGTATCCGGTATTTGTAGCGCTACCTCTATCGGTATATTTCAAATAATCCGACAAATAGGCTGATTTGACTTCCAGTCGGAATTTACCAATCAGCTTCTTCCACCCTACGTAAGCTTTAAAGGAAGAATCTCTTTGCTTTTGAAAACTAACCGGATCGCCAATTCCCATTAAACCGGCAATATTTTTTTCTTTCACCTGATACCAAACCCCTAAATCGATATAATGTTCGTTTATTTTTAAATGCATGTCCTGAATAGTTCCGAAGGCTCTGTTCTCATTGTTATTTAATCGCTCGGTAGGAGAACCAAAATCATGAAAATCGGTGTACGAAAAATCATTCTTTCCATATTGAAAAAATGCCTGACCTGAATAGGAAATCCAATTATTGGAATACTTCCCATAAAGTTTTGTTTTCGTGTTTGAGAAACTTCCCACTTCAGACATTATTCCCAAAGTAGATTTTTTCTTCCAATCTGGAGAATTCGACAACTCAATAGCTCCCCCCAAAGTTCCGGAACCATACAAAGATCCTACAGCACCATAAATTACCTGAACTTCATCGAAAGAACCAGCATTTATTAATGATAAATCGGCAGATCCTGTTGTTAAAGAATTAACCGGAATTCCATTCCAATTTACAGATGTATGAGTACCCGAAGCACCACGCATTCCGACCGTGGCAAGCCCTCCAAAAGCACCATTGGACGATACATTTACCAAAGATGTTTTCTGGAGTAAATTAGATAAATCTTTTCCGTCGTATCTCTGAATAAGAATAGAATCAATTTGAACTGTTTTTTCGGTGGCAGAAAAATGCTGTAATCGTGGCGCTACAATATCAACCGATTCGATATGAATCGTATCAATCCCAAGTGTTTGACCACTACCATACAAGCTTAAAAAGCTTCCTAACAGCACAAATACAAATTTCAACTTCATCTTACTATTTGATAAAGAAGAAAACACAAGGACAGAGCAAAAGAAATAGATAATTCGATCGTCTTCCAAACATCTTCTCCGAATGTTTTGAAAATTAAGTTTGCATTGGCAGGTCTTCTGACTTACTCAACTTTTTCGGCCTTCCCATTCCCTTTTACAAGAACAGTGGCATTGCAGTGAAAAAGCTTTTTTATTGAGCTTACAGCTACGGGAACAGCTCCGGACTCTCACCGGATTCCCTTTTCATCTCCACCTGATAAAATATCAGATACACGAGAACCAATTACTCTGCAAAAATATAAAAAAAAGTCAAATCAGATTACTTAATCTCTTATTTAGAACCTATTTTAAAACACCTTGTAAATCAATACACAACAAATTAATAATCATAAGAAAAGGGACATCCCAAAACTGGAGCATCCCTTTTCAACTGCATAAAAAATCTTTTAAAACTTATAATTAAACTTTGCTGTTATTGTTCTGCCAGGCATATTGTAGCCATCTTTCTCGGTGTAATTTTCATCGAGCAAATTATCTACAGATAAACCAAGACTATACTTCTCTTTGATTGTATAATTTGCTGAATAGTCAAAAACCATTGAAACAGGATGACGAAGAACTTTTTCGGTAACATTAGTTCGAACTGGATAATGGGTATACCAATTGTCTTCGTAACGATGCCCAATATAACGAGCATTTAAACGGGTCGAAAATCCATTTAAATTGTCAAAGTCAATTCCAAAATTGGCATTGTTATCGCGAACATATCTCATCGAACTTTCTTTATTTTTATAAGTTCCATCGGTTTGTTTCTCTCGCTCGGTTACCATAGCATCTATAATATGGGTATAATTTGCATATAGCTTCAGTGAATAATTATAATCAACCAAAGCGCCAAAATCGTAAGATGCTTGAATTTCGATACCATCCATATCGGCAAAATTTGCATTCTTAAATGTAATGTACTCATCTCCATTGTATGCGGTACCATCTGGATCTTCAGAAAATCTGACAATCATGTTCTTATGATGTGTTTTAAAATAAGTGAAATCAAAATTAAAACCCTTGGCAAAATTTTGATATTCAAAGCCAAGATCAAAAGTATTACTCTCTTCATTTTTTAAGTTTGGATTTCCTTTAGTCGTTCCATAAGCACTTGTATACAAACCTGCCTTTTGAAATGCATCAGGAGCATAAAATGCATTTCCCCAACTTGAATGCAGAGCTAAACCCTCTAGAAGTTCATATTTCACCCCAATATTTTGTGTAAACACGTTGTATTCCTCTGAACTCGCTTCATTTCCTAACAGATGATCTGCTTCCAGATTTAATTTTACCAAATCGTACCTTGCTCCTATGGCGATATTCAATTTACCCTCTAAAGTATTTGTATTAATTTGACCATAAATACCCGTTGCTACATTTTTATATTTCGGAGTAGAAGGCGCGATAACATCACCCGTGGTAGTCCATTTATTGCTTTCAAATACATCGTTTTTATTATCGATACCAAAAGCAAAAGAATGATCTCCAACTTTAAACGCATCCTGAAGAATAAAGCCGTAGTTCTTATGAATACTTTCTGTATCTCCATATTTAGAGTTGAATGAAGTTGACTCCTCTTTACTATGAAAAGGAGACAAACTTAAGTTATGATTTCCTATTTTTCCCAGTACATCGGCACTTGTTGTATATGTATTCATATCTTTTGAATTCATCCCATACACATGCCAAAAGGAACCTGGAGTTTCGACATCATTGGCTATAAAAACAGACTGATGGATATTGATTTTCCAGTTTTCGTCTAAAATAAAACCTAAACGAGCACTTGCATTCTGTCTTTCGAATTGAGAATGCTCCATTTTCTCTCCGTAAGTAGATGGATCTAATATGGCTTCGGCGTCACTTTTTCCCAGAAGATTCTTTTCCCCGATTTTATAATCGGCTCCTTGCTTTTGGTAGTTGTAGCTCACATCAAAATCCATCGACTCTGATAATGCCCCACCAACACTCAAATTTGCAGTATACTTTTCGAAGCTTCCGTAAGAAACACTTGCATTTCCAGAAATGTTTTGCGTGCTTTCTTTCGTAACAATATTGATTACTCCAGCCATAGCCGAAGAGCCATATTGAGCAGAAAAAGGGCCCTTTAGAATTTCAACCCGCTCTACATTCGATAAATCGATTGTTGCAATATTTGTGGTTCCAGCAGGCCTACCATCAATTAAAATTACATTGTATTTGTTGGATGTAGATGGAGCGAAACCTCTCATACTAACTGCCGAAGAAATACCTGGATATTGAATGATATCAACACCCGAAGTCTTTTTTAGCAATTCTCCCATATCAACAGCGGGAGTTGCCTCAATCATTCTTCTTGTAATAACCTCCACCTTCTGAGGAAGATCTTTCATTTTGGCATTTACACGCGATGCATTAATTTGAACTTCGGATAAATCGAGGTGTTTCACAACCGTTTTATCTTCGGTTGATTTTGGAATCTCATCAGCTTTTACTGCAGAATTAAATAATGATAGCAATGCAAAAGCCGTTAAAAATGTTCTTTTCATGTTTTTAAGAATAAAATGAAATAAGTTTAACGAATGCAATGCAAACAGGGAGCTCACAGAAAAATTTTGCAACAAAACATACCGAACCAGTTATGGCAGATCAATCCTTGTATCAATGTTGATAAAGTTTTCGTTCACTTGCTCTTTTTCCCGAAAGCAATGACTTAAAATTGATTGCAAAGGCAGGTCTTCTGACTTGTTCTACTTTTTGAGGCCTTCCCATTCCAAAATTGGAACAGTGGCATAGGTCTTTCAAAAAGCTTTTTTTAGAACTTACAGCTACGGGTATAGTCTCGGATTTTCACCGAATTCCCTTTTCATTTCATTCTCGATTATGAGAAATGAAATACCAAATGCGGTGCAAAAATAAATAAATTTTTACAGCGCATTCCTTTTTATATCATTTTATTCCTCCTAACGATAAGATTTTTTTTTCGAACAGAATTTAACTTACAAACTTAAGTCCATTCAACAACTGTTCAAGCAAATACAAAGAACCATTACTTCCAATAAATGTTTTTGGAAGTACGTGTACATACCCAAAACTTGGCAGTGAAATTTCTATTCCAAATAAAGAATTACGGGTTAACTGAACTTGAGCAATAGTGTTTGCATCAGCTAATACGAGAGAAGATAATTCGATATTCTCGAGTTTTCCTATACTATTCCTCAATCCGTTAGCTTCTAAAAATCGATTCAATTTTTCCTCATAATCTCCATTCCTATCAGCCGGAATAAACTCTATTTTTTCCGGGATCATACCCAAATAAGAATGCATAAAATGGGTAAATGCATAGGCCATTGATGCTTCTGCTTTGATAGAAAAATAAGCACCTTTCGGCAAGCCTGTTAACGAATTAAAACTGTACAAATTGGCAAAAGCTCTGGCTCTTGCATGCATAACATCTTTAATTGCAGGCGAAACATCACATAATAAGCAATTACAAACTTCTTGCAGAAAGTTTTCACAAGCATCGAAACCAATACACATTCCCGTTTCCATTTCTATATAAGGAATTCCAAACTCTTTTTCCATCCATTGTGCAGCTCGCTTTCCATATTCCGGCTGTAAAACGATATTGAGTTCAGCTTCAGTAAACCGGCTTAATTGTTCGGTTGAATCACCAGCCAACATGCTTGTTTTAACTTTTATGCCACATAAATTTAACAGGCGCTTCATTTCTAAAATATCACCTTCAAAATATTTGTGATAAATTGAGACTCCTAACAAATTGACTGTTTTTTTCTCTTTAACCAACTCTCCAACAGGCTTTATGCTTTGAAGAATCTTTAAGAACGTATCGGAATACCCTTTAGAAAAAGCCTCTGAGAATCCAGTATTTTCTATTGTGATTCCCGGCATATCGGGATAAGCATTTCTAAAAAAACTTTCCAAATCATCTCCAATTAAGGCTGCTCCCGGAGAGTTGACAATTGCCAAATATTCGAATTGATCATTACGAATAAACTCCAGAATAGCTTCCAGCTTTTTAGTCGCTCCATATACAAAGTCATGATCATCTAAAAAAGTACAGGGAATTCTATTTTGTCTGAAATAATATCGTTCTGGATTCGTCACCGGATCATAGGAGAATCCTCGAATTAATTGATCGCCAGAAACTGCTGCATGATAAAATTTACAACCAGTAGGTCCATTTAATACTACAAGACTGTCTTTTATTCCCTCCAGAGCGAACAATGCACCTGAAAAGGCATCAGGCAAAATATTTGGTAAAGTGCTCTCTATCATTTTTCCAGCTTTCTTTAATGTTTTTATTAAATATCTCTTTCCATCGACTTGCCAAATCTAGCCCACTAAAAAATCCACAACCCGGATTATAAGGTATAGTATCGCAAAAGAAATCTCCTTTAATTACTGTTGTATTGTAATTGGTTAGTAAAATGTCTGGTTGCAATTCTGCAAGCTCCTCACCCTCATTCACAAACTCATAATTCTCGACCAATTTCACTCTATCTAAATATCTCGACAGAAAACGATCATCCATACATGAATTGATAATATTAACTTGAATCACTTCCATTTCCAGGGCAAAAATAGTTTCCAACAACCAATCAATATTTCTCATATACATGACTATCAATATTTTCTTTCCTTTCAAATAAGGCTTAAGTTCATTCAACCTTCTTGTAAATTCATCCTCCTTAGCAAGTAACATATCTGTCAAAACATCCTCTTTTTGATACAAGGAAGCCAATCCCTGTAACCATTGTTTTGTTTCATAAAAACCAACCGGTAAACGATGAGGGAAAAATTTAGCACCATATTCATTCTCCAGAAAATCTTTCAACATTCTACCCATATAATCATCCATTGCAAGAATGTTGTAATCAGCAAGCAGTAAGTTTTTTATATTTTCAACTGTTGTATTCTTTATAAATCGACAGTTAATCTCTAAGCCTAAAGAAGAAATTAACTCTTCCACTATTTTGTGATTGTTTTCTGCATTTCGCCCAACAGAACGTTCTCCAATAATATTAACCTTATTTCCAACTGGCTTTACTTTTTTATCAATCAGATAACGCGCAATTTCCAGATGAGACATGATTACACCTTGCAAATAATCTCCAGCCATATCCCCATCGGCTTTAATTGGAATAATAGGACATTCCTCTGTCCCCATTTGAAGAATATGATCTAAATCATCACCACTAATTCCGGGAGTACAAGATGTAGTAATAATTAATGCTGCAGGTTTTTCTTTCAAACATTTTTCTACTTTTTTGCGCAATAGATCCATCCCTCCAAAAACCATCACACTCTCATCCATATCGGTACTTTGTAAGGGAGGAATAATATTTGATGTCAACACTGCTCCTCTCTCAAACATAGCTCTACGTCCAATACTGGTAACTGCATTATTTGCCATATGAGCACAACTTGCCGGGCCATGAGATAAACTTATGGCATCGGTTACCTGTATACTAACTCCGATACTTCCATTATAGGCACATCCATGCAAAGGCTCTCGATACAAAAGGCTCTTAGAAATAAAACTTTTAGGATCTTTTTTTTCAACTATTTTACGATTAAACCTCTCATTAGCAGTACTATGATCTAATTTTACACTGTCAGATTCTACCGTCTTATTCTTATCATTTACACCTGCTTTTTCTTTCTCGTTTCGACAGTTAGAATCTTTAACTTTAAAGCCTAAAACCGTTTCTTCCAAATCGATATCTTCTAACGGATTAGCTCCATAAAGCTCTCCATTTTCAATTATTAGACCTGCTAACTGCTCAAATTTCTCTCTCATAGAAGAATGAGGGAAACGCTCAGTTAAAGTCATTCCTTCCTGTTCAGCAATCGCAAATTCGTCGCTGCGAGGTATATTTACGCATATTGGCAAATTTACTGCTTTGGCAAAACGTTGAACTCTTCCCTCCTCATCTGCAACACCTCTCTGATTAAAGATAATTCCTCCAATCCTCTTTTTGCCGTGATCGTAATTTTTAATTCCTTTTAAAATATTATTCGCTGCATAAATCGACATGTATTCACCCGAAGTGACCACATAAATTCGATCAGCATACTCCCGACGAATAGGTACTGCAAAACCACCACACACCACATCGCCCAAAACATCATAAATCGTATAATCGAAGTTTATTTCTTTTATTCCCAGATCTTCTAACAATTTAAAGGTGCTGATAATACCTCTACCCGCACAACCCACCCCAGGCTCTGGTCCACCTGCTTCAACGCAAGCAACATCACGATATCCATGGAATACGATATCGTTTAAATTGTAATCATTGGGTTCGGTAGCTTTCAAATAATCTAAGGCAGTTGTAATATTTCGCCCGTTCATTAATAAACGTGTAGAATCGTGCTTAGGGTCGCAACCCACTTGCAAAATTTTCTTGTTGCATGCAGCAAGAGCAGCTGAAACATTGGCTGAAATAGTCGATTTACCAATTCCTCCTTTTCCATAAATAGCTACCTGAGTCAATTTACTTTTTGCCATATATCTTTCTAATTTCTCTATAAAATTCGAGGAACAACTCACAACACGATTACTGTAGTTTCGAAATAAAATATGTCGTATCCTGCGGTAATATTTCCGGATGAAATACCTTTATTAAATCCTTTAAAACAAGATCAGGACGAATTGGAGCGGTCTCCCACCAATCGCTACCTCCCGACAAAGACAATAATTTATAGATGTTGTAAACATCTCCATTCCTGTACGCTTTAAATTGAGTATAAATGTGATCTGCATTCTCGATTTCCTTTAAACTTTTGCTTTGCCCCGGACTTAACCAAATATCCGCTTCACTACAATGATCCATTACACTTTCTACACTCATAGGAATACTTCCTCTTGTAGTATCAGCAAGGAGAAAATAGTTAGCACCTGCATCTCTTAAATAATTAACCATGTAGTTTCTTCCTCCGGGCACATACCACACTCCGCTATAGCTCCAGCCCATCACAACAGAAGATTTTTTCTCCAACTTACCTGCCATCTTCTGAAGTTTTACATACCGACTTTCCACATTTTCAAAGAAGTTATTTGCCTCCAAATCTTTATTGAAAAAAGCCGCAATAAATTTAATCCATTCAGCACGACCCAATGGAGTTGATTCCATCCAATTTAAAGCATATGCCATATTGAATCCTATTTTATTTAAATGAGTTTCTCCGGCTTTTACCTCATTTAAAGCAGATAAAATAATCAATTCTGGGGCAAGTTCTACAATTTTCTCAATATCCAAGTTTGTATTGTGCGCGCCCCCCAAATTAGGTAGACTCCCTTTGTTAAATCTCGATTGTAAATTATTGTTGTATATACGATTAGCTCTGGTAAGTCCAACAATTTTATCCAACAATCCTAACTCAGCAAAACTTCCAATGTGTGAGTTTGAGAAAAGAGCAACAGATTTTACCGGTGTTTTAACGTAGAATACATTTTCGGGAATGTCATCCGGCACTTCACATTCTTGTGAGATTAGAATGTATTTTTTTAGAACAATATCCTTCTTCCAAGGATTGTAAACCGTAATTTCCTTAAAACCATTTTTTACCTCAATCGAAAATCCTTTTGCATGTTTCACCTGAGGCGTAAAAGAGAAATCAAACTTCTCTTTTTTCATTCGAATCTGAGCCGATACATCCTGACGATGAACCTCTTTCCGTTTGTAATTATTGCATCCTCCGCTCAATACAATCACAAACAAAATCAATAAAATTTGTTTCATCAATTACAATTAGCCGAAAAGAAAGCGTATGAAACTATGCTAGCACAGTAATAGACTTTCTCCCGAAGTTATTATTAAAATTCTAAAAAGGCAGGTATTCTGACTTATCCCACTTGAAAAAACCTTCCCATCTTACTCGATAAAGTAATTGAATGACAGTGGTAATATATTTACAAGCTCGCCCATAAGGGCTAGGATTCACAGCTACGGGGATAGTTCCGGATTTAAACCGGATTCCCTTAAATCAACCATTTAGGTTGAATCCTTTTTTAGCGCAGTAAAACTATTTATTTTTAACTGCAAAAAATATTATTTGCCGCATCTACTTATGTATTACGACTGATAAATGTCTCAATCTAAGGAAGAATTTTTTCGTAAGTGTGCCAATAATTCTTGAATACTAACACAGCTTGTAGTACTTCCATTTTGTATCACTTCCCATTCCATAGAATCTTCAATTAACTTCACGGAACAATCGCCAACCTTCTCACAAGTAACTTGATAGCCTTCGCGAGACAATGCTCTTTGAGTCCAAAAACCCATCACATCATTACCCAAAACCTGAATGCTTTGTTTTTTCTGATAATTCATAATAAAATTACCAGTTTTTCGGTCGAAATTAAATGATTTATTACGGAAAGTTTCTTCTATACTTCCATTCAAAACCAAATCTTCAGGAGCTCCAATTTTAATCGGTTCGCTACGTGCCATCAACCAAATTATATCGGCAGCCTGAAGTGCCAAATCTAATTCGTGGGTAGAGAGCAAAATAGCCTTATTGGTTTCACGAGCCAATCGATGCAGTAATCGCATGATATCCACACGGTTTGGCAAATCTAAATGTGCCGTAGGTTCATCGAGCATGATTAAAGGCGTATCCTGTGCCAAAGCTTTGGCTATCATCACCCGTTGTCTTTCTCCATCGCTCAACTGATTAATAAAATTATCAGCATAGTGCAATAAACCAACCTGTTCCAGTGCCCATTTAATTTTCTCCTTATCATCTTCCGACAAGCGTCCCATCCATGAAGTATAAGGATGTCGTCCTAAAGAAACGATATGGTAAACGGTGAGGTTTCCAACATCAATTCGTTCCGTTAAAACAATGCTTAACAGTTGGGCAATCTCTTTAAAATTTCGATCGCAAATGGGAATCCCTTCTACCAAAGTAGATCCCGACAAGGGAGTTTGAATACCAGCAATAGTTCGCATGAGGGTTGACTTTCCTGCACCATTTGGCCCCAGAAGACAAACCATTTCTCCTCGTTTTATTGTTAGGTTGATATCAGAAAGTAAGCACAATCGATCCTTTTTCCCTTGCTTGTATCCAATGGAAAGATTCTGAGTTACCAGAATGTCTTTTCGTATTTCTTTGAATTCCTTCATAAAATCATCCTAACCGGCAAAAGAAGCCTTTACATTTCTACTACGCATGATCACCCAAATTACAACTGGCCCTCCAAACAAGGCTGTTACCGAATTAATTGGTAATGTATTTTGATTTCCCGGAATTTGAGAAATAATATCACAGGCGAGCATTATAGCGGCACCTATTAAAACTACTGCCGGCATAAGAACCTTATGACTTGCTGTTCTAAAAATTGATCGTGCAATATGTGGTACTGCAACACCAACAAAAGCAATAGGACCTGTAAATGCGGTTAAGGTTCCGGCAATTAATGCGGTACTAATAATAACTGCAATACGAGTTCGGTTAACCGATATGCCTACTCCGCGTGCATAATTCTCACCCAATAAAAGTGCATCTAAAGGTTTTATCAGAAAAAAAGCAATAATTAAGCCTACAAAAACAATAGGTGCCATAACTTTCATTTCACTCCAGCTAACCCCTGCCAAACTACCAAAAGTCCATACAATAAAGCTTTGTATTTGCTCTGGATCGCTAAAGTATTGCAGAATATTTACTACCGCACCGGTAATACTTCCAAACATGATTCCTATAATTAGCAGGGAAACACTATCGGATATTTTCAATGAAGCTAAGGCAACAAGCATAAAAACTAAGGATGCCCCTGCAATAGCTGCAACCACCAAGGCCCAGCTACCCAAAAACGATGCAATTACTCCGAAAGCAACAGGTAGTATTGCCGATGCCATCACCATTAAAGCAACTCCTAAACTTGCTCCTGCACTAATCCCCAAAACGTAAGGTCCGGCCAATGGATTTCGGAAAAGTGTTTGCATCATTAAGCCAGTAACCGATAATCCGGCACCAACAAAAATGGCAGTTAAAGCTTTCGGTAATCTAAAATTTAAGATGATATAGTTCCAGGAGGTTTTCACATCGGCACCCGAAAGAATGGAAAATACTTTATTAAAGGGAATGCTTACACTTCCGTATATTAAATCCAGGAGAAAAACCCCACAAACAAGTATGAATATGATTCCAAATATGAGCGAAAACAATCTTCCATTTTTATTCAACAGCATAGCTCCTAATTCAATTGTTGGTAGTAAAACAATTCGTAATCTGGCAATAATTCGGGATGAAGAATCTTAATTATATCTTTAAAAACCACATCGGGTTGCATTACACCCAACTCGAACCAATCGTTAGCTCCACTATCTTTCATTCTTTTTGTGGTGCAAAAAACACGACCTGTTTTGTAAGGTTGAAATAGAGTATAACGGTCATCCAAATTTTTCATATCCTCTAAGGATCTACATTGTCCGGGACCAAACCAAATATCTGCCTCGCCCTGTCTATCGAACACAAGCTCCAAACTTAAAGGCATACTACCACTTGTACTATCCGAAAACCAGCAATAATCTGCTTTCCCATCTCTAAGAAATTGAGCCAGATAACTTTGCCCGCCCGGCATGTACCAAGTACCTTTAAAGTTATAGCCCGAAAGAATAGTTGGTTTGTACTCCACTTTCTCCACCAACTTCTTCAAATCATTGTATCTGTTTTCAACTTCTTTAAACTGCTTTTCGGCCTCGGCCTCCTTATTAAAAAAGGCAGCAATAAATTTTGCCCATTCGGCACGTGCTAATGGCGAAGTTTCCATCCACTCAATATTATAAGCAACGGGCAAACCAGCATTCATTAATTTTGATTCTTTATCGCTAATCTTCATAAAACCAGCAACCATTACCAGTTCAGGATCCAACTCTACAATCTTCTCAAAATTCAAACTTTCGGCATGACCAACCGCTTGAATCGTGCCATTCTGTGCTTTTTTATTCAATTCCTCATCGTAAATTCGATCGCGCAAAGAGACTGCAACGATTTTATCCTGCACCCCTAAGAATTTTAGAATTCCAATTTGAGTACTAGAAAGTGCGGCAATACTTCTGATAGGAACCTCTACCAATACTCCATCGGTAGGAATATCCGATGGTAATTTCTCCCCTCGGTTCTTTAAATAGTACTTCTGAAAAATTTTTCCTTCGTTCCATGGATCCCAAACAATCAGTTCTTTTAAGCCATTCTCCAAAAAATTTATTTTAAATCCCTTGGCATGCTTTATAATTGTAGGATGATAAAAGGCTAAATCTGCTTCGGAAGCAGATTCAAATTCTTTTCCTTTCTTTTTATGGTCGCCGAATTGACAGGAAATAGTTCCTATTATAAGAATCAGGATTAATACCCAATAGCTTGGTTTAAATAAATTCATTTCTTCCACAATAATTGTGGGGATAGAAGCCTTGAAAATACAATTACAACAATTATACCTTCGCTACTCAGTTCCCCGAAGTTACGAAACAGTTCAATGCATCAGGCAGGTCTTCTGGCTTACCTATTCTAACGCCTTCCCAGGTAAAACTACATTCACATAGTGGCTAATTTGTCAGAACATATCAATAAAAACTCATTGAGAGGCTTACAGCTGCGGGGACAGCTCCGGTATTACACCGGATTCCCATTTTAATTCTCAAAAAAAGAGAGAAACCTAATTTGTTGCAAATCTATGGAATATTTTGGAAAAAGAAGAAGTTTAAAAATGGCAAACGCAAATATCAATTTTATTCAAAAAAAACAGATAGAATAATGCGATGCAAAACAGTGCTCATTATATATCGTATCTAATTAAGGAAAAAACGACTTTACTATCATCATTCACGCATATCTAAAATAATAATCATTTGCATCACACACACAATATGTTACTAACGCAATGCATTCATCTGAATATCCAACTTTTCGGAATATTCGCTCATATTCTCAGTAATAAATTCATGAATTACAATTTCTGGTTGTATCTCATAAATAATTTCTTTTACCCGCTTACTTGTAAAAGGGAGGTGCTGATCTATTTTTAAAACATGATTACGTGTGGTAGAATATTTATCCGTATCCTTTAAACCCGCCCATCCCTCAGGCAAACCTTTCATCACTTGATTGGTTTGATATTCTCCCGACAAACTCAAATTTAAATGCAAACTCTTTATTTTTTCCTGAATATCTTTCGACAAGCGCGATACCCGCTCCAATACAAAATCAATCGCTTCATCTTCGCAACGCAAAGCAATATTTGTATTCATAAGGTGACCAGTGTCTAAAAGTAAATTCCAATTTGAGAATTCCAAACGAGAAGCAAAATCGTCGGCTTGAGCCGGAAACAAAAAATCGAGACCAGGCCACCATAAATTTTCAATGGCTAAAGGAACAGGAGGTTCGCCATTACCAAACTCCTGAGCTGTTTGGTTCAACATTTCGGCAAGACTTGCCAATACTTCGGTACTTTTATAGGTAAAATCGCGAGTAAAAGCATGCTCTAATTCCACATGTGCTGCATGAACAACCGCATGTGCCGGATTCAATTTAGATGCATATTCCCACAATTTCTTTTGTGTTGCAATCATTTCGCCAGCATTTTCACCTCCACAACAAAACTGCAATTGCTCTGCCGGCACGTTTGGAAAATAATAGTTTGCAGCAGCTCCTCCTTTTCGCCATACATCTAACCAAGTAACCCAAAATGGCAAATGAACACTTTTAATAATCTCTTTTGGTATTTCTTCGGAAGGAGAATCATAACCTATTAATAGTTCCACTCCATCCAGTTTTTTGTCTATTATATATTCTTGCAATCCTCTCCATTGATTCTCAAATCGATTTAAATCGGATGGATGAACAGAGAAGTCAATTAATTTTTGATAATTCATGTGAAATATGTTGTTTTTAATAAGCTTCCCCTAAAAATTAGGGGTGATTCAAAAATACTTGTCAAAAATAGTCTTAAATGATCGTTTTACACCTACCCACGAATGCAGTTTTTGATCACTTTTTTTTAGCATCAAGCAAAAAAATGACGTTTTGGCCTTTTTTGGCAAAATTCGAAAACGTTATCATAAAAACAAATTTACTGTTTCGAGCTTAATAATGACAAATTTCTTTATTAAATCAATGTAACGCAAACAATTTCGAGGGCTTCCGAAACCGTTTTAAGTTGTTTTTTTTGTTAATTCTTCAATTTTAGGAACTATTATTTAGATCATTTCTATCATTTATACATAGATTTACAATGTCAGTCAATCACAACTAAACAATGACTGATTTGAAAAATTTTTAATCATTTAAATTAAAAAACATGAAAATTAAAAACGTTACACTAAAAGGATTAGTATTGGGAGTAGTACTATTCTTAGGAGCAAATACTGTATTTGCAACCGGAAACATTCGAATCAATTCTTATTTGGATACTGATTTAGCAATTGTATCAATCATCAATCCAACAGAATCAATTTTGAAATTGAAAATTTATGATGAAGCAGGTAACCTTTACTTCTCGAAAAAAGTTAGTAATGCAACTACCGATCAAAAATTATTAGATTTCTCGTACTTGGAAGATGGAACTTACAAAATTGTTTTAACTGGTGCAGCAATTAATCTTGAAAAGAAATTTGAAGTTGCTAACAACAAATTAGTTTCTGAAAAAGAAGTAGAATTAGCTGAGAAAACTCTTTTTAGAGCCGATAACAACGATTTGTTTGTAACCTACCTTTCTTTCAACAACAAAACTTTCCAAATTTCAATTAATGATGAATCAGGAAACGAAGTATTTAATGGCTCTTACGCGTCGGAACCAAATTTTTCTAAGAAATTCAATGTAGAAGCATTGCCAAAAGGAGAATATAAAGTTCGTTTAGTGTCTGACAATAAAGAGTATAACTATGCCTTCAGAAAGTAGTGAGCAGTCTGGTTCAAGCGACCAAATGATTCTAATGAATCATCCCTATATAATAAGTGTAAGCCCAGAGAAATCGGACCTACACTTATTTTTTTTGCTTTACTTTTAAAATTCACCAAGGAAATATTCTTAAAATTTTTCTCCTAAATAAAAGATTCAGATTCCTCGGATTGAAGCATGGCCTCTTCTTTTTTTACGGGAGCTTGCTTTGGGGCAGGAATTTCGTTCGCAACAGCTACCTCGATTCTTTTCTTTTTCGACTCTATTTTAGCATTTACTTTACGCACCTTATAAATTAAATGGCTAAACATGTACTCTTCGGCTTTCGACTCATCCTCTTTTAGAATCATTTTTCCTGTTTTGGCAATATCACTCAATTTCTTCCAGAATAGCAGAAGTTCTACATTGTTATTAACCACCAACTGTTTCCGTTCGCTGATTTTTTGCTCCTGCGACAGGTTTAAGTCGTACACTTTCTGAGTCATTTGCTCCAGCTCAGTACCTAAACTCTCCTTGTATCCTTTTCCCTTTAATGCATCCAAATTTTTAGCAATATTTTGCTGAATTACCTTTACTTTAGCACAATACCCTTCCACGTTTCTTAATCGGATCATTTTTCTTGCTTCTTTCACCCCAAAATCGGAGGCTTTCACAAGCATTAATTTGTTTGCACGTTGCGTATAAGCAGCAATCAATTCCAACTTGTGTTGAATGGCATCAAGGCTGGCATACAAATCGGAAGTGATTTTTTTAATTTCGGCAGTCTGTGTTTTCGACTGAGTTAGATCAGCCACACGAGTAATATCAGTTTGTAAACTCTTAACAAACTCATCATTAAACTCCGGCGAAAAGTTTACGAACTTTTCACGATCACGCAAAAACAGTTGCAATAGAATCTCTCCCACTACTGGTAGTTCTTCTTGTCTGAATTTATAATATAAACCCATGTGTAAATAATTAGTTTGATTAATACTATGTTGATTTAAAAATAATGCGATCCAAAATTCAACAAACAAACTCTCCAAGCACACTTTTTATTTATTTTTAAACCTTTGTGTAAAAACAAATAACAGACCCTACAAATTTTACTTTTTCAATATTAATAATTGAATATTTTTTTTCAGTACTATAAACTACCTCTTTATTCCCTCGAGTTACATTAGGAATCCCTTAAGCTACATCATTACTCCTTTATCTTACATTACGATCCCCTTAGCTTACCATTCAACTCCCCAAACCTACATTCCCAGTCGCTTAACTAACATATAAAGTGTGAAAATGAACCTATCAAGTCGCTTAAACAACAATTGCAATAAAAGAGGATGAATTCTATCTTTTATCGTCAACCTTTCTGTTTTCATCAATTAAAACACCAAAAAACACAAGAGCCTAAACCGCTCTCTATCAGTTTTACACACAAACAATAACAACCCATTGTGCGAAGTAAACCACAAATTAAAGGCAAGCCCTTTAGCACATACCTAAATTAGTTTATTCCGTATCATTCATCAAATATTTTATTGCATTTGTTATCACATAATAAAACCCTGGCAAACATTCAATTATTTAAAATTTAAAGTAAAATACCTTTTAAAAAAGGAGTCATTCCTCTTTCTAAAAAAAGTAAATTCAGGAATATTTCACCAACAATTTCCATTATTAATTTAGTCTTCATTTTTATAAATTTAAATATCAATCTTTGCTTTGTAATGCAATTTCATTCCTCTATTTTTGCATCCGATTTTTAAACAAAAATAAACTCGGCTGTAAAAAATAATTTAGGAAACAAATTAAGGAGGCGGATTAAAAACCAACTTCTAGCTAGGAAACCGAATTAAATTTATACAGCGAGAAATTATAAATGGGAAAAGGTTAAAAATGCTTTCATTCACTTTTTTTATCAAAGCAATTTGTAGAGAAAGATTATTGAAAAAAGCACATTTTACGAAAGTGCATTCTTACATCGAAAAATTCACTAGTAGTAAAGCTTAAAAGCTATTATAAAACATATTATTTTTTAATCCAAACACTTGTTAAATTAAATAAGAATAGATACTTTCACTATCTTAATTCAACCTGTAAAACGTTTTTTTTTAACACAATTATACCACTATTAATTAATTATTATGAAAAAGTTATTATTTGCTATTGCCATCTGCGGATTTGTATTTACTTCTTGTGGAAACCAAACAAAACCAGCTGCTGCTGAAGAAACTACTGAAGCTACTGCAGAAGTAGAAAACGACACTACAAAATGTTGTTCAGCTAAAACTGAGTGTGCTACAGATACTACTGCTACTGAAGAAGTTGTAGAAGAAGTTGTTACTGAAGAAGAAAACTAGTATTATACCTGCAATATTAAATATTGCAAGCAGAATACAAGCAAAGTAAAAATTAGCCATAGAGATTTTCTCTGTGGCTTTTTTTATAGTCTGCAAAAACTACCTATTACTTTGCAAAAGCTTATTGGATAAGCCTCTAAAACGAAGCATGAATAAAAAAGACGCTACACCTAATCCGGCTGGCAATCCCCACCAAATTCCCACCTCGTCTAAACCAAAAACAAAAGCACACAAATATCCAGTAGGTATGGAAACCAGAAAGTAGGCAATAAAGGTAAGCAAGGTAGGGATATTGACATCCGACATTCCCCTTAAAATACTTCCAAAAACAACTTGTAACGCATCAAAAAACTGATAAATTACCATTACGATGAGAAACTGAGCTGTTAATTGAATTACTGCAGGCTCCTGCGTAAACCAAGTTGGCAAAATATGTCGCAGACTCACAAACAACACGCACATTGCAATAACAACTCCCAAAACTAAATGAATAGATGCCCAAGCCGAATTCTTCATTTCCAGAAAACGTTCCTCGCCCAATAAAGTAGAAATTCGAATGGTTGTGCTTGCAGCAATTCCCTGATAAATCATAAAACTAACGGTAGATAAAGTCAGTACAATTTGATGAGCAGCCAATCCTTCCACACTAATCCATCCCATCATAATGGTGCTCAGCATAAAAGCCGAAGCCTCCATTACCAGTTGAGATCCCATGGGCAAACCCAGTTGCCATATGCGCCAAAAATCTTTTAAACTATATACCGACGCCTTAATCATTTCGCGGTAAGGCCTAAAGGTTTCGCCTTTTGCAAAAATCCACATAAAAGCAAATGCCATAAATCCTCTAGCAATAAGAGTTCCATATCCTGCACCAGCTAATCCCATAACTGGCAGTCCAAATTTTCCGTAAATTAAAATATAGTTGGCTATTACATTTACCAAATTGGCAAGTAACATGATATTCATAGCCACTTTTGTATTGGCTATTCCTTCGCCAAATTGTTTGTATCCCATAAAAATCATCATGGGTAAAATACTGGCTGCAATAATCCACAAATAACTTTTCGCATCAGCAATAATTTCCTCTGGCTGCCCCATTTTACCCATAAACAGACTAAGTAAAAGAATTGCAACAGTTAGTAATATTCCCATAAAACCCATTGCCAGCATGCCATTCTTAAACCAAGCTCCTATTTTCGATTGCTTGAAATTTCCCCGAGCCTCGCCTACCAAAGGAGTTATAGCGTAAGAGAATCCTGTTCCAAAAATAATTACCAACCAAAAAATTGTATTGGCAAACGAAGCCGCCGCAAGTTCGTGCGTTCCCAAGTGACCAATCATCATATTATCGACCAAACCAACAGTAATTTGGCCTAACTGAGCTAAAACTACCGGAAACCCAAGCTTTATAATTGGAGTGTAATGTGGTAAATACGATTGTATTGGTAAGACTTTTAAAAATTTATTCATTCTAATTTAAATGTAAAGCAAAGATAAGCTGGATATTTCATTTGGGGAAGGGCATTTGTCTTTGGGCTGACAAATGTATACATCCCAATTGAATGCACCAATTTCAGCAGAAAAAAAATATACGCCCTTTGCATCCTTCAAACCATTTGTTCTCCATTAAATCACATTTCCTGCACCAAGTATTCTTGAAATAAATTAGAATAAAAAATTTTCTTTAATTTGTAACAAAATAGCGAACCTAATGAAAAATGAAAATGGAATAAAGTTGGCATTAACATTCCTTCGTGGGACAATAGAAATAAGCTCAAGTAGGAAAAAGCAATAGAACAATTCCAAAATGAGAATTTACATTTAAGAAAATGGAGAAGAAAACTGAGTAATCGGAACTTTTTTACACTTTTTTAAAGTTAAAATACTCCTTTCCTAATTGTAATAATAACATCTCTGAAAAGAATTTTTAAAATCTATTACAAAACGCTCCTTCTTCCCGATAAACATCTATTTTAGAGCAGTTTATAAATTGTTTTATTCCTGTGAAAGCGTCGACACCTAACTTAAAATAGCGCCTAAATAAAAGCGAACCAAAGCAAAATTATTAAAGTATCTACCTTAATACTTATGTAGATTAATTAAAAATGTCGACTTTTATATAACCTTTTAAAAAATTTGAGCGTACAACAAGCAAAACGGTTTCCGTTTTTAAGGTTTAAAGTGAATAGATTAAAAAAGGATGGGGTGGTTTCCATCCTTTTTTGTTGTTTAATAATTCGTGATTTTAAATATAAATTATCAATATAATAGCTAATTAGTTGACAATAAAAATTTTATTCTTATATTTAGCTTGAATTTTCAATTGAGAATTCAGGTTATAAAGTGAATTAAGAAAGGGATGGAGTGGTTGCCATCCCTTTTTTCGTGCCTAAAATTTCGTATCCTCAATTAAATTTAAATTCTATTTTTCTTCCTCTTGAGCTTTGCACGTAACTCGTATCTCCCCTTTTACCTCATCAGATTCTATTGATTCAAAGCTAACATTCGTAATTTGTTTATTCTCCAATAAAGGTTCCCAAGTCTCTAAATATTCATTATCCAATAACTCATCATTTACAAAGGCCCTGTACTCTTTGTAATCGAATTTTTCTTTTTGCACGATATCGTTGATTTCTTCCTGATGTTTTGCAAATCGATCGTACCATCCTTTTGCCACAAAACTCTTCGTTTGAATAGTAATGATACCAATACGAGCTAACTCTCCATATTTATCGACATAAAATTGTACATCATAACCTTTAAGAACTTCGAGTTTATATATTGTACCTGCATCGATAGAATGCATAAACTCAGGATCTGAATACTTTTCTCCATCCAAAAGAACCAAATGTTGTTGTGCCGGTTTTCTAGAAACAGAACAACTCCGATGTAATGAAGTTTGGCCTTGTACTACCAGGATAAATGAGAACGGAATTAACATCAGAAATAATAGTCTTTTCATCTTTTTCAATTTTAATTGGCAATAAATATTTTATGACAATTACAACAATCACGCCATTCATTACACAATTAGGCATAAAAAAACGGAGAACCATTAAGATTCTCCGTTCTATACTTAAATAGGGTAAGTTTTTTCTACTTGAATAGTTTATTCAGTAAATCCTTTCCTTTCTTTTCTAATTCTTTTTTGGCTCGTCGTTCCAACTCTTTAGCTACCGCTTGTTGTGCTTGCTTAATTGCTTTGCTTAAATCAAGTTTTACGTTTGGATTATCAACCGTACCAGTAATCTTTACAGCTACATCAAGCTCTTTCACTTCATCGAAACCAGGCAATTTATCGAAATATTGATTCACTTCTTTGCCTAGCTCCTCTTTAGGCAATAACATATCCATGGTAAAGTTCAATTTCCCATCCACCGATTGTGTTCCATATATTTTTGCAGGATGTCCAGCAACTTTGGCTTCAAAAGGCTTCACCTCAATATTTCCATTGGTAATTACAAAATCCATATCCATTTGCGTAATCGATATGCGTTTGTATTTGTCATTTTTTAGTGCTGCGGCCAATGCATCGAAAGCTTTATTGTCTTTTATCACAATCATTTTAGAATGAATTGCCCCTTTTCCGTTTAAAGTATTCATTACGGGACTCATTTCTTTATCGAGCAAAGAAGTAATATTTAAATCGGACGAGATTTTACCCGAACAATTCATTGCAATTGGAAGCATCTCCTTCACCATACTTAATGATTCGTAAGCCGAATTGATATCGAAATCTCTTACATCCAATCCAAAATCGATGGCTGGTTTTTCAATATTCTTAGTACTGTACGAACCATTCATTGTCATCGACCCTTTTAGCATATCCATGGATAAATCGGTTAACTGCGCTTTGGCATTTTTAACAACAATTAATCCCTTCACATTCTCGATGTTCATTTTATCGTACTGAATCAGTTTCATCGAAGAAACTAATCTCAAGTCTAAATTTGCTGGAATTTCGATTACACTTAATGGTATGGTATCCGAAGTAGCTTTCACCTCCTCTTCCTCGGTCATAAACTCATTTATATCGAACAAATTTGAACTTAAATTAAAGTTTCCTTTTAAAACTTTATCCTTTAAGGCGTATGGAATATAATCTTCTATTTTACCAACCAACTGAATATCCGAAGCTCCAATTTTAGAGTTAAAGGAAGTCAAGCTGATGTATTTAGGTGTGAAATTTAAAACAGAGCTAATAATTTTAATTCCTTGCGGAAAATCAGGAGTAGCAAACTCGAAATTTTTCAATTTCACATCTCCTTTGGTCATAAATTTCTCGTAATCCTCTTTCTCGATGTCCGACATTTTACCACTAAAACTAACATCGGAGGTAACAATACCGGTAATTTTCACACTATCCATAGGAATAGCATGTCGAATTTTCGCGAAATCGATTACTCCTTTAAACAAACCACTCATATAAAGGTCTGACATTGGATTCTTAACGTGCAACACCACATCGAATGGATTGTTAGCCACCTCAAAGTGGAAGGAATTAATATCTGCAGTAAGTAAATCTAAATCCCCTCCCGGATGATTTACCATTGCATTTATAGTGATATTATTGACAGACTCTTTTAAGTCGGGGTATTTAAGAGAAGCCTTATTAACGTTTAATTGCGCACCAAAAGCCGGTAAAAAATCTTCTTTATATTCTCCTTTGGCAAAAGCTGTTAATGCCAATTTTCCGGTTGTTTCTATGCCTTCAAAATTAGCTTTGAAAACATCGGGAACCATAGAGAGTAAGTTTTTGAAATCGGCCTCTTGAGCATTCATTTTCAAATCCATACTATATCCATCCTCTAACATTCCAATACTTCCATCAATACCGAAAACCAACTCATTTAAGGTAAGTTTATTCTCTTTAAAGGTGAAGATCATATCCTGAAGGTCAGCTCCAATAACAGCATTTAAAGTCAGCCCAGCCTTCTTCAAATATTTTACTCCATCGTAGTCTAAATCGACACCTGTTATTTGCGATTCTACATTTAAATTGGTTGATTTTACAGTAAAATCGCCATTCAATGTCAAATCCAAATCATCTACAACAAGGGTAGTCTTTAAAGATGCATCGGCATAAAGCAAAGAAAAATCCTCTACCCGAACTTCTTCAAAAATTACTTTAAAATCGGAAACCTCGCCTGATTCCTCTTCAACCACAGTATCGTCTGATTCTTTTACAATATCCCAATTTGCTTTGCCCGATTCCAAAACAATGGCGTTTACTTTTGTATTCGTTAAAACAATTGCTCCAACTTCCAATTTAGTACCCGACAATGCGGAACCCAAATCAACTGCGGTATATAAACTTCCTACCGAAGCTAATGTGTCGTTCGAAAATTCATTTTTACCGATTACGGTTACATTCTCGAGCTCTACATAAAGGTTTGGGAAATTTTTGAGCATCGATAGCGACAAATTTCCAATTTCTACCTCAGCATCTATTGTATTATTAATTTCGGTTTTCACTCTATCTAATATCTTATCCTTAAAGAAAAAAGGTAGAATGATTAGTAGCGCCAAAAGCAAGACTACAAATCCTCCAAAAAACTTTAGAAACTTCTTCATTATATTATTTATTTATATGGATTTACATAACAAAAGTACAAAACAAGAGGTATTATACTTGGTTTGATGAAAAAATAATCCTCATTAAAGTAAATTTAGTTTTTTTTATTCTTAACTAAAATCCTAAGTGAAAGATTTAGAGTTTTTTAATACAGACTCCATGGGAATCTTGCATTTTTATTGAAAAAAAGATCGTATTTACTAAGCTAAAATGTAAAATTTATCTATATTTGCACCGCATTACCGAGGTAATACAAGGATGCGTAGCATAACTGGATAGTGCACTACGTTACGGCCGTAGAGGTTGGGGGTTCGAATCCCTCCGCGTTCACTGAAAACTCATCAAGAAATTGATGAGTTTTTTTGTTTTTCAGTATTTTGAATCGGATCGAGCAGAAAATTAAATAAAAAGCATAACTGGATAGTGCCTAATTACTCTTGGGTTACGGCCGTAGAGGAACGAGGAATAATCCCTCCGCGTTCACTGAAAACTCATCAAGAAATTGAAGCGTTTTTTTGTTTTTACAGTATTTTGGATCAATTCGAATATCAGGTGGAGTAAGATTTTTTAAGCATATATTTTAGCGACTCTAAAAAGGAAGAAGTTAATATCCCTCACCCCTCTAAGTGATGCTCTGAATGCTTTCAGTTTTGCATTG
>NZ_MVDD01000010.1 GCF_002843315.1 Labilibaculum filiforme | reverse complement strand
TAATGTTTTTCAAGGCTTTTACTGCTAATCGGGTATTTGTCCAAATAATTCTTTTAAAAAAGAAGCGAACCCTTTTGTATATCGAGCTCCCTTTGCTATCAAATCCCAATCTCTACTTACAATCTGACCCGTAGAACAAACCAGCCACTTCCTTTTGCGAACATGCAAGTAAACCATGCGTTCTCGAATGGGATAATCTTGAATTACGACCGCGGACTGAAAGCCTTTTGAAGTCAGCTTTTCCCTTGAATATTCTTCTGGTAATTGATGTAACTCATCCAGATGAACATCCAATCTCTTTTCATCAATAATAACTTGTGTGATCTCAAAATAGGAAAATATCTCTTCTGGTAAAATTGCTTGAAGTAGTAACTTGTAATGATCTTTATTCGAATCCATGTCATAAAATTAAGATGACAAATATTCATTTATTTTTTTTCTCCACCAAATTTTCGAATTGATCCTAATAATTTCATTGAATTTAAGAAAGCTCTTAACTCCTAATTCTATCACAAAACTCTCTTAAAATGCGTTCGGTAGATTCAAAATCAAGACACTCATCGGTTACCGAAACACCATATTTTAATTTCGACAAATCAGTAGGAATACTTTGTTGGCCAAAGTTGATATTACTCTCGATCATAAATCCCATAATAGATTTGTTTCCTTTGGCGATTTGATCGGCCAAACTTGCCAGAACAATTTCTTGTTTTTTTGCTTTTTTAGAAGAATTCGCATGACTACAATCAACCATTATTCTAGGTACAATCTGCAAATCGGACAATTTATTTTCAACTGCTTCAATATAGGATGCCTCGAAATTAGGTTTTTTCCCTCCCCGTAATATAATGTGTGTATTTGGATTCCCTAAAGTGCGAATTACAGCCACTTTTCCTTTCGGATCAATACTCACAAAATTATGAGGAGCTGCAACCGCCTGCATGGCATTCACAGCAATATCAACATTCCCATCGGTACCATTTTTAAAACCCACCACCGACGATAAACCACTCGACATGTTTCGATGACTTTGCGATTCGGTAGTACGAGCACCAATTGCAGTCCACGAAAAAAGATCCTGAATATACTGAGGCGTTACAATATCCAAAGCTTCTCCTGCCGCAGGCAATCCAAGTGCTGCGATATACACCAAAAGCTCACGAGCCTGCTTTAAACCGTCCTCAATTTCACAGGAATTATCCATATATGGATCGTTTACTAAACCTTTCCATCCTACCGTAGTTCTAGGTTTTTCAAAATAAACCCGCATCACAATAAAAATATCATCCTTTAAATCGTCTGCAAGCACTTTCAGTTTTTGTGCGTACTCTTTAGCCGATTTTATATCGTGAATAGAGCAAGGTCCAACAATAGCAAGTATTCTCTTATCGCTCCCATTTACAATGTTTTTAATTGTTTCCTGCCCTTTATAAACCGTATCAATATGTTTTTCGCTTAAGGGATATAATTCTTTTAATTTTACTGGTGTTATAATCGATTGCTCAGCGCTTACATTCAGATTCTCTATTCTGGGGTCCATCATATTTTCGTGCTCTTAATAATTTTGAAACATAGCATGCTTCCTTTCATATAGCCTGCGAAATTAACCTTTATTTTTTTTAAATGGAATTTTAGCCAGCACATTATAGAAGCCATCATTCTTTCGAAAAGAATAAACAAATAAAACTATCACCATTTCCATCATTAAAAACCTTAAAAAATATATTATTCCGCGAAGGTATAAAAGTTTATATCGAATCTAAACAAGAGAAAATTATCCTGCAAAAACGCACCATTCTCAAGCTTCAAGAACACATTAAAAACCTAATAGCGTAAAAATCAGGAGTAAAACAAGAATATTTTAAATAACACATCTAGATATGTAAATATTTTTCGTTACATTAGATCATTAACAAAAAAAAGAGGAATGTACGACATTTCCTTTTCTTTGATAAAGTGAATTTGAATCATATACAAGACTATATATACACTAAATTCAAATATATCATGGCCAAAATCGTTGTCTTAGGCGCAGGTATCTCCGGACACACCGCTGCTGCCTTCATTAAAAAAAAGCTAGGAAAAAAACACGAGGTAGTTGTAGTTTCCCCCAGCAGTTATTACCAATGGATTCCATCAAACATATGGGTTGGCGTGGGACGTATGAGTGTTGATCAGGTACGGTTCAAATTAAAAAAAGTGTACGACAAATGGAAAATCGATTTTAAACAAGCCAAAGCAATCTCTATTCATCCACAAGGAAATCAAGAAATTAGCAAAGGATTTGTAAGTATTGAATACACCGATCCTGAAAAGGCAGGCGCTACAGAACAAGTAGATTACGATTACCTGGTAAATGCAACTGGGCCTAAATTAAATTTTGAAGGCACTCCTGGATTGGGACCTGGCAAAAATACAGAGTCTGTTTGCTCCTGCGATCATGCCATACACGCATGGGAAAAATTACAAGTATGCTTTCAAAAAATGGAAGCAGGAGAAAAGCAAACATTTTTGATTGGAACAGGCCATTCGATGGCAACCTGCCAAGGAGCCGCTTTCGAGTATATTTTAAATGTTTCCTACGAAATAAGGAAAAGAAAATTAGAGCATCTGGCTGAATTAATCTGGATCACGAATGAATACGAACTAGGAGATTTTGGAATGGGTGGTGCTTTTATTAAACGCGGTGGTTATATCACCTCAACAAAAGTATTTGCTGAATCCTTCTTGATCGAAAATGGCATAAGATGGATTAAGCGCGCAGGCGTATTTGAAATAGAACCTGGAAAAGCAAACTACGAGACTTTGGATGGCGAAAAAAAATCGGTCGCCTTTGATTTTTCGATGCTGATACCTGGTTTTTCGGGGGTTGGATTAAAAGCCTTCGGCAAGAATAATGAGGACATCAGCTCTACTATTTTTGCTCCCAATGGATTCATGAAAGTAGATGCCGATTATACACCAAAAGATTTTGAGGAATGGAAAGCCGCAGATTGGCCAGAAACCTATCGCAACCCAACCTACCCAAATATTTTTGCTCCGGGTATTGCATTTGCTCCGCCCCACTCCATTTCGAAACCCATGAAAAGCAAAAACGGAACGGCTATTTTTCCTGCTCCACCCCGAACAGGGATGCCATCGGGGGTTGCTGGTAAAGTGGTTGCCTTAAACATTGTAAATTTGGTTAAAAAAGGAGAACACGAACTAAAACACCGAGCATCGATGTCGAAAATGGGAGCCGCCTGTATTGTATCGGCAGGATACGGCATGACCAAAGGATCGGCGGCAAGCATGACCGTTTATCCAATAGTTCAGGATTGGGATAAATATCCAGAATGGGGTCGCAGTATTAAATATACCATGGGCGAACCAGGCTTAGCTGGCCACTGGCTAAAATGGACAATGCATTACATGTTTCTGCACAAAGCCAAAGGATACCCATTTTGGTGGTTATTACCCGAATAAAATAGATTGTCGAATTTGTTAAAACAGATATACCATGAGTACTACAAAAAGAAAAGCTTATTACGAAGAGGCTTATCCGCCAATGCCAACCAAAACAACTATGTTTTGGCGCAAAAATATCTTCTTTCAAGCCTATCGTTTCTTTGTTCTTAATATTAAAATCATCCGGATTGTTGTGCATGGGCACTCTTAGCAGGAAAAAATTGAGACACAAAAAGCAAAAATGAGTCATTATTGCATTCCCCTTTTGTATTATAACTTGGTATAAAAGGGGAATAAATATATCATATTTCTCACCTTTTTTTTATTTCCCCTCCCAAAAACCACCTAAACAATTTATTTACTTTTCCCATTTCCACCTGTAAATACAGGGTAAACACATAACATTTACGCATTCCAGTTATGATTGAAAAAGAATACATAAAAATATAGCTTCTCGAATTTAAATTTTCAAGATTATTCTCACCTTTGCAAAAACTAACAAAATGGTAATAGATAAAATTGAAAACTCGCAGCTATATGCTGGATTAAGCGATCGTATTGCAAAAGCACTTGCGTACATCAACACAACCGATTTGCAAAACACCGAATTGGGAAAATATGAAATTGAAGGAAAGAATGTTGTCGCAATTGTTCAGGAGTACACCACTAAAAATCAGGAAGATTGTAAATTAGAAAGTCATTTCGAACACATCGATATTCAATATATGATATCGGGGACAGAATTAATGGGAGTTAGTGTTTTAAAGGATCAAGTTCCTCACACAAAAAATGAGGAAAAAGATGTTGCCTTTTACCCAAACGAATCGACTAACATAACACTAACACAAGGAATGTTTGCGATTTTTTTCCCTAACGACCTTCATTGTCCATGTATTAAAAACAACGAAAATTTACTGGTGAAAAAACTGGTGGTTAAAATTCGAATTTAATTCTGCATGCAACAGCAAAGACATAAGCTGGGTAAAATGCCCGGCTTATCTCTAAAAAAAACAAAATCCCCTCCCATTCCCTATTCAACAACCAGCAACAATACAAGCTTACTATTTTTCTTTAAAATTATAGTTCGATTGCTAAAACTGCAACCAATTACACCCAATAGTAAATTCAATGCATCCTTTTATTTCACTAGTAAGAACAGATTCCTCTCCTTGGATTTAATAGCATTCAAAAACCAATATCTCCCTCTTACCTTTAGTATAATTATCTGACATCCAAGTTATTTAGCAGTGCTAAATACAAATAATATTCTTAAATTTAATGTGGAACAGAAACATCGCGCCCAAAAATGCGAAACCAAGCAAGGTTTTGTCGACACCAAACTTGCGGTATTCCCTTGTTCCTGACAAATTTTATTTTCTAACTAAAACCTAAAATGCAATGAAAAAATTAAGCTTACTTATTGTACTATTCTCGTTTTTATTTGTAGCATGCGCCGATAAAAAACCAAAGGATAAAGTGGACACAAGCACCGAAATGGAAATTGAAGAAGTAGACACCCTTATTATGGATTCTCTAACTACAGAAATGGAACAAACAAAAGAGGATCTCGAAGAAGCCTCGGAAGAAGTAGATGACCTATTAAAAGATTTGTAATCGTAAAAAAACAGACAGCATGAAAAAATTTATTATAGGTGCATTCTCCTTGTGCATAATTATGTGCTCGGGAGAGGCACTAATGGCTCAAAAAGAAAAAGACAAATTTGAAAAAGCACAAAAAATTCAGAAAGACTCCCTTCAAAAAGAAATAAAAGGTAAAAAGGACAAATTGAAAGAAAAAAAGAATGCTCATATGGATAGTATGAATGTTCGTAAAGAAAAACATCAGGAAAAGTACCAGGATGCCAAAGAAGGGATGAAAGAGAAAAGAGAATCGATGGAAACAAGAAGAGATTCTATGAAGTCGGAAATGATTGATAAAGGGCATGCTTTTGGTAAAGAAAAAGAACTGGAAGGCAAAGGATTTGGACAAAAACGAGCCGAAGAAGCAAAAATGTACCGCGAAAAACGCAGAAAAGAACTGGGCGAAACGCTGAACAAATCGGACGAAAAAATAAAAATGGCCAAAGAAAAAATTAAAAATGCCAAAGAAAATCTAGAAAAAGAAAAAAAGGAAGGCAAAATTACCGACGAGCTGTATCAAGGAAAATTAGAGAAAATTGAGAAAGCCGAAAATGGTGTGAAAAGGCTGGAAGAAAAAGTTGAAAAAGCAAAATTGAACGAAGAATAAACCATCTGAATTGGTAAAACCTCTGCTTGCAGCACAATGGCGACAAGCAGAGGTTTTTTTTATAAAAATCTTCGAATATCGATCTCTTTTGCCAGCGGATAATCGTTCATAGAAAGAAAACGAACCATTTCGCGAGAAAAATAAGGAGCCAACATTACTCCTTTAGTACCCAAACCATTAAAAATGGCAACGTGTTTATGAAATGGATGCGTACCTAGCACCGGACGACGATCGATAATAGTAGGACGAATGCCAGCCCAATGATTTACAACCGTATAAGGCAAAGAAATCAATTTATCCAAGCGTCCCAACAGATCTATTCGAGCCTCGATGCTTAGCTCTTCGTTCTGATTTTTCCAATCGTAAGTCGCTCCAATTTTAAAACGTTTATTTCCAATTGGCATTACAAATAAATTCTTGTTATAAATATAATCCCCGGGCAATCCTTCGCACTCAATCTCTAATAACTCCCCTTTGGTGAGGTTAAAGCCAACATCTTTAAAATAAGGATTTTTAGTTGCGTGGTGACCTTCACAAAAAACAATAGTTTCGGCCGAAATTCCATGCCAGGTAATTTCCCCATCAATAAAACCAAGATCTTTATATTCAAAATTAGCCTCTATCAAAAGTCCTTTCGATTTAAAAAATTTACGCAGTTTTCTCAATAATTTACCCAAAAGTAAATAACCCGAATTGGTTACCCTTCCATAGGCATCAAAATCTTTAATTCCCTGTCCGATCGAATTATTCCCTATACCAACAATATAATCGGAAAAATTACTGTCTTCGATTCGCTCCTGCCACATTTTAATTTCATTTTCGGCCAAAGGTTTAATAATATCCATCGGGAACAAGAACTGATGTCCCAAATCACTCTCCAAATCCTGATACATTTTCACCATCACCGGCAACACATCATCCACCATCCAACTTTTGGTAAGTCGCTTAAAAACAATGGGATTATACATTCCTGCTGCAACATCGGAAGTCGTACTTTTATCGGGACTAGCAACAATAGTAAAGTTAAGTCCGGCCCTGTACATATCGTATGCAAGTAAGGATCCCGCAATTCCCTGTCCTACAATCAGAAATTTCTTTTCCATAAATTTTTGTTAAAATGATTTTGCAAACATAGCAATTTAAGACTAAAATGTCTTATTTATGAACTGTGATACCTCTTCGCACTTGTTTGAATATAAAAAACCATTACTTTTGCAATGTTTATTAATTCTAAATTAGAATAACAAAATGCTGCTTCACAATAAACTTAGCAAAGAAGAACTAAAGAAACAACTTGAAAACGAAAACTTTACCAGAAAAACGTTTTCTTTTTACCGATATGTGATTATCGCAAACCCGCAGGAGTTTCGCGACCAATTGTATCTTAAATGGTTTGAATTGAACTGCAGAGGAAGAATATACATTGCCCGCGAAGGCATTAATGCGCAAATGAGCGTACCCGAACAGCACCTGGAAGCATTCTTTTCACACTTAAATAGTCTGGCGGAATTGCAGAACATGCCTATTAAATGGGCTGTTGAGGATAATAGCAAATCGTTTTACAAGCTAATTGTAAAACTGCGACCTAAAATTGTTGCCGACGGCTTAAACGACAATGCCTTTGATGTTACCAATGTGGGAAATCATCTCTCTCCCCTCGAATTTCACGAGCAGGTAAGTCATCCAGATACGATTGTGGTGGATATGCGCAACCATTACGAAAGCGAAGTGGGTCATTTCGAAAATGCCATTTGTCCCGATGCCGATACCTTTCGCGAAGAAATTGACCTGGTGGTAAATGATTTAAAGGATAAAAAAGATCAGAAAGTTTTACTTTACTGCACCGGCGGAATTCGTTGCGAAAAAGCCAGTGCCTATCTAAAGCATCACGGTTTCGAAGATGTAAACCAATTGCATGGTGGTATTATTGCCTATGCGCAGGAAATTAAACAGCTCGGGCTGGATTCAAAATTTAGAGGTAAAAATTTTGTGTTCGATGAACGATTAGGCGAAAGCATTAACGAAGAAGTTATTGCCAAGTGTCATCAGTGCGGAAAGGCCTGCGATACGCATACCAATTGTGCCAATAACGATTGTCATTTGCTATTTATTCAGTGCGAGGAATGTCGCGATCATTATCAGGGATGTTGCACCGATGAGTGTGCCGAAATTATTCAATTGCCCATAGAGGAACGCATGCTTTTGCGCTCGAAATTCCACGATAAATACAGCAAAAGTCAGATTTACCGACAACGAATAAGACCGAAGCTAAATCAATTATGAATTAAGTTTCTAGGGACAAGAAAGACAAGTTTCAAGTTTCAAGCTACGAGGGGCAAGAAACAATCATTTCACCGCATGCTTTACCTGCGATAATAAAAACCCCTAAATCCCTTAAAGAGGACTTGATGCAATACTCTTGCAAATGGCTTCTAAGAAAAGCCCCTTTAGGGGTTTGGGGTGAAAAACAAAGAAAAAAGAAACAAAAAACAATAATCAGGGAGCAGACCTGACAGCGTTTTTTCAACCTGTAAGAGTCTAGCTTCAAGGATAAAGAAAGTAGCGAATTATGAGTTACTCTAAATCCTTTTCACTAATAATTAAATATGAATTTTTGGCACAACATACAAACCCCTAACTTTTCGCTAGCACCAATGGAAGACGTAACCGATACTTCGTTTCGGGAAATTGTTTTACAGACAATGCAGGAAGGAAAACTACAACTTTTATTTTCCGAATTTACATCGGTAGAAGGCATGTGTCATCCTGTTGGACATGAAAAAGTAAAGCACCGCCTACGAATTAACGAGTCGGAGAAAGTGCTACTGCACCAAAAGAATGTGAAGTTGATTGCGCAGATATGGGGAAAAGATCCAGAGAAATATTACAAAACCGCTCAATACATTGCCAACGAAACCGATTTTGACGGCATCGATATTAATATGGGCTGTCCGGTGAAAAATGTGGTGAAAAACGGTTGCTGTTCGGCGCTTATTGCCCAGCCCGATTTGGCCAAAGAAATAATCCTCGCCACCAAAGAGGCTACCAATTTGCCTTTAAGCGTTAAAACCCGAATTGGTTTTAAACAGGTAGTTACTGAGCCGTGGATTTCTCACCTATTGGAAATGCCCATTGATGCACTTACCATTCATGGGCGCATACAGAAACAAATGTCGGATGGACTGGCAGATTGGAACGAAATCGCGAAAGCGGTACAATTACGAAACAAACTGGCTCCAAACATCAAAATAATTGGCAATGGCGATGTAGAATCGTACCAAGACGGATTGCAAAAAGTAGCGCAATATGGCGTTGATGGAGTGATGATAGGTCGCGGCATCTTCAAAAATCCATGGTTCTTTCATCCCGATAAGGTGGAAATTAGCAAAGAAGAAAAACTTGCACTACTAAAGGAACACACCCGAGTATTCGACAACACCTGGAGCAATGAGAAAAATTTCGCCATTCTGCGTCGCTTTTTCAAGATTTACACCAACGGATTTCCCGAAGCAGCTGCCCTGCGAAATGCCCTTATGACTACCAGTAATGCCGAAGAAGTGTACCATGCCTTGGAACAGTTTTCAAGAAGTAGCGTTCGATAAGGAACAAGTATTGAGAAGCAAGTACAAAGTATTAAGTACAAAGTAAGAAGACTTGAAGGAGTCAGGATTTAAGGATAAAAAAGCTTTTACGCCTTGCTTTAAACCAATTATTTACAATGAATAACACACCCCTTCGCCTATCGGCACTTCCCCTGAAAAGGGGAAGATTACTAGATTACGAATTGTGACCTTATTTATAAATAAGCAAAGGAATAAATAAAGCCTTCTCCCCTTTTCAGGGAATCCCGAAAGATTTCGTGGAAATAACAGTGAGAGGAGTGTTAAAACAGGAGGAGTCCGCTTCCCTTATCGGGTAGAAAAGTTTTTAAATAAATAGTATTTAGCGAGTGCCGTCAATCGAGCGTGCTACTGATGCAATAGAATACATAAGAGCTTTGGGTAAAACTGTCTGTAAGTCGAATAAGCTCTCGACAATATGTAAAAACATTTTTGTCACCAAAATAAGCTCTAGACAGAATGCAAAGGCATTTTTCAGCCTATAATAAGCTTCCCTCAATAAAAAATGGTCATATCGACTCTCGAATAATCGCCCGATGATTTGTAAAGGCCTATTTGACCGTAAAAATGATCTCTCGACGAAATGTAAAGCCATTTTTGACGCTCAAATAAGCTCTCGACAATATGTAAAGGCATTTTTGGTGCTAGAATGACCTCTCGCGGTTTGAAAATTAACTTTTTGTTGCTCGAATAAGCTCTCGACGAAATGTAATGGCATTTTTGGCACCCAAATAAGCTCTCGACAATATGTAATGCCGTTTTTGGCACTCCAATAAGCTCTCGACGAAATGTAATGGCATTTTCGGCACTCCAATAAGCTCTCGACGATATGTAAAGCCATTTTTGACGCTCAAATTAACTCTCGACAATATGTAATGGCATTTTTGGCACTCCAATAAGCTCTCGACGAAATGTAAAAGCATTTTTGACGCTCAAATTAACTCTCGACAATATGTAATGGCATTTTTGGCACTCCAATAAGCTCTCGACGAAATGTAAAGCCGTTTTTGGCACTCCAATAAGCTCTCGACGAAATGTAAAGCCATTTTTGACGCTCAAATTAACTCTCGACAATATGTAAAAGCATTTTCGACACTCAAATAAGCTCTCGACAATATGTAATCCTCAATATTTATAGTAATACTACCTATGTGAAATAATCATCCTGATTCTTTTGATTAGATATTATTGTTTTGTAGATTCGTCCATTGAATATAATAAGTGTTCATTACTGCCCTATATGGGTCGGTAAACACACTTTTTAGAAAAATATAAACGAAATAAAGCCCATAGCACTTACTAACTAGTTGTGCGCAAAGCTAGAGCGACAGTACCAACATTGAAAATTAAGATATGATTTTAAACTACATTCACTGGAATCCCGACCCTGAGATAGTAAATATCTTTGGGATTTCGATTAGATATTATGGACTACTGTTTGTAAGCGGATTGATTTTAGCTATCTACATGTTGGGTTGGATTTTTAAGAGAGAAAATATTCCATCGGAAAATTTGGAGAAATTAACAATCTACGGCATGATTGGAATAATTGCAGGGGCACGACTTGGACATTGTTTGTTTTATGAGCCTTCATATTATTTATCGCACCCATTGGAAATGATTCTTCCTGTAACTTTTCCTCCCGATGGTGGAATAAAGTTTACTGGTTACCAAGGACTGGCAAGTCACGGCGGAGTACTGGGATTATTAATTGGTTTATATTTCTATTCACGAAAGACTAAACATTCCATGATTGACATCCTTGATTTGATTGCTGTAGTTGTTGGAATAAGTTTGGGTTTCATCAGACTTGCAAATTTTATGAACTCTGAGATTATCGGGATGCCAACATCACAACCATGGGGCGTGATTTTTGAACGAGTTGACAATATACCAAGACATCCAGCACAATTATATGAGGCGTTTTCTTATTTTATAATTCTCGGTATTATGTTGATACTCTACTTGAAAATGAGAGATAGACTTAGAAACGGAATTTTATTTGGACTTGCAACTGTTTTATTTTTTATAGCAAGATTTGTAATAGAGTTTTTAAAGGAAGACCAAGTAGGATTTGAAGATGGAATGACTTTCAATATGGGACAACTTCTAAGTCTTCCATACATTTTAGTGGGAATTGGATTTATGATATACGGATTATGGAAAACAAAAAAGCTCAGCGCACAACATCGTATATAAAACATTTGGCAGTCAGTGGGTTATCGAGCATTTCAGCTCGTATTATAAGTAATGGTAACTTGACAGGAAAGTGCTTCGAAATGCCAAACGTTTCATATACGTAGCCGTTGTAGGGCATTTGCAGAAAGTCCGTCAAAATAAATATCATGATAAAATGAAAGTAGTAAAGATAATTATTGCAGTTTTGATTTTCTTTGGATTAAGTTATGTTTTCCTAACTCAACTTGACAAATTATTGCCGAGTTCTGAGAATATTATAATTCAACCAATGGCGGATTTCAAGCTGATATTTTCTTTAATTTATGGACTAATAGGATTAATTGCATTTTTATTATATCATAAAATTTCAATAAACGGTTTGATTAGTTTGGTTTTCATAACTACTGGGCTTTTTGTTCTTGAAGGATTTTATATAAAATGGTTGTCCAATTATCAAATATCACCTAATGTAGTATCAGAGATAGACCTGAATTTTAAGACAATATATTATTTCCCAATCATACCATTTGGACTAATCATACTATCATTTGGATTGAAATTAATCAACTTCAAAGCAATATTGAATAAATTACCGCGGATTAATATGAGTTTAAACCAAAAATTAAAAAGACTATTGGCGTTTGTAATTGACTGGTTGATTGTGATTTTTATTGGTTGGATACTCTCTACACAAATGATTATTTTGTGGTTGCCAATTGAGATTTTTCTTGTAATGTTTTTCTATCGGGTTTGCTTAGAATTTTCGACAAATATGACCATAGGGAAAGTGTTTCTTGATTTAAAAGTGAAACAATTGGACGGTTTAGAACTTAAATTCTCAAATATCTTGATTAGGAATATAACAAGACTTACTTTGATATATTGGATTCCTATTTTAAATGGAAAGAATGGAATAAACGATAAGATTGCAAAAACAACAATTGATTAAAACGCCCTACAATCGAATAGCCCGCCCCGCTAGTAATCACTAGCAGGGAGAGGCTTTCACACCACTGTACGTACGGGTCTCGTATACAGCGGTTCGTTAAGTTGTGGGGAATAAAGAATCACGTCTAACAGGCGTGATTTGTTTGTAAATGTCGAGCATCGATTCATAACCTCGCTTCTTCAACCTTTCAAGTGTAATGGTCGTTCTCAAAATTGGACTCTGAGCTATTGCCCAACCACACCCCCGCTAGCGCGAGCTTGTAGCTCGTGTTCTGCAAAGCAGAAGTAAGAATATAATACACATTACCAATAGTAATATGAGTGTTTTTTAAGTGTATCGGGCATAACAATCAATAAGCGCTCTTTATTGGCAGAGCTGAACAGATCCTTTATTAGTACAGAGATTGTTTACTTTAGAAAGAGAAATAAAAGCAAAAGATTTTGAGTCGAAAATAGCTGTTTCATAATAAATAACAGTTCTTTTTTAACTTCTTCCACAGAACACGAGCTACAAGCTCGCTCTAGCAGGGAGTGCATTTGTTCAGTGTCGCAAAAAAATAAATCCTTTTGTATTTAAGGAACTCTCGCAAGTATTACCCCATGAATTTTATACCGATAATTATGAATCCGTAAAACTATGGAAAGGCTTTCTTTTTTAGCTTAAAAATCCCTTAAAGAGGAATTGTGCAATACTCTTGCAAATGGCTTCTAAAAAAAGCCCCTTTTGAGATTAAAAACGAAAAAAATCAGGTTTAAAACTCCAAGCACATAAAAACAAGGAAAAATCATTCATTCCACAACCTTTTACCAAATACATAGCATAATTATTGTTTTAAATACGCAACCTTAAAGTGATTATAACATCATTAATACGGATTCTGTAAATTGCAATGAAATTATGAAAATGTTCAGCACTATAATGATTATCGTTCTTTTAACCCTTTGCCATATTGTTGACAATAAAAACCTCGAAATTTATAACCAATCAAACCCAAAAATCAGAAATAACTCCCCTAAAAAAATCGGAATTAAAATGTTCAATAATTCCGAGTACAAAAAAGATGTCATCCACTATTTTCATGCCGATTCAATCTACTATTCTAACAAGACCAGAGAATATTATCGCAGTTTGAACTAAACAAACACTGTATTGTATCCACATCTTATAAATATAAAAAATGAAAATTTACTGTTACAATCAAAACTTAATCTATTACAGACTGTATTCAAAATGAAGTAGTTCTTTTTGCGAAAAATTCAAACTTATTAACGGTTACAAGCTAACTAAGTATCGAACACATATTATGTATTTGGTATACAATAATGCAATTATCATATAAACCTACATTAAACACCGTCCACAATAGCGTTACAATTCTTAAACAGTTATAGTAGTAAAATAGGAACTACAAGAAATATAAATTACTTCCACTTAATCTTTGAATAATCAACTATGAAAAAAAAGATCTTTAATTTAACTATGGTAATTTTGGTAACCCTATTGAGTTGCTCAGAAGAATACGAAACGATTCCAGAACAAAATGTTTCCAATACCAACCAGGTAAAAACAGCACTTAATCAGCTAGATTATGGTCTTTATTGGTATGGTACCAATGAGGATAAACAAAAATATGAAATAGGAAAAGAAAATAAGTTTTATAACCCCAGTAAACCTATTATAATATTCTTTCACGGACAAAGCCCCGACATAGCAAAAAATGGAAAAAGATGGGATTACTATTTTGAGGATGCTGATGCACATGTTGATAAAAGCTGGCTTGATAAGGGGTGGAATGTAGGTATACTGCATTGGGAAGTATGGGCAGATGAAAATACAACAACTGATGCGGAAGCAAAAATATATACCAGAAATGGTCCAAAAGGATTTAGATACATGCTTCCTGGAGGATATGATAGTGATGAAAACTATCCTTTAAATCCTACTGGAAATGAAGCTGTAGGAGAAATTGCTTATAAATACATAAGCGATGCTTTAAAAATCCATAACAATACTGAGGTGAGATTTGTAGGCCACTCTCTAGGATCTCAATTATCTACAAGAGTTGCTTATCTTATTTACAACAACATAATAAACAACAAATTAAATGAGTCTTGTAGGGTAAAAAGACTTGCTTTATTAGATCCAGCGTGGACAAAAAATGGAAAAAATTGGTGGAATGATGATAAAGATTTAAATAATGATGGCAACAATGATTGGGTTGGGGAAAGAAGCAAGTGGGCTATTTTTGATATGATGAATAAATGGGATGATTTTGCAGTTGAAATATATAATTCTACAGCATTAGATACTCCTTTAGGAATAGCAATGGATGCAAATCTTTCTTTAAGAGAAAAAGTTTGCTGTACTAGTATACGTCCTTGGTATTATGATGCAATTAACTTAGCAAAAAAACACAATGCAGCTTTTTATCATTATATGTGGACCATGTCCTATGCTCCTCCAATTGAGTGCACTATTAATTGGTTATACCAAAGAAAAAAAACAGGTGATGTTGCTCCTTCAGCAAATACATCAAATGAAAAAATTTCATCCATGATGAAAAGCAGTTATTATTGGGATCAAGTAGAAGGTAGAAATACTTTCACCCCAAATGATGATTGGTTCGAACGTAAAGATCGATAAACTAAAAAACCACCTCAAACTAAGCTTCGAGGTGGTTTTTTGTTTTTAGTAAGAAAAGTGTTATCCCAAATAAACATCAAAACACATCTTATAAAGTGTTTCTTTTCCACTGTATCATCGTTAAAAAAGATGCACTCTAACTTGGCTATATTTTACTTTTTTGCCTCGATACAGCTAAAAATTATTCCATTTTATTTAAAAATACTATTCAAATAAAATTGTTATTCTGTTTGAATTCCAATTCACTTAATATCAATACAAAAACACTATCGAAGTAAAGTAATTTTACTTAATACCTATCTAATAAAAACTTCACTAAAAATTTACATTAAGCATATTTTCAAAAAAATGAGTAATATGTATTGCATTGAATACGTTAAACAAGCGTGCCATTTATTTTGTACAATTTTGTCCCTTTTAGCTAGAATTAAGCACTATCAAAACACCTCATATTAATAACTTTATAAATAAGTTTTTTTAACATAGATAGCTTATCAATTTAAAAAAATAAGAATTCTGGTATATTAATTTTAAATAAAACAGTATGAATAAAAAATGTGTATTTTTCTCAATGTTTTTTGCCTTTACCATGTGTTTACAAGGCTATTCTCAATTAAGAACGGGTGATCCGGGAGTAACAATTGATCGGACTAAATTTGATTCGAATTATCCTCAAATGAACCGTTGGGCTAACGCAGGAGTACGAGGTGGTATTCCATTTATCAGTAGCTTCGACAAAACAGCAACAATTAGTCCTGGAAACAGTACGACAATAAATTCTGCTATTAAAAGTCTTTCCAACTCACTTAAAAACGGAGAAAAAGGATTATTAACACTCCAAAACGGAATCTACACAATCAACTCCAGAATAGAAATGAAATCAAATGTTTCATTAAGAGGCCAGAGCCGTTCGGGTGTAAAATGTAGTATAACAATGACAAATAGTGATGCCTTTTCTTTTGACAATGTTAAAAATTGCGGACTTTACAACTTAACTATTCAAGGTAGTTGGGGTACTCCCAAATATCCCTGGAATTACAGTCTTGATGAAAATCGAGAATTTAATAATTCTAACATTTCTGTAAAACTTAAAAATGGCACTACCGACTGTTGGCTTGATAAGCTTACTATTTTGAATAGTGCAAACGATCCAATGCGTTGTCCAGCAGACCATAATACGTTCCGTGATTTAATTGTTGATGGATGCAAAAGAAAAGCTGGTGGAGCCGAAGGATACTTTTTTATTCAAGGAAGAGATAATCTGGTTACAGGATGTGAGATAACTCACCTTCGACACATTTCTTTACAGGGATCAAACGTAGAGTATAATGTTGTTTATGATAATGACTTTAGACAAGAGATTAGTTTTCATTCTGGAGATAATGGAAACAACTTAATTACCGAAAACCGAATTACTTTACCTTCCGATATGCCTCCAATTAATAAAGCCGAAGGAGAATCGGGTCCTTATCCTGAAACTGAAAATAATAAACCTAATTATTTTGCTATTATGGGACCTTGGTCTATTCAGCACCAAGTGTCTGCTCATCCTAATTTTTTATATAAAAATAAATGCGTACAAAATAATCATAACTACGGAACTCGTACTCCATGGTCTGATAATGAAAAAGTATATTCAGGCCCTATTAAAATAGGCAAAACACCAACCGACCATATTAATAATTTCCCTGTTTATAGCAAAGGTGTACCTAATAAAGGTACTTTATATGCAATTAATTTAAACAACAACACAAATATAGCTGTTACGAATGTAAGCCTTACTCCTGCCTCATTATCTCTTACCGCAGGTGCAACCAAAACACTTACCCCAAACATAGTACCATCTAATGCCAATAATAAATCAGTAAGCTGGTTGTCCAATAATGCCTCCATCGCAAGTGTAAACAATAATGGAGTTGTTACTGCGGTTTCGGCTGGTTCTGCAACAATTACAGTTAAAACTGCAGATAAAAATAAAACAGCTACTTGTACAGTCCTAGTAAGTACACCCAATAATAATAATGCACCTATAGTATCATTTAATAAGCCTACTAATAATAAAAATTTTAGCCTTGGCAGCACAGTAAGCGTTGAGGTTAATGCTACGGATAATGAACGAATTGATAACGTAAAACTTTTTTTAAATGACATAATAGTCCGTCAGGAAAACGTAACTCCCTATCGGTGGGCAGATCAATCAAATAACGACCCAGTTTTAAGAAACATGCATACTGGAACCTACACATTAAAAGCTGTCGCTACCGATAATTCAGGTTTAACAACTACAAAATATATTAACATTACTGTAGGCAGCACAAGTTCAAGATCCGAAAATAATACTTCAACCATGAAGGATCTCAACCAAACAACACTTGCTAATGCAATAAAAATTGATGCCAATAATGTTGAAATTGTAAAAATTTTTCCCAATCCCTTTTCAACAGAAATAAACATCACAACCAATGGAGAATATTATAATAGTCAATTAATTGACCATACAGGAAGAGTAGTTTATCAGCAAGCGCTAATAGGTCCTACAACAATTCTAAATCCACCATATTCGGAAGTTCCAAAAGGACTTTACATTTTGAAACTTATGGGTAAAAACTCTAATAAAACTCAAAAATTGATACGCCAATAAGAATTAATTAAAACTTCTCAGGTGTGTTAATATGATGAAAACGAAGAGGGTGTCCAAAAAGGAATATTCTGTTTCGAATTGACCTATTGAGCGATCCCGATAGCCATCGGGATCAGAATAACAATGGAACGATATTTTTCGGACACCCTCTTCAAAATAAATACACAACCGTTTTCTCAGAGACAAACAACGGGCGAATCAGAACCAAAGCTATTAGAAACGACAGCAAGCCATAGTCGAACATCCCTACGGAACCATAAAAAGACAATGGGGCTTCGATCACATTCTGACAAAAAAAGGTATGGCAAAGGCAAATGCTGATGTTGGTTTACTAATGACAGCATATAACCTGCACCGTTTAGTCCATATTGTTGGCATAAAAACCCCGATAAAACGGGCAATACAGCTATCATCTTACTTTCTTGAATTAATGAAGTTATTAGGATTGAAATTGGCCCAAATAAGAACTTGGTTTCTGTTAAAAAATAAAAGCAATATCAATTTTTATGTATCCTTAAAACAGCTATATTTAACACTTACTTGAGCAGTTTGTTGAGGTATTAGACAGACTGCCGTTGGCAAAAATTAAAAATCGTGAAAAGAATAATTGCAGTTTTATTATTGAATTTTCTAATTATAAGTACTTATTCCCAAGAATATGGAAAATATAAGATTGAAAAAAATTTCAACTCAGTTTTTAAGAATCTTGAGAAAGGGAAATTCGCAGGAACTATCAATGGAGTTTTATTTATAAAAGATACTAAAGACAAAGAGGTAATTCTAGACTTTCAAGCAGGTAAAGCTATATTGAATATCGTCCATGACTCAACAGAAATGTACGATGTAAGTACTAAGGAATATATAGGTTGGACTACAAGTGGTAAAACTAAAATATACTATTCAACTTATTCATCAGCGAATAAATTGTCAATTGAATTATCTTCTGGAATTTTTAAAATTGGCTCGCATGATGGAGCTAGTGATATGGTAGTAAATGGAATTAATTACCATTATAAGTCTGAATTACACACTGAATATTTAGTACTTACGATTGAAAAGGATTTGGTACTAGATAATTTTTGGTGGCTTAGACATCAAGGCATTTTACCTAAAAAGGCATACGAATTGAAAAAAGAAATTGTAATCCAGGCAAATTCTGTTATTATTTTTGCAATGAATTAAGAACTAAATTTTTGTTAGAAAACATTTTAAACTCTAGAAAGATGAATTTTGGAAATAAAAACATAAATGGAAAATAATATTGAAATAGTTAATGTGTTTGTTTCTCTAATTGTCTTGTCTTTCCCTATTTTTAGGGTATTTCAATTGATTATTAGTAGTGATAAATTAAATCAATTTATAATCAATCATTACCAAAAGCACGGATATAGTATTTCAATTATATCTAATCTAGACTTGAAAGAAAGGATTAGGTATAGTGTGCCAATTTCTATCTTTAGGTGCTACTCTTATTTCTTTGGCGTCTTGACGGGCAAAATCTCATACGTTAGAAAAATTGAAATTGTAAATACTAGCGAATCAATAAACATTAAATACGTTGAATTACAGATTAGAAGAAAGAAGATAATTTCTATTAAAGAATTTGATTCCTATGAACTTTAAATCGAAAAACCTTTGCTAACCCCGCTAGTGCGCGATTGTATCGCGTTCTAAGTCATAAAGGTTTTCTTGTGAAATAAAGGAATATTGGAAGGATTGCTTGTAGTGATGTAGTAACTACACGATGCAATCGTGCAGGAATGGTGAGCCGAACGAAGAAAGATCTAATTCGATTGATAAAGAAGATGAAAAGGATTTACCCTTTTGAAATTATAAAAGCATAAATAAGAATAGACAATAAAATGACAGAGAAATTTTTAAAAGCAAAACACTGGCAAATTTTTATGGTAACATTTGGCTTACCATTCTTGATTCAAATCATTATGATGCTCATGACAATAATCGGAAATGACCCAACGATAATAATCAACGGATTTTCAGTTATTATGATCCTATTTGTGGGCGGATTTTTGGCTTGGTTTTGGTCAATTGGAGTGGGATTACAAATTAAAGTTCCAAACGATGTAAAAATGAAAGTCAAGAAGTTTAAGGTATTCTTGGTTATACCTTTAGTTTATATGCTTTTCATTTCAATATCAATGGGTTCAATATTTAATGAAGCTTTTGAAAACGGTCTAGCACCTAAGCCTGGAATAATTGGGAGTATAGTTGGAATAATTGTTCCATTGCATTTTTTCTCAATGTTTTGTATTTTTTATTGTTTGTATTTTGTCGCTAAGACTTTTAAAACTGTTGAATTACAACGAGAAGTATCATTTTCTGATTTTGCAGGAGAATTTTTTATGATATGGTTCTTTCCGATTGGAATTTGGATTGTTCAGCCGAAGGTTAATAAAATGATTGAAGAACAGAAATAACAAAGCACGACGGCACAACAAAAATCAAATTATCACGGGCGTTGACGAGTAAATTGATAGGTCAGTACCATAAACGAAAACCAGCAAGTCAATAAAATCTGGCTTTGCTCCTATTTTTAAATTATAGTAAATTTAACCGGCTTGCTTCGGTGCGCATTGGTAAGAAAATTACTTTTATCGCCCACGAAATTTAGCAAAACCGTTACCATACATTAAGATGAAGAAAACATACTACATAATATTAAGCTTGATTATTTTGATTTCGTGTCATTCTAAAACAGAATCAACTGAACTTCAAAATGGAGACATTATATTCCAGACTTCAACATCAGGACAGAGTAAAGCGATTCAGATTGCGACTGGTTCAAAATACAGTCACTTAGGGATTATTTATAAGCAAGGGAATGACTTCTTTGTTTACGAAGCAGTTCAACCTGTAAAACTAACACCATTAAACGACTGGATTAAACGAGGAGAAAACGGACATTATGTAGTTAAACGAATTAAAAACTCTCAAAACGTATTGACTCCTGAGACTTTGGTCAAAATGAAACAGATTGGTGAAAAATACGCAGGAAAAGACTATGATTTGTATTTTGAGTGGTCTGATTCAAAAATATACTGTTCTGAATTGGTTTGGAAAATATACAAAGAAGCAGTTGGACTTGAAATTGGAAATCTAGAAAAATTAAGAGACTTTGATTTATCAAACAAGTTGGTGAAAAATAAATTAAAAGAAAGATATGGAGACAAGATTCCAATGAATGAGCTAGTAATCTCTCCGGAATCAATGTTTTCATCGAACAAACTTTGGACAGTATACGAGGAATAAAACCAGGCCACAACAACTAAGCATTCGTGTGGCAGGAACTGCAGTTTGAGAGTTAGTACAATTACAAATACCTGCAAGCCAACTAGGCTTATCTTTCTTATTTATAATGGCAATGGAACAAAAACATATTCGAATTGGATACTTTGATAACCTCAAAGGAGAAGGCAGCATTTTAATTTCAGCTGACATTGATGGACTTTTAGAGCTTGAGGATACCTTTTTAAAATTATCACAAGGACTTACGGCATTTAATTTTTCAAAACTTAAATTACTTGATAAAAGTCATAAAATTAAGCTAGTTGCGATTATTGATATGGAAAATATCGGATTAATACCTACAATAAAAGGCACTTTCGAATGGAAAGTTAGACCTGAAAAATGGGGTGAGTATAGAGAAAAGCTCACTGCATTATATCGGAATAGTAATAGTGGCCACCAATATCTGGACAGCAATTCCATTGATAACAAGGACCTTCAAGTTATTTTTTCGTTTAATGAATATCCCCTTAGTTTTTAGGAGTACAATGAAACTTAGCAAACACATAAATCTACTACGAATGAAAAAATGGTTAAAGTATAGCAAACTTGTGCTAATAATTAATTTGTTATTGATTAGCAGACCTAGTTACGCACAAAGTCCTGACGAGATTGTAGGGAAATTGATGAATGAACAAAAAATGTTTGAGTTAAGAGAACAGTACACACAATTAAAAGAGCAATTATCTCCTGTGGTGCACTATTTTGCACAAGCTATGCTTTCTGAATCGTTTAATACCCCTAAGGAAGGAATTATTGCCATTGATACATTATTAAACAACGAAATTTACCAGCAACAATTGGGATTAAATAATATTACATATTTAATTTATCTCAAATCAGGATTTCTTGAAACACTTTTTCAATATAAAGAATCCTCAAAAATGTTGGAATCATTTCTTAATGACACTAAAGATTTTGCCATTAATAACGACTTAAAAAGTAATTTACAAGAATCATTAAGGATTAATAAAATTATTGGGAATTTTCCTTCTACATCAATCCATCGCAACAATAATGATGTGGAAATAGATTATTTGGTTAATAAATCGGGAAAAGGACTATCAATAAATATTCCCTGTGTAATAAATAATAATAAAACTACCATGTGTTTTGATACTGGAAATCCTAAATACAGCCTGGTTACTGAAGATTTTGCGACTAAGTTTGCTATTAAAACTTTAGTTGATTCGATACCGATGAAAGGCATTGGTTCAGGTTTTGCAAAAATAGGAATTGCAGACAGTTTATCAGTTGGAGGAATTTCTTGTTATCATCCCTTATTCTATATCGTTGATAAAATTACTCCTATTGATACCATTGCAATTGAAGCTGTTTTAGGTTCCTCTATAACTAATCTATTCGGAGAAGTTCAAATCTTTCCTAAAAAAAAGAAAATGATTTTCCCGCTAATAAATACATTACCAGAATTATCGCAAAAAAATTTAATCATGAACAATGACCATTTGTTTATTAAATTGAATCAAGATAAAAAGAGCCTGTTAATGCATTTTGATACTGGTTCTTCATTTTCAAACATGAATAATTTATTCTTCTCAGAAAATAAAGATTCTATAGAACAAACAGCCACTAAAGATACCATACGACTAGCAGGTTATGGCGGGGTTTCGCACCAAATTAGTTATAAGTTGCCAAAGCTTAGTTTTAGCCTTAACAATAACAATTTCGTAATGAAAAATATTGCTGTATACACCGAAAATGTAATGAATAGAGGAAACGAAAGCGGTTGTTTTGGAGTCGACTTTGTGCAAAAATTTAATAAAGTTCTTGTAAGCTATAGGCATATGTTTATTGAACTAGAATAATAAATTCCCCCTATCACTCGCACGTTTCTGCCAATAAAAAAAAACAAACATGATTAAAGCCAAATATTTAAACTATTCTACCCGAATTTTAAAGGGACTGTTACCAATTGCTTTCGTTACCAGCTCATGCCTTGCAATTCTATTTTTTTTCGATCTGGAAAAAATAGAAATCTATTTATTAATTGGAGTTTGGATAATTATAATGCCTTTATACTGCCTGTCTGCATTTAAAATAAACAAAAGATATCTGGGCGAAATTAAGATAGATAAAGACGAATGCGAGTTTCAGCTTTACGAGTACAACAAAGCTTTGGAAACCATTCACTCCAAAACATCCGAAACAAGAATTAAAATAATTGAATTATTTTTCCCTATTGCCAAATCGGGTCGTAATTACAAACTAGTAATAGAAACCAAGCAAGGCCTCACCTACAAAAAAATTATCGAACAATATGAAATCGGCGATTGGGACCTCAAAAAATTTAAAGAATGCATGAAAATTTATCGCGAAGTAAAATTCGATAATCAATAAATTAGCACACTAAGGTGAACTTTTAGCTTAACTAAGGCACACAACTAATTAGTATGGGAAAAAATATTTTAATACTTCTAATTGCATTGTTATTGTGCAACTGCGCAGGTAAAAATGAGAAAGTATCTACCCCCGATTATACTTCAGCAACTACCTTTAAACAAGATAGTTTAGCTTTTCAATTAGCAATGATTTACGGATTAGATCAAGGCATAAGAACTGCACCTGAATTTAAAAATCAAGTGAAACTAATTCAAAGTATCGACACGTTTAATTTCAATAGAATTAAACTGTTTATAGAACAAAATGGGATGCTAAGTGAAGAGTTACTAGGAAAGGAAAATTTTAAGATGGAAGCGGTACAAAGTGCTTTTACTGCGGTACTTCTTCATAATCCTCACAGGCTAGTTAACGAAGAAGAAAATATGCAGTTTTTTCTGAAACTGGTAAAAGATGGCAAACTAAAAGAAAAAACATTTTTATCTATTTTAGATAAGTATTATTGGACAAAAAACAAAGATAGGCATGTTCTTTATGGCAGCGCATTCGGAATGCCTTGCATTAACGATAAGGAAAAAACAAATAAGGCACGGAAAAAATTAGGTTTTGAACCTTTAGCAGATTCTCTATTCATTACATGTGAAAAATAGCAAGCTCGGCCTTTATAGCCCACTACGCTAAAAGAATAAAAAATGGAAAAAATTATCACAATCAACAGCTCAAATATCGACACAGAGCATATTTGTTGTGCAATATCCGACAAAAAATGTAAGAACAGCTAGCAGGAGCTGTTTTACTACGCTCCAAAAAGTAAATACCTGCTAAGTATTGAGAAAATAGTTTTTGAAAAGCAAGTAGTAAGCGAACGCCGACCATCGAGCGTGCCACTTGCTACTACTAACACTTTGGAAAGCAGAAGAGCTTTTCGATTGACTTGATTTTTTTGTTTCCTTTTTTGATCTAAGTAAAAAAGGAAAAGCCCGTCTGGCTTGAAGACAAAATAACGATAAGATTTTAAATTAGCAGATCCCGCTCCCGATTCTCGGGATCGGGATGACAGTTCTATAAACATGTCATCCTTAACGAAGTGAAAGATCTATTATTGATAGAAATGACCAAACAAATGAATTCTCCCGTTTTAGCCTATAATGCCAAGGGCAGAGAGGTGAACTAGCTCTAAAAGTGAAGCAATCTAAAATTCCAAAACATCCACGGCATGCTCTCCTCTCATCACATCCAATAATTCCGTTTCCTTTTCGAAATTCTTCCATTGTTTCGAAAGATCCTCGCTTAGCATGTAGGTTTCACATTCCTTAAATTGAGAAATTACAGATTTGGGAATTCCTTTTTTCATTGCCCAGAGGTAGAATTTCTGATATTCCGATACTACTTTCAGCTTATAATCGGTAGGCAGTACTTTAGTGTTGTAATGCAAGGGGCGGTCGAGTAGGTTAATGTAGAGGCCATCGGCTTCGATAATCTGCTCGAGCAGACAAGTTTGGTACAAAGCAGGCAAATTTAAAATGGAGAAAACCGAAATCGTTGGGGCAATTAAAAAGCGAATGTGCTTGTGCTCGCGAATCAATTCTCTATTCGCCTGAAATTGTTCCCAATCAAATCCTTTCCGGATGTATTCTCCCAATTTGCCATGCGCATCGATGCTGGCTAAAATCTCCACTTCCGAAAAATGTTTCCAGTAATCTAAAACCTTGTGCTCTCCCATTTGCAAAAGAGAAAAATTGGTATTGTATCGCAAATGAATTTGCGTGGCCTTATTCTTCACCAGCCAATCGAGCAACAAGTAATGCTCTTTCGTTACCAAAGGCTCGCCACCTGCAAAGTAAATCTCTTTGGCCTGCAGTAAAGCTTCACCGGTTTCTGCAATAAAAGCATCAAAATCGCTAATGTTTTGCAGTAAAGCCTTCTCCCCCAAATTTCTTTTCATTTGCTTTGCCTCTGGAAACCAAGCAGAACTAGCTCCATGCCAGCAAGTACGACAAGCAAAATTACAGGCGTTTGAAAAACGGATATCAAAAGTAAAAGGCAGGTTCGTTTCCCGATTCTGAAAATCAGCACCAAACTTTTCGTATGTTTCCTGTCTAATGCTCTTCCCTCCTGCTTCCTCAATGCGAGAACAAACCCCACAGCGAGCATCTTTTTCTCCATTGGCAAACTTAGTCCGTAATTCGTTAATAGCATCGCCATTCCATATTTCGGCAAACGACTGAGTAGTGCAATCACCAAAAGGAATATTGGCAACACAACAAGCTTTTACACGTCCGGCATTTCCTACATGGTAATGTATCCACGGCATCAGGCAATATGGTTTTGTGTTTGTCATTTGGCAAAGATAGGAATTGAGTTATGAATTATGAGTTAATAATTATGAATTAAGCCTGAACTTAATCGTATTTTCCGTATTAGACGCAGATCCCTATGATTGGTTAAGATTTTAGGAGTTATGAATTAGGAGTTAAGAGTTTAATAAAAAACCTTTTTTCTCTGTGTTCCTCCGTGAATCCCTTCGTGAACCTTTGTGGTTAAACTTTTTTACGCAAAAAAAGAGGCACGACAAATTCGCACCTCTTCAATTATAAATTAATAATTATCAATTATTTTAGTCTGCCATTAAAACCGACAATGCAATGCAATAAAATTTCGATTTTTCGCTTTCACTACGCGACATTACCACCACTGGCTTTGTGGTTCCCTGAATTAAACCAGCCAGTTCACCACCGGCAAACAGCATCAATCCTTTATAAAAAGAGTTGCATGATTCCAAGGATGGAAATACCAAACAATCGGCCTCCCCATTAATTGGTGTTGCAATTCCTTTAATCTCCACAGAAGCAGGATCACAAGCCAAAAACACATCCAACGGACCATCCACAATACAATCTTTTATCTGACCACGATCGGCCATTTTGCAAATAATAGTATCATCGATGTTCGACGGGAATGCCTGATTTGGTTTCTCTGTTGCCGATATCAAAGCCACTTTAGGTTTTTCGATACCAAACTTCCGAGCCATTTTCACCGAATAGTTCACCATTGCAATTTTCTGATTCAAATCAGGAAAAGGCAATACTGCCGTATCCGAAACAAATAGTAACTTATCGTATTTTGGCAAATCCAATGCACAAACATAGCTCATTACTGCTTTAGGAGGTAACAAACCTTGCTCCTTGTTCAGAACTGCTTTTAAAAATTTATCAGTACCTACCAAACCTTTCATCACCACATCTACCTCGTCGAATCGTGCCATACGCACTGCTTCGGCAGTTGCAGCTACATCGTTAGGAATATGAACAATGGTAAAAATATCTGGATTAATTCCTTCCTCGTTGGCTTTATTTCTGATTTCGACTTCGTCGCCAATCATTACAGCCTCAACAAAACCCTCTGCTATGGCTTTTGCTATAGCACCAATGGTATTGGGATCCTGTGCATAAGCAACAGCAATTTTCTTTTTCTTTCCGCTTTCGCGAAGATGTTCAACCATTTGGTCTAATGAACGTATTGGCGACATATTTTTAAGATTTGAGAAGTGAGATGTTAGAAAAAGTAACAGAACCATAATAAAATATCCTTTGTACTTTGTACTTATTCCTTTATCCTTTTTTCCTTGATACTTGATACTTGATACTTGATACTTTGTACTTTGTACTTGATACTTGATACTTGATACTTTGTACTTGATACTTGTTACATGAAACTAGACTCTGACAGGTTAAAAAACGCTGTCAGGTCTTGCTCTTTTTTCCTTGATACTTGATACTTGATACCTGTTACTTTGTACTTGAAGCTTGATCCTTTATTTAGAAGCCACTAATGCTGCTAGTGCAATAGAAAACAATTTAGTTTTTACACTATCGCCACGAGAAGATAGAATTGCCGGACATTTTGCGCCAACAACCATAGCTCCTAACTCCGCATTCGCCAATTTGGTATTCACCTTATAAAATACATTTCCAGCTTCAATATTTGGGAATACCATGCAATCGGCATCACCAGCCACCATCGAATCTAATTTCTTAATCTCTGCCGATTCTTTATCAATTGCAACATCAATAGCCAAAGGACCATCAACATATGCATTTTTAATTTGACCACGATCTGCCATTTTCGAAATAATTGCAGCATCCACACAAGCTTGCATTTTTGGTAAAACCTGTTCCGATGCGGCAATCAAAGCCACCTTAGGTTTATCAATACCCAAAGCATGCGCAACCTTTATAACATAGTTGGTAATGGCAATTTTCTGATCTAAATCGGGCTGTGGAATAACAGCCACATCACTCACCACCAATAATTTATGGTAATTTGGGTTCTCCATCACAGTAACATGACTTAAAACTGCTCTTGGTGGCATTAATCCAGTTTCTTTATTAAGAATTGCTTTCATGTACTTATCGGTACTAACCAAGCCTTTCATAATCATATCCCCTTCCCCCTTATTGATTAATTCCACTGCTTTTAGAGCCGCTTTTAGTTCATCTGGTTCGTGAACAATTGTAAATTTACGGATATCAAAATTATTTTCTGCACAAGTTTTCTCAATTGTCTCTCTATCGCCAACCAATGTAGCATCAATAATACCATGTTGCACTGCATCGTTTACAGCACCAATAGTATGTGAATCGTTTGCATAAGCTGCTACCAAACGCTTCTTTTTGTTGCTTTTAAGAACATCAATGATTTGATCCAAACGTGTAATCATCTTCCAATTTTTTTTAGTGAATGTGTTTCGGGAAATTAAATCCTCTTGTTTAAGTTGTAAGGCAAAAATAGAAAATAATTACGAATTGTATTTAAACAAGAGATCAAAACCTGCAAATAATATCTTTTTACAAGATTATCATTACAATTTGAAATTTAAAGAAAGACCGCAATCGACTTTAAAAAACCGTTTTATTTTATTTTGGGAATAGAGAAAAAGAAACTTGTGCCTTTATCTTTTTCACTCTCTGCCCAAATTTCACCTCCATTTAATTCTACAAACTCTTTACTAAGCATGAGTCCAAATCCTGTACCAGTTTCATTTGCAGTACCTTCGCTGGTAAATACCTTATCAAATTTAAAAAGTTGTTTCAATTGCTTATCGGTCATCCCAACTCCCTGATCCTTAATTTCAACTACCACTTTATCCTTCAAAATAGTCGCGCTTAATGTAATTGTTTGCCCAGGAAATGAAAATTTAATTGCATTCGACATTATATTTCGAATTACCGTATCAATCATTGCCTTGTCGGCTAATACCACTGCACTTTCAAAATTTCCAAATACTTCGAGTTCTTTTAATGAACCCAAACTTTTATGAACTCCTAAATTCTTTTCCAGTAATAATTTCAAATCAAACTCTTCCGCATTCAATTTAAAATTTCCTTTCTGAACATTCGCCCATTCCAATAAGCTTTCCAAAAGCTTATAAGTATCATCCGAACTTCGATAGATGGTTTCGATTAATTCATTTTTTTCTTCTTCCGATAAGATATCCGAATCATTCAGCAAAATACTTGAAAACCCACGAATAGCATTGAACGGATTTCTTAAATCATGAGCAATTATCGATAGAAATTTATCCTTAGCAATATTCGCAGTTGATAAACTCTGATTAACATTTTGAAGCTGAAAAGTTCGATCAGAAACAAGCTTCTCGAGTGCTAAAAGATTCTTTTTTGTTCTTTTTTTACTGTACTCATTGGTAAGATAAATCAGAAACAAAACCAATAACAATTCACCAAGAATAGTGTACCACCTTAAATACCATACCTGTTTAACCGACAATTTAATAATACGATGTTCGCTCCAGGAATAGTTTCCTTCATGCTTTCCACGAATACAAATTTTATACTTACCTGCCTTTAATCCTGATAGTAAAATTTGATTTTTTGCAGTTAATTCTTTCCATTCCGCTTTTTCTTCGGTTCCTTGAACCGTGCAAAATTGGAATTTATTTTGCTTTTGTGGATAAATACTGGCTGTAACATCTAACAATAGCATCGACTTAGCTTCCATCGGCACAGTGCTATTCTGATACACTAGTTCCCGATCCTTATCTGCCATATAAACCAAAGGTATAGGAGTTGGTAGTATAGAATCCGAAATAGGGGCAAAAGCAATACCATTAGAAGTACCCACCCATAAATAGTTATTCGAATCAACCAGTAGGCTTCGGTTAATAAATGTTTTTGATGGCAATCCTTGATCCAAGGTAAATAAAGAAATATCTTCTTTTCGTTTACGAACCACACCATTGCTGGTAGTCAACCAAATAGAGTTTTGATTATCGATAGCAACCGAATTAAATTCATTCGTTGTTAGCTCCCCTAAATCAACTCTTTCAACAAGATTCTCGGTATATTTTAGTAAACCTTCAGAAGTTCCCATGTACAACACATCCTTAACCATTTCAAAATCGATCACCCAAAAATCTTCGCTAATGGGAAACGAAAGCGGTTTACTGATATTTATAATCTCATCTTTTACACTATCATATTTAAACAAATAAGAATGAGTAAATTCTCCACCGATATAAAGATTCTGTTTGGAATCCAAACAAATATCCTGCACAATATGTAATCCTTGAAATGAATCCAAATAACTCTTTACTTCGCCAGTTACTAAATTGACCTTAAATAAATCTTTATTGCCTACAATCCACGCTACTTCCTCCGAAAAAATAAGAATACTGGTAATAGCCGCCTCACAAAGAGAGATATTAAAAAGTAAATTTTCTCCTTTAAAAATACTTAGTATTCCTTGTTCTGTACCTAACAAAGTTAAATCGTACTTATTCTTAAAAACAGTTAAGGTTCCTTCAAAAGGGAAATCCAAACTCTCAATATCACCTTGTTTTGTTGGTCTATACACATTATTCTGTCCCGAAAAATTTACTTCTCCACTCGCGGCTAAGCTAATAGAAGTAATATATTCTGCATTTGAACTGTTAAACTCATAGGAAAAAAACTTTTCCTCGAGCACTACCGCCCCCGAATTGGTCGACACCCAATATTTTCCATAATCGCCTAAAAAGATATCATTAATCGTTAAATAAGGAAAACCACCAACATTAGAAACCGAATTTTTATCTGCCATATCCAATTCTAATAAACCCTGAAACCAAGTTCCAATCATTATTTTAGAAGCTGAAATTCGCTGAAAACACGATGCGACAATATTTGGGATGATTACATCTTTTTGAATTACCTTTCCCTGAGTATCGAAAGTAATTTTTACAACCCCCTGAGAAGTGCCCACTAAAAATTCATTCGCTCCAATTTTAAAGAAAGAATGAACAATAAGGTCCAAATTAAATTTGAGCTCTTTAAAAACATTTTTTTGAGCATCGAACTTATAAAACCACCCTTTTTGAGAAATAACAATTAAATTTCCATTATCACATTCCAAAAACTGAAAAGATCTAGCATAAGAAGAGCTCTGGTTTTTTACATCCATACTGTATTTTTCAACCGCTCCCCCTTGATATCTATAAAGATGAATATAATCCGAAATCCATAAATCATTTTTCTGATCTTCAAATAAATGTTTTGGATATTTTGGAGTAAGTGTATCGGTATTACATTCGATAAAGACTTTCATTTCTGCCTTTTTAAGCGAACTATTTATTTCATAAATCGCATCGTCTGAAACTGCCAATAAATCCCCATTCCTTCTTTTGAATAATTCTTTAAAATAGGTTGATTTTCCTTCTGGTAAAGCAAGTGGTGTAAAATTATCATTTTGCAAAGCTAGCACGCCATCATCAGTAGCAAAATAGAAAGTCCCCAAAGAATCCTGTTGGGTAGACTTCACCAATTCTTCATTTAGCTTATTCTCTTTATTGTACTGATAGATCCGAAAATTCGTTCTCTGTGCCTCAGAAGAAAATGAATTAGAAATCATCAATAAAATAAGAAAAACATAAGCTGATAAGGGATATATTTTAATCATTGAATGGACTTCTATTTAAAATTCAAAAATATTTCTCTTTACTTGACTATGGGTGTGTTAACGATATCTACTGGCTTTTGTTTCAAAAAACAGCTTTTAAAACATCCATTTTCATCATTATCTTCTTTACTCCAAGTCTCTAATATAGTTGAAAAATTAGCACATTAACAAAAAAAAAGCTTTGTCAATCGACAAAGCTTTCCTATATATTTATATATCTACGGTTTAATGCACCGCTTTTAAAATACGTTGTGTATCCGAAGCAATAACCAATTCTTCGTTTGTAGTAATAACCATCGCTTTCACTTTCGATCCTTCTTTACTAATTAAAGCATCTTTTCCTCTTAATCCATTGTTCTTTTCTAAATCGAAATCAAGACCAAGAAATCCAAAATCCTTAGCAATTTTCTCGCGAGAAACTGGATCATTTTCACCAATACCACCAGTAAAAATTACCAAATCAACGCCACCCATTGATGCAGTATAAGAACCAACAAATTTTTTCACTCTATAAGTGAACATATCCAATGCCAATTGAGCTCTTTTGTTACCATCCTTCGCTGCATTCTCCAAATCTCTCATATCAGAAGAAAGACCCGATACTCCAGCCAAACCACTTTGTTTGTTGATTAGCTTATTGGTTTCCTCAATAGATAAATTCTTTTTCTCAGCAATATATAATAAAGCTCCTAAATCAAGGTTACCAGTACGTGTTCCCATCAACAAACCTTCGTTTGGTGTAAATCCCATTGATGTTTCGATAGATTTTCCACCATCAATAGCACAAACCGAAGCTCCGTTTCCTAAGTGACAGCTAACAATTTTCTTATCCTCAATTTTCCATCCCAAAATATCGCAAGCTTTGTGGGCAACAAATCGGTGACTAGTTCCGTGAAATCCATATTTACGAACACGAAGCTCTTCGTAACAATCGTATGGCAAACCATACATAAATGCCTCTGGAGGAAGTGTTTGATGAAAAGATGTATCGAAAACAGCAACCTGAGGAAGTCCTGGAAGTAATTTTTCCATGGCAAGAATTCCTTCTAAATTAGCTGGATTATGAAGTGGAGCCAATTCGCAACAAGAAGCAATTAATTCTTTTGCCTTCTCATCAATAAACGCGCTATCCTTAAAATATTCTCCACCATGAGCAACACGGTGACCGGCAGCATCAATTTCTTTAATGCTGGAAATTACACCATGCTCAGAATCAACAAGTGCCTTTAAAACAAGATCAATTGCTACTCCATGATTTGGTATGTCTTGAACAAGCTCAAATTTACTTTTCCCCTCTGGTTTGTGAATAAGATTACCTTCTTTAAGGCCAATTCGCTCAACAAGACCTTTTGCTAACAAAGTAGCTTCGCTACCCATAGTCAACAATTGATACTTTAAAGAAGAACTACCACAATTAAAAACTAGAACGTTCATTAGAAATTTTATTTAGTTTGTTATCTATTATTTACTTATAATCCTGCTGCCTGATTCGCAGTTATTGCAACCAAGTTCACGATGTCGCTAACCGAACAACCTCTTGATAAATCGTTAATTGGAGCTGCCATTCCTTGCAAAATAGGACCAACGGCTTCGGCTCCTGCCAAACGTTGCACCAATTTATAAGCAATATTTCCCACTTCAAGAGTTGGGAAAACCAATACGTTAGCTCTTCCAGCAACTGCACTTCCCGGAGCTTTTTGTGCTCCAATTGCTGCTACAATAGCGGCATCGGCTTGCATTTCACCATCAATTTGAAATTCCGGAGCCATTTCTTTAGCAATACGCGTAGCTTCTACTACTTTATCAACCATTTCGTGTTTACCAGAACCCATAGTAGAGAAACTTAGCATGGCAACACGTGGTTCCATTTTAGCAATGGCTTTTGTAGTTTTTGCGGTAGCCACAGCAATTTCGGCTAACTCACTGGCAGTAGGATTAGGATGAACGGCACAATCAGCAAATACCATCATTCCATCATCACCAAACGATTTATCTTTTAAAAGCATAATAAAAGCACCCGAAACAACAGAAATACCAGGCATTGTTTTTACAATTTGGAAAGCCGGACGTAAAACATCACCGGTAGCATTTAAAGCTCCTGCAACTTCGCCATCGGCATCACCCGCTTTTATCATTAAGGTTGCTAAATACAAAGGATCCTGGACCAAAACCATGGCTTGTTCCATTGTCATTCCCTTTTTCTTTCTCAGCTCCACTAAAATTTCAGCATAAGCTTCCATTTTATCATGACTCTTAGGATCAACAATGATAGCCTCCCCAATATTTTTTAAATGTAAACGAGCTGCTTCGGAAGCAATTTTTTCAGGATCTCCGATCAATATTATTTTAGCGATTTTTTCGCTTAAAATGATATCTGTAGCCTGTAAAGTTCTCTCCTCGGTTCCTTCAGGTAAAACAATTGTTTTAGCACTTAAACGCGCATTTTCCTTAATTTTCTGCAATAAATCCATTGATGTTCAGTATATTAATCAGTTTTGTAATCTCGACTTTACAAAAGTAGGAATAAAACGTAAACTTTAGATTCCTAAATCAATTATTTTTCATCGTTTTCATTTTATTTTTTTAATAAATATTCATTCTCAATAAGTCGGCATTTTAAAATAAAAATGTAATTTCATTTTTTAGAGAATCAATCACCACAGTCACACCAACTCTATGGAACCAACAAAACAAAGCTTTCAATTTGAGGAACTTCAGGCAAAATTGGCTGGCGAACTGCATCGCGATATCACCACTCGTTTAATCTATGCTACCGATGCTTCTGCTTATAAGGTTCTTCCCCTAGCAGTTTGTTATCCAAAGACCGAAGCTGACTTACAACAGCTAATTCAATTTGCATCTGATAAAAATTTATCATTAATTCCAAGAGCCGCCGGAACTTCACTAGCCGGACAAGTGGTTGGTGATGGTATTGTGGTTGATATATCGAAATACTTCACTAAAATTATAGAGGTAAACAAAGAGGAAGCATGGGTACGTGTGCAACCAGGTGTAATACTTGATGAATTAAATCTGCATTTAAAAAATTACGGTTTATTTTTTGGTCCCGAAACCTCCACCAGTAGCAGATGTATGCTTGGCGGAATGTTAGGAAATAATTCCTGCGGATCGCATTCCATTATATATGGAAGCACTCGCGATCACACTCTTGAAGTAAGTTGTATTTTGAGTGATGGCAACAAGGCGATTTTTTCATCGGTAAGCAATGAAGAATTTGAACACAAATGCAAAGTCCACAATGGCTTGGAATCGAAACTATATCAACAAATAAAAAGCATTCTCTCCATAGAAAAAAATCAGCAATCTATTGCTAAAGAATATCCCGACCAAAAAATTAAAAGAAGAAATACCGGCTATGCCATTGATATATTAGCATCCTCCTCTCCTTTTCATTCCAACGGAAAAGCATTTAATTTTAGTCAGCTTTTAGCTGGATCGGAAGGAACATTGGCTTTCACAACAGAAATGAAATTAAACTTAATTCCTGTTCCTCCAAAAGAAAAAGCTTTGATTTGTGCCCATTTCGAAAATTTGGAGGATGCAATTCAAGGCAATCTTATTGCTCTAAAATACCAACCGGGTGCTGTCGAATTAATGGATGATCAAATTCTAAAATTAACCGAAGGAAATATTACCCAAGCAAAAAACCGATTCTTTTTAGAGGGAAATCCTGGAGCGTTACTCATCATCGAATTTGCCCGAGAAACAAAAAGCGAGATCGAGAATATTGCTAAAGAAATGGAAGCCGAATTTCGTGAGAAAAAACTCGGATATCATTTTCCTATCGTTTCAGGAGTCGAAAATATGACTCGTGTATGGGATCTACGAAAATCAGCTCTGGGGATATTATCGAATATGAAAGGAGATGCAAAACCCGTTTCTCTTATTGAAGATACTTCGGTAAACCCAGAAGTATTGTACGATTACATTGCCGATTTTAAGGATTTAATGAGGAAGCATGAAATACAATGCATCTTTCATGCCCATATCGGAACCGGAGAAATTCACATGCGTCCGGTGCTAAATTTAAAAGACTCCCGTGATCAGGAAAAATTTCATGCTATTGGTTTAGATTCTGCTAAACTGGTTAAAAAATACAATGGTTCGTTGAGTGGTGAGCACGGAGATGGAAGACTTCGTGGTGAATTTATCTCCATTATGATTGGCGAACAAAACTACCAGCTTTTGCGTGATATCAAGCAATGTTGGGACCCTAAAAACATCTTTAATCCTGGTAAAATTGTTGATACTCCAAAAATGAATACGCATTTGCGTTACGAAGCCAACCAGAAAACACGAGAGATAAAAACCTACTTCGATTTCTCTAATGATATGGGAATTGTTCGGGCTACAGAACGTTGCAACGGATCAGGTGATTGCAGAAACACTCACATTACAGGGAAGGGAATGTGCCCGAGTTATCAGGCCACGCTTGATGAAAAATTGACAACCAGAGCTCGCGCCAATTTATTTCGTGAATTCCTTACCAATTCCAACAATAGTAATCCATTCAATCACAAAGAATTATACGATATCTTAGATTTATGTCTGTCGTGTAAAGCTTGTAAATCCGAATGTCCGTCGAGCGTTGATATGGCAAAATTAAAAGCCGAATTTCTACAACAATATTACGATTCAAATCCAATTCCACTAAGAAGTAAACTAATTGCCAATATCTCAAAAATAAATAAGCTTGGAAGTTATGCTCCCAGCTTGTTTAATTCTATAAATCAGCACTCTACATTAGGTAAAATAGTGAAAAAAAAGCTTGGCTTTGCCGAAGAAAGAAGCATTCCCAAGTTACATAAAACAACACTTCGAAAATGGTATGCTAACTCATACAAAGAATCGAATAAGAAGAAAGTATATCTTTTTGCTGATGAATTTACAAACTACAACGATACGCCAATTGGAATTAAAGCAATTCAGTTACTTGAGAAGCTTGGCTACCACGCTATTATTCCAAAACACATGGAAAGTGGTAGAACTTATTTATCGAAAGGATTGGTGAAAAAAGCTAAATTTCTAGCAATAAAAAACGTAAACCTGCTTAAAAATGTTATTTCTGCAGAAAACCCACTAATTGGAATTGAACCATCTGCAATTCTTACTTTTCGTGATGAGTACCCCGAATTGGTTACTCCAGATATGGTAGAAGATGCTAAAAACCTTTCTAAAAACACCTTTACCATTGAGGAATTTTTATATCAGGAAATGAAAAATGGCAACATAAAAAAAGAACAATTTACAAACGCAAAAAAAGAAGTAAAATTTCATACGCATTGTTACCAAAAAGCACTTGCATCCTCCTTACCAATAAAAGAGATATTAAGCTTTCCCGAAAACTATACTGCTATCGAAATACAATCTGGTTGTTGTGGCATGGCCGGATCGTTCGGTTATGAAAAAGAACATTACGAGTTAAGTATAAAGGTTGGCGAATTGGTGCTACTACCAGAGGTTCGAAAAACACCTAAAACAACATTAATAGTAGCTTCGGGCACCTCCTGTCGCCATCAAATAAAAGATGCAACGGAACGGATAGCTCTGCATCCGATTGAAGTATTATTTAATGCCTTGGTGCAATAAAAGAAACCCTTTATTTTAAAAGATTTAAAAACACATCTGTAGTCAAAATGCTTGCAAACTCTTCGTGTAAACTCGCCAATGCAGTATCATGAATTAACTGAGCAGAAAATTTTTCACCATTCACACCGATCTTATCAAAAGTAGCGGTAGCATCAGCAATTAAACAAGTTTCGTAGCCAAAATTACCTGCCATGCGAACGGTGGTTGATATGCAATGATCGGTAGTCAATCCAACAATTACAAGTTTTTTAATTCCTAAATCATCAAGTCTTTGCTTTAAATCAGTTCCAATAAAAGCCGCGTTCACATTTTTTTTAATAACTGGTTCATTCTGCAATGGCTTGGTCGATTCCAGAAATTCATTTCCTATATTTCCTTCAGCTAAAGGCGATTGTGGAGAGGCAGAACAATGTTTAACATGAAATAAAGGTAATTTTTTATCTCGCCAGACCTTTAATATCTTGGCTGCATTTTTTTCAGCATTAAGATTATTTCTACCTCCACCCCAATACCCAATATCTTCAAATCCTTTCTGAAGATCAATCAGTAAAAGAGCTGTTTTATCTGTTATTTTCATGATTTAAAGTTCTAACTATTCTTCGAAACTTACAAAAATTGAATGCAAATCGACTAATTTATCTAATTCCGTTCTCACCACTTGCGCCTTCGTTTACTTCCTATTAAAAAAATCGCAAACTTTCGTGAAAACAAGATCTATACTTTCTTCAATATCTCCAGACGTTGACTTATTCATTGGAAATGGATTTTCGTGCGTATAGGAATAGCCAAAATCAAGTTCTTCAACTACAATATTAATATCTCTGGAAGCCCCTTTTAAGGTATTTTCAATCTCGTAGGTTGGGAATACAGAATCTCCTTTTAAAGCAATCGCATAAATCTGATTTTCTACCTTCCTAAACAAATCTTCTCTAAAATTTCTCATCGACTTATATTCCAGCATGGTATGAAATACCTTTCCTTCCAAATGATCTTCCTCTAGGTAATGATGCAAAAGATTATCTTTCTTTAAAAAACTACTAAAATGCTCCACCAAATAGGAGTACAAAGCAACATTAACCTCACTATCTAAAATAAATTTAGAAACAGGAGACAATCGATTAAATACAGCACCACTGCAAAACAAACACAATTTAGTATCGCTAAAATAATTTTTATAGTTGGTCAACTTAAGAATTTCAGCCAAAAAACCGCCAATAGAGTAAGCAAAAATATCAAAGCTAAAATTCTTATCAATTAACTCATGCTTACCACTTTTACACTCCTCGATAAACTGAATGATGTCGTAATAAGTTTGCAAACCCGACCAAATAAACCTTTGTGGCTTAGAATGGAGACGCATACTAATAGCAACATTCGATAAGGAAGAACCAATAATATTTGGGAATTGAGCTTTTCGCTTTTTACTTAATTCAAACATTGCCTTTTTATCGCTCCAATGCTTTGGTGCGCGTTGCATATGAAATGCAATAGGAAAAAAAATAACTGCGCTTTGTGTTTTCTCACAAATAGCTTGCCCCCAAGGCAAATATTTATCCCAAGTCTTTTCATTAAATCCATGAAAAATAAAGCTTAGCTTTTTTAGCTTTTCTTTTCCTTTTGGTTTTAAAATATTATAGCTAAAATTCCGATTTTCTTCAATAACAACATCATGCATATGAACATCATCCTGTATTTCGCCAATATCGTTCTGTGTAAATAAATTTTCGGTAAGCTCTAATTCATGACTTTCGCACTGATAATTGATTTTACCCGGCAAAATATCGTGTGCTGAAGAATGAAATTGATACTCCTTAAACTCCATATTATCAAACTCCGACTCTCCTCTCTCAAATGCCAATTTCAACTCCCTACACCGATCCACATACGACATAATAATAAACTTTTATAAATTAATTAGAACTTCCAAATACGAAGCTATTGATTCTATTTGCAAAAATCGAATTTACAAAAACACCACTGATTAACAAAAAACATTCAACAAATAGATATACTTCTTCATCTTTTCTGATTATTTTTACCACTGAAAAAAAACGCTCCAAATCAAAATTATGTATCAGAAAGATTTTATAATGCGAATGATTGAAATGATTGCAGATTTAATCGCTCTCCTTTTAGGTATGATTAAAAAAGGAGATATATCGCAAGCTCATAAACTACTGGAAAATGCTTATCGCGATTTTTTAAAAGAAGACGCTTCGTTTTTTAGAAACTTACCCAAAGAAAAAATGAGCGAAAATTTGCTCACCGAACACAATTACACCAACGAGCATTTAAAAATATTATCGGAACTATTTTTTGTTGAAGCAGAATTGAATATTGCTACAGGCGATATAAAGAATGGCTTAAATTATTACGAAAAATCTTTATTACTTTTGGAGTTTTCGGAAAAAAACTCCAAAACTTTTTCGATAAGTAATGAATCGAAAACTAATTTACTAAAAGAAAAAATTGAAAAATTAAAATAACAATTATGAAATTTAATTTACAGGAACCAGACCTTACAAACATTAGTACAGAACAACTTCAACAAGAAGCTAAAATAATTAAAAGAGTATTAATAGCTTTTGCAATAATGCTTATTCTACTTTTGTTCCTTGGAATATATGTTAGTTTAAATAATTTGGGACTATTTTCATTAGTAATTGTACCATTCATTTTATCTCCGATCATTTATGTAATTGCCAAAAAATCTTTTTTAATTAAACTAGAAATTCAGAATAGAGAAATGTAATATTTCGTACTTAAAGAGAGCAATTAAATAATCAAGAAAGGCAATACAATATCCTAAAAACCAATAGCTACTAGTGAGGACAATTGTAATTTTATCGACGTTGAATAATTGCAATAGAATAACAAGGCAATTGTAATCTTTCGATTAAAAATAAATTAGGTGAAAATCAGTTACCTACCCGCTAAGGTTTCGTCTAAATCATATAAAAACTTTACTTATATGCTAGAAGACAACAGTATTGAGCAAAAACACGGCAATAAAATTGCAATTCTTATTAGTTTAGTAGTAATCACTATTTTAGTACTAATTAAGATTTTTATGTAAAAGATAAAGACGTGATACATTTCACGTCTTTACTTTATATTCTAGTTGATTATCAATTTTAAAAAGAGTAAGTATACAAAATAAAAGATTAGGAGATAATATATTTAATTGTTTATCAATCAATAAGGTAGATTCAAAAATAAAATAAACACAACACTCTAAAACTTCAATATTCTACCAAATAAAAAAGGTTGCCAATAGACAACCTTTATCATTTCCAACTCGATTTTTCAATTAAAATTTGTAGGCACTAATCAAATGATTTTTTTCATTTACAAGAACTACATCTTCAACTTCATCAATCACATAATCTGGTGTTTTATCCATCAATTCAATTTGAACATCAACTTCACCAGTTGTTTTATTTACCTTATAAATAAAATGTTTAGTTCCTGCAGTCTCATCGTTAACTTTAGTAACAATAAACTTGTGAGATTTTATTGATTTTGAATTCGAAAATCTTGTTTTAGTAATTTCGATTACTGGAGCCATATTTCCATCTGTTGTTTCTAAATATAAGCCTCCAACTACATTTGTTTCAGAAGTTCCATCTGTTTGATCAGAAGAAGTTCTGTAAGCACCATTAGATAATGAAGACAGCATCTTGATATTATCTAAACTTCCTTGAATATCGAAATCGACACCCGCAAGCATTAATCCAAGTTGCGCCGCTTGTTTTAAACCACCCAAATCTGATGCTGGTTCAAAATATTTAGTATAAATAATTTTTCCTGAAGGTGACAATAATGATAAGTGCTGACCTGTGCTTAACAAATAGCCCGCGCCCTCGATATATTCAGCTAAAAGGGGTGTTTTCTTTTTCACATTTTCTAGTTCTACATCTTCTGCAAAAAGTTCAATTTTACCAGTATTTAAATCAAATTTGTAAGCATTTTCATTCTCAAAAAGAATCACTTTATCTTCTTTCTCATCGTAAGCAACAGCTGGTATTGCTTTAAATTTCACATCTCTATCCCAAACATCTTTTCCTTTTTCAAAATCTAAAATATTAGATCTTTCCGTAGAAATATATAATACACCCTTAGCAGTTGGAGTCACATAATAGGAGTATCCTTTAATTTTAGTTTCCCATAATTTATCCCCTTCCATGTCGACTAAAGCAACAGAACCTTCCTTTTCATTTTTACCAACAGCAATGTATCCTTTGTCGGTAGGGATAACTTCCTCTAAAAAGTCGATTTTAAAACTTTTCTTCCATTTAAAGTTATTTGTTTTCAGATCAATAATATTGAATCCTTCTGTTTCTACAAGAATCAAATTTCCATCTATATCAGCTCTTACATCAACGAGCGTTCCCTTCAACTTTAATTTACCTGGAGTAATGTCTTCGCCACTATTTGGATTTAAAACTTTCAGCTTATTTGATTTTTTAACCCCAACATACAAGCTATTGTTGGCCTCAGAAAAAACCAAAGCATTAATTTTTTTATCAGCTTTAAAATTCCAAGTAATTTCTCCATTAGTTGAATTAATTGCATAAATTTCATCTTTTATTCCAATCACTAAATTATTTTCATTGGTAAAAAATGGTCCATGATCAATATAGCTTACTTTTGAATATTTATTAAGCAATCCTTTTGATTCTCCAACAACAGCAATCCATTCCTTTTTCCAAGTTTTAAGACTAAAACTCATTAGGTTTCGCTCATCATCCTTTAGTAATTCAAATAATACGATCCCCTGATCTGGAATAAGGGTAAAATCTTTTATTCTATATCCATCCTCCTTGGTGTCAAACAAAACATCACCATTACTTGAGTTCATTAAGATCCCTCTTACTTTACCTACAACTGGAGCATATTCAAAATAAATAATAGGTAAGCCATCAATGGCCATAAAACTGTTTTTGTCAACTGCTTTAAACTCTTTGTTGTGCCAAACAATCTCACCATTTTCATTGTTCATTGCAAGTAGTCCTTTTGCACCTGATGCAATAATAAAACCTTCATTTGATTGCTTAATCCATCCTACTTCGTATAATGCCTCCTTCAAATCAACACTCCATAGTTTATTTTGCGAAAAAGCTGTTACGACAAACAGCATTGCAAAAAACAATGCACTAATTCTTTTCATAAATAGATTCATAATAATTAAATTAATAGTATTTACTGGGTTAATTCTAAAATATTAAATACATAAAAGGCAGATCAAATAGATTACCCTATTTTACTCCTATATCTCTTTAGCCCCCGAATTTATGCAAATCATAAAGAACTAGAGATATAAAAGATAATAGATCGATTATAAATTACCATACAAAACAAAAACGTATCTAACACATGTTGAAGAAGCATTTTAATCTTTGGTGATTGTATTTGGAAAATCCTACATTTGTCTGTTACCAAAGGAATATCTCAACCAATGAGCTTTACAGATAAAAAAACAAAGGCCGATATAGCCTTAAAATATTTCCACAAACCGCCAGTTTATTACAATTGTGCTCAAGCTATCTTTAAAGCTTTTCAAGAGGAAAATAAGATAAGTAACGATGATATAAATGAGTTCTCAAAATATGGGAATGGCAAAGCCAAAGATGGCAATTGTGGAGCATACCAAGTTGGCTTGGAGTTGCTAAAAGACAAGCCTGAATTAGCTCAAGAATTCATAACGCGTTTTAAAGAAAACTCGGAATACATCAGCTGTTTCGATATTAAATTTAACTACACAATGTCCTGTGTAAATTTGGTTCGTATGGCTTCCAACTTACTGGAAGAATTAACAACCTCCTCCTCCAAAACATGAAAGCAATTAAAGTTACAGCTGCAGTAATCCTTAAAAACGGAAAGGTATTTATTGCCCAGCGAAGCAAAAATGATGATTTATCAGGTAAATGGGAATTTCCGGGTGGAAAAATAGAAGCATCCGAAACGGCTCAAGCATGCTTAAAAAGAGAATTATTGGAAGAATTTGGTATCGAAACCAAGATTCTTGACTATTTAGGAGATAGCCAATTTGATTATGGCAATAAACAAATACATTTATTAGCTTACTTTGTTGAGCATCTATCAGGTGAATTTATTCTTCAGGTTCACCAAAACTACAAATGGATTCATCCTGAAGAACTTGATTTTATCGACTGGGCTCCGGCTGATATTGTACTTGCAAAAAAGTTGAAACAAAAATTAACCAAAGAGTAACTCATCTACCGATTTTTTTAGAAAATCTCTACGATGATAATCCTCGTCAACAATTTCATTGTTCCAAACCACAATATCCAAATCGATTACTCGTGGTCCAAATTTAGGAAGACTTCTATCCCTTCCCATTTTATCTTCCAATTGTTTCAAATACAAATTAAATTCCTCTCTACAATGTTGCGTTTTTAAACGAACAGCTCCATTAATAAAATCATCCTGATCGGTAATACCAATAGGTGCTGTCCTTATCCATTTGGAGTGTTTTTTTAGCAAATGATCTTTTGACAAAAGACATAACATCTTCTGAATATTTTCTGTTGGATTAATATTCGACCCTATACCTACAATACAATCGTTCATTATATATTGCTTTAGTGAAATTTTGCACTCAAGAAACATCCTTCCTATAAGCCTCTAATTCAATCGATACCGACTCTGCAAAACGCAAAGCATGAGGCTTATCCACTTCCACCCTTGCCCACTCTACCTGAGGATTTTCCATTATTACATCTAATATTTGTTGGGTTAAATTTTCCAACATTTTAAATTGACCTTCCTGCACAAGAACAATTACTTTTTTTGTAATGGTTTTGTAATTGTATGAATTTTCCACCTCATCGTTAGCAATCGCCATATCAACATCGGCTCTTATAGTCATATTAATTACAACATCTTGCTTATTACGCAACTCTTCCTCATTAAATCCGATAAACGTTCTAATCAATAAATTTTTCACACGAATAATTGCCATAAAGTCTAAATTATAAGAGTTGTTCCCCTCCGTCGCAATATAATATTTGCCCGGTTAGGTGTTTATTTGCCAAAATATAATCCAATGATTGCAAAATTGGTTCTATTCCTCCAGAAACTTTCATCGGAGTTTTTTCCGCCAGGCGAAGCAGGTATTCCTCACCCTGATCCACCGGAGGAAGAGTTGCGCCAGGTGCTATTCCATTCACCCGAATATCCGGTCCAAATTCAAGTGCGGTCATTTTCGTTAAATGAGCCAATCCAACCTTCGATAACGAGTAAGCTGCATGCGAATTTGAATTACTTGATATTCTGGTATCTAAAAAATTAACAATAATTCCTTTTTTTGTATTCATTGCATAATCTCGCGATAAAATAAAAGGAGCAAACAAATTCACATTCATTTGATTTTGATACAAATTAATGGATGTTTCGCGAACCACTCCAGCATCAAAAACCGATGCATTATTCACCAAAACATCTATCTTTTCAAAATGCAATAAAACTTTATCTACCAAAATTTCTACCTCCTCGACACAATTCAAATCACATTTAAATATTTTAAATTTCCGATTCGGATACCTAGTCATTAAATCTGCTTGCAAAGCAATAGCATCACTTTTCGATTTATTAAAATGAATGGCAATATTGAACCCTTTTTCGGCCAAGTGTAAAGCAATAAACTTCCCTATTCGCTTTGATGCTCCGGTTATTAACACTGTTTTATTAGTCATATCCTCAGTCGTTATTATCTAAAGTTAACGAATATCTTTTCTGATAAAAAGTGAATGATAGTATTTTTCGTAATCCCACAACAAAATTTATTCTAATTAATTTTTGCGATAAAAAAGACTAGAATCTGTATTTTGCATCTGAATTAAAAATCCCTTACTACGCTGAATCGCAAATGAGAATAAATATGACTAAAATTGAAATAGAAGAAGAACTAAAACAAATTTGTCCATCACTTCGTCTAGGAGTTATTCAATGTCAAGTAGATACGAAAGAAGAATGTCCAGATTTGTGGAAAATAATTAATGAAAACACAATACACCTCCAACAGAATTTAGCCATCTCAGGCATTGCAACTATTCCTAGTATCAATAGTTCGAAAAAAGGGTATCGAGCCGTAGGAAAAGACCCTAGCAGGTATCGCTTATCCGCAGAATCTCTGTTACGTAGAATTGTGAATGGAAAAGGATTATACAAAATAAATAATGTTGTAGATCTGCTAAATTTAGTATCTATTAAAAGTGGCTTTTCGATAGGCGGATACAATGCTGATAAAATAGAAGGAACAGTCCGTTTTGGAATTGGGAAGGCAAACGAAGCATACGAAGGAATTGGACGTGGAAGCTTAAATATTGAGAAACTACCCATTTTCAGGGATGATTTAGGAGCATTTGGCAGTCCTACAAGTGATTCGTTACGAACCCAAATCGACCAAACCTGTAAAAACTTCCTCATGATTATTATTAGTTTTCAAGACGAAACAGGATTATATGAGGCTATAAATTTAGCTGTCGATCTATTAAACAAACACGCCAATGCTAAAAAAATACAATCAATAATTCTATAAAAATAGTAAAGCCTGCTAAACTACTTAGCAGGCCTTACTTATATACATTGCTACTATAATTCAACTACTGAAGAACAAAATTAATCACCGAAGAGTAGGAAACTTTTACTGGTTTTCCCCTTTGTTTGCCAGGCTCGAATTTAGGTAAATTTCGAATTACCCTTAAAGCTTCCTGATCTAGTGATGGGTCGATACCTCTAAGCAATTTTACATTGGAAACACTACCATCTTTCCCAACAATAAAACTAACAAAAACCCTTCCTGTTATTCCATTTTCCTGAGCTATTACAGGATATCGAATGCTTGAATTTATATATCTGTACAATTCCAAATTACCTTCAATATTGTTTTTGCAGATATCAGGCCTAAAAATTGGCATTTCTTCAACAATCACAAAAATTTTTGCTTCATCATCCGCCTCTTCTTCTACAAAAACCTCCTGCTTAACAATCTCTACTTCCGTTTCCTGACTAAAACTTTCCTCTACAATTTCGAGTTCATTTTCTAACTCTACATCATCTTCCACAATGGTTATCACATCGATTATTTGCATTTTGGGAGGTAATTTTGGCTTCTCCATAAGCTCTTCCTGCCTGGTAATTGGAATTAGTTCTTCGTCTAAATTTAAATTCACCAATTGTTTAATTTCCACTACCTCACGCACCTTTGTTGGCCATTCAAAAGATATTAAAGTTAATGCTAAGGCCAAAACCAAACCTATTTCAAAAAACAATGACTTTCGATTTTCCAGATCAGCATTTTCATTCTTTTTGGGAATCATAGCAAACTATTTTAAAAATTAAAGCATAGTATCAGTAGTGACAAAAAACTGAACATCACCAAAACATTTAAAATATTCAGCTTAAGTCCTAATTAAGAGGATGAATACAAAGAACGTTTACACTTAAATATACGAAATTAAGCTGTAATTGTTGCAAGTTTTAAGCCCTTAGGCACAACCAAACTTATTGCAAAACAAAATTTACGTAACCCGAAAACCAAACAGGCACTTTTTTGTTAAACTGCTTACCGGGTTTGAATTTTGGTAAGTTTTGTACCACACGAATAACTTCCTCATCAAGCAATGGATCTACCTTACGAATCACCTGAATATTTGAAATAGTTCCATCGGAAGTAACTACGAATTTCACATACACCTTACCTTGAATATTTGACTCCTGAGCTTGTATTGGATACCTAACCATTCTTTGCATGGTAACGAACAAATCTTTACATCCTTCCTCGTAAGTACTATTTTTTTTAGGATTGAAAATTGGCATTTCCTCTACACTTACGAAAGGACTTAGTTCATCTGATATTTCTTCAACATAAACCGGCTGTTCCAATATTTCCTCATTAGGATCTCCAAACGAATCCTCAGGAATATATTCCACCTCGGGCTCCTCTTCAATAATCAAGAGCTCGAGCAACTCTATTCTCTTTACTTTAGGTGGCTCTATTTTGTTCTCAGGCTCGCTAAATGTCGTCAATACAATCTCTTCTATATCATCAATCGTATCAAATACAATATCATCGGGTTCATTCATCGGTACTTTATATTCAAAAGCCATTAACACAAATAGAAAGCTAATTAAGAAACCAAATTGTAGAAATAAACCTCTTTTCTTCTCTAAATTATATCGGGGATTCTTTTTCTCTAGCATAATCGTGATTTTTTAATGAAACGTATCGTGACTTTCAATCCTCTACAACTAACTATTTAGTTATAGAGTTTAAAAAAATAGACCTATTGTAATACAAACGAAATATATCCACTAAACCAAACACTTACTGGTTTGTTTCTTTGCATTCCAGGTTTAAACTTTGGCAAATTCTGTACTACTCGAATGGCTTCTTTATCTAAAGAAGGATCAACCGGTCTCATTACCTGAATCTGTTCGATATTTCCTGTTTTTGTAACTACAAATCGAACGTACACTTTCCCTTCAATCCCATTTTCCTGCGCCAGCATCGGATATTTTGTCATTTTTTGCATGGTAATAAACAAATCCTTTAATCCTTCGTCATAAGTCGAATTTCTAGAGGGATTAAAAATTGGCATTTGCTCTACTCTCACAAAAGGAACATCTTCCACTTCTTCTATCTCTTCTCTAATATCAGCAATAGCGTAAGTGTCATCTTCAGATACATTAGAATCAATTATTTCCAAATCATCCACATCTACATCATCCTCAACTAAAGTTAATTCGGTTAATATTAATTCTTTAATCTTTGGCACCTCTTTGGGCGCTTGTTTTTCCTGCACGGTTATAGGAATAATCTCATCCATTTCCTCCAGCACATCGAAATCCAAAACTGCAATTTCTTCTACTTTTGTCTCGTACTCGAATGCCATTAAAACAAGCACAAGGCTAAATAGTAATCCGATTTGTAAAAATAAACCTCGTTTCTTTTCCAAATCATAGCGGGGGTTTTTCTTAACTTCCATAATAAAGGTTTTTTGGTTAGACAATATAAATTGGTTTTATTTTATTCCTAAGAAATTAGTTCTATAACTAATTTCTTAGTTAATATACGTAAAAAAATTTATTAGTTCAAAGAAAAACGAATAGGAATTGTATATTTAACCTCAACTTTTTTTCCATGTTGCTCTCCGGGCACCCAATTAGGCATGTTATTAATTACTCGCATAGCTTCCTTATTTAATTCAACATTTGCACCTTTTATAACTTTTACTTTTGTAACATTCCCTAAAGTATTCACAACAAACTGAACAAAAACTTGCCCTTCGTAGCCCTGCTCGGCAGCCAAAATAGGATATTGAATATTTTTTGCAATATACTTTCTTAAATTTCCATTATCTCCGGTAAATTGTGGCATTTTCTCAACAAGAACATATTCACTATTAGCTTTAATATCAAGAATATTGTTTAGATGATAATCCGACGAATTCTTAATTCTTGTAGCTAATGGATCTGGCAAATTAATTGGTTTATCAAACAAGTTGCTCAACTGAAAATTAATAGGAATTGTGTAGGCTATATTTACCAATTCTCCGTCTTTTTTTCCAGGATTCCATTTTGGAAGCGTTGACACAACCCTTAAGGCTTCCTTATTTAAAATTGGATGAACTCCTCTCGCTATAGTGGAGTTAACAACTTTACCTTCCTTATTAATCACAAAGGAAACAAACACACGTCCTTCAATCTTTCTTTCTTGAGCAATTTTAGGATACTTAATATGATTTGCAAGATATTTTTGCAAAGCCATAGTACCACCCTGAAATACAGGCATTTCATCCGTAATTACTTTTACCTCTTCGGCGTTAATTGTCTCCTTATACTCTAGCTTATTAATTTTTTTTGTGAAAATTGGCCTAGCAAACTGAGTTTCCGACTCATCGAAAAAATAGGAAGGTTCTCTTCGTAAAGAGGAAAATACATTTAAATCAACAGGCAATAACTCCTTGAATGAGAATTCAGTATCTAACTTTTCCTCCTCTTTAATTGTAAACGCAAAAGCGGATAATAACACAACAAAAATTGGTACAATCAGTAACAGTTTTATTAATGCAATTCTTGGTGTTTTTATTCTACCAAGCATCGAGATCCTTTTTTTCAGTGTTGATTGACCAAAATTATTAGCCAAGCGAAACAGATCTCCTCCTGCGAATTGATTCACAATATGCATCTTGTACTCGTTGGCATTCACAGCTTCGTTCACCACTTTATCATCGGCTAAATATTCATGCACCTCCTGAATGGATGACTTATAAAACCAAATAAACGGATTCATCCAGAAAATTACGGTAAGAATTTCAATCAACAATAAATCGAAAGTATGAAGTTGATCCACATGGACTCTTTCGTGGGCTATAATGGAGGTAAAGTTTTCTTTGTGATAATCATCCTTACTAATAAAGACCGAATTTAGAAACGAAAAAGGAGGATAATTATCATTCATGATTACCAATCGCAAGCCTTTTTCATAAACAATTCGACTACTTCTGGTCCAAGAAAACAACTGAAATAGATTTATAAAAAACCGAATTGAGAAAAGGAATACGCCCACAATATAAGCTACACCAAGGTATTGGTACCATGTAAAGGTTTTTTTTACACTTACCGTAACAACAACCTCTTCGAGCATATTACTATTTAAATACTGCTGCGATGCTATTACAACAGCATCTAATACATGCAATGGATTTTCGACACTACTTTTAGGTTCGGGCTGAAATGGGATTTCTAATGTTGGAATTAATAAAGCGGCAAACAATGTAAGCAAAAGGAATAGTCGGTTCACTCTAAAAAAGGTATCCCTTTTTAAGAACAACCAATACAAGGCATAAAAAAAAGCCATGCATATTGCCGATTGCAAAAAATATAAGATTATGCCTGTCACCATTTAGTAGGAACTTATCTGCTTTGCTTTTTAATTTGTTCTTCAACCATTCTTTTCACCTCTTCCAATTCCGATAAACTTACTTGCTCTTCTTTCGCAAAAAATGAAACCATATCACGATACGAATTCGAAAAATAATTGCGAACAAAGCCTTTCATAAATTTTCGTGTATATTCTTTTTTTCCCATCAATGGAAAATACTGATGACTTTTGCCATAAGCGATATGACTAACAAAACCTTTCTTCTCAAGTATTCGGGTAATTGTAGATATAGTATTGTAAGCAGGTTTGGGTTCCGGTATTTTCTCAATGATTTCCTTCACAAATGCATTTTCAAGATCCCATAGGATTTGCATCACCTGTTCTTCTGCCCGAGTTAATTCTTTCATCAATTTTATTTTAGGATAGTTTCTTAGACATAAATATATAACTATAAGCTTAGTTTTACAAGCGCATTAGAAGTATATTGTTACAATAAAGTAACAATCCGCTATTAATCAGATGAATATATGTTATGATTTAGCTTATTTGAAATGAATCTGCATCCAAATGAACGGGGAATTTTCTTCGGAACTCATTTAGTTCCTCTAAATTTAAAGAAAGAGTAGTAATTGCTTCGCTATGATCGGCACATTTCCCAACAAGCTTGCCTTTTGCATTAAAAAGAGCAGAATCTCCAGCATAGGAAAGTCCTAACCCATCGGTTCCAACCCGATTTACGCCAGCCACAAATGACTGATTCTCTATGGCTCTAGCTTTTAAAAGAGTATTCCAAACCTCTCTGCGTGCTTCCGGCCAATTAGCAACATACAGCAAAATATCGTAATCATTCCGATTACGGCTCCATACCGGGAAACGCAAATCATAACATACTAAAGGACGAATTCTCCATTTACCAAGCTTAAAAATAACCTGATTGTTACCGCCTGAAAAATGATGATGCTCCTCTCCCATTCTAAACAAATGGCGTTTATCGTAAGAACAAATAATTTTAGTTCCATCGACACAATACAAGCGATTAAAATACGCTCCGTTCTCTTCAACAATTATACTTCCAAGAAGAGTTGCATTTAATTCTCTAGCTTGACTCTGCATCCAATTTAGAGTGACCTTAGCTTTTGGAGCAATTAGATTTTTGTTCTCCATCATAAAACCTGATGAGAACATCTCGGGCAAAACAATTAAATCCGTCTGATTTTTTAGAGGCAACAGTAATTTCGAGATTTTGGAAAGATTCTCGTCCACATTTCCCCAAATTAATTCCACTTGAACCAAACTAATTCTAAGAGTATTGCTCATACTTTTTTCTACAATTACAATCCAGTTGTAAAATTTGCTGGATATTTCGGTTTACAATTAATGTATTTACTTTTAATCTTTAGCATATCCTTCTCTATATCGCCTGTTGGATAAAAAGCTTCGCCACAAGTTAAGGTTTTTTCCTCGTAATTTATTTCGGCCAAATAAATAGGAACATTCGCCTTAAGTGCGATATAGTAAAAACCCTTTTTCCATTCGGAACGAAGGCTGCGACTCCCCTCGGGTGCAATAGAAAGATACAAAGACTCGCGAGCAGCAAACTCTTTAGCCAACTCATCAGTCATATTTCCTTTTGTGGAGCGATTAACGGGAATTACTCCCCAAGCTTTCAAAATATATTTGAAAGGAAATACAAACATCTCCTTTTTCATTAATACAGTTGTAGGAATGTTATTGGATAAAAAAGCAAGTTTTCCCCAAACAAAATCCCAATTTGAAGTATGCGGAACCGCAATCACCACAGCCTTCTTCACCTGTGGCATATCCCCAATATATTTCCACCCACACAATTGCATTAGTAACTTACTAATTTTAGCCCTCATAGTTTATCGTATTTAATCGTGATGCAAAACAATCAATTCTTTGCTAACAAAACAATACCAATTCAATTTATTTTAATAGAAAAATATCTGCGAAAGCTCAATAAATATCAATAAAAACTATTATTTTGTAAAAAACTAGAAAGACTTAAAAATTTATTTCAACCTCATAAATCATAATCGCTTTGACTTTTATACAAAAAGACATTCCTTTTTCAGGCAAATGGTTTTATAATTATACCATTTTAATTTTCGGCGCATTTGTTGTGGCTGCTGGTTTTGTATTTTTTATTATTCCACATGGAATTGTGCCAGGCAGCGTTTACGGTTTAGGTATTGTTATAAACAAACTCACCATAGGATTATTCCCTCATGGTATTTTTGGCACGCTAAACCCTGCCGATTACGATGGTTTTTTCTCCAACTTACTCTATCAATTCATGGATTATTCGAATGATTTGTTTAGAAAGTACGGTGGAGGTATTCCTGTTGGATTAGCAAGTTTAGCCATCAACATTCCTTTGTGTTTGATAGGTATAAAATTGTTAGGTCCCCGTTTTGGCATCAAAACCTTTATATCCTTCATTTTATGCGCATTATTTATAGATGTTGTGAGTACTTGGTGGGGATTTATTCCATTGGTGGATGATGTATTACTATCCTGTATTTTTGGCGGTATTTTTATTGGATTTGGTTTAGGATTAGTAATTAAGGCACGAGCTAGTTCGGTTGGAACAGATATTATTGCAATGATTGGTGCAAAATATACTGGACTTCCTCTTGGGCAACTTGTAATTTATGTAGACTCTTTAATTATTTTAAGTAGTTTATACATTAAAATAGATTGGCAAATTCCGCTGTATTCCTGGATTGTTCTTTTTATTATTGGAAAAGTTACCGATATCACCTTACAAGGTTCTACATACGAAAAAGCATTATTTATTATTTCGGATAAATATGAAGAAATCAGAAAAAAAATTACTGAAGACTTTAACCTTAATGGAACTATTATAAAAGGCAACCGTACACTTGATTTAAAGGAAAAATCGATAATTTTTATTGTTGTAAATAGACGAGAACTATCGATGTTACAAGATTACATTCATTCTATTGACCCCGTAGCTTTTGTTTCAGTAATGGAAACAAATGAAATTTTAGGCAAAGGGTTCAAATCTCTTAATGAACGTTTGGAATAAAGTCACGCAAACTAATTTTTATACTTATGAAGGATTTAATAAAATTACTTAGCCAACACAGAGATCTTGCTTTAGCGACAGTTAATGATCAAGGAAGTCCTAAGGTAAGAATCTTTCAAATTCTGCAATTAACAGAACAAGACTTATATTTTGCTACCGCAAAAAATAAAGAAGTTTACCTGCAATTAAAAGAAAATCCTAAAGTTGAAATGGTAAGCTGGCACGACAAAATTTCAATTCGCGTTGCAGGCACAGCCTTTTTCGATGTTTCGGATAAAATACAAGTAGAAATTTTTGGAGAAGGTCAATCTTTAGAAGAGATTTACCAATCTGTGGATAATCCTAATTTAGTTTTCTTTCGAGTAAAAATGGAATGGGCCGAATTGTACGACTTGAACTCAAATCCCCCTCATCGGGAGTTTTTTGACGGAGCCGATGCTAAGTCTGATTTGTAAATTTAAAGAGCCTGCTTTCCTGCTACTTAAAAAATTTCAGGAAAGCACTTCGCCACCCTCTATTTTGTATTTCCTTTATTTTCAATAGTAAACGATCGGAACAATCGGTTGGCATTGGAGCATTTCCTATTCTTAAGAATAGTTGAAAATGTTCTCTGTCTGCCACAGTTATATCCGATAAATCCATTCGTGAAAAATATAGTCGAAGTTGCTCTTCCTCCTCAATTGTAGATTTTCCGGAATAATACTTTGTCAAAACCTCATTCCTTCTCAAATCATTTAAAATGCCATTAGGATCTATTCTGGCTCGAATTATTTTTCGCACCACGGATAAGATAGATTGAACATTATTTATTCCCAATCCTACAAGAATTGAAATATCATCCATTCGTAATCGTACCATGGAACGCAAACACATTACTTCGGCTTGCAGGGGCGATAAATCTTGCGTTAAGATACAAAAACGTGACAAAATAGGATTCGTAGCATTCTCTAGGTTATCGGTATAACTTAGTTCCATTCTATTTTCAGCCCCCGAAGCCTTAACAGCTGCTAATTTCCTTGCAGTTTTAAACACATAAATCATATCGGTGTGGCTAAACTTCTTTCGCTCCATCCAACACTGTTCAATGGTAAGACTCACCACTTGGTGGGTTTCCTCCTCATTTCTTAATAAGCAATATACGTAATAGTAGATCTTATCCGCATTGGAGAAGATAAACGTATTAAAATGTGATTTATCCATTGTTTTATGTAGTAGCAGTAGTAATAATTGCAAAATTATCACAATAACGCGGTATACTGATATCCCCTTTAAAGGTTACATTAAGAAAAATAGTTGTCGGAAATTACACTTTTCGAACCTGTTTCCCTTCCTATTTTAGGGGAGAATTAGGTTCTTTAGCCATATGATTATAGATAAGCCTCTCTAATAAAGCCGGAAACCATTTTTTTAACCAAACTGTTAATTTCCCTTCCATAAATGTTAGGATCAATTCCCGTTTGCGGTTCACCACTGCCTTGGCAATTAAGCGGGCACATTCTTCGGCACTCATCATTTTACTTTCGTCGCGAGGAGTTTCCCCTTGCATAGAACCATCAGCAGTTAAAGCAACATTTCGAACATTTGAAGCAGTAAAACCAGGAGCTGCAACCAACACATGAACACCGGTTTTTAGATTTTCGACACGAAGTGTATCTAAAAATCCACGAATTGCGTATTTAGAAGCGGAATACCCCGATCTTGCAGGCAAACCAATATAACCAGCAATCGAAATTACACCTACCACAGAACCTTTTGATTTGGTAATGTATGGCATTGCAAATTTAGTGCAGAAGACAGTCCCCCAAAAATTAACATCCATTAAATTCTTGATTACCGATAAATCTAAATCTGTAAAAAGAGCTCGCATCGAAATTCCTGCATTGTTTATCAATACATCTACACCGCCAAATCGTTTTACCGTCTCTGTAATCAAGTTCTTGCAATCCTCCTCAACACTTACATCTGTTTTAACGGTTAAAACTTCGCTTCCTAAAGCAAGAATACTTTTCTCTACCTCTTTTAATTTCTCGAGGTTTCTTGCTGCCAAAACAATTTTCGATCCGCGCGAAGCAAATTCTAAAGCCAATGCTTTTCCTATTCCAGAAGAAGCCCCTGTAATCACAACAATTTTTTGTTCCATTAGGAATATATATTAATAGATTATAAGTGGAAGAAAGTAAATTCCGATATTTTTTAATGGGTACAAATTTAAAAATATTTTAATGTATTGAAATTTAAAAACAGCAAAATGAAGTTTTATGGTGGATAATACACGAATTTTCGGCAAACCTATGCTTGAATAAAAAAGCTCCACGACACAAAAAACAGTCCATTATCATAAGGAATTTAGGGCGATTAAAAAAAAATGACATTTTTTCTGACTCTTTTTTCACTCCACTATCAATTTACGAACCAATACAATAAAGCAAACCGACTTCACTTCCACTTGGAAAATATAGATAATTCTGCTATTTTCAGTTTGCGATTTAAATTTAATCACTCTATATTTGCATCGCTTTAAAAAACGAAGTTTATCAGATTCCTTAGCTCAGCTGGTAGAGCACATCACTTTTAATGATGGGGTCCTGGGTTCGAACCCCAGAGGGATCACAAAAGACAAACAAAGTCTTTAAAAAATAGGATGATTCCTTAGCTCAGCTGGTAGAGCACATCACTTTTAATGATGGGGTCCTGGGTTCGAACCCCAGAGGGATCACAAAAGACAAACAAAGTCTTTAAAAAATAGGATGATTCCTTAGCTCAGCTGGTAGAGCACATCACTTTTAATGATGGGGTCCTGGGTTCGAACCCCAGAGGGATCACAATTGGAGATAATCCCAAAAGAGCTTATAGAACATTTGTTTTATAAGCTTTTTTTTGTTTAAGTTCGTAAGCTACAATTCCGCGATAAAATAACTTAGACTTTGCTCTCTGGTAATATTCATTTTTTTCCGGATACGATATCTGGAAGTATGAACACTTTGCAAAGAAATATTCAAAATTTGAGCCATTTCGTTACTATCGAAATTCAATTTAATAAGCGCGCAATGTTTTTGCTCGGTTGCCGTAAGATTTGGATACTCTTCCCGTAGCTTTGCATAAAAATCGCTATTCACTTCCACGAAACGCATATTAAACTCGTTCCACAACTTACTATTTCGATTTAAATATTTACTAGATAAAACGCTGTATTTACCAGGCGCAACTTCTTTTATTGTTTCCAACAATTCATGCAACACTTTCTCTTTATCGATCATTTGCAATGCATATGTGGTAAGCTCCTTACTTTTCACATCCAAAATGGCACTATTTTTCTCCTTTTCCATTCTCTGTTTCAAATTAAGCTTATGCAGTTTTGCCCGAAGCCGAATGAGTAGAAAACCCGAAATTCCAATCAGTAAAATAAATCCAATTAAAAACTTTAACAAAACCTGTGTTGTATTCTTCTGTTTGATAAGAGAGATTTGCTTTTGAACCAATTTATCTTTCTCGATGAGTGTTTCTTTGTACTTGTTTTTAATTTCGAACAATTGACTATTGTTTTCACTTTTAGCATTAAACAAACTATCCGAAACTTCTGCGGAAGCATTTAAATAATTATATGCTTTCCCATAATTTGCCTTCGACAAATACAATAAAGACATTTTTCGAAGTATTTCTGGTTTAAACTCTACAAATGCCTTTTTAGCATTTATAGTTTTTAAGCTGGTAGTGAAAAAATAAAGTGCACTATCAGTTTTGTTTTGTTCGATCTTTAAATCACCCAGAAAAGAATAATTTACGGCCAAATACCGTTCATCGGTGATACTAAGGTTCTTATTTGCATTTATTAGATGTTTTTCGGCCAATTTTAAATTGCCAAGTTTCAAATACAAATATCCTTTATCAGTTTCGACATAAGGCAGAGCCTTTTCGGGATTTAATAAATTGCAAGAATCTAAATACTGCAATGCTACCGAGTATTCTTTATTGTCTCGGTAGATAGAAGCTAGGCTAAAATAAGAAGCCGTTGTTTCCGATATTCTCATCTTCTCTCCCTTAAGAAGTTTAGTTTTCCTTAGTGCAATACTTAAGTGATTTATGGCGGCACTATCCTTATTAAAAATGCCGTACAGAATGCCAATATTCCGATGAATGATCACCACATTTTTATGATCGATCTGCTTCTCGCCTGCCAATAACAATGCATCCCAAAGTTTTTCAAAAGCAATATTATAATTTCCTCTAAATCGTTCCACATCGGTAATACCAATTAAACAATGAACAGCATTCTCAAAGTCTTTTTTTTGCATGCAGTACTCATAACTTCCCCTAAGTAATTTCAAACTTTCTTCCGGATCCGATTGAACTTTATCCAAACCTAGTTTAATAGTATCCAAATAGTCTTTATTGATGTCCTTCTTTTGAAAACTTGAATTTGTATAGCCAGTACAAAACAGAAAAACTGTAATCCCTAAAAATACAAAAACACACAAACGACTGATAATAATCATGATAACAAATATAATAAGAATAAACAAAGCTGCTTTTTAATAGAAACAGAAAAACAATTGTCTAGTTACAAATAAATAAAGATTAACAATTGTCTAGTGAAAACAGCAAACTGCATATGAATTGAATAGTGCAATACGGGCAAAAACGATATTCCATTTGCTAGATTTACAATATTAAAGAAAAGCAGAAACATTAAAAATAGATGTTTCTTAAATTCCAGTGAAAAATTTTAAAAATAAGATATGAATCGTATTCACAAATTAGTAGTATTAGCCATTTTCCTACTAGTTGCTATTGCAAATTCAAATGCTCAGGAAGTGGATTTCACCTTCCAAGATCCTTCGATGTCGATAGAAGACAGAGTAGACAACTTAGTTTCCCAAATGACTTTGGATGAAAAAATTAGTCAACTAACAAATAGTGCGACCTCCCTACCCCGTTTCGATATTCCGGAATATGACTGGTGGAACGAAGCCTTGCACGGAGTTGCACGGAATGGTAAAGCCACGATCTTTCCACAAGGAATTGGCTTGGGAGCCACATTCGATCCAGAATTAGCCAAACGGGTTGCATCCGCAATTTCTACCGAAGCAAGAGCCAAATACATTATATCTCAAAGCATGGGCAACCGCAGTAAATATGCTGGATTAACCTTTTGGACTCCCAATGTAAATATATTTAGAGATGCGCGTTGGGGACGAGGCCAAGAAACCTATGGGGAAGATCCATTTTTAATGTCGAAAATTGGCGTTGCATTTGTTCAAGGATTGCAGGGCGAAAACCCTTCCTATTTAAAAACTGCCGCTTGCGCAAAGCATTTTGCAGTTCATTCGGGCCCTGAAGAATTACGCCATAGCTTTAACGTTTCGCCAAGCAAACAAGATTTATACGAAACTTACCTACCTGCCTTTAAAGCCTTAGTTACCGAAGCAAAAGTAGAAGGTGTAATGACTGCATACAATGCTGTTTATGGAGAACCAGCAAGTGCAAGCACTTTTTTAATACAAGATATTTTACGAAACACTTGGGAATTTGATGGTTACATTACTTCCGATTGCGGTGCAATAGGCGGTATTACCAGCGGGCATGATTTTGTGAAAACTAGAACCGAAGCCGCTGCCCTTGCCCTAAAAGCAGGCACTAACTTAAATTGTGGCGCCACCTATAAATTGCTGAACAAAGCAGTAGAAGAAGGCTTAGTAACGGAAGAATTGATTACCGAACGCACCAAGCAACTTTTTAAAACACGTTTTCGATTAGGAATGTTGGATGAAGCTGCAGATAATCCTTACCGAAACATCAGTCCTGATAAAATTCATTGCGATGAACACGTAAAATTGGCACGAGAAGTCGCTCAAAAATCAATTGTACTACTCAAAAATAGAAACAACACATTGCCTTTATCAAAAGATATAAAAATACCTTATGTTACTGGCCCATTTGCGAATTCGGCCGATATGCTGATTGGAAGTTATTACGGAGTAAGTTCTAATTTAGTGACTATTTTAGAGGGAATTGCAGACGCTGTATCCTTAGGAAGTTCGTTAAACTACCGTTCAGGAGCATTGCCTTTTCAGGCAAATATCAACCCCAAAAACTGGGCCCCGCACGTGGCTGCCGAATCGGATGTAACTATTTGTGTGGTAGGACTTACTGCCGACAAAGAAGGCGAAGAAGTGGATGCAATTGCCTCATCGGATATCGGTGACAAAAGAGATTTGAAGTTACCCGAAAACCAAATTAACTACATTAAACAACTAATCGAATATAAAAAAGGCCCTTTAGTAGTAGTGGTTGCAAGTGGAAGTCCAATATCTTTGGAAGAAGTAGAAGAAGACTGCGATGCGATTGTACAAATTTGGTATCCTGGCGAACAAGGTGGAAATGCGGTTGCCGACGTTTTGTTTGGCGACATCTCTCCATCGGGCCATTTACCCATTACCTTCCCTAAGAATGTGGATCAATTGCCTCCATATGAAGATTATTCGATGAAAGGTCGCACCTATAAATACATGACGAAAGAACCAATGTATCCGTTTGGATTTGGTTTGACCTACTCCAAAACCGAAATCAGTAATTTGAAACTAAATTCGAAACAGCTAAAAAAAGATATGGTACTAAATGCCGAAGTTGACATTAAAAACAGTGGCAATTACGATATCGACGAAGTAGTACAAGTCTACATTAGTCCGAAAGATACCACCGGCGGATTACCTATTACCAGTTTGAAAGCTTTTAAACGTATCTCGCTAAAAAAAGGAGAACACAAAACCATTTCGTTCACCATAGCACCCGATCAATTAAAAATAGTGGATACAGAAGGAAATAAAGTTTGGAGAAAAGGAGAATATCAAGTTATTGTTGGAAACTCCTCGCCAGGTAAACTTAGTGAAACACTCGGGGCCGCTACTGCTCAAAAAGTTGGCATTCAATTGAAATAATAATAATAATAATAAGTTATCCGTTAATAAATCTCCATTTAAAATCGTAACGATGACAATTAAACCAATTAAAATTCTAATGTTTTCATTATTACTAAGCATTGGAATACAAGTAATTGCTCAAACTAAAGATGCAAGTGATTTTTTTAATAGCCTATCTGCAGAACGAGTAGCCTCCGACAATTCCATACTTTGGGAACAAGTAGCACCCGGAAATGCAGGATTTGCAAACTTGCTACGCTACCACCCTACTATACCCGAATTGGTTGTTTTATGTCCTGATATGTGGAACATCTATCAATCGAACAACAATGGAAGCGAATGGTACAGCATAAAAGATCCGGATGGCAATGGTGATTTTTACCACATTCGCGATTTGTACTATTCACCAAGTGACGCAAACTTTGGTTTGGCCATTGAATCTTCGAGATTGTGGAAAACAGTAGATACAGGGAAAACATGGTCTCAAATTCCCAATTGCCCTTGGTACACAAAAGATGCAGATGGTTTCGATAAAGATGGCTGGAAAAAAAAGGTAGCCTCTTTAGCGATCGATCCAAACAATAAGAATGTTTGGTTTGTTGGTGGTGGCTCAAATGTAAGAGGACAAGAATGGCTATCTTGTTATAAAGAAATAACAGCAACCCAACCGCACGGAACAACAGCAGATAACGAAGGTAAATTGTGGCGGACAAAAGATGGAGGCGCCAGCTGGCAACTTACCAATTCGGGAATAGATGCCAAAGCACAAGTGGGACGAATTATTGTGAACCCAAAAAATTCTCAACAAGTATTTGCCGCCTCCAATTACGGAATATACCGATCGGATAATGGAGGAAGTAACTGGACTCAAATATCAGCAGGCAAGCTGCATAACGATATTGTTATGGACATGGACTTCTATTACAATGCAACAACAAATCAATTTGCACTCTATGCCATCGATCAGGTTCAATATCATGCCAATGGAAACACAACAAAATGTACCGGAGGAATATTCAAATCGATTGATAATGGAGACAACTGGACTTCTATTACTGGTGATTTAGGCTTAGATATCAACCAATTAACAGGCGGAACGCCAGCCAGCTACTACAAATACATTGCCAATTGGTTCGGAATTACCGAAGCGGTTGCAAAATCAACTTATCCTAATTTGCCAACCCATGCTCTTCAATGCTTTAACATGATAAGCGTTGATCCTAGTCGCGAAAATGCTTTGTACATCGGATTTGCGGACCCACAAATTGCAAACTCAATTGTTCCCGGACGAATTTGGACAACAAATAATGATGGCGAAAAGTGGATAAATACGGCTCGTTTATACGGCGATATTTGGGCTGCCGATAAAGAATATTGGGAATCGAGAGGCAATCCCTATCACGAAAACATGAGCGTTGGCCATGAATCTCCTCACATGCAATCGGGTAACAATTATGCCTTGCGCTCGACACGAGGAATTGCTGTTGGTGTAGATGGAAGCGTAATGATGATTTCGGATCACAGCACCATGCTAAGCACCGATCATGGGGAAACATGGCATCAAATGGATGAAGATTACACCGCCGAAGGAAATATTATTGGTCATGGAAACAGCAATTTGCCAGCGCTAACAATTGCACAAGATAAACGCTACGAAACTGCGATACTCGGATCTGGTGAGCATCGCGTGTGGATTCCGACCAACGACAGTCCGGATGATCGCCAAGCACTAAAATTTATAAAAAGCGCTCAAGAATCGGTAATCTCAATGGCTTTTGATCCTTACGATAATCAAACCATTTATTCAACCTCTAGTCGTCAGGCAAAAAAACAAAATATATTTAAAAGTACCGATGGAGGATTAAATTGGGAAAATTATGGCGTGGCAACACCTGCAACAAATGCCTGGCTTGATGACTTTTACACCAACGCATTAACTATTGATCCGATTGACAACAACTATTTTTACTTTGGAATTACAAAGATTGAAAATGCCTCGAAATCGAAGCAAGGAGGATTTTACTTTTCTGATGATCACGGAAAAACCTTTTCGCAACGCAACAATGGCTTGCCTTCCCCTTCAAGAATAAAGGACATTGAATTTGATCCTCGAGATAATACCAGAGCCTCTTTATTTGTGGCGGCAGAAAAAAACGCATTTAGTCAGGAAGTCCCTATTGCTGCAGGTGGACTTTATCACTCGAGCGATAGAGGTGCTAATTGGACCAAGGTAAATACGCCCTTATCGGTTGAAGGAGTGAACTATATTGCCATAGATCACACCAACCGAATGTATATCACTACAGGATACCGTGGTGGTGGCGATGGAGTTTGGTATACCGATGATTTCGGAACTACTTGGAATCAAGCATTTAAATATGCGGGTGCCGAATGCATAGACATCTCTCCTTTCGACCACAATTTATTAGTGATTACGGTAGAATACCTCTCTAAAAATCCAGGTGTTTTTGTAAGTCGCGACCGAGGACTTACTTGGGCAAAGAGCAATAAAAATATTGGATCTCCAAACCACATAGAAGATATAAAATTTAACATTCAAAATCCATCAGAATTGTGGCTGGCAACATTAGGATGTGGCTTTTACAAAGGAAAAATCGAAAATGGAAATTCAATACAAGCCATAAAAGTTTCTCCTAAAGTGATTGAATATAAAGCTGGTAATAACCAACAAATAACCGCTGAAATAATCCAAAACCAATACAAAAACGAAACCATAGTGTGGAAATCGGATAACCCAGCTGTTGTCACGGTCGATCAGAATGGATTAATTACACCTGTAAGCAATGGAAAAGCAACAATTTGGGCTACGATTTTCAATGGTCGATTTTCAGACCAATGTGTTGTTGTAGTTCCAGAAAATACTGTTGTTGGTATTGGTGAAATACTCGATCCAAAAAATCAGATCCCAACAAACAATAATGTATTCATAAATCCAACAATAGTGAAAGATGCATTTTCAATAAGCGGAGCAAATAAAGAGAGTGCTATAAATATCTACTCGATGCAAGGAAATAAAGTATTTGAAACAAAAAACGTGAATACGATTAACATTTCGGACTTTAAAGCTGGCATTTACATTGTTGAGATTCTTTATGAACAAACGCGTATCACCAAGAAAATAGTGAAAATATAAGCTTGTATTTTTCGTCGATTTAATTCAAAACAAAACGTAGCCTGCATAAAACCACCAAAGCAATTTGGTGGTTTTTTTTATGCTTTAGCTTTTGCAGATTTGTAATCTTCAGATTTCGAATTAATATTAGTCCCAAGTAATTATTAAAAAGCTACATGATTTTTTATACTTTTGCAACAATACTATTAGGGGTGCCTTGAAAATATTAGGCTGAGAAAATACCCTTGAACCTGATATGTGTAATTACATCGTAGGGAAATGGTTTTTGATATAAAATTATTATTATTATTATCATATAGGCCGTTTCGTTTTTTACGAAGCGGCCTTTTTATTTTAAACTAAATGAATAAAAAAAATAGTTTTGATGAATATGCAAGTGCATATGATTCTTGGTTCTTCGATAATACCAATTTGTTACAATCTGAAGTAAATTTAGTAGCTCACTTCCTAAAAAATGCTGGTAAAGTTTTTTCTGTTGGATGTGGTAGTGGATTGTTTGAGTCGATTTTAAAAAAGGATTTCAATATTGAAATAAAAAACGGAATAGAACCATCATTGGGTATGGCAGAAATTGCCCGTAAACGTGGCATGAGTGTCGAGGTGATAACATCTGAAGATGCCGAATTCGGTATTGAGCAGTACGATACTGTTTTATTTAATGGAACACCAAGCTACATAACAGATCTTGAGTGTGTGATAAATAAGGCTTATGCATCCGTTAAAAAAGGTGGTAAACTTGTAATGATTGATGTGCCCAAAGAAAGTTCTTATGCAACCATGTATAATTTGGCAAAAGCGGTAGATACTTGGGAACATCCCTTATTAGAAGGGATTAACCCCAAAGACCCTTATCCGATTGAATTTGTGAGAATTGCTAACTGGCGAACAACACAAGAAAAAGTGGAGCTTTTAGAAAAGGCAGGATTTAAAAAATTTGAATTTGCTCAAACCTTAACAAAACACCCATTATACTCCAATAATGAAATTGAACAGCCTATCGAAGGTTACGATTCAGGAGATTATGTAGCAATTTGTGCAATTAAATACTAGAATTTATGATTAAGATAGAACAAGTAATTCAAGCCTTAAATAAAGTACGCGAAAATTCACCTTTGGTACATAACATCACAAACTATGTAGTAATGAACAATACTGCAAATGCGCTTCTGGCTATTGGAGCTTCTCCGGTAATGTCTCATGCAGTTAACGAAGTTGAAGATATGGTTGAGATAGCATCCTCATTGGTTATAAACATGGGAACTTTGAGCGAAAAGTGGGTAGATGCCATGCTGTTAGCCGGTGAAAAAGCAACCAAAAAAGGAACGCCGGTAATTTTTGATCCTGTAGGAGTTGGAGCAACACCTTATCGCACTCAGGTTGCAAAACAAATAATTGAGACCTGCAAGCCTACTATAATTCGCGGAAACGCATCTGAAATAATGGCTCTAACAAATTCGAATGTTATCACAAAAGGTGTTGACAGTACGGAATCATCGAATACTGCACTCGATTCGGCTAAGTTATTGGCAAAATCAAAAAATGCAATTGTTGTGGTAAGTGGCGAAACCGATTTTATTACTAATGGTACAGAAATAATTAGCATTACAAACGGAAGCCCGATGATGGCAAAAGTTACCGGTATGGGATGTACGGCCACTGCAATGATTGGTGCATTTGCCGGAACCGGGGAAGATAAACTAATTGCAACTGCGAGCGCTATGGCAGTAATGAGCATAGCCGGCGAAATTGCCGCTCAAAAATCGGCAGGCCCGGGTAGTATGCAAGTAAATTTTCTCGACACCTTATATACTCTCAACGAAAACGACATTGTAAATATTTTTCAGCATGAGTAAACCATGGAGCGAAGTGGCTTGGGATAAAGCCACACCAATTTTCACGAAAATAACACAACATCCGTTTATTAAATGCCTAATAGATGGAACTTTATCTCAGAAACAGTTTATGTTTTATATTGCTCAAGATTCTATTTACTTGAGTGAATTTGGTAAGGTGCTTGCCGGAATTAGTGCGAAGCTTTCCGATTCGCAACAGCGTAGTGCCTTATTAAAGTTTGCCACTGATACTGTTTTTGTAGAACAAAATCTGCACAATGGTTTTATCGATGCTTTAAAAAGCAATCAAAAGGCAAAGGCAACACCAAGCTGTATGTTGTATACATCGTTTCTACAAAAACAATTGGCAACACAGCCCATTGAAGTGGCTTTAGCTGCAGTGTTACCATGCTTTGTAATTTATAAAAAGACAGGCGATTATATTGTGCAAAACCAAACAGTGCAAGCCAATCCTTATCAGAATTGGATCGACACTTACGGTGGCGATGATTTTGCCAAAGCAGTGCAACAAGCGGAAGGTATTGCCAACAATTTGGCGGAAAAGGCAAATGAAGCAATGCAACAAAAAATGACAGATGCTTATTTAACAGCTTCAAAACTAGAATGGATGTTTTGGAATAGTGCTTACGAACTTGAAAAATGGCCAATATAATGAACCCCTTAGATCTTAGTTTATACCTGGTAACCGACCAAAGTCTATCGAAAGGACGAACGCACGAATACATCGTTGCAGAAGCTGTAAAAGGTGGAGTAACAGTTGTTCAATTGCGTGAAAAAAATATCTCATCGCGAGAGTTTTACGAATTGGCAAAAGCCCTAATGTTAATTGTAAAGCCATTAGGCATACCTTTAATTATAAACGATCGATTGGATATTGCTCTTGCAGTAGATGCGGACGGCCTTCATATTGGACAAAGTGATTTGCCATATGAAGTTGCACGTAAACTACTTGGGAAAAATAAGATTATAGGCTTGTCCATTGAAACGATAGAACAGGCATGGGAAGCAAATAAACTAGATGTAGATTATATCGGATTATCCCCGGTATTTTCTACAAATACCAAACTCGATATTAATACACCCCTTGAACTATCAGGAGTAAAAAAAATAGCAGGTTTCACAAAACACAAAACCGTTGCTATTGGTGGAATTAATAACGAAAATGCAGAAAGTATTATTTCAAGTGGAGCAGATGGTATTGCTGTAGTTTCTGCAATTGTATCACACGATAATCCACAGCAAGCTGCATCGGAACTTAAAGCTATTATTGATAAAGTAAAATAGTTGATATGGAATTAAAAGATATAGGTGAATTTGGTTTTATAAAGCGTTTTGCCCATAAATTTGATAAGCTTATAGGTAAGGAGGAAATGGGCATTGGCGATGATTGTGCACTACTACCCCTTAATGATACAGAAACCTATGTTGTAACTACCGACTTGCTTATTGAAGATATCCATTTTTTAAAGACGAAGATTACTCCTGAAGATTTGGGACATAAATCGTTGGCTGTTAGTTTAAGCGATATTGCTGCGATGGGTGCATATCCAAAATTTTCTTTTTTGTCTTTAGGTGTCCCAAAACAAACTTCGGTAGAATATCTCGATGCTTTTATGAATGGTTATCAAAAGCTATCAGAAAAGTATCATACACCATTAATGGGAGGAGACACAACAAAATCATCCGATAAATTGATGATAAATGTAGTGGTTGTTGGACAGTGCAAAAAATCGGAGGTGCGTTTACGTTCCATGGCAAAAGATGGTGACTTAATTTGCGTAACAGGCAATCTAGGTGATTCAGCTGGAGGATTACATGTTTTACTCAACAATGCAGCCTTAACCGGAGAAAGTGAATCCCTGGTAAAAAAACATCACAATCCCGAACCACGAATTAAAGAAGGTATCTGGCTGTCGAATCAAAATTCTGTTCATGCTATGATGGATATTTCCGATGGAATTTCATCGGACTTAATGCATATTTTAAATGCTTCGCAAAAATCGGCTAATATTGATGTAAAGCAATTGCCAATAAGTAGTTTGCTGCAAAATATGGCAAAAAAATATGCCTGGAATGAAATTGAATTGGCATCATCGGGTGGAGAAGATTATGAATTGCTTTTTACCGTTGACAGGAAAGATATCGATAGATTACACAAGGAATATAAGTCACGCTTTACGGATGAAATTTCGGTAATTGGAGAAATAAAACAAGGACAAGCAGAAATAAAGTGGTTTGAAAACGGGAACGAAATTTCAATAAACAAAAGTGGTTTTAACCATTTTGCAAACAGTTAAAAAAATGAAGCAATATAAAAGAGTGCTGGCGATAGCTGGCAGCGATTCTGGCGGAGGAGCTGGTATTCAGGCTGACATAAAGGCAATTTCGGCATGTGAATGTTTTGCCACAACAGCTATTACTGCCATTACAGCGCAAAATACTTTAGGTGTAACTGATATTCATGCAATACCTGTTAATACCTTAAAAAATCAGATAAAGGCTGTTCTTGAGGATATTGGTACCGATAGTATTAAAATAGGTATGCTTCACAATTCAGAAACCATTTTAACTGTTAGTAAATTGCTAAAGCAATTTGTAGTTTCAAATATTGTGTTAGATCCCGTAATGGTTTCTACTTCGGGGAGTAAATTGTTACGAGACGAAGCTATTCATACTTTGCAAACAGAATTGATACCACAAGCCAGAGTAATAACACCAAATATTCCAGAGGCTGAGATATTGCTTGGAAAACAGATGGTAAATCAAGCTGATCTGCCCGAATGTGCCAGAAAACTAGGCGAAATGTATAAAGTATCGGTATTGTTAAAAGCCGGGCATTTACACGACAACAACTTAATTGACGTATTTTTCAATAGGGAAACAAACGAAATAATCGAGCTTGCATCTAAACGGATAACTACACAAAACACACACGGAACAGGTTGTACTTTATCATCGGCACTTGCAGCATTTTTAGCCAGAGGATTTGAATTAAATGAGGCTGTTAAGCAAGCAAAAGATTATATAAACAATGCAATTATTGCTGGTAAAGATTATAGCATAGGCGCAGGACATGGTCCGGTTAAACACTTTTATGAACTATGGAAACAATAAAGCCTGAAGGTGATTTTACCCATAGTTTATGGGAAGCGATACAGCCCGTTTATAACAAATTAATTGATCATTCTTTTGTAAACAAATTAGCAGACGGAACACTTGCACACACCAGTTTTGCTCATTATCTGTCGCAGGATGTTTTGTACATAAGAGATGATGCAAAAGCATTAAAAGAACTATCCGAAAAGGCTGCAAAATCTACTGAGAAGTCTTTTTTTATATCATTGGCTAATGATGGTATAGCCATTGAACAAGAACTGCACAATCATTTTTTAGAACACTTTAAAGTTATTGAGGCAAAAGAAAAATCGCCTGTGATTAAAGCATATACCAATTTCCTGCTTGAGCATTCAGCTAAATCTTCATATGGCATTGCTGCAGCAGCTTTATTGCCGTGTTATTGGATTTATTATGTGGTAGGAAAACATATTGTTTTAAATGCAACAAAAAACAATAAGTATCAGAAATGGATTGACACTTATCAAGGAGATGAATTTGGGTACTACACCAAAAACTTTATTCGAATAGTAGAGCGCATAGCAAAAACAGCATCCAGTACTGAAAAAGAAAAAATGACAGATGCTTTCGTTACGGCAGGCAAATTTGAATTAAACTTTTTTAATGAGGCAATTATGAAGTAATAAAAAGCCTGTTCTACTTGGTAAGTACATTTTATGGAGCCCAGCGGCACCAAAAAACACCTTGAAAACAAATAGCAGCCTACACTCTATACCGAAGAAGAAGACCTTGGCAAACGCCCTTTGTCTAAACTAACAAGGGATATTGCCAAGGACGTGGGTTTTATAAAATGAATGTAATCACCGTAAGGACATTCCATGCAATATCCTTACTACCACACAACAACAAATATTGCTATGGTCGGTTTTAACCCTAAAAACTTACATATATTTCTACTTAAAAAACTCCATCAACTCCCTTTCCAACTGAAAGAAAGTTTGAGGAACAGCAACTGTTTTTAAAGACGGATCGATTAAAAACATACTAGGAGTAACGTAAATACTAAGCATATTTGCTGTGGTTCCATTTAATCCTTCGGTATCGCAAGCATTAACCCAAGGGTAATAATTTTGTGAAACCATGTCCTTCCAATAACCCAAATTACTATCTAAAGATACCGCAACCACCTCTAAACCCATTTCATGATATTCTGGATACAAATCTTTAATTCGCTCCAACATTTCGCGGCTATGCACACATGTCCCCGACCAAATTATCAGCAAGGTTAAATCACTATTCACCTCTCCTAATGATTGAATTTTTCCATCGAGAGTATTATACAAATCGATATTAGGCACCAGCCAACCTGCATTGTTGGCTCGCGAATTTTGTATTCGGTTTTGTATCACTTTATTTCCCATAACGTACTCGCAGGTATTCATCACCTTATAAGCATCTACAATTAAATGATATATTTTCGACACTTTTTGTTCGGGATATCGACTCATTAAATAGTTTGCCAAATATTTTTGGGAGCTTGGTTCCAATTCTGTTAACCAAAACAGCTTACTGATTACATCATTTATTCCCTCGTAATTTTCTGCTTTTATCAGCTCTTCGATATGATTTACTTTTAGAAATTTTCCAATTTTCTCGTAATAAATAGGCGTTGCTTGCAGCACCGAATCCGAAATTGCAAAATAATCGAAAAAGTGTTTTTGATAATAGTCATCGTACTTCTTTCCTTTTAGCTTTATATCGGGAATCAGCTCCTGTTGTGCCAATGCCATTCGTGCCGGCCACGAGTCGATGTGCGTTCTCCATAATTCCTTCAGCAAAACCTTTTTCTCTTTTTGCACCGACTTAAATTCGGCATATAATTCTTTATAGGAGGAATCACGCTCGTTTAGTGTTAATAAATTTTCTCTCAAATTACCAATGGCTTGATTCAGCACATTAAATTCGGAGAGGTAATAATGAAACTGATTATTTTCATCGTTAGCAGGAAAACGAAGCTCTCCAACTACAGGTTTTCCCAATAATGAAAAATGAAAATCAGAATTAGAAAGGTAAAAATCGATATTCCCTAAATCGCTCACCAATCTATAAAAGCCATAATCGCCTTCCCATACAAAGGAAAGCATTCCATTATCGTCCACCTTCTCCTGTCCAACAACAAACGAGCCTCCTTCATCGCCTCGCACAAGTACAAATTGTTCGCCCTTACAATCGTTCATCTGAACACTTAGCTTTTGTTGTATTTGTCCAAACATGGTTTGTGAAATCAATAAAAATACAACTACAATAATTTTATTATTCATGAATATCATGCTCCTGTTTATATAAAAATAAGTACTAAACTAAGGTATAAAGGTACGTATTCTTAGGTTGGATAGCCAAAGCTTCCCCTTAATTTCAGCAGATTCGTTTCATTTATTACAATACTTATTATCAGTCATTATTTTGAGTTACCAAAAATTAAAACGAGGAAACAAAATCATACAATAAGCACCTACAATAAAAAAAATACAGACCAAATAAGTAAATAATCAATTACATAACAATAATAATATATGTTACATCGTTACTTAAATCATATAAAATATGTGTGCAGTTTAAATTTAACTAAAACAAAACTATATGATTTACGGAAAGAATAACAAAAAGAACCACTTTTTCCTTCTAACATGCTTACTTTCAGTTATCAGCTTTACTTTTTTAAGTTGCGATGACGAGACGGAAATTGACACCACACAAAAGATGGAGGATACGCAAGAACTATCCCTTAAATCTTACCCTTATTATGATTCTTATGCAGTAAAAAACCTACCAGCACCACCAACAGGTAAAACATGGGAATTTGTACCTGCTTACTCTGATGAATTTCATGGTCCAAATTTAAATGAATCGAAATGGATTCCAAAAATAGCAACATGGAAAGGCCGCGTACCAGGATTTTTTGTTTCAGATAATGTGTCGATTGTTGATGATAAATTAGTTTTATCAAATACCTGGTTAGATACTCCTATTTGGGATAATGGTAATAAATACACCATAGGATGTGCTGCCGTAATGTCTAAAAATTCAGAATTAATTTATCCTTGTTATACCGAAGTAAGTATGAAAGCTTCTGATGTTCCCTTAAGTTCAACCTTTTGGCTAATGGCCGGTTCTAGTAAAAAATATCCAAATGACTACAATTGCCAATATAGCTATACAACAGAAATTGATGTTATAGAAACCGTAGGAGGACCTTATTCATGGGATTCAGACATTAAAAGTTTTGCTACACAAATGAAGTCTAATACACATTTCAGAACTCGTCCTTGTAACGGAGGTAGCGAAACTTTTCATAGCATTCACCCTAACGCAAAAAATTTAGGTTTCACAACACAATCAGGTTATCATACCTACGGTATCTATTGGATAAATGCTGAAAAATGTAACATCTATGTAGATCACAAGTATTTCTATTCCATTAACTTTTACAAAGATTTAAAAAACAATCCTTTTGATTTAACAATGGGTTTACGAATGGTTACAGAAACATACGATTGGCTTAAACATCCAAGCAAAGACATGCTAAAAAATAACCCTGAAAACGCAAAAACACACTATGATTTTGTAAGAACCTACAAACTAGTTAACAGCAAATAGAGTGCTTAAAAACTTTAAATCGGGTTACAACTTATTTTTACTCGATTAAAATTAAAATAAGCAGCTTATTATTTATCACCTTAAGAATAAATTAACTTTTGAAGGTGGACTAATATCCAATAAAATTACCTACACATATTTTATAAAATATTTAACGAGGCATCTTATTCTAAGATGCCTCTGTTTTTTATAAAACACATCAACATTAATAAAATTAATCACCACTCCAACCTACTGGCATCACACATTCAATTAACCACGTTTACACTGCCAGCCAACACTATACAGAATTAGTTTTCACAATTTATAATCAGATAAAATTAACAGCTATCCATTTTTGGTGAAAAATTTAGCTGCAAGTATTTTAAACATTTTACTTATATTTAATGACACAATACCTAATTAAATTGGTATAATTTCAACAAACATGCAACGCATGATTTCCGCATTCGTCATTAGAATAGAAATTGATTAATGAGCTCATTGTATAAAAACATTCATCAGGACCTGATTGAGCTTTGCGGAAAAAACGATCCCAAGGCCCAATTCAAAATCTACAAGTTATACTACAAAGCAATGTATAACTCATCTTTACGCATTGTAAAAGATGTTGCGGAAGCAGAGGACATTATGCAGGAAGCATTTCTTGCTGCATTCCGAAACATTAAAAAATACAAAGGAGAGGTTAGTTTTGGTGCCTGGTTAAAAAGAATTGTTGTAAACCGCTCGTTAGATAGTTTAAAAAAGAAAAAACTGGAATTATTTCCTATCGACAATGAGTTGTATAAATTATCTGAAGAGGAGGCTAATGAAAATATTGAATATTCGGAAGATCAATTTATACTAATAAAAAAAGGAATAGACCTGCTACCAACAGGCTATCGAATTATCTTGAGTTTGTATTTAATTGAAGGCTATGATCATGAAGAAATAGGAAGCATTCTTAATATTACCTCCTCTACTTCACGATCGCAATTCCTTCGGGCAAAGAAAAAGCTGATTCAGATAATTTCGGAAAAAGAAAACCAAAAAATGCGATGAAACCCTCTATTCTTGCACCAAGTATGCCAAGTACAAAAGTTGTTGCTTGGAAAAAAAAAATGAAAAGATGGTTACATACTGCAATCTTTAAAAATTTGTAAGTATGAAAAATTTAGAGAAAATAATACGAGAACATAAAAATGAATTTGATGAGAATGAGCCACAAGAAGCTCATTTTAAAAATTTCCTTGAAAAATTAAATACTCCGAAAAAAAGAAATTTATTCGAAAGTATCCCAAATTTTTTAAAAGTGGCTGTAATAATTACTTTTGTTATTTTTTCGGGCTTCATTGGATATCAAATTAGAAACATGCAGGAAAACACCTACGGTTTAGGAACAATATCGCCCGAATACCGAGAAGTAGAGGCATTCTACACTGCTAATATCAACAGTCAGCTTGGCATGCTAAAACAACTTGGTAGTTTTGATAAAGAACAACACCAAAGCATACTAAGCGAAGAACTAAAAGATATGGATGAACGCTATTCGCAGCTAAAAAAAGAGCTGAAATTGCATCCGGATGATGACAGAATAATTCAAGCAATGATTGAATATTATCAGGTGAAAACCAATGTTTTAAACCGAATAATAGAACAATTGTATCAGATAAAAAAACAAAACAGAAACAAGCTAAATACTGCCGTTTAGCAAAGCAGTTAGTCAAAACAAAGTAAAACATACCCTAAATACACAAACTATGAAGACATTAAAATTCAAATTTTCCACACTCCTATTTGTTGTACTACTCGCGTTTACAACAAATGCTTTTGCTTTGGATGACTTCGAGAAACAGATTAAGGAAGTATTTTCAGCCAATGAAGGCACCGAATTTAGCATTACCAACAAATACGGAGATATTAACATTAAAAATTGGGATCGCGATTCCCTATCCATTAATGTGATTATCACCCTGGAAACTTCCAGCGAAGAAAAAGCCAAAATACTATTTAGGAATATCAATATAAAGCTCAATAAATCGGGGAATAAAATTACCGCAGTAACCGAAATGTCGCATCAATTTAAAACAGGAAATAAATTTAGTATCGATTACGAAATATTTATGCCTAGTTACATAAAGCTTGATATTTCGAACAAATTTGGAGATATCTACATTAACACCCTACAAGCCAAAACGAATATTAATTTAAGCTACGGAAACCTTCAGGGGGGAAACTTTCTTTATTCGGAAGATAAACCAGTAAGTACCATTAATCTTAGCTATGCAAAAGCAACTATAAATGAATGCAACCGTACTAAATTAACCCTTAAATATTCGAAAATGAATATTGGTACTAGTAAAGCATTAGTAGTGGTTAGCCGCTACTCAAAACTACATCTCGATAACAACGAAACAGTTCTAGCGGATAGCAAATACGATGCTTTTAACATTGTAAATACCAATACATTTATTGTTTCAATGGGGCAATATTCCGATTTCAAAATAGAGAATGTAACTAAAAACTTAGAATTGAATCTTCGTTACGGGAATTGCAAAGTAGAAAACGTATCCAAAAACTTTGAATCTATTAAAGTTGACAATCAGTATGTTGCTAGCAAAATTGCCATTGAAGAAGGTGCAAGTTATTCTTTAAACGCAGAAACAAAATATTGTGGAATTAGCTATCCGGAAGATGCTCAGGTAATTGAAAAAATTGTGAACAACTCCGAAACTTCCCTAAAAGTTATTGTAGGAAAGTCTGCCACTCCAAAAGGCAAAGTTCAAATTAACAGTCAGTATGGTAATGTAAGTCTTAAATAGACTAAAGAATAAGTTATTAAATCATCCCTCTTTGCCTGGCAAAGGGGGATTTTTTAGTGAATAAGGAGCTAAGAGGTAAAAAATTATCCGATTTTCTCCCGATATAATTCATAATATTGTAATTTTAGCCCTTAAACAATTCGAAATCTAAAAATGACTGTTGCTGAGAGAGTAAACGCTTTGCGTTCTTTAATGCATGAAAAAAATATACATGCATACATTATTACTAGTTCTGATCCTCATATGAGTGAATACGTTCCAGACAAATGGACCACTCGCCAATGGATGTCAGGATTTACAGGCTCGGCAGGAACACTTGTCATTACTCAGGAAAAAGCAGGTCTCTGGACCGATTCCAGATACTTTTTGCAAGCAGAAACCCAGCTACAGGGAAGTGGAATTAAACTATTCAAAATGGGAACTGCAGGAACTCCTTCCCAAAACGAATGGTTATCCGAAGAATTACCTGTAAACCCAAATATTGGCTTCGATGGCACTTGTTATTCTGCGGCTCAAACCAGAGAGTTAAAAAACAAATTAGGAGATCTTGGAATTCATATTATTGAAGAATTTGACCTTGTTGATGAAATTTGGGTAAATCGACCAGCACTTCCAAACAATACTATTTTTGATCATGAAGTATGCTTTTCGGGTCAGAGCCGATATAGTAAGTTGATGAAAATCCGCAAAAAAATGGAAGAATGCGAATGCAACTTTCATTTCGTAGGTAGCTTAGACGATGTAGCTTGGATTTTTAACATTAGAGGAAGCGATATCGATTACAACCCACTTGCCCTAGCCTACGCCGTTATTGGAGTTGAATCGGCAACTCTTTATATTAGTGAAGATTATATATCTAATGAACTGATACAAAAACTAGCCGAAGATCAAATTTATATTGCTGATTACGCTCAGATTTTTAACGACCTACTTGAAATTCCTGGATCGGCAAGTGTTCTGCTTGATATTAACAGAACCAATTTGAATGTTTTCAGATCGATTTGTTCCAATATTGTCGAAAGAGAAAATCCTTCTCAGCTATTAAAAAGCATAAAAAACGAAGTGGAAATTGAAGGAATGAAAAATGCCATGAAAAAAGATGGCGTTGCTCTTACTCATTTTTACTATTGGCTAGAAGAAAATATTGGAAAAAATAAAATTACCGAATTCACGGTAATGAATAAACTCAAAGAATTTAGATCGTACCAAGAAAATTTTAAAGGCGAAAGCTTTGGAAGTATTGTTGGTTATAAGGATCATGGTGCGCATCCACATTACTCTACCACGCCCGAATCGGATGTGGAGATTAAGGCTGAAGGATTACTGCTTATTGACTCGGGAGCTCAATTCCTGGAAGGAACCACTGATATTACCAGAACCATTCCCATGGGCGAATTAAACGAAGAGGAGAAAACAGATTTTACTTTGGTTCTAAAAGGAATGATTCAATTGGCAATGGCTAAATTTCCGCAAGGAACACGTGGTTGCAATTTAGATATTTTAGCCCGTCAGGCTTTATGGCACAAGGGCAAAAATTACGGACATGGAACTGGTCATGGAGTTGGATGTTTTATGAATGTTCACGAAGGTCCGCAAAGTATTCGACAAGAAATTAAAGATCAGGCACTATTGCCGGGAATGATAACTTCTGACGAACCAGGGTTTTACCGCGAAGGACATTATGGAATTCGCCATGAAAACCTAATACTTTGTTGCCTTGAAGAAAGCACACCATTTGGAGAGTTCTTAAACTTTGAAACAATTACCTTGTGCCACTTCGAAACCAAAGGAATTATTATTGAACTACTTACCCCCGAAGAAAGAACTTGGCTGAATGATTATCATCAGAAAGTTTATGAGGCATTATCTCCCGAATTGGATGATAAGCATCAGAACTGGTTAAAAGAAAAAACCAAGAATATATAATATCAAAAACGCCTCATTAGTGAGGCGTTTTTTGTTTACGAATAGATGCTTGCCACCAAATTTCTTCGTCCGCCACTATTTCTAAACTCGCAAAGATAAATTCCTTGCCAAGTGCCTAAGTTTAATTGATGGTTGGTAATTGGAATGCTTAGTTCGGAACCAAGTAAAGAAGCTTTAATGTGAGCAGGCATATCGTCTGCCCCTTCCAAAATATGTGTGTAAAAAGATTTATTTTCAGGCACTATTCGATTCATGATGGCTTCGAAATCGACACGAACCGATGGATCTGCATTTTCGTTTATACTTAGAGCTGCTGAAGTGTGTTTTAGAAATAAATGAAGAATTCCTGTTTTAGGCAAAACCGGCAAATGCTTGTTAAGTTCCGAATCGATAAGGTGATAACCTCTGGCATAAGCTGGCAAAGAGATTTCTATTTGTTGAATCATAAAAGGTTTTTTACTATTTGTTTAGTACAAGATAATACAATCAAAAGAAAAAAATTCCCACAATTGGTTTTTTTAAGCCTTAAAAACATCCAATTATGGGAACTAACTTACAATTCGAAATCCCTAAAATAATTAATGACGAATACGAACATTTACTTTAACCGGCTTCTGTTCAAACACCTTCTTCACACAAGCAATCATTTGGTTTTCTGTCAAATGATCCTCCGACTCAATTTTACGAATACGATCTTTAAGCGTAACTTCTTTACTGATATGCTTTGCAAGGTGCACCTTTGTTTCAGCAGGTCCGAACAAATAAATTTCTTCAGCCTCGTATAAATGATCGGTAATCGCTTCAAAATAATGTTTCATTTGGTGCCGCCTCTTATGAGTTATTTTGGTTGCGGGATTTATAAACTGATTGCCCATACGAGAATAAGGTTTTGTTTCTCCTTTGAAACGCAATCTCGATTCAATATCGGATTCAATTTTATCAACTCTGGCTCCATTATCCTCAATCGTAATAATGTAGGCTTTTTCGGTATCTAACCAAACTCCAATGTTTTTTTTCATTTTCGTCTCCTTTTAATGAATTGAATTTAAACTAATTTGAAACAGTTTGTAAAGGGCAGGAATAAGAGAAGTACGATCTTGCTATAGAAAGCGGATTTTTATTGCACTATAAAAATGAATTATCATAGTCTATTTAGTATTACAAGCGTTTGTTCTTTAGAAGTAGATCTAATTAAATTTACGAAATTCCTAGCCTCTTGTCAAGTTTAAAAATGATACCAGAACACAATTCATACAATAATAAATCAAGCACTTACATTACAGCTCCTCTTAAAACATTACATTAAAAAAGAAGATCGTGAACATCAAAAACGAGTTTGAACTGTTTATAAACTAACTAAAATAGAGGCGCATACAATCAAAAAAAAACGGAATTCATTTCTGAATTCCGTTGTCTATTTAAATCTGTCTTAAACATTTAAAAACAGAATATAACCAATAAGCAGCTTATCAATAAAAACTAATAAATCAGCTTACAATTTGAAATTTATCTTGAACAAAGCTAAAGCAAATATCATCTACCGCATTACATATAGCATTATAAGCCTGCAACTTAACATTCTCCTCACCTTCCACATCCGCTGGATTAGGAAGCTCAAACAACAATACTTCAGGATTTCCATTCAAAGCAGGAAGCCTGTTCTCCACCTCTTTATCGAAACACAACACAAAATCAAAAGTATCCTGCGAAAGATCCGAAACTGCCTTCGACTTGTATTCCGGAATATCCATTACCGCCTCGGCCATTGCTTTTTGTGCCAATACTTGAATAGATCCTTTTTCCAATCCAGCACTCCATACCTCTAAATTTCGTTTGCCGTAATAGTTCAACCACTTTTCAGCCATTTGAGAACGAGCCTCATTTTTATCGCTTAACACCAATACTTTCTTCACAATTTGATCTTTTAAAATTAGCTGTTACAAATGTATCCTTTTGCTTACAAAGGAAATAAGTTACAAAACAGCAACAATTCATTATCCGGCTATTTTTTTACTCTTTGCATATGTTTCCACATCTTTAAAAACACGCATAAAGTTACCACCCCAAATTTTACAAATATCCTCTTCGGAGTAATTCCTCTTGACTAATTCTTTGGTAATATTCATCATCTGACTAACATCTGCACAGTCTTTTAAACCACCACCGCCATCAAAGTCGGTTCCTATACCTACATGTTCAATTCCCACCAAATTCACAATATGGTCGATATGATCTACTGCATCGGCAACCGTAGGCTTATCTTTTGGATAATCTATATGCATTTGGCGCCATTCGCCCCATAATTTTTCCTCTTCCTCTTTCGACATTTTTCCAGCATTCCGATATCGAGCACGTAACTCCAGCTCCTTTCGATAAGCAATAGTGGTAGTATCGGGAGCCTTCACGTAATCATCCAAAATACACATTTGTATCACGCCTCCATTTTTAGCCAACGCTTTTAGCATCTCATCGGTTAAATTTCTTGGATTATTACAAACCGCTCTTGCACAAGAGTGTGATGCAATTACTGGAGTTTTAGATAGTTTCAGCACATCAAAAAATGAACTATCCGAAATATGCGATACATCAATTAAAATTCCTAAATCATTCATTTCAGGCACCACCTTTTCGCCAAAAGAACTTAAACCATTAAACTCGGCACCATTTTTATCGGTAGATGAATCGCAAATATCATTATTCGAAGTATGACATAAAGTAATGTAACGAACCCCCAAATTAAAATACCTCTCCACCTCTAAAATATCTTTTCCGATAGGGAATCCATTCTCGAGCCCAATAAAAACAGCTCTTTTCCCTTCTTTTTCTATACGATATCCATCTTCAACCGACAAAGCAACTTCTGCTAAATTACTATGTTTATGACAAGCAGCATAAGTTGAATCAATTAATTCATTGGCCTTACAACGTGCTGCAAGAATGTTTTCATCCGTTCTTTCTCTTTGCGAAGTAAAGGCAGCAAAAAAGATTCCATCCAATCCACCTTCTTTCATCCTGGGAAAATCAACGCAAGTTCCTCCATTTGCAAAAGGATGAGAAATACTAATATCAAAATCCTTATCTAAAAGCTGATAAGGCGTATCCACATGAGTGTCAATAGTAAAAGCATCATTATGGATTTTTGCCACTTTTTGCTCCATACTTTCGCATGAGGACAGACTTATAACTAGACTAAGGAACAAGCCTGAGAAATAAACTTTTTTCATATGTTATTCAATTTTCGGTTATAGAATAGGTAAAGATAAGGTCCTTATCTAAAAAAAAGATGATTCTGCTTTTTTTTTATATTTTATGAAAACTATTCCTATATTTAGAATGGCTTTTGCATCTTAATAATTTAGTAATTGCAATTATTTTTCCGACAATAAAACTTAACAGTCTGTATTCCATTATGGTTCAATCAATATATCGATTTATTCTTTTAATAAGCATATTGCTTCCCTTCCAATTAAAAGCACAACAACATGCTATTATCAAAGGAAATATAACTGATGATAAACAAAATAAAATTTCTGGGGCTCATATTCAAATTGAACCTATCGCTAAATACACTACCAGCGACACAAATGGAAATTATACAATAAAAGTACCCTCCAATACAAACATCACCTTAAAAATATCGCATATTAGCTATCAAAACTTCGAGGCGAAATTTCAATTAAAATCAGGGGAAATAAAATCTTACAACCATATATTACAACTAAAACAGGAACAACTAAAAGAAGTTGTTGTTGCTTCCCAAGAATCCATTTCCAATAAGAATATTAGTATTGGAACGAAACAACTAGAACTGCTACCTGTAACAGGAAGTGGTGCGGTGGAACAGATAATAAAAACCCTGCCGGGAGTAAGTTCTAACAATGAGTTAAGCTCTCAATACACTGTTCGTGGTGGTAATTTCGATGAAAATTTAGTGTACATCAACGACGTTGAAATATACCGTCCCAATTTGGTTCGATCCGGTCAGCAAGAAGGACTCAGTGTTATTAATCCCGATTTAGTTTCATCCATTCAGTTTTCTTCGGGAGGATTTGATGCTAAATATGGAGATAAACTCTCATCGGTATTGGATGTAAAATACAAAACACCTACGAAATTTGAAGCCTCTGCGGAAGCTAGTTTACTAGGTAGTTCTTTTCATTTTGCCAATAGCAGCAAGAATAGCAAACTAAGCTATTTAGCGGGTATTCGATACAAAACAAATGAATATCTACTTAATTCATTAGACACGAAAGGAGAATACAAACCAAATTATACCGATGTTCAGGCGATGCTGAATTACCGTTTTTCCAACTCGTTAAGTCTGCATTTGTGGGCAAGTATGAGCCGAAACAATTACAATTTTAAACCCGAAACCCGAAATACATCATTTGGGACTATTAGTGAGGCGCTGCAACTTAAAATTTATTTTGAAGGTAAAGAAAAAGACAAGTATGAAACCAACCTTCAAGCACTTACCTTAAAATTTCACCCTAACAGCATATCCTTGTATCGTATTATTGCAAGCAGATACGAAACCACCGAAAAAGAAACTTTCGATATTATGGGACAGTATTACCTGAGCGATTTATTTGTATCGCAAGGAGGAAATTCATCGGAAAGTCTTGAGAATATAGGAGTGGGCACATTTATAGATCACGCGAGAAATAAACTGAGTAGAAATGTTAGTACCATCGACCTAAAAGGGGATCACAATATCGACGATTTATTTATTCAATGGGGAGTTGGAGGAAAGCACGAAGAAGTAGATGATCGGATAAATGAATGGCAATATCAGGACTCAGCAGGCTATTCGGTTCCTGTTTCCAATTCAGGAGTTGTACTTGCCTACACAAGAAATGCAACGAATAAAATTAATAGCAATCATATTACCTCTTTTGGACAAGCTACCTATGTATTTCAAAACAGTAAAGGTGAATTTCAGCTCACCGGAGGACTAAGATATCATTTCTGGGATTATACGAATGAGAGTTTCTTCTCTCCCCGCGCATCCGTTGATTATATTCCAAATTGGGAAAAGAAGGTTAAATTTCGATTTTCCTCCGGATTTTATCAACAAACCCCATCGTACCGAGAAATGCTAAATTATAATGGAAAGATTAACCCAAACGTGAATCTACAAAAATCGATTCACTATGTTTTAGGGCAAGAATATTTCTTTCAAGCATGGAATCGTCCGTTTAAATTCTCCAGCGAATTATATTATAAAGATCTAAAGTCATTAACTCCTTATGACATTGAAAATGTTCGAATTAGATATTATGCAGATAAAAAATCGAAAGGCTATGCCACAGGTTTAGATTTAAGAATTAATGGTGAATTTGTTCCTGGAACCGAATCGTGGGCAAGTTTATCGATAATGAAAACTGAAGAAGATATAATTGGTGATGAGTTTGGTTATTTGCCTAGACCAACTGATGAAAGAGTTAATTTTGCGATGTTTTTTCAAGATTACCTGCCAAACAACCCCTCCTACAAAATGCATTTAAGTTTATTTTACGGTGGAAAGTTGCCGGTATGGACACCTAAAAAAGGAAAAAACGGGGATAGTTTTAGAATGCCAAATTACAGAAGAATTGATTTGGGATTTTCGAAAGTCTTAGTGGATGAAAACACCGACTTTAAAAATGGTTTGTTAAAACATTTTAAATCGATGTGGATCAGTCTGGAAGTTTTCAATGTTTTGGATATAAATAATACCATATCCTATTTATGGATTAATGATGTATCGGGAAATCAATATGCAATTCCCAATTACCTTACATCCAGAAAAATTAACCTGAAGCTTAGTGCTAAATTCTAGCCAAAAGCCTATTAATCAGGTAGAAAATTTGTGCAACAATACAAATAAAGCGTAAATATGTTTCATTTTTTACATCCAGAGGTTCTTTGGGCGTTAACCGCTCTCCTGCTTCCTATTATCATACATCTTTTTAATTTTAAGAGGTATCAAAAAATATACTTCAGCAATTTAAAATTTCTTAAAAATCTGAACGTTGAAAACAAACGTCGTTCAAAAGTAAAAAGGTGGTTACTTCTCGCACTTCGACTTCTTGCCCTTGCCTGCATTATTATTGCCTTTGCACAACCTTACCTGCCCAACAACAATCTAGATAATAACACATTACAAAACGAAAACTTTTCAATCTATATCGATAATTCATTTAGTATGAATGCCGAAACAGAAAGTGGCAATGCTTTAGAAATTGCAAAAAACAAAGCCATTGAATTAATCAACAGCTTTCCTAAACATTCCAAAATTAGAGTTTACAATAATAATTTCTTTTCTTTTTCATCCAATTTAAACACGCAACAAGCCATAGCACGAGTGATGGATATAAATCCATCTCCAATTCCTGTGGTTCTTTCAGAACAACTGAAAAAGATACAAATTAATAATACAACGAATACTTTTCACCTATACGTATTCTCCGATTTTCAGAAAACACAAAGTGATATAGAAAATATCGAAAATAACTCCAGCTGTTCCATCACATTTTTACCCCTTTCGGTTCAACGATCGAACAATTTACTAATTGATTCCTGTTGGTTCGAAAAACCTTATCATCAAATTAAGCAAAGCCAAGAGCTTTTTATTAGAGTAGTAAATACCTCGAACCAAAACTATGAAAAAATACCCATTAAACTAAGTATTAATGATACTACTAAATCCATTTCCAATTTCGATATTGAAGGAAACTCAAGCAAAATACTAAGCCTAAAATATGTGAATCAAAGGGCAGGAATTTACCAGGGAATGATTGAAATTAATGACTTTCCTATTACCTACGACAACAAATTCTACTTCTCGTATATAATTAATAGTAAGATTCAGATTCTGGCCATAAATCAAAATGAACCCAATAAATATCTAAACAAATTATTTACAGGAACAGAAACATTTGAATTTAAAAACCTTGATAAATCAAGTATTTTCAATGAAAATCTGGATACCTATCAATTACTTATTTTAAATGAAATTGAAGAGATAGAGAGTGGATTTAATCAGGTAATTAAAAATTATCTTCTCGAAGGAGGACCCATTCTATTTATACCTGGCAATCAATACGATAATTCGGTAAATTTATTTTTAAATGAAATTTCGGCTCCTCAATTCATGCAAATAGATTCGAGCAAACAACGACTCTCTAGCCTTGAGTTAAACTCCGAACTTTACCAAAATGTTTTTGAAGAAGTAAAAAACGACGCTAGACTACCTGATATTTACAAGCATTATAAATTCAACAACTCAACCAATAGCTTAGTAGAAAATATCTGGAAAACACAGGGTGGCAATAATATCTTCACGAAAACAAAATATGAAAATGGAAATTTTTATCTGTTAGCAATGCCATTAAATCCTAAATGGACGAATTTAATTACCCATCCATTGTTTGTACCAACATTTATTAACTTAACACGCAACAGTAGTAATAATCACTCTTTATATTACACATTGGGTGCTCAAGAACCTATTAAAATAAATTCATCACTTAGGCATTCCACTAAAGAACCATTTCATCTTATCAATAAAAAAAATCAGACCGATCTAATCCCCAATCAGGAAAATAACTTCGACAAAGGAATACTTCTCTATCTTGGCGACGAAATCGCTCAGGCTGAAAACTATTTTATAAGTAGAAATGATTCATTAGTTTATTCCTGCTCTTTGAACTATTCACGAGTAGAATCGGATCCAGAACATCATAGTTTAGAGGAGATTGAAACAATATTAAAATCGCATAATTTATCTATTTTACTTATTTCTCCTGAAAAAATGAAACTATCTGGTTTCTATAACGAACAAAGTAATGGTAAACAGTATTGGAAGCTTTTTGTACTACTCTGTCTGATCTTTTTTATTTCAGAAACACTATTAAATAGAAGTAACTTATGGAAACCTTCCAGAAATACATAAGTGTAAATTTAACAAGAATATATCAACCTTTAAATAAGTAACTTAGAAAAATAAATATACACATAACACAAGAATACCTCTCCAAACCATGAAACTTGATACCTCTCTACAAATAAGACAATTAGAAAAAATTCATCGGATAGCAGGTATAGGCTATTGGGTGTATGCCTATAACTCCAATAAAATGTGGTGGTCCAATATCACCTATTCTATTTTAGGATACGACAAGCAAGACATCAATCCAAGCCGACAAAACTTCCTTAAACACCTCCATCCTGAAGATCTTGAATTCTTTCTAACTTCTTTGGAACAAATGAAAAAACAATTGATAGAATTTGAGTTTCGTTTTTTTAAAAATGGAGAATTAAGACTTGGTAAAATCACAGGAGAAGTGTACTCTGACGATTTAGACGGACTAATAGAAGAAGTTCTTTTTCAGGACATTACAGAAATTAAAATTAAAGAATATGAAATTGAAAAAGCCTGGCACAAAGCGTTGGAAGCTGAAAATTTAAAAAATTCTTTTCTCGCAAATATGAGTCACGAGTTAAGGACTCCCTTGAACTCAATAATTGGGTTTTCGGAACTATTAGAAACCAGTAGTCCTAACGACAGCGTTCGCAAATTTGCTTCTACAATAAAAGGATCAGGGATACAATTATTGCATATTATTGAAGACTTACTAAAAGTTTCCATGCTAGAAAGTCGTGTATCTAAACCTATTAAAAGAAATTTCCACTTAAATCAAATGCTTTTAGACATTAAAAACATTAGCCAATTACAACTAAAAACAAACAACAAGGAACATATCCAAATCAATTTTAATTTTGAATTGTCCCCCACAAATGACATTATAAAATCGGATCAAATAAAGATCAGAACTATCTTTAAAAACCTAATAAACAATGCCATAAAGTTCACCGAAACCGGTAGTATTACTTGTGCTTACAAAATAATAAAAGACACCATTCACTTTTGGGTTACTGATACCGGTGTTGGCATTCCCTCAGAATATGAGAATAGGGTATTTAAACGTTTCCAACAAGCCGATGAATCTGGACTAAAGTACTATGGAGGCATGGGCTTAGGCATGTATATTTCTCGGCTTGAAGTTGAATTGCTAGGCGGAAAAATTTGGTTTGTATCCGAAAAAAACATAGGAACAACAGTCAACTTTTCCATTCCAAACATCTTAACATCAAACTATCAGCACGAAGAAACCCCGATTACAAACAGCTACAATTGGGAAAATTACACGGTAATCATTGCCGAAGATCAAATCACCAATTTTAAAATCCTTGAGGCCTATCTGTTAAAAACAAACATTAACATTTTATGGGCTAAAAACGGACAAGAGGTGATTGATACCTGCATTCAAAATCCAGAAATAAATATTGTATTAATGGATATTAATCTACCCATAGTAAATGGATTAGAGGCAACTAGAGCTATTAAAGAAAAAAGACCCAACCTAACTATTATTGCACAAACTGCATTCGCCTTAGTTGGCGACAAAGAAAAATCACTTCAGGCAGGTTGTTCGGACCATTTACCAAAACCAATAAGTAAAAGTGATCTACTAGAATCGATGGCTAAATTTCTCCCATAAATCGAACAGACTGTATTTATGGGGAGAGTAGCTAAATCTTCTAATCATAAAATTATAGTTATTTTAACACATCGCCTTATGATAAAAGTCACTTTTAATATTTATTTCGAATACAGGACTAAAAAACACCCCAAAAGAGTTGGTTTATAAAAAAATAATTGCAAATTTGACCTACAGGATTTTAAGAGTTTAATCCGAATTAATAAATCTTTTAAACATTGTAATTATGACAAATGCAACAACATCCATGACTGCGAAAGATTACATGGAGAAGGAATCCAATTTTGGTGCTCACAACTACCATCCACTTCCAGTAGTTCTTGAACGTGGAGAAGGTGTATATGTTTGGGATACTGACGGGAAAAAATATTTCGACTTTCTTTCAGCATATTCTGCGGTGAATCAAGGTCATTGTCATCCAAAAATTGTAAACGCATTAATAGAGCAAGCTCAAAAACTTACTCTTACCTCTCGTGCTTTTTACAGCAATAATTTGGGGAAATATGAAGAATTTGTAACTAAATATTTCGGATACGACAAGGTATTACCTATGAATACAGGTGCCGAAGCCGACGAAACAGCTCTTAAATTAGTACGTCGTTGGGGATATGATGTAAAAGGTATTCCCGATAATGAAGCAAAAATTATTGTTTGCGATGGTAATTTCCACGGACGAACAATTACAATAATCTCTATGTCGACTGATCCAGATTCTTACAAAGGTTTTGGACCGTTCACTCCGGGTTTTGTTGTTATTCCTTACAACGATGTTAAAGCGTTGGAAAAAGAGCTGAAAGATCCGAATGTTTGTGCATTCCTAGTAGAACCAATACAAGGCGAAGCTGGAGTTTACGTTCCTGGAGATGGATTCTTAAAGAAAGCTTTTGATCTTTGTAAGGCAAACAATGTACTATTTGTTGCAGATGAAGTGCAAACTGGTATTGCTCGTACTGGTAAATTATTAGCTTGTGACCATGAAGGTGTGCGTCCTGATGTTTTGATTCTTGGAAAAGCAATTTCAGGCGGTGTAGTTCCAGTATCTGCAGTATTAGCCGATGATGAAATTATGCTTTGTATCAAACCAGGAGAGCATGGATCTACTTTTGGTGGAAACCCAATTGCATGCGAAGTAGCAATGGCTGCATTAACTGTTATTAAAGAAGAAAAATTAGCTGAAAATGCTGAAGCAATGGGAAAAATTTTCCGTGAAGAATTACAAGCAGTAAAATCAGACATGATTGAATTGGTTCGTGGAAAAGGTTTACTTAACGCAATAGTTATTAAACCAAAAAATGGAAAAACAGCCTGGGATGTATGTATCCGCTTACGCGATAACGGAATGCTTGCTAAACCAACTCATGGTCATATTATCCGATTTGCTCCTCCATTAACAATAAACGAAACACAATTACGAGAAGCTATTGAAATTATTAAGAAAACAATGGCGGAATTCGAATAAATAATTGGATCATTCTTACTCTACCATAGTCCGATCGTCGGACTAGTAGTGATACGATTGTTAGACTTTAAAAAACGGGCTTTCCAAATTGGAAAGCCCGTTTCTATTTTATTGAATTATTAATTTTGTTCGAACCACTTTGGTTGGATACTGAATACTTAAGAAATAAATACCTCCTGTCAGATTTTTTAGATCGAAAGCAATCCGACTGTTTCGAAGGCCATTTTCGATATTTCTTGTAGCAACCAATTTTCCTGCCTGATCGAATATTCGCAAGATTCCATCCTGATCAGAATTGGAAATTTTTACAAAAAATTCGCCCTTACTTGGATTTGGATAAATTGCCACTCCCGTTTCTTCAATTAAATCTTCAATACCGGTAGTAATAAAAATCTGTTGGGACTTTTTACTATCCGGACAGGCAAAATTAGAAGCCGTTAGGCTAACTACATATCCAGATCCATTAGCATTCGTTAATGCGAACGAATGACTAGGATCAAACTCGCTACTGATTACTCCATCACCAAAATCCCACAAAATATCTGTTGCATTCACGCTTAAATTTGTAAAATCAACCCGATTGTAATCCATTTCAAAAGTAAAATCAGCAAAGGGTGGTTCAATTGGACTCACAGTAACCGCATTGGAATATTGAGTAGTAAAACCTTCTTTTGAAACCTTTGCCCGATATATCGCATTTTCAACCACTTCATCGGAAATAAAAATCTCAGAAGTTTCTCCTACTACATCTTGATAACTATCATTCAGATCATCGAACTTTTGCCATTGAATATTCCCATCAGAACCGACCAAAGTAATGCTGGAGCTGGCTCCATAACAAACCATTTCAGGATTTACTTTCGCCGTTCCTGCCCTATTAACAAGAGGTTCGGGAATTGTAAAAGACTGAGATAACTTAGGAATTATTCCCGTTCCTTCAAACTCAAGTCGCGCTCCAACAACCTCCCTTTCACTTTTTGCACTTAAATCAGTAAACTGAACCAATCCGTTACGTGCAATCTGAGTTAAACTTCCTGCAAGCAACCAATCCCCAGTATCTGCTCTTTTAACAGCTATTGGTGTTTCATTATCGGTAATACACATATTACGAAACTGATCTTGTAACTTAAGTTGTGGCTGTACCAACAACACATCTCCATTTTTTTGTGGAGCCGATGGTTCTTTTACAATTACCAGATATTTCGATTTTCCATGATGAATGCTTTGTTCAAACCGAACAGTATCGTAATTACCAGAATAGATATATATGGAATCGACCCCTGATTTTTGAAGAATTGAAGTCACACTTGGATCAAATGTAATTTTCCCAGGTTCAGAAATATCATAATTTCCCTCTAAGCTTCGAATACCGTATCGAATATCAAAAATAAGCGACCTCCAGGTTTTATTGTCGGTAAATTCCACAAAGAAACTTTCATCAACGCTAGCATTAACAGCACCAGCAATTACTGGTGGTATTGGAATTACAATATTAAAACTATCCGACACCACATTCGGCAAAGAATTGGAAGTGAACAACAACCGTGCCCCTTCTACCCGATCCTCACTAGTTGCAGTTAAATTTATATAGCTTACTATACCTCCAAGAGCGCTTATGGTTTTAGTTCCTCCCAAACTCCATAAATCTACCTCATCAGTCTCCGATCCATCGGAATATTTCGACACTAAAATTTGAGTCGAATTATCTTTTTCACACTTATTTTTATATTGATCCTTTAATTGTAATTTAGGTTGTTTTGCAAGAGTATCTCCATTATTTTCAGGCCCAATTGGTTGCTCAATTATTACCATTTCTGTGGATATACCATGTCCAATTTCCTGTTCAACCATTGCATTTGCATACCCGTTAGCAACAACAATAATAGTATCGGTTCTTGCAATCTGTAACAATGAATCCCGATCGGGATAAAAAGTAATACTACCTGCTGTAATTAGGTAAGAAGTATCTACTAACGTTTTACCGGCAAATGATATAGCAGCAATTGAATCTCTCCAACTAGCATTATCTGTAGTGCTTATGGTAAAGGCATTATCCACAGTAACATCCGAAGCCTCAATAAGTTTAATTATAGGAACTGGGAGTTTAAACAAACTAGAAACCACCGTATCTTTATCGAATGAAAATTGTAAATAAGCGGAATCGATAGCAATTTCGCTTGTTGCAGTTAAATCAGTAAAACGAAACTCTCCGCCTGCCGATTGAACCTGCATAGTACCACTTAACGACCAAGCTTTCTGATCGTATTTAATCACATTTACAAGTGTCGCATTATCTCCAGTACAATCATTTAAATATTGATCGCTCAATTTTAAAATAGGCTGTTGTACTAATAATTCGCCATTAACAGTCGGACCTATTGGTTGACTAGTAATAAGAAGACTATCCGCTACTCCATGATCAATTTCCTGCTGTATTGTATCGTGTGCAAATCCTCTAGACTGTACAATAATCTGGAAAGTTCCACTTTTCTGCAGAAATTCCGATTCCGATGGAATCAACTCTAACTCTCCGGCTTGACTCGCATTATAACTTGTAGTACTCAATGCACTTTCGTTAACAGTCACCACATTAATACGACTTCTCCAAACAGAATCTTCTGCAAAAGTAATTTTGAAAGGATTATCGACGGTAACATCACTAGCTGCAGTTAAAACAGGAGATCCACTAACATCTGGAATATCAAAAGATGTAGAAACTACAGTAGTTAAATCGGTAGCACTAAATTGTAATGTTGCACCAATTACTGGAGCTGTGCTATATGCCGATATATCGGTAAAAGTAACAATACCATTAACAGCAGTTTGTTCTATAGTTCCAGCTAAACTCCAATTGCCAGTATCATTCCTAGCAAGCGTAATAGTCTTCTGAATTTCTGTAGTACATTCATTTGCGTACTGATCTAAAAATCGCAAAATAGGTTGTTGATCGAGCAAATCACCATTCGTTACTGGCGCTGTTGGTTGTTGAGTGATCTCCATACTTGCAATTGCTCCGTGACCAATTTCTTGTTCCACCAAAACATTAGTATAACCTAAAGAATGAATCGAAATGGTAAAAGTTCCTGCCTTTTGCAGCAATACCTCTTGCGAAATATGAAAAGTAATTGTCTCTGTTCCTACTGTGTAAGCCGAAGCAAGCAAAGTATCTCCCGCGTAAGTAATTGTTTTGATACTGCTACTCCAGCTGTCGTCATTAGCAGAAAAATTTAAGCTAAAATCGGCATCAACAGTAAGTCCAACTGCAGGATTAATATTTGGAGGAGTTAATAGTTCGGCAATATTAAATAGATTCGAATTTACAGCAGTAACACCAGCTCCGGAAAAGCTTAGAAAAGCTCCAGTAATAGCAGTCTCACTCGAAGCACTTAAATCATTATAAGTAAGCTCTCCCGACGAGACCGTTTGCACGAAGGTACCACTCAAATTCCAAGCCTGAGTATCGCCTTTAGCTACAGTAAGCTCGAAAGTACTGTTTCCCACACAACTATTACTATATTGGTCACGTATCGAAATTTTTGGTTGATTCTCTAAATTTCCACCATTTACAAGGGGAGCCGTTGGTTGCTGATCAATAAATATAGTATCAGGAATACCATGCTTTATTTCCTGCGAAACCCTCGCATTTTGATATCCTCTGGCATACACCAAAATATCTTTTGTTCCCGATAATTGTAAGTCGGTACTTTTCGAAGGATCGAAACCAATGATCCCTGATTGTGTTGCATCATAAACATCTGTTGCTAAAAGACTTCCACCATAAAAAATAGAATCAATCTCTCCCTGCCAACTTGCACTTTCCAAGAAAGTAACATCAAACTGAGCATCCACAGTCGCATTTGTTGATGCAATAAGGGAAGGAGCAATAGAAGGTGCTGGAATAATAAATGAATCAGACTCCTGGCTTGTTAGTCCTGTACCAGAAAAGGTGATTGTTGCATCGCTTACCTGATCTGTACTTCTGGCGGTCAGATCGGTAAAATCAACAATCCCATTAGTTACCATTAACGAAGTAGTTCCCTCTACTACCCAGCTTCCTCCTGTTGCATTTGCAATAATTGTTAGTGTACTATTTGCAGTACAATCATTTAAATATTGATCGTGTAGTTTTACACTTGGTTGAGTTTGTAGTAGAGCTGCATTACTTGCAGGTTGTTGCGGTTGAGCAGTAATAACTATAGATTTAGCTACACCATGTCCTATTTCCTGTAACACTGAATCTTTCAAAAATGAAGTAGAAAAAATAGAAATATATTTGCTGGCTACAGTCTGCAAAATAGACGATTCGGCGGGTTTGAAGGTTATTGCACCTAACTCAGAAGTATCGTAAGCTCCTACAGGCAAAACCTCTGTTCCGTATCTAATTTCTGTAATTTTATTTCTCCAAGCTTCATTATCAGGAAATGTAATGGTAAAACTTGAATCAACCGTAGCATTCAATGCCGCGGTCAATGCCGGAGCAGTAGCTAAATCAGGAATAATAAATGTATCTGAATTAACCTCTGTAAACCCTGTTGCTGAAAAAGCAATAAAAGCATCTTCAATTTCTGCACTACTCGATGCGGTTAAATCTGTATAACCAGCAGAACCATTAGTTACTTTTTTCACTACTGTTCCTCCTAAGTTCCAAACAAATGAGTCTCCTTTTGTTGCTGTAATTTCAATCGTATTTTCGCTTGTACAATCATTCTCATATTGATCTCGAAGCATGATAACCGGTTGATTTGCCAATGCCTCGCCATTAGAAGCTGGAGCCGTTGGTTGCAAAACAATTACCATATCCGAAGCAATCCCATGCTTTATTTGTTGAGAAACACTTGCATTAGCATATCCTCTAGCATAAACAATCATATTTTTTGTTGCCGTTTTCTGCAAGTTGACATCTTCGCTGGGTGTAAACGTAATTTTTTCCGATTGTGTTTTATTGTAAGCATCTTCACTTAATTTAAACCCTCCATAGGTAATTGAATCAATAGTCGATTGCCAATTCGTATTTACAGCGAATCCTATTTCAAATTCGTTATCGACAGTGGCTGTTGAGGAAGCTATTAAATTTGGAACCGGTTTCGGTGCTGGAATGGCAAATGCATCCGACACTAATACAGGTAAGCTTTCACTTGTAAATGTGATGGTAGCCGTTGTAAGTTCCGCATCGCTCCTTGCTTTCAAATCATCAAAAGTAAAGGTACCACCTGATGCTTGTTTTTGTTTGATACCATCTAAAAACCAAGTCCCTCCCGATTCACTTGCCGTGATTTCACTAGTACTATCACCCGTGCAATTATTCGCATACTTATCCTGTAATTTCACATGAGGTTGTGTTCCCAAATCTTCTCCATTTGCAGACGGAGCTGTTGGTTGATCCACCATAACAAGACTTGCAGCAACACCATGACCGATTGTTTGTGAAAACACGGCATCCAAGTAGGTGCTATTTGTTACGATGGTAACATCTAATGTTGTATCGTTCTGAAAATAAACACTTAGAGAAGGTGTAAAAATAATTTCTCCACTAGTAGTAGCTGTATCATAAGCAGATGGATCGATAACATCATCCCCATAACGAATTTGAGAAATAAGACTTTGCCATGTACCATCATCGGTAAAAGTAAGAGTAAAAGGAATGTCAACAGTTACTCCCGACACTGAATTTAATACTGGAGGTGTAGTTTGAGCATGAACAATAATAGTAGTGAAAACCCATAGGATTCCCAAGAGTAGATATTTTTTCATAATTACAGGACTTTAGATAACTAACACTTAGCTACTACCAAAGCCTATACCACTATAAACAACACGCTAACAATCTGAACGATACAATAAATCTATTTTCTCTCATATTTGTCCGATAATGGATAATAGAAAGAGAAACGTAAAAAAAACAGTCCCTACAGGCTCTTTCTTCTTCAAAAAAAAAGACCTCCTATTATGGATGATTTATCCGTAAACGGATAAAAAAAAACCGAATCGTTAAGATTCGGTTTCTAATAAAAAATTTTCAGTCGCTGCTATTTCACCTCCGAAGTATATTTATATTTTGGAAAGGTATGTCTAATTTTAAAATCTCGAGAATAATTAACAACGTGTACACCTTGATTTTCAAGACCTCCAAATGCATTTACTCTTTTAAAATGGAAGTTTGATTGCAATAAATCCAATTTAACTTCATTTAAATGATCAGGAAAACTACTTCCATAAGCACCTACGGCTTTGGAGAAATATCGACACAAATCAAACGCCCTAAAACTAAAATCATTTGGTTCACACTTAAATTTCTCTCTAAAATCGGAGACAAATAAATCCACCTTATCCTCCTTATAGTCAATATTATATGGTGTAATTACACTTAAGTTTAAGTTATAGAATAGCTCTGCATCCAAACTGTTATATCGTTGCCAAACAGGAAAACCCATGAGTCTAATATCATAACGCTGACTTAGCACATTTAAATTAGAAATAATATTTTCGACGTAAGGTTGTTTCGTAGAAGGCACAATAATTACATTTTCGCAGGTATCACTCAACATTCGTTCAATTCCAACAAGTCCATATTCGTCAAAGGAAATCTTTTTGTAAGTCATTGCTCCATTTTCCCAATACTTTCCTTTTACAAACATATTTCGTTCTATATCTGTCACCAATTGAAATTCGTTTAAATGTTCATAACGATCGGGATGAACAACAACTAAATTCTTGGTATCTAAATCGAAACAAACATAATCCGATATCGCTCCACAAATCGACTGAATAGAAGTATTCATCTGAATAACGAACGGATTCGTTGTTAACTCCGAATTCTTTGGAGAGAGAGGAGATATAATAGGAATTCTTCTTCGCTGAGCAAAATCTGCCACAATCGAGAAGGTATTTTGATACACCGGTCCAATCATAAAATCCAAATCGGTATACTGCAATCCTGCAAGAATTCCTTGAACACGCTCTACACTTTTTTCTGTATCAAAAACATGAAGATCAATTGATAATCCTTCTTTTTGAAGGGAATCTACTGCCAAAAGAACACCTTGATAGAAACGAATAAAATCGTGAGATTTACTATATAAAATTCGTTGATTTCTTTCGGTAACAATTTCGAAGGTATCTCGATAAGAAACACTCCTATTTATAGAATCGTTGGCATTTAAATATAGAGGAAGAAATAGTGCGATTCTTATTTTCTTCTGACTTACTGGAATTGGAACCACCTCACTAACAACAGACTCCAGCTGTTCGTATTTTTTCACAACTGAATCCTTCACTACTTTCTTTTCTACAAAATATTCTGGAGGCACCAAATACCTAGGAATTCGAACCCAATCTCCAATTTTTAAAGCCGTACTTTTCAATTTTGGATTTAATTTCTTGAATTTTCGGAGGTTCATAGAAAAATTTCGAGATATAGAAGATTCTGTATCCCCCTGTTTTATCACATAATAGTAATAATTCTTATCGTGTTTCGGAACCGTGCTAACCTGTGGTTTTTTTACAATTTTTGGAACTTTAACAATTGTACCTAAACGAAGGCTCTCCCCCATTTCTGGATTTGCGGCTTTTATTAAAGCCATTTCCACCTCATATTTTTTATACAGAGAAAATAAGGTATCTCCTTTTTTTACTATGTGATAAAAGAAATTATTGTCTTCTTTTTCAACTAAAACAGGAGAAAGAACGGTTTCGGCATCAACAACCGGAATTCTTAAGACTTCACCAATCTTCACCGTTGCTTCCGTTTTACGGTTCACTTGCAAAATAACTGCAAGGTCGACACCATATGCTCTACTAATAGAAAATAAAGTTTGCTTCTCTTTTACAAGATGCAAAAAACAGGTTTGTCCACCCACAACAACCTTATTATTAGATAGCTCTACTGTTGTAGTTTGAGCTTTCGTAACATGTACTGCCCCAACAAGGAGGCATATCAGAAGTATACTTCGAAAAAAATAATGCATTAATTATCTGTATTTCAAATATTTATAGTTTACCAGCAATAACTAACAAAAATACTAAAGTCCGCTTGGAAAACAAAATATCTACAATAATTGAACCGTAAAAAACGAAAATCGAAATTCCGGAATAGAATTTCGATTTCATCGAGCCTTAAGACTAGTAGTTTCGCTTAAAACTTACTAGATCAATTTTCCACTAAAATATGTTCCTCATACTCTATTTCAAATTTCAATCTTTGTCGTGCTTCATCATTTGCCAAAGCTAAAAATGTTTCTTTGCATTCCTTATTTAATGCACTATCGGCCATATTCAAATAGAATTTAAATTTGGCCTTTTCTTTTTTCATAGCAAGAATTAGTGCATCCTGATAGTTGAGATCGTTTTTTGAGTGATCTATATTCTCAAGACTATTTGTAATTTTCATATCCTGAACTTGGTTCATATTTAATTCAGGTTTTGCATCCTTCATTTTTTCTAAACGCAGCATTCTGGCCGTTTTTTCCAATGCAATGTTTCGAAAAAGTCTCTTTACGTTCTTACTGTCCATTCGATTCGCAACCTCGGAGTAAAACTCAATTTCATCCATTTCCTCATCAATTGCATAATCAATAATTTCCTCAAAAGTCCTAAAAATTTTCATCCTTTGTTTTTGTTAATTTATACTATCAAACCATTTTTAAAAGCAATATTAAATTGATTTATTTTCCTTTTTCACTTGACCATATAAGTTACAAAATATTCATATTCAAGACAAAAGAATTTTTAAGCAAAAAAAAGAGCCTTGATTTCTCAAGACTCTTTTCCATATAATTATCGTTCTAATTCTCGGTTAAAATATTACTATCGTATTCCACTTCAAAACGCAACTTATGCTTTGCTTCTTCTTGAGCAAGCATTAAGAATAACTTTTTTGAAGGCTCATCGATAGCCGCAGATGCAAGATCATTATACAATCGAAAAGCAATTTTTTCCTTTTTCATGGCTAAAATCAATGCTTCTTGATAGGTAATATTTGTTTTATCCACATCTACATCCAGCAAATAATCAGCAATTTTTAAATCGGCAATTTTGGCTTCCGACACCTTATATTTTTTACCATTTTTAATAGCTTCCAGCTTAGCGCGATGACCAAGTTCCTCTAAAGCATATTGCTCAAAAGTATTTTTCATCTCCTGGTGCTTCATTTTACCAGCAAGTTCTGTATAAAAATCAGCTGCCAATTGCTCTTCATTAATGGCAAAATCCAAAATATCTTCAAGTGAATTAAATTCTTTCATAGCTATCAATTTTAAAGTTCTACTTTTTTTGACAAATACTTCTCTTTCAAATATACATCCATATTCGCTGCTGCTTTTCGACCATCACCCATAGCCAAAATTACGGTAGCACCACCACGAACAATATCGCCACCGGCAAAAACTTCTGGTATTGATGATTGCATTTTATCTTTAACAACTTCAATAGTTCCCCATTTCGAAACCTCTAATCCTTCTACCGAATTTGGAATCAATGGATTTGGAGAGACCCCAACTGCAACAACCACAACGGTTGCATCAATAGTATATTCAGAACCTTCCATTGGAATTGGTCTTCTTCTTCCGGAAGCATCCGGCTCACCCAACTCCATTTTCTGAACTTTAATTTGACTTACACGATGATTATCGTCAGCAATATATTCTATTGGATTTGTTAAAGTAAGAAATTCTATTCCTTCTTGTTTTGCATGATGTACCTCTTCTAAACGAGCTGGCATCTCTTCTTCAGAACGACGATATACAATCATTGCTCTTTCGGCACCCAATCGTTTTGCAGTACGAACCGAATCCATAGCCGTATTACCACCTCCAACAACTACCACGTTTTTACCGCGTAATATTGGCGTGTCCGATTCTTCCGAATCAGCACCCATTAAATTTACACGGGTTAAATATTCATTTGATGACATGATTCCGTTAGAATTTTCACCTGGAATATTCATAAATCGAGGCAAACCAGCACCACTACCTACATAGAATGCTTTGAATCCTTCTTTCTTTAAATCATCTAAACTTGCTGTTTGACCTACAATATAATTGGTAATGAATTTTACGCCCATTTTACGTAAATTTTCAATTTCTACGTCAACAACAGCATTTGGCAAACGAAATTCAGGAATACCATATTTCAAAACTCCACCAATTTCATGAAGTGCCTCAAAAACGGTAACATCGTAACCCGATTTCGCCATATCGCCAGCAAAAGATAAACCCGATGGTCCAGAACCAATCACGGCTACTTTAACACCATTCGGCTCAGCCAGCTCAGGAACTGAAATTACACCCGATTCTCTTTCAAAATCGGCCGCAAAACGCTCCAAATGACCAATTGCCACAGATTTAAGGTTCAATTTCTCAACATAAAAACATCTCGCCTCACATTGTGCTTCCTGTGGACAAACACGACCACAAACTGCTGGCAATGCACTTGTTTCTTTTAAAACTGCAGCTGCACCCAAAATATCACCGCGTTCAATATTTTTAATAAATTTAGGAATATTGATGCTTACTGGACAACCTTCCATACAGGTAGGATTTACACAATCCATACAACGAGTAGCTTCTAACATTGCTTCCTCTTTGCTCAGTCCGATATTTACCTCAACACGTTGCGACTTAATACGCTCTTCGGGAGCCATTTCGTGCATCTCAACTCTTTCAATCGCCATGCGATCTTTAGCTTTTGTCTTCTTTTGGAGTTCGACTCTCCACTCTTGTTTACGCTCGTTTTTTATATATTCCTCAGACCTTTCCATTGTCCTGTTTTGTCTTTAGTTGATTAATTTTGAAAATGATCCATTTTATCATTTTCCTCTTCCTTGTAACCTCCTAATCTCGACATCATTTCGTCAAAATCAATTTTATGAGCATCAAACTCAGGTCCATCCACGCAAGTGAATTTCGTTTTACCATCAACAGTAACTCTACATGCACCGCACATACCAGTTCCGTCAACCATAATACTATTCAAACTCGCCATGGTAGGAATTTCATATTTCTTAGTTAGTAAGGAACAGAATTTCATCATGATAGCAGGACCAATGGTAATACACTCATCAACTTTTTCGCGTTTAATTACCTCTTCCATTCCTTCAGTAACCAAACCTTTCCGTCCATGCGATCCATCATCAGTCATCACAATTAGCTCATCGGAATGTTTACGCATTTCGTCTTCCAAAATCAAAAGTTCTTTCGACCTTGCAGCAATAACAGTAATTACACGATTGCCTGCTTTTTTATAGGCTTCAACAATAGGAAGCAAAGGCGCTACACCTACACCACCACCGCTACAAAGCACAGTGCCAACATTGTGAATTTCAGTTGGTTTTCCTAATGGACCAACTAAATCGGTAATATACTCTCCAACCTCAAGATTACACAACTTGGTAGACGATACGCCCATTTTCTGAACGATAATGGTAATAGTTCCTTTTGCAATATCAGCTCCGGCAATAGTAAAAGGAACACGTTCCCCTTTTTCACCTACTCTAACAATTACAAAATTACCAGGTTTACGAGCCTTAGCAATTAGAGGTGCTTCCACCACAATTTTCACTACTTTTTCTGAAAAATTTTCTTTTTCAACTATCTTGTTCATTACTTTTCTTAGATAAATGAATGAATAAAATGCTAAATAACCGTAACAACCAAGTCAAATGATCTGATATGCAATCGATCTCACTCAGATATTACGGTACATATTTATCGTTCAAAAGTATAAAGAAGTAAGATTACAGCCTAGCCAAACACCTATAAATTAGAGGGGGAAAATACTTTAGATTGAATCTAGATAATCAATATTCTCATCAATTCTATTCCCGAACACAAAACCTCACCTATCGTGCTGAAATGATGAATTTGCAAATAAAAACTAGTCAATAACTATCTGTCTCTGCGATGGAGCCTAAGCGACTAAAGTAATCTGTTATTGGTAGAGCTTCCAAAGCTACTTTTTAAGTGCCAACTTTATAACTTATCAAAATTGCTAGCCTTATGGTACGGTTTCTAATAATTGTTGCCATGATTATAATGTTAATCCTTTACGGAGACATTTTTAAATTCAAAAGCCACTGCTTGTGAATGATTAGATGTAGCATATAACTTATAGAATCGATTAAACTCTTCTAGGTTTCTATAATCAGATTCATTTTTTTTAGCCAACTCTTTTTCGAAATTTGCCCAAGTGTCAAATATCTCAATTATCATTGAACTTAGTTCGTATTTTCCATTATCCAAATGGTTTGAGAATATAATTGCTTGCAAAAAACCATCCAAATCTTAGTAAACTCACAATGGTTTTTATCTCTATTCTCTTAGTTTGAGATTACTTCACTCGCTTAGGCTCATTCGTAATGACAGGTATTAAACAACTATTGAGAGCCTCACTAAAAATGAAGTGAACCCCAAAAGTTGGACGGTCATGCTCTGACTATAGGCAAGCTGTAACTATCATTCTATAACTATGGTTTTTCAAACACATTGAGAGCCTCACAAAAACCCGACAGCGTCGAAGACCTGTCGGCGTTAACATTTGCCAAAGCGAAAATCAGTAAACGCTGTCGGGAACAAACACGCCGACAGGTTGTTCAAATTCAAGCTTTATTAATCCCGATTTTCGGGAACAAAAAAAGTGAGACCCTCAAAATATTGACCATCATGCTCTAACTATAGGCGAGCTGTAAATGTCAGGGTATGACTAAAGTTTATCCACTCCTAATTATCATTAAGAAAATACCCCAAACCCCTAAAGGGCTTATTGGTAGCATTTATGAAAGTCCCCTTCAGGGGATTTAGGGGTAAAATGAAGATTTCATTAATCCCGATTTTCGGGAACAAAAAAAGTGGAACCCTCAAATTCACATTCCGTCATGCTCTGACTATAGGCAAGCTGTAAATGTCAGGGTATGACTAAAGTTTATCCACTCCTAATTATCCTTAAGAAAATACCCCAAACCCCTAAAGGGCTTATTGGCAGCATTTATGAAAGTCCCCTTCAGGGGATTTAGGGGTAAAATGAAGATTTCATTGATCCCGATTTTCGGGAACAAAAAAAGTGGAACCCTCAAATTCTTATTTCGTCATGCTCTGACTATAATAAATAAACGTAAGATTTTCTGTTATCTTTGATAATCCCGAAATTAATAAACAATAGATGATACAGGACGAAAAGATCAATATTGAAACCCATATAAAAGAAAAAATAGAACAGTTGGGAAAAGATATCGTAATGCTAAAGGATTTAACAACTCCAGAGGCTCCTGATTGCGCCATTGGCAGAGTTAGCAGAATGGATGCCATAAACAACCGAAGTGTAAACGAAGCTGCTTTGCGTAAAAAAGAGGTTCAACTATCAGCATTAAAAGAAACACTCAAAAATATCGATTCAGATGATTTTGGAAAATGTATAAAATGCGGAAATCAAATTCCAATTGGAAGAATCATGATTATGCCCGAAAGTAATAAATGTGTAAATTGCGCCAGCAAATAAGCCTATTTAAGTTATCTAACAGCATCTCACGAAATAAAAACTCAATGATCTTATCCATACTATTTGACATTTGGCTACTAACCAAACTAATAGGAATCCTACTTCCAGTGCTTGCAATTATCGATATTCTTCGTCGAGATTTATTGGGAATAAACAGGTTAATCTGGATATTACTTGTGGTATTTATCCCTTTTGTTGGCTCAATCATCTATTTCTATGATCGCTTTACCTACAAAGCTAAAATTTAAATATCTTTGTTCTGATAGTAATAATTGACTTGTGCTTGGTGGTGAAATTCCCATTTTAGACTATTTTCTATACACTAACGTCTAACCTACTTTATTAAAATGGCAAAAAGTAAAAAAAATATCGTTTACTCAACGAATCCCGATTACAATTACGAATACGATGAAGAATCGGTAGAAGAAACCTTAGCTCCTAACAAACAAAAGCTAAGAGTATTACTAGACAAAAAACAACGAAAAGGTAAGGTTGTTACTTTAATTGAAGGTTTTGTTGGTACTGCTGATGATCTAAAAGAATTAGGCAAAATATTAAAAAGTAAATGTGGTGGCGGAGGTTCTGCAAAAGATGGAGAAATCTTAATTCAAGGCGATCATCGCGATAAAATAATGGATCTTTTAAAAGCAGAAGGCTACCAAGTAAAACGCGTGGGAGGATGATTTTAAAGATCTTAGAAATGAAATTTCTGATATTAGACAAATCAAATCTCATTCTTTTATACGATTTTAGATACAAAATTACACAAATGATCTAATACAAAAACCGAAATCCATTACAGATTTCGGTTTTATTTTTTCTTCCCTTTTAGTCCCATTTAGGGGATTTATGGGTAATTATCTTATGGCGTTTCCAACTTATTACAAAGTCTTCAAGCAATCCGAAATATTTTTTTCAATTCTAGCATTAACACTTTTGGCATCTGCCTTTACAAATTTTTCTCCAATTATTTTTTCGTACAATTCGATGTAACGCTCCGAAATCTGATTTACTTTTTCATCGGTCATTTCAGGAACTTTCTGTCCATCCTTACCTTGAAAACCATTCTCCATTAACCATTCGCGAACAAACTCTTTCGACAATTGTTTTTGTTGCTCATTCTTAGCCAAACGCTCAGCATATCCTTCCGAATAAAAATAACGGGATGAATCTGGAGTATGAATTTCGTCGATTAAATAAATAACACCCTCTTTTTTACCGAACTCATATTTAGTATCCACTAAAATCAGACCTTTTTCGGCAGCAATTTCAGTTCCTCTAGCAAATAAAGCTTGAGTATATTTTTCAAGCGCTTCGTAATCTTCCTTTGCTACAATGCCTTGTTTTAAAATTTCTTCTTTAGAAATATCCTCATCGTGACCTTCCATAGCCTTGGTAGTTGGCGTAATAATAGGATTCTCGAATTTCTGATTTTCTTTCATTCCTTCGGGCATTGGCACACCACAAAGCATACGTTTCCCAGCTTTATACTCCCTCCAGGCATGACCAGTTAAGTAACCTCTAATTACCATTTCGACCATAAAAGGCTCTGCTAAGTGTCCAATAGTTACCATTGGATCTGGAGTTGCAATTTTCCAGTTTGGAACGATATCAGCAGTAGCATCTAAAAAGCGAGTAGCAATTTGGTTCAATACTTGCCCCTTAAATGGAATCCCTTCAGGCAACACAACATCAAAAGCTGAAATACGATCAGAAACAACCATAGCAAGATACTCGTCGTTAATATTATAAACGTCTCTTACCTTACCTACGTAGAGATTCTTTTGATTCGGAAAATTAAAATCTGTTTTAACAATTGCTTCTTTCATTGCTCCAAAAATTCAAATAATTTATAAAAATGGTTTATACAATTAAGCCGATAGTCGAAACTATCTGCTACTGTCTGATTTTCAATGCAATCCACTCCTTTCAAATGGATTCTGAGAAAATCAGAATTCAATATTAATGCGAAGATAGATAAAAGTAAAAACGTAGAAAAGCAGGAATAACTATTTATATTCCTCCCTGTCGTCTTTTTACAAAACTATTTACTACTTAGGTATTTTTACTCCTCCTTATTTTCTCTCCATTTATCTTTTCTTTCCTCTTCTATTTCGTAGGCACTAACAATCTCTTTTACCAAACGGTGGCGAATAATATCCGATTTATCGAACTCGACCATTGCAATGCCTTTTATATCCTTTAATATCCGAAAAGCCTGAATTAAGCCTGAATGTTGTTTTCTAGGCAAGTCAATTTGTGTAATATCACCAGTAATCATAAACTTACCACTAATTCCCATACGAGTTAAAAACATTTTTAACTGCTTAGTGGTTGTATTTTGTGCTTCATCTAAAATTACAAAAGCCTCGTTTAAAGTTCTTCCCCGCATGTAAGCCAAAGGCGCAATTTGAATTATTTCAGCCTCTAAATAATCTGCCAATTTACGGGCCGGAATCATATCCAATAAGGCATCGTATAAGGGTTGCAAATAAGGATCAATTTTCTCCTTTAAATCGCCAGGTAAAAACCCCAAATTCTCGCCAGCCTCTACGGCAGGCCTGCTTAAAATAATTTTTTTCACTTCGGAATTCCGCAATGCCTTCACTGCCAATGCAATTGCAGTATAGGTTTTCCCCGATCCTGCTGGTCCAACCGCAAAAATCATATCATTTTTAGCCGCTTTTTCTACCAACTTTTTTTGATTGGCAGTGCGGGCACGAATAATCTTCCCATTATTACCAAAAAGAATAACACTTTTAGGATCATCAGGATCTGCAATTTCAGGAGTATTTTCCAACACAATTCGTTTGATATTTGCTAAGGTTAGCACATTATACTGGTTGTAGTGCTGTATCAACAAATCCACCTTCATTTCAAATAAATCGAGCGTTTTTTCTTCACCACTAGCAAATATCTCGTTCCCTCTGCCAACTATTTTCAATTTTGGAAACATCTCCTTTAAGAGTGCCAATTTTGAATTATTAATTCCGTAAAATTCAAGAGGATCAATTACCCCTAAAGATATGCTCTTTTCAATCATATATTCCGTTCAATATTCATTACTTTTGAGCCTACAAATTAATTATTAATTTGATTTGTTTAGCAGTACAAAAGAGAAATGTGAATAATATTTTCGATATTAATAAATTCTCTTTCTTTTTAAAATTTAGATCCGTTTATGGCAATAATAAGTTTAACTACCGACTGGCAACACCGCGATTACTACTTAGGAGCACTTAAGGGGAGACTGCTATCTATCTGTCCAGATGCTCAATTAGTCGATTTAAGTCACAATGTAGACAACTACAATATCTCTCAAGCATCTTTTATTATAAAAAATGCCTTTATTCACTTTCCCAAAGGAAGCATTCATATAATAGGCGTTAAATCGGAGGAAACTCCCGAACACCCGCACTTAGCAGTAAAATATCAGGATCATTATTTTATTGGTGCCGACAATGGTATTTTTAGTTTGGTAATGAAAGGCGATCCTCAAGAAATTGTTCGCATCGAAAACACCGAAAAGGAAGCTCAATTCCTTACTTTCCCAGAACTAAATATCTTTTCCAAAGTTGCAGCTCACATTAGTAAACACAATAGTCTTGCGGGATTAGGACCGACACAAAAATCATTATACCGCTTAGTTCCCATCCGCGCATTAATTCAGAAAGGAACAATTACCGGACAGGTAATTTACATTGATTCCTATGGAAATGTAACCACCAATATTTCAAAAGAATTGTTCGAATCGATGAATCAGAAAAGAGAATTTGAAATATTGGTACAAAGTAATCATTACCGAATCACCAAAATCAATAAAAATTATTTCGAAAACTCCGAAGGCGATTTTTTAGCTCTATTCAACTCCTCGGGATTACTAGAAATAGCAATAAACAAAGGCAACTTAGCCGAATTGTTGCAATTAGATATTAACTCCGATATTAGAATCAAATTTCATGATCATTAGATTTGTTAAACTAGAAATACATCCAGAACACATTCTCGATTTTAAAACCTTCACCAGTGCCGAAAAAGAGGATATTATTACTTTTCCTGGCTGTTCTCATCTCGAAGTTTTACAGGATGTAAACAATCCATCGGTCTTTTTCACAGTAAGCCACTGGCAATCGGAGAATGCTTTAAACCAGTACCGAGATTCCTCTTTTTTTCAGACCAACTGGAAAAAAGTAAAACTATGGTTTACCGCCAAACCCGAAGCCTGGAGTTTATCTAAATAACTTATTTGGACGTATCCCTCTTCCCCCGCAAACAGGCCAGCACAATCGGGTCAGGCTTTTCGTTCCTACTCCGCACCACTCGCACAAAAAGCCTAAACTGCGTGGTATCCACTACAATCCTTTACGCAAACTTCCCATAATACGTATACATAACTTTTTTCAAACAGAAAATCAAAATTTCTGTTCTATAACTTTTCGAATATCATAACCTCTTACAATTTGCTCCGTAAACAAATATTCGTAACTTAACAATACGCATTAATAAAACAAATAGTCATTATTGACTCCTCTCGTTTTACGTTATCACAAACACACATTAAAGATCTATAAATGAGCAAAGGAATTAGATATATCACCAATTTTTTCATTCTAATTATTATATGTATCACCCTACTAATAGGTAGCTCTTTAGCTTGGAATATCCACAAAGAATATCAAACATCTTACGAATTAGCTAAAGTAGAAGCACTTGGCTCTTATAATAAAGATTTAGCCTTTCGGCGATGGGCATCCTTACATGGAGGCGTTTACGTTCCCATTACCGACTCCATTCAGCCAAACCCACACTTAAACTTTCTGCCCGATCAAAATATAAGCACCACAACAGGAAAAAGCCTAACCCTAGTAAACCCGGCATACATGACTCGTTTGGTTTTTCATTTTGAAGAGGAACAATACGGACAAAAAGGACATATTACCAGCTTAAAACCTATTAATCCGGGTAATATGGCGGATGAATGGGAAGCAAAAGCGCTAAAACTATTTGAAAAAGGAGAAACAGAATACTCTAGTGTTGAAACGATGAATAACCAAAAGTATTTACGTTTAATGCTACCAATGATCGTTGAAAACAGTTGCTTAAAATGCCATGCCAATCAAGGGTATAAACTTGGAGATATCCGAGGAGGAATTAGTGTTTCGATGCCAATGAATAAATATACCTCTATTGTGCGAGCTAAAATTGATGGCATGATATTCACACATCTAATTTCATATATTGCCATGCTGTTTTTCTGCACCTTAGGCTACCGAAGAATTAGAATTGAAATGAAAAAACACGATGTTGCTCAGAAAAAAGTAATAAAAAATGAAGCACTACTTGTACAACAAAATAAAGAATTAATTCAAGCAGAAGGAAGAGCTGTAGAAAGCGATCGATTAAAAACTATTTTTCTACAAAACATGAGTCATGAAATTAGAACTCCAATGAATGCCATTATGGGATTCTCTTCCCTACTCTCTGATCAACTAGACAATAAAGAATGTGTTGAGGAGTATTCTAATATTATTACTCAGCGATGCAACGATCTTCTTTCCATTATTAATGATATTATAGATATCTCGAAAATAGAAACCGAACAAGTCCTTTTTGAAATTGAAGAATGTAACTTGCCAACAACTATTCTTGAAATTGAAGCATTGTTTAGAGAAGAACAAATTCGACAAAATAAACAAACTATTCAATTGGTAAGTAACCATTCGGAAATCAATATGGAGACTTTTATCACCGACAAAGAAAAACTAAAGAAAATAGCAACAAATTTAATTAGTAATGCACTAAAATTCACCGACAAGGGCACAATTAAAATAGATCTTGAAATAGATACTCATAAAAATATCATTCTTCGGGTTTCGGACACTGGAATTGGAATTCCAAATTCAGAATTTAAACATATTTTTGAACGTTTTGCCCAAATTGAACAAGGTGCCAATCGTATTTTTAGTGGCACTGGATTAGGTTTATCAATTGTTCAAGGACTTACAAACTCCCTGCAGGGAACAATCCATATCGATTCTGATCTTGGCAAAGGAAGTACATTCACAATTACTTTGCCTCAAAAATCTATTCGTAAAAATAGTAATGCCAAACCAAAATACCATGCAAGCATGCAGGAATACGATTTTGATGGAAAAACCATATTAATTGTTGAAGACGACGAAACCAATGCACTTTACTTGAAAGAAGTTTTTAGCAGAACTCCTGCCAAAATTATTCATGCCAATAATGGAGCCACTGCGGTAAAAATTGCATTATCGCAAAATATAGATGTCGTTTTAATGGACATTCGTCTACCCGATTTTAGTGGCTACGAGGCTACCCAACAAATTAAAAAAGGCAAGAGAGATATGGTAATTATTGCCCAAACCGCTTATGCGTCTAGTCAAGACAGACAAAAAGCGTTCGATTCGGGATGCAACGAATACCTCAGTAAACCTGTGAAAGCAAAAAACCTTCTCGAATTAGTCAATAAACACCTAAAAGAAAGTGCAATTTTTTAAATTAATTGTTCCAGACAGCTTCGTAACCAATAAAATACTTTAAAAAACACAGCTGTTTATTTGGTTCGTTCTATTTGTACACACCAAATTGTAAATAATAAACCGCATCTTTATTCGATCTTTTTAACCTCTTACTAAATTTAAATTAGAATGAAAACAATAGGACTAATAGGTGGAATGAGCTGGGAATCATCTGCTGTTTACTATGATTTGATCAACAAAAAAGTAAGAGAATTATTAGGCGGATTTCATTCCTGCAAAAGCATACTACTCACTGTTGATTTTGATAAAATTGTAGCATTACAACACGAAGAAGAATGGGAAACTCTCGATAATATGATGGTAAAAGCCGCACAGCAATTAGAACGTGCTGGGTCAGATATTATCGTTCTTTGAACCAACACCATGCATTTATGCAGTCCGGCAATTATTAAAAGCATCTCTATTCCATTTTTGCACATTGCAGAAGCTGCTGGCATGGCAATTGCTGAGAAAAACATCAAAAAAGTGGCCTTGCTAGGCACAAAATTCACGATGGAAAAAGATTTCTACAAAAAATATCTAAACGATAAGTTCAATATCGAAGTAATAATTCCAACTGATGCAGAAAGAGAGCAAATTCACCATATTATTTATCAAGAATTAGTTCATGGTAACTTCAAAGATGAATCGAGAAATATCTATAAGAAAATAATTAAAAATTTGGAAAAACGAGGTGCCGAAGGAGTTATTTTAGGTTGTACCGAAATCCCTCTACTTATCTCAGAATCGGATGTGGACATTCCGACCTTTGATACCACCACCATTCATGCCGAAAAAGCCGTTGAATGGGCTTTACAAAGCTAATAAGAACAATACAAACCACTTTAAGCCTAGAAAACAGTCTTGCACAAATGCAAACAATTCTTTAAAACCCGTTAAGGGTTTGAGGACAAGAAATAGGTAGTTGAGCTTTATTTCCTGTATCTTTACACGCGGAAACACATCCACAACAATAATCAGAATAAAAATATATGTCGTTTGCATCTTTAGGATTACCTTCATCATTATTAAAAGCTCTAACCGATCAAAATTACAGCGAAGCCTACCCTATTCAAAAAGAAGCAATTCCAGCCATTCTTAAGAAAAAAGATGTATTGGGAATTGCCAAAACAGGATCGGGAAAAACCGCCAGCTACGTGCTACCTATTCTCTGTAACCTTCAGGGAGGAAGTATTTCCAAAAACAGATTCATTAAGGCATTGGTATTGGTGCCTACCCGCGAACTTGCTATGCAGGTTTTAGAAGTATTCCAGCAATTTTCTTCTGCTCTGTCCGATCCAATTAAGTGCTTAGCCGTTCATGGTGGTGTTTCTATTAATCCACAGATGAAGGCAATGAATAATGTAGATGTTTTAGTTGCTACACCCGGTCGATTATTGGAATTGGAAGCTTCGAATGCCGTACACTTATCGGAAATTGAAGCATTGGTGCTTGATGAAGCCGATAAAATGCTGAACCTAGGTTTTAAAGATGAAATGAACCGCATATTTGCCTTGTTGCCTAAAAAACGCCAAAATCTTTTGTTCTCGGCTACTTTAAGCAACGATTTACAATCCATAAATCAGGTTCTTTTAAACAATCCTCAAATTATAAAAATAGAGGAAGAAGAAAATACGCTCGATTTAATCGATCAAATAGCCTATTCGGTATCCGAAGAAAAAAAGGGCCCACTTCTTCGACATATCATTAAGAAAAACAATTTAGAACAAGTGCTTGTATTCGTATCGTCGGCACACAGAGCCGATGCTGTTGCTTACAAATTAAGTAAAAATGGCATACAAGCCACCAGCACGCACAGTAAAAAAAGTCAGGGAGCAAGAACCGAAAATCTGCGCAAATTTAAAACCGGCAAGCTTCGAGTTCTGGTTGCCACCGATTTATTAACCCGAGGTATCGATATTGAATTTTTGCCTTACGTAGTTAATTACGATTTGCCCCGTTCTCCTAAAGATTATATTCACAGAATTGGACGAACTGGTCGTGCAGAATCACCAGGAGAAGCCATTTCGTTTGTGCCTGAAGAGGATGAACACCACTTTAAAGTGATTCAGAAGAAAATGAAAATAAGACTGAACCTTATCCCTGCAAAAGACATCAATTTTAACGACTGCAAATAAATTCTTGTCGCAAAAATCCATCACAACGTCCAATTTTTAAAACACCAACACGTGAAAGACCTTTTTCTGGTAACTCCACCTTTTACCCAATTAAATACCCCTTATCCATCAACAGCCTACCTTAAAGGGTTTTTAAATGAAAAAAACATCAGTTCTTTTCAAATGGATTTAGGAATTGAAGTTATTTTGGAACTTTTCTCCCAACAAGGATTATCGGAGCTTTTCGAAATTGCTTATGCGCAAGACCGGATTATTTCGGAAAATGCACAACGAATTTATGCCCTTCGCGAGCATTATTTATTGACAATAAACGACGTGGTTTCTTTTCTGCAAGGAAAAAATCAGACTTTAGCCAGACAAATTTGCACAGAAAATTTCCTGCCACAAGCCTCTAGATTTCAGCAGGTAGAAGATTTAGAATGGGCTTTTGGATTGATGGGAATGCAGGACAAAGCGAAGCATTTAGCAACCCTTTTCCTAGAAGATTTGTCGGATTTCATTAACGAATGCATCGATGAGCATTTTGGTTTTAGTCGCTATGCCGAACGATTGGGGCGTAGTGCATCTACATTTGATCAACTACAGAAACATTTGCAAGAAAATGCATCTCACATCGATATGCTCAGCGCCAACATTCTGTGCAAACAAATTGAATTGCACCAGCCTAAACTGGTTTGCTTTTCGGTTCCCTTCCCCGGTAATTTATACAGCACTTTTCGTTGTGCACAATTTATTAAAAAAGAGTATCCTGCCATTAAAATTGTAATGGGTGGCGGATTTCCAAATACCGAATTAAGAAGTTTAACCGACCCCAGAGTCTTCGATTTTGTAGACTACATTACTTTGGATGATGGAGAATTGCCTTTAGAACTTTTGGCGAATAAGGTACTACATCCGGGCAAAGAAACAGCTGGTTTAAAACGCACTTATGAACGACTTAACAAGGAAGTAAAGTATAACAATACAACAAACATAGCAGATTACAAGCAACACGAATTAGGCACTCCCGATTACTCCGATCTTTTGCTAGACAAATACATTTCAGTAATTGAAATAGCAAACCCAATGCATAGTTTGTGGAGCGACGGACGATGGAACAAATTAACCATGGCACACGGTTGCTACTGGAATAAATGTGCTTTTTGCGACGGATCGTTAAATTACATTAAAGATTTCGAACCCATTACTGCCAAAATTCTTGCAGATAGAGTAGAGAAAATTGCCGCACAAACTGGAGAAAAAGGTTTTCATTTTGTTGATGAGGCAGCTCCCCCAGCACTTATGAAATCCTTTGCTATCGAAATTATTAGGCGCAAACTAAACATTACCTGGTGGACCAATGTTCGATTCGAAAAAAGCTTCACTAAAGATCTTTGCCTTCTATTAAAAGCTTCGGGTTGTATTGCTGTTTCGGGTGGTTTGGAAGTAGCCTCGGATCGATTATTAAAACTAATAAACAAAGGAGTCACCCTAAAACAAGTAGCTCAAGTGACCAATAATTTCACCGAAACTGGAATTATGGTTCATGCCTATTTAATGTATGGATTTCCTTCGGAAACAGTGCAGGAAACCATCGACAGTCTGGAAGTTGTTCGACAGATATTCGAATTGGGAATTGTACAGTCGGCCTTTTGGCATCAGTTTGCCTTAACGGCTCACAGTCCGGTCGGTTTAAATCCAGAAGCATATGGCATTACTCCCCACTACAATAAAATTTCCTTTGCCAATAACGATATAGAATTTACCGACAAAACAGGAATCAATCACGATTTATTTAGCTATGGCTTAAAAAAATCACTCTATAATTATATGCACGGTCTTGGTTTTGAAATTCCTTTACAGGATTGGTTCGACGAGTTACCCTCCGGATTTAGAATTCCGAGAACCAGCATCCAATCCGATTTTATTCAAAACTGCTTGGAAGCAACCGAATATACCATTCCTAAAGATTCGGCAAAACCAATTTGGTTAGGTGGCACGCCAGAAATTATAAGTCTTACCAAATCGAAAAAAGGTCGAACTTGGGAATTATATAAGATGTATTTTCATGAAAAAACCGAAAGCTTCGAAATCTCGCTCGAAAAAGAAAAAGGCGATTGGTTGTTAGAAGTACTGAAAAAAATATCCGTTATGGAAGAAAACGAGCTAACTTTAGGAGATTTAAAAGCCGATTTTGAACAACAATTCGATGAATTTGAACTGTTTTGGTATTCGAAACCAATAAATCAGTTACGCGAAAATGCTTTATTGGTGCTATAAATAGTAATAGAAAAATTAGAAATTAGTTAATATGGAATCGAACGAAAACAGTACTATCGACAGAGAACAAAAAAATAATCCATTACATGGCGTTAAATTGGCTGAAATTTTGGAGTTTTTGGTGGCTTATTACGGCTGGAAAGAATTGGGTAGTATGATAAAAATTAATTGTTTTACTAGCGATCCTTCCATAAAATCGAGTTTGAAATTTCTAAGAAAAACTCCTTGGGCTCGCGAAAAAGTAGAAGGACTTTATCTGAAATGCGTGAGGAAACACTAAGCTTGTAAACCATATTACTATGCCACAAACATGTCCTCTTTGCAAAAGTAGCACCACACTTTTTTTCGAAGGAAAAAATCGCATTCATTACCAATGCAACACTTGCTTTGGCTTAGTTAGCGATACCAGTTCTCTGCCATCAAGTGAACTAGAAAAAACGCATTATCAGCAACACAATAATGATATTGAGGACAAGGGATACCAACAATTTGTATCTCCCATTACAACTTCTGTTCGCCGAGATTTTACCACAAAACATAAAGGCTTGGATTTTGGCGCTGGAACAGGTCCTGTAATCACTAAAGTACTCGCAGATCATTCTTTTTGCATTGCTCCATACGACCCCTACTTTCACAACTACCCCGAATTACTAAATGAGCAATACGACTATATTACCTGTTGCGAGGTAATAGAACACTTTTTCTATCCACACAAAGAATTTAGCATGCTGAGAAACTTGCTGAAACCCGGTGGAAAGCTGTATTGTATGACACATTTGTACGACAAAAATATCAATTTTGCCAATTGGTACTACAAAAACGATCCTACTCATGTATTCATTTATCAGCAACAAACATTGGAGTGGATTCGCAAAACATTCAAATTTTCGGATCTCCAAATTGAGAATCGACTTATTGTATTTTCGGTATAAAAGGCTTCGGCACATCCTTATATTCTGCATTATATTTATTCTTATTTCAGTGTGGTAAAAGCGCTTTATATTCTTGGTCGAAAATTTAACCCCAAAGAAATTCTAAGCACATCACAAAGAGTTCTAAGAAAATTAAATGCTACAAAATTTCATATGATTATTATTTGATTTTTAGTTGCCATATGGAACTTACCATGTTGGGATAATCATTTCCCTGTGTGTTAAAATTCCTTTGACATGGACGTTTCATATTCCTATGTGATTCTTTGCAGTTTCTGTGGTGAAAAAAGGAAACTAGTTACCACCTAATAAGTACAGCTTGTTTATATTCAGGATATGACGGGCGAGGCAAATTTTGCACCATCAAGCTCAGCTACAAACAGTCAATCCTTTCAAAATTAAAAAATCACCAGTTTTTTATGTCAATATCAAAATAGATTAATTAACTTTTCGTGCTATTTAATCTGAACCCCATGATCTTAAAATACACAACCGGAAAATTACCTCCCAATTTTTTTATGCTGGGTGTTATTTTATTGCTAATAGGCATACTAGCCATAATTATGTCGGAATATACAGGCATTGTAGCTATTCCATTTGCCATTCCATTACTATTTATCCGAACAGGTATTTTAATTGATACTAAAGGGAAGAGAATTAAAAAATACATCGGTTTGTTTGCGTACAAAACCGGAAAATGGGAAAGCATAGCCCAAGTTCACCACCTGCGAATTATTAGAGTACAACAATCTGCCAGCATGGCGGTTTTATCCATATCCCGATACGACACCAATATTGTTTATAAATTGATACTGGTATTGCCTAATGAAAATATCGAACTGCTATCAGGCGAAGGCCGGTTTATTGGCACCGTTGCCGATGAAATTTCAGATAAACTACAGGTTGAACTAAAGGCACCGGTTATAGGAGAAAAGTAATAACTCTTGCCAGAAACAAATAAAAAAGGTTTTAAACCGAAAATATAAAATTCAAGAAACAGAAAGCTTTCTTTCTCTACACCCACGAAATAAGAACTATAGGCATTTCCTGACAAAATGTGTACATCCTTCAGGCAAATGCATAATTCGTTAAATATGGTAGTTCTGAATAAATGCTTATTTTAGTTTTTTATTTAAATAAAAAACCGTTTTCATCTATGAACAAAATTCAAATATCCCCTATTACTATTGAAGATATTCCAGCAATTGCCTCCCTCCAATCCGAACTTCTTTTAAAAAACACAAAAAATGCTGAAAAAGGTTTCTTAGTTTCAGGATACAGCAATAAGGAATATGAAAAGTTTTTAGCTTGCTATGATTTCTTTTTCAAAGCCTGCATAAACGATAAAATAGTTGGATGCCTAATGGCTTTTAACAGCGAAAATATTTTACCCGATGATGAAACCAATCTGATGTTAAAATTCACTGCAAAAAAGGAATTTGTGCTGATTAAGCAGGTGTTTGTAAGTCGCAATTATGCGAAAAGTGGAATTGCAGCTTTATTGTATCAACATTTAGCTACCCTTATAAAAAAAGACAGGGCTATGTTGGCAGTAATTGTTTCGGAACCTTTGAATGTTGCAAGTTGTAAATTTCATAAAAAAATGGGGTTTACCGAATACTTGCACTTTACTCCTAAAGCCGATAAGGATGGAAAAATACGCAAGCGTTCTACTTGGATACATTTACCGAATAAAGATTCTCTGATATCGGATTACGTGAAACTTTCGAATCGAAAAATGGACGATCAAGGCGAAATGCTAATTGCCCGCTCGACTCAAATGACCGATTTATATACCCACGAGGACAACTTAAACTGGACCAAACTAGGAATGCAAATTACCTTGTTGTTTGCCCTAATGGCTGCCTTTGGTTTTTTCTATCAGCGCTCGATAACAAAAAGTGCTTTTCCTGTTCTACTGCCACTTGCAATGTGGGGAGGTATCATTAACTATGTATTTTATCTGAAAATTAAAAGTGGCATTGAATTCATGACCAAACACAAGAATAACATTATTCAACTCGATAAAGAAATACGATTTTATTATCCCGAAGTAAATCCTTTATTTCCGGATGGCAGTAAAATCACTCAAAAGTCGAAAACCGTAAAGATGCTGCCAAATATATCCTTGTTTGGATTGTTAATTTGGGCAGTAGTATCCTTACTACTTTTACTTAAAGCGATAGGCATATTTTCGGCTGTTTAAAACAAGTATCCCCAAATATTTATAAAATAATAAAAACATATAAAATGGATCAAATCTTCTTCATTTTTATTCTGATAGTAGTGGCAACGATTTTCTTCCTTGTCTTTTATTTTAGTAAAAATGCAATCATCAAGCGAAAACTTAAAAAATCGGAACTAAAAAAGATTGCAACTATTAAAGATGGCGAGATAGTGCGAATTGTTGGAAATGTAGAATTTATCGACCCTCCTCTATTCGCTCCTCTTTCGAAACGAAAATGTTCTTACTACCATGTACTCATTGAACAAAAAGTGTCGTCTGGAAAGAATTCTAAATGGAAAACCATTATTGAAGAAGAAGTATCCAACCGTTTTTTAATTAAAGACGATAGCAAATTCGCATTTATTAACGATAGTAAAATTAGATCGTACATCGTTACCGATCAAAGTTATTCGTCGGGCTTTTTTAAGGATGCTACAGATAATCTTGAAACCTATTTGAAAAGTAAAGGTTACAAAAGTGAGGGATTATTAGGGATTAATAAAACGCTTCGCTACAAGGAAGGAATATTGGAGGAAGGAGAACGAATAGCGGTTTTGGGAAAAGCAGAATGGAAGGATGTTGCGGTATTAAATCTGCCAAAAAAATACGAACGGATACTCGAAATAACCTCTAGCGAGGAAGATCCTATTTATCTGAGCGATGATCCAACAACGGCAGAGGCAAATACAGCTAATCCTCATTCATCAGTAAAAGAAAGTAGCCCAAAAAGACGTTATCGAAAATAAATCGGATCGTTACAAAAGTGAAGCTAGTAAGTACTTATTTAGGTCTCCCAAACTTATAAGCTTATAATAACTAGCTACTTAAAGAATTGAACAGATTCTTTTATAATTACAAACATGATTTATCTCACAAATGAAATCAAAAGAAATTGAGCCAAAAATAGTTATTTCAAAATGGAAGAATTCTTAATTTGAAGGCATCAATAGAGCATGAAATCAAAACTCGCACTTGCTTTTTAAGCCTTCACCATATAAAAAAACAGGAGGAATCAAAAACGATCTCCTCCTGCTACAGGTTATAATTTATGATAATATAAATCTACATTTTCACGTATGTAAATTCAATTATTTTTTCATCCCCATTTTCATCAGAATAAGTAAATACCAGCTTAAAGGCACTATCATCTTCCAATAAAATTTTGACCTTCGTTGAATTTTTTAGTAAAATCGTATTCTCATCTTTTACAAAATATTTCACTTGACTTGTTTTTACAAACTGACAATTAGCTTCGGTATCAAAAACAACTGTATCGTCACCTTTAGTAACACTCGCTGAAAATACTGCAGGCATAGGATAACTAACACTTATATTGTAGTTTAACAAATCAGATCGATTAAAAGTTGCTTTATGTTGAATAAACTCGAAAATAGTATCCGATTTAAATTCAATCGTATTCATTTTTAAACATTTATCCGTTTGCCCACTTATTTTCCATTTCCCCAATAATTTAGAAATAACAGCTGTTCCATCATAAGTATTAACTACATCCGAATCATCGTTCTCTTCCTCTATAACATCCGAGCCTATATTATTTTGTTCTTGCAACTCTTCACTATCACTTCTAATAAAAACATCAACCTGTGTTTGTTCTTTGCCACTAACTCTAGCTACAGAGGTGATTTGAAGCCTACTTTCCTTTAGTTGAATATCAGAAGATGAATTAAAAAAAGAAACCTGATTAATTCCATTTACTACATACGTTCCAGTCTCAGTACTTGTTGAAACATTGGAACCTGAATCATTCGAAATCCCTGTTTTATAAACTAATTTGTAGGTATTATCCTCATAAAAATCAGCCTTGGATTGTTTTACTATTTCAAACTCAGAAGAAGCCACATTTTCATTATCAATAGTACTACTTATTAATACCCATTCCCCAACTAAATTTGCTTTTGTTTCTGCAATAGTATCAACAACTTCTTGATCAGCAGAATCAGAATCCTCATCATCGCAACCCACCATTAAAAGAGAAAAAGCAAAAAGAGATAACACTAAAACCCTTGATTTACTAATTAACCAACTCATACAATTTAAAATTTAAATATTAGTTTTTTACTTAACAAAAGCATAACGACAAAAAAATGTAGTCTATTGTAATAGTAACTAAACATTCTATTCAACAACTCGTTAAACATCTAAAAACCAACAGGAAAAATACATAAAATAAATAGTGTCCAATAAACCCACTCTTTAGTAAGCAAAATAACTCAGAAAAATGGAAATAACAGTTCCCATTCTAATTTTAAAACTACTTATCATTGATATTTGAATTAATCCTTAAACTCCAAAATACTTTTGTAAATTTGATTTTCGAATATCAAATGCAGAACAAATGGAAAAAAAACTAAAAGCTTTTGAGCGCTTACTAAATATTATGGATCAGCTTCGTGAAGGCTGTCCTTGGGATAAAAAACAGACCTTTGAAAGTCTGCGTACCCTTACCATCGAAGAAACATACGAATTGGCCGATTCCATTCTAAAGGGAGAAACACAGGAAATTAAGAAAGAATTAGGTGATATTCTTTTACACATTGTTTTTTATGCAAAAATTGGCTCCGAAACAAACGATTTTGACATTGCGGATGTCTGCGATGGAATCAGTGAGAAATTGATATACCGTCACCCACATATTTTTAGTAATACAAAAGTTGCCAATGCCAAAGAGGTGGAAGAAAATTGGGAGCAATTAAAACTAAAAGAAAAAGGAGGCAACAAAACAGTATTGGAAGGAGTTCCTACATCATTACCCGCCATGGTGAAAGCCAACCGAATTCAGGATAAAGTGCATGGCGTTGGCTTCGATTGGGATGAAAAAGAACAGGTTTGGGAAAAAGTGAAAGAAGAAATGATGGAACTGGAAACCGAAATTAAAACAGGCAATCAGGATAAGATGGAAGCCGAATTCGGCGATATGTTCTTTTCCTTAATCAATGCAGCCCGCTTGTATAACGTAAATCCTGAAAATGCATTAGAACGCACCAACCAAAAATTTACGAAACGATTTAATTACCTGGAAAGCAAAACCTTGAAACAAGGTCGCCGTTTGAAAGACATGAATTTAGAAGAAATGGATAAGATTTGGGAAGAAGCAAAGCAGTTTGATAAGTAAAGGGAAAAGGAAGAAATAAGCTTAAAGAAAAAAGAAGACCCAAACAGTTGTCATTCTGAACGAAGTCGTAAAATCCTTTTAAATTAGAAGATGTTTCGACAAGCTCAACATGACGTATAATTATTGAATGCTTCCTTTTTTGAGCAGTCACTTTTTCACTTTAAAATTTTAACTTTAAGCTTTACACACCTTCAAATTTCATTTCCATGAACATTCTTCAAATTATCCCTGGCTCTGGTGGCAGTTTTTATTGTGGAAATTGCCTACGCGACGATAAGTTTCATCTTGCTATGAAAAAGCAAGGACACGAAGTGACTAAAATTCCCATGTATCTCCCTTTGTTTTCTGATGAACATGATTTGAATGAAATTCCAGTTTTTTATGGTGCCATTAGCATTTACCTAAAACAATTGTATCCCATTTTTAGACATGCTCCGGCTTGGATAGATCGTTTATTGAACTCTGCCCCGATGTTGAAATTAGCAGCTAGCATGGCAGGATCGACCAATGCCAAAGGTCTGGAAGAAATGACTGTTTCGATGTTGATGGGAGAAGAAGGAAAACAGAAAGAGGAATTGAACCGTATGGTAAACTGGATGGCTGAATACCTGAAACCTGATGTAATACATTTATCGAATGCTTTACTATTGGGTTTGGCTCCTAAATTAAAACAAGAGTTTCCCAACGCAATATTAGTTTGTTCCCTGCAAGATGAAGATGTTTGGGTAGATGCCATGAAAGACTCCTTTCGCAACAAAATTTGGGCGTTAATGAGTAGCAAAGCAACACATTTAGATGCTTTTGTTGCTGTAAGCGATTTTTATGCAAGAGTTTCCATAGAAAAAATGAGTCTAGCCAAGGAGAAGGTATTCACCAACCATTTGGGAGTTGATCCGGATGAATATACTTTTACAGCACCCAATACCAAAGCACGAAACATTGGCTACATCTCCCGAATGTGTGAGGCAAATGGTTTCGACCTTATGGTAGATGCTTTTATGGAACTTAAAAAAGACCACAATTTTAATGATGTGAAATTGATCTTAACGGGTGGATCAACTGGCGATGATAAAACGATAATTAAACAAGTTCGCCACAAATTAAAAGAAAAAAAGCTTTTGGAACAAGTTGAATTTCATGAAGATTTTGATGGCGCAGGAAGACATGATTTCTTTAAAAAAGTTCGCATGATTTCGGTTCCTGTGCGCAATGGGGAAGCCTTTGGATTGTATTTACTAGAAAGTATGGCTTCGGGAGTGCCAGTTGTACAACCAAATTTAGGTGCGTTTCCCGAAATTGTAGAAAAATCTAAAGGAGGAATTATCTACAAGAACAATACTGCGAAAGAATTAGCAAAAGCCTTAAAAGAGCTTTTAAAAGAGGAAAACAAATTGCAAGAACTTGCTGTTACTGCCCGCAAAGGAGTTGAAAAGGGATTTAATATTTATACACAGACAGATCAATTAATCGAAATTTATCGAAAACTTAAGAATTAATTTCTCCAAATACTATTCTATAAACCATTACCTATTCGAAACACCCCTTTTCTTAACTCTTACTTTAGTCTAAATAATTTCCCCCTCGTTATTCATTAAAAAAAGCTCAAAACCATAGCCTTCCACTACTCGTTCGCAAACCTCAATACATTTCTTTTTAAGTAGTTGAAAAAACGGCTCCGTCGCCTGAAACGAAAATAGCTCTTCTAATTCCCGAGCCATTTTTACCTGTCCAATTTTTTGAACAAGCTCTTCAGGATACTCACAATCTTTAGCCAGCGCCATTAAAAAATCATGATCGAAAACCACATTTTTACTATGTGTATCCAAATTTCCGGCGGCTAATTTCACCGCTTTTCCTGTCATAATTCCCATACTCACTTTCTCAACGCCCGAGTCTATTAACATCGTCAACATTTCGCCAATAAAATTTCCATACTGCAAAAATGCCAACTCGTTTAGTTGCGGAAATTTCTGCTTAAGATAACGCTCGCTTCTACCTCCCGAATTCACCACAATGTGTTTATTATCATTCTCAACAGCCAAAACCACCTGTTTCCCAATACTCTGCATGTAAGCTTCCAATGAATATGGTTTTATCCTCCCGGTGGTTCCAATAATCGAAATACCACCTACAATCCCTAATTTTGGATTAAAGGTTTTTGCACCCAATTTTTTTCCAAGAGGAACAAACACCGAAACATCTACACCACTGTTCCAATCATGCTCTTCCATCACCTGTTTCAATTCAAAAGCGATCATTTTTCGAGGAATTGGATTCACTGCAGGTTCACCGATTGGAATGCCCAATCCATTTAAAGTAACGGTTCCAACTCCTTCCCCTTTCACAAATCGGATGCAATTCTCCGCATTCCATTTTAAGCTTACTCCTATTTCTGTGCCATCGGTAACATCCGGATCATCGCCAGAATTCTTCACCACCGAACAAAGAGCAAAATCCTTTCCCAATTTGTTCTGATACAACTGCATTTCGCATATTCCACCATCGGCTAAAACAATACTTTCTTTTTGATTAGCAGACTCTCCAAGCAACAATTTAATAGCCGCTTTTGCAGCTATGGCAGCACAAGTTCCCGAAGTAAAACCATGTGCCAACTCTTTCCTTTCCAATCCAAAACGATTTTTCAAATATTTCTGCAGAGTTTCCCGATTACTTATAGTATCATCGTAATCAGGAAGTGCTGGCCGGGCAATCACGTACAAGGGAATCTGATATTTTATTGCCAATTCCATTTTCTGATCTAATAAACCCGAATAGCCACTCTCTTTTGTTAGCATTGTCTCCATTCCCTCTCGAAGCAACAAAGCTTCTACCGATTCCATACCTTCGAACGCATCCGTAACAATTAGTTTCTCGACTTCAACCCCTGCATTTTGTGCAATTTCTAATGAAGAAGTAAAATCAAGAATCCGATACCAAATATTCGCATTGGGCATAATTTTGTGAATCACCGGCAAAGATTTTACACCAACCAAGGATAGAATTTTTGAAAACTTTTTAGACTGTAAATCGGCCAATATAGAAGGTAAACTCTGATGGTAACGAATCCATTCGTTCTCCACTCGAGGAACAGCATCGCGCTCCACTCTAATTACCGGCAGACTTACCTGATTGGCTGCATCCGAAATGCTATGATGCAAAACCTCGGCAAAAGGATGTGCCGCATCAATTAATAAATCAATCGCCTTTTCCAAACAAAAAATGCAAATCTCCTGCACACTCATGGCACCACAAATTCGTTTTCCAAACTTCGATTCGTAATTTCCCGAACTCGTTTTTGTCGAATAAAAATGTGATATTTCCAAATCATCCAACCAATTAGACGTTGCTTTCCCCTCTGTCGTTCCCCCGAATAATAGTATTTTCATTGCAATTTATTTTGTCTATTTCCCCTTTAGCAGACGAACAATTATTTTTTACTTAACTATCAATTCCTTTTCTACACCCATGTGTAAACTTCGGATGATACAAAAGTGATCTGTTTTTACGATTCCCGATTGCCTCGCCAACAACAATCATTACGGTTAAGGATAGTTTATTTTCCTTCACAATTTTTGCCAAATCTTTCAATTCACCTCTCCAAATTTTCTCCTCTTTCCAAGTTAGTTTGTGACAAATCGCTACAGGAGTATTCTCTGGATATCCTTCCAATAAATCAGCTTGCAATTTATCTACCAAAGTCACACTTAAAAACAAACACATAGTTGCCTGAAACTTAGCAAACTCAGCCAATTGTTCCTTAGGAGGCATTGGCGTTCTGCCTTCTCCACGAGTCAAAATAATGGATTGAACCTTTTCCGGAATCGTAAATTGAGATTTTAAGCGCGCCGCGGCAGCTTGAAAAGAAGAAATACCTGGAACAATTTCGTAATCCATTTCGTGCTGATCGAAAAAATTCATTTGCTCTTGAATAGCACCATAAATACATGGATCACCTGTATGTAAACGCACAACTAATCCACCTCGATCGTAATGCTCCTTCATCACATCAAACTGCTCTTCCAGAGTTAAATCGGCTGAGTTACGAATTGTACAGCTTGCTTTTCCGTAATCAGTTAATTCTCTGGGCACTAAACTTCCAGCATATAAAATTAAATCGGCTCTTTGCAACAAACTCTTTCCTCGAACCGAAACTAAATCTGGCGCTCCCGGACCCGCTCCAACAATAAAAATCTCCCCTTTACGCTCCTGTTTTGCATCCATCGCCAAAGCCAATGTAAAATGCTTGCCATTGTCATCAACATGTTTGCTTTTGGTTTGAATCAAAGCTTTTGCACCACTTGCTATTAGTGCCGATGCCTCGGATACATTTACAGCTCCCACCTCACGATACGCCGCTTCGGAATAGGAAACCTCCCCTTCCTTCTCATTCAATTCTTCCGAAGAATAAGTAATAAAGGATAGATTAGTTGTTTCACTAAATTGTTTGTATGCTTCTTCGTTAGCTTTTACAGTGATACTATGAATGCTTTTTAGGGCAGAAAAAGACAGGTGATTTGCCTCAAAACAAGCTCTTAATTCCTTTTCGAACGCTTCCACGCCAATTCCTTTTTGTGCACCAGTACCTACAACAATGCATTTTGGTCGAAAAAACAAGCTTGGAATATTTGTTTCGTACAAAGCAGGAGTCACTGCAAGTAGCAAATCAAAATCTTCTTGTCTAATCTGATCAAATTGATAGAAAACCTCTACAAAATCAGGACAAGAATCCAACAAAGCTTGTGTTCCCTCATTTTTTACCTCTAAAAGCAATGCCGTTTTCTTCTGATTTACAAAAGCAGCAATTAAATCATTCTCCCTGGCATTCTGGTATTCATTTATCCAATCATATTTTCTTCCGAAGATATCCAAAGGCCATAAATCCAAGCTATCGCTTGCTGTTGTAATAATCGCAGTCCCATTGGTTATTTTTGCTATCTCTTTAGCATATTCGTTCGCTCCCCCTTTATGTCCTGACAATACCGATTGCACATATTTCCCTTGTAAATCCATATTAATCACTGCCGGATCGCTAGCTTTATCCTGAATAAAAGGAGCAATACTTCTTACGCAAATACCCATTGCTCCAATAAAAATTAATAAATCGCAGGCATGGAAAGAGTGTGTAAGAAAATCTGGTAACGAAGTAATCTTATCGCTCCCCGAATATCCGGCAACGGAAACAATTGTGCTCCCTTCCATTTTTAAAGCAATGCGCTCGGCAGTAGCCATTGCAAAACTGTTATTGATAATAATGAATGTATTGCTCATGTATGTATTTATTTAAACTATAAAGGGTTCACTAAGTTTATCCCAAAGACTGACAAAGTATTTACTCCTTCACTATTTTTAAAATCTTCTAATTATATACTCTTCTCAAAAAACAAATCGGCAAAATACAAGCACATCAAACTAATGAATGCTTTATATTACTTTGTGTAGTAATTTATTGTCCTTTGTGTATAATTCTCTTCTTTGCCTGAAATATCACAATTGCATTGTGTTCATCCTGCTGTATACTCATCTGATCAGTAATTTCTAATTGCAATTCTTTCGCTGCTTGTAAAAAATCCTGCTTTGTTGCTTCGCTAACGGCATTAAAAACAATAATTCCATTTTCCTCTAAAACCGAATACAAACGACTCATCATTTCCTTTAACTTACCTCCATGTCCGCCAATAAAAATTCGATCGGGGTGATCCAAAGTAGCCAAATCAATATCAAAAAAATCATCGTGAATCCCTTCAATTCCTGGAACACAGAACTTTCGTTGATTCAATTTTAAAAGCGCTTTCGATTCTTCTCTTCTTTCGAAAGCTGTCACTTGTAAATGTGGAGCAAACTGCTTAGCTTCAATAGAAACCGAACCAGTACAATAGCCAACATCCCACAAATGTTTCGCACTATTCAAGTCTAAAAATGATATAGAATTTAAACGGATGCTTCGTTTGGTAATCATCTTAGGCCTGCCTTCCAAAATATGAAAATCACTTTCGTGGATTCCTAAAGTTCGTTTAATCTCTTTCTCTTGAATCAAAATCAGACAATTGGGATGATCAAATTCCTTATCCACAACTTTCTGCAAACAAATTTCAGTACAATATTGCTCTTCACCACCTAGTTTCGAACCAACCAGCATCTTGTAATTGTCGAAGCCGGCATCTAACATTCTAGCCGCAATAGCAGCGGGTGTTTTTTTCTTATCGGTTAATACTCCAATACACTTTTTACCACCTATTAATTCCTGATCCAGATTCACCCAATCTCTTCCTGTTAAGGTACATACAGTCATTTCCCCATAAGCCAGCTGAAACTCATGAGCCAATAATTGTAGACTATTGAAATAGGAATAAACCTTCATTTTTGCTTCCGGAAAACGTCGTTTAATCGTATTTCCAATCCCAAAAAACAAAGGATCACCTGACGCAATCACCACAATCGGTTCTTCAATCGGCTCATAAGCCTGAAAAGTACCCTCTAATGGAACAACAACATCAATCCATTCCGCATTTCCAGGCAAATAACTAGCAACCAAATCTCTATGGCGCTTTCCTCCTGAAAAATAGCGATGCGTCTTCATCACTTCAATCACTTCTTCGGAAAGACTCACCTCCATTTGATCGGGAATGCCTATAATGTAAAAATTAAACATCTCTACCAGGTTTTAAATCATAAGCATCTTCCAAAGCTAAAATAGCATTCACAATAGTCGCAGCCAATGTGGAACCACCTTTTCTTCCTTCGATAATAACCGCAGGCAATTCGCGAAAGCTTTTCACTCTGTGTTTCGATTCTTTTACATTTACAAACCCAACCGGAGCTGCAATAATTCCAGCTGGTTGAATATTTTTACTTCTCATTAAATCGGTCAACTCGATTAATGCCGTAGGTGCATTTCCAAACACATACAGTGCATCAGGATGCTCCTCAACAGCCAAACGAACTCCTGCTTGAGTGCGCGTTATACCATGTTTTTCCGATAATTCCATGGTACGAGGATCGTGCAAATAACATTTAACCTCTACACCCATTCTTTCGCAGGCTTTCTTACGAATTCCTGATTGAGCCATAGTAACATCAGTTATAATTACTCCTCCTTTTTGAAGGTATTCGTTCAATTTTATAGCTGCATCATTCTGAACCTTCAAGATCTTAGCCAATTCAAAATCTGCCGAAGTATGAATACAGTGCAATAGTATCCATTTAGTTTCCAGAGGCAAATCCAAGCCTTTTAATTCGGAAGCGATGGTTCGAAAACTTTCCTGCATAATTAATGGCCCAGGTCTACCCTCCTTCTCCTCCTTCGAGTAATATCCACGTGGTGTAATAAATCGATCCCCCGAAATATAAGACTGGGAATTTCCAATAATTACTATAGAGAACATATCTACCATTTCCGGATCGAAATCGCGCAAGTTTGTCAAGCTAATTTGTTCCTCGGCACGAGCTACCTGACGAACAATCGCAACCGGTGTAGTTTCCTCTCGCTCCTCTAAAAACAGTTCCCGCAAGCGATACAATTGCCAGTATCTTTTTTTACTTTTCGGATTATAAATAGCGGTTACAAAATCGCCCATAGCCGCTGCTTTTATCCTTTTCTCGATTAAGGCATAACTAGTTAATAAATCCGATAAGGAAAGAATTACCAAATCGTGACTTAAAGGAGCTCCCAATTTTGCTGCGGCTGCTTGAAAAGCTGAAATACCTGGAACCACCTTTAATTCTACTTCTGATTGTGTTTTTTCAGCCATTTCGTAAACCAAAGATGCCATTCCGTAAATTCCCGCATCACCAGAACTGATTACTACCACATTATTGCCTTGTTCAGCCAGCTCAAAAGCCTTTGCAGCACGTTGTACCTCCTGGCGCATTCCTGTATCCATACATTCTGTTCCTTCTTTCAGAAAGGTTTCAATGAACTGGAAATAGTATTTGTATCCGATTACAACATCTGCATCTCTAATCGCATCGATAGCAGGATTCAAGAACATCTCTGGATTTCCTGGTCCAAGACCTGCAACGGTAATTTTTCCTAATTTATTTGGCATGATAATATCTTCTGATTGTAATGTAATTTCTATTTTTCTTCCGGCCGTAAAGGTCGATTGTTTCCATAAAATATGATAATTGCGAAGTAGGGAATTCTTCGAGCTTCCAAGCTTTTAATATCCGCGCAACTAAACTGCTTTTCGGTTCCCAGATATTCTCCATAAAAGAACTTCATATCGTGTTTTTTAATAAAGTCTTTAATCCAGTTGCGCACTTTCGATATCTTCATTAAAACCACAGTTTCGTTCTTACTTAACAAAGTTTGTAATTCCTCCTCGCTTTCTATATCTGGTACAATCAACAGTTTATCCTTTAGGGTACAAAGTGGTAATTTGCCAACCGAACCACCTAAAACAAAAGCCGGCACTCCCGGAATCATCTCAAAATCTATATTATTAGAGTTTAAACCATCTAACAAATAAGAAAACGTACTAAAAAAAGAAATATCGCCTTCGCTAACAATTGCTACTTGTTTTCCTGCGAATGCATCTGCCTGTACTTTTAAAAACAATTCGGCATAAGCTTTTTCTGCATAAGAACGATCCTTACTCATCGGCACAGTAATAGGTACAAACCTACTCTCCTCCAAATTCAGCTCCTTTAAAATCACTAAAGAAAAACTATCCGAACTTCCTTTTGCTGTTTCTGTTGCTGGATAATAAATTTTATCCACCTTTTTCAAACAATTCAAAGCTTTTAGAGTTATCAATTCGGGATCTCCTGGTCCCAACGCTACGCCAAATACTTTTCCACTCCTATTTTGCATTCTCCACTTATATTAATGATGATGATATCTTACGAAAAAAACTACTTCCTATTTTCCAAATAATTACATCAATAACTACCTGCATTTTTATGGCTCAAACAACCCTACTAAATGCTATTTATGAACTAATTAACTCAAATTTAAACATACTAACTTTTCCTGTTTCACAAGTCACACTATTGCGATTTAAAAAATTTAAATAACAATTTACCTTACTTAAAACCACAGCAATTCTAGCCTGTTGTAAACAACAAACCACACTATTAAATTGTATTAATTGGGAATACCGTTTAACTCCAAAAAATATAAATATTGCAAATAGCACATTGTGGCTTTTGCTTCTTTAATTAATTTGAAATTCAACCAGATTATTTTATCGAGAAACCAGATGATCAGAACGTCATCTTTAACTGATTTAAAATTGAAAAATTGATTCCGTACTAACGAACCAAGCATAATATGCCTTTTAGGCATATATTTAGTAATTCTCTTCATAATCTTACTTTTAGTCCCGAAAGTGTCGATTAAACAAAATTGCTTTTAGGCAGGTTTTCTGACTTTCTCCCTCTTGTTGCGCCTTCCCATATCTTCCATAAGATACAGTGACATATTGCAACAGAGTTTGGTATAGAGATTACAGCTGCGGGTACAGTTCCGGACTAAAACCGGATTCCCTCTTTAATATTCTATCAAGTGATAGGATATTGCCAAATCGCGAAACAAATGTATCAATATTAATTTAAGATACGAACAAACTTCCTTATCCAGATTATTTCCACAAAATTACACCAAGCCTTAAACATTGACTATCTGGCGGTTAAAACGATAGTTCTCTGGCAAATCTGTCCAAAAACATATCTTATTGTTTTCTACTATAAACGAATAAAATGATTTATAAAATTGCAAAATTATTCCTCTTTTTCTTTTACGGTAACATAATAGTTTATAAATTTAAGTAAACCAAAACCTAAAATCATGAGTAAAGTAAGACTTGAAATTGATGGAATACGCATCTATCGTCCCAAAAAAAGTTGGAAATTGTACTTTGTTATAATTGCCGATCACCCAAGCGAAGCTGACAAAATGATGGTTACTACAATTCCTCAGGAGCCGTTTAAATTAAGCAAACGCCACAATAATGAGTATTTTTTCGACACCGATCAGACTGGTTCAGAAGGCTTATATATCCTAAGTAGGGAAATTCCAGCCGATCGAGAAGTGAATGTTCATATCTACCTAAGACACACAAGAAACAATCAGCGCGACTTAGGAGAAATACTAACACAAATTGAAAGTGGTATTGCTGGTGATGCTTTTGGAATTGTTACCGACCTAGTTGGTGTTGCTACTGTTCCTTGGCTAGTTATTTCAAAAAAAGCAGTGTCGCTGGTTGGGAAAATAATTAAAGACATTCCCGATAGAGATTTTGGATTTTTAAGTGCTTTTGAACGTTTTGGCCCCGAATTTGAGTCCCAAACTGAAATTGATAGAGAGAAAGACTTCACTGGGGATGCCTCTCTTATCTATAGTTGGTCTCTGGATCACTAGGAAAGTAAAGGGTATAAAAAAAGGCTGAATTATCAGCCTTTTTTATTATTTAGTGGTATAAAAATCGTTTAATTTTATGCGTTGCAGTTTTTTGAAAAGGATCGATTTGAGCTACAACCATTTGAACCTGCGAAAATTTATTTACTCGTGAATTCACATAAATTTGTAATTCCTTCTTTAAATCATCAACAGTATCCTCTACATAGTTTCCCACCTCTTTTTTCAGATGGTGATATTGATGTTCTAACTCCTCATAATTAAAGTGGACCATTGCCACCAATTTTCCTTTCTGCTCAATAACAACAGATTCAACTACATGCTTAAAGTTATTAATTACAGATTCTATTTCTTCAGGATAAATATTTTCACCCCCTGCTCCTAGAATCATATTTTTCAATCGACCTTCAATAAACAAGTAATTGTCCTTATCTAATTTTGCGAGATCACCAGTTTTAAACCAACCATCCTCGGTCAAAACTTCTTTGGTTTTTTCTGGTTCTTTATAGTAACCCATCATTACACTATCTCCTTTTGCCCAAACTTCGCCAATTTGAGTCTGAGGATCTGGATTATGTATTTTTATATCGATACCAACTAAAGCAGGTCCTGTAGACTGATATTTAGTAAGCGCTGGACCAATTCCTGCAATTAAAGGTGCAGTTTCTGTTAAACCATAACCAATTGCATATGGAAACTTAGCTTCTCGTAAAAACAGTTCCACCTGAGAATTTAATTTAGCACCACCGATACCAAAAAAGGTTAATGCTCCACCAAAAGTTTCCATTAATTTTTTCCCAGCAATTGCATTCAGCTTTTTACGGAAAAAAGGAATTTTATACAAATATTTGGTAATTGCCTTGCCATTAATCGATGGCAAAACTTTACCGCGATAAATTTTCTCTATAATCAATGGTACCGAAAACATAATTGTTGGACGCACCTCTTTAAATGCAGCCATAAGTAATGAAGGCACGGGAGCTTTACCTAAATAGTAAATACAAGCTCCAGCAATCATAGGAATTACATAACCTAAGGTATTTTCATAGGTGTGCGACAAAGGTAAAATGGAAAGAAAACGATCGGTTTCATCGATAGGATGAATTGTTTTTGAACGAATCGCATTAGAGCAAATATTTTTATGAGACAACATTACTCCTTTAGAGTTTCCTGTTGTGCCAGATGTATAAATAATTGCAGCCATATCATCCTCCTGCACCTTATAATCCTGTTCTGGTTTCGCAGTAGGATCAAACTTAGGCGAAGATTCATTCGCATGAATCAAATTAAAATCTTCAATTGCTAGAATCGATTCTAAACTTTCAATATTGAGTTTTTCAATTTTAGAACGCAAGCCTTTTGAAAGAAAAACAGCTTTTGCTTCAGAGTGTCTTACAATATTTTCAACTTCAAACTCACTAAAATCGGGTAACATTGGAACTACAACTGCCCCCATAAAAGTGGTTGCATAGTACACCATTCCCCAATTGGGCATGTTTGTACTCAACAGAGCAACTTTATCACCAGGTTTAATTCCTATTTTTTCAAATAGTGCAAGTAATGCTTGAATATTTGTATAAACCTCGTTATAAGTAAAGGGAGTTTGCCCCACAAGGGCCATTGCGTTACAGTTGCCGAATTTCTCTACAGTTTCCGAAAAAAGTGTAGGAAAAGTTAAACTTTTGTACTGTTTCATTATGGTTTTATTTGTCCGTTGCAGTTCAATTATTAAGGTTGAATTAACACAAACTACAGGTGCAAGTTAAAAAAAAAACAACATCAGCATTGTCTTTTCAACGAATTGCTTGACATCCTATCTGTACGTTAAATCCTCTATAAAGTTCTCAAACCTCTACAAAATAACACTTTCAGATCATAAATATAAGGAGAAAATCATAAAATAATTCGACCATTTTAATCCTGAAATAATTCTTTTTTTAATACTTTTAGGGCACTAAACCTAACCCCGAACCCATGAAACGTCGTCATTTTATCTCCTTATCGGCTCTCGGAGCCAGCTCTATTGTCGGATTCAGTTTACCTGCTTGCCAAAATCAAACAATATCGGAAACAAAGAAGTTAAATCAGGAAGATTTCAATACTTTCGCTTTTAATGAAAAAAGTATCACTGAATTACAAGAAATGATGAAAAGCGATCAACTAAATTCGGAAGAATTGGTAATTGCTTATTTAGAACGAGTTGAGAAAATTGATAAAAACGGACCAACTACTAATTCAATCATAGAAATTAATTCGGATGCCTTAGCTATTGCAAGAACTTTAGACAAAGAACGAAAGGCAGGAAAACTGAGAGGCCCAATACACGGCATTCCAATTCTTTTAAAGGATAATATCGACACTGCTGATAAAATGATGACTACTGCAGGATCCTTAGCTATGGAGGGAAATTTCGCAGCAAAAGATGCCTTTATTGTTGAACAATTACGAAAATCAGGAGCAATAATTCTAGGCAAAACTAATTTAAGCGAGTGGGCAAATTTCAGAAGCACACGTTCGTCAAGCGGATGGAGTGGTCGTGGCGGACAAACACACAACCCATATGTTATCGATCGCTCGCCATGTGGTTCCAGCTCTGGATCGGCTGTTGCAGTAGCTGCAAATATGTGCGTTGTTGCTCTGGGAACAGAAACGGATGGCTCTATTGTTTGTCCTTCGGGACACAATGGCGTTGTTGGAATTAAACCGAGTTTGGGACTGGTAAGTAGATCCGGGATTATTCCAATTGCACATTCTCAGGATACTGCTGGTCCTATTGCCAGAAGTGTACAAGATGCAGCCATACTTCTAACAGTAATATGTGGTAAGGATACGAATGATTCTATTAGTCTACATGAAAAAAACAGTGGCATCAATTATGCCGAGAATCTCTCTAAAGAAGCATTAAAAGGAGCAAGAATTGGGGTTGTTCGAGAACTATTTGGATTTCATGCCGAAGTAGACAAAATAATGGAACAAGCCATTGAAGATCTTAAACATACAGGAGCAATACTTGTTGATGTAGAATTGGAAAACATTCACCAATATGCTAATGAGGAATTTGAAGTACTACTCTATGAATTCAAACATGATTTAAATAACTATTTGAATAATTGCAAATTCCCAATTGTAAAAAGCCTCGAAGATATTATTCACTTTAATGAGCAATACAAACATCTTGAAATGCCTTGGTTTGAGCAGGAAATTATGGAAATGGCGAACCTAAAAGGCGATTTAACCGAAACAAAATACCTAGAAGCATTAGCTAAATGCAAGGAACTTTCAGGGAAAAAAGGAATTAATGCTAGTATAGAAAAATACAGGATAGATGCTCTAATTGCACCAACAAATGGTCCTGCCTGGAATATTGATTTAGTGAATGGTGATCATTATGGCGGAGGAAGTAGCGCACCTGCAGCGGTTTCAGGATATCCTAATATTACAGTTCCTGCAGGTTTTATACATAGTCTGCCAATAGGAATCTCTTTCTTTGCTGAAGCTTTTTCGGAACAAAAGTTAATTCAATATGCATATGCCTACGAGCAAGCTACAAAACATCGAAAATCACCAGAATTTTACTCAAGCATCATGCAATAAAATATTTCCTTCAAAAACAAGGTTCATATTCCTAATAGCTTATTAGTTCGCTAATTTGCTACAGGCTGTCTGCTTTTTCAAAAGGGAATTTAATCTCGAAACTAGTTCCTTTGCCTAACTTACTTTTCACCCCGATAGTTCCTTTGTGAATTCGAATTAAATCGGCACAAATACTTAAGCCTAAACCGGTACCTTGTTCTTTATGCAAACCTATAGTACTAGTCGTTGTTTTTGCATTATCAAACAAACTATCCACAATATCTTCCGACATTCCTATTCCATTATCTTTTACTGTAATTTTAACAAAGGAATTTGTTCTTTGAGCATGTAATTGAATTAAACCTCCCTCGTTTGTAAATTTTATGGCATTCGAAATTAAATTAATTAAGATCGTTCTTAGAATATCAGCATCGGCCAAAATTTCTTCCTCAATTAAATTAGTGAATTCCATTTTCACTTGGTAGCGTTGTTGCTCCAAATCAAAAAAACCAGCTAACTCCCCAAACAGCCAATTTAATTTTAAAGGACTTGATTTAAATGTAATAGCCCCTGTTTGTGACCGAGACCAATCCAACAAATTGGTAAGTAACTTAAGCCCCTCTTTAGAAGATTGATTCATATAGCTCGTAAAAGTCTCCACATTCTCATACTTCCCTTCTTTAACCTCTTCCAATAACAACTCACTAAATCCAATTAATGAATTAAATGGATTTCTTAAATCGTGCGAAATCACCGAAAACAATTTATCCTTTGTTTGATTTATTTGCGCCAACTTAAGATTTATTTTCCGATGTGATTGATAACGCCAATATAGAACCAAGGCAATTACCAACATTAAAATGAGAATAATCACCAAATATCTCTCCTGAATTTTTCGGGATTCCAACTCCTGCTCTGTCTCCGATAGCGTTTGATGCATGGAAAATCTATTCTGCATCTCATCAATAATCTCAAACTGATGAATAGAAAGAATTGAATCATATACGATTGAAAAGTTTTTATACGTCTCAATCGCCATATCCTGATCTCCAATAATTTGATAAAGTTCAGCAAATGCGTTATGTACTTCAAGTATCTTGGTATTTAATCCTAATCGATTTGCGATACTCAATGCTTTTTGCAGATTGAACTCTGCTTCCGCTCTTTTATTTTCATGAGCATAAATCAAGGCAATCCCAATATAATCATCCACTAATCCAAAATCAAAATTTCGTTCTTGATTTAACTGCAGCGCTTTCTGGTAATATTTATAGGCTTTACTATACTCTTTTTTAAGAATGAATATATTGGCAATACCATGTAAACAGAAAGCAGTATATCTAGCATTTCCCGAGCCAATACTTTTTTCATAAGCCTTTTGATAAGAAAGCATTGCCTCATCAATATTTCCTATTGCCTCGTAGGTACGTGCCATTTCAAGAGTAACTGAACCAACTCCTAATTCTTGTCCCAGCTCCTTCCATGCCACTAATGCAGTTTCAAAATAATCAAAAGCTAAATCGTAATTTTTTTTCTCACGATACACCAAACCTAAGTTTACGCAAGCGTAAGATATTCCAGCAGTATGATTTAGCTTCTCGAATAATTGTAATGAATTTTCGGCAAATTCTAAAGCCAAGGGTAAATTTCCAGTCAATAAATATAAGTCGCCTAAATTATTATAGGAATAAGCTAGTTGTACCGAGTCTTTTTCTTGCAAACTATACTCCAATGATCTATGTAAGAAGGGGATTGCCTCCTTTGTTTTGTACAGATAGTGCAATTGAACAACTCCAAGATAACCATACAGTTTCGGAAACTCCTTTCTTAAATTATGTTTGATTGCCAAATTCAACGCCTGTTGTCCGATAATAATTGCAGAATCGGAATTAGATTCTCTTAAGCTCCAGCACTGTTCCTCTAATAACCTTACCTTTTCTGTAATTTCAACCTCCGAAAAAAGTTCCGATACTGTTTTACCACCCGATTGTGCAAATACAGACAATGAAGTAAAAAGAATTAAGATAGAAATAATAAAATAAGGGAGTCGTATCATCTAAATGTTCGATTAAAAGGCGCAAATATAAAACAAATTGATATGGAGTAATTGGGATAACACGATTTTAAATAGACTTTTTAACTTGTACAATTCAAAATAATCATCCTCCATACAAATCAGGATATTATAAAAATATGGAAATATAGATATAAAGCTATAATAATATTTGAGAACCTACAATTAGAAGCACAATAACGATAATCGTAATAAATGCATATGGACTCGCGAAATTAAATGTCCATCCCAACATCGGATCGTATTTTGGAACCATTAATCGGGAATCTTTTCGATTGCAATAAAATGGCCCATGCCAGTTAGCCAAATCCTTACTCATTGTGTCTAAAATGTGCTGATCTAGTTTCTTTTTCATGGTAAGTAATTTATAGAAATTAAGTACGGATGAACTAACACTTCCATCGGTTTAAAACAAATATAAATAATTAAGAGCAGTATGAACGGAACAAATCATGTGAATTAGTAGCCTTTTTACAATAAAATCAATACAATGCAAATAGCTAGTTATCGGTTTTTAATTACTTTTGCCAACTATAATTTATTATACATTTAAATTTCTATGGACGATACAAAGAATATTACAATGGGCTACATATATGCCATTCAAGCTTTTTTTGCTTGGGGAATTCTGCCAATATTCTGGAAATTACTTTCCGATGTTCCTGCAATAGAAATTTTAGCCCATCGAATTTTTTGGTCCTATATTTTTCTTATGATTTTACTATTTATCAGTAAAAGAAAAAATGTATGGAATTTATTAAAACAAAAAAAATCTCGCAACAGCTTAATTATCTCCTCTCTGCTTATTGGTGTAAATTGGGGACTATTTATTTATGCCGTTAACACCAATCAAATTGTTGAGGCAAGCTTGGGATATTACATCAATCCTATTGTAAATGTGACACTTGGCATGCTTATTCTCGATGAAAAATTAGACAAACTTAAATATATTGCTGTACTAATTGCCTCTATAGCTGTTATTTACTTAACCATTGATTACGGTAAATTCCCTTGGATCTCTATTCTTTTAGCCTGTTCCTTTGGATTATATGGTCTCACAAAAAAAACTGCAGGAATTGAAGCTGTACCTGCCTTAGCAATAGAGACCTTCCTGCTAGCTCCTTTTGCTCTCGGATTTATTATCTACAAAGTAGGAACAGGAAGCGGAGCTTTATTTACGGGCACTATTTCCACATCCATTTATTTAATACTAACTGGCATTGTAACCACCCTGCCTTTATATTGGTTTGCAAAAGGTGCACAACGAATACCATTATCTGCATTAGGATTTATGCAGTACATCGGACCAACCCTTATGTTACTAATTGGTGTACTATTGTACGATGAACCATTTAGATACGAACAAATCACTGCCTTTAGTTTAATTTGGATAGCCTTAATTTTGTACACAACATCTATAATTCGGAATACAAGAAAAAAAACCAAATTAATAAAAACCTGATTCTCTAGTTTAAAGTTCCAATTTTTGCAAATCAAATGTATATTTCCAATCGTACGTTTAACCTACAAAAAAAAGCTTGCTCAGTGATTCTGAACAAGCTTTCTTCTGAATTGATGTATGCAATACCCTATTAAGGCATTCTAATTGATAAGCCTAAGCTAACAAAAAAATCTGGAGAAACCTTACTTAATCCAATTCCTGTTGCGAAATCGAGTTGCAAATCCTCATTTACAGAGTAAGTCATTCCCGCATCCCAACGATGATCATTTTTACCATCTTTAGGCAGAAAACCGTATAATTCTGCAAAAGCACCTAGCTTTTCCGATAAACTCATTCCAATTACAGCAGTATAAACTCCTACCGCTGTATTACCAGCTTCAGCACCACTCCAAGCCACTCCTAAATTAGCACCTAGCGACATTGCTTCATTTAGTGAATATTCCCCATTCACTCGAAAATCTGCACCTAAATATTTATTTTCATACACGTTTGCTCCTGTGTTTGGAAGGGAGAAAGTAGTCATTAAAGCTAATTTTGGCAACCCTTCGCTTTCCTCATTTAATTGGAATTTTGCACCAACAACAATGGGAGCAAATCCACTTTCATCAAAACTACCTCCATCAAATGAAATATTTGTACCTAAATAGGCAAGTCCTAATCGAAGTTCTATTTTCTCACAAAGTCCATATCGAACTAAAGTTGAATTATAAGTGGTATTGTTAATATCAGAATTGTATCGTTCAAACGAAAATCCGGTTTCTATTTGAAATCCATTCAAAGTAACAATACTTGCCGATTCCGTTTGATCCGGTCGGTCCGTTACCATGGGAGCCTTTTCCTGCGCTATTAACCATCCTGATAGTAGCATGGCAACAGCAAAAAGAGTAAGTGTTTTTTTCATCTTTCTTAAAATTCTGATTATTTTTTTTGTAATTCTGCAATACAATTTCTAGCCGATTCAACATCAGAATCGGCAACTAGCAACTCAACAGAATCAGGAACACCGCCTAATCCAACTATGGTACCCGAACTAAATTCATCCTTCCATAAAGAAGAAATCCCAAGTTCCTCTAGTCTTTCCTTATAATATTGCACGTCAATGATCGATCCTATAAATACGCAGGTTAATTCGTTTCCGTCAGTCATAGTAAGTGTTATTTTTAAAATTTATGTTTTCTAAACCGAAGATATGGAAAACTTTTCACATTCCTATTTTCCATCTCTTTAAAAACAAAGAATAAAATGGCTAAAATACTTTACCTCCACCTTAACCCCTTATTGTTTGCTATAATAGTTTTACACGTGAACTAAAAACCTCTTCATATAATACATTCATCCAGTTTACGATTCAAATTCTATTCACCCACCCCAATAACAGGAATCGAAAAAGAAAAATTAACAGGTTTGAAAAAATAAACTGAATAAACACCATTCAAATATTACAAATTATTAGATATAATACTCTTATTTTATTTTTCTTAGAAAAGAAATGATTAAAATATCATTATTATTAAAAAGCCTTCACCTAACGCTTTCATATTGCCTATCAAGTCCTTACCTCGACATACCTCCTAAAAAACCACAAAGAACTACTATTTAATTTGATGCATATATTAAATTTGATTTCGATAGCTCGAAAAGATATTTTACATTTGAGAGAATAAATAGATATTTATATGAATAAGGTAGCGAACAAACTTATACTGGTTGTTGAAGACGAAGAATTCAACAAAATATATTTTGAAGAATTACTAAATCAGATTCATTGTAACGTGTTAATTGCCAGCAATGGAGTCGAAGCTGTTGATATTTGCGAGAAAAACGATAAGATCGATCTAGTTCTAATGGATATAAAAATGCCACTAATGGATGGCTACGAAGCAACGAAAAAAATAAAAAAAATAAGACCCAACCTACCAATTATCGCTCAAACCGCATTCGCTCTCCTTGGAGATAAAAACAAATCCTTAGAAAACGGCTGCGATGATTATATCGCCAAACCCGTAAAAAAAGATGCCTTAATTCAATTAATTAGAAAACATCTCGCCTAAGTTATTTCATCTTCATATTTATTGTATTTAATTCACAAAACTTCTTGTTGTTAGTAATGAACTGACTTCTATTTCCGCATCTCCTTTTCTATTACATCCAACACCCCCCACCACTCCAACTCTCTTAGCAATCAATAATTTAAGAATTTATAACACTTGCAAGCTTGCAATTAAGACTAAAATGTATTTTATTACAAGCAAGTGAAATTTTAATCGCTAGGAAGATGAGGAGATGGATTAAAAAGTTGTTGTATGTTTTTGGCTTTACGATACTAATACTAATTGGAATTGGGTTTGTATTGCTTCAGAAAATAAGAAATGAATTCGATAACCAAACTGTTCTAAAAGAGTTAAATAATCGAAATATTTTTCCTCGAAGCGAAATGATTCCTTACGACAAATATCAAATTCACACTAACTATATAGGTGATTTATCCAAACCAAAAGTTCTATTAATACATGGATCTCCAGGTTTCTGGTTCGACTTTAAAAATATTTTTGCGGATAAAACACTTCAAAAAGAATACTGTATTATCTCCTACGACCGTCCTGGCTATGGCAAAACTACTGTTCCTGCAAAAAAACGACTAAGCGATCAGGCAAAAGTATTGGCTAGTGTTCTGAACCACTATGGCCAAGTAAACGAGAAATTTACTCTCGTAGGACATTCTTATGGCGGAGCAGTGCTCGAACAAACAATTCTCGATTTTCAAAATAAAATTAGTCATGCCATATATCTAGCTCCCTGCTTATCGCCAAAATTTCAAAAAGCAAAATGGTATAATTTAATGATATCGGGAAAAATAACGAATAAATTTATCCCCTACGAATTGCAAAACAGCAATATCGAAATGATGGCTTTGGAAGAGGATTTAAGTAAAAATGAAAGGCGATTACACGAAATAAGTATCCCAACCAGTTATATACAAGGGAAAAAGGATTTTTTAGTGCCTTTTCAAACACAAGCCTACTATCTTAAATTTCATAAAAACGTGAATTATATTCTACTTGATGATGTAAACCACTTTATTCCATGGTCGAATCCAGAATTAATAATTCAAGCAATTAAAGAACAAATTTAACCAATAGACATCGTAAATTTTGAACTGATTATTTTTTCAACTAACTTTAGAATCATTCAAAATAAGGAGGGCAAATATATGAAGAAATGTATCATTTTACTTGGACTAATCCTATTTGTTAGTAGTAACCAATTCGCACAAAAAGCAATGACAAAAGATAATTATAGGGTGCTTAGCGCAGATGAAAAAAGAGTAATTATAGATAAAGGAACTGAGTATCCGGGAACCGGAAAATATTTAAATAATAAAGCAAAAGGAGTATACACCTGTAAGCAATGCAATGCTGAATTATACCGATCGAATAGTAAATTTGAATCGAATTGTGGCTGGCCTAGCTTCGACGATGAAATTGAAGGTGCTGTAAAACGAATTACCGATGCCGATGGCAGGCGAACTGAAATTGTTTGTGCTAATTGCAACGGACATTTGGGCCATGTTTTTATTGGAGAAGGCTTTACACAAAAAAATACCCGCCATTGTGTAAATAGTATCTCTCTAAATTTCGTTCCATTAGAAACATCTAATGAGAAATAAAAAATATCTTGACTAGTCCTAAAGACCTACCACTTGTAGGTCTTTTTTTTGCTCCAACTACTAAGAGTGCCTCTTTCTTTTAAAATTTCTCGTTCAACTTAGAGCCAATCTCAAAAAAAAATATACCTTCGCGAAAGTTTAAATTTTAAACACAACCACTATTCTTTTGTTTTATTTTTAACAATTATATTGATTGTGCATTTATTTTTAACAAAAATAGTTTACTTAAAAGAAAAATCGCGACTATACAACTTACACAATCGATCAATTAATTTGTAAGTTTAACCAAAATCTATTGTTACAATTCCAAAATTTTATTGTTATGAATTTCAATATCATCCAAATTATCACCTCATCCATGGTTCTTTTTGCAGTAATCGATATTATTGGATCTATTCCAATCATTTTAGATTTGCAGAAAAAAGGAGGTAAAATTGAAGCATTAAAAGCGACCATAGTTGCTCTAATTGTACTAATCGCCTTTACTTTTTTAGGACAAAAACTGCTTGGATTATTTGGAGTTGACATTTCGAGTTTCGCTATTGCTGGTTCATTTATCCTATTTATAATGGGAGTAGAAATGGCTCTAGGTATCGAAATTATTAAATACGATGGTCCAAGTGGTGTTTCCATAGTTCCTATTGCTTTCCCCTTGGTTGCCGGTGCAGGATCCTTTACTACAGTACTAGCCTTACGTGCAGAATATGCGATGGAAAATTTAATTGTAGCCATTGTATTAAATATGATATTTGTTTACATCGTATTGCGATCCACTAATATTGTTGAGCGTTTTTTAGGAGAAGGAGGCATTCATGTAATGCGTAAAGTTTTTGGAATCATATTACTAGCTATTTCGGTAAAACTATTCATGACAAACGTAGCAATTCAAATACATTCCTTATTCCCTTTCTTAAGGGAGGTTTTATAACATTTTCTGAAAGGTAGTTTTAAGATTATTTAACGCCCAATTTTATTGTATATCCACTAACTTTGTATCATTCACATACAGATTCTTAATTGGGTTTTCCATGCACGACATTACTATCATTCAAATCATTCTTTGTGGTATCGTTATCCTTTCAGCTGCATTTATTAAAGGAATGACCGGCTTTGGATTTGCACTACTTGCAGTTCCTTTTCTCTCTTTTATATTCCCAATGCAGGTATTAGTGCCTGCCATGAGTTTGTTCAATTTAATTACGAGTTTAGTAATTCTATTTAAGTTACAGGAAAAAATAAAAGCCTACTACTTTATCCCTATGTTTATTGCCAGCCTGGGAGGAATTCCTTTAGGTATTTATGCCTTGGAGTATGTAAGCAGCGATACATTGCGACTAATAACAGGAGTTCTAATTATCCTGTTCTCGATACAGATGGTAGGGAAAGTAAAATTGGCCAAGCGATTTATAAATTTTCCAATTGTTTTTGCTGGATTTATTAGTGGCGTTCTTAATAGTGCCATATCTGTTGGAGGGCCTCCATTGGTAATTGCTATGAATAGAAAAGGCTATGAAAAAGAACGATTTAGAGGCGTATTTGCCTGGTTCAGTACCTTTTCTGCCTTCTTTACTACGGCAGCTTTTTTAATGAAAGGAATGATAGAAATGGAATCGGTAAACCTGGCTCTTTTTTGCCTTCCCATTCTATTTTTCGGATCACATATTGGAGCTAAATTTTCTGGAAAAATTGAGCCGGATAAGTTCAGAAAAATAGTCATTGGAATTAATATTGTAACAGGATCCTTTATTGTGATTTCCTCTCTTATTTAATACTTATCTGCTTCGGTTTTTAACCGGATTCAAAACTAAATATAAATTGGTAGTAGGACATAAAAAAAAACTCACGAAATATTTTCCGTGAGTTTCTTCCTTATTTCGTTAATCGTTATTACATCTCAAATTCTTCTACATCAACTCCACCTTCAGATCCACCTCTTTCACGTTTGGTTTTGTAGTTATTTATTTTAAAACTTAGTTTCAAATTAAAGCTTGGTGATTTATGATTAAACTGGCTAAAGTTGTAAAAGTTATCTCCTTCATACAATGTTTCGTGTTTTGCCGTTCCGAATATATCTTTAACCTGGAAGGTAGCAGATAGCTTGCGCTTCAAAAAATCTCGCTTTAAAGCTGCTGAAGTTGTAAAAAAGCCTTTTCGCTCCCCTTGAGCCCATTTTGTATCCGACTGATAATTCGCCGTAAACTGCAATCTAGTATTCATATCTACTATTACTGTAGAGTTATTTCTAACGCTCCAGTTATAACTTTTAGTAGAAAAATCCTGATAAGTATCCTCATTAGCAGCATTGGTAATGGTAAAATCGCCTTCCTCTTTATAATGGTAAAAGTTACCAATTAAATCATTTTTAAAGGATTTGCCAAAAGATAAGTTTATGGTTGCTTCTATCCCCAAAGAATAATCATTTCCTACATTAACCGAAGTACTTTTCATTACATTCCCCTGCTCTTCCCAAGGATATCGAACCCGTTCTATTTTATTGTGTGTTACCTTATAATAAGTTTCGAAAGAAACAGACTGATCGCCAAAACGTTTCATATAACCCAACTCATAGGAGTCGATATATTCTGGATCTAAATCGGGATTTCCCTGTCGAACATTATAGGCATCGGTCCAGGTAACAAAAGGTTCCAAATAGTAGCCACGAGGACGCTGAATACGTCGAGTATAACTTGCCATTACCTGATTATCTGAACCTAAATCCATTTGAGTATGTATGGTTGGAAAGAAATCCCAACGCTTAATCGTAAACTTCTCTGCCCCATCAATAAAATCAATTTTTCGATTGGTATACTCCGATCGAAAACCAAGTTGATAACCAAAACTTCCAAATTTAGCAGCATAAGTAGAATACAAACCATGCACTTGCTGATCGTAAGTTACATCGTGACTATACAATGGTTGTGGCTCGTATCCACCTCCAACAACAAAATCCTCTTGCTTTGTATCTGCTTCGCTAGAACGAATCTGACCTTGGTATCCGAATTCAAACTTTGCATCCTCGCCCAATGGTAAGGTATAGTCGGAACGAATTTCCCATCTGGTTCCTGGTCCATCTTCTATAGCAATTTTTCCCTGCATTTGTTCCCCATTGGCATCAAACAACTCGTTCGTGGAACGCTCGTCGCCACTTCCGCGATGCGAATAACTTACCTGAGACGCCAATTGATGTCCTTTTCCACTAAATTTCCGGATGTATGAAAAGTCGGTATTCACAAAAGTCATTTCCTTCTTCCAAAGATCCCTACTATCGTAGGACGTTATTTCTGGATTTTCAGAATCAAACTCCTGGTAATCAAGCACTGAACCTCGTTCCATGTCTCTGTTTCCAAATCGGAAACCAAAAGAGAAGGTGTTTTTGTCATTCATATCAAAATCAAAACCAGTACGAATACCATATCCCGTACGATTCATAACCGATTCTCCATCGGATAAAACAGAACTTGTTGCACCATTAAAAGTGGTTCTATTTTCGGTTTTACTAGTCCCTTCAAACTGACGGTTATCGTAATCTAAACCAAAATTCCAATTCCATTTCTTTTTGCGGTAGTTAATTAAAATGTCGCCACTTCGGTTTTCCTGACTACCTACCGATAAATTTACCACTCCATTTAATCCGTTTTCGGTATTCTTTTTGGTGATAATATTAATGATACCTGCTGTTCCTTCAGGATCGTATTTCGCAGATGGGTTGGTAATAATTTCGATATTCTCAATTACACTTGCAGGCATTTGCTGTAAAATATCCGAAGCATCTAAAATGGAAGGTTTACCGTCTACCAAAACGGTAAAGTTTGAATTCCCTCTAAGACTCACATTCCCCTCAATATCAACACTAACCGAAGGGACGTTTTCTAAAACATCTACTGCTGTTCCGCTAGCCGCAGTAATTTGGCGACTCACCGGAATTACCTTTTTATCGATCTGATATTGAACTGGAGCACGCTCCGAAGTTACTACAACCTCGCTTAATGCCTCGCTCGACTGTCGCAAATTCACCACTTTTAAATCAGCCAAATTATGACCTTTATCAATAGGAATATTTCGAACTGCCGCTTTATTATATCCAATAAAAGAAACCTCTACATAGTATTTTCCGGGCTTCAACTTTTTAAGTTCAAAAGCACCTTTTTCATCGGTAATAGTTCCATCAATAAGGCTTGAGTCGGCCATATTGTAAACAGAAACGGTTGCATATTCTACAGGAGTATCCAAAGCACTGTCCATAACAAGACCCTTTATTACTCCACCTTTTATTTCCGGTTTTACCACCGGTTCTACTGCCTTAGTCGAAATTACAAATAAGCTAAAGCAGATTAGAAGAATTAATCTATTCATTAAGGTTGATTATAAGTTTCACAAAATTATCTACACAAACATACTATTCATAAACTTAAAACATTCACAAAAATCGGATTTTAGATTTTCGTTAACATTTCGGGGATCAAAAAGTATATTCGCACGATTTCAGTACTCTTAAGACAACAGAATAGATAAAAGGTTTAATGATAAAAATTATTTATACGGTTTTTTTTTCCTTCAAGCTCATTAGTAATTGAGAATAGAGGATTAAGTTATTTATCCCTGTTTTCCGACCAACATTTATTTATCCCTTGCGGAAAAATAACCATACGCCTGTTTCATTGATTTTGCAAAGTCATATCCACCAGATGGAACTATTTATAAGGTTAAAACATTGTGGAAAAAAATATTGGCTTGTGATCCTATTTAGCTTGAATGATAGTAAATGAGGTAAGTTTACTGCAACGATTGCCACTTTTCGATTGCAATTCGTCCCATTTCCCGTCCTAACTCATAATCATTTACCAAAGTGGCATAATCTTGAGTAAATCGTTTGGTTTTAAAATTTTCGGGAGGACAAACATCCAAAATTTGAAGATTTTCCGGTGGATTTTGAATGAAATCGATAGATGAATTATAGTTATTTGGCCGATTTGACAAGGCTTTTACCAAGCCTGGATGCTTTCTAAAAAGGAACGCTCCCAATTTTGATTCCATTCCTTTTTTCATCCGAAAAGAACTGGGACGAGAACGAATCACCATAATTTTGTTTGCTCCTTTTTCTACAGCTCGATGAATTGGAATAGGTGCAGAAACACCTCCATCGGATACGATTTGATTGTCTATTTTTAGAAAATTGCGATAAAACAAGGGAACTGTGCAACTAGCTTTCATTACATGGCTAATAGTTTCTGCATTGGGCTTAATAAAAACCGATCGACCATCGGCGTTCATAGTAACACCAATTTCGAAATCAGATTTATTGGCAAATAGCACCTCCAAATTTATTGGTAATTCGCGGGAAGTAATTTCCCACGACCAATCCAAATCCATTAAATGACCACCTCTCACAAACTTCTTCCAACTAATATATTCTGGTCGCAAAGAATAATCGGTGAACATTTTAAAATTTCGCTCTTTTTGCATCGAAAGGTAAGCCGCTGCATTTACAGCACCCGCAGAAACACCCAAAACCGTATGAAACGGATTAAAGTCCATTTCAATGAAGTAATCCAAAACACCAGCAGCAAAAATGCCACGCATGGCTCCTCCTTCTACCACCAATGCTGTTTTTGTATATTGCTTACCCATTGAATTTTAGCTCCTGTTTATTGATTCAATTCTTTCTTGATTAAAGTCTCCACCATTTCGGTTAGTTCTATTGCCGTATATCCTGCAGGCTCGATTGGCTCCAAAACTTTGTAAGCCACTTTAGCACCCAAGCTTAATGGAAACATGCCTTTTTCTTCAATTTTATAATTTCCATCGACTACAAAAGGCACTATTAACGCATTCGGTGCCGCTTTAAGTAAAGTCTCTATTCCACCCGCTTTAAAGGGTTTCATTACACCTGTTTTACTTCTTGTTCCCTCGGGAAAAATACTGGCTGCATAATTGTGTTTTGCAATTAACTCGCCCAATTTATATATTTCTGGTATTGCCTGAGCTCTATTCTTTCTGTCGATTAAAGCAGCGCCCGAATGACGAAGATTATAAGATACGCTTGGAATGTTTTTAGCCAATTCCTTTTTGGAAATAAACTTTGGATGGTGTTTCCTAAAAATCCAGACAATGGGAGGAATATCGTAAACTCCCTGATGATTTGAAATGATAATTAATGGTCGATCGGTTGGCAAATTAACTTTAGGCAAAGAAGTGATACGTACCCCTAGAAAAAAAACCACACGCATTAAAAAAAAGTTTAAAACATCTACTGAAGTTTTGTGCGCCTGATATCCAAACAGCTTCCGACAAATTACCTGTACCGGATGAAAAATAACCAGCAACAATAGGAAGAGGATGTAGAATACACAGCTGAGAATATAAGATAAGATCTTGATCATTTATATTAATTTGTTTTTTTATTTCTCCACAAAAGAACAAAAAAATCATTTATTGATAAAGGCTTGTTGAAAAAATTGATGAATTCCCAGAATAAAAAAAAGATCCCTATTTACATAAAGGGATCTTCGTTGTATTTGTGCGTTTCATCCGTTATTCCAAAGCAAAGCTAATCATTACAGAATATTCCAATTTTATCTTCTGAAAATCAAGATCAGGCATTTCCATATCGGATGCGTAACCTTCACTTTTTACCCGCATCATTGTATTTGCCATTTGTCGACCATAAGGAGATGAAATTTCATTAATATAAATGGCTTTCCCAACTTTTTGACCAATTGCCTCGGCCAATGCTACTGCTTTTTCTTTTCCGGCAATAACCGCATTTATTTTGACCTGCTTGCGAAACTTTTCAATTTCGGAATGATCTACCCTAACAATACTAATATTCGATATTTTAATTTTATCCAACTCCACAAACACCTTTCCTAATGTTTTTGAATCGTGCACCAACAATTCAAAATCTTTCGATTTCTTCATATCGGAACGTTTGATAAAATAGCTATTCAAATTACCTGCAACATCGGATACAGAAAGTTGTTTTTCCAGATTGATCCCCGCTTTTTTCAAAGCCACAAACATTTCCTTTTCTAAAACCTCAACACTTTCCTTGTTCTTGGTATCCATCTCATCCAAATGGATATTTAGGTAAATCTCATCTGGCACTACTTCCAATTCTGCCAATCCCTTTACTTCGATGTAATTTTGATCGATAAAGTTTTTTTGTGCCTGTGCCAATGCACTACAGCTTAGGAAAACAGCCAACAATACAATTACATTTCTTTTCATTTGTTTTTATTTATTTGTGTGTATACTCAGATAATTTACAATGTTTTTGTAAGCAAATACCATGCTAAACCGTATTCTTTATCTTCAGATGATGAAAATTAGTAAGTATAGTTGCGTTCTCGACTGCTTTTTTCGGTAAAACTATATGCTTTTAGGTAGAAAGCCTTTCTAAATTTAAATATAAAAAAAGCACGGAAAGTAAGTCCGTGCTAAAATCATTTTTATCTTTAATCGAAACAATTTCTATCCTCGATTCAGGATCACAATTATGCAATCTTGGTCATTTCGTTTACCGAGAACTCCTCATTTGCATCTTTTGTTGCATCAACAAAATTTACGAAATGCTTACTTTCTGCATGTTGTTGCAAAGAAGCCCGATTTTCCCAATTTTCATAAACAAAGAATAGATTTTGATTTTCTTGGTCTTGATGCAAATCGTAATTAATACATCCTTTATCGGATCTTGAAAAGCCAACTAACTTTATTAATTCCGCTTTTACTGCTTCACTTTTTTCAGCTTTCGCTAAAATTCTTGCTACGATAGTAATTTTTTGATTGCTCATTCTTTTTAAAATCAGTTTGTTTTTATTACTTGATTTAATGCTTTTCTGGTTTTGGCTTTTTTCTCTGGCTGATTAAAATCCTCAACATTTCTGTATCCTATTGCCACAGCTACTATCGCATGACTCTCTTTTGAACCTAGTATTTTATCGTATTTATCAGGTTCAATTCCTTCCATTGGAGTAGAATCGATCTGCATTTCGGCACAAGCACTTAAAAACACTCCTAATGCCAAATAAACTTGTTTTTCGAACCATGCATTTTTCTTCTCCTCGGAAAGTGGTTTTAAAAAATTATTGTAGTAATCTACCGCGCCTTGTGGCAATCTTTCTGCCAATCCCTCTTCAAAAGCCTGAATATTGTTTATTCGGCTAAACACCACTACACTGTCGCAATCTTGCACTTTTTCGGTATTATGAAAGGATGCTTTTGCCAATTCATTTTTAGTTTCCTGATCGGATATAAAAGTGAAGTTCCATGGCTGACTATTTATTGAAGATGGGCTAAGTCTTAAAATTTCTTTCAGCTCCTCTATTTTATTCGACTCTATTTTTCTAGAACGATCATACATTTTTGTTGCATAACGTTCCTGCATGCTTTTAATAAAACTCATACTCTTTTTTATTTATATTGATAAAATTAATAAGCCCTAAATTCACTCTCACTCAACGAATGATTAGTAAAACTAGTTAAGCCAAAAATGCATCCTTATTTTAAAATAAACACTATTAATTAGTGATTTTTAAGTTTATTTTTGAATTATCAACACTGCAACCTATAATCCAACACAATTAATCAATGTAAATGAAACCGGTAGAATACAAAAACATAAACTCCCAAAAATATGTAAACTAACAGGAGACAACTAAGGAATAATTGTAAGCAAATTGGAATAAATTGTACAATTATAGGCTTTTGTGGCGTATTTGTGCTAAATAGAGCAAGTTAAAAATTTAAAACGATTAATTTTGCCTATATTTACACCAACAAACCAATTTAACTACAATGTTCACAGAGTCGCTAAGTAAACTATTCGAGATTCATATTGAAGAACTATCTTCATGGGAAAAGAGACCGCACAAACACAATTTTTTTGAAATTGTTTATGTTGAAAAAGGCTCTGGTCTTCAATGTGTAAATCAACACGAATTCGAATATCAAGAAGGAAATATTTTCCTACTTCCTCCCTTGGATTGTCACTCGTTTAAAATTGCAGAACCATCTCGGTTTTACTTCATCCGGTTTACCGACCATTATTTTTTAAAAGATGAAGGACTAACGAATTACAATGCTTGGTTTGATCGGATTGCATATATTATTGCGAATTATAACAAGGTACCTGGAGATATAATTGCAACCGACAGAGAAAGGCAATTTATTATCAACAATATTAAATCGATCTATCAGGAATATTTAGCCTCCGATAGCTTTTCCGAATCTATTATTTCTGGAGCTATAGCTTCTATATTGAATATTCTAGCGAGAAGTATAGAGAAAAAATATGTTGATAAGGCTAATGAAATCGACAATCGCTTTGGTGATATTTTACGATACATTAATACGAATATTTTTAATAGTGAAAATGTACGCGTACCGAATCTTGCCGAAAAGTTTAGCATCTCTAAAACCTATTTTTCCGAATATTTTAAAAAACAAGCTGGCGTAAGTTTGGCCGATTACATTATAAAATCGAAACTTCGAATTGTAGAGACAAAGGTTTTACATACCGACCTCTCTCTAAAAGAAATTGCTTACCAGCTGAACTTTACAGACAGCAGTCACTTATCGCGCTCGTTTAAAAAGGCTTACGGAATGACCGTTAAGCAATTTAAGAATACAAGTGGACAAATTTGTTGTGCATAAGTAATGCTCCTTTTCTCCAATTAATTATCGATGTTTTAATCCATGAATGAATCGAATCATTTAAGTCTAGAAGGATGTCTTTATTTTTCAGCAAATTCGTTGTCTCGTTACATGAATGAAATGGCCGATGAAGCCTTTAAAATAACCGGCATTGCACCAGCATAGGCTTATAGGTTACCTGCGATTATTGAAGAGTCAGGTATAAATCAAAATGAGTTGGCAAAAAAACTAACAAACTCTATTCAAGAAGCTAATTTAGCCTTATCTGAATAGAGTTCGTTTTTTATAATATAATAGTCTATTTCAACAAATCTATATTTGATTAGCCAAGAATTTCCCACTCAGCTCATCCAAAGGTATTTTGTTATAGAAAACCTGATAATCCAAATTTGTAATAATCTCATTAGAAAAACGCATTGCTCCTAAGCGTTCCAATTCTTTTTGCGTAAATAAATCCTTTCGATCTCCCCGAAGAAGGGCTACCGCTCTATCAGAAGTTCCCAAAATACCTTTCGGATCTTTTAGTTCACGAATGGTGTGAGAATGATGTAAAAATTGAGGTTTCCATAAAGGAAGAACCATCCATTCTTTGTTCTTTACCGCTTGTTCGAAAGTAGAATAGCAACACTCTTCACAACCAGAAAAAAAGCGATAGCCATTTTGACTGAGACCATACGAATCCATTATTTTTAGGGAAGAACGCGTGATGCCAGCTACTGAATAAATCCCTTGAATTGCGGGGCGCATTTTTTTCCGAACATTTGGCTTACAAAGATCTGAAATCTCTTCAACATCTTCAAGAGGAACATAATCAGGCACACCCCACAATTCATAAGGCTCATAATGCAACCCCAACTCTATAAGAGCAACCTGTTCCTCTACTTCTGCTTTATAAATACCATCGCTAGAAGGCAACCAGGCAGAGCTTAACATATCTACCGCTCCCGATTTTAACTTCTCAAAGTTATCTGGGTGCGACGAATAAATTCGATTCACCAAAAAACCCATCTCTGTTAAAACATTCGCAAGCAAAGAGGCTGTAACGCGATGAAAAGACAAATCGGATACGCCAAGAGTAATTATTTTATTTGATTTTCTATTCATAGTCAACTTATCGGCTCAGATTAAAAAAAACATAAAGTAGCTGGTTTGATTACTTAGCAATTTGTATATCCTTAAATTTAAGAACATGCATTATTGCTCGAAGAATCAGAACTATTGTAAATTTCTCCTTCGAAAAATCCAAGTGAAGTACCGATGCCGGCACTCCGGCTATGTAGTCGAAATAATCCAAATTAACAGCCTCTATTTCAGCGAATGATATCACATCACCAAGCTTTTTTCCAAAAATCTCCGGCAAAAGTTTATGATTACAAACCAAACTCTCCTTCTCATTCATCAACGCTTTATTGCTCAATGCTGTCTCTTCCACGTAATAAATGGAAATCTCCACCTCATCGTCTTTGGGAACATCCCCTTTAAAGTACTGTTTACAGACATAATCTGAGCCAGCCTGAATCGTGATTTCATTCTTTAATTTTCCTTCATCAAAGAAACTAAAACGAAGTAAATCTTCTTCTATTTGTAATAACCGCACCGGTAAAAACCTATCATTTAAAATTCTCATTTTGCAAAACCATCCAATACATTTTTCCCAATAACACTGCCACTTTCCTGTTGCCTATGCGCTTCGATAAGTGTTGCCGCACTCATATTCCCCATATTATTTGTTACTGTAGAGATCAATTTTCCTTCGTCGACAAGTTTCGATACCCGATTTAATAATTCGTGTTGTTTATCCATATCGGCAGTTTTAAACAAAGATCGCGCAAACATAAATTCCCAACTAAAACTTAAAGCTTTCAATTTGATCGAAGCAATATCTAATGTTTCAGGATCATCAATCAATGCAATATGTCCACGTGGCTGAATTAATTCTACAATAGCCGGAAAATGTTGCTCAGTACCATTTAAAGAAGCTACATAGCGTGGCGTTAATCCCAAAGCTTTTACCTGATCGGCAAGAGATTCGCGGTGATTAATTACATGATCGGCACCCATTTTTTTCACCCATTCGATGGTATCTGGGCGAGATGCAGTAGCAATCACCGTTAAACCAGTTAATTGCTTTGCTAATTGAATTAAAATAGATCCTACTCCACCAGCTGCTCCAACAATTAAGATACTTTCCCCTTTTCCTTCACCTTCTTTCAATGCAAACGAATCGAATAAAATTTCCCATGCAGTAATCGAAGTCAATGGAAAACCTGCTGCATCGGCAAAACCCAATGATTTTGGTTTTTTACCTACAATACGCTCATCAACCGCCTGAAACTCGGAATTAGTACCCGCACGCGTAAACTCACCCGCATAAAAAACCTCATCACCCACTTTAAATTTACTTACCTCGCTACCCACTTCCCGAACGATACCTGCGGCATCCCATCCAATAATTTTGGTTTGACCAGCTTCGGGACCGAACTGCGCCATGGCACGAATTTTAACATCTACCGGATTAACCGAAATCCCTTTTACCTCCACCAAAAGATCACGAGATCCGATTTCTGGTTTTGCAGCTTCAAAATTAATTAATGCCTCGACTGCGTTAATAGCACCTGCTTGTTTGTATCCTATTGCTTTCATATGATTATAATTTTAAGTTTTTGCCATATGGAACTTACCATGTTGGGATAATCATTTCCCTATGTGTCAAAATTGTTTTGACATGGACGTTTCATATGATTATAATTTTAAGTTTTTGCCATATGGAACTTACCATGTTGGGATAATCATTTCCCTGTGTGTCAAAATTGTTTTGACATGGACGTTTCATATGATTATAATTTTAAGTTTTTGCCATATGGAACTTACCATGTTGGGATAATCATTTCCCTGTGTGTCAAAATTGTTTTGACATGGACGTTTCATATGATTATCTATTATTTAAACTGAAATTGATTATTAATCAGACTTTTCCATATTATTTCCGAAAAGCCTGTTTCCTTACCAGGAATTATTACAAAACAAATTTAGACAATCAGCAAGTGAGAAATATGGTATTAAAAGCGCATAAAATTGTATTTATATTGGTATTCCCTATCCATTTTTCACCAATCGCCACCAGAAGGTATGCAAAACAATACTTTTTGCCAATTAATCTTCAAGTTAAGCCTTATTAATACAACAAGCATCCTAATATTGCCTCATCAGGAAATAAAAAAGCCCGGAATATTCTTCCAGGCTTTACTATTCTATGTTTTAAAATCATGATTATTCAAAGGAATCTGTTTTCAATTCCCGTTTATAGTTGCCTATTTTGGCAATTCTATAATGCTATTTAAGCTAAACGCCTGCTTTTTCCAACGAAAACAGAACCAGCTTTACTTGTATCAAATTTGGCAGGTGATCCTCTAATCCTCTTTGCCCATTACAAACCAATCAAAGTTTGCAAGCTGTGTACTTGCTTCGCCAAACGAACTAGCATATATTCCCACATACACTCCATTAAACTTTTGAGCCACTTCGTCGGAAACTATGGTATAATCCTGAATTTGACCAATTGGTTTTAAATCATTCTCATTTTCGCCATAAAAAAACTGAACTTCGATTCCCCTCACTTCTGCTTTTAACACGAGCACCTTCTTGTTATAAGGAATCGAAGCTACAATTTCAGGCTCCAACTCCCCTACATTATCTTTCTGAAAATTTTTAATTAAAACCAATTCATCCTTCCCTTTTAAAAGCTGGTAATTATTGCCATGTCGGCGATAAATAACCAATCCCGCTTTTTCATTCTCTTTGTTTGTAGAGAAGCTAAGCTTAGTACTTGCCGAATAGTTGAAATACCTTGTACGCTTTGCTAAAAAGGATGGATTTACAAATTCGGTTAACATTTCGGGACGTAAGATCAGCTCCATTACTCCCTTTTTTTGATGGTACCATTTATAGCTGGGAGTGCGAAGAAAATTCCATTCCAGATCAAGAGTTTCGCCATCGAAATCGTCTCTGGTTTTTATTGCTGCAACAGGTGTCCACGCTAAATCAGGACGTTCTTGTTCTTCCTGCAAAAGTCCTATTCCGGGATTGTAAATTGGCGTAACACCGCTTTCCTGTTCAGTCATTACCACTTTCGCCAAAAAAGTTTCCCTGGCAAGAGTCACAAAACCATCCACTTTTCTTTTTGCAAGTAAAACACTCCACCAATCTCCATTTTGAGTTTGAACCAAATCGGCATGACCGGTTTGTCCTATTGGGTGCGTGTCGCCCAAGTGTCTGTGGCTCATAATAGGATTGGCATGATTTGGAACATAAGGCCCCCAAATATTCTTGCTGTTAAATACGGTAACCGAATGATATTCGCCAGTACCACCCTCGCCAATTAACAGTAAATACTCCCCGTTAATTTTATATAGGTGTGGCCCCTCGGCCCAACGAGCATTCGAAGCGTGCCCATAGGTAAGTTGCTTTTTTTCGCCTAATAATACGCCCTTATCTGGATCGATTTCCTGCATCCAAATACCATTTTTCCCAGGCCATTCCTTACTCGAATCATCAATCACTCCAGCTCCTGTGTAGTAACACTTCCCATTATCCCAAAAAAGAGATGGGTCGATTCCCGGAGCATTTTCAATCCAGATGGGTTTGCTCCACGGACCAGCAGGATTTTGTGCCTTTATTATAAAATTGCCATTTTGCCCTACCATGGTACATATAATATAAAAAGTGCCCTCGTGAAAACGAATAGTTGGTGCAAAAATGCCATTCGAATCAGCAAGCCCATCCTTATATTCAATTTGGTCGGTACTATGAAAACCATAACCAATCTTCTCCCAATTTATAAGATCTTTGCTTTTATGAATAGGCAATCCCGGAAACCATTCAAAACTTGAATTAACTAGGTAATAGGTATCTCCAACACGACAAATGGAAGGATCGGGATAAAAACCCGGTACTATTGGATTCTGAAATTTATCAGGCGCCACTTGTCCCGAAACCTGAAAACAGATTAATAATCCAAGAAATAGTTTTGTTGCTTTTAAAATCATAATGCTAAATTTTCCATATTATTTTTACTACCGCCTTTTATTGAATATCGGTTTATTCTTTTACCAGAACATTCCCTTCTTCGTTTAGAAGTTCTATTTTTGGATTATTATCAGTGTCTATATAAATCCTTATTCTTGGTCTTCCCTTATTATCATTAATAAATAGTCCGATATCATTGTTCATTTTCTTGCCAACAAACATTCTATCTTCTGCCAACAAAGAATCCTGTTTCATTTTTAGGTAGGCATCTCTTTTCTCCGCTTCATCTTCTATTTTCTGCAAAGCTTCGAAAGCATTATTTCTTTGCTGATAGCTGTCTTCTTTAGGATAATCCCAAAATTGCATGCCATAGGTTCTGGCATTATTTTCCGTATTCTCGATGTATCGCAGTTGCATTACTTGGTCGTCACGGTATTTATCTACCGAAAGTACTAAGCCTGCACCTTTGTCATTTCCATCATATATCAATCCACCACATTCATCTCCTACCGAGTTGAAAAAAATTAATCCCGCTTGTCTCTCTCTTTTCGGTAATGGTTTTCCATTTATTATTCCCTGATGCTGTCTGCTGCTATTACTAATCACCAATTTTAAATCCCCATTACTTTCAACAATATTAATTCTCTCTACAGTAAGTTCTTTAAGCTTACTTTCTGTGCTTTGGTTTATTACATAAAAAATGACGCCCAAGAGTGCAAGCGTCAAAAACCCAGAATATATTTTCAAAAAATTAATCTGTTTTGTTATTTTATCATCCATAATTGTATCGTAATTTAATTGCTTAGTTATATTTAAAATCCTATCATCTTAATTGTTTGTTATTTAACAATCCCCAAGGAATTCTACGTTTATAGAATAAATATCCTCCCTTTTTGTTTAACCCCTATGGGATCATATCCTGTTATTGTTTTGTTCTCTATAAATAGTTGAATCCTTCGGATTCAGCATTACATATAGTCAAAATTTATTGGAACTGTAAAGCTTATCTTCACAGGAATTCTTGATGCAAACCCAGGAATCCAAAAAGGGGATGAATTAACTACATACAACGATTCCTGATCTATTAATGGATGAACAGAATTATCTAAGCTTACCTCTTCTACTTTACCTTCCTTACTAAGAACAAAACTTACATAAACCTTTCCTTTTATTCCATTGTTTAAGCATGAAATAGGATATTTTACAATTCTCGAAATAAAATATTGGAAAAGCTTTAAATCATTTCCTTCAAATTTTGGCATATCCTCTATATTTATAAATCGTTCGTTAAGTTTCAATGTAAAAGTCTCAGTTGAATCTACTTTTAATTTTTGGGTGAGCAGATATTCCTTAGTATGACTAAATCCTCCGACAGGATTATAAAATTTCCATGTGCCAATCATATTTCCTTTCTGATATTGTCCAGTAAAAATTTTATATCCATCGTAGTTATATCCTATAATTTCCCCGTCTAAAAGTGAATCTTTAAAATTTCGCACCAGAAGTACTTGTTCTTTATTATCCTTGAAATTAACAGTTCTCAAGATACCGTTGCCGGCCGTTAAATTGCCTGAATAATTAGAATTTATAGTAGAATCACTTTGAACCTCTAAACTAAGAGGAATGTCTTTTTCATAGATCAGCTTAGAAATAACCGCACCATCTTCAGCATATCTAACATTCTCACCATGAATCATATCATCTTTATAATTAGTTACCTCCTTTATTTTCCCATTGGAATAATATCGTTTTTCAACTCCATTCCTTTTTCCCATTCGATAGATTAACTCGCAAGCGAGTGATCCGTTTTCAAAATAACCAAATTGTTTTCCTTCCAATAATCCACTCGTATAGTTTAAAATCGAAATCTGAGTACCATTTTGAGTATAGAGCCACTCGCCTTCCTTCCTGTTCTCTTTATAGTTCCCTACAATTCTAAAATTTGAACTTGGAGTATAGATCCATTCCCCAATTTTATTATTATTAAAATATTCCCCTTTTACTTGTACTTTACCTCTATACTTAAAAAGATATCTCCCCTCTTTAATATCATTTTGATCTTGTCTAACAAAATATTCTTCTGATGTTTTAGCTTTACTATTCACATCTAGAACCTCTAAATATTCCGTTTGAGCAAATAGTATTGATGAGGAAAAACTAAAAATTAATCCTAATAATATTGATTTCATTTGTTCTGTATTTTTAAGAGTATGATCTGTGGTATTATTAATATTGTGACTATAAGTTTTGTGAACTCCCAAAAGCTTTCGGGATATGCAATACTGCCTATTATAATTTTGTTTTCGCTGTAAATAGTAGTTTGCTTTATTTAAACTCTTTAAAATTAATTTCAAAATAATTCACAAAGGATTTCTCCCTATTAAATTCCCCATCTTTATTCTTTCGAAAGAAAATAGAATTTTTGTCATTGTCAATTAATACCGTGTCTGGAATAAAGTCATTGGAATATGGTTTATTTAAAAAGATAATTGAGTCATTTTTCAATATATATTTACCTCTAATTTTTTCTGAATAGCCAAACATACCTGAAACATTTGTCTCGAAGGTTCCATTTTCTCTAAAAATTAAATCAATTCGACTTAGATCATCTATCAAAGACGCATCCATTACTTTATTTGATTTTAATAGCTCCGAATTATATAGGAAAAACAATAGTATCACCAGCAAGCTCAAAGCATGAGATATTGAAATCAATTTATTATTCTTAATTCCTTCTTTTATTATCAAGATTATTGAAATGAGCAATGTTATACCAAATAATATAACTATTGGAATTATTAACCACCATAGCATTACCAAATGAATAATCATTCCTCCAAAAAAGTCTGAAATAAGCCAAGCCATAAATCCAATCGAGGATATAACTGTTAAGTATTTTAAAATTGTTCTTAATAGCGATTTCAGTTTCATGTTAAATTCTATTGCTTACGTTTAGTACAGGAATAGAAGCCGTTTGCGAACTGCAAACCTTTCAACCTAAACAAAAGTTGAAGCGGCTTAAAACCCTTGAAATTACTGCTGTTTCGGCTATTGTTTTTATGCGTTAAAAGCAGTGTTATTGATAATATTCTATCTTATTTATGTCAATTGTCCTTATCACATCATCTTTTACATATACCTCAATCACTTTGTGTCCTTCGTTATCATATTTAATGATGTATCTAACATGGTCAACCTGATTATTGTCTTTGTCAAATGATTTTATTGCTATAAGGTCATTATTGCTGTTGTATCTTAAGTATGCTTTCTCTACAATATCTTTATTTTTGTCGTAACGAATTGTTTCCACCTTATTGTTATTTTTATCATAAACATTGAAATCTTTCCACTTTAAAGCAACTTTATAATCATACATTTCTTGTGATTGTAGATTGTCGCAATTATCATATTTGTAATTAGCAGATTCCTCTTGTTCCTTTATTATATGCGTCATTTTATAAGTTATTTTTCTTCCTTTAGAATCATAAGTATAATGGTTTGTCCAAAAATTCTTTCCATCAGAATCAAAATACCGTTGCAGTTTAATATTATCGCCTTCAAATTCATATTCATACCTCTGAAACAACCTGTCTCCATGATATTTTATGTCTTTATAATTTTTCCCTTGCTTATTATAGAAGTAGACCCATTTAAATGTAAAATAATTAGATTCTCCAATCCATTCCGTTCTATTTCCAGTGTCATTATATTTGTAAGTGGCGACATGGTCAACCTTACTATTACTATATGAGGTTCTTTTGATGATTTTCCCACTTGAATTGTAAACTTTCTCAGTTGAAAGAGTTTTTGGAATTGATAAAACTATATCAATATCTTTCTCAATATCTTGTATCAATAGCTTCTCAGGATTATTAACCGTATAATTCTTGCTTAACTTTACAACTGAATTTTGTCCGTTACATATTCCTGTAAAAACTGCTAAGAATATTGTATAAGTTAATATAATTCTTTTCATTATTTAGTTTTTCTATTATTGAGTCAATCCTGTGGTTAATACTGCCTAACGGATGGCAATATGCGGAGGCCGGGATTTCGAAGCTCAAACTTGTCAAACCGTTACAAATTTGAGTAAATGTACAAAACATAGATTTACCCACAATCCCCGGCTTACGTATATTGCGTGTTGTAAAACGTTTTTTATTTTCTACACTCAGTTTGTCCGTCAATTTTCTCAAATACTTTTAGCTTAATGAGTTTATAAGCTTTTATGTCCTTATATGAAATATCATTTGTCAAAGCTGAAATATGAATTTTCTTTCCCTCTTTTTTTAAATCAAAACATTTTAAACTATCAAATCGCTCGTAAATATCTTCATCCATGTATAGCATTATCTTTTCATTTTCTGAAGTCTGCAATCTAATATATGGCAATCGAAGAACATCTTGGTCAATCGCATATTTAATCAGTTCATATACTTTTCTATCATTCTCAGCTATCGTATCCAAATCTATGTTCGTCATTTGATTCTCAATTTTAGTCAGTATAGAATCTGGTGCATTATTGAAATTGAAGAAATCTACCATTTGAAAATATAAATCTCCTTCGATGAGTATCACGCTTGTTGTTTTACATGATAACAACATGGTAATAGCAAAAAATGTGATAATTAAATATTTAATCATTGTTGTTATTTATTTTAAGCTTTGTCATTCAGCAAACAAATAGTTTTGTGTTTAATTTATGCTTCTCCATTTACCTTGAAATCAAAATATGTCTTTCGTGTCAAGTTAATCTTAATCGACCAGTAACAATCACCTCCGTCATTTACCATCATAAAGGTATTTTTCCAATCGCATGGTCTCATAATCCAGATTCCTGCAGAATCAACAGGTATATTTAATACTCGACAAAATGCATTAATAAAAACTATAGAATCATTATTTGAGTTTGTATAGAAAGTATATTGTCTATGATATTTTTTAACTGTCAAAGTATCAAGCAATGACCAGTATTCATTCATATTTTCTTTAATCGCTGTCTTGAGAATTGATTCAGTTATGTTTAAATCATTGGTATTTGGTGTCCACAATGAATTTAAATCTCTCGCAATCCAATTGAGCTGTGATGTGTCGGAAATTACAGTATGTATAGAATCAAATTGAAAATCTGGAGTTTTATTTTCTTGACTATTTTGTTTACATCCATTGATTATCCAAATGGTATTAATCAAAATCCAAATTTTGAAAATCGTTCTCATTGTCAACTTATTTTTCATGCAGGATGTTTCTTAAAATGTTTTACAACTCCCAAATAAAGCAATAGGCTTTATTTCGTTTATAATATTCTTTGAAAAAGTGTCTTTACCGACCCATATAGGGCAGTAATTAACACATATTATCTTTTCGTCCCTGAATCTACAAAACAATAAAGCTGCAACAAAAAATTATTATAATTATTTTACAGGGCATTATCTCTTAAGAATATCATGATAACAGATACTCTTACCCAACTCCTATTATATTTTATGTGGCTAAAACCTATTTACCGATTCTCTTTTATCGGTTGCTTAAAATTTCCTTATTCTGCAAAGCTTATTTCTTTATAAATCTCATCATCATTAGCTTCAACGGACATAGGTTCAAGGTGAGCATGACCAACATCATACATCTCGCCAGTCACTTTTTTTATTTTATACCAAGACTCCACATATTCTGAAACCACGCTTATATCGTAGTATTCCTCGTTTTCACGAATAATCATTTCATCTTCAAAATTATCTACATCAGAAGCTTCCATATTATCAATTGCTTCGAGTACAAATTGAATATTCCTCTTTGTATCTTCATTTGGTTGATAAAATGGAAATGGCTCATTAATAGAATACCCTTCTGGATTTGCTAATGACTCTATAGAACCAGATTGCCCAAGAAGACCTACACCAGCATCACAATAGAATACAGAATTAATGGGGAGGTATTTTATTGGGTTTAAAAATGACACAAATACTTCTTTACCATTGGTAAGTACTTTAATTTCTGCAAAATTTTCTGCACGCATTTTTTCACCAAGCAAATCTATGGCCATCTGAACAATAGAATCTTTTCCCAATTGAATAATTTCTTCGACTTCCTTACTCATTTCAACATCTTTTTCAGTACTGTTTTGAGAATAACAACACAAACAATTTAGCTGTATCCAAATAAAAATGAGAGCTGTAACTTTTTTTATTATATCTATTTTCATAATTATCGTTAGTGAAAATCATCCTGACCACTCATCACAATTAATCTTTTATTGGCTGTAAAGTTACTTCTTGATTGACTAGAATAAGTCCTTTTGACTCCCAGTACTTATCGTCAAAAATCACTTCTGATAGAATTTTATTAATTCGACTATTTCCTATTGGCTCTGAGTTTTCAAGATACTTAGTCAGCTTTTCTTTTACTTCTTTAATTAGTTGTTTTTTGTCTATTGTAGCAAAACAAACACCTCCAAAATTCAGCTTATACTCTCCTTTAAACTCAAACTTAAAAAAATTAAGTTTTGAATCTTGAATTCTAGATTCAGAAAATTCCAGTTTAAATATTTCCTTCGTTTTATTGATAGCATCAATCAAATCTTTGCCAGCAAGATCCGCTCCAGCCACCAGTGAAAACTCTAAATGTATTCCTTTCTGTTTTGCATACTCTAAAGCTTCAACACATCTCAACGGAGAACCTCCTGCTAAAAAATGAGCTTCAAGTATATATAAATCAATATTATAATTTAATTTCTGAGATAAGGCAATAGCTTTTATCAACTCCATCTTAAACGTTTTTCGAAAACTCATCCCCATACCCCTCTCAAATGAAATTTTTGCCCCCATTCGAATTGCCTGAATAAATTTAAAAATAGTCGGTGTAAAGATTAAGGCAATAATTATTGAAACGATAAAAATTTCGATCATGTTCGATATATATAATGTTCTTAAAAATCTTACTAAGTCTATTCCTCACACATATAATTGTAGCAACCAACTATCCTTCTTTTTCTTCTTCGGTGTGCTTTACCAGTATAAAATTTGAACCATCAAATTCAAAAATACAATGACAATTTTTCTCAATCCCTTCCTCATCATTCTCATCGGAATCTTTCGATTTGTGTTTGGTAAGCCTATTCGAACAATCACAAGTAGTCGTTAAATCATCTGTCACATAATCTGAAACAATTGTATTTGTTTCCGGATCATACGAAACACCTGTATCCCATTCTCTCAAATATACTGAATAATCAAAATCGAGCTCAAACTGATTCGAATTTAAGTGTACCAATTGAACAAAAGTAAGATGACAGGATGAACAACCTCTGACATAACCTGTAAGCACATATTTTATTCCTACATTAGTAGTAATTGCATAAATCCCAGTGAAACCATCACCTTCAAACACTGAAAAGATAGCGGGTAATTTTTCAGAAGATTTAAAATCTAAGCTTTTATAAAGATCTGTAGCATTTATCCCAACAAAATTCATCCATGAAATACGACTTCGATATGTTCCTCCCGTTTTTTCATCCAAAGAGAAATTGTATAATTTTCCATCGCTTGATTTCACCACAACAAGATCTCCTCCTGAATTCAATTTCGCTAAATTAGCTTCATTAAAATCTTTATGATCAAAAATCTCATTGAGCTTATTCTTTATTTTCCCCTGCAGATAAACGATTAAATCATAGTTTCCAATAGAATCATTCGTAACAAATTCAAAGTCTTCCTGATGTTTTAAAATCTCATCCCTATCATTTGGCAGTAATTTAATCTGATTAAAGGCATGATGAGAATCATCAAATGGTGAAAGTTGCCCATAAGAATCTAAATAACTATTGGCTTCCGCAACAAGCATATTGAAAGTTGGATGCGCCTTACTTAAAGACAAATCTCTAACTCGATGATAGATATCAGCACATCGCTCGGCATAATTAAAGTAGATACTATCATCTAAATTTTCGAAATAAATTTTATCAAAATGCATCTTTTCCTTTATAGCAGGCAATTTTACAAGCTGATTTTTCACCTCATCATAATAGTTCCAATTTCCAACATAACCAGAGGTTAACAGGTTAACGCTTGACTCTCCACTTCCATCATTTGAAGCATTTCCAAATTCATATCGACTCATTCCAATAAGTCTTATTTTTTTGAATTTATTATCGTATCTAAATTGCAGAGAATAACCAGAACGCATCCAATTATTTTTCAGATAAAACCCATTCCTAGCCTCCGTAAGCAATGCATTTTCATCAAGAATATCGAAAGGTTTAGTTTGCAATGTCTTAAATCCACTACTCGACAACTGACAACAAATTATTGATTGCAAGTGATCGATAGAAACAGTATCTATAATACCATCAAAGTCAAGGTCTTTCTCTATTTTCGCTTGTGAATAAACGAAAGTATTGAATAAAATTAAGAGTAAACCTGTTAAAATATTCTTCATAATTTATTGCTATTTTTTTATGTCAAAAAGTTTGAATATTAAGGTAAATCCAATAGAGCACACTCACAACTGAAAAAATTAGTCCAATAGTCTTTATATTTTTATTTGTAATGGCGAAGGGAATTAGTAAAAAACTAAGGCTGCTAATAAACCAAAAAAGTCTTTGAATATATACAACTGATTCTCCAAGCCAACTTGAACCCAACCGGGGCATTACTATACTTACAAGAACTGAAACAAATCCAATTATAATAAATATAAGAAGAAGAGAATCCTTAATTTCATCTTCCCTTTTTGGTTTTAAGTTCGTCTGTAAATTTGTTCCACATAGCTTGCAAAAATTAGCATTTCCTTCATTCTGCGTTTGACATTTTAAACAGTTCATCATTTTATATTTTATTGATTACAATAGTTATTTCTCGTTACACTTAACAAGTGTATCTATTCTATGATATAAGATGGAATTAAAGAGAAAAAAGAGCATCACAGCCCAAAATCCGAAATGGATATTTACCCACGAAGCTCCTCCAAAGCAATGAGCGATAAACACAAATAGTAAAAAAATACTCGCCCATTTTTTAGGTAGGTAATAACCCAAAAGAACAATTAAACCCAACCATAAAGCGGAAAGTATAAATAAGCCTGATGTGTGATATTTCATAACAAAAGCGCCTATTGGATTTGCTTCGTTGGCCAAACTTAAATCGCCACTCCAATATTCTGCTGGCTGATAAACCAAAGTGATTATAACATCAAAAAGACAAACCCAAACTGCAGGGATAACGGCTACTAATTTTATTCTATTTTTCATTTGTATTAAAATCTGAAACCTATACTAATTCTTTTAATTAAGTAGCTATTCATAAACCCATAACAAAACCGGCTTACTGCTATTTTTTAACAGGCTATCGATATTTCTCATTAAACCATTTGAAACAGCAGGACAGCCCCACCCTTCGGGCGTACCAACCGGAAAAATCTCTTCTTCTGAAACCATATCCCAAGCATGAAGAACGATAATTCGTGAATACGCATTATCATTAGAATCCTCTAAGCCATGAAGTTTATAATTAATATTAATTCCCCAATTACTATAGCCCCTTTTTCCAATTTTATACTTGCCCACTGAGGTGCAATGAGAATTATCTACATTCGAAAACTTTGGATTCGTCTTTGTTTCTTCTGTTCCCCACTTGTTAACGCCACAACCATGAGCACAAAGTCCCTTATCTACAATTGAATCTTTTTTAAAATCGTAAATGAACAACCTATTTTTTCCAGAATGAATACTCATGTCTACTAGCAAACAGAACTCTGTACTAAAACCATTCTTTCGACAATATTGATAGGCTGCATCAGCTTTAGTCTTAGTATAATATTTACTAGATTCGTACTTAACAGGAGTAAAACCTAAAGTAATTAATGATAAGAATATAATTTTAAGATAACTTTTTTGCATATATGTAATTTGATTGCCTATAATAATCTTACTAAATACCAGGCACAATGAAAGGCTTTTGCCTTCTAAAAGCACCAAAGCAAGACAAATAGAATTGACTGTCTTATTTTTTCTATTCTAAGATTCATTTAAATTATCTTTCCAAGGTTTTATCCAAAACCCTGCAATTTTATTCGAAGAGTTTATTACAACTCTAATTTCAAGGGGTACTATACTTCTCTCAAATTTTCCTTTAAACCTAATAATTTCAATTCCTCTTTTTTCATTTTCAATCCAAGTCTCTGAATAGTATATTGACTTAAAATTTCCCACAGCTTGTTTTATTTGCAAATAGGATTGCATTTGCAATTCGGGAGTCATAGACTTTTTAAATTGAATTGTTGCTTCGTCTTTAAAATCATAATGATTTCCAGTCTTTAAGGTTTCAAAATATGAACATGCAATTTTTGATGCAAATTCAATTTTTCCTTTGTCTGTTTTTTGTTCAGGCAATTTTTCGAATTTATTTTGGCAAAATGTAATTTGGAAAGAAAATAGTAAAACTGTCAGGATAATAATTTTTTGCTTTTTCATATTGATTATAACTTTAAGTTTTTGCCATATGGTCCCAAAAGCTTTCGGGATTACCATGCTGGAATAATCATCTCGCTGTGTGTGGAAAGCTTTATACATGGACGTTTCATATAGTTTTTAATTTCTATCTGTTAATTTTCATGTTTGCAGTGGTTTCTCATAATTTGAGCTAACGTTTAGTACAGGAATAGAAGCCGTTTGCGAACTGCAAACCTTTCAACCTAAACAAAAGTTGAAGCAGCTTAAAACCCTTGTAATTATTACTATTTCTCCATTATTGTCTTTTTCACTTTTCCTAAATGCATCTTTGCGTTTTCTCTAAATGCAATTTCGGCTTCTAATACTGTTGCTCCACCGAAGTATTCTCCAGCATTCAGCCATTTACCATTTTCCTGATAAAAAAACCATAATCCATAATAATCATGCATTCTATTCACCACTCCTGCAACCAAATCATTATAAATAAACACCTTACTTACAACAGTATTCAGATGTTTATCTCTGGTTTTATTATCAACTATTGTATTAGGAGTATCCTCATTTAATCGACTTTGCATAGAGAAACAACTTATTTTTTTATATTTTGAATTCTGCCCATTGACAGAGAGATATTTAAAAGAAATAAATGCATCTAGAGGGCTATCTTGTATATTGATTTCGGGATATTCTTTCAAGCTTTTGTTTACAACTACCGATTTATAATCTTCAACAGATAAAGCATCTTTATTTACCAGTATTCTTGTTAACAACTTTGTCGACTCAACGACACCATTGTTTAGAGCAACATAATAAGAATTGTTAATATCATTCAAGCTAACTGTTTCGATATACTTGCCGTTCCTAAATAAAATACCAGACTTATCGTCACAAGCATAACCTGCTTTAATGGTTTTGTTTTTAATTTGTTCGTGATAGACTTCTTTTTTTAGCTTATCGGAATAATGTGGACAATGACTAAAAGGAAGAAAAGACATACCATCGATCACAGATAATTTTACTGGACGAGAGTCGCTAATTCCTGATTGAAACCAACAAAGTGATCCAGCACTTCCTCCTGCTAAAATAATGCCTTTCTTTAATGCTTTCTGTAAGAGTGTATCAATACCTTGAGCTTTCCAAATACCCAACATATTCAATGTATTTCCTCCGCCAACAACAATCGCATCCATATTAAGCAAAATATCTTCAAACGATTTATTTTCTTTGTTCGATGCCACCCAAACTTTCAGTATATAGGGTGTTAATCCCAGTTGTTTACAGAAGTAGTTCCAGCTTTTAATATTATTTTCGTTATCTGCACTTGCGGTAGGCAGAAAACAAATTTTGGGATTCTTTTTTTGAGTTAAATCAGCAACATATTGAGTGAATTTCAAATTTTGATTCCCGCCATAAACAAATATGGTCTGTTCTGGATCTTTTGAATTAGTGTTATTTTGTGAAAAAGCAATTTGACAAATACTCGCTAATAAAATAAATAATAGTATTTTCTTCATTTGTTCAATTTCTAACTTTGTTTCATTTACTTGCCCATAACGATCTTGCTAAAATTTGTGGGCGATTGCGGAGCGTCTTTCTGTCGAACCACACTAAAGATATTGCGGGCTTTAAAGCTGATTGTCAGCACAAAACCGGCAATTAATTATAGCGACATGTTACCAACAGGCGTTCTCATCTTTTAATTTTTCGCTCAGGAAATTTGTCCAATTCATTGGTCAAGTCTGCTGATAATTGTTTAAGTCCGTTGAGTGAATAAAAAAAATCCACAAAATATTCGTTGTCTGTGTCAGCTGATTGAGGTCTGGATTCAAGTGCAAATCGCATTCGAAACTTTTTATCGCTGTCACTTGTCTCAAAATACTCGAAGGACAAGTTTGGCTCTGTAAACTCGATTGGATTACATTTTAATTTCTCATTATTAGCTAAATCTGTAAACCAACCTATCAACTCTTTTACCTCCCAAGTTGTCAAGGAAGGGTCATGGGATTGCCAATGCCCGAGGTCACTTTGAACATTTAAGTAAATTAAAAGCCAATTTCCGTCCCAATCTCCAAAGTCAATCTCTGGATATTGATAATTGGTTATTTTAAACTCAACTGTCTAGTCATTTATGCCTTGTAATATCATCTGCCTGTCTTGTTTACGCTTGTTGGTAACGGTGAACTAGATGTGTAATGTGCCATTAGAAATCAATAATCTTTCTAAACATCACAGAGCCAAATCAGAGATTTTCAGAGTAACTTTCAAATTCAGACTCTGTCAAATCTCTGATTTGGCGGAGCTAATTAAATGCGCAAAAGCCCCGTAAACCACTGAGCCACTTATGTTTTTTATACATTATTACAAAACGTTACTTATTCAACATATCTGTTTTATATGCAATCCATTCATCTGGGTTGTTATGAGTTTTTATTTTTAAAGACCAGTTATTATGCTCATCCTTTTTAGCAACTGCAATTAAATCATCTAAATGGTCAGCAATAACATCTGAAATGAAAGAATGGTCTTCTTTATAATCTCTTGGCGTGTCCCTTGTCTCCTTATAAAAATGAGAGCTGTAATTTTTACCGTACCCTATGGATTTAGAGTCAACATAATACAATATTTGAAATGCTAACGAATCCAGATTGTCTGATGGTGCAGTCATTACATAGAGCTCATGTAGCACATACTCATCTTCATATGTTAAATCATTTAACTTGCAAAACTCATTTCTGTTAGAACAACTAGAAAGAATAACTAAAAATAAAAACACTATATTTTTCATAATTCTACTACAATTGATTTTTCAAAACTAACTTTAGTAATAAATGGCTTATAATTTCTAACATGCTGTAATACAAACCAAGCTCTAAATCCCGCACCAAACTTGTACACCTTTTCCATATCTGGCTTATCTAAACCAAAATGGTCGTATAATTCAACTTTGTATTTAACATGGAGGGAACCTCCATTAATTTGTGCTTCAGTGATAATTACCTCATACGCCCATGTATCATTCATACAAATTGTTAAGCCTCCATTAAATGTATCCTTTAATGTATTAAAACGAGGATGACCATATGGGGCATCATAATACCTAGGATCATTTGTTTTTGATTCATTATTTTCACTAAATCTTATATCATTAATTGATGAGTTTTTATTAACTCTTTCTTTGATTAAATCTTCCATACTAGTACAGAATCTATGGAAAGAAGGATGCTCAATGATATGTTTTGTTAAAATTGAATTTGAATATTCTTCTCCTGTGTTACGTCTAAAATGATTAATCATACCACCTGCCACAACTTCCATTTCCCCTACAGAAAATACGGTTTTCACCATCGAATTAAAGTCTACCCACAAAGACTTTTCTGTAGACTTTAGCTGAATACTAAATAAACTACTCAAACTTTTTATCTCTTCAATCGAATATATTGAGTGTCCTGTATCTAGATGAATTCCATCTCCGTAACATAAGTCATTGGCAATAGCTGTTCCTTTTTCATTAAACCCTGCTTTTTTATATCTATCTAAATAAAACGGAAACGAAATAACAGGAACTTCAACACTTACTTTTTCGGCAGGACTTGCCACATAGGCATAAATCCTGATTTTTTCTGCTTTCTTTACTTTGTATTTAAAACAAAGAACTTTTTCTTCATCTAAATATGGATTCTCATCCCTTTTATATTCCAAATCAACAATATCTCCATCGTCAATTTTTTCCGCCCACCAAATATGTTTTATTGGTGTAAGTGTTGATTTTTGAAATTCCGTAGCCTTAAAGATATACTCTTGCCCCTCTATCATTTCTTTAACAAGTTTTCCTTGTTCATTAAATGGTCCTTCTACTTTTTTTACCAATGGCTTTGGCATTTTCAATGAAGCACTTTTACATGTTTTATCATTCTTAGGCTCTCCATTTATGTTTACTGTAATTGTCAGTTTACTAAACTCTTCTTTCTTCCTTGGTGGATTTTCTTTTTCCACCATTTGAATTGTATTATCACTCATGATTAATTATTTGCAGTCTGTTTTAAATTCTGACTAACGTTTTTGCTAAATTTCGTGGGCGATTAAAAGAGTTTCCTTATCAAAGCGCTAAGTAAGCAAGCCGATTAAATTTACTTATTTATATTTTAGGGCAAGCCAAATTTATAAGGCTTGCTGGTGTTTATTAGTTGAACTAAACTTTCAAAATGAACATCAGCGCCCATGAAATTTAGCTTTTGTTGAACGAAACCTAAAGGTAGCTAAAGAACCCATTTACTTACCTTTAGATAGTATTTAATTTAAAATTCGTATTATGAAAAAAAAGCACATTAATCGAACGGGCATGTAATTCATGCGATGAATTTAACAATATTTATCGGAAGATGAAACGCTCTATTGAGCTTTCTGGTAAAAGTTTGAGTACGCTGACCAATTATGCTCGTTGTCTGGCTACATTAACACTTCATTTTAACTGTTCACCTCTCGATTTAGATGCTGAACAAGTACTAGATTACCTTCATTATCTGCAATCGAAAAAGAAAACACCTTCATCGTCTTATTTTAAGCATACACTTTATGGTTTGCGTTTTGTTTACAAACTCTATGGGAAAGAGCCATTACTTCATAGCTTACCATCGCTAAAAAAAGTTCACAAACTTCCCGTAGTACTGAGTGTTCCAGAGATAAAACGCTTAATAGAAACACCTAAGTTACTAAAACATAGAATGCTGATTGCTTTGATGTATGGTTGTGGATTAAGGCGGTCGGAGCTACTCAATATAAAAATTCCAGATGTGGATTTGGATCGTAAAATGCTACACATCAAAGAAGGTAAAGGGCGAAAAGATCGCTATGTACCTTTGGGTGATAACTTATCTTATGCACTAAAAAAATACATAGGTATTCTTCGCCCATACATCTGGTTGTTTAATGGCAATGGACCCGATGGAACGGTTCAACATTTTTCAGCAAATGGTGTGAGGTGGATTATTAATGAAGCTCGTAAGAAATCGGGAATCAAAAAACAGATCAGTTCCCATATTCTTCGTCATACTTACGCGACTCATCTTCTGAAAATGGGAACTGATATTATGACACTTAAAGATCTGTTGGGACATACCGATATTAAAACCACCATGCTTTATCTTCACATCTGCAATCTGGATAAGCATAAAGCCTTTTCACCTATGGATAGAATCTA
>NZ_MVDD01000009.1 GCF_002843315.1 Labilibaculum filiforme | reverse complement strand
CAGAAAATTAAATAAAAAGCATAACTGGATAGTGCCTAATTACTCTTGGGTTACGGCCGTAGAGGTTGGGGTTCGTACCTAGCTTATGACGAGGAACGAGGAATAATCCCTCCGCGTTCACAGAAAACTCATCAAGAAATTGAAGCGTTTTTTTGTTTTCACAGTATTTTGAATCGGACCGAGCAGAAAATTAAATAAAAAACATAACTGGATAGTGCCTAATTACTCTTGGGTTACGGCCGTAGAGGTTGGGGTTCGTACCTAGCTTATGACGAGGAACGAGGAATAATCCCTCCGCGTTCACTGAAAACTCATCAAGAAATTGAAGCGTTTTTTTGTTTTTCAGTATTTTGAATCGGATCGAGCAGAAAATTAAATAAAAAGCATAACTGGATAGTGCCTAATTACTCTTGGGTTACGGCCGTAGAGGTTGGGGTTCGTACCTAGCTTATGACGAGGAACGAGGAATAATCCCTCCGCGTTCACTGAAAAAGCTTCAACTTAGGTTGGAGCTTTTTTGTTTGATACCACCAACAAATAATTCTGAAAGTACTTACGTTATAATTTCGGATTACAAATCCTCTTTCTCAATAAGCCCTGATTACAAATCAGGACTAGCCTGCATAACTTGAATGGCTAGGATTCACTGATCATCATTTTTCTCCATTAGACTTAACCTTTCCTCTCGGCGAAATATGAGTTTGGCTGAAGGCGTTAAACCAATCTCCAATTCAATTTCTTTCAAATCGATATTATCAATACTGATTTCATTCTTAATATCGGAAGCTTTGAATAAGCCAATCAGAATGAAATTCAGAAATTTATTCTTTTTTGTTTTTTTTAGAATGCTTTCTCTGTCTTCAAGACTTATTGTATGCTCTTGCTTAAATCGTGCAAATAAACGTGGCAAAAGGGCAATATCAACATCCAAACGAACAAGAACAAAACCTGCTTCTTCTATCTCTGGCAAAGCATCGTTTAAATTCTGAATTGCATTCTTTAGCTTATCCTTTCCCGTGCTTTTTATACTAGACCAAATTTCAGAACCCTTTTTCTTTGCATCTCCTAATAAATCATCTAGTGCATTTGCCATTTTCAGTTGCTTTTATTTTTAATTTGTATTTCTCTATACTCGTATTAGATCTTGAATCTAACATTAATTTCTTACTTGAAATTCAAGAATACCAATTTAATTACCTGAGCTATTATCTCACCTACAAGATTTGGTACAATTATAAAATCATTTTTTTTTCAAGAAGCAAGTAATAATTACCACACCTGTAAACACGATACATTACAACAAGAGACGCCCAAGTTGGACGTCTCTACTATAAGTTCATTGATTAGTTTAAAGTGGAATTCGACAAACTTACATTTCTAATATTTTCACTTCGGTTCTTCTGTTGGCCTGATGTTCTTCTTTGCTACAAGTAACACCATTAGCACAGCGATTTATCAACTTAGTTTCTCCATATCCTTTTGCTTTTAGGCGATCGGGAGAAATTCCCTTAGAGACAATATACTCTACGGCCTCAATTGCCCTGCGTTTTGATAATGCCATATTGTATGAATCACTTCCTCTGGAGTCGGTATGAGAACTTAGCTCTATTTTTAGGCTTGGATTGTCGGTCATAACCACCACCAATTTATCCAATTCAAAAGCTGCATCGATACGAATATTTGACTTGTTTACATCGTAAAATATATTATCCAAAACAAATACTTTACCTACCTGAACCTTATCTACCTCCTCTTTTGCAAATAGCTTATTCCCTATCACCTCATGAGTACTTAACTTTCTGGATTTTCCTAATATTCCTTTTTTATGATATTCTATTATATAATCGATGTCGCGCAATAAGGTGACAGAAAATTTCCCATTCGCATCAGTCGTTAAATCAATTATTTCTGCTGACATTTTATTCTTAATCGATACGTTTACATTATCAACAGGGAATTGATCCTCTTGATAAACTACTATACCATCTAATAGTAGTTCTCTATCCGGAATTTGATAAATCAATTGATTAAGTTCTGCATTTCTTCTCAGTTCACTAGCAGGAATTGCTCCTTCGCCATCAAAAAAATATTTTTTTTCCGATCTAAGTTGATAATTATCAATTTTAGTAATCTCAAACAAGAACTTACCATCACTATCGGTTATTACTTCCGATAATTTACCCGTTTTATCGATTAATGAAACTTTTGTATTACCAAGAATCTCTTTTGTTTCAGCATTAAAAACCTGTCCTTTTATTGTTCTTGATAAAAGTGTAAAGTAGTAAATATCATCATAGCTCTCCCCTTTTAATCGGTTAGAAGCAAAATACCCACTTCCTTTTTTAAGAATCAAATTAAAATCATCTTTGGCGGAATTAATTGGAGATCCTAAATTCAAAGGTTTCGAATTGGAATCATTTAAATCAATCGAAAATATATCCAATCCTCCAAATCCCAGATGACCTTTAGATGCAAAAAATAATTTATTTGTTCCATCTACAAAAGGAAACATTTCATTTTCCGGAGTATTAATTTTATCTCCTAAATTTTTAGGCTCACTCCATCCTGATTCTATTTTAGTTGACACATACAAATCGGTACCTCCAAATCCGCCTGGACGATCGGAAATAAAATAAAGACTCTTTCCATCAGCAGCTAATGCAGGATGACCGGTTGAATATCCGTCCAAATTTATGGAGAGTAATTCTGGTGCAGACCAATCGTCTCCTTCCTTATTGCAATGATATAGTTTAATGCTAACAACCCCCTGATTATTTCTTTTTGCTCTTTTTGAAGAAGAAAGGTAATTTCGTGTAAGAAACATTTCATCGCCCGAATTTGTAAAACAAACCGGACCGTCGTGCAAATTGGTTGTTAGGTTTTTCGAAAACAAAGATGCATTCAGCAGATTTCCTTCATCACCCACATGAGCTTGATACAAACGAAGGTAATTTTGATTATTCCAAAGATGATTTCTCTTAATTAAGCTCGTTTTCTCTCTTGCCGATGAAAAAACAACATCGTTGCGATAATATGCCACTCCAAAATCTGAAGCCTCCGAGTTGGCTGAAATTGGTTCCACATTGACCTTTAAGGAATTTTCTTTCAGTTTAGCGATTCCGCCAAGATCTATAACATCTTGATTGGGAGTGTTGGAATTTTCCAAATATTTCTCCATCCATAATTTTGCTTCACTATATTTCATATTACTTTGTAAAGCTCTTGAATAATGCAAATAATCTTCGCTTTCTGCAATCTCTGTTTTTATCAGCCTAGCGTACCACTGTTCCGATTTTTCTGTATTATTTACCAATCGATACGAATTAGCCAATTGCTTTGCGATGTTCAAATTAGAACTGTCTTTTTGCCAAATAATTTCATACAACTCAACAGCTTCTTGGTAGGAAAAAGAATCAAAATGTTTATTTGCCTTTTCCAATAACTGAGCTCCCACCGAAAAATTCGTAAATAATATCCCCAAAAATAGTATCGTGCGTGTTAATTTTCTCATAATTTTTATTCAGTAGAATTAGAAATACCTAGGTGTCATTACTTTCTTTTTATTGAACTGGAAATCGAAAGCCACCATAATTTCATGCGTTCCATTATTATAGCTACGAAGTTCGGACTCTGTTAAATCGAACGCATAACCAACCCGAAGTTGTTCCGACAACTGATAATGAATTAAAAAACTCATGGCATCGTCGATGCGATAAGCAGCTCCTAACCAGAGCTGATCTTTCAAAATAAAATTAGCGGATAAGTCGATTGACAAAGGAGCGTTCCAAACAATTTTAGATAAAATTGACGGCTTAAATTTCAAATTTTCATTTATATCGAATAAAGCACCAGTACTTATAAAATAATGCCGTTCCTTATAGCCCAAACTAGTTGTATTTACTCCATCATTATCGTAAGAATTTTTCAACATTCGCGGAATGGAAGCTCCGATAAAAAACCGAGGTGTATAATAGTACAGTCCCAATCCAAAATTCAGAATAAAATCTTCCTGAAAATCGGATGAAAATGCATCATCATTTTGTTGATTAAGAGTCAGATTCATCAGATTGATCTGAATCATATCAAAACCTCCTTTTATCCCCATGGAAAGGGTTCCTTGATCGCTTATTTTTAGTTTATATGCAAAATCAGCATAAAGACTATTCTGCTTCACGGGTCCTAATTCATCGTTGATGTAGGAGAAACCAGCCCCAATATTGTATTTGGTAACAGGAGCACTTAGCGTAAGTGTTCTTGATTTTGGGGCACCATCGAAACCGACCCATTGATCACGAGCAAGGAACATGGCACTCAACCTATCGGTACTTCCGGCATAAGCCGGATTTACCGTTAAAGGGTTGTGCATGTATTGAGTATACATAGGGTCTTGCTGTGCCATTATTTTACTTCCAAAAGGAAGCACTACCATTAGTAAAACAACGCATCTTATAATTTGCAGATTAAATCTATTCATGTTCCTCTTAATTAGTAGTTAATGTAAATGAATCCTTTAATAACTTTTGATCCATTTGCAAGATCGATTACATAGTAATAAGTTCCTTCTGGAATAACTTCGGTACCTACGGTCATGCTGTTCTCGGCTCTTCCGTCCCAATTATTTTGATATCCTTTTTTACTATATATTTTAGCTCCCCAACGATTAAAAATCATCAATTTACTATCTGGAAAATCTTTAATTCCTTTGATTACAAAGAAATCGTTAACACCATCCCCATTCGGAGAAAAACCTTCAGGAACAAAAATATATTCCGCACAATCGTCGTATGGATCCATATAATCCAGTATTCCATCCCCATCACAATCGTCATCCCCTTCGGTTTCATCAGTAAAAGTATCATTATCACTATCTAAATCTAGATAATCCGGAGTTCCATCGGCATCCGTATCCACTGGAAGATCGATACAAGAATCCGAGATTCGAGCTTCATCTTCATCAGAAATTCCATCATTATCACTGTCTAAATCGAGATAATCAAGAATTGAATCGGAATCTGTATCTGCAGTCAAAGTCTCCACAGCATCTGGAATTGAATCTTCATCGCTATCTAATATTCCAATTTCGATGGTGACAACCGCTTCGCTGCACAAACCAGCAGGATCGCAAATACGATAGGTAATTTGATCCGTTTTACAGTAAGAACCCAAATTAGCGAGGTAAGAAATACTTCCATCTCCATTAACTACTACAAATCCAAATTCTGGTTCTGTAATTATAGTAATCGTTAGTTCATCTTCATCGAGATCCAAATCATTATCAAGAACAGAAATAACAATTTCCTCATTATCTCTGGTTTCCACCTGATCGTTTTCTGCAACCGGAGCATCATTCACTCCAACTATTGTAATCACAACAGTAGCTTCATTACTATTTTCCGTTCCATCCGTTAAAACGTAGGTAAAACTCTCTTGAATTGTTTCTCCTTCGTTTAAATAATCATATTGTCCGTTTGGATCAAATTCATACATTCCATCAGCATTCAATCGAAGAATTCCGCCACCTGTCATCAAAATATCCACACCAATATTGTTTGCAAAACCATTCAATTCTACTACGCTTAGCATATCTCCATCCAGATCTGAATCGTTTGGTAATACATTTCCAAATAGCAGGGTATCTTCATTGGTTGAATTTGCATCATCAACTGCTACTGGAACATCATTTACAGAATTAACTGTAATAGTAACTGTAGCTGTTGATTGTTCTCCATCCTCATCTTCAATGGTGTAAGTAAAGGTATCAACACCGTTAAAATTATCATTCGGTATGTAGGTATATGAACCATCTGGTTGTACGAGAACAATTCCGTTTGCCGGATTTGTGTTCGTTACAACATTTACCTCTGCATCACCTAAATCAGTATCATTACTCATCAAATTACCGCTAACACCAGCATCTTCGTCTGTTGTATTAACATCTGCAACAGCAATTGGTGTGTCATTAACTGGATTTACAGTTATTGTTACTAATCCAGTATCCTGATCACCATCTTCATCTTCAATGGTGTACTCAAAAGTATCTTCGCCATAAAAATCGGTGTTTGGAGTGTAAATAAATGTACCATCAGCATGAACAACTACTGTTCCGTTTGCCGGATTTGTATTTGAAATCACGACCACAGGAGGATTGATGAAATCTTCATCATTCGCAAATAAATCACCACCAACAGCTTCCTCTTCGTTTGTTGCAAAAGAATCATCATTTGCAATTGGCTCGTAATCCAAAGCATCAACAATAATGGTAACTTTTGCTGTTGACTCATCACCATCTATATCGCGAAGCGTATAAGTAAATGAAACCGTTCCAAAATATCCTATTACAGGTGTGTAAACAAAAGTTCCATCGGCATTAAGCACAAGCGTACCTGTTGATGGACTTGTATTGCTAACAACCAGAACCGGTATGTCTACCAATCTTTCATCATTATCGAATACATTTTCATTCAACACGCCGTCCTCTTTCATAAAGTAATCATCGTTCACGGCCAAAGGCGTATCACTTACCTGAGCAACTGTAATTGTTACTATTGCTTCATCGCAAGCCTGAGTAAATGGAGCTATTGCATCATCACAAAGCTGATAAGTGAAACTTACATCTCCAAAGAAATCAGCAGTTGGATTGAAAGTAAATGTTCCATCAACATTCAGAATTAGTGTTCCATTGCTTTCAGCAGATCCACCATCTTTAAGAGTATAAACAAAATTCGCTGGATCATTGTCTGGATCCGTGTCTGCTCCATTTCCATTATCCGCTTTTAAATTACCGACCAACTGCTCATCCTCATTCACAGTAAACACATCATCTTTTGCCGTTGGACTATCGTTACTAGCTTCAACAGTTATTGTGAAAATTTGTACCTCTGAAGTATCATCTCCTCCATTATCAGTTCCTCCATCATCAGTAATAGTCACACTTAAAGTTGCCATTCCGAAAGCATTTAATGCAGGTGTAAACCTTAATTCTCCTGTGGCATCTAATGTTGGTTGCAAACTAAACAAACTTAAATTATCATTGGTCATGCTCAAAGTGAGATTCTGACCCGATTCGTCAGTAGGTCCGCTATTTTGAGTAGCAACTTGTCCTTCAATAATCACCAATCCGATATCCTCGCTCACCAAAATGTCTTTTGGATTCATAAAAGTAAAGGAAGGTTCATCGTTCACTGCCGTGATAGAAATACTCATGGTATAAGTCTCAGAACTATACGCAATTCCATCGAACACTTTAAATTCAAAGAAATCGTAGTTGTTTCCATTTTCATCAGAAACAGGTATAAACTTCAAGTTTGAAATAGTAAGAGCTGTAATTTCATCACCCAATGCTACAGGAGAACCATTGTACTCTAATGAACCAACTGATTCAAGTCCTACAATCTTAATCCCTGCAAAATCGTCTCCCTCTGCATCAGAATAATTAACAGAGAAATCTGTTTCAGAAAATAGTAAATCCTGATCTTCCAAACCTGTAGCACTTTCATTACCTGCAGTAGGAAAATCATTTATTGTAATTGCTATTTCATCGAAATCATCCGAACAAGCACCTGTACCTAATCCTATCGCAGTCAGTCGAACCACCACATTATCAGTAGTTGATGGTGTGAATACTGGATCTATTGACGTTGGATCATCAAATGAACCTCCTGTACTTGTCCAAAGTATACCTGCATGATTAACAGCTATTGCTCCAGTGACCTTATAAGTTTCACCTTCGTTAATCGTAGCCGACTCTTCACCAGCATTTAGCAATACTCTTGGCCAAATCTTGAGTGTCATAACATCGCTATCGGTTCCACTTATGCCAGAAATACTCAAGGTCAACTGAACCTCACCACTTGTTCTATCTGCATCACTCGGCTCGTAAACTGCATTCAGAATAGTCGCATCAACAAAATTCCCCGTTCCATTAGTAGTCCAGGCAAAATCGCTTGCATTATTTTCGGTTGCTGTACTTAAAGTAACATTCGCATCCGAAGAACAAATTTCAAGATCATCACCTGCAGAACAATCAATATCATTATCGATTATTGTTACTGTTGCTTCCTTAGTAGTTCCTAAAACAGTTGTAATATCACCAGAAGTAATTCCTGTAAGTGTTAGAATTACCGTTTCAGAATCTTCAAACAAAACATCATCCAATACGCTAACATCAATTGCAGCTGTTTTACTTCCTGCAGGAATGGTTATTGTTCCCGTTAAGGATGTAAAATCACTTCCTGCTGTTGCTGTTCCACTTACCGAGTAGCTAATGACTGTTGCCACTGCAGATGCTTTACTCAAGGATACAGTGAATTCACCATTATCTAAAGCAGGTGTTCCTTCCTGAGCGGTATCATCAGTCGCAAAGATTGTTACTTCTGTTGAATCGTCATCACCAAGATTCATACTTGCCGAATTGGTTCCTGCAATAGTAACCGCATTATCTGTCGAATTCAATGTTACAACAACCGTTTCCCCTCCCGTTTCCACTAAAGCATCATCAATAACTTCAACAGAAATTGTTACTTCAACAGAATTGGCAGGAATCTTTATAGTTGTTCCTAAATTCGAATAATCAATTCCTTCGGTTGCGGTTCCACTCACACTATAGGTAATTTCTGTATCTACATCTATAGGATTCGAAAGTGTCAAAGTAAACAAACCATCTGTCCCTGGCTCACTAGCTTGAGTCGTAACTGCGATGCTTACTTCGGAACTGTCTTCGTCCGTGATTGTTACTGTAGCTTCTTTGTTGCCATTATCAATTGAAACATCAGCATCTCCCGAAGTGATTGAACTTAATACAACAACGACTGTTTCATCAGATTCCAAAATGTCATTATCGATCACCGAAACATCAATTGTTCCACTGGTTGAACCTGCTGGAATAGTGATTGTTCCTGTTAAGGCAGTGTAATCGGAACCTGCTGTGGCTGTTCCGCCAATACTGTAGGCAATTACTGTCGCAACATCTGATTCCGCAGTCATGCTTACCGTAAACTGTCCATTATTGTTTGGCTCGCCTGCTTCAGCATCATTTGCAGTAATCGAAACTACCGAACTATCTTCATCCGTGATTGTTACTGTTGCTTCTTTGTTGCCGTTATCAATTGAAACATCAGCATCTCCCGAAGTGATTGAACTTAAGGTAACAACTACTGTTTCGTTGGCTTCTAATATGTCATTATCTATTACTGAAACATCAATTGTTCCACTGGTTGATCCTGCTGGAATCGTGATTGTTCCTGTTAAGGCAGTGTAATCGGAACCTGCTGTGGCTGTTCCACCAATATTGTAGGCAATTACTGTGGCAACATCTGATTCTTCAGTCATGCTAACCGTAAACTGTCCATTATTGTTTGGCTCGCCTGCTTCAGCATCATTCGCAGCAATCGAAACTACAGAACTATCTTCGTCCGTGATTGTTACTGTTGCTTCTTTACTTGTTCCTATACTAGTTTCTGAATCTCCCGAAGTAATGCCACTTAATGTAACAACTACTGTTTCGTCTGATTCCAAAATGTTATTATCTATTACTGAAACATCAATTACTCCACTGGTTAATCCAGCTGGAATAGTGATTGTTCCTGTTAAGGCAGTGTAATCGGAACCTGCTGTGGCTGTTCCGCCAATATTATAAGTAATAACAGTTGCTACATCTGATTCTTCAGTCATGCTGACCATAAACTGTCCAACATTAGATGGCTCGCCTGCTTCAGCATCATTTGCTGCAATCGAAACTACAGAACTATCTTCATCCGTGATTGTTACTGTTGCTTCTTTGTTGCCGTTATCAATTGAAACATCAGCATCTCCCGAAGTGATTGAACTTAAAGTAACAACAACTGTTTCATCAGATTCCAAAATGTCATTATCTATTACTGAAACATCAATTGTTCCACTGGTTGATCCAGCTGGAATCGTGATTGTTCCTGTTAAGGCAGTGTAATCGGAACCTGCTGTGGCTGTTCCGCCAATACTGTAGGCAATTACTGTGGCAACATCTGATTCCGCAGTCATGCTTACCGTAAACTGTCCAGCATTAGATGGCTCGCCTGCTTCAGCATCATTTGCGACAATCGAAACCACCGAACTATCTTCGTCCGTGATTGTTACTGTTGCTTCTTTGTTGCCGTTATCAATTGAAACATCAGCATCTCCCGAAGTGATTGAACTTAAGGTAACAATCACTGTTTCGTTGGCTTCTAATATGTCATTATCTATTACTAAAACATCAATTGTTCCACTGGTTGATCCTGCTGGAATCGTGATTGTTCCTGTTAAGGCAGTGTAATCGGAACCTGCTGTGGCTGTTCCACCAATGCTGTAGGCAATTACTGTCGCAACATCTGATTCTTCAGTCATGCTTACCGTAAACTGTCCAGCATTAGATGGCTCGCCTGCATCTAAATCATTTGCCACAATCGAAACTACCGAACTGTCTTCATCCGTGATTGTTACTGTTGCTTCTTTACTTGTTCCTATACTGGTTTCTGAATCTCCCGAAGTGATTGAACCTAAGGTAACAACGACTGTTTCATCAGATTCCAAAATGTCATTATCAATTACTGAAACATCAATTACTCCACTGGTTAATCCAGCTGGAATCGTGATTGTTCCTGTTAAGGCAGTGTAATCGGAACCTGCTGTGGCTGTTCCGCCAATATTATAAGTAATAACAGTTGCTACATCTGATTCTTCAGTCATGCTGACCATAAACTGTCCAGCATTAGATGGCTCGCCTGCTTCAGCATCATTTGCCGCAATCGAAACTACAGAACTATCTTCGTCCGTGATTGTTACTGTTGCTTCTTTGTTGCCGTTATCAATTGAAACATCAGCATCTCCCGAAGTGATTGAACTTAAAGTAACAACAACTGTTTCATCAGATTCTAAAATGTCATTATCGATCACCGAAACATCAATTATTCCACTGGTTAATCCAGCTGGAATGGTGATTGTTCCTGTTAAGGCAGTGTAATCGGAACCTGCTGTGGCTGTTCCGCCAATACTGTAGGCAATTACTGTGGCAACATCTGATTCTTCAGTCATGCTTACCGTAAACTGTCCAGCATTAGATGGCTCGCCTGCTTCAGCATCATTTGCTGCAATTGATACTTCTGAAGCATCATCATCGTTAATGGTTGCTGTTGCTACTCCGTCATCAATTGTTATTGGCTGTGCATTGGCATTACTAATTGTGATTGCTGCAAAGAAATTTTCTGTTGCTTCTAAGATATCATCTCCTAATATCTCAACTGGAATGTTCACGCTTGTACTTCCCGCAAGAATTGTATAGAGCTGAGCTGTTTGAGCGGTAAAATCGGTTCCAACAGCACTTCCATTGGTCGTTGAAAAACTGATCACAACATCTTCTTGCGCTACTCCATTCATGCTTGCCACAAAGTTGTGATCTGCATTAGCATCCGTTTCACTCACGGTGATATCTGCAATACTAATTGTATAAGCATCATCATCATTGATAGTTGCTATTGCACTTCCTGTTCCGATTGTTACTTGCTGTGCATTTGCTTCACTAATTGTAATTGCTGCAGTAAAGCTTTCCTGAGCTTCTGCAATATTGTCGCCCAATATCGCTACTGGAATGTTCACGCTTGTATTTCCCGCAAGAATTGTATAAAGTTGAGCTGTTTGAGCCGTGAAATCGGTTCCAACTGCACTTCCATTGGTCGTTGTAAAGCTGATCACAACATCTTCTTGCGCTACTCCATTCATGCTTGCCACAAAATTGTGATCTGCATCGGCATCCGTTTCACTCACGGTGATATCTGCAATACTAATTGTATAAGCATCATTATCAATAATTGTTCCTAAACCTTGCGCTTTAGAAATTGACACTCCCGATTGACCATTCTTAATTAAGTTAGTCAAATTGATGTAATACTCTTCTGTAGCCTCTGCAATAGTATTTTCAATTATATCGACAGTGATCGTTTGAGTACTACTATTAGCTCCTCCAAAGGTAAATGTTGTTGCTGGTATCGCAGTATAATCAGAAGGTTCAGAAGCACTTAAATTAGCCGTAGCATAATCTACTGTATAATCATTCTGTACCGTACCTGTTTGAGTAATTGTAAAAGTCGCTGTTCCAGCAGATTCATTTACCGAAATATCATCAATTGCTAATGTTGCAAAATCATTATCATTGATCGTTGCCGTTGCACTTCCTGTTCCGATTGTTACTTGCTGTGCATTTGCTTCACTAATTGTAATTGCTGCAGTAAAGCTTTCCTGAGCTTCTGTGATATTGTCGCCCAATATTGCTACTGGTATATTGACAAATGTGGCACCTGCTGGAATTGTATAATTCTGAGCTGTTTGAGCCGTGAAATCGGTTCCAACTGCACTTCCATTGGTCGTTGTAAAGCTGATCACAACATCCGCCTGAGCTATTCCGTTCATTGTTGCCACAAAATTGTGATCTGCATCTGCATCCGTTTCACTCACGGTGATATCTGCAATACTAATTGTATAAGCATCATCATCGTTGATCGTTGCCGTTGCACTTCCTGTTCCGATTGTTACTTGCTGTGCATTTGCTTCACTAATTGTGATTGCTGCAGTAAAGCTTTCCTGAGCTTCTGCAATATTGTCGCCCAATATTGCTACTGGAATGTTCACGCTTGTATTTCCCGCAAGAATGGTATAAAGTTGAGCTGTTTGAGCCGTAAAATCGGTTCCAACTGCACTTCCATTGGTCGTTGTAAAGCTGATCACAACATCTTCTTGCGCTACTCCATTCATGCTTGCCACAAAATTGTGATCTGCATCGGCATCCGTTTCACTCACGATGATATCTGCAATACTAATTGTATAAGCATCATCATCATTGATAGTTGCTGTTGCACTTCCAGTTCCGATTGTTACTTGCTGTGCATTTGCTTCACTAATTGTAATTGCTGCAGTAAAGCTTTCCTGAGCTTCTGCAATATTATCACCAAGAATCTCAACAGGAATATCAATACTTGTTGTTCCTGCTAAAATTGTATAATTCTGATTCGTTTGTGCTGTAAAATCAGTCCCAATTGCACTTGAGTTAGTTGTTGAAAAACTGATCACAACATCTTCTTGAGCTGTTCCATTCATGGTGGCTACAAAATTGTGATCTGCATCGGCATCCGTTTCATTCACGGTGATATCTGCAATACTAATTGTATAAGCATCATCATCGTTGATAGTTGCAGTAGCACTTCCCGTTCCGATTGTTATTGGTTGTGCATTGGCATTACTAATAGTGATTGCTGCAGAGAAATTTTCCTGAGCTTCTGCAATATTATCGCCCAATATTGCTACTGGAATGTTCACGCTTGTACTTCCCGCAAGAATGGTATAATTCTGAGCTGTTTGTGCTGTAAAATCAGTTCCAACTGCACTTGAGTTAGTTGTTGTAAAACTGATCACAACATCCGCCTGAGCAGTTCCATTCATGGTAGCCACAAAATTGTGATCTGCATCGGCATCCGTTTCATTCACGGTGATATCTGCAATACTAATTGTATAAGCATCATCATCGTTGATAGTTGCCGCAGCACTTCCAGTTCCGATTGTTACTTGCTGTGCATTTGCTTCACTAATTGTAATTGCTGCAGTAAAGCTTTCCTGAGCTTCTGCAATATTATCACCAAGAATCTCAACAGGAATATCAATACTTGTTGTTCCTGCTAAAATTGTATAATTCTGATTCGTTTGTGCTGTAAAATCAGTCCCAATTGCACTTGAGTTAGTTGTTGAAAAACTGATCACAACATCTTCTTGAGCAGTTCCATTCATGGTAGCCACAAAATTGTGATCTGCATTAGCATCGGTTTCACTTACAGTAATATCTGCAATACTAATTGTATAAGCATCATCATCGCTGATAGTTGCCGTTGCTTCTGCATCTAAAATAGTCACTTGTTGACCATTAGCATTGGTAATTGCAATTGTTCCTGTAAAAGTTTCTGTCGCCTCTGCAATATCATTACCCAAGATAGAAACTGGTATACTTACACTTGTTTCTCCGGCTAATATGGTATAACTAACTGGTGATTGAGCTGTAATATCTGCTCCTGTTGTTGAAACGTGCCCCGTTGTAAAGCTAATCACAACATCGCTTTGAGCAACTCCGGTCATTGTTACTGTAAAGTCATGATCAAAGTCTGCATCAGTTTCTGTTATCGAAGGCTCATCTGCAATACTAATTGTATAGGCGTCATTATCAATAATTGTTCCTAAACCTTGCGCTTTAGAAATTGACACTCCCGATTGACCATTCTTAATTAAGTTGGTCAAATTAATATGATACTCTTCTGTAGCCTCTGCAATAGTATTTTCAATTATACCGACAGTGATCGTTTGAGTACTACTATTAGCTCCTCCAAAGGTAAATGTTGTTGCTGGTATCGCAGTATAGTCAGAAGGTTCAGAAGCACTTAAATTAGCCGTAGCATAATCTACTGTATAATCATTCTGTACCGCACCTGTTTGAGTAATTGTAAAAGTCGCTGTTCCAGCAGATTCATTTACCGAAATATCATCAATTGATAAAGTAGCAAGATCATTATCTGTAATTGTTCCAGTTGCGTCAACTGTAGCTCCACCACCTGTCAAGGAAATATCTTGATTGTTCTTAACGAGATTACTAAGTCTACCAATTATAGTCTCTGATGGCTCAACAATACCATCATTCGTTAAGGAAACAGAAACAGTCTGGCTATTTGCATTACCTGCTCCAAAATTAAGCGTTGTTGTACTCACAGCAGTATAATCTGATCCAGCCAATGCTGTTCCATCAACCGTTACGAAATCTACTGAAACTGCATTCTGAACAGAACGATTTAAAGCAATTGTAAAATTAGCTGTTCCAGCATCTTCATCAACTGTAAATCCAGTAATGGAAAGAATAGCGGCATCATTATCATTAATCGTTCCGGTAGCAGTATCTGTTCCCAGACTAATCTGTTGACCATTCTTATTAACAATGGCAATTTTCCCTGTGAAAGCTTCTTGAGGCTCATTAACTAAATCTCCAATCACTACCACCGGAATATTAACACTTAAATTACCTGGACTAATTGTGTACTCTTTCAAAGACTGAGCTATAAAATCGCTACCCGCTTCTGCAGTTCCTTCTGTTGTTGTGAAGCTAATAACAACAGGATACTGTGCCTCGATATCCATGCTAGCAACAAAATTATAAGATATGTTAGCATCGGTTTCTAATTCTGTAAATCCAGCAAGATTAATTGCTGTTACCTCATCATCATCAGTAATTGTTCCCAATCCCTGAGAATCGCCTCCAGTAAATGAAGCACTTCCAGTACATACAATATTACTCAAATCAACATTGTATGTCTCGGTTGATTCTGCAATTTCATTATCAATAATTGGAATCGTGATCGTTTCTGTTGCTCCATTCAAAGATCCTGCAATAAAAGTTAGCGTATTTGTTACTTTGGTATAATCACTAGTTTGTTCAGCGGTAACATTATTCGTTGTAAAATCGACCGTTAAGGCATCCTGAATATTACCCGATAAAGTAACTGTAAACACTGCATTACCTCCTACTACATTTTCTGCAACCTCTACATCATTAATGGCAACGCTTGCAGCCTCATTATCGGTAATAGTTCCTGTTGCAGTCGCATCCGAAATGGTAACCAAACCACCCGTAATTCCACTTAAGCTTATCGTATAAGTTTCAGTTGGCTCTACATAATCATCATCTGCTATAGTAACAGTAAAAGTCTTAGTAGCTCCATCAACCGAACCAGCAGGGAATATTAAAGTACCTGAGGATAAAGAATAATCAGTTCCAACTAAAGCACTAGGACTAGAATTATCACTTGTTGTATAATCTACAGAAAATTCATCTTGAATATTACCAGTTAACGTTACTGTATAAGTAGCTAATCCACCAGCAATATTTTCAGCAACACTTACATCCGCAATAGCGATACTTGCTGCATCATTATCCGTAATGGTATAAACAGCATTTGCATCAACAACAGTAACTTGCTGACTATTAGTGTTAGTTAAAGAAATTGCCCCATTGAAAGCTTCTTGCGGTTCTAAAATCTCATCCCCTAAAACATCCACTGGGATATTTACTGATTTACTTCCTGCAGGAATTGTAAGGACAATATTTGCTTGTGCCGTGTAATCTAATGTTGTTTTTGCTGTTCCATCTGAAGTATTAAATTCTAATACCACATCTTTTTCAGCAGCTATATTCGTACTTACAACATAGTTTACCGATTGTGTTCCTTCAGTTTCTATTACCGTTTTATCTAGTAATGAAACTTGCATTTCATCGTTATCATTGATTGTACTTGTAGCACTTGCAGTTGTTATCACTACCTGCTGTCCATTCAAAGTATTTAATGCAATTATTCCATCAAAATCTTCTGTTGACTCAGCAATCACATCTCCCGATATTGTAATCGGAATATTTGTGTTATCCGTTGAGCTTGCGGCTAATGTAATTATTGCATCCGTTTGAGCTGTATAATCGGCTGTATTTTTCGCCGTATTTTCTGTTGTAGAAAACAACAAACCAATTGGTGACTGAGAAGCAATATCTCGACTAACAAAGAAATTTTGAACTTGAGAACCATCGGTCTCAGTAACCGTAAAGCCATTAAGAACCAAATGTACAATATCATTATCTGTAATTGTACCTGTACCTAAAGGATCAGAAATAGCTACTCCTAATTGCCCATTAATATTAAGATCTGTTAGGTTAATAGAATAAGTTTCTGTTGCCTCTGCAATAGTATTCTCAATAATATCAACAGTAAAGGTCTGAATGTTATCATTTATTCCTCCAAAAGTCAATTCTGTTGCTGCAATTGCAGTGTAATCACTTGTTGATTCTGCTGTAGCATTCGCAGTTGAATAATTCAATGTGAAATCATTCTGAACTGTACCTGTTAGAGTAACTGTAAACATAGCTATCCCTGCCGATTCCGCAACAGGCATATCATTAATAACAATACTTGCAGTATCATTATCTTCAATTGTTCCGGTCGCTTGCGCAGTAGAAATTGTTACAGCTTGGTTTTTCGCATCTATTTTATTGCTAATTGTTCCTTTCAAAATTTCGGTAGGTTCAACAATAACACCATCTAAAATGCTTACAGTAACAGTTTGCGTTAAGGCATTTGCTCCACCAAATGAAAGTGCCGTACCACCAGTTTTTGTAACAGCCGTATAATCATTTGCATCCAGAGCTGTATTATCAGATGTGGCAAAATCAATTGTAAATGCATCCTGAACAGCTTGATCCATCGTTATGGTAAAATCAGCAGTCCCGGCTGATTCATCAACACTAAAACCTGTAATAGAAATAACTGCAGCATCATCATTTGTGATGGTTCCTGTTCCAACTCCTTCAGTTGCTGAAATACTAATAGCTGGATCAGTTGCTCCATTAACTCTAGCATTAATTAAATTCACATCAAAAATTTCATCCAATTCAATTACTTCATCCCCATTTATAGGAATACTAATTGTTTGAACCTCTCCTGCTGTTCCAACAAAAGTTAAAGTTCCTGATTTTGCATCGTAATCATTATTTGCAATCGTTGCTGTATTATCAGCCGTTGCATAATCAACAGTTACACCTAACTCAACAGGATTACTTAAAGTAACATTAAACACTAATTGTTTAACTCCTGAATCTCCCTCAGTAATTGAAGGATCTGAAATAGTCAATTCTGATGTATCATCATTTTCAATTGTACCTATTCCTGTTTTTCCTGCTGGAAGTATACTCACATTTCGACCAGGAGCATTTATTGAACTAAGCACAACATTAAAAATCTCATCGGGTTCAAGTGCAACATCTCCATTTATTGCTACTGATATTGTTTGAGTTTCATTTAAAGTATTACCTATGAAAGCTAATGAACCTCCAGTACCTGCATAATCACTCGGTGATTTTGCAGTTCCATTCTGAGTATAGTACGAAACCGAATAGGTCCCAACAACTTCTGCTCCACTATGAGTAACCGTAAACTCAAAATTGGTAGTACTACCATTACCTTCAAGTATAGAAACATCATCAATAGAGAGTGTTGCTGCATCATTATCCGTATTCATTACAGACACATTATCTGGATCGTTTACTTTAGTAATATCCTTATAAATTGGATCGCTTGTATTGGTTCTATCAGCAGTCAAGTTTATAGAATAAGTAATATCACCATCAACAACAATATCTTCAACGCTTGTAACGGTTACTGTTTGAGGAGTATCCCAATTAGCAGCAGTAAAAATAAGTTGAGTTTTATCAATTGTTCCTTCACTTGTATCGCCACTTTCTAAATCAACAACTACGTTATAATCTATTACATCTGTTGCAGGCTTACTCGTTAGAACAACTGTAAAAGCTACTGTACTTACTGCAGTCTCGCTTGTAATTAATGTTAATGGGGTTACAATAAATCCTGCTGTATCATCATCAACATTATTCATGCTTACATCAGCAACGACTAGATTAATATATTTTGGATCGGTTGATGACGTATTTCCTGTAGTGATAGAATAATCTATGTCTGCATCATCAATATCATCATCTACTCCTGTTACTGTAACAGTTTGAGCTGTATCCCAATTGGCAGGAGTAAAAGTTAATGTTGTAGAACTTGAAACATATCCTTCTGTTGAATCGTCACTTGCAAGAGTAATAGTAACGTTTTGTGTAGGTTCCGTATTTAAAACAAGATCAAAAGAACCTGTACTTTCATCTTCTCCTGTACTATCATCATTTACTGTTACAGTTACTCCAGCAGTATCATTATCCAAGTTTTTAGCGGTTACATAAGTTGGATCTGCTTGCTCATACCCAGAATAATCTTGTGTCCCTGCTTCGTTAATTGACAATGTAATATTGTAATCAATATCGTCATCATCAACATCATCATTAACACCTGTTACACGCACAGTTTGTGCAACATTCCAGGTGGTAGCATCAAAGGTTAACTGTGTAATATTTACGATCCCCTCTCCTTCATTATCACTTACCACATCAATTACAACTATACCCGTAGGTGCTGATTTTAATGTAACTGTAAATTCTTCGTAAGTTTCATCCTCGGATGTTTCAACACTTGCTTTACTTGCAAGAATAGATCCTCCACTTGCATTAACTGTAATTGTATAGGCACACAATACAGAATTGCCCGCGGCATCAATCGCATGATAATTAACCGTAGTTGTTCCAATATTATAATCTAATCCATTAACTGGATTCGTTGTTCCACTTGTTGGGTTATTTACTGATCCTGTTCCTACTGAAGCTCCGGTTAATTCCCAATCGAATATCGTTACTTCACAATTGTCACTATACTCTGAAGCAGGAATATCCGAAATAGTGACAAAAGTGGCGCCACTTCCTGCTAACTTCGAAATATTGGACGGACATGAAGTAAATTCTGGATTTTGGTCATCAGCAACAACAACATCAAAACTAGTAACCCGATCATTATTTCCATGATCATCAGAAGCTGTCCAAGTAACTGTTGTTGTTCCTTTATTAAATACAATTCCATTTAAAGTATTTCCTGTACCAATCGTAGCACCTGTTAATTCATAAGACATTGAACTAACTATTCCACAATTGTCCGTTGGATTCCATAAATCATCGGAATGAGCATAAGAACATAAATCATTGTCTGTTGTTACATTTCGATCTGTAAGATCATCAACTGTTGGCCCCTGTTCATCCTTAATAGTAATTACTGAAGAACAAGTTGTTTCATTCCCAGCAGCATCGGTAACCTTCAAATAAACTGTTTGAGACGATGGATCGGCACAAGAATAAGTCACAAAAGGAACATATCCAGACAATTCTAATTTCGATACTTCTATGGTGAACGAACAATTATCACTTGAACCATTGTCCACTTGAGAAGCTGAAACAGCAGCAAGCCCTTGTCGATTTAAGGATACTGTAAGATCTTGACAAGTTGCAACAGGATCAATAACATCCTGAACAGTTACCGTAGCATTACAGGTTGAAGTATTTCCATTATTATCAGTTACTGTTAATACCACTGTATTCGTACCCAAATCATCACAATCAAAACTTGTAATATCAAGAGCTAAACTTGCAATACCACAAGCATCGTTTGATCCATTATCAATAGCTGCTGCAGTAATAGAAGCATTACCACTAGCATCAAGCTGAACTGTAAGATCTTGACAAACTACAACAGGATCAATCTTGTCTTCTACTGTTACCGTAGATGTACAAGTTGAAACATTGCTATTATTATCGGTAACTGTTAAAGTAACTGTATGATCACCAACTTGAGAACAATCAAAAGTCGATATATCAATCGTTCTGGAGGCTATTCCACATGCATCATATGAACCATTATCTAAGTCATCAACAGTAATTGTAGCATTGCCAGTAGCGTCGAGCTGAACAGTAATATCCTGACAAGTTGCCGTTGGTGCAACATTATCCTCAACTGTAACTTGAGCAATACAATCGTCGGAATTTCCAAAAGCATCGGTTACGGTTAAAGTAACTGGTATAGATGCACCAATATCGGAACAAGTAAAATTATTAGGAGTTACCACTTTACTATCGATACTACAGTTATCTGTTGAACCATTATCAATATCATTACCAACAATACTTGCGTTTCCATCTGCATTCAACTGTACGGTAATATCCTTACAATTAGCAACTGGGAATATATTATCTTCGACAGTTACAGTGGATGTACACGTATCTTCATTTCCACTTTCGTCAGTTACGGTTAAGGTTACCGTATTGTTGCCTAGATTGGCACAAGTAAAATCTGTTTTATCAATCGAAATTGCAGGAGAAGCATCACAAGCATCATAGGAACCATTATCGACCTGGGCTACAGTTATATTAGCATTACCCATTGCATCTAGCTGAATAGTAACATCTTGACAAATTGCGTTTGGTTTTTGAGCATCTGTTACATTTACGGTAAATGAACAAGTCTCCGTATTTCCAGAACCATCCATTGCAATGCAAGTAACAGTTGTGATGCCTTTTTGAAAAGTTTGACCATTTAAAGTTGTAATTGTTCCATGATCCAATGTTGCACCATCGAGAACATATCCCACTCCAACTATTGAATTACAACCATCTGCAGCAATTGCATTCCAAGTATCATCAGTATGTGTATAAGTGCAGATATCAGTATCTGTATTTACAGACTGCTCTCCTGAAACGCATGATAATGAAGGATTTACATTGTCCTCTACCGTAACAGTTGCATTACAAGAAGCTGTATTGCCATAAATATCTGTAACCGTAAGAGTTACTATATTTTCCCCTTCATTGGCACAGTCAAAAGTAGTTTTATCGATACTCAGACTAGCAATTCCGCAGGCATCGTACGAATTATCATCAATTTGCTCTGCTGTTAAACTAGCCTTTCCTGTTGCATCCAATTGGAGAATCAAATTCTGACAAACAGCTGTTGGTGCGGTATTATCAACAACCGTAATGGAAGTACTACATTCGTCGTAATTTCCTTGCGGATCGGTTACTCGCAGTGTTACTTCATTTGATCCTATGTTACTACAATCAAAACTATTAGGCGTAATTACTTTAGTGAGATTACAATTATCTGTTGATCCTAATGAAATTGCATCAATATCATCCGAATTAAAAGTATAATCTCCATTTGCATCTAAATATATAGTAATTGGATTACAAACAGCCGTTGGTGCACGATTATCCTCAACTGTAACTAAAGCATTGCAATTTGAGCTATTTCCACTATTATCTGTTACAGTTAATTCAACCGTATTTACACCAACATGAGCACAATCAAAACTAGTTTGAGAAGCAACTACAGATTGAATTCCGCATTCATCGGTAGAACCTCCATCCAACTGACTTGAACTAATTTTTGCTTGCCCCAAAACATCAAGTTGAATGGTAATATCCTTACAAACAACATTTGGCGGTATAACATCCTCAATCGTAACTACCGCATTACATGAAGATGAATTTCCATAAATATCTGTTACTGTAAGTTGTACATTATTCTCACCAACATCGCTACATGAAAAAGTTGTTGGAAAAACGGTTGTTGATGCAATACCACTTGGGTCTGTTGTTCCCAAAGAAATAGCATCAATATTATCGCTAGTTAAAGAATATGCTCCCGAAGCATCTAAACTAAGCGTAATATTATTACATATTACTGCTGGAGCTTCTTCATCTACAACAGTTACCAAGAAACTACCTGTATTTGTATTTCCGTAAATATCAGTAGCTTCCCAAACGATCTCATTTGTTCCAACAGGAATTTGTACCCCATCAATAGAAGTATTACCATCCGTACCAACCTGAGCATTGGAACCAATTTTATAGGTAATCTTTTCAATATCGCAATTATCTGTTACAAGTGGATTCCAATTATCTGTACCTAAAACAGTATAATATGCTTCCCCTAAATCTGTTGTTCTATTTTGATTCGAAACTGCAGTTACACTTGGAATTTCAACATCCGAAATAGTGAAAACCGTTGTACAAGTACTACTTATATTACCGCTTAAATCATACAATCTCCAAGTTACCGTTGTTGTTGGATTACTCAAAGTTCCCACGGGAATAGAAACTCCTGAAAGACTGGTCGTTAAATCAGTACCAACTTCTACATCTGTATTAATTTGATAAGTTAATTTTTGCAAACCGTTGTTATCCAAAAATCCATACGGATCAGATTCAGAACCCTTTACTTCATAGGAGCAAGCATCTAAATCTGCATTTTTAATCTGCGTTCCATTTGGACAGTTGGTAATCACAGGAGCTTCATCATCTGTTACGATAATTTGAATGCTGCAATCATCTGTATTCCCCGCCTCATCCGTCACAGTCCATGTGACATCTGTAGTTCCCACCGGAAAATTTGCCTCTTTTAAAGTATTGCTATCATTAAAATCATTGGTAATCGTTGCTCCACAATTATCAGAGAATGTTGGATCAAACTCAGTTCCAGGTGTCGCATAATATGATTTAGTTGCTGTTGTAGTTCTAGTAAATGGAGAACCTAACGGACAAGTAATTACTGGATTTTCAGTATCTTCTACAGTCACATTGAAGGTGTGAATCAATTGATTACCAACACTATCAACAACAATGTAAGTTACTGATGTAACTCCAACAGGAAAAGTTGATCCTGAAGTAGCATCAGCAGGACTAACAGTGATTGTTAAAGGAGCCGTTGTACCATAATCAATAAAAACAGGTGGTGTATAATTAACTACTGCATTACATGAATCTATTTCATTACTAACAATTGTATTCTGCGCATCAGTTAACAAAACTGGAGGCTCATTATCAACCACAGTTACATGAAATTGGGCTTCACTTCTATTTCCACTATCATCTTGAGCGTACCATGTAATTACATTTTCGCCAAGCGGTAATTCAAGTCCATTTAAGGTAGCCAAGCTATATTCATTAACCAACTTCGTTACAATACCACAATTATCAAAAGCAGTAACCTCATCAAATTCGTCGCCTTGTACGGTATAAAAATTTTCATTTAAATCGGTACTTTTTACCTGATTACCAAGCACTACAATAATAGGTGCTTCTACATCTTTAATGGTTAATACAAAAGAACAACTAGTTGCATTTCCTTTTGCATCAGTTACCGTCCAGGTTATTTCAGTTTCGCCTGTTACTCCTGCACCAGAACCTCTAGGTATTTTAACTCCTGAAAGCGTATTATTTCCCGTTCTCTCAAGACCAGTAACCGCATCGGTAAAACTCCAGATCACCGAAGCAATACTACAATTATCACTATAACCAATTGGATCAAACTCATTTCCTAAAACTAGGTAGGAACAAGTTCCATCATCAGCATCTCTTGATTGATCAGTAATACAAGAAATTATAGGATCGATATCGGTAACAATTACGTCAAAAACACATGTTGATACATTGTCTTTATTATCCGTTGCAGTATAAGTGACCTCTGTTGTTCCAACCTCAAAAAGACTTCCAGACGAATGAGATGATGTAAAACTCTTCATCCCACTACAGTCATCGGTTGCAATTAAAGCAGGCCAATTAACTACAGCCTTACAATTACTGCCTGAAGCCTGAAGTGTAATTGTTGAAGGACAATTAGAGATAACAGGTCCCTCATTATCTGTTACTGTTACCTTTTGAATATAAACGCTTGTGTTTCCAGCCTCATCAGAAATTTCCCATCGAACATTTGTTGTGCCAATTAAAAATGGACTAGGAGCATCGTTGCTAATTACTAAATCGCCCTGAGCGGTACAATTATCTGTTGCAACAGGATTAGAAAGGGAATAATTGCTATAGCACTTACCTGGATCAACATCTAAATCAACATCTACAGGAAAAGGATTAATTACTGGAGCAACATCATCATTCACAACAATTTGATGACTACAAGTACTAGTATACGTAGTGCCTCCTATTATTTGTGCAGCAGTCCAAACTACAGTAGTTGCACCTTTAGGAAATTCAGCTCCATCTAAAGTCGTGTTTGATGGTGCCGAAGCAAAATTGTGCGTTAAAGTTCTATCATCAATTACCGATAAATTAGTAATTGTTGGATCTAAACTTCCTCCTACCTGTGTATAAGAACACGAATTATCGGCAGTAGAAGCATATAATGTACTTGGACAATCTAGCAATGGATCAAATGAATCCACTATTGTGATATTAACAGTACAATTATCTGTATTTCCGCCTTGATCGGTCGCCGTCCAAATTACTGCATGATCGCCAATCGTGAAATTGGTTCCATTTAAGTAACTGGTATTTGTTTTATTATTCAGATAAGATGCAAGCGAACAATTATCCGTTACATCAGGCTTAAATTCACTTCCTACCGAAGTATAATAATCGACATACAAATTATTAAATTCGCGATAATAAGTATCTGCAGGACAATCAATAACTGGATCAACATTATCGTTCACCGTGACTTTTTGAGTGTGTGATACCTGGTTACCTCTTGTATCTCTTACCCTCCAAGTAATATTTGTTGTTCCAATATCAAAAGTAGTACCGCTAGGAGTTCTCCAAGTAGTAATCCCAGTAGACTCATCGCAATTATCTGTAGCAGTAGGTGTTCCAACATTTACCCCTGTTGCAGAACAAGAACCAGCATCCGCATCAACAGTTATGTCTTCAGGCCAACTTACCGTTGGATCCTCATTATCATATACCGTAATATTATAAGTACAACAGCTATTAGCATTAGCACCAGAAGTCGAAGTCCAAATAATATCTGTTACTCCTTTTGGAAATACTGCTCCATCCAACGTATTAGCACTAGGAGCATAAGGAGTACTACTTGCATTTGAAGTTTGAATATTATGACTTAAAGTAGCCGTTGAAGTAACATCAAAATCTGTTCCTGATACAGTGTAAGTACATGCTCCCAAATCAGTACCAACACGAGTATTCTCCCGACAAGTAACGGCTGGTGGATCATCTGAATTAACTGTAACTACAACTGTACAAGTACTTACATTTCCGGCTTTATCTGTTGCTGTCCAAACTATTGTATGAACACCAACAGGAAATTCCACATTGTCCAAACTCGATGAACCATTATAATCGTTCTCTTGACTTTGAATACCAGAACAATCGGTGGTATAATAAGGGCCAAATTCTTTTCCATTAACGGTATAATAAGTCTGACCTTCATCTGCTTGTCTGCAAATATCGTTGGGTGACGGACACGTAATAGAAGGACCATCATCATCGGTCACTGTCACTATTTGTGTGGCAGTATTATAATTATCGTGAATGTCTCTAATTGTCCAGCTTACATTTGTTACTCCAATTGGGTAACTAGAAGGTGCATTGTTCCAATAACCTGAAACGCCACAATTATCAGTTCTTGTTGGCACTCCCAAATCAACTCCAGTAGCATAACAACCCGAATTAGTTGTAGCTACAACATCGGCGGCTGGTATAATAACAGGTAATTCAGTATCGTTTAAAAATACATAAAAACTGCAATCGTTGGTATACACTTCTCCATCAACAGTTTGAGTTGCTGTCCAAGTAACCAGAGTCGTTCCATAAATAAAAACAGCTCCCTCCAAAGTACTTAGATGATTATAATTATTTGTAAGAGTAGCACCTGCACTAGTTGAGGTGGCATCGAACTCGGTACCAACAACAGTATAGTCGCACTCTTCGCTTGATTTTGATTGATCGCCAACACAAGTTATAGAAGGATACAAATCTTCAATTACATTAACAACTACCGTACAAACTGTTGCATTTCCTGTCGCATCTGTGGCAGTCCAAACAATATTATTAGCACCAGAACTAAGTTGAGCCCCTGTTAAAGATGAAGTGTTTGTAATATTATTGGTAAATGTAAATAAACAATTATCCGAAGCAATTGGCCTAAACTCACCAACTCCAACGGTATAATAATTTTGTCCGGAATCGACTACTCGTGTATAGGAACTCGCCGGACATGAAATCACAGGATCCGTTTCGTCACTAACTGTAATCGAAATTGTTTTTATTAATGAATTCCCATAATAATCAGCAATAGTCCAAGTAACATCTGTTGTCCCTACTGGAAATAGTTCATGAGCTAAGGTTTTATAATTATTATAATCATTGGTAATCCTGAAATTATCCGGTGTACAATTATCCTGAATATCAAAAGGATCAAACTCTGTTCCCGAAGCCGAATAAAAACAAGATGTAGAAGATGTAGCTCGTGCAGCTGTTTCCAGCAAATCGTATGAAGGAGATGAAATATCATTTACCTTAAACTGATACTGCATAATACTCACATTACCAAAATTATCCGTCACCTTCCAAACTACAACAGTCACTCCCACAGGAAATTTAAAGCCATCCAAACTTGCCGTATTATTTTGATTATTGATGATACTTGCAATACCACAATTATCGCTATAACTAACTGGATTAAAGTCTGTTCCTACAACCTCATAATAACAAACATCCGCAGGAGCGTCTTTTTCCTGATCTGCAACCTGAGAAATTAGTGGAAAAGTATTATCTTCTATCGAAATTGTAAAATTACAGGTTTCTGTATTTCCACTTAAATCAGTTACCGTCCACACAACATCATGCTCTCCCACGTCAAGAATTTCACCTGCAAGACTTGTTGAGGCTCCTCCCGAAATTCCATCAAGAGTATATGTAATTGAAAGATCAACTAAATCATCGCAATTATCTTCCATCTCGGTTGGATCGAACTCTGCTCCATCAATCGTATATTCGCATGAATTAGAAGGAATGTTTCTTACTTCATTTCCATAACAAACAAAAGAAGGTACTTGAGCATCTGAAATCAAAATGGTAAATGGAGTAGATACAACGGTATTTCCATTCACATCAGAAAGTGTCCAAATAATAGAATAAGGATTTGAATCTTTAGGTAATTGTAAATTAGCCAAAGTATTACTACCTGTCTTATAGCTTGTTCCATTTTTTGTTATCTCATAAGTAGGTGCAAGGTAATCACAGTTGTCATCAATTTCGCTTAAATCAAAAGTGGTTCCTGAAATAGTAAAATAACACTGTCCTGGATCTGTATTGAACTCATAAGCATAACTATCTACGTCACTTCCTGTTGGTTGCGTATAAGTTGGATCCTGAATGTCGGTAACTTTAATAGTTAGCATACAAGTCGATGTATTTACACCATCCGTTGCAGTCCATAAAATATCGTGCTCTCCTACCGGTATATTCTTCCCTTCTAAACTAGATGAACCATCAAAGTCATTCGTTAGCTTCAAATTACATTCATCAGAAGCAATTGCATTAAGTTCTGTTCCTTGTACGGTATAAAAACAAGATCCATTATCGGCATTTTTTTCGAAGGGACCAGAAGGACAAGCAAGAACTGGCGCTGTTTGATCGGCAACGATCACATTAAAAGTCATATAGGTAATTAATCCAGCAGCATCGATTGCTCGATATCGAATTTGAGTTGTTCCTGTTTGAAAAGTACTTCCACTTGCAGGACCTAATATTCTATTCAACTGAACTCCCGGACAATTGTCTGTAGCTATTGGCTCTGTCCAACTTACCACTGCAGTACATTCTCCTTCATCCACGTTCCGGGTAATATTTGCAATTTGTGTAATTATTGGCAGATCATCATCTTGTACTGTTACTTGAAAAGTACGAGTACTTGTATTTACACCATCGCTAGCAGTCCAAACTACCGAATTAGTTCCTTTTTCGAAAGCATAAGCATCTAAACTAGTTGCACTTACAGCCGTAGCGCCATTTACAGAATAAGTTAGTGAAGTTACGGCACAATTATCGGTAACAGTAACGTCAAATTCACCATTTTTTGCAGTATAAGCACAATCTGTATCGGTTCCACGGTTTTTATTTGTTGTGGCAGAAATTATTGGAGCCTGATTATCGAGAACTGTAATTGTAAAAGCCAAAGAAGCTTCCTGAGAATTTCCACTTCCATCAGCTGCTGTCCAAGTAATTACATTCTCCCCTTTTGATAATAACTTTCCCGACAAAGAACCCGTTCCACTTAAAGTAGAAGCACCACTAACCGAATAAGAAAGTACAGTTCCCGAACAATTATCAGTTACAATTGGATCAAACTCTGCTCCATTTATAATATAATGGCATTCTGAAGAACTTGTATTTACTGATTTTGAAACCGTTCCCGATGTTGCAGTAATTACAGGTTTAATTTGATCTGTAACTGTAACGATAGCATCACAAGTACTTGTATTTCCTGCCGCATCTTTCACTGTTAATTTAACCGTATTCTCTCCTTTATTGGAACAATTGAATGAAGTTTTACTCAAAGACATGATTAAATCTTCAGAAGCAGTACAATTATCTGAAGACAAATTATTAATATCAGCGACAGTTAAAGTTGCAAGTCCTGAAGCATTAAGTTGTAACGCAAATGGTTTACAAACAACAATAGGATATTCATTATCAATCACTTTTACAGTAAACGTGCAAACATCACTTAAATTAGTCGCCTCATCCTCTACAGAGTAGGTAACTGTAGTTATTCCTGTTGAAAAAGAAGATCCTGGCAAATGAGATTTTGTCCAGATAAGGCTTCCCGAACAATTATCGGTTACCGTTGGCTCAGTCCATGTTACAATTTTGGAACATGCCCCCTCTTCCGTATTTATCACAATATCCGAAGGACAATCAACTATTATTGGTTTTTGATCATCGGTAACTGTTACGGTAAAAGAACATTCTTCACTACTATTGTTAGCCTCATCTTTAACAGAATAACTTACTAGTGTTGTTCCAAGAGGAAATATACTTCCAGATGGATGCGATTTTGTCCAAACAAGATTTGTTTTCGAAGTACAATTATCGGTTCCAATCGGTTCTGTCCAAGAAACCTTTGCAGTACAAACTCCGGCATCACTAGTGCGATTAATATCTGAAGGACAATTTGTTATGCTTGGTTTTTCAACATCAGATACAGTTATTGTAAAACTTTCGGAATAAGTTCTACCAACAGCATCAGTAGCTATATAAGTAATCGTAGTTTCACCAACAGGAAAAACAGAACCACTAGCATCGCCAGCCGTTTGAACAATTGAATGACCAGAACAATTATCAGCAGACGTTGGTTCTATCCAACTAAGCACAGCTCCACAAATTCCAGCATCGTTATTCACCACCATATTGGAAGGTAAATCAACAATGGTAGGATCTTCTATATCTGTTACAGTAACGGTAAAACTACAATCTACATAATTATCTGAGGCATCAGTTACCCGAAACGTATTTGTAGTCACTCCAATAGGAAATTCAGCTCCTGAAGCTAGACCAGCAATTTGAACTGTTGTTGAAGCTCCGCAATTATCTGTACCAACAGGAGTTGTATAATTAACGACAGCACCGCAATTTCCTACACCAGCATCCAAAGCAATATTTTCGGGACAAGAAATAGTTGGTAATTCAACATCATTAACAGTTACTGTAAAACTTTCAGAATAAGTATTTCCAGCAATATCTGTTGCAAGATAAGTTACCGTGGTCACTCCAATCGGAAATTCAGTGCCATTCGCCATTCCTGATGTTTGCGCAATACTATGTCCGGAGCAATTATCGTCAGAAATAGGTTCTGTCCAACTAACTGTTGCTCCACATACACCAGGCTCATTATCCAAAACAATATTTTCAGGTAAATTAATTATCGTTGGATCCTGTGTATCAAGTACGGTGACTGTAAATGTACAAGTAGCAACATTTTCACTTTCATCTTCAGCACTTATTGATAGTAATTGTTCAGATCCATGACCACTACTCAAGATAGTACCTGGCGCAGGAGATTGAACCAAAGAAATATTCCCGGAAGAAGTACAGTTATCGCTTGCAACTATGCCTAAACTACTAATGTAATTAGGCAATGTAGCATCGCAAGTTCCCACATTGACCTCTAAATTTTGATTGCTTGGGCAATTCGAAAAGGAAGGTGCTGTATTATCATTCACCGTAATTGTAAAACTCCATTGAGAAGTATTATCACTAGCATCTTTTGCGGTCCATACAATTAAGTTATCTCCTTTATTAAGACTAATCCCATTTAAAGAAGTTGTATTGTCGGTACCAACAGCAGTAGCGCCGTTAATAGTATAAGTAAGTAATGTTAGTTCACAATTATCAGATAAAATTGTTGGATCGTATCTAGTATCTGGTATAGTATAATTACAATTTAAATTAGAAGTAGAAATAGTCTCGTTTGTGGCACTACCAGAAATCACAGGATCAATGATATCCTTAACTGTAACCACAGCAATGCAAGAATTAGAATTTCCCTTGGCATCTTCAACTGTTAAGCTTACATTATTGGTTCCTAAATCAGCGCAGGTAAAATCGGCTTTACTAATTGTTCTGCTGGTAATTCCACAATTATCTGTTGAATTATTATCAATATCCGAAGCTAACAATGTTGCTTCTCCAGATGCATCAAGAAAAAGATCAATATCTTTACAATTCGCAACAGGATCTTCATTATCAATAAGAATAGTAATAGGCTGTTCGATAGTACATCCCTCTTCGCTAACAGCAACAAGAACATATGGTGTATCAGCACTAATATTACCAATATATGGCAAGTCGGCTACTTTAGTTGTTTTCGAACTATTCCATAATTCGATATGATCTTCACCCGCAGCGGTAGCTGTTATATCAAAAGGAACATCGGCACAAACAGATTCCATTGGGCTTGTAAGTAATAAATTGGAAGGCAGTGGATTTACGATAATGGTAATTGTAGTGGCATCAACTGGCAAATACGTATCGAACTGATCCCTCACACTCACCAAAGAATACGTAGTACTACTGGTTGGAGAGATAACTATCGCATCTCCACCATAAAATTCACTTCCACTATCCCCATCACTTGAATAATTCAATACCTCAATAGAATTTGTTCCGTCGAAGTAAATTATTTTATAAGGTCCCACACTTGCCCCAATAATAACCTGTAAACTAGTACTTTCTCCAATACAAATAGAAGAATCTCCTTTATTTGTAATAAAAGCATCTTGAGCATTCAGATTACTTGTAGCTCCTATTAACAATATCGTAATAAGAGCTAATTTAAAGCAGGATGAAAAAAAATGGGCTTGAGAGATAGTTAAACGTAGAATTGTAATCATATAAAAATTTTTGGACTTAATAGAAATTCGATCAAAAAAGCTATTTTATGTACATTGGTTTTATAAATACCAATTATTGAGAACATTACACACAGCACTCCTAGTAATACTTAAAAACGCAACAGATTGTTACATTAATTTAGTACTAAAATTCCATTAATTACCAATAAAAAACATGTGAAAAAAATCACAAATCATCAAGAATATGTTATTTCTTGTTAATAAAACAATAGGAATTAAGAATTCGAACCACAATACACCACAACACATTACATATTAGTTAGATACATAATACTGAGTTCATATCCGCTTTTAATTCCAATTTAATACTTCAACAACAAACTGAAATTAATCTTGATCTCTCAAATAAATTCGAACACGAAAAAAACTTTACTAGTAAAATTCTACTTCCACTTTCTACCACTATTTTTAACAAACAGGTACTTTTTTTCGTAAAACCAAACAAAACATGTGGTTTTTACAATAAAATTACCTATATTTGCACCGCTTTAAAAGCAAAAAGGATGCGTAGCATAACTGGATAGTGCACTACGTTACGGCCGTAGAGGTTGGGGGTTCGAATCCCTCCGCGTTCACAAAAAAACGTTTCAAGAAATTGGAACGTTTTTTTTATGCACAAAAATCAAAATGCATTCGGGGAGGCGAACCCTTTTTTGGGGTTCGTACCTGGCTCATGACGAGGAACGAGGAATAATCCCTCCGCGTTCACAGAAAAACGTTTCAAGAAATTGGAACGTTTTTTTTTATGCACAAAAATCAAAATGCATTCGGGGAGGCGAACCCTTTTTTGGGGTTCGTACCTGGCTCATGACGAGGAACGAGGAATAATCCCTCCGCGTTCACAGAAAAACGTTTCAAGAAATTGGAACGTTTTTTTTATGCACAAAAATCAAAATGCATTCGGGGAGGCGAACCCTTTTTTGGGGTTCGTACCTGGCTCATGACGAGGAACGAGGAATAATCCCTCCGCGTTCACAGAAAAACGTTTCAAGAAATTGGAACGTTTTTTTTATGCACAAAAAAACATTTAGCAATACGGCCCTACTCCAAAGAAATATTACTAATTATTAATTTTTTCATTAAACTTGTCACACTTTGTATCTTCATCTTGTCTAATGGATAGAGAATATTGATTTTAATTGTCAATTAAAGAAAAAGTTATGAGCGAAACATTGGAGGGATTAGTTGTTAAGGCTAATTCGGGAGATAAAAAAGCATTAGAGAAAATCTTGGTAGAAATTCAAGATCTAGTTTATAACCTTTCGATTAAAATGTTACTTTTTCGTGAGGATGCCAACGATGCAACTCAGGAAATATTAATTAAAATTGTAACGCATTTAAGTACTTTTAATCATCAAAGTCAGTTTAAAACCTGGGTTTATAGAATAGCCACCAATTATTTACTCACACAAAAGGGTAAAAAGTCGAAGGAGTATTCCGTGTCTTTCGACGAATATGCAAACCAAATTGATGCCGGGCTGTCGGATAATGTGAATTATACTCAAAACGAAGGTGAGATTGCACTCCTAGAAAAAGAAGTGATGTTTGGTTGTACGCAAGGTCTTTTGTTGTGTTTAAACGAAGAAGACAGAATGATTTACATTATGTCGGTGGTGCTTGAATTTAACAGCACCGAGGCATCTAAAATTCTTGATATTACTCCTGAGAATTTTCGTAAAAAGCTGTCCCGATCGAAGACCAAAATCAAAAACTTCATGAGTAATAAATGTGGCTTGGTAAATAAAAACAATCCTTGTCGTTGCAAAAGGAAAATTGATTTTTTAATCGACAATAAGATCATGAATCCTAATAATTTAATGGAGGAAAAGTATTACCATCGCACCATCGATTTTACGGATAAAATTGGTGACCTTCAGAAAACAATGGCCATTTATCAAACGGCTCCAAAAATGCCTGCCCCCGATACAATATTGAAAGAAATGAAAAAGGCTTTGCGCTTGAATTAATCTTGCGAATGTCAGTGGTCTGAATTCTTATTCTGTTATTTTTCCATAAAAAATGTCACACCTGGCATCTTCCTATTGTCTAATTTATAAACAACGGTTATTTGTTAATAGAATAAGTCAAAAAGAAACGAGAAAAATTAATTGAAATGGAAAACAAATTTGAACTAAAGCAATTCCTAATTATTACATTAATTACCAGTATCTGGATTCATATTGGAGAAATGGCTAGAGCATTATTTGTAGCATTCCCTCGAATTGCAGCCTTTTTCGAAGGTAAAATGCAAATTATTGGTTTAGAGCAAGCCGAGCTAAGTCATGCTTTAATTTGGGGTGCTTGGGATACGCTTTTAACGGCTGTATTAGTCTTTGTATTTTGGCTTTGTGCTAAAGCCTTTGGGAATAATGTTAGAGCGATTCTAGTTTCGGGAACAGTAACTTGTTTTGCTACCATTGGTATTTTTTGGATTGCTTTCGCCAATACAGGCTTGGGCGAGTGGAGCACAGCCTTTATTTTATTCCCACTTGCGTGGATTGAGTTGGTAATTGGTGCATGGATTGCTTCTAAACTTTATGCAAGAAAAGGATTAAACTAAACTCTCATAGAAATGGCAGTAAGCAAAGATTTTCTGAATTACGTTCTCGATCAATTGTCTTCCTGGGAGGGAATTTATACCAAAAGAATGTTTGGCGGTGTCGCTCTTTTTCAAGATGGTTTAGCTTTTGCGATGATCGCCTTTAATGTTGTTTATCTGAAAGTAGATGAAAGCAATATAGACAAGTTTATTGCACAAGGCTCTACCCCACTGAAACCTTTTAAAAGTGATGAAATTGTGAAATCCTTTTACAGTGTTCCTCCTGATGTATTCGAAAATTCAGATGAATTTATAGTTTGGGCAAAAGAGTCATTCGAAATTCAAATAAAAAGAAATCAAAACAAATAAAATAATGGAGAAATTACATATTCTGTGGACAAGTAATGATAAGGATACATTTAAAAACATGATATCTATGTATTCGATTAATTCCGTGAAAAGTGGATGGTGGGATGCTGTTAATATCATTATTTGGGGTGGTTCGTCGAAATTGGCTGGTGAAGATGAGGACGTTCAGAAAGAACTTCAGAAAATGATAGCAAGCGGCGTAACAATAGAAGCTTGTAAAGCTTGTGCCGATAAATACAAAGCGTCTCAAACATTAACCGATTTGGGTGTTGAGGTAAAATACATGAGTAAGCTGACCGGTTATATTAAAGGTGATGATAAGATGCTGACGATATAATTGAGAATTTGAAAAATCAATAAAATAAAAACAAAATGATTGACGCAAAAAAATTGACGGCTCCTTGCGGACTCGCTTGTTGGGCTTGTAATTATTATAAAGACAATATTACCGCAGAACTGGCTGAAAATACCGCAGTTATGATTGGTATGACCGCGGAAGAGGTTGCATGTGAGGGTTGTAGAAGTGAAAGAGGTTGTGCGTTTGAAATGCCCTTGACAGGTGGTAAAGGATGTGTGACTAAGAAATGTGTTGAAGATAAAGGTCTGCACAATTGCTCGGAATGTAATGTGTTCCCTTGCGAGAACCTTATGCCAGTTGTAGATGGCTCTGATAGAGCTCCTCATAACACAAAGATTTATAATCTAAGTAGAATCAAGTTAATTGGATTGGAAGAATGGGCAAAGGAAGCGTCTATGATTCAACAGAAGTACTTTAAAGGTAAGTTTGTTTACGGACAAGCGCCATCTTTATCTTAAATTCGATTAAATCAATATGTGAAAATTTATTCTAAGCTTAAAACCGAATATCATGAAAAAACACAATTGCGAAGAATGTGCGATGCGTGCCAAGTACGATCGAGCTCCAAAATCATTAATTGGAAGATTCTGGCGATGGCATATTAATTTTTGTCCAGGATGGAAAGGCTATATGAAATCGTTGGATGAGAGAAAAAAAGACGAACTAAGGCTTAAATACGAGTTGGTTTCTAAATAAAAGATAGAAAGCCAGTCCTGAATATTCGGGATTGGCTTTTTTGCTTTAGTTAGTGAGATTGTTATTCCTTTTTACAACTAATTAGGACTGATATTTAGAAGTAATGATTGTCAGTCAGAACCATTTTTTAATGCATTTTAGCTAGCATTTTTTGACGATGGTCCGTTCCCCACTTATGAAGTTGCAGAATAATAGGTATTAATTCTGTGCCCATTTCTGATAAGGAATAAACTACGGCTTTCATATTATCATTCAGCTCGGTTCTAATTATTACACCATTCATTTCTAGATCTTTCAACTCCTTTGAAAGAATTCGAGGCGAAATTCCATGGCATTTTTTCATTTCATTAAAACGTTTGGGTTCAGATTGTAGGCAAAGAATAAGACGTATTTTCCATTTTCCACTTAGTACATTCATTAAATCATTAAAAGGAAGAAGAAATGTGTTGCATTCTCCCGATCCCGAACATTTTGTGCAAGCCATTTAAAGTTACATTTAGGTTACCAGTTACATAAAGGGTACTTCAGTAAAAATAGCAATTTTAGTCTTTATATTAGTGATATCGAAAAAACAATTACTAATTGAAACCTAAATAGATATGGAAGTAATCAAATTAAATCGCAGTATTTTTCAACGTATACTCGGAAAACCAGCTACAGAATTGCCGGAAAATAATGATTTCTGGTCTTTCACTGATAGTAAGATTACGATTAAACTTAGTGAAGCCAATGGTTTATCCAAACCAGATGGTGCAGTTCGTCTCGAAGGCAAAGGGCTTCCCAACAGAATTATTCTTGTACATGGTAAAAAAGACCAGTATCAGGCTTATGACAATAAATGTACTCATATGGGACGCCGTGTAGATCCAGTTCCTGGTACTGAGACGGTTCAATGTTGCAGTGTTAATTGTGCTACTTTCAACCAAAAAGGAGAGGTTATAGATGGACCAACAAAAAAACCGTTAAAGACACATCCTGTCACTCTTGAAAACGATAAATTGATAATTACACTCAATTAGATTTATACTAGTTAAAATAATTGTAACGAATTAAAAGCCAGTCTCGAAAAAATCGGGATTGGCTTTTTTGTTTTCTGTAAAATGTATTAGTCAAACAGTAATAGGTATTACTTCACCAAATCAGTCAAGTGTATTTTTGTAAAAAAAATTTTTAAATATATGACTAAGTTAGAACAAAACTATGAGGTATTTCTAAGTCTTATAAACAATGAAGATATTGAATTTGTAAATAAGATAAATGATACCATGCTTCAGGACAATTATGCTTCTAAAATAGAGCATAAAAAGACGCTATCTGTAATAAGTTATCGAAATAAAAACACCAAAAAGGTAGTTGTAAATATCACACTAAAGAAAGGGGTTTTGTCAGTAAAAATAGTGGGTCATCATATTGCTAATTATGAAGATTTTCTTGAAGAATTACCGACTTCAATGATTGAGAATATCGAATATTCTGCTGATTGCAAGCAGTTAATTGATCCCTCGGCATGTTGGCAAGCTTGCGAAATGGGTTCTGTTTTTAAGCTTAAAGGACAAAAAATGGCGAAATGCAGATATGCTTGTTTTTCCTTTGATGTGGAGAATGAAAATAAGACTGGAATTAATGCATTTATAGATATGGAGCGTAAATGTCAGCTCTAATTTTGTCGGAATATGTAATAAAGTAATGAAAAACAGATGAAACTATAATAGTTAAGTTTTAATCACTCAGATTTTTATAAGCATGAAATCAAAAAATAAAAAAACATTAGTTATTGGCGCTGGTGGTCAAATAGGAAAAATATTGATTGAGCAATTAGAAAATAAAGGAAGCTCGGTTGTTGCTTTGGTTCGTAGCAAAAGTAAAGCACAGAAGTTTATTGATTCAGGTATTGAAACAGTTGTAGCGGACCTCGAAGGGGATTTTGAACATGCTTTTAAAGGATGCGATCGTGTTGTGTTTAGTGCTGGTTCTGGTGGCGCTACAGGTTACGATAAAACGCTATTGATAGATTTATGGGCTGCTAAAAAAGCGGTAGATTACGCATTAAATAATAACATACAACACTTTGTAATGGTTAGTGGTTTAGGAGTAGCTAATCCAGATGAGTTTGTTACAGAAATAAAACCCTACTTGGTAGCTAAGTATTTTGCCGATAATTATTTAATGGAAAGTGGTTTAGTATATACTATTTTGCGACCAGGTAGTTTAATAAACGATAATGGAACAGGTTTAATCAGAACCTCAAGACCTGTAAAATTTTCAGACTTAATTATTCCAAGAGAAGATGTAGCCAGCGTAATCAATTACTCTCTTTCGAATGACGAAATGAAAGGGAAAATAGTGGAACTTTTTAGTGGAGCTGAATCCATAGAAACTGCATTTAAAGAGGAAACTATTGAGGTAAACAATTTATAATGGGTGTAAGAAAACTCTTTGCAAGAAAATAGGTTAAAAATTAAGGATGGCAAGTGTCATCCTTTTTTTGTTGTATCTTATTGATTGGCACAAATATTTCAAAATCTGTAAAATGTATTAGTCAAACAGTAATAGGTATTATTTCACCAAGTTAGCGGAGTGTATTTTTGCTTTATAATTTTTAAACAAAGGTACAATGAGCAAAACATCTAACATCTTTCAGAAGATCGTTTTAATAACAGGAATATTGAATTTCCCAATTGGTTTAGGGATGATGGTTCCAGCTGTAATGAATCCAAATCCTGAAACATTTATAACAAGCGTAGTTGTTGGTGCTTTTATAATTTTCGCAGGCGCAACACTTGTTTGGTCTTCGCGCGATTTGAAAACTCGGGCTTCAATTGTGGTTTGGAATGGAATAGTTAGAGCCATTGGCGTATTAGCTGTTAGCTACACAACAACTATTGGTCATGTGCCAACAGAACAAATTGTAGTTACAGGTTTAGATTTAATGCTTGCTTTTATATATACAATTGGTAGCGCTAAACATACAGGAATCTCATTTGGGAAATTATTATTAGGAAAAAGTGAATTGAAATAGAATCAGATAAAATTAAAAGACATGAAAAATATAGAAGGTAAAGTAGTCGTAATTACAGGAGCAAGTAGTGGATTAGGAGAAGCAACAGCTCGTTATTTAGCAGAAAAAGGTGCAAAAGTAGTTCTAGGTGCTCGTAGAATAGAAAAATTAGAAGCTATTGCTGCCGATATTAAAAAAAATGGTGGCGAAGTAGAAATTCTAAAAACCGATGTTAGCATTGCTAATGATGTTAAGGATTTAGTAAAAAAAGCTATTGACAGCTTTGGTAAAATAGATGTTCTGGTAAATAACGCGGGTATTATGCCATTAGCACCGTTAAGTGCTTTAAAAGTGGACGAATGGGACAGTATGATTGATGTAAATATTAAAGGAGTGTTGTACGGAATTGCAGCAGCATTACCAGAATTTCAAAAACAAAAATCGGGTCATTTTATCAACTTAGCATCTGTTGCAGGATTAAAAGTGAGCCCAGGAGCAGCAGTTTATAGCGGAACTAAATTTGCCGTAAGAGCAATAAGTGAAGGTTTAAGACAAGAAGTAGGTAAGGATATTAGAACAACCATACTTTCTCCTGGTTTAATCGATTCTGAATTGCAATTGGGAAGCTCAGATGAAGCAACCTCTCAATTTGTACAACAGGTTTATAAAGATGCAATTCCTGCTATTTCTATCGCTAAAGCAGTGGCTTATGCTATCGAACAACCTGCCGATGTTGATATTAATGAGCTAATTATTCGACCTACAGTACAAGAATTTTAAGACTTGGATGAGCAATGCAATCCAAAATGAATTTAAAAAAAATAAGAATTAAATCATGTCAAATATAAAACCGATTTCTGCAGAGTTTCCATTTGAATCTAATTTTCAGGAAATATTAAACTCTAAAATGCACTATATAGATGAAGGGGATAAAAATTCAAAACACACCTTTTTACTCCTGCATGGTAATCCTACATCAAGTTATTTGTGGCGTAATATTATTCCTCATTTAAGCCCTTTAGGTCGGGTAGTTGCTCCTGATCTTATTGGAATGGGAAAATCAGATAAACCAGATATTGATTATACTTTTAAGGATCATATCGAATATTTAGATGCGCTTATTGAAAAATTAGCCTTAAAAGATATTATTCTTGTTATTCAAGACTGGGGTTCGGGTTTAGGTTTCAATTATGCGAATAAACATAGGGAAAACATTAAAGGAATTGTATTTTTCGAAGCAATTGTCCAGGTTTCCTATTGGAAAGATATGAGTGAAGAAGTTGCAGGTGTATTTCAAAAGTTTCGTGACCCTAAAGAAGGTTATGAGATGATTGTAAAAAACAACTTCTTTATTGAAGCGATGTTACCAATGGGTGCAGGCAGAGAATTGACCGAGGAAGAAATGAACAATTATAGAGCACCTTATTTGGAAGAAAAGCACCGAAAACCATTATTGGCTTGGCCGAATCAGATTTCTTTCGATGGCATTCCTAAATTCACTACAGATATTGTTAATTCCTATAATGAATATCATAAAACTTCAGCTATTCCGAAATTAATGTTTTATGCCAATTCAGGTTTAATTATTGTTCCGGAATTAGCACAAAATATACGAGAAACATGGAAAAATATTACTTCTATAGATTTGGGTGAAGGAAAGCATTACCTGCAAGAATCACATCCTCATGAAATAGGGGAAGGTATTGTAGATTGGTATAAAGATATCCTTGAGTAATTGTTGGCAAGAAGCAATTTCTTCTCACTAAAGAAGTAATTAGTATCTTTATAAACGTGTGAATTGGAAACCTGCCAAACGATTAATTTTTTGAAATGAAAGATATATATAGATTAGAAACCATAAGCCAGGTCTGTGATTTTTTACACACAGAAAAACCAAAACATCCTTTGGTAACTATCATACCGCATGGGGTAACAATGGATGATCGTTTTAGTGGCAAAACTATTGTTGCCGATATGTATCAGGTAATTTTAAAACCCGATTCCGATGGTTCCTTTGCTTATGGAAGAAATACCTACGATTTTCAGGAAGGAACCTTGGTATTCATTAAACCTGGGCAGGTATTTACCATGCCTCACTGGGATAAAAACACAGCAAAAGGAGGTTGGATGTTACTGTTTCATCCCGATTTAATTCGGAAATCAGAATTGGGAAAACACATCGATAATTATTCTTTCTTTTCTTATGAATCGCATGAGGCACTTCATTTATCGGATGAAGAGAAGAATGAAATTTCATTAATATCTGAGAAAATAAAAAAGGAATACAGTCAGAATATCGATAAGCACAGTCAAAAATTAATTGTTTCAAATATTGAATTGATACTTGATTACAGTACCCGATTTTACGATCGTCAGTTTTATACCCGAAGCAATCTTAACCAAGATGTGGTGAGTCGTTTTGAGCAATTGTTAAAGGATTATTATGCTTCAAACAAGCAACTTGAAAGTGGAATCCCTACGGTAAGCTATTGTGGCGCCGAGTTGAATATGTCTTCCAACTATCTTAGCGATTTGCTGAAAAAAGAAACTGGGCGCAATGCCATGGAACACATTCATTTTTATGTGATTGACAAAGCAAAAACACAGCTTTTGAATTCATCAGAACCTGCCAGCCAAATTGGCTACGGATTGGGTTTTGAATATCCACAGCATTTCAGTAAAATTTTTAAGAAACGTACAGGCATGACTCCTGCCGAGTATCGAAGAGTGAATTAGCATTAAAAAATAGTACAATTAAGCTTCTCAAAACTGAGAAGTTTTTTTATTTTCGGCAAAATATAAAATGAATCTTCATCATTTAAAATTCAAACAAAAGAATGAGTGAAGAATGAGTGAGTTCTTGAATACTCAGATTTTTTTTGAATCAATAACATAAGAATGACTGCAGGGGCTTAACACACACACACACACACACACACACACACACACAAATAATTTAAGTTTATTAGTATAACTGGTTCAAGTAATTGTAAAACAAACATACTTTCCGTCTTGATTCTTATAACTTGATTCTAATTTTAAACAGATGAAACAATCGATGATGATAATTTTTATGGCTATTGTAATGGTAGTCTTTGGAACTGTTGCCTGGTACATACACAGCAGAGGTGCTCAAGCGCTGGCGGGGAATAGTATGCTATCCGTTTTTAGCTGGATATTTTGGCTTTTAATAGCCACATTTTTTGTAGGTCAAATATTGGAACGTGGCGAGCCAGGCGTAATGGCTACCATTATAAGTAGAACGGGTTCGGTTGGCTTAGCCTTCTTTTTATATATGCTTTTATTTGTTCTGTTTGTAGATTTTGTAAGGGTATTTCAACATTATTTTCACTTTATTCCCACTTCACTTACTTCAGGAATTCTATCGGGAAAAATGCTCTTTATTTATGGACTTATACTAACTACAACAATCACAATCGGAGGTTTTATAAATGCACACAACCCAATTGTAAAAGAAATCAATTTAGAAATTAGTAAAAAGGATTCTAAACGTGATTCTCTAAAAGTAATACTGGCAACTGATGTTCATTTAGGAGTGATGTTAGGCAGGAATCATGCTCAAAAACTAGTGCGACAAATAAATGCTCAAAAGCCAGACATCGTTCTGTTTGGTGGTGATTTAGTAGACCACAATCCAAGTCCTGTAATGAAATACGATATGGGTACTTATATCGAGAAAATAAATGCGCCACTTGGAGTATACGCAGTGACCGGAAACCATGAATTTATGGGAAAGCCTGATGTTACCATCGATTATTTTACCAAACATAGCGTTACCTATATTCGAGATACAATACTAGATATCGATGGAATCGTACAAATTTTAGGTCGTGACGATAGAGATAAAAGTCAATTTACTGAAAAGGCTAGGAAGAGCATTGATGAAATAATGAACACTAGTGCGTCCAATCTACCTTTATTGCTTGTCGATCATCAACCCGTTGAATATGATACAGCTTCGAAAAATGGTGTGGATTTAATGATGTCCGGTCACACACACAAAGGACAATTGTGGCCACTTTCTTTTATAACGAATTGGGTCTACGAAAATGATTTTGGCTTGATGAAAAAAGCAAATACTTGGTTTTATACTTCATCGGGTTATGGAACATGGGGACCGCCAGTACGAACAGGAAACAGACCCGAATTAGTTGTTTTTAATCTTTCTTTGAAATAAGAGCTGAGGTTTATGCACGAATAGGAAGCTAATACTTTTTTTCAAGAGGTGAAAAATCTTGTACTAAATGATGTCGGGTTTGGGAGGAAAGTCCAAACTCGACATTATTTGTTTATCAATTACAAGGCTACTTTTTAAATGTCATTCTTTAGTTTGCCTTCAAAGCAATCCGTTCTCTTTCTATATCGATGCTTATAACTCTTACTTTAAGTGGATCTCCCTTTGCTAGTTGCTCCGATTCCTCAGGCAAATCTGATGTGTGAACAAGCACTGAAAGATCACCTTCAAGTTTTAGAAAAATACCAAAATGGGTAAATGAATCAACGATTCCGGTAATGCGATCGTTTACCTGATACTTTTTTGCAAATTGCTCCCAGGGGTTTGGTTGGCATTGCTTTATGCCCAGCGTCATTCTGTATCTTTCTTCCTGAACATCCAATACCATTACCTCTATTGTATCTCCTATATTCACGATACGGGAAGGATGTATATTTCGATCCGTCCAATGCATATCCGAAACCAAAACCAATCCCTCTATATCTTTCTCAAGAAGTACAATACAGCCATAATCGACTATCTTAGTTACCGAGCCTTTTACCCGTTTCCCTTCCGGATAACGAGTCGAAATTCCTTTCCAGGGATTGTCTTTACATTGTTTCAAACCTAGGCTTATGAACTTCTTCTCTTCGTTTACTTCCAAGATCATAACCTCAATTGTATCCTCATGATTAACAAAGTCGCAGGGCTTTAAGTTGCTCGTGATCCAGGCCATATCCTTAAGATGCAATAATCCCGAAATACCTTCCTCCATTTCAATAGAACAAGCATATTCCAGCATTTTTATAATCCTGCCAGTTTGTATTGTTCCTTCTTTATACCGAGATGCTATGTTTTGCCAAGTCGTCATTTTAATCATTTTGGATGGTACTAATTATTTTCTCTTTTTACAGATGCCAGCAAATATAGCTATTTTGAGCCTTACAGAATCAATCTGCAGAACATGCTACGGGTAAATTACCGAAACAACTTTCCATTCAGCCATTATTTTTTTTATTCTACTTGTCACACTTCGTATCTTCCTATAGTCTAATAAATAGAAGACGTATTAAAAACACGAATTAACAGACAAGATGAAAAAGAGAAACGTAATCGGATTAATCCTTGCAGGCCTTGTGATTATTCCAACGATAGCCTTTGTGGCGCTAACACCAAACGAGGAGTATGTTCAAATTGCAGATCCGGTAATTTACAATGTGGACTCAACAAACACCAAACAACGCCCTTTTATTGTGGATAAAAAAGAGTATCCATTTAAGAGTAATTGGTTCGAACGCAATGGAACATCTATGCATTATATCGATGAGGGAGAAGGAATTCCTGTTGTATTGTGCCATGGAAATCCGGATTGGTCTTTCCTTTATCGAAACATTATTAAGGAACTTTCGGGAGAGTGCAGATTGATTGCTTACGATTTACCGGGTTTTGGTTTTTCTGATACACCCGATAATTTCAATTTCACACCACAAGAGCATGCCGAATGGGTAAATGCCTTGATTATGGAGCATTTAAAGCTTGATAAATTTATTATTGTGGTTCAGGATTGGGGTGGACCGATAGGCTTAACTGTTGCGACTAATAATGCCGATCATGTATTGGGAACCGTAATCAGTAATACTTGGGCCTGGAAAGTTGATGGAGGCATAAAGAACTTCTCTTATGTAATGAGAACACCAATGGCGGAAAGATTGGTGATGAATCAAAACTATTTTGCCACCAATTTAATGAAAGATGCACTTCCAATTGAGATGCAAGAGAACAAAGCAATAACTGAAGCTTACAAAATGGCATTCCCAACTAAAGAATCAAGATTAGGGACCATTGTCTTCCCACAGCAAATTACCATAGCTTCTGATTGGTTAGGAGAACTGGAATCTCGTTTGCCTAGCCTATCCGATAAGCCTGTTGAGTTTATTTTTGGTCAGTTGGATTTTACTGTGGGTGCGCCTGATGTGATTGAAAAATGGAAATCGATTTACCCTCATGCACCAGTAAAATTACTGCCTGATGCCAACCATTTTACTCAGGAAGATAGTCCGGAGAGTTTTGTGGTATCCATTCGAAGAATTTTAAAGCAAGTAGAGTAATTATTCATTAAAATACTACATATGAGATTTAGTCCTGAAAGTAAATTCGTTTGTCCTAAGCCTAAAGGGCAAGAATTGCTTGTCCCTGCTCCCTTTAGGGTTGGGGTAGTCAGGGATAAGCAATTTGTATGCTGGTACTTTAACAGATAAGAAAAAAATAAAAACAATCTAGAAAATAATAAAAATGAATAAAGAATTAGCATTTGAACCAGCAGTTGTTGGAGGCATTGAAGTAAAAAACAGAATTTTTCGATCTGCTACACAGGAAATCATGCCTATTGATGGAAAACCAAGTCCCCGTATGTTTAAAATGTACGAAGACCTATGTGAAGGAGAAGTTGGATTAATTATAACGGGTGCGTCTGCTTTTTCAAACTTAGACCATTATCCAGGTCAGATTACAGATATGAAGAGTGGTCATATTGCTGAATTAAAGAAGTTGACCGATTCGGTTCATCAGTATGGAACAAAGATTGTTGCTCAAATCTATTACGCCGCAGCCCAATTGTTTTTTAATCCGGAAGCTCCAGTTTACGGACCTTCGGAATATGTTGATCCTGTATCGGGATTAACAGCTACGGCCTTAACGAAAGAGCAAATTAGCTTGCTGGTTAAAGAATTTGGACAGGCTGCCTTTGTTGCCAAGGAAGCAGGTTTCGATGGCGTTCAACTTCATGGTGCGCACGGATATGTATTCGACAAATTCCTGGATCCTACCTATAACACCCGTACGGATGAATATGGTGGAGATTTTGAGAACAGAATTCGATTTCTTACGGAGGTTATTGAGGAAATCAAAAGCAGATGTGGTAAAGACTATCCTCTTTGGATTAAATTAACCTGCTCGGACTTCCTTCCGGAAAATAAAGGAATAACAGTAGAAGATTTTCTAGCTGTTGGTGTAGCAATTTCTAAAAAAGGAATAGATGCCATCGAAGTAAGTGGTGGTTCAATGACAGGAACTTATTCTCCCTTAAGATCTAAAAAGCACGCAGCTTTTCATCTAGAGGAAGCTAAAAGATTAACAGAAAAGGTAGATGCTTCTGTAATTGCAGTTGGTGGTTTTAGAGAGATCGATGTGGTAGAATCTGCTTTGGCAGAGACAAAAATTGATGCCGTCTCAATCGGACGCGCTTTAGTTCGAGAACCCAAGTTGATTAAAAGATGGATGAATGGCGATCGCAGTAAAGCAACATGTATTGCATGTAACGGCTGTTTTAATCCTAATGGAGTTCAATGTTTTTTCGATTTAACCAAAGAGGAGCAAGAAAAACAACGTCCAATGATGGAGATGATGAGAGCTAAAGATTAGTTTTACTATAAAACTAATCTTCTGAATTAACTACAATAATTATAAAGCTAGCGAATGCTAGCTTTTTTTAATATCCAATCAATAGCGTCCTAAACGTTTTTACTATGTCCGTATAAATCATTAATATAGTGATGTTTAATGCTTGTATTAGAATGATCGGGTTGTTTTTGTCAGCACCTTAGGAATTGGCATTTTATTAACTATTTTTTGTTTAACGAAGGCTTTAGAAAGACCGGGAAGTTGATCCCGATATAGAATTTGTAAGTATTTGTTTTTACAAATACAACAAAATTCATTTTCGGGAGAAAATCACCCGGACGCACTTAAGTCTGAGGCAAATAAGAAAGATATTTAATAAGTAGCCTTGATTTTTTTTGCTTCGTTTTTTGGATCAAGCAAAAAAAATGAAGTCGGGTTTGGGCGGAAGCCCAATTGTTAAAATCATTTAGGACAAGATTGATATCCAATAAATGTTCCTTCATACTAGCATGGTAAAATCAACCATTTTCTTTTTTTATCCATCTCCTTTATTTTTATACTTGAATCATGAAATAGAAAAAAGTACTTATGAGAGATTTTGCAACCATCGATTTTGAAACCGCTAATAAAAATGCCAGCAGTGTATGTGCTGTTGGTGTAGTTGTGGTAAAAAATGGAGAAATTACCGATCAATTTTATCGTTTAATTCAACCCGAACCAAATTACTACAACTATTGGAATACAAAATGCCATGGAATTACTGCAAGTAATACCGATAATGCTTTAATTTTTCCGGCCATTTGGAAAGATATTGAACCACTTATAAAGGGATTACCCCTTATTGCTCATAATAGTAGTTTTGATGAAACTTGCTTGAAAAACGTTTTTCGTACCTATCAAATGGATTATCCTAATTACAAGTTTCATTGTACTTTAAAAGCTTCTAGAAAACACTTCCCCGATCTTCCCAACCATCAATTGCATACCGTATCAAAACATTGTGGTTACGAAATGCGTAATCATCATGAAGCCTTAGACGATGCCTACGCTTGTGCTATTATTGCAATAAAATTATTTGTAAAACCTAAGCAATTAGTAAACTACAAATTAGATCTTTAAATTATTTAGACAATACTCTAAACAAAACAACTATTTATTTTTTTGTGTTCATTCGAAGCTGATAATCCCAATCTAATTCTACTTTTAAAGCTTCAAAAACATTGAAAACAATCGGACAAATTTCATAGTTTCGAAGTGCTCCATATGTTTTTGTAATAAACTGATCTTCGTCCAAATTAGGATAGGATCTGCATTCTTCCGGTCTATTGGAGTAATCGGTACATTTCTTGTCCTTATGAAATTTGCAAGAGATACTCTCCAAATACATAAACGCCTCAATATCTTTATCTTCAACAAACTTACTTAGTTCTTTATAGCTTGCAATAGGACGTAGATTCTGACAACAGTTACCGCAATCAACACAACTAATTTTGATGGTAAACTCTTTATAAAGACGATGAACAATCTCATCAATTCTTATGGCATTCTGCCCTTTTAAATAAGTCTGAAACGAGATATTTTCCGCACTTTTTTGTTTCGCTATTTGTCCTATTTTTTTAAGGTCTAATTCAATTTTCATAGGTTTATTGTTTTGAACAAGGCTGGTGTACAATGCCTGATGAAACATCGCTGCAAATGCGACCACATCTGAATCATTGAAAAAAGGCGTTTTTATCCACACTTGTAAAATAACAACACCTTCCCTATAAACCTATCTGTTAATTGTTGAGTGAACTTGTATTTTCGAAGCGCAAATGTAGCTATTGTATTAGTAGAAATGCTTCGCGAATTCATAATTGTAATTCGAAAATCATATTTATTTACTTCCGATGCTTTTCCAATCGCAAGTTTCTCCAACAATAACAAGAAATAATTCCTCCACCTTCACAAAAAAAATAAAACTCCATCTGCTTTACTTAATCAAAATCACAAAAAAAACTTTCCCTTATTTGTCAAATAATAGTCTCATCCACTTTTCTCAAACAATAAAACCCTAAGTGATTGTATATTAGAGATACTAGAACACAAGAAAAAAATCACATTACTGAAAAATATCCCTCATCCATCTACAATTATCAATTTATCCAAATGAAAATCAAGCACTTCCACTGTAGGATATCTGCCCTTGTAAAATCAATTTAAAAGAGTAGGAAGTCTTTAAATCCATTTATTTAGTTTATTTTTATTACGTCTAAATCCGAATTAGAATAAAAAGAATACGATTACGGCAACAAAACCGTGCTAATAAACGAAATAACTTACTCTTTATTAAGAGTAAAATAAATTAACCAGAGCAATAAAATATGAGTACAAATTTTTCTGAATACATAAAGGCTTTCGAAAAAACACTTAAAGATGCATTTCACGAACGCGACGACATTAACCAATTTAGTTCGCAACGTGGTTTACCTCCTTTGGTTATGAGAGAAGTTATGTCTGGAAATCCTTTATCGGTAGCAATACCTGAAAGTTATGGCGGTCGCGGTATTAAAGTAAAAGAATGTTTGGGGGTTTTGGCTTCGGCAGCCTACGAATCTCTTCCCTTATCGCTTACCTTTGGAATTAACATCGGTCTTTTTCTTGAACCCGTTGCCAAATATGCCAACGAAATTGTAAAAAAGGACATTTTCCAACGCTTTTTAAACAAGCAAAACATGGGCGGTTTAATGATTACCGAACCTGAATATGGAAGTGGAGCTTTAAACATGCAAACTGCCTATACCGAAGAAAATGACAAATTTCATATTAAAGGAACCAAGCATTGGCAAGGTCTTACTGGTTTAGCCGATTACTGGTTAATTACCTCACGTCAGCAAAAGCAAGATGGGCAATTGGGAAGAGATATTGACTTTTTTATTTGTGATGTAACTCAAGAAAACCAAAAGGTTGTTGTGGAAGAATACTACGATAATCTGGGTTTATACATGATTCCTTACGGAAAAAACAAATTAGATTTACAAATTCCAAAACAATACAAACTCCAACCCGAAACAACAGGAATTAAAATGATGCTGGATATTTTACATCGTAGCAGAATGCAATTTCCCGGAATGGGACTAGGTTTTATTAAGAGAATGATGGATGAAGCTTTGGATCAATGTAAAAATAGAATTGTTGCAGGAAAGAGTTTAATCTCCTACGATCAGGTTCAATTTCAAATTTCTAAAATTCAGAGTGCCTTTACTATTTGCTCGGCATTTTGTTCCCGAAGCAGTACAAAAAGCAGCATCGATAACGACCTTTCATCAGATGGAATTGAGGCCAATAGTGTTAAAACTATTGTAACTGACTTAATGCAAGAGGCTGCTCAAACACTTGTTCAACTATCTGGTGCTAAAGGATATCGATTAAGTCATATTGGAGGTAGAGGAATTGTAGATAGTCGTCCATTTCAAATTTTCGAAGGTGCAAACGAAATGCTCTACACCCAAATTTCCGAAATGGTGCTAAAGTTAATGAAGAAGAAAAAGGAATTAAACTTGTTTCAATTTCTAAAAAACTTCGATATTACAAGTAAAGCATCGGAATACTTTAAGAAACAAACCAATTTCTCGTTAAACACAGATTTACCACAACGTAGATTAGTTGACTTAGGAAAAGCTATCTCAAAAGTTGTAACTGCAGGCTTTGTAATCGATCTGGGAGAAAAAGGGTTCCGAAAAGATTTAATCGAAAACTGTTTAGCTTCTCTTCAGCAAGATATTAGTAACGTAATTTATTCCTATAATAACTACAGTAAAATTTCTAGTGTTGATGAATATGAAGATGGAAGTTCTTGGTTAGAATTCTCTTAAAAAATTAAAACAATTACAGGAAAGAAGGCCGTTTCATTAATTTTATTGAAACGGCCTTCTTCTCTTTCTTCCACTATCCCAAAAGAATACCAATTGATTCAATCCTCGCATTGGTTGATAAAAACAGCCAGTTCATTGATTACTTTTTAAATTAAAAACAAAATCTCATTCCTTAGCATTCAATTAATAAAACGAAAACAATTTAATATCATCAACTTATGAAATCGAAAATAAAAAGATTTGCTAGCGTAGGGCTAATAGTCGCAATGAGTTTTTTAGGAGCTAATATGCTTCATGCACAACAAGGACCTCCTCCAATTCCTACCAGCACAGAAATTAAGAAAACAGTAACCGACTTATCCAACACATTGGAGCTGACTGATGTACAAAGCAAAGAAGTATTTGACCTATACACAGCCCATTTTAAGGAGGTATCCAATAAAATGGAATCATCAAGACCATCCAGAAAAGAGATGGAAGCTCTTCAATCGAAATTTGAAAAAGAGGTAAAAGCAGTTTTAACTACCGAACAACAAAAAAAGTACGAAACTTATTTGAAAGAGAACCAACCCAAACAAGGTGGTCCGCAACAAAGACGTTAAAAAAGAATAGTAGTAGTGTGCTATTTACCAGAACTACCCCATGTGGGTGTTCTGGTATTTTTTTTCCTCACTTTCTGTCTGTAAATCGTTTTGCCATTTTCGTTGATAAAATTAGCTAATTCGTTGATTCGAATTTCCTTCTTACAGAATATTCAGTTACTTTACTTATACAAAAGAAAAACATCAACTAAAACTAAGGCGATGGCTATAGAAAACATTAACGGATGTATAGGTTGCGGAATCTGCGTGCAGACCTGCCCTACAGATGTAATTCGTCTGGATCCGAAAACAAAAAAAGCGATTATAAAATATCCGGCAGACTGTCAAATCTGTCATTTATGTAGAATGTATTGTCCGGTAGATGCTATAAGCATTACACCAGAAAAATCGATACCAGTAATTGTTTCATGGGGGTAATTATGGAAAAACGAATTAGAAGATATAATATCATAGTGGCAAGCATCGTATTTATCGGCTTACCAATACTATTCTGGGCTTTGGGAGATTTTCCTCGAAGAAGTTCCCTTAAAGAAATACTGTCTGTTTTAACATTGGTAGCATTTAGTTTAATGCTAGGACAATTCTTTTTAGCCCGAAGCAACAAAAAAGTCCTAACCGGACATAAAATGAGCACAATAATCAAGTATCATAAATACATCGGATACATTTTCGTGTCCGTTCTATTACTTCATCCCTTTTTGCTCGTTTTACCTCGATATTTTGAATCGGGAGTGGAGCCAACAGATGCTTTTATCACCATTATTACTACCACAAACAGCATTGGAGTAGTACTCGGAATTATAGCCTATTGCTTGCTATTAATCTTAGGCCTCACCTCTATTTTTAGAAACCAACTAAAAATGAGCTACAAAACATGGAGAGTATTTCATGGAATTCTTTCTATCGTATTTATCGCTATAGCCACAATTCATGTAATTGATTTGGGAAGACATACAAACACAGCTATGATATCCTATTTCGTTACCCTTTCGGGGATTGGAATTTTCTTATTGCTAAGAACCTACATCTTAAAATCATCAGGAGGTACAAAATGACGAACGTGAATACTAAAAATGAAATGAGCCGTCGAAAATTTATGGGACTAGCAGGCGGAGCAATCGGCATGGCAACCCTTGCCTCGATGGGAATACCTGGCTGGGCCGCAAATAAAATAAAAATCGATCCTGAAAGTCTGGAATATCTCGAAAAAGAAACCGATGTATTGGTAATTGGTGGTGGAATGGCTGGACTATTCGCTGCAGTAAAAGCTCACGACGCAGGAGCAAAAGCACTAATGGTTTCGAAAGGCAGATTAGGTTCATCGGGACAAACCCCTTTCGCCAAAGGAATTTTTGCTTACGATCCAAGTACAGCTGCAATGACCTTAGATGAATTTACAGCCACAGTTTCCCGTTCGGCTTTAGGCAGTAACAATTCGGTGTACACCAAACAAATGGCAGAACATTCGTTAGCCAGAGTTAATGAGCTTAAAGATTGGGGATTTTTCGACTCTGCTCTTTACAACAAATCGTTTAGCAAACCAATAAATGAACGAAACATTCCTCTTTTGGAACGAATTGTAATTACGAATTTAATTAAAGAAAACGGGAAAATTGCCGGAGCCGCAGGCTTTAGTCTGGACGAAGAAAAGGTGTATATTTTTAAGGCAAAGAGTGTTATTCTATGCACCGGAGCCGGAGGTTTTAAACCGAATGGATTTCCAATCTGTGATTTAACTCACGATGGCACAATAATGGCCTACAATATCGGCGCCAAAGTTACAGGTAAAGAGTGGAACGATGGTCATCCCGGACAAGCAACAAATGCCGCCGCTTGTTACGACGGATGGCACGGAATGTTTGAGAGAAAACCTTCGGTGAATGGCATCGAAGTTCATCACGATTTAGGCGTTGACTTAAACTACATGGCCTATACCAATGGGAATCCCGTACAAATGGGACCTCCGGGTGCTGGTGAAAGTAATCCAATTTCTGGTGGACCCTACATTCCTGCCGAATTCAATCGCATGAGTAGCGATAAACCTAAAGATGGCCCTGAAGATGGAAAAAAACCACCAAGAGGTGAAAGACCAGAAAAAGGAGGAAAACCTGGTGAGGGCGACGCACCTCCGGGAATGGGTGGTACTTCTGTTGGAGGATCCTCTGCAGGCATGTCCATTCATAAATCGGAAGGACTGGTTCCTATTAATGACAAATGCGAATCAACCATTCCGGGCTTATATGCCGCTGGTGATGCACTAGGCTCTTACATGGCTGGAGCAATTTACACACAAATCGGCTCATCGTTGGCCGGATCTGCAGTACAAGGAGCAATTGCAGGCGAAGCAGCTGCAGTATATTCTGAAAGTGCGAACACTCCTGTAATTTCAAAAGCTAAAATAAAGGCATTACAAGAGGAAATGTTGGCACCTTTGCATCGGGAAGCTGGTTACAGTCCGGCATGGGTAACTCAAACACTACAAGGAATTATGATACCAAACTTTGTTTTGTATGTAAAAAAAGAGAGCATGCTAAAAGCCGCACTTGCTTATGTCGAAGAGTTACGCGATCATCACGCTCCAATGCTACGGGCGGCCGACTTGCATGAATTACGTTTGGTGCACGAAACAAAAAATATGATTGCTACTGCCGAAATGAAATTGAAAGCATCTATTCTTCGAAAAGAAAGTAGATGTAGTCACTATCGATTAGATTATCCGGAATTAGATAATGAAAACTGGCAAGCCTGGATCAATATATTTAAAGATGAAGAAGGAAATATGCAATTCGAAAAGCAAGCTTTTAACAGCTGGCCAAACGAGAATCTATTCCATCAAATTTAAATAGTTACCATTCCATTTTTATCAGGAAGTAACTCCATAAAATGAAGCTTTGTAGTCTGTCTTTCCTTATTCTAGCAATAGGGAAAGAAGACTACTCTTACTCCTGTAACAATGCATCCATCAAATTAGAGTAGCTGCTATTCTTTCCTTCTTTTGTCCCGTTTTACAAGCATACAATAACCGGAAAACAACATCTTTCCTACACACTAAAAAGAATTATTTGGACATTTTTACAGAAACAATTTATTTAACAACATGATCCTTACACAAAAAAAAGGCGAAAATCTAATCTATGCATTGCTATGGTTAATGGTTTTATCCCTGCCTGTTTTCACACTAAAAGGTGGAGATGAATTCAATTGGAACAGAGTTTTTCTGGAATGGATGCGTATCCTACCTTTTTTACTGATATTTATTATCAACAACAGCCTATTGGCTCCCAAACTACTTTTTAAGCAAAAGCTAATCGGCTATTCAATCTCAATATTAGCAATCGTTATTTTGTTTTCTATTTTTAACAATTTACCCCAAATAGCACACGATTTTCTATTTCAAAAACTCGGGCCAGGACTAGAAGGAAATCCAATGCACCCTGGAAGACCAATATCTCCTGATTCGATGGGTGCGTTTCCCGAACCGCCACCCTTTGGCAGGCATCCACAAATGGGAGCAGATAAACCTTTTAGCTACCTCATTTTCGAGAACATGATTATTTCCTTTTTGGTTGTTGGCTTTAATAATGCAATAAAACTAGGAATTCGCCGACAAAAAGAGGAATTGCAACGCGAAGAGAAAGAAAAAATTCATTTGGAAACAGAACTCTCTTTTTTGAGAACCCAAATTAGTCCTCATTTTTTTATGAATACCCTAAATAATATTCATGCATTAATAGAAATGGATCAGGTACAAGCTCAAAAATCGGTAATTGAACTATCGAAACTCATGCGGTACCTGCTTAATGAATCGCAACAGGGAACAGCTACAATTAAGGCCGAATTTGAATTCTTGAACTCCTATATTGATTTGATGCGAATTAGATATACAGATAAAGTTAAAATTGACATCAATCTTGACATCAAGGAAAAACATCGTAAGATTCCCTCCCTTCTCTTTATCTCATTAGTAGAAAATGCTTTTAAATATGGAGTTAGTTATTCTCAAGATTCGTATATTTCAATTCACGCAAAACAAGATCAAGAACAATTATCTTTCGAAATTAAAAATAGCATATCAAGCAAATCGAATACCGAAAAAGGTACTGGACTTGGTTTGGTAAATCTGCAAAAGCAGCTAAATATTCTATTTAAAGGAGAAGAAAGCTTCGAAATTATCGAAAGTGAAAATGAATATCAGGTAAAACTTATAATACCTTTACAAGATGATTAACTGCATAGCCATAGACGATGAACCATTAGCACTAAAACAAATCTCGAATTACATCGAGAAAACTGCTTTTCTAAATTTATTGTCGGGTTTCGACAATGCCATGGATGCCTTACAGTTTATAGCTAAAAATGAAGTTGACCTGATATTTTTGGACATTCATATGCCCGATTTAAATGGAATGGATATGGCTAAATCGCTAACAAACGGGCCAAAAATCATATTTACAACCGCCTACAGCGAATATGCACTCGACGGATTTAAGGTGGACGCACTTGATTATATTTTAAAGCCTTTAGACTATACTACCTTTTTAAAATCGGCCTTAAAAGCTCAGTCTCACTTCGAACGCACACCAACAAAAACAGAAAATCTGCAAGCAAACTCCGATCATTTATTCATTAAATCGGAATACAAAATCATCCGAATCGAAATCGAAAACATTCTTTATATTGAAGGAATGCGGGAGTATGTGCGCATTCATCTCGAAAATGCAAAACCTTTGATGACCTTAATTAGCATGAAAAAGATCGAAGAAAAACTACCTTCTTCCTCTTTTATGCGAGTGCATCGCTCCTACATTGTGAACCTAAAAAAAATAGCTACTATTGAGCGAAACCGAATAATCTTTAATGATGTTTACATTCCGGTAAGCGATCAATACAAAGAAAAATTCCAGAAATTTATCGATGAGAATTTCTTGATATAAAAAGCATTCTACCACTTCTTATTACAGCCATTTTTTCTAAATAAATCGATGCTTCCTCGGTAAAAGCATCGAAATTGCAACAAAACACACTAGAATATTTACTTATTCCTCCTTCCGAAACACCCACTCACCTCCTACTACATTACCCGTAAACAGAAAGAAATCAACCATTAAACATTGTCATTTCGAAAGAATTGGAAACAATAGCTTATCCAATTCTCCATTCGTAGATAAAATATGCCCGTTGGTTGATTCCTTTTCCATAACAAGCCAATTCGTAATATTTTTGACACATAATCATTAACGATAAGGCATATGAACACTCCTTCTTTTGACAGTATAACATTAGGCGAAATGGATCAGGTAAAGCTGATGAACAGAACCGATCAAAAATTCTGGTTTCACAGCGACAACCTACCCGACTTACTTGAGATGGTGAAAGATGATTATTTTCTTTTGCACATTGAAGGAGAAAATAAATTGCCCTATGCAACTACCTATTTCGATACGGAGAACAACAGAATGTTTGCCGCTCATCACAATGGAAAATTAAACCGTTTCAAAATCAGGAAAAGAAGCTACGTGAATTCGGGCATCAGTTTTTTGGAAAGTAAATTCAAAAACAACAAAGGCAGAACCATAAAAAAAAGGATTCCATGTGCACACAATAATAATTTTACCACTACCGAAGCTCAATTTATAAACACTTACACTCCCTTTACCACAAGCGAACTAATTCCCTCTTTAATCAACCGTTTTTCACGTTTGACTTTAGTAAATAAGAATTTTAAAGAAAGATGTACTATCGATTTGGACATTGAATTTGAAAAATCTCATAAAACGATCTCTCTCGAAAAACTGGTAATTGTAGAAATTAAATCGGATGGAAAATCGAATGCCTCACCACTAGGCTTGGCACTTCGAGAAAATAGAATTAAAACCAATGGTTTCAGTAAATATTGCATTGGCAGAAGCATTACCGACCCACAATTAAAACGAAATGCCTTCAAACAAAAAATAAGAACTATTCAAAAAGTAACCCAAACAAGTATTCATCTAATTTAAATAAGCATGCTCGATTTACTCCAAATTTCAGACACCATAACCAACACAATTCCAACTATTACGGATGTTGTTGCCTGGGAAGAAGAATTGCGTTTTTTAGGAATAAAAATTATTAACGTAGGCGATTTTATAGAACTTATTGTTCGTTTTTCTTTTAATACCGCTTTAATTTTTATGGTAACCCATGGCATGTATGCCAAAAATAGCAGTCGAAAAGATTTCTATTTCAGCTACTTGGCTATTGGCGTAATTGTATTCCTTCTTTGTTTCCTTTTAAATAGTGTAAAACTTGAATTGGGATTTGCCTTAGGACTGTTCGCTATTTTCGGAATTATTCGTTACCGAACCGATGCTATTCCCATTAAGGAAATGACCTACCTATTCATCATTATCGGAATATCAGTAATGAATGCCCTTTCGAACAAGAAAGTAAGTTATGCAGAGCTGATGCTAACCAACTCGCTGATTATCGCGGGCCTTTGGTTTCTTGAAAAAAGACTGATGCTGAAGCAAGAAAAATCAATCAAACTTATTTACGAAAAAATTGAATACATCCACCAAAACAAGCACGAAGAGATGCTGTTGGATTTTCACGAGAGAACAGGGATTAATATCTCGAGATACGAAATTGAAAGAATCGATTTCCTAAAAGATGTTGCCGAAATAACCATTTATTACAATGTAAACGGACAATAAGAAGTAAACCGCTAAAAATTTACCTATGAAACGTCCATGTACAAAGCTTTCTACACACAGGGAGATGATTATTCCGGCATGGTAAGTTCCATATGACAAAAACTTAAAATTATAATCATATGAAACGTCCATGTACAAAGCTTTCTACACACAGGGAGATGATTATTCCAGCATGGTAAGTTCCATATGGCAAAAACTTAAAATTATAATCATATGAAAAAACAAATAAAAAAAATACCCTACCTCCTATTATTCCTGCTGGTTTTTACCAGTTCGGCAAAAGCTCAGGAGGTTGAAAATGATTTTCAAAGCAGAACATCCTTTACTTTGAGTACAAAACTGCTTAAAAATTTAAAACTGAATGTAACACCCGAACTCCGATTCGACGACAGTTTTGCATTAGACAAATACCTATTGGAAACAAAGCTTTCCTATGATTTAAGCAAGGAATTTTCATTAGGTGCTGCCTATCGATATTATGCCAACAAAAGAGAAAGTAAAAGCACCGAATACGATAACCGATTTACATTCAGTGCTAAATACGAAAAATCATTTCACCGATTCGAACCATCGCTAAAGCTTAGCTACACCAACGACTCGGATGATGACTCGAATAGTAATTTGCTACGCTACAAAACCGAAGTAAAATACAACATTAAAAAAAGTAAAATCAGTCCTTTTGCAGGAGTGGAAGCATTTCAGGAAGTAAGTGGCGGCGATTTAAGCAAAATGAGATATTTTCTTGGTCTTGACTACAAAATTTGCAAGAAAAATTACATCGAAGCAAGCTACAAATACGATTATTTCATCAATGAATTTAAGAACAGACACATTCTTAGTCTTGGCTACAAATTAAAACTTTAAAATTGAACACTATGAAACTAAAATACATTTACTTACTAGCATTATTAATAGGAATTACACTAGCTTGTCGCGATGATGATTCTATTGAAACAACCAACAACGACGATGAAGAGGACACTGAAGTTATTGTTGACACAGAAACGTATCCTGATTGGACCGACGCTACACACAGCAAGAATGCCGATTTAGACTATTCAATTGTCTTCAATCAAAATGAAGTGTTGCGTTTCGATATTAAAATTGATTCGGACGATTGGTCGGATATGCAATCAGATATATCCTCTAACTTAGGTAGTTCATCCCGTCCAGGGCAAACCTCCACAAGCGATTTCGATCCAATTTGGGTGCCTTGCTCCTTCAACTTTAACGATACAGAATGGTATCATGTTGGCATTCGCTACAAAGGAAACTCCAGCTTACAATCGGCCTATCAATCGGGCAATAAGAAACTTTCTTTTAAACTCGATTTTGATGAGTTCGAAGACGATTACCCTTCTATAAAAAACCAACGTTTTTATGGATTTAAACAATTGAACCTGAACAATAACTTCGACGATTCTTCTTTGATGCGCGAAAAAGTAGCCACAGATCTATTTCGTCAGTTTGGATTAGCAGCTGCAAAAACCACCTTTTGCGTAGTGTATGTTGACAATGGCTCGGGCTCAAAATACTATGGCGTATATACTTTAGTAGAAGAAGTTGACGATACTGTACTAAGCACTCAATTTGCCGATGGATCGGGCAATTTGTACAAACCCGATGGCGATGCAGCATCTTTCGCAAACAATACCTACGACAAAGATGAAATGGAAAAGAAAACCAACGAAGAGGAAGCAGATTATTCGGATGTAAAATCTTTATACACCATTATTAACAGCAGCGACAGAACAAGTAATACTGCTGCTTGGAAAACTAGTTTGGAAAGTGTTTTTAATGTAGATGGTTTCTTAAAGTGGTTAGCAGCCAATACCGTAATCCAAAATTGGGATACTTATGGCAACATGACTCACAACTACTATTTATATAACGACCCAAGCACTAGTCAATTAACCTGGATTCCTTGGGACAATAACGAAGCATTACAATATGGCAAACTATCCGGATCTTTAAGCCTATCCTTAAACGAAGTTAGTAGCTCGTGGCCATTAATTAGATACTTAATTAACGACGATGAATACAAACAAGTATACGAAGACTATCTGCTACAATTTGTAAACGAAGTATTGATTCCAGCCAACATGAGCGAAACTTATTCAACCTATTACAATTTGTTGAAGGATTACGCTTATGCCGAACAATCGGGATATACTTACATCTCCTACGATTCGGAGTTCGACCAAGCTGTAGAAACTCTAAAAACACACGCTCAGACTAGATACGAAGCCGTTATTAATTATTTGAAATAAACCTTTATAATAAAAAAACACATTTAGTTAGCAGGTTAGGTGGCGACATGGATGAGAATCTATTCGCCACCTTTTACATTTTGTAACCACACCTCTCAAATTTATATGCTTTAATTATCTTTAAAATAGAAATAAAATAAACAGCAACATTTTCATCCTTTTTATTAAAAAACAACATTTAACATTAAAAATAAAACACAAAACCAAACTGATTATTATGTATTCGAATTGCAAATAAACATGTCTAAATGATATGTTATCCACCTCTATTCTAGGATTTATAACAGTAACATCTTCCCTATGAAAATATCAAGAACAAAACAATTTTATTTTATCTTCGCCCTGCAAAACATTCTATTCCTCGACAAAACAAAGATGAATAATACGTGTATTGCAACGACAATATTTCAAAGAAAAAAGAGACTGAAGTGATGGAGCTGAAAAATGAAATAGCAGATTATTCGTTCAACCAACAACAAAATAATTATCAAAATATCATCAACTTTGCCCCAGTTGGTTTCTACCAATCGGCACGAGATGGTAAAATTACTATGGCGAATGAAGAATTTGCCTCATTATTTGGTTACACGCAAAAAGAGCTACTTCTTGGCAAAAATATTTCCGATTTTTACTTCGACACAGCAGAACGTGAAAGATTAATTGCAAAGTATGATGTTTCTCCGAAACCAGAAGTAAAAAATATTGAAGTAAAATTCAAAAAAAAGGACGGCACTGCCATTTGGATTTTAATGACTTCCCGAGCCATTAAAAACAAAGAGGGGATCACAAAAAGTTACGACGGTTTTATTATTGATATTACAGACCGTAAAAAAGCCCAAGATCTTCAAGCTGAAAGTGAATTACAATTAGAGACATTTGTAGATGCATCTTCAAGTATGATTTACATTAAAGATGAAAATCAGAAATACCTGAAAGTGAATAAAAGCATTTGTGATTTTTTTAATCAAACAGAAAAGGAAATTAAACACAAAAGCGACGACGAAATTCAGGAAAATCCGTTTGGCAAAGATTTTGGTTCCACCGATAAAAAAGCACTAGTAAACAAGGAAAAAATTGTTGAGATTAAACAATTTGGAAATCATATTTTTGAAATTAATAAATTTCCATTACAAATTGGTAGTAAAATTAGAACCGCGGGTATATTGCGAGACATAACCGAAAGAAAGAAACAGGAAAGTATTCAACACTTTTTATATGAAATTTCAGAATTATCCTTTTCCGAAAACTCTCTCTCCCATTATCTTGGCAAAATTCATCAAGAAATAAAAAAATTCATAAGCGCTGATAATTTTTACGTTGCCATATACGATAATTCAAGCCAAGAATACTCTTTTCCGTATTGTATTGACGCCATTGCTGAATATCCCAAGAATTACACCTCGAAACTAGAAGGTAGCTTAACCAATTTGGTTCGGGAAACCCAAAAAGGAAAAATTATAGTAGGTGAAGATCAAGAGCAAGTGTATGCTGATAATAATGCAGAAGTTATTGAAGAACCTTCGGCAGCATGGATGGGGGCACCAATCATTAACAAACAAACAGAAGAAGTTATTGGTGTTATTGCCGTTCAAGACTATTTGAATTTGAATGCCTACAACGAAGATGATCTGAAAGTATTGGAAATAATTGCTCACAACATCGGCGTTTTTATCAAGCGAGTTGAATACATTGAACTGTTAAAAAGCGCAAAAGAACAGGCTGAAGAAAGCAAATTGGTATACGAATCTCTTTTCAACGAAAACGCATCGGCAATGATACTGGTTGATGCGAAAAATGCGAAAATAGAAGACGCAAACCAATCTGCATGCGATTTTTATGGCTATTCGAAAAAAGAAATTTGCTCCTTATTTCTTAAAGACATTAGTGCTGATAATAAGTCTGCAATTCTGAACGACATTAGCAAAACAAGGCAAAATAAAAAACACAACGCAGAGTACAAGCACAAACTATCCAATAAAAAAATAAAATATGTTGAGGTATTTAGCGGTGAAATCATCCGAAACGGAAAATCGTTTATATACTCCATCATAAATGATATTAGTCATCGAAAAGAAGCCGAATGGGAAATACACCGACTAAACTCCGCGATTAATCAAAGCCTTTCTCCCATTGCAGTTACCGATCTTAATGGCATTATAATTTATGTAAACCCAGGTTACTGTTATAGCTCTGGATACACGCAACAAGAACTCATTGGGCAACCTGCTAGCATCCACAAATCTGGAACAACTGCGCCCGAAGTTTACAAAAATCTTTGGGATACAATTAAATCAGGTAAAGTTTGGAAAGGGGAAATGACAAACAGAAAAAAGAATGGTGAGTTTTATATCGAGCAAGTAAATATTTCTCCTGTTTATAATGATGAAAATATACTATCGAATTACATAAAGGTTTCCAGAGATATTACGGATGATTTAAGAATAAAAGACGAATTAGTACAAGCCAAAGAAAAAGCCGAGGAAAGTGACCGACTTAAATCCGCTTTTTTAATGAATATGAGTCATGAAATTAGAACTCCTATGAATGGAATTCTAGGATTTACCGACCTACTGCAAGATTCCAATTTATCAGGAGAAGAAAGAGACGAGTTCATCGATATTATAAAGCAGAGTGGCGATCGACTTTTGAATACGGTAAACGATCTAATTGATATTTCGATGATAGAAGCGGGACAAATAAAAATCTCGAAAACAAAACTAAACATTAGCAAACAGGTAGAAAATCTGTATCATTTTTTTAAACCCGAAGCGGAAAAAAAAGGACTAAAGTTGGAATTGATTCATCCATCGAAAAACATGGATATGCTTATTGAAACAGACGAAGCAAAATTCGCATCTATTCTCACCAACTTAATTAAAAATGCGATTAAATATTCAAACAAAGGCAACATACAAATTAATTATGAATACCTAGATGGTAAAGAAAACGAGTTTATTAAATTTTCGGTGAAAGATGAAGGTATTGGAATTCCCCCGAACAAAATCGATCGTATTTTTAATCGGTTCGAACAGGCCGATATTGCCAATTCGAAAGTGTACGAAGGATCGGGAATCGGTTTATCGATAGCCAAAGCTTATGTAGAAGCTCTTGGAGGGCAAATTTGGGCAGAATCAGAAAAAGACAAAGGTTCCAACTTCCAATTCACTATCCCAGTAAGTACAACAAAACAAAAACATTCAGTTCCAAAAAACCTACAAAACTAGAAACCTGTGAAAAAAGGAATTAAAATACTAATCGTTGAAGATGAAGAGGACGTTACTTTCTATCTGTCAATTGTGCTTAAGGAGCTTTGCAGGGATATCTTATTTGCCAAAAATGGAGCCGATGCAATTGAATTGGCTCAAAAAAACGCTGATATTGATCTAATTTTAATGGACATCAACATGCCTGAAATGGATGGATTCGAAGCAACCAAAAGAATTCGTGAGTTTAATAAAAACATACCTATAATTGCTCAAACAGCGTATGCATTATCGCACGACAAGGAAAAAATACTCGCCTCGGGTTTCGATAATTACATTTCAAAGCCTTTTAATAAAAATACATTACTCGAAACAATTAAATCACTTAACATATAAACACCAATTCTTTTTTATTTAAATTTAGGTTTATAAAAAAGTTCGCTTCACTTGCATTACGAGATCCTCTAAAAATTCATTATCTCATGATTCAGTTTCTTATTAATCACTTTCAGAAACTAAAATTACATCCTCAATTTCAATTTTTAGCATCCTTTTTTGCCAGTGGTTTATAAAAAAAACTATTTTTATGCCGAAATTGTAAAGATCATGAAAAGAAAATATAAAGTATCGGTTATTCAGCTTAACCTAAATGACAAACCAGAAAACAACCTTAAAAAATGTTTAAGCTGGGTAAGAGAAGCTGCAAAACAAGGAGCAGAAGTAATATCATTACCAGAGCTATACAGCAGTCATTATTTCTGTCAAAGCGAAGATGTAGATAATTTTGCATTGGCAGAACCTCTGTACAGTACCTCATTCACAGCTTTTAGTGCCTTAGCAAAAGAGCTGGGAGTAGTGATTATTGTTCCATTTTTTGAAAAAAGAATGCCAGGCATCTATCACAATAGTGCTTACATTATCGATACCGATGGGTCGGAAGCTGGTTTGTACCGAAAAATGCACATTCCAGATGATCCTCATTTTTACGAAAAATTCTACTTTACCCCTGGCGATTTAGGTTTTAAAAGCATCGCTACTAACAAAGGGAAAATAGGAACTCTAATTTGCTGGGATCAGTGGTATCCCGAAGCGGCAAGATTAACTGCCCTAAAAGGAGCCGAAATCTTATTCTACCCTACTGCAATTGGTTGGGCTCCGCACGAAGTGGAAGAATTTGGCGAAAAACAACACGGCGCCTGGATGAATGTAATGAAAGGACATGCTGTTGCAAATGGAATTTATGTGGCCGCTGCCAACCGTATCGGATTAGAAAAATACGTTCCCGACACCAACGGCATCATTTTTTGGGGAGGCTCCTTTATTGCCGGTCCGCAAGGTGAAATACTAGCGCAGGCTTCGCACGATAAAGAAGAAATACTAATTGCTGAAGTAGATTTGGATTTGCAGGAAAATGTTCGCCAAAACTGGCCATTTTTCAGAGACCGAAGAATTGATGCATTCGGAGAAATTACCAAAAGAGCAATCGATTAGCTATGAGCAAACAAACCAGAAGATTCCCAGCCGAATGGGAAAAACAACAAGGCATTATTCTTTGTTTCCCGCACAACGGGAACGATTGGCCCGGAAAATATCAGGCCATACAATGGGCATTTGTCGAATTTATTAAAAAAGTTGCAACCGTTGAGCAGGTAGTGTTAGTGGTGGCAAACGAAAAAATGGAACAAAAAGTAAGCGATATGCTTGCTACCGCTCACGTAAACATAGCCAATGTTGCTTATGTGTTGCATAAAACCAATCGTAGTTGGATGCGCGACTCGGGACCCATTATTGTAAAAACGGGAACCAAAACAAGAGAAGCAATCAACTTCAACTTTAATGGCTGGGCAAAATATAAAAATTTTCAACTAGACAAACCTGTACCTGAAAAATTGGCTTCCTTTTTAAAGATTCCGATAGCTCGCGCCATGCACAAAGGCAAAGCAGTTGTTTTGGAAGGTGGTGCAATTGATACCAACGGAAAAGGAACGCTATTAACATCGGAGGAATGTTTGCTCGACCCTAAAATTCAGGTTCGCAACCCTGGTTTTACCAAGGCCGATTACGAAGCTGTTTTTAAAGAATACCTGGGCATTACAAACACCATTTGGTTGGGAAATGGAATCAGCGGAGACGATACGCATGGACATATTGATGATTTGTGCCGTTTTGTGAACCCAAATACCATTATTACCGTGGTGGAAACCAATAAAGAGGATGCTAACTACCTGCCTTTACAGGATAACCTAAGCAGACTAAAAAATGCCCGATTAGAAGATGGAAGCGCTCCTACCGTTGTGGAACTGCCAATGCCAGGCAAATTAGAGTTCGATGGAATTAGAATCCCGGCAAGTTATGCCAACTTCTTAATTCTGAATAAATGTGTTTTGGTACCAACTTTTAACGATAGTAAAGACCGTATTGCTTTGCAGATTATCGCAGATTGCTTTCCCGATAGAGAAGTAATCGGCATTAGCGCTATTGATATTATTTGGGGTTTTGGAACCTTACATTGCTTAAGTCAGCAAATTCCGGAATAAATAAGATTCTATCTTACCAAAATATAGAGAAGAAAAATAAAAAAAGGTGCAAGTCAAAACTGAACTGCACCTTTTTCTACTTCTATTCTATTTCTTTTTTTTCTTGGCGGTATATTCGCTCAAATCAATCTTTTTATCGGAGTTTGTATCTTTTTTGGCAAACATTTTCTCCAATTTTTCTTGCGAGAGCTCTACTCCATTTTTATCTTTTTTTCCTTTCATTCCGGTAAGGTATTCTGCCTTATCTAAAAAGCCATCGGAGTTCGCATCCATTTTTGCAAAAACATCCTTCTTTTTAGGTTTCTGATCTTGTGCTTCCACTGGAGCAAAAACCAATAATCCCAAAGCCAACACACTCAATTTTATTAAATTCTGTTTCATTTTTTTTATTTGTTAATTTAACCAATCACTTTTTGTCACCAATTCCCTCTCAGACTAAATAAAAAGGAAATGGTTTAATTCAAAAAGAAGAAATTAATAAAAAAAATGAGTCAACTACTTTGGAACAATAACAACAAACTGCAAACCAATTTTTATAAAATACAGCTACCTAATTTACAGGCAATTCCGCACTTAAAAATCGTAACGAATGCCTGTAAAAACCCCTATGGAATATGGCTTGTAATCGTACTGACTGCTTGTATTAATAGAGTTTAGATAATATTTTACCGATGGTTCGAGTCCAATTTGCAGCTTCGGGCTCAGTCGGTATTCCAAGCCAAAACTAAACTGCGAACTAAAATTAGTGGTACGTATGCCATCAATTTCGCCAATTTTTTTATTCCCCTGCAATTGATCATAAACTCCATTCCCCACAATCATGTTGGCACTTAAACCTCCCGACACAAACATTCCCACTCTTTTTTGAATTAAATTATAGCGCATTAAAAGAGGTATTTCTATCGATTTAAAGTTTTGAATTAAATCATTGGCGGAAGAATACGAACTTCTCACCTCAGTATCCGAAGGCGAGGCCATAAAAGCACCACTTCTCCCACTCAATTTTATAGGACCAGCTGCTGTTTGCGATGGATAGTTCCGCCCTTGAGTTGCAAATGCTTCTTCGGGAACAATATTCGCATCGGTTTGCATTAAAACCCTATCGTTACGCGAGTGAGTGCTCATATCCTGACCAAAACGATTGTACACAATTCCTGTTTGTAAGGCCAATTTATCATTCATTGCATAATTTACTTTCGCTCCTCCTCCCACACTCCAAATTCCTGTTCCTGAATTTCCGCTCTTACTAGTTCCCGAGTAGGAGGAATAGCTCGACGATACTTGCCCAATTAGCGACCATTTATTGTCCTTGTTTTTTTCCTGTCCCAGAAGCTCCATTGCAGCAATATTTTTTTGAATCTGAATTTCATCCGCTAAAAGCGCATAATCTGTTTCCTTACTTAACAAACTGGTATTGGGAATTAGTTGCGTAGGTAGTTTATCGTTTAAATTAAAAAGCTTTTCTACTGCTATCGACTTGCTTTCAACACTCATAAAATCCTGATCTAAAAAGGCTAAATGATTATCTTTCGAAAGAAATTCCTTTCCCAAACTCGGCTTATCTTCTTCCAAAGTATTCGTATTTACCAGACCACCCAACTCACTTTTAATACTTTCGCTGGTGGAACCTTCTTCTTGAATGGGCAATGCTGTTGCCATCTTACGGTTGGGCAACTGACTGGATACATTCCCTTTATTTAATTTTCTCTCCACTGCAATTTGCTTCTCTTTGTTAAGGGGTAATGGTGTGGCCACCTCCAATTCGTTTTCTATTGGCAACCTAGTTTCCGAAAGCGTTTCTAGCTGCATGTTGTAATTGCCTTGTCCCATAAAATAATGGTTGCCAACTGCCAATAAAAGCAAAATACTTGCGGCAATGCCTGTCCACAAGTAAATAACAAGTCGTCGCTTTTTCTTTGCGCCCATTAATTGTCCATTTATTCCTTCCCAAACTTTAGGGCTCGGAGTCGCAGACAGATTTTTTAATCCATCGGCAAAAAGACTATCCATATGTTTGTTGTCCTTTAACATACTCTTAAATTATTCTCTTTCACACCCAAATAATCTCTTACTTTTTGTTTTAGTATTGCCCTGGCCCGTGCTAGGTTCGATTTCGATGTTCCCACCGTAACGTTCATTACTTCGGCAATTTCGTTGTGCGGATATCCATCCAAAACGTACAAACTAAAAACCATTCGGTACCGATCCGGTAGTTCCTGTACCATGTTTAGTAATACATCAATAGAAATTTCCGATTCGGAATAGTTATCATCATCGTCGTCGGTGGCATCCATTGTCTCCTCTACTAATGGTATTTTTTTTGCTTTCCTGAATTTTTCCAGAGCTGTATTTACCATTATTCTCCTCATCCACCCTTCAAACGAACCTTTAAACTGATAGGATTTTATATGCTGAAAAATTTTAATGAACCCATCCTGCAAAGTATCTTCCGCCTCGGCCGAATCTTTAGAATAGCGCAAGCATACCCCTAACATTTTGGGGGCATATTCTACATAAAGGAACTCCTGAGCTTTCGATTTTCCTTTAGTACAATCCTTTATTATTTGATTCAATTGATGGTTTTCCAACGTTTTTATTGGTTTAGCGCAAAATAGACTCACCTGATAGTTGCAGGAACTACCAATAAGTTGCGTTAAAATTACGCTTTTTTTATAGACTGTTGCTCTTCCTTCTCTTTTCAGATCAATAGATACGAACAATCCAAAATTTTTAAGTTAGAAGCAACCAATTTCATTTTTCACCATCAGAGAAATAAATCAACCGAAATATTAATTTATCACCTACAAAAATGAAAAAAATTACAATTAGCCTTCTAGCCTTAAGTCTGCTAGCAATAGTTTCCGCCTGCGACACAAATGATTTTGAAGATCCAGAATTTTATGGCATCGGCGATGTGTTTGTTCGTTGCATTAAAGTTGGCGAGGAAACGCATTATTCTCCTATTTTTTATGCTTCGGCAAATGAGTATTTATCGGAAGTATCGGTAGAAAGTCCTGTGGCAGGTCTACCAAATTACGAATTGAGTGACTATTTCGAAGGAAAAAGTGTATTTAGATTATTGCCCGAACCAAGCACTTACACAAGCACAAATATCGCAAATGGGATTTATAAATTTACATTAACATCTGCAAAACAGGAACGTTTAACCATACAGGATAAACTATTGGATTCGCGAATCGAGCCTATTGTAATTTCCGATTTTACCTACACAAAAGCAGGTCATACTTTTGATATCTCGTGGAACCAATTAGAAAATGCCGATACTTATGTAGTAAAATTAATGACGGAAAAAGACGGCAAAGTTCTTTACATTTCCGATCGTATCACCACCACAAAATATCAGTTTAACGATAACTCTAAAAACTGGACCTATGGCGTTCAATTAAATGCCGGCACCACCTACTGGATTGGTGTATTTGGATACGAATTTGAAAGTGCAAGTACCTCAAACGGCTCCAATATTAACTCCGAAACGGTAGAGTTTAAAGAAATTGTGTGGTAGCACATAAAAAAATCCCGCCTTTCAAACAGAGAGGCGGGATTTTAGTGTTGATCGTTAATTAATTTATAAACCAGAATTAAATCGAGAAACAAATTATGATATAATTCAGAGCCTATTAGAATCCTATTCCAAGAATAAGATTTGCTGTTTCTGCTTGTGGGTTAATACCAACTTTAGCCCAAGCATTTAAAGAAAAATTATCGTTTATTTTGATTTTTCGTGTAGCAGTAGCTCCAATATTTACGAAACCAAAACTCTCTCCGTAAACCTGATTTTCGAAAGGATTCAAACCTGCAAATAAAGAAACAGTTTCTCCTCCAATTTTCACTGGGTAACCAAACTCTACATAAGTAGAATAATTCTGATCACCGTCTGCATCTAAATCGCGACCATATAACATAGTAGCTACACTAACACTTAAAGGAAATTGCTCGGTAAAATAGAAATTAAAACTCGCATCAATTAAGTGATTAGTTGTCTTTTTGTCTAAATCTAAATAGTTGTAATCATCAATAGAAGCTCTGTCTCGGTTAGCAAACAGATCCCAAATATCAATATTGAAATGATCACTAAACTTATATCCTACGTGGAAATCGAACTCCGAATAAGTATTATCGAATGAATATCCACCCCAAGCTCCAAATGTGAAATTATTATTGGTATAAACAGCATCCATTTCGAAGTTGGCTGTATTACTTACCATGATACCTCTCCAGTAGTGACGAGTGGTTACCGATGGACTAACTGTTACTTTACCTTGTGCGTTCACAGAAAGGTTCGAAGCCATTATAATAACGAGAACTAATAGCGTTGCTATTTTAAATGTAATTTTTTTCATCTGATTTAAGATTAGATTCTAAAGAGATTTAAAACAAGTGGCTTTAAATCTCTTTAGTAGTTTAAATGTAGTAGTTAGTTAAATAAGGTAATTAGGTAACACGATTGCGAGGATAAATACATGAATAACACGGCTGCCAAAATTGCTCCTACAATAGGGGCAATGATAGGAATTAAAGCATATCCCCAATCACTTGTTCCTTTGTTCTTCATAGGAAGAATAGCGTGCATAATTCTTGGACCCAAATCTCGGGCAGGGTTAATAGCATAACCTGTAGTTCCTCCTAGCGAAAGACCAATAGCTACCACCAATAAAGCAACTGGTAAAGCTCCTAAAGTTCCCAAGCCAATCTTGGCATGTTCAATACCTTCACCGGCTAATGATGGTCCTACCAAATAAAAGATGACAAAAACCAATACAAAAGTTCCAATAATTTCACTGATAGCATTACTTGCAAAGTTACGAATTGCTGGTCCTGTAGAGTAACAAGCTAGTTTAGCTCCACCATCTTCTGTTTCATTAAAATGATCGCGATACATTAACCAAACAAGGAAAGCACCCATTGCTGCACCTAGTATTTGAGCAATAATAAAAAGAGCTACTTTCGACCATGCAAATATACCAGCAACAGCTAGTCCAATGGTTACAGCAGGATTAAGATGTGCACCAGACACTGGGCCTGCAACAGCTACTCCAACAAAAACTGCTAATCCCCAACCCATAGTGATTACAATCCAACCACCGTTATTTCCTTTTGTTTTATTTAATACAACGTTTGCTACAACTCCGTTACCAAGTAAAATAAGTAGCATTGTTCCTAAAAATTCTGCAATAATTTCACACATAATAAAAAATATTAAACGATTTTACTTACAAAAAATAGATCTACCAGATAGTTTCATTCCTTTTCAATCAATCACCTCCCTATCTGGTAGTATTCAAATAATTTTCTAATAATTAAGCTTAAATATCCCAGTTTTTAGAACGTCCTAAGGCTTTATCCCAACCAGAAAGTAATCTTGCTGATTCTTCTTTAGCCATTGTAGGTTCGAATTTGCGATCCATTTGCCACTGATTCTTGATATCATCTACACCATCCCAGTATCCAACAGCTAAACCAGCTAAATAAGCTGCACCAAGAGCAGTTGTTTCAAGAGTTTTAGGACGATATACCGGAGCATCCAATACATCCGACTGGAATTGCATTAACAAGTTGTTAATCGCTGCGCCACCATCAACACGAAGTTCTCTAATCTCGATTCCAGCATCGGCTTCCATTGCTTTCAATACGTCTCTTACTTGGAACGCGATTCCTTCCAAAGCTGCTCTTGCGATGTGTGCCGCAGTTGAACCTCTGGTTAAACCAACAATGGTTCCTCTTGCATATTGATCCCAATGCGGAGCTCCTAAACCAGTAAGAGCAGGAACCATAAATACGCCACCATTATCATTTACAGAAGTAGCTAAAGCTTCCACATCGGCTGATGATTTTATAATTCCCAATCCGTCGCGCAACCATTGTACAATTGCACCCCCCATAAAAATACTTCCTTCTAAGCAGTAAGTAGTTTCGCCATTAATTTGCCATCCAATAGTAGTTAACAAATTATTATTCGATTTTACCGGCTTATTTCCAGTATTACAAAGCATGAAACAACCTGTACCATAAGTATTCTTCACCGAACCTGGCTCAATACACATTTGTCCGAAAGTTGCAGCTTGCTGATCGCCAGCGATACCCGCGATAGGTACCTTATGAGCAAATAATGTAGAGGTTGTATATCCATAAACTTCCGAAGAAGATTTTACCTCTGGCAACATACTGGCAGGAATAGTTAAAAGCTCTAACATTTCTTTATCCCACTCTAAATTCTTGATATTATAAAGAAGAGTTCTACTTGCGTTAGATACATCAGTAACGTGAACTGCACCTTTCGTCAATTTCCAAATTAACCAGCTATCAATAGTACCAAATGCTAATTTACCAGCTTCCGCTTTTTCACGAGCACCTTTTACATTATCCAGAATCCATTTTACTTTAGTTCCTGAGAAGTAGGAATCAATAATCAATCCTGTTTTATCCTGAATCATATCAGCATGACCTTCTGCTTTTAATTGGTCACAATATTTCGATGTTCTTCTGTCCTGCCAAACGATTGCATTGTAAACCGGTTCTCCAGTTTCACGATCCCAAACAACAGTTGTCTCTCTCTGATTTGTGATACCAATACTTGCAATACTTTTTCCATCAACACCTGCACGCGAAATAGCTTCTGCAGCAACACCTGCCTGAGTAAACCAAATTTCGTTTGCATCGTGTTCTACCCATCCTGGCTTAGGAAAAATTTGAGTAAACTCTTTTTGTGCAGTACTAATCATTTCCCCTTTTTTGTTGAAAACGATCGCACGGGAACTTGTTGTTCCCTGGTCTAGTGCTAAAATAAACTTGTCATTCATATTAAATCTAATTTTGGGTTATTGTATTTTATATATGTTTTGATTTTATTTCCCTGCTTAATTTTTCAATCATTTATATCGTTTGCATCCTTTGCAAAAAAAATATAAGAATCCTAATACACCTTATAAATTAAGATATTGTACCTATCGTGCTAAATTATTTATCCTCTAAACAAGCTTGCACTGTTATCGGTCTTTACTACAAAAATTCTTTTTTTTTAATTACAAATCACTATTTGTAATCGATTGCGAGCACCCTGTAAAAAAAAATATTTTCCTAAACCTATTCTTTCTTTCTCAACCTTTCAATTCAAGTTTACACTTGATGCTTTAGAGATTGGAAGGTTGGCAATTTATTAACCACCAACCTTCCTGGTGTAAAATGTAAGTCGATTTGTGCTAAGTTAATTTTGTGCCAAAAACTAACTGATTAATATTATTATAACTAACAAATACGGTAGTACTTATAATTCTTAAATACTGCTCTATCCTTGTTTCTCAACACAAATCCACTTTTTCAATTACTAACTACTGTAATATATATCGAGATGCTAACTCCTTGTATTCTTTCACTTGATTTTCTTCCCACTGTTTATCGTAACCTAATTCTTTGGCCAATAAGCTTGCAACTTTAGGTGCCATTGCAATACTTTCTTTTGCATCTAACAGCAAACACCTTGTTCTTCTAGATAAAATATCTTCTACAGTTCGTGCCATTTCATATCTTGCTCCCCAAACTACCTGAGCATTAATCACCTTCAGTTTTTCACTCAAGAATTGATCTAAGCCTTCTTCTTTTTTAGCAAGATTTACTATTTTCTCCTCATCAGAACCATAGAAATACATTGGATTATTCAAATCTACATTGTTCTTATATCCGTGTATTTTCAAGTTTCGGGTAATCGATTTCTTTTCTGGAAAATTCCCTGTCTTAGTAACTGTATCAATAACATCTTCGGCCATTTGACGATAAGTAGTCCACTTACCTCCTGTGATAGTAACCATTCCTGATTTGGAAACTACAATTTTATGTCCTCTCGAAATCTCTTTGGTTTTTTTACCTTCACCTGTAGGTGCTGCTAAAGGTCTTAATCCGGCAAATACACTTTTCACATCCGATCGTTTCGGTGCCTTTGCCAGGAATCGGCCTGCTGTTTCTAAAATAAAGTTTACTTCTTCCTCCAAAGCTCGTGGCTCCAACTCTGCAGTTTCCTTAGAAACATCTGTTGTTCCAACCACCACTTTACCATGCCAAGGCACTGCAAACAATACACGACCGTCTGATGTTTTTGGAATCATTATTGCATGATCTCCTGGCACAAATTCTTTATCCAATACCAAATGAACTCCCTGACTAACTTTTACTATATCACGAGCTTTTGGCTCATCCATCTTAATAATTTCATCAACAAATACACCAGTTGCATTTAAAATCACTTTTGCTTCTAAAGTGTATTTCGATCCCGTTTCCAAATCGGTTGCCAATACAGCAGTTACTTTATCGTTGGTTTTCTTTAATCCGTCAACTTTCATGTAATTTAAAGCAACGCCTCCATTCTCTACAAATGTCTGACACAAATTAATTGCCAATCGTGCGTCATCAAACTGACCATCGTGATAAATAACACCACCACAAAGATTTTTTTGCTGTAAAGTTGGTATATATTTTAAGGTACGCTTCTTTGAAAACGGTAATGAGCGACCATAACTTAACTTTCCTGCCATTAAATCATACAAAGTAAGACCAATGGTATAGTAAGGTGTTCCCCACCAGGTATAGTTTGGAATAATAAACGATTGATCTTTCACAAGATGCGGAGCATTTTGCTTCATCAAGCCTCTCTCTCGAAGTGCTTCCAACACAAGTGAGATATTTCCCTGTGCTAAATAACGAACTCCTCCGTGCACCAATTTGGTACTTCTGCTCGATGTTCCTTTTGCGAAATCACCTTGCTCTAAAAGCAAAGTTTTAAAACCTCTTGTAGTTGATTCGATTGCTGCACCTAAACCGGAAGCACCACCTCCTACAATAATTACATCCCACTTTTGATCTACTTTCTCAATCTCTCTAATCATTCCTTCTCTTTCCATGGCGATTCAATAAATAGTTTATGCTTCAATTCAACTATTAAAGTTCTTTTTCCCAAAATTCCCAAATACTTCCATACACATTTTCCTCATCCCGAACACAGTTGTTTTTTTGCAGCGCCAAAATGTCGAGAAAAAAGTCGTACAGGCGATTGCCTACTTCTAAATCAAATCTCTGATCTTCCATTGCTAATAATTTTTTCAATTAAAAATTAAATCCGTATACACAGTACATAGCATAACTATGTTCTTAGTGAAAAAAATTGGAAGTATTACTTCCTTCAGATTATTAACGAAATATGAACCTTTTCAAACCCTTTAATAAATCCTTCCTTACAAAGCTAAATAAAATACTTAGCTTTGCAAGGTATGTAGTATTGAATTAGTTAATTTTTATTTAGTCTAAGTTCCTGTTTTGCCATTAATACATTCAACAACAACAACTTACACGTATTGATGAATGTTTTAACTTTTAAAAATAAAAAAATAAAACGTTTGCAAACAAGAAAGCCGTACTGATTAGGTACGGCTTTATTATCGAATAGAATAGTAATCTTACTCGTCTGCATCAATCCAATTTAAGGAACGGCCTACAGCTTTATTCCAATATTTTTTATGGTGTGCAACCTGATCTTTATCCATTAAAACATGAAATTCCTTAGCAATTTTCCAATGCTCTCTAATTTCTTCGGTATTCTTCCAGAAACCAACTCCTAATCCTGCCAAATAAGCAGCACCTAAAGCGGCAATCTCCTTAATTTTAGGTTGAACCACAGGAATATCGTAAAAATCAGCCTGATATTGAAGTAAGGTATTATTTACCATAGTACCACCAGCCCTAAGTTGTTTAAATTTCATTCCAGAATCTGCTTCCATAGCTTTCAGTACATCTGCCGATCGGTGAGCAATTGATTCTAATGATGCTCTGGCAATATGACCAATACTTGTTCCCATATTTAGTCCCCAAAAGGTTCCTCTGGCATACTGATCCCAATAAGGAGCTCCTAAACCTGTAAAAGCAGGTACAATATAAATACCTCCATTATCCTTCTCGGTAAGCGCAAGTGTTTCAATTTCCTCGGTAGAATGAATCAATCCGAGACCATCGCGAAGCCATTGCACAACAGCACCACCAATAAAAACGCTTCCTTCGAGTGCATAGGTAACTTTATCTCCAATACTCCATGCAATTGTGGTTATCAAATCATTTTTTGATTCCACAGGCTGATCTCCGGTATTCATTAATATAAAACAACCTGTATTGTAGGTGTTTTTTACCATTCCCTTCTCAAAACAAACTTGTCCAAATAAAGCTGCTTGCTGATCTCCACAAATACCAGAAATTGGAATATCATCACCAAACATAGATCTTTTAGTATTACCATACACTTCACTCGACGAGCATACTTTTGGTAGTATAGAAGCGGGAATGTTCATGATATCCAATATTTCCTGATCCCATTCCAGTTTATGAATATTATAAAGCATGGTACGACTTGCGTTAGACACATCCGTAACGTGTTTTTCTCCTTTGGTAAGCTTCCAGATCAACCAACTATCAACAGTACCGAATGCAAGTTCTCCTTTTTCTGCCTTTTCTCTTGCACCCTCCACATTATCCAGAATCCATTTAATTTTTGTGGCGGAAAAGAAGGCATCAAGAATTAAACCAGTCTTTGATTTTATTAAAGAAGCATAACCTCTTTTTTTCAGGTCATCACAAATATGCGAAGTACGCTTATCCTGCCATACAATTGCATTGTAAATAGGCTGACCAGTTTCCCGATCCCATATAATAGTAGTTTCTCTTTGATTTGTAATCCCGATTCCTGCAATATCGGCACCAGTTAGTCCTGCTTTGGCAAGCACTTCCTCTGCAACCGATGCCTGAGAATACCAAATTTCCTTGGCATCCTGTTCAATCCAACCTGGCTTAGGATAATACTGTTCATATTCTTTTTGAACTAGAGAAACAATCTCGCCATCCTTATTAAATATTATTGCCTTTGATACTGAGGTTCCTTGATCCAAGGATAAAATATACTTCTTCATCACCTTTTACTCCTTATGAATTTCTGGTTATTTAAACACTCTCTTTTATCCTCTCAATCGAAAAGTTTAAAGAATCTACATATTCCCTCATCACTGATAGATGAGCGGTACCCTCCTCGGTAAGTTTATAATACTTTCGAGGAATACCTGTATCCATTTCAGCCCATTCCGAGGTCACCAAATTTTCTTTCTTCAGTCGATTCAACAAAGGATAAATAGTACCCTCGGCTATTTCGAGTGAAGTAAATTGATTCATCTCACTAATTAGCTCGTATCCATAGCATGGTCTAGACCGCAATAATAGCAGGATTATATACTCGAGAAGTCCTTTTTTAAATTGCGACTTCCACTTCGTAATAAAATATAAATTTATTTCTTCATTCATCGTTTAACAAACATATATAAAAACACCTAGTTTTACAAGACACTATGCATCATGTTAATTCTGTATATTAAATATTATCGTAAGGAAACCTCTATTCGGAATTTTGGTGTGTATTGTTCCTCCGATAAATTTCTTAGGTCAACTTTCCTCATTTCAAATGATTCACTTTTCACCAATAAGCTATCTGTGAGGTAATTCGAAAGCATACTATTTCTCTTTTCATAAAGATTATTAAATAATAAACTTAATTCCTGCGCCCCTACTACAGCCATACAGTTATCCGAAACGGATTTGTCTATATTTGAATTTATCTGGCTAAAGATATACGTTCTAAATTCAAAACTACTATCGGCCCATGTTAATAATTGATCGTCCTCGATCTTATTCTCCATTGCATTAGACTGAAAAAACCGATTTGCACATTCTCTAACTGCAAGTAAAATCTTTTCATTTTCAATATCTGTCTCCTGCGAAAAGGAAAATTTCAAATCTGGTTTTTTCACCAATATATCGGCGATATTTTGCAATGTTTTCATTTGACTAAGATCTAAGCTATCTTGTAAAAAATGAAAAGGTACTTTTTCGATACTTTCCGGATTCGATCCAACTAAATTACCCAATACTCCAAATGGTTGAGCTGCCGTTTTTACCAAAAAGTTCATTAAGGTTTTCCAGATAATTTTCCCCACCCGAAATTCCGGTTCTTTTGGATTTCCGGACACTGGCAAATCAAATTTTATCAAATCATTCTTATCCTTTAGTAAATACAAAGCTAAACGAACCGGAGCTTTAATTGGATTGGGATCCTTCGTCTTCTCTCCAAATTCAAATTCCGAAATTTTTAATTGATTCTGATTTGTTAATGCGTTAGCAGACATATTTATACTGCAGGTATAATTAAACTCTCCTTGAATAATTGGTCTGGCAATATAAAATTCGGTATAAGGCGAAAAACTCATTAAATCGAGACGTTCAACATCACCCTTTAAATGAAATTCATAAACATCTTTTATGCTAAAGCTTGCAAGTCCAGCAGATTTTCCTCCATCATTTAAATTCAACGAATATACTACAGGAATCTTTAAAGCCTCTGCATTAATAGTTCCCATATCCACATCGATATTGTTTAAATCGTAAACAAATTTCCGATTTAACGTATAATCGACAAATCGCACCACACCTCTTCGAAGAGATAGAGTATCAATCTGATAAAAGAGGGAATCAGACTCTTCTTCGGCAATCGTTGCTGAGGCAATAGAATCAGCAAGTAAATATGGCTGAAAAATAGTTTCAAAATTGCTCTTTTTAGGATACAAGGAAGCATACAACACCAAAGAGTCCATTTCAATAGCCCGAATTTTATAGTAGGAAGATCCGACATGAATAGAATCCAAATTAACTTTTGCCGATTTAGCTGCCAAAAACGGACTTCCTCCAGCATCACTAACCGAAAAATTATTTAAGGTGGAATTCCCTAGAACAAACACATCCAAAAAATCATTCATACTGCCATTAACAGTAAGCTTTGTATCCAAATATCCCTCTAAATTTGATACTAGCATATAATCCTTTAAATAAGGCATAAAAGGACTTATATCAAGAGATTTTGCACCTAATTTAATAGTATATCGTTCTAAGAAATGATCTACGTCAGCATCAATAGATACTTCCCCATTTTTTCCTATTGAGAAATTAACACCCATTTCAGATTTCTCATTATTCCAAGCAATTACGGGTAATTCAATATTAATATCCTTCAGATCTATTTTATTATTATTTTCTTGATCTAGATAATTAACAGATCCATCTTTAATTTTTATATCACGAATCTCGAACTTTACAGTTTGTTTTTCCTCATTTAAATTGGTTGAATCAATCGCTTCGCTTTCCTCCACTAACAAATCGCTAAAATTAAAACTATCTAAATTCTTTACTACCGTTACATTTAATCCATCCAAATAAATTTCACTAACCGAATATTCCCCCGAAAATAATTTCCAAGGATTAATATTCACATACAACTCATCGAAAGAAATAAACTTAGCACTTTGATCTAATTCATACAAGCTAAATCCCTTTACCCTTGCAGCAAGCTTCGCGTAATTAAAATGAAGTTCTGCAATTTCAATTTTTCGACCAATTAATTCTTCCGAATTATCATTGATCCAATATTTAACTATTGTGGATAGCATCAAAAAAATAAAAAACAGCACAACCACAATGGAGCTTAGTATAATTTTTCCCTTTGTAAGTTTCATCATAATATCATTAAAAATTTACCAACAAAAATAGAAAATACATTTTGCGATACTACATCTAATCCTACTTATCTGCTATTAGTAACCCAAAAAAAAAGGGAAGCTTTCGCCTCCCTTTTGTTATAAATTCATTTTTTTAATGATTGTATACGTGTACATCTCGCTGAGGAAATGGAATTCCAATTGAATTCTTATCGAATTCTTTTTTCACGGATTCTTGCATATAGAAGAAAACCGTCCAATAATCCGCAGCATTTACCCATGCTCTTACCGTAAAATTCACCGAACTATCGGCCAACTCGGAGACTGCAATAAAATGCGCAGGATCTTTTAGCACTGATGCATGATTCACTAATAAGTCATTAAGAATCTTTTTTGCCTTATCGATATCATCAGAATAACCTATTCCAAACGTCATATCAACTCTTCGAGTTGGTTGCGTAGAATAATTAATCATTGAACCTGTTGATAAACCTCCGTTTGGAATGATAATCGTTTTATTATCAAACGAAAGCATTATCGTATTAAAAAGTTGAATTTCTTGAACAACTCCAGCATATCCTTGAGCTTCCAATACATCACCAACCTTAAATGGTTTAAAAATTAAAATCATGATGCCACCAGCAAAATTCTGCAGAGTACCCGACAAGGCCATACCTACGGCTAAACCAGCTGCTGCCAAAATAGCAATAAATGAAGTCATTTGAACACCAACCATTCCTATAACAGAAATAAACAGCATCACTTTTAAAACAATCCCTAAAAGATTGATAAAAAAAGGCTTTAAGGTTGCATCCATGTTTCTTTTATCCATTAACCTACCTACCCCTTTAGTTAAGACTTTAATAATCCATAAACCAACTAATAAAGTAAGTATTGCTAATAATAATTTGGGAGCATAATCCATTGCCATTGTCCAAATTTGATCTGACTTACCTATAATAACGTCCATATCCATATCTTAAATTTTCTAATAATTATTTAATTTCTAATTCAAATTGTACTCTTCTATTTAATGCTCGTCCTGCAGAAGTTGCATTTGTTGCGATTGGATTCGATTCTCCAAAGCCTTTAGCAGAAATTCGCTCCATTGCAATTCCTTTTTCAGTTAAAAACTTCTTGGTTGCGTTTGCTCTTTTCTCTGACAACATTAAATTCATTTCGTCTTTACCTTGATTATCGGTATAACCAGAAATGGCTAAAGAATAAGCTGGGTAATCATTTAATATCTGAACCACTTCATCGAGGATTTTTTTAGAATTTGGTGTTAATTCATCTTTTCCAGAAGCAAACTGTACATTTTTCGCAGCAAACTCAAGTTCTTTTTTAACTTCAGCCTTAATTTCAGGACATCCATAATTAGATGCTGGACCTGCTACCTCAGGACATTTATCTTCCTCATTAACTACACCATCTTTATCATTATCAAAAGCACAACCCATTGCGTCCACTTTATATCCAGGTTTCGTTGTTGGACATTTATCTTTTGCATCGGTCACACCATCACCATCAGAATCAGGACAACCATTTAGAGCTTTTAATCCTTTCACTTGAGGACATTCATCTTCAGAATCCTGAACACCATCACCATCAGTATCCGGACAACCTGCAAACTGAACTAATCCTTTTACATCTGGACATTTATCATCTTTATCGGCAACACCATCACCATCAGAATCCGGGCAACCTGCCAATAATGGATCTCCAGCTAACATAGGACATTCATCCTGATAGTCAGCAACACCGTCTCCATCCGAATCGAGTGGGCATCCTTTTTTGTCTACAGCAACGCCAGCAGGAGTGTTAGGACACTCATCACGTTTATCGCTTACACCATCACCATCAGAATCGTCAGATTTACCGAAACTATAAATTACACCAACAGTATTGTGCATGAATTTATCATGATACGACTCTGTATCTCTCATTTTGTTTTTATATCCGTCGTACTTGTCATTAAGAGGATAATAAATTCCGGTTTCAAGGGCAATGCTCCATCGGTCATCAATTCGAATATTTAAACCAGCAGCATAGTAGAAATTTACATTATCATATTTTTTATCGAAATTACTAGCAAACACACGACCTTTCGTGTCTGCGTTGGTATAACCAACCCCAGCAACTAAAAAAGGAGATAGAGTTGCATCTTCTTTTAAAAAGTAGCCATTATTGAATTTATATTTCAAATTCAAATTGGTATTGAACAACCAAGCATCAAAGTTACCAATAGCACCTTCCGATTCAACATTAAAATAACTAACCCGGAAAACCGCATCGAAGGAAGAATTTAAATAACGACCTAAAGTCGCTGATCCAATATAAGGTTCTGCATTACCAAATTCCCAAAAATCATTAGCAATATCCCCTTTATAATCATTAAAATTTAAGTAGAGCCCAACGCCCCATTTCTTATCTGCATTTTGTGCTTTTACTCCTGTAAACAGTAGCGTAGCAACAAAAAGCAACAATACAATTTTAACGTAATTTTTATTCATAGCATAAATTTTAGTTAATACCTAATTAAACCATAAAACATTGTGTAAAATAGCTTAATTAGAATAAAAATAAATAAAATTAACGTAAAATAAAATATATACGTGATTAAATTATTAACAAGATGGTAAACTTAAGAATAAGTATTTTAAAAAAAATTAAACAATTAGAAAATTCACCCTCAGCTTAGTACAAAAAAAAAAGGAAGCTTACGCTTCCCTTTTTTTTCTTTCCGAATATCTCGGACTATCATTGCTTGTTTTCCTTTTTCTATCTCTAAAAGATTCTCTTTTATTATCTGATCGATCGGATCCTCTACGACCTCTGTCAGATGCGCCTCTCTCTCCTCTTGGTCTTCCTTTTCGATGACTACTACCGCCACCACTTTCCGAAGGTCGATCTCCAGACACCTCGATACGAACATTTCGTCCGCCTACTACAGCACCAGCAAAACCTTTTACGATATCATTGGTAAATTCTTTTTCTACATCAAAGAAAGAAAATACACCTTTTAAATCTACTCTACCAATATTCTTTCCTCTAACTCCACATTGTTTGTGAATTAAAGTTAGTAATCGAGGAACATCAATTCCATCTTTTATACCAATATTAATAAACATTCGATCCTCATTGCTATCACTACTCTCATTAGCTCTTTGAGCTCGTTTTTGAGTGGATGATTTCATATTCAAATCAGGAGTATTCTTATAATAATCCATAAAACGATTAAACTCAAGAGATACAAATTTCTTAATAATATCCTCTCTGCTTAATTCGCTTAACTCATTGTTAATCGCTTCAAAATAAGTTTCGATATTATTCTCTTCAATATCTACTTCCTTAATTCGATTCATAAAATGAAGTAACTGTCTTTCGCAAACCTCTTCTCCACCAGGAACCTTCACCTGAGCAAATTCAACATTTAATTTTTTAGATAAATCTCTTACTTTTCGCTCATCACGAGGAGTAATTAAGGCAATAGAGATACCTGATCTACCTGCTCTAGCAGTACGTCCGCTTCGGTGAGTATAAAACTCTAATTCATCCGGTAAATTGTAATGAATTACGTGAGTTAAATCGTCCACATCGATTCCACGAGCAGCAACATCGGTTGCAACTAAAAGCTGAAGTGTTTTATTTTTAAAACTTCTCATCACTTTATCGCGCTGTACCTGAGAAAGATCACCATGCAAAGCATCGGCAGAATACCCGTCCTTCATTAAAAGCTCGGCAACTTCCTGTGTTTCTTTTCTAGTACGACAAAAGATAATTCCGAATATACTTGGGTAAAAATCAACTACACGTTTTAAAACATTATAGCGATCGCGGTTATTCAACAGGTAATATTGATGTTCGATATTCACATTCGAAGTATTTGCTTTTCCCACAGTAACCTCAACTGGGTTCGTCATGTAGTTTTTTGCAATTCTTCGAACCTCAGCGGGCATAGTTGCAGAAAACAACCAAGTTAATTTATCCTCTGAAGTAGCTGAAAGAATATCATCAATATCTTCTTTAAATCCCATATTAAGCATTTCATCTGCTTCATCGAGAATTAAATATTCAATTTTAGATAGATTTACTGCTTTACGTCTAATCATATCAAGTAGACGGCCTGGAGTTGCAACAATAACGTGTGCTCCTCTTCTTAATTTCCGGATTTGATCCTCAATGCTAGCACCGCCATAAACGTTCACCACATTAAGATTCAAGATATTTTTAGAAAATAGTCTTAAGTCGTCTGCAATTTGGATTCCCAATTCCCTTGTCGGGGATAGAATCAAAGCTTGTGGTAATTTTTCGTCTTGCTCGATTAGTTCGAGCAATGGTAAACCATAAGCCGCCGTTTTCCCAGTTCCAGTTTGAGCCAAACCAACAAAGTCCGATCGTCCTTCCAATAATACAGGAATCGCCTTTTCTTGAATAGGTGTTGGATTTTCGAAGCCTAACTCTTTGATAGCTCCTAGGATAGCCTCAGAAAGGCCAAGATTTTCAAATGAATTCATTCTATAAAATTTATGAGCCGCAAAGGTACAAATTTAATAACGAACTAAGCCATCTTTTTTAGTATTATCCTAACAGAGAAAATAATAGCTGACAATAAGGAAAGTTTAAATACATTTCGAATTTAAAACCAACAACTTATCCTCCCTAAATTCATTTGAATCCTTCTAGGTTCTTTAATTACGCACCAACATAAAAACGACTTCGGATTTTATAATAGAAGGCAGTTCAATTTTCCGAAGCTCTAAACTTCTTAGCCAACCTTCCATTTCATTTTCTTTCAAGCTATAAAGCACCTCGCGAAACTCATCAATTTGATCGTCGTTGAAATCATTTTCCTCAAAGTTTTTATAGGCATCTAATTCTTCGTCTTCGTAATAAATAATTTCCTCAGACATCTTATTAATTAGATCGGTTTCGCAAATCTCGTGCGCACCACAACATTCTTCCACTGGTTCCACAGGTGTTTCAATCACCACATCACCACCTTTTTTCGATCTCCAACGCTGCCCAATATAGGTGGTTAGAAATGCAATACACGCAATCCCTACAAGTGCTATTAATAAAACTTCCATGAGCGCAAAGCTAAATATTCACAGTTAATTAATCAAGATATCTAGATATTCTTTTTTCGACCAACAAATCGAATCACCATAGCATTTCCATTGTGCAATTCCCCCTCCGAAAGGTTTATTTCAACTTCCTGCAAAACCGGAAATGTAAACCCCTCAAAATCTCGTTTAATTTCTGATAAATCATAAAGCAGATCTTCATTTTGCGGTCCGCCAGTTTTGCGGCCAAGTTGACTTTTCGAAAATACCTCTATTAGTATCGTGCCTCCTGGTTTCAAAGAATCGGCCAAAAAACGATGAGCAATAGATCGATGCTCGGATGGTAAATGCAAATAAAGCATCGCTACAAGATCGTATTTCTCAACAACAGAAGGATGATCGAGTATACTTTCAGCATACATATTTACATGTACGTCTTGCTTTACAAAGAATTGCTTGGCATTCTCGACTGCCTGACTACTATAATCAAATGCATCCACTTCCCATCCTCTGCGAGAGGCATAGCTCGCATTTCGTCCCTCACCTTCGCCAGGCAACAATAAGTTACCCGGTTCAATCGTATCCAGATGTTTTTCAAAAAAAGAATTTGCCTTCTCCCCATAAATATTTTTCGCCTCAGCATATCGCCGATCCCACATTTCCTTCATAAAAATCATTTTTCAAACTAGCTTATCTTGAAGTCGCTTTTTCGTACTCTTTTTTATATAACTTCACTTGATTGGTCAACTTTTCGATTGTTGCTTCGTTTTCTTCTTTTACCTTTCGCAACCAATTTAATTTTCCATCTTTTTCTATAATCTCAGCCTTTAAATTTTCCATCTCTTTATCTTTCAAAGAAACCAATTCGCTGTTCTTTTTAATTTCATTGGTAAGCTTTCTCATTTCCCAATCCGCATCAACTCCGGCAGTTTTCAAATCTTGAGTTAGCTGACTCGACTCCAACTTTAAGCCTTCAATCTGTTTTAACAATTCAGATATTTTCAAATTATTTTCGTCGTTCAAACTCAATGCCGCATTGTACTTATCTAATGTTTGCATTAACTTCACCTGAAGTTCTGTAGTATCAGAAGCCAATCCCATTAATTCAGTACTTAAAACATCAATTTTAGTATTTTTCATAGCATTACTTTCCGACATGCTATTTTTCATCTCATTATACTCGGCCAATGTTTGATCCAATTTGGAGTTTAACTCTGTAATATATTTGCCTTTTTTTGAATTTTCACTATCAAGAGCAACAACTTTGGCATCACTTCGACGTTTTGCATATTCCAGTTCTTCATACTTTTTCTTGGAAACTACACAGGAAAAAAGAAAAAGTGGAAGCATCGATAGAACAAGAAATTGTTTTTTCATAGGTTTACAATTTTATTAGTAGATTTAATACGCCAAACCATATCAATTGCGTATTTATTAGCATAAATGTAAACGAAGATATTTGTAATTCGACAAAAAATAAACTCATCTGCTAAAAATTAACATTTTTTATCATGAAAAGCCCTTCTTTTTCTTTTCTAAAGCTATCATAAACATATCTTTGTAGAAGTTTATTTTTTTTACAAAAAAAAACTAAAGTTTGGCTTGATTTTTTTTTGGCAAGAGAATTGTTGCCTTAACAATGATTACGAATTTTTATCTGAAACAAACCCGATTGTTTATGCAAAAATATATTATTCTTTTTCTTACGGTAATTACATTGTCTTTTTCAACAAGTGCACAAGAAGACAAAAATGAAGATCAAAAAACGAAGTTAATCCGGATTGTTGGTAAACTTACCAACGACGTAAACAACGAACCAATTCCCTTTGCAAACATTGGTGTTCTAGGATCCTACATTGGTGCCGCATCAAATATGGATGGTATTTTTGAACTTAAGATTCCCGGCAACCTAATCGACAAAACAATACAAGCCTCTGCGGTTGGTTATTCCACCTTCTCGAACAGTGTGAAAAATTGTCTGATACAGGATACTTTACTTATAAAACTAACTCCTAAAAATTACAGCATTGCAGAAGTTGAGATTACTGCACAATCATTAGTTCTGAAAAAAAGAATTAAAACTGCCATTGAAAGAATTCCAGAGAATTACCTACAAACGTCTTTTAATTACGATGTTTACTATCGTTCCGAAAAGTTCGAGAACAGCCAATTAAATCGTCTTCGCGAAGCTGCAATTCGAATTTACGACGACAAAGGATATCAGCGAGCAGATGCCCATCAAGTATTTAAGGAACGTGCCTATAAATTTTTGCAAGTACGTAAGAATTTTGAAACCTCATCGTTAGCCGATGGATCTACTTATTTAGATGAACTTTTAGAAATGGACATTGTTCGTGGTCGAGGAAATATATTAAACGGCAACCACTTAGATTTCTATGACTTAATGTTGGATCAGATCACCGAATACGAAAATGATTCCATTTGGGTAATTGCCTACAAAAGCAAAAAACCACTATTAAGTAATACCGGCGATTATTACGCCAAAGAATATTCTGGAAAAATTTACATCAAAATTAAAGACTTTGCAGTAATTAAAAATGAGACTCATGTTATTGCAAGTAATTATTCAGCGCAAGGACGAAGTTTTTACGTAAACGAGGATCGGCAAACATGGAAACCATTGAATATTGAATACGATTTTAGCGTTACTTACAAACAACATTCAGGCAGATATTATTTAAGCTATGTAAATTACAAGCGTCACCATGTAGTGGAAGACAAAAAATCACAAAAAATTACAACTACTGATATCAACACTGAAATGTTAATTACCAAAATAAACACGGACACACCAGAAGTAATAGAAAAAAGAGCCTATTATGAGAACATGCCTTTTGATGAAAAATTCTGGGAAAGTTATAATATCATTTTCGATGGAGAATAGGAAAAGAGGCATAAGCCTCTTTTTTCATCTACACCAAAGCGAAAAATAGTTCCAATAAATAATCTAACACCATATTTCCTTCCTGATTATCTCAGCACGTGAAGCTAAATAGTCCAAATTAATCCAAAAAAAAACTGCCCATAAAATGGACAGTTCCTTAAATTATATAGGAGCTTTATTCTTCCTCTTTCACTTCTTCTACTGTTTCTTCAAGATCTAACAAATTATTTTCCTGCAGAATATTATACCACTGAAAAACCTTTTTCATGTCAGAAACATATACACGATCCTCGTCGTAACTTGGCAAAACATCAGCCATATAAGCTTTCAATTCAGTTCCTGAAGCTTTGTGACTAATTGCTTGTCCGCCATTCTCCTTTTCCTTAATACTTTTAAAAACAACTGCTAATTGAACATCTCCTTCTTCTGTAAAAATAGCAATATCTTCTAGAGCACTAATTTTAGAAGATGCATAAGCTGCCATACGCTTTTTATCAATCAAAGACTCAACAATTAAAGCATTCTTTGAGTTAGATACCATTTTAAAAAGACCTGAATGTCCTGCTATGGCTAATATTCCTTTTAACATATTTTCATTTGTTTATAATTTTTATTCAATTACCAAATGGAACTCACCATGATTAAATAAACATACTCTCGTGTGAAAATTTACAATTATTGAATCACGAATGTTTCGGTTTTATATTTGGAAGCACAAATTTATAATTCCATTGTAGTTAAAAAAACAATTTTGCAAAAAAATATCTTAGAATTAATCCAGATTACGCAAAGCCTCTCTCCTTTTTAATCTTTTCGAAAGCCTCACTTAATTTCTGGAACTTCTCCTTAGCTGCTTCTTGCACATCTTCCCCTAAATAACTTACCTTATCGGGATGATATTTGGTTGCCATTTTTCGATACGCCTTTTTTACTTCGGCATCAGAGGCATCGCGAGTAAGATCCAGTATTTCATAACTTGATTCAGTAGATTGAATAAACATAGATTTAATAGAAGTATAATCTCCCGACTGAATACCCAAATAATAGGATATTTTATCGATAATACCCAACTCTAATTCACTCACACTACCATCGGACTGAGCAATTCCGAATAAAAAATGCATCAATTGCAAACGAGAAGAATAATCGAGATTGTGCTGAATTTGCTGACAAACCTCTTCCACCGGAATATCTTGCTTCAGAATATCTCGAAGTACAGTAATTGCTTCACTTGCTCTGCCAACGCCAAAACTTTTAACCAAATAAGTTTTTACGTAATCCAATTCTAATTTTAATACTTTTCCGTCGGCTTTCATAACCGCGGCAACCAACACTAACAAGCTTACAACAAAATCACCCTGTCTTGTACCACCACGCACACTTCCCGTTTCAACTTCAATCGTATCAATTGCCGAACCCAACATAAAACCCAAAACTCCACCAATTGGTCCTAAAACAGCCCAACCTAATCCTCCAGCAATCCACTTTCCGTATTTTCCCATTTTTAACACAAAATTATTTTACGCTCTTTTTCTTCAAACAAAGAAAACAAAAGATCATTTAAATAGAAATCGCCATTCAAAAAATGCGAATCTATTAACAAAGTTTAACAAAAATTTGAATTTATTTCTTGATCAAAGACCGAATTTGCTTGTCAATTTGAATAATCTGAGGAAGAATTAGATCAGCATTATTATAAATTACAAAATCAGCTCTTTCGAGCCTTACGGATTCTGGAAGCTGATTTTTCATTCTTTCAATTATTTGCTCCCTACTTGCAGCATCTCGCTTAACAACTCTCCCAATTCTTAACTCCTCTTCGGCAGTAACTGTAATAATTTTATCGAAACTCTTATACAAGCCAGAATCAAAAATAATTGCTGATTCCTGAATCACGTAGGGTTTTTCTACAAATTGTTCACACCATCTGCTAAAATCCTCTCGTACAGCAGGATGAACAATTGCATTTATGTCTTTTAGAGATGTTTCATCATGAAATACAATTTCGGCTAGTAATTTCCGATTTAAATTAAAATTTGAGTCATAAACTTGTCTTCCAAACCGAGAAATTAATAAGTCCCTAACACCGAAATCCGACGCCATTAGTCGCTTGGCCTCCACATCTGCAACATAAATAGGTATGCCCATCATCTCAAATGCCTTTCCAACAATTGATTTCCCAGATCCTATTCCTCCTGTTAAGCCGATTTTCAACATTTTCGCAAAGTATTTGTCATTCTATTTAGCAACAGGTAAGTTATTTACTGAAACGTTTTCTTTTCCTTTAAATAAGTAAGCTCTTGCGGGTAAAAACGAACATTTGTTACAAAACCAGGATAACGAAGCAAGTCAATCTTTAATTTATTACTTCCCTCATCTGAAGTTTCTTTATAATCTACTCTCACATCAAACAAATCGGCAGACACTTTACCATGCTTTTTAAATCCCACGAAGTAGGAAACTTTAACATCTCCCGGAAACAATCTAAGTAAAAGCGAATCAGGAAGATTACTCACTTTAATAGGTATAGTAATTTTTTCTTCGGTAAATTGTTCCACAGGAACAGTAATTTTGACTTTTACTTGATCAAATTCAAGTCCTTCAACTTTTTTTAAATTTACCGTCTTACGAACCGTTTTATTCAGGTTCGTTAGAATAAGCTCTTCTGTCTCTACAAAATGAACACTGTCAAGAATTGAACTTGGACCTTTGACAAGCACACTATCAAACTCCAAAAAAACAGCTCCATCCAGCATAAACTGCTGCTCAAAGCTACTTGAAACATTACTCTTAATTGGAATTTTTTTTTCGAGAATAGGCGAAAATTCGAATAGAATAGTATCGGGTAAGATACTTATTAACTGAATACTTGAAGACAAATCTCTTTCAAATTGAGGTACAATTTGCGAAGTAACTAAAGAATAGTTTCGAATCGATTTATTATTTCTCATCCTATTATTAGTATAGAACCCAACATCGAAAGGATTGGAAAGAAAAGCAGTACTAAGTTTATAACGTATTAAATCGAAGCCATACGCATTAACTTTTAGAGTTAACTGTTGGGGCAATTTATTGGTGAGAACTTTATTCTGTGGCAAATTTATATATTGAACTGGATAATTTACAGTTGTTGTATATTCTTTGCCTAATGCATTTAAGAACCAAAATATGGTAGCAATCCCAACAAAAAAAACATACACAAGTAGTTTTTTATTCGAAGCGATTTTTTCGGTATCAAAAAGCTCCTTTATTTTACTAAGATCTGGAATAGCCAATGTGAGGAAGTATTAAAATAGACTGTGCTCAATTGAGCACAGTCCAAACTATTATTTTTGAGCAACGTCGCTCATATCTTTAACAACTGCCGCTTTGTCAATTTTCAATCGGTTTTGTCCTTCAACTTCCATGATAATAACGTTTTCCTGAATTTCAAGAACCTTACCATAGATACCACCTGTTGTTACTACCTTATCTCCTTTTTGTAAATCATCACGAAACTTTTTTAGCTCCTTCTGCTTTTTCATTTGCGGACGAATCATGAAAAAATAAAATACTACAATAATTGCTCCAAGCATAATAAAAGAACCATAAGGATTTTGTCCTTCCTGAGGTTGTGTCATCAATAAGATGTTCAATAAATTATCCATTTCAATCCTGAATTTTTAGGCCAAAGGCCATATTAATTATATAAATTACTAATTATTCTATTTTACTTGTGCTGAAATTACCAGCTCATCAATTCCTGTTAAAGTATTACTAAAAATAGTAATTACCTTATACTGTTTGCCATATCTTCCTTCAGTATTAAACTCGACGATTATTCTTGATTCTTTTCCTACTCCCAAGGGTTTCTTCTCCCATTTTACGGCAGTACAACCACAACTCGTCTCCACATTTTTAATAACTAAATCTTTCGAACCAATATTTTTAAAAAAGAAATCACAAACCACTATTTCCCCTTCCGAAACATCCCCAAATTTATGTAATTCTTTAGTAAACTCAAACTTAGGAAAACCATTCGACGAAATATTTTTTTCAGTAGCTTTTCCATCAAGACTTTCAGAATCAACATTACCTGTTTTATTTGAATTACATCGTACTAAACATACGATAAATATTATCAAAAACAAGATACGACTAAGACATTTAACAGATGCAAAAATAGCTGTATTATTCATCAATTGTTCGAACATTTTGGTTCCCGAATGTACTAATTTTAAATGGAAGAATATTTGCTCCCATTAATAAAATAAAAAATGCGCATACCCCTAGGATAAGCGCATTCTAAAATATCTATTTTGGTTTTACTTTCCCTCTATTAAACCTCTACCTGCTTTTTTAACAGTTCCATTTAATTTTAACTCCTGAACCATCTTATCTAAAATTCCATTAATAAAATTACTACTATTTGCAGTACTATAAAATTTAGCAATTTCGAGGTATTCGTTAAAACTTACTTTAACCGGCACACTTGTAAACTCTTTAATTTCAGTAAGCGCCAGCTCCATGATTAAAATATCCATATAGGCGATACGCTCCAAATCCCAATTTTTAGTATTCGCCTTAATCAACTCCAGGTGTTCGGTGTGATTAATAATCGCTTTACGGAATAATGTTTTCATAAATTCCTCATCATCCCGATCCTTGTATAAAGACATTAAAGAGGCATGAGTATCATCTGTTTGCGAAAAACCTTTAATTGTTCTCACTACCATACTAATAATAAACTCAATCTCGTCATTCCAATAAATGCTCTTCTCCTCCATCACCCCATAAAACTCTTCATCTGCAGCGATAATGTGAGTGAAAAATTTCTCAACAAATTTTTTATCCGCGGCATAAGAACTCTCCGGTTGAGCCATGTACTCTTGATACAATTCTGAATTAATCAATTTATCATGCAAAATTCGAACGTAATCCTCTTGATCATCCCAAGTAACCGAATGCGAATTAGAATAGCTATTCAACTGAATATTTTCCGCCAACTGTCTAATTACTGGATTGTTAATAAACTTTGTGTTAGGATTTAAATCCTCATGAGATGGAATGATTTTGCCTCTGGAATTTTCTATTTTCTTTTCAGAAACAAAAGCGACGTCCACAATAAGTAGAAGTAAATAATGATACAAATCGTAAGCTTTTCCAACACTAAAGAATAATTCCTTTTCGGCCTTAGCTATCGTGCGATCTTGATTTTTATAATAGGCATACAAAATTTGTAACACCTTAACTCGAAGCAATCTTCTACTAATCATACGTTTAAAGAACTTGTCAATTACATTAATTTGGCTGCAAAAATACGCTTTTTTTTAATTGCTAACAAGGAAAAACCAACAAATAAGGGAAAATAATTACTCCTACTAAGCAAATGACTTTACATATAAAAAAGGATAGGCAAAAAACCATAAATACACTGAAAAGGTTTGCATACTCATTTTAAATAACCACATTTTCCTCAATAAAATACCTATTCATAATAAATAGTAAGTATATTTTTTTATTTTTGAATGTATAAAATCAAAATAAATAACAAATTATTTCAGATGGAAGGTTACGATAAAAAGGAAGGGTTCGAAAAACATAATCGAGATGAAATTTATTCAAATGCCGTAAGAGCGGGGAAAAGGACTTATTTTTTTGATGTTAAAGCAACAAAGAAAAACGACTATTACTTAACAATCACCGAAAGTAAAAAACGTTATGACAAAGAAGGAAATTTTTCCTTCGAGAAGCATAAAATATTTTTATACAAAGAGGATTTTGATAAATTTTCGGATGGTTTATTAGAAGCAATTGATTTTATCAAATCTTCAAATCTTGAAAAAGATACTGAGGAAAATACATACTCAGATCAAGAATACCATGAGCCAGAAACAGTACTAGAGGGATTTGAATCCAAATCTTTTACAAATGTAGAGTTTGAAGATTTAACTGAGTAATAGTATCAACATATTTTAAAAGCTGTCCTAAAAGACAGCTTTTTTTATGCATTTTTTTATTTCAATTCAATAATAAAAGGGCTGAAGAAGTATCGGTTTCCCAAAAACACTTACTTTTGTTTAAATTCTCTTTAATTTGATCTATTTAAACATTACAACACATTCCAATATAAATAAAATGAGTTGAAAAGTTCAAAATACCTACAAATAGGGATTGCACGTAAGTTATTTTTCCTATACGTTTGACATGCGTTAAAAATGCCCGAGAATTAAATTATAATCAAATAGCAAAAGCAGATGCCCAATGGCGTCGTTTATTAATAAATACGAATGAAGCTTTCCGAATTATCTGATAGTCAAGAAGGAATTATTATAAAAGTCCAAGGGCACGGTGCCTTTCGAAAAAGGATTACCGAAATGGGCTTTGTTAAGGGCAAAAAGGTTATTGTAATCAAAAATGCTCCTCTGAAAGATCCTGTTGAATATCAAATAATGGGATATGAAGTCTCATTAAGAAGAAGTGAAGCATCTTTAATTGAGGTAATTACAAAAGAAGAAGCGAAAGATATTAAGGTTAATGGATTTGAAGGAACTATTAACGACGACATTTTAAAAACTTCTGCAAAAGAAAAAGGGAAAAATATTAACATTGCATTAGTTGGTAACCCGAATGCAGGTAAAACTACATTATTCAATTACGCTTCGGGATCGAAGGAGCACGTTGGTAATTATAGCGGAGTAACCGTAGATGCCAAACAAGCCAAAGTAAAACAAAATGGCTATCAATTTAATATTACCGATCTTCCCGGTACCTATTCCTTAACAGCCTACTCTCCTGAGGAACTATTTGTTCGTAAATACATTATGAATGAAAGGCCCGACGTGGTTATTAATGTTGTAGATGCCTCTAATTTGGAAAGAAACCTTTACTTAACCACGCAATTAATCGACATGGACATAAAGGTAATTATTGCCTTAAACATGTATGACGAATTAGAGAAAAAAGGAGCTATTCTTAATTTTAAGGCACTTGCAAAAATGCTTGGCATTCCAATTATACCAACAATAAGCCCAAAAGGAATTGGAATTAAGGAACTATTCAACAAGGTAATTAACGTATACGAAGACAAAGATCCAATTGTACGTCATATTCATGTTAATTACGGAACGTCAGTTGAAAAATCAATTGCTAAAATACAATCTGAAATAAAAAAGGATGCTAAGCTTTGCGCCAAATCATCTCCTAGGTTTCTAGCCATAAAGCTTTTAGAATCAGATAAAAGCGCACGATTCCTTGTGCAAGATAGCGACCTGCATTTTAATATAAAAAAAACAACCAAAGAAGAAATTCAAAAACTTGAGAAGGAATTTGGTGAAGTATGTGAAACTGTTATTACCGATTCAAAGTACGGATTTATTGATGGAGCCCTTAAAGAAACCTATAAGGAAAGTCCGATAAAACGCAGACGAAAAACCACAATAATAGACACATTTATTACCCACAAGCTTTTTAGTTTTCCGATTTTTTTCGTGTTTATGTTTTTAACCTTTTATGCCACTTTTAATTTGGGGGAATACCCAATGCAGTGGATTGATATGGGAGTTAATGCCTTTGCAGGATTAATTGAACAATTTATGCCCGAAGGTCCACTAAAAGATTTAATTATAGATGGCATTATTGGTGGCGTTGGAGGTGTAATTGTGTTTCTCCCTAACATCTTAATTTTATTCTTCTTTATTTCCTTCATGGAAGATACAGGATATATGGCAAGAGCTGCCTTTATCATGGATAAGTTGATGCATAAAATTGGTTTGCATGGAAAATCATTTATTCCATTAATAATGGGATTTGGTTGCAATGTGCCGGCATTAATGGCAACCAGAACATTAGAGAACAGGAATGACCGGATTCTAACCATGCTGATTACTCCATTTATGTCGTGCAGTGCGCGATTGCCAATTTATATTTTAATTATCGGCACATTTTTCCCCGAACACGCTACTTTTGTTCTATTTGGAATTTACACTTTTGGAATTGTACTTGCCATTTTCTTTGCGAAAATATTCAAAGCAAGTTTTTTCAAATCCAAAGAGGCTCCTTTCGTAATGGAATTACCGCCATATCGCCTGCCAACCTTTAAATCGACCATAATTCACATGTGGCATAAAGGAGTTCAATATCTACAGAAAATGGGAGGTGTTATCCTCCTGGCATCGATTCTAATTTGGGCTTTAGGATACTTTCCCAGAGAAGTAAATTTCTCGAAAGATTACGATAAGATGATTGCGGAAACAACTCAAAGGTTTGATAGTGAGATTGATAATACTCAACAAAATCCCGATTTTAATACCATTCAGTTAAAACAGGAAAAAGAAGTTGAAATTCAAAAAATTCTTAATCTTAAATTGGAAGAAAAGCAACAAAAATCGTACATCGGACAAATAGGTCAATTTGTTGCACCAGCATTGCATCCTTTAGGTTTCGATTGGAAAATGACTGTGAGTATACTAACCGGTATTGCCGCAAAAGAAGTTGTAGTTAGTACAATGGGTGTTTTATATCAGGAAGGAGAAGGTGCCAGCGAAAACAGCGAAGGATTACGAACAAAATTAAAGGAGCAAAAATTTATCGGTAATTATCGAACAGGCGAGTATGTTTTCAATAGTTTATCGGCTCTATCCTTCCTTCTATTTATACTAATCTATTTTCCATGCATAGCCGTAATCGTAACAATCGTGAAGGAAGCAAATTGGAAATGGGCTGCTTTTGTGGTATTTTACACTACGGGATTGGCTTGGTTAGTTTCTTTTATTATCTATCAAACCGGAAATTTAATACTTTAATATTATGAGCTTTCAGTTAGTAGCAACTTATATAATTGTACTTTTTGCTTTTGGATATACTCTATACCAATTTGTAAAGTTATTCACGAAACAAAAATCGAGCTGTGGTGGCAGTTGCGGTGGTTGTCATTTTAAAAGAGAACTTCACAAGAGAAACCTACATTCGAAACCTCTTTTAAAAACTCAAAACTTAACATATGTTAAAAATTAATCATACTGCAATACACTATCCTATAAAACATTGAAAATAACATACAATACATAACAAAAAAAGGCGACCACACAGTCGCCTTTTTTTATTTATTTTTAGCTTATGCTCCTAAAGTAGCAACCATTACAGCTTTAATTGTATGTAAACGATTCTCAGCCTCATCAAAAACGATAGATGCTGCAGACTCAAATACCTCTTCAGTAACCTCAACACCATCCATACCAAACTTTTGGAAAACCTCTTCACCAACTTTGGTTTGTCTGTTGTGATATGCAGGCAAACAGTGCATAAATTTACATTTCTCATTCCCTGTTGCTGTCATCAATTCAGCATTAATTTGGTATGGCTTAAGAATACCAATTCTTTCTTCCCATACTTTATCAGGCTCACCCATTGATACCCAAACATCAGTATAAAGGAAATCACATCCTTCAACTCCTGCTTTTGCATCATCAGTAATTGTAATTGTTGCACCAGTCTCTTTAGCAATTTTCATACATTCAGCTACCAATCCTTCTTCTGGTTGAAGATTTGCAGGACCAACAATTCTTACATCCATGCCCATTTTTGCAGCACCAACCATTAAAGAGTTAGCCATATTATTACGAGCATCGCCTAAATATGCAAATGAAATTTGACTAAGTGGTTTGTCTGAATGCTCTGTCATCGTTAAAAAGTCGGCTAAAATTTGAGTTGGATGAAATTCATCTGTCAAACCATTCCAAACAGGAACACCAGCAAACTTACCTAACTCCTCTACAATTGCCTGTCCGTATCCACGGTACTCAATACCATCATACATACGACCTAAAACACGAGCAGTATCTGCCATCGACTCCTTAACGCCAATCTGAGAACCCGAAGGACCTAAGTAGGTTACGTGAGCACCTTGATCGTAAGCCGCTGTTTCGAATGCACAACGAGTACGAGTTGAAGATTTTTCAAATATCAAAGCGATATTTTTTCCCTTCATAGTTTGCACTTCTGTACCGGCATATTTTGCTCTTTTAAGATCTCTTGAAAGATCTAACAAATATTGCATTTCCTTTGGAGTAAAATCCAACAACTTTAAAAAGTTTCTGTTTCTTAAATTAAAAGCCATGGTATGTATTTTTTTATTACGATTACAAAAGTAATTATAATCTGATATTAATAATAGTTAATTAAGAATTATGCTCTACGTCGTTTTCGTCGTATTCCATTGTGATCTTAGTTCCGTATGATTTATCAACCAATTTTGTAGCTTCGGTAATCACGGATTTACCGCCTCCATTTTCGATAAAACTTAAACAAGCACGAATTTTAGGAGCCATAGATCCTTCTGCAAAAGTACCATCTTCCATGTATTTCATAGTATCTGCATGATTCAAGAATTCCAATTTTTTCTCATTTGGTCCTCTAAAGTCATGATATACAAAAGATACATCCGTAAGAATATAGAATTCATCTGCTTTAATTCGAGCTCCGATTAATGCCGATGCAAGATCTTTATCAATTACAGCCTCTACTGGGCACAAGTCACCATTTTCGTCTTCCGAAACTGGGATACCACCACCTCCCACAGTAATAACAATATTTCCTTGACGAGCTAGATTTTCAATAACCGTTTCGTTTAAAACTCGGATTGGTTTGGGCGATGGCACTACACGTCTCCACCCTCCTTCAGTTTTCACCTCTTCCTTAAAAATCCAACCTTTAGAATGAACCAATTCATCAGCCTGCTCTTTGGTATAAATTTTACCAACACGTTTTAATGGATTGGCGAAAGCAGGATCATTCTTATCAACAACAACCTGAGTTACCAAAGTCACAACATCTTTTTCAATGCCATGTCGTTTTAATACATTACGCAAATTTCTCTCGATCATGTAACCTATTCCTCCCTGAGAGTCAGCCACATCAATATCCAAAGGCATTTGAGGAATATTATAAAGTTGCTCACCTGCATCGTTTCTCATTAAGATATTACCTACCTGAGGGCCATTACCATGAGCAATAATAACATCATACCCTTCTTTTACAAGAAAAATAAGATTTTCGAGCGTATCAATTGTATTCTGAGTCTGCTCCTCCACAGTCCCTTTCTGATTCCCTCTCAATAAGGCATTTCCACCTAATGCTACAACTGCTAATTTATTTTTCATTACTTTTCCATTTATGTTTTTCTTTTCACTGTGCAAATCTAAAAAAAATAAGTTCAAAACAACGAAATACTTTTTTATTTACAACATTTTTCACCCTCTGTTTTTCAACACATTAGAGCTTTTATAAATTTACTGTTTACTAAAATTTCCTGTAAATGCATGAATTTCAAAGCAAAGAATCTTTTAAAATGCATTCGTTTGCAAGTCTTAAATAAGATTTGTAGTTATGATAATTATAGCACCTCATTCCTTATTTTATTTTTTTACCTCACAAATTCATTTTATACAAAAACCAAAGTAAATGAAGAACACTCTATTTTTAAACAAAACCTCAAGCAATTATTTACGTATGAAATAAAAGTGGAATTAATTAGGTAAAAAATGTGATATTTGTAAAATAACCCGTAATTTAATCTAAGATGCCAAATTTTAATATCGTATCCCCCACTGTTTTCATACTCTTAGTAAGTTTATTTATTGTTTTTGTAAATAACTTATAAATATATAGTTGCAACAAATCGATTGCTGTAAATACTCACTAACCAAAATATTATCCTATGAAACAAGGATTATCTATAATTCTAATTTTATTTCTAGTCTGGGGATGCAAAACAAAATCAGAAACAGAAACCAAAATAAATGAAGGGATAATAACCTATGATGTTAGTTATTTTTCTTCGGAAAAAGACAATCCTATTATTGCGCTTTTGCCTAATAAAGTTGAATTGCGCTTTAAGAATAATAATATCTGCTTGATATCTGAAGGATATCTTGGATTTTTCAGCACCAAATTTGTTTCTAAATACGAAAAACCGAATAGTAATATACTACTTAAGGTGCTGAGCAATAAGCTTAACTATGAATTCCCCAAAGATGAAGTTGCATTTGTATATAGTCAACTTCCTCCCACTAAAATAGAATATATTGATTCAACTAAAATAATAGCTGGTTATGAATGTAAAAAGGCAATTGTTTATTTGAATGAGTCCTCTAAGGCTAGTCTATACTACACAAAAGAAATTGGTCTAAAAGCTCCTAACCGAAACACTCCTTTGTTTCAAATTTCTGGAGTACTAATGGAGTTTGAGACTACAATGAACCAAGTAAAAGCAAAATTCACTGCTCAATCTGTAAATTTAAACCCTGTTAGCGAGGAAAACTTTACTATTCCAGAAGAATACGTTCTTTCTGATCTCAAAACATTAAAAAAATACATTGTAGATTTCAATTAATTAGCCTCCAGTTTAAAACAAATCTTTTTTACAAACCGATATTCCTGTGGTTTTAAATGCCATTTTTATTACTTTTACATAAATTTGTACTTCATGCAAATTTTGTGAAAATTGAAAAAATAGTCAATGGCTAAAAAGAAAAAAAATAGCACTACAAAAGCTAAATCGCGCTTCTCTGCCCCAAAGTTTCTTAGTGATGAAAGAACAAAACCTCTTATTGGTATTGCACTTTCGTTGTTCACTATTTATGTTGGATTGGCATTTGTCTCCTTCTTTTTTACAGGAGGAGCCGACCAGAGCAAATTAGATATTAAATGGCTTGAATTAATTACCGATTCGAAGGTTCGTGTAGAAAACTGGACTGGAAAAACTGGAGCATATATTTCCAATTTATTTATCAACAAAGGATTCGGCATTGCCTCTTTTTCATTCCTTTATTTATTAGTGGTTCTTACGCTTCGAGTTTGGGGATTAAAAATTCAATCCCTCCGAAAAACGATTATTTATACCTTACTATTTTGCATTTGGTTTTCGGTATTAATGTCGTTTCTATTTGTTAAATCAACATCACATTCATTTTTATTTTTGGGAGGTATTCATGGCTTCTTTATAAGCGAATGGCTTGTATCTTTTGTTGGAAATGTAGGCACTTTGTTTTTAGTGGTTCTAAGCTTTTTAACCTTTATCACACTCGCCTTTCAAAACTCCATTTCCTTCTTCAAAAAATTATTTATCCGAAAACCTAAAACGGATACCGAAGAGGATCAAGATTTATCTGAACCTACTGACAATGAGGAGTTAAATGAGCCTGTCTCCTTTCCCTCAACCAAAAAATCAATGGACGAGGAAAGCGAGGAGGAGGATGACGATGAGCCTACAAATGACTCTGAATTTATTCCTAAGGAAGAAATTATTCTTGAACAGGAAGTGAAAAAAACGAAAGCAGTAAGCGACGATCTAGAATTAAAAATAGAGACTGTTTCGAAGCAGGAAGAAACTGTAAGTATAAAACATGGCCCGATGGAAGATTTCGATCCAACTCTTGATCTTTCTAATTACAAATACCCTCCATTAGAATTATTAGAAGCACATCATGCAAGTAATTCTAGTGTTGGTAAGGAAGAACTTGAATCCAATAAGGATAAAATTGTTGAGACGCTACGTCATTACAAAATTGAAATCACTCAAATTAAGGCTACTATTGGGCCTACCATCACGTTGTATGAAATTGTGCCTGCTCCTGGAGTACGTATTTCCAAAATTAAAAATTTGGAAGATGATATCGCACTTAGTTTATCGGCATTAGGAATTAGAATTATAGCTCCTATTCCTGGAAAAGGAACCATTGGTATTGAGGTTCCGAACCGCAAACCAGAAATCGTGTCGATGAAAAATATTATTGCCTCGAAAAAATTTCAGGAATCCACCTATGCGTTGCCTGTAGCTTTGGGAAAAACAATATCGAACGAAACTTATACGCTCGACCTAACCAAAATGCCTCACCTTTTAGTAGCTGGAGCAACTGGACAAGGAAAATCGGTTGGATTAAATGCTATTATTACCTCTTTATTATACAAAAAGCATCCATCTCAGCTCAAATTTGTTCTTATTGATCCCAAAAAGGTTGAATTAAGTATTTATTCTACTATCGAGAAGCATTTCCTTGCAAAACTTCCCGATGAAGAGGAACCTATCATAACTGATATTCATAAAGTGATTGCGACTTTAAATTCCTTATGCATAGAAATGGATTCACGGTATGATTTATTGAAAAAAGCACATGCCAGAAATATAAAAGAATACAATACTAAGTTTGTAAAACGTGGTTTAAATCCGGAAAACGGTCATCGTTACCTACCTTATATTGTTGTAATTATTGATGAGTTTGCCGATTTAATAATGACTGCTGGCAAAGAAGTTGAAACGCCAATTGCTCGTATTGCCCAATTAGCACGTGCAATTGGAATTCATATGATTATTGCAACACAACGACCTTCAACCAATATTATTACTGGAGTTATTAAGGCTAACTTCCCAGCGCGAATTGCCTTTAAAGTAGCATCTATGATCGATTCAAGAACCATTCTTGACAGTCCTGGAGCAAATCAATTAATTGGACGCGGAGATATGCTAATTTCATTAACCAGTGAATTGGTAAGGGTACAATGTGCTTTTGTTGATACTCCAGAGGTAGAAGCCGTAACCGAATTTATACAAAAACAGCAATCCTATCCAACAGCAATGTTTTTGCCTGAGTATGTAGGCGAATCGTCGGAAAATTCAGCAACAGATATCGATCTGCAAAAAAGAGATGCTCTTTTTGAAGATGCTGCTCGTTTAGTAGTTTCCTCTCAACAAGGATCGACATCTGGAATTCAGAGACGATTCTCAATCGGTTACAATAGAGCAGGTAGAATTGTTGACCAACTGGAGGCTGCTGGAATTGTTGGCCCTTTTGAAGGAAGTAAAGCCAGACAGGTACTTGTTCAGGATGAGTATTCGTTGGAAAAATTATTGAGAGATGTGTTGCAATAAATGCGTGGCACAGTTATTGATTAAGAATAATTGAAATTTATAAAATCAGATAAAATGAGAAAAGTATTTTGTTTCCTTCTTTTTGGAGTTATGTGTTTAAATCTATCGGCACAGGATATTAAAGCTAAAACCGTTCTTGACAAAGTTTCTGCAAAAAATAAAGAATTTAAAAGTATCAAAGCAGAATTTACGTTTTCTATGGATAATGCAGAAGAAGATATCCATGAAGTATCGGAAGGAAGCATAGTGCTTGTTGGCAATAAATATCGTCTTAAACTTATGGGTGTTGACACTTATTATAATGGTACAACCATGGCTTCGCACATCATCGATGTAAATGAAGTAAACATTACTGAACCTGAGGATAATGAAGATGAAGGATTAAATCCAGCGCAAATATTTTCTATTTACGAAAAAGGCTACAATTATAAGTATATTAAAGAGGAAACTGTAAATTCAACAATTTGTCATGTAATAGACCTTATTCCTTTAAATACTGAACGAGAATTTACTTCGATACAATTAAGAATTGATAAAGTAAACAATCAAATTGAGTCGTTAAAAACAATTGGAAAGGATGGAAATAACGTAAGTATTATTCTTAAAAAATTAACTCCAAATCTTAAGTTTGCAGATTCTTATTTTGTTTTTGATCCAAAATCCCACACGGATGTGGAAATAAATGATATGCGATAAATTATTACGCAATACAATCCTCCTCTACTCTTTCAAGGGTAGAGGATTTTTTTTCTGTAGCTAAAGAGTGTAATGCCAACGAGAAGCAAAATTTGCTTCCAATTCCTTCTTGACTTTCAACAGCTATCGTCCCTCCATTTTTCTCCACAAAATCTTTGCAAAGTATTAATCCCAAACCAGTTCCTTTTTCATTAGAAGTTCCTGGCCTCGAATAGTTTGAATCCAAATTAAATAATTTCGCTTTATCCTCAGGTCGAATTCCAACACCATTATCTTCCACACTAATAATAGCTTTACCTGCTTCCACTTTAATCGAAAAAATAACACGTCCACTTTCCTCTGTAAATTTAATCGAGTTATTCCCCAAATTTCTAACCACTGTTCTAATCATATCCGAATCAGCACAAACCAGCACATTATCATTTTCAATAAAATCGATTGAAATACTTTTTGCAAGCGCTTTTTCTTCCAATCCCTCCATCTCTTCCTTAATTATTTGATTTGCGCTAAAAACAATTGGATTATACTCCATTACACCCATCTGCGATCTAGACCAAGTTAGCAAAGTGTCGAGCAACAAGGAACCATGACGAGCCGATCGATGCACTATTTCAATATATTCTTTCCGCATGGAATCCTCTAGTTCGTCATATCTGTCAATTAACAAATCGGTAAAACCCAACACAGCATTAAAAGGATTTTTTAAATCGTGTGCAACGATAGATAAAAATTTATCTTTAGTTGCATTCAAACTTGTCAGGTTTGTATTTTTATCCGAAATAATTTTACTTTTTTCTGTTAAAACTAAATTGTGCTTCTTCCTAATTCTATTAATATACATGGAGTATATTACTAATGATAAAATTAAAACACCCAAACACACGAATAATATATTTGCGGTCTTTTGTTTGTCTATTTCTAACTTCTGAATTGTATTTCGTTGCTTGAGCACTTCATTTTCAGAATCAATTTTATCCAACTGAAATTTTGCCTGAATTTCTGCAATTTCTTTACTATTATTCTCATTGTAAATTTTAGATCTTATTTTATCGTACTGTTTAAAATAATAGAGACTCTTCTCTAAATTATTTTTCTTCTCATACAATTCCGACATGTAATAACAACAGTCCGATTCAATGCGAACCACTCCTATTACTTTCGCATTTTGCAAAGCTTCCTCGAACAATCCTAGTGACACATCATAATCATTATTCTTTAAATGAGCTATTGCAAGAGATGATTTTACACTAGCAATGGAAATTTTATCTCCTTTCATTTCCGACTCTAACAAAGCTCTATGATAGTAAACCAAGCACTTATTAATATCACCTCTATCGAGATACAGCTGTCCGATATTTTCGAGCAGTATAGGTTTCCATACAATATCTTCCTCTGGTTCAATAATTTCCAAAGCTTTAAAATAAGAAGCTAGAGCCTGGGAACTATCATTCAATTTATGATAAACATTTCCAATATTAGAAAGCATAATTGCAACCCCTTGTAAATTGCCTTCAATTTCTTTTAAAGCCAACGATTGATTGTAGTATTCCAAAGCCTTAAAATACTCTTCCATTTGAAAATAAACATTTCCAATATTATTTAAGGATGCGGCAATTAGTAAGTTATTACCTAATTTGTTACGAATACTCAAACTAGTAAAATAGGAGCTAAGTGCAAATTTATAATTTTCAAATTCTATGAATGAATTTCCTAAAACATGATAGCAATCTGCTCTATCCTTATCTTGATTGATGGAGCAATAGGATATTGCTTTTTCGAGATAGCGAATAGCATTATGGAAATCACTACTCCTATACGATGCTTTTCCTTTTAGATAATTTGCTTTTACTACATAAACCGAATCGGGAAAAAAATTCGAAGTAACTAAAATTTGTTCTGCACAATAAAAAGCTGAATCTGGATAATCGGTAATATAATCTTCCCCTAATTGGTAAAACACATCACATTTAATGGCTTCTGAAGAAGATTTTATTAGCAATTTTAGACTATCACGTTTTGTGTTTGGGATTTCTGCAAAAATAAATTGGGGAATGAATAAAAGAACGATTAGAAGCCTTATCATTATATAGATATTGGTTTGGGTTAAAAAAGACCCGTAAAGATGTTAATTATTTTCAATTTTAATAAATACTATGTAATATTTTTGATAAAATGGGGAAAAAAGTAGGTCTATCCTCTTTACAAGCTAAACAACTATTCAATACTATTTTAGGAATAGGAAATTAGCATCACAAACATAAAATTCTCAATAATTCGTTTTACGAAGTTTCACCAAGCTTATTTTGCAATAAAAATCTTTCTTTTTCCTGATAAATTATGAAATCGAAAACAACTGCAATTTCCATAAAATACTTATCTTCGAAGAGTAAACCATACGCATTATGACATTAAAAACGATCTCTTTCCAAATCTTATTTATTGCATTTTTTTTAGTATCAATTAGCAATAAAACAATCGGCCAAAAATTATCAAATAATTCAGAAATTAGTCTTCTCACCTGTACCCCAGGTGACGAACTATACTCTCTATTTGGGCATTCGGCATTAAGAATAAAAGATACAGAAAGAAAATTCGATCTCGTTTTTGGCTATGGCACCTTCAATTTCAACACACCAAATTTTTATCCGAAATTTGCCAGAGGAAAATTAGATTATATGCTGTCCTACACCAACTTTGATCGTTTTAAAAATGAATACATCGATGAAAAAAGAGGCATTACGGAGCAAAAACTAAACCTTGATAGCTTAGAGAAACAAAAGCTATTCTCAGCATTACTTAAAAATTACCTGCCGGAAAACAGGTATTATAGGTATGATTTTCTATTTGACAATTGTTCTACTCGAATTAGAGATATTGTAAAAGAAAACACAACCGGCACAATTCTTTTCGATACAATTGTTGATTCCCCAAAATCTTTTTGGAATCTTTTAGATCCATTCATGGAAAAAAGCCGTTGGATATTTTTAAGTATTCACTTAGCACTTGGATATCCTTGCGATACCGAAGCAACGCCCGAGCAGTACATGTTTTTACCCGACAATATGATGTCGGCCTTTGATAAAGCTAAAATAAATACCGATGGAACAATTAAACCACTTGTATGTTCAACCAATACGATACTAAAACCAGCTCTCCAGTTAAAAACCACCAATTGGTATCAACAACCAATTTTCATTTTTGGAATCATTGCAGGAATAGGCTTTTTTCTAAGTATTACGTACTGGAAAAGACGTAAAAATTTATTCATTTTTGATATGTTCGTATTTGGAATTTGCGGATTACTTGGGTGGGTAATCATTTTCTTATGGTTTTTTACAGATCATCAGGCAACCGGACCAAATTGGAACATTGTATGGGCTTTTCCGCTTCACTTTCCGATTGTTTTTGCATTGTATAGAAATAGGTCTCGTTTGTTTTTGTTTTACTATTTTCTGTTGCATTCCGTAATATTATTCTTGGTACTAAGTGGATGGGTTTTTATCCCCCAATCATTTCCAAATGAGATAATACCATTCGTTATGCTTCTATTCATCCGATCAGTATATATTGCTAAAAAATTAAGAACTCGTTTATTATAATTGTAATGGATACCCCAAACATAGACCTCCGAAAATACCGAGAAAGTTTCCGAATTGGATCTTTTGATACAGACTTAAATGGAAGAGCAAAACTCACCAGTATCTGTAATTATTTTCAAGAAATAGCAGGACATCACGTAGATATAATTCACCAAGGCATTGACGATTTAATGGCGAATAACATGGCTTGGATTTTATCACGATTGAAAGTGCAAATTTTTGAAACCCCTAAATGCAAGGAAACTATTGATATTGAAACCTGGTCGATTGGAACAGAAGGAATGTTTGGAAACCGAGAATTCAGAATTTATAACCATGACGGAAAAGTTATTGGCCAAGCAACCTCCTCGTGGCTAGTTTTAAATACCAAAACGAAAAGATTGGTAAGACCGCAAGAAATTGTAGCTAAATTGCCAATAAATTGTGAAGATCCAATATTTGAACATACTCTTACTAAAATACCAGCAACTGAATGCAATAACTTCGTGGAGGATTTGCACATTCACTATAGCGATTTGGACTTTTATAAGCATGTAAATAACGTAAAATATATAAAATGGGCTATTGACTCTTGTCTTTCTGAAATTTTAGCAGGAAAAACAATTCATGACCTAGAAATAAACTATTTACACGAAGCAAAGCTAGATCAAACACTGGAGATATTTAGCCAAACTAACAGCGATAACTCAAAAATTACTATCAAAACCAAAAACACGAACATTGAAAATTGTCGTGCACTTATAAAATGGAAATAAAAAATGGATACTATACTATCAAGCTTTCAAACCGCACTATACCACTTACTATCTTTTGCATCTTTTGAACCATTTATGCTACTAGTATTATTTGGAATCACCTTCCAACTAAAAGACTGGAAAGCTTATTTTTCGCTCTTACTTGCTGTTGTAATTGGATCTATTGCAGGACTTTTACTCTGTAATTTTACAATTATAAACTTCTCCACTCCAACTGTTAAATTAATTTTGGCCTTCTCGATTCTAATTGTAGGCTTACAAAATCTACTTATCAGTCAAAGTTCAGCATCCACAATCAGATATAATTTCTTCGCCTTAATAGGGATCATACTCGGAATTGCAATCAACTTTCATTACAGAAAACATTATGGTAGTGGATTTTCTTTTTATCCGTTTACCGGATATAGCCTTGGAGCAAGTGTTTCCTACTTTTTAATTTCATTTATCAGCCTGCTGGTATCCTCTGTACTTATGCTTGTTTTTAAATCGGACCGAAGAAGTTTTAATTTGGTAATAACGGGGATTGGAATTGGAATTGCCCTTGTTCTTATCTACTTAAGATATTAGCAAAAAAAAATGCGAATCTATCCGATTCGCATTTTTCTTTTAAAATAGCTTTATTATACCTTGTGTGTTAATTGATCAACAACACTAATTTCCATAAAAGAAACGCCTTTAGATGGTCCAAAACTACCTCCAATAATAATGATCATATCCTCACTTTTAAAACATCCCTTATCCATTAATGAGTACATGGTTTGTTTTACGTATTCATCACGACTAACAAGCAATTTACGATAGCTAGCCTCTACCCCATACGATAAGGATAACTCTCTCATTACGCGTTTAGAATAGCACATAGCATAAACAGGAAGCGTTCCCCGGTAAGCAGATAAGTATCGTCCAGTTCTTCCTGTTAATGTATCGGTTACAATAGCTTTTACAGGCAACAATTGCGATGCTTTAACAGCAGAGCGAGCAAGAATAACTGAAAGTTCGTGGTTACTTCTCACAAAATTTTGCTTTGTATCCGGATAAAGCTCTCGTTCTACTTCAATCGCTACCGATTTCATTACTCTTACAGCTTCCACTGGATAGTCGCCATAAGCAGTCTCTCCACTTAGCATGATAGCATCTGTTCTATTATAGATTGCATTTGCAATATCGCTAACTTCAGCACGAGTAGGTCTAGGATTACTAATCATAGAATGAAGCATTTGAGTAGCAATAATAACTGGCTTCTTTTTCTCAATACATTTGCGAACAATTTTTCGCTGAATTACAGGAATTTTTTGTGCCGGAATCTCGATTGCTAAATCACCTCTGGCAACCATTATGCCATATGCGTGTTCCAGTATTTCATCAATATGGTCAACACCTTCTTGATTTTCAATTTTGGCAATAATTTTAATTTTAGAATTTTGCTGATCAAGGATTCCTTGAATTTGCATCACATCGCTTTTATTCCGAACAAATGAATGAGCAATAAAATCAATGTCTTGCTCTATTGCAAAATGAATAAATTCGATATCCTTAGGACTTAAAGATGGTAAATTTATTGCTACCCCGGGAACATTAATACTTTTGCGATTTTTTACAGGACCTGCATTTTGAGCTTTTACAGTTAAAAATTCTTTATCCTTATCAACCACTAGTAATTCTAATTCCCCATCATCAATAAGGATTTTCTTTCCAATTTCAATATCCTTTACAAAATTCTCATAACTAACCTTTATGCACAATTCTGAGCAAGGAAGGTTGTCATTTCCTTTCATTTTGATTAAATCCCCTTTTTCAAGGTAAATTTTCTCATTAACATCCATAGTTCTAATCTCAGGTCCTTTTGTATCCACGAGTAAAGCTATCCTATCGGATACTTTTCGTACATTCTTAATAACCTTCATTGCATCATCATGAGTTTGATGAGCCGTGTTTAGGCGAACTACGTTCATTCCTTCTTCAAATAACTCTGTCAAAAATTCGACATCACATTTTTGGTCAGAAATAGTTGCAATAATTTTTGTGTGCTTCTTCATCGAGTAACTCTTTCATTTTAGTTTTGGCCCTGCAAAGGTACTCAATTTCTTAAAAGCAATTTAATAAGCCGTTAACTAGTTACAGATAATATAAAACATACAAAAAAAACACACTTATCAAAAAATTATTACCTTTTGTCACAATAATTTAATAAACCTTCAATTCCTAATCGATAGGAATCCAGTCCGAACCCTGAAATAGTGCCCAAACAGGCCTTTCCTATCATCGTAGAATGCCTAACTTCCTCCCTATTATGTACATTTGATATATGTACTTCCACAACCGGCGAATTCACTGCAGATATAGCATCTGCAAGGGCAAGAGAGGTATGGGTATATGCACCAGCATTTAAAACAATCCCATCATAAGAAAAACCTACACGATGTATTTCATTTATCAATTCCCCCTCGATGTTGGATTGATAATATTCAAGCTTCACTTTACTATATAAGGACTTCAGCTGTTCAAAATAAGTTTCGAAAGAAAGCTCTCCATATATAGACTTTTCGCGTGTTCCAAGCAAATTTAGGTTAGGGCCATTAATGATTAAAAAATTCATCTTGTCAAAGTATTTTAAGGTTAAACATAAAGAGAGTTAATAAAAATTATCAGCTTACGTAATATTTTTTTAAATTGCAGACAAGTTTTATCATAAAGAATTCGTATATTATTAGTACTTGAGTAAAACTAATAATAAAATGGTATTACTTACAACTAAACTACATACTAAAAACTGAATAAAATGAAATGGACAACAACAATTGAAAATTTTAAGACCTACTTAACTTTGGAGAAAAACCTTTCCAAAAACTCTGTAGATGCTTATATTAATGACATTACAAAACTTACCACCTTCTTTAGAGAGAAGAATATGGAAGTTGCTCCGGAGGAAGTAATCCTTCAACACCTGAAAGATTTTGTTGCTTGGATTAATGATGCAGGCACAAGTCCAAGGACACAAGCTCGTGTTATTTCTGGTATTAAAGCATTTTTTAAATACTTATTACTTGAAGAAATAATTGAAAAAAATCCGACTGCTCTTCTTGAAGCGCCAAAAATTGGTCGTAAACTGCCTGATACTTTAACAACGGATGAAATTGACATTCTTGTTAAAGCGGTAGATATGAATAAAGCAGAAGGACAAAGAAACAGAGCAATTCTTGAAACACTATACTCTTGTGGTTTACGTGTATCTGAATTAATTGATCTTCGTGTATCTAACCTTCATTTTAGAATGGGTTTTATTAAAATTCATGGAAAAGGGAACAAAGAGCGTTTAATTCCAATTGGAAAAAAAGCAAAAAAAGAGATCAAAATTTATTTGAAGAGCTATCGTGGAAAATTAAATATCGATAAAGAAAGTGAAGATATTCTTTTCTTAAACCGAAGAGGTCGTAAACTTTCTCGTGTAATGATTTTTACAATCATTAAAAACTTATCGAAAAAAGTTGGATTGAAGAAAAATGTTTCTCCTCACACCTTCCGTCACTCATTCGCCTCACATTTAGTTGAAGGTGGAGCTGATTTAAGAGCTGTACAAGAAATGTTAGGACACGAATCGATTCTAACTACTGAGATTTACACTCATTTGGATAGAGAGTATTTAAAGGAGACAATTAAAAACTTCCATCCTAGATCGAAAGACTAGTTTGTATTAAATTCAACTATTATTGACAACAGGTAATGGTTGAAATACTCAACTCACATTAAAAACCTTCAAAACTTAGTTTTGAAGGTTTTTTTGTGCTTTTAACTCAAATAATAGAGAATTAATGCCACAAATTAATTGTAGATTTTTGAAAAAGAAAAACACTCTTACTTATAATAATATTATTGGCGCAAACGATTGAAATTCAACAAGCAAAAGAAATCGCACCTAACAGTAAACAACACGTACACTTGATAGCACCTGTTAATGAGGTAGTTTGAAACCAATTTTAGCCACGGTAAAACTACCTAATATTATTTGGATATAATACAATAAAATTATAAAAATAACATCTACATAGTAGGATTAATCTATATATAGTGATACTTTTAAGTTTAAAACCTAAAAATAATGTTACATGAACGCCATTGAAATTAGCATGATTGAAGATTTAAAGAAATCGTTAAAACTACATTCTAACATTCGAGAAAATCTACCAAGAGAAGTTCTTATATCTTTAGCAGTAGAAAACAAAGAGGCCGTTTTAACCAGAAATGGTGCGTTGGCCACTTGGACTCCTTCCAATTCAACAGGAAGAAGCCCGAAAGATACTTACATTGTAAGAAATCCTGAAAGTGAGTCAAATATAGACTGGTCTTCGCCAAACAACATCCAAATGAATTCGCAAACCTTTGCGTTGATCTTTGAAGATGCCTTAAAGACAATAGGTGCGAAGAAAACTATATTTACAACAGACAGAGTAATTGGTGCAGATTCTAAATATGCACTACCAGTAAAAACAATTTGCGATCAAGCATTAAGTCAAGTTTTCATTGACAATATGTTTCGACCTACTCCAACCGACATTCAACAATCCATTTTTGCTGACGAGCAATTTTTTTTAATCGCACTACCAAAAGAAAAATTGGATAAAACTCGTTACAAAGGACTGGTTCGTAATCAAGCTAACGGAGAAACTTCCGATATCTGTGTTGTGGTAGACTTCGACAAAAAAATTGGTATTGTTTATGGCTCTTCTTACATGGGTAGTTTGAAAAAACTAATGTTTACGGTAATGAATTATTATCTTCCTTTTAGAGGAGTATTGCCTTTACATTGTTCAGCTAACGAAGGAATAAATGGAGATTCGGCTCTACTATTAGGTCTTTCGGGTACAGGAAAAACTACTTTATCTGCCGATCCGGAAAGAGCATTGCTTGGAGATGATGAACATGGTTGGAGTGATAATGGCATTTTCAATTTTGAGAACGGCTGTTACGCAAAAATGATTGATATTAAACCAGAAAATGAGCCTGAAATTTACGATGCCGTAATGCATGATGCCCCCTATACAAAACATGGCGCAATTATTGAAAATGCCATGATTTATCCGGATGGGGAGATCGACTTTTTCGATGACAGATACACTCCCAACTCAAGAGCAAGTTATCCGCTTTCTTTTTTGACTAATATTAAGAAAAGTTCGACCGCTGGACATCCTAAAACAATATTATTTTTAACCGCCGATGCTTACGGTGTACTTCCTCCCATCTCTAAACTAACAAAAGAACAGGCAATGCTATGGTTCTTAATGGGATACACTTCGAAGTTGGCTGGTACCGAAACTGGAGTTACAGAACCACAAGCAACATTCTCAAGATTTTTTGGTCAGCCATTTATGCCATGCAATCCGAATATTTATGCCGAAATGCTTGGCGAAAAAATGGACAAGCATAATACAAATGTATTTCTAATTAATACTGGATGGAGCGGAGGCTCGTATGGTACCGGAGCAAGAATAAAGTTAAAGTATACGAGAGCAATGGTTGACGCCGCTTTAAAAGGAAAATTAGATAAAGGAGACTTTATTGAGGACAAACTCTTCCATTTAAACATACCAACAATTTGCGAAAATGTACCAAGTGAAATTCTTAATCCGATTAACACTTGGAAAAATAAAGATGACTATCAAAAAACAGCCGAAAAATTAGCCAATAAATTTTGCGATAGTTTTGATAAATCATACGGTAATCAAGATATTGTTCCAGAAATTATTTCTCAATGTCCGGGAAAATAAGCAAAATAACAAAACTAAAAAGAGCCTCAATCGAGGCTCTTTTTAGTTAAATCAATAAGCATTTCCTTATTCTCTTTCAAGTCGATATAATGCATTGAAACCTTATTGTTCCTTCGCCTAATTTGTGTTACACTAAGTGTTTTTACCTTCTCTCCCCTATTCATCATTAATCCGTTAAAGCTATCCCCGCTTCCTGTTGTTTTATGAAATCTAATTACTTCTTCAGCCGAAAAATTAGTTTTTCTACCAATCCAAGTATCAAACCATTGCTGACGGAGTTTTTGGGCATCACATGCATACAAAGTGGCTGATGACCATATAAATAACTTTGAAGAATCCAATTTTCGATAATGAATTGCAGCTCCGTCCCAACGTATTTCTTCCAAGCTTCGAGAATGTTTATAACTTAAAACAAGAAGTGTGAAAGGTTCCATTCCGTCAAAAATATAATTTTGAATAAAATTTTTGCTCGAAACAAATGCTGCAAACTCAAGAACCATTACCCCTCTACTTTTTCGGTAAAATATTTCCTGTTTGTGTTTTTTAAAAGCTCCATTTAATAAACAAAGCGAAAAATCATTTTCATGACACATCATCCAAGTTCCATGAGCCACTTTATCTTTTGGAAAAATTGCAAGCGATTTATCGATACAATATTCTTGTGGAAACATCGCTTCCCGAGCTGGATTTTCATCCCTATTATTGGTAAAGAAAAAGTTTTCTGAGCCAATAGGTATGTAAGTTAACGTGCACATAAATCATCTCTATAACGAAGGGTAGAATAAGCAAGTCCAAAATGTGTTTCCAACTGAATATTAGGAAATTTTTGTTCCATTGCAATTCGAATAATCGCCATATGATGAATGGCGTGCTCAATATTATAAACCAATTCCCTTCCCAAACTTGTCTGAATTTTGATACTATCCTTTTTAATGTCGTAACTTATTTTTAACTGAAGAGGCACATCATTCTCTATTTTGTCCAACCAATTTATAATATTCTCACACCGATCAACAGCAATCATTTTATCCGTTTCGGTTCTATTACAGTGCTCTCGATTATCGTAACTTACCACCTCATTATTTTTGCAACTATCCTTAAGAATATCGTAAAACTCTACAATATGCCGAATATGTTTCCCTATGGAGTTATTCATTAAAAGGTGGAGTGTTTCAGTATATTGATCGGAAGAAATCTCTTTACAAAGAGTAATTAGCTGATTAATGATGGTTTTAGAAACCGAAATTGCTTGCATAAATATGATTTTCTTGACTTATTGAACACCTACGAAAGGTATTAAATTAAAAAAATAAATCATAGAAAACAGTTTTATAATTGAATCTATGTCGGGGGAATTACATAAATCTGTACTTTCATTCTTTCATAGTTACCACATCAATCCATTTTATTACGCTTACTCTTTCTGATATAATAAGAGCAAACCAATTAGTAAATAAAATTATTTGTCGCGTATGAAAATAAAAGTTCCCTTTTTTCTATCAAAATGGTTTCATTTTGAATTCTGGCCATTCTGGATATTTTACTTTCCGGTTTATGGATATGGAATTTATTTGGCAATTAAAGCGCGTTCGTTTGCCTACTTTACTGCCGCAAATCCAAGCATGAAGTTTGGGGGCGCATTTGGAATGGACAAAATAAAAATGATTGATTTTATCAACAAAGAATATACTCCTAAGGGATTTTTATCGATAAATGGAGAAAACGGAGAGGCTATTTATTTGAAAATGATTCAACACAAATTTGATTTTCCTATAGTTTGCAAACCAAATGTTGGGGAAAGAGGAATTGGGGTTGAAAAAATTGATTGTCAACAAGATTTAAACTTATTTTTACAAACAAAAAATGAGGATATTCTCGTTCAAGAGTTTATCGATTATCCGATTGAATTAGGTGTATTTTATCACCGTTTTCCGATATCTTCGGAAGATGGCATAAGCTCGGTAGTAAAAAAAGAATTTTTAAAAATCACGGGAAATGGAAAATCTAGATTTAGTGAATTAGTGCATGAAAACGTTCGTGCAAAAAATAGAATTACCTACTTAAGAAAGAAATATAAATCGAAATGGAATCAAATTATTCCGTCTGGAATTACCTATAAACTGGAACCCATAGGAAACCATAACCGAGGTACAAAATTCTTAGATGGCAACTATTTAATTAATAAACGATTGGTTAAAGTTTTTCGTAAAATTGCACAACCTTTGGATGGGTATTATTATGGCCGATTTGATCTTAAAGTAAACAGCATAGAAGATCTTTACAACGGTAACAAAATAAAAATCATTGAGTTGAATGGCGTAAATTCGGAACCGGCTCATATTTACGATCCCGATTATTCCATTTTTAAAGCATACAAAGAAGTAGTTAAACACATGAAACTAGTATTTGATATTAGTCAGGAAAACCGAAAGTTGGGAATTAAGCCTGATCCTTTTCGTAAGGTATTATCAGGACTTTTCACACATTTATTTACAAGTAAAACAAAAGCATAACATACTTTTCAACTCAATTTTTAACATCAAAAAGAGAGGTTTTCCACTAGGAAAACCTCTTTTCAATATAATATTACTAACTACTAGAAAGTAAATGCAATTTCTACTTCGAATTGATTCATTTCCAATTCAATTGTTTGATTAGGAACCATATTCATATCAGAGTCAAATTCAAAATCCATTGGATTATACCCTTTTACACTAGCAGGCAATGCATAAACCAAAGCTAAATGAAGTGCTTTTCCTGAATCGCCAAGAGTTTTAGAACACCCCAAAGTAATGTGATCTTCAATAACTCCAGGAGCTAAAATATTAAACATCACTTCTGAGTATGGAACTGGCTGATCGGTATGCGAGTATCCTCCACGGAATGTCCAAGTATCTATACCGGCAAATTCAACACCAAACTTCCAAACACCTATATCCTGCCATCCAAAACCTGCACCCTTATCGGTTCCAAGAGGAGCTGTAGCAAATGCCATTGGATCCATTTTATTAGAAACAGAGGCTACATCAGTATAATTAATTGCTTTGTAATCTGCCATTACAGCCCAATCTTCATTGATTTCGTAAGCCAAACCAACTGTCCAAGTCGATGGAATATTAAAATCTCCTTGTTCAGCAAAAAGGCCAGCATAATCGTCAAATTCACTCATATACAACATCGTTTGGTAACTAGCACCAAGATGCAATCCTTTAGCCAATTCGCCCATATAACCGAACTTAACCCCATAGCCAAAACCATTGTCATGATCATTATTTGATAATTTAGCAGGATCACTAGACATTTGTCCGAAAGTAGAAATCCCTTTCGCTTCAAAATATTGATAAGCTAACAAAGCAGTAACACCAAAACTGTGCTTTTCAGCAATTTTTCTAGAGTAAGTTAGCCCTACAAACATTTGACCTAAATCAACACCTGTTGTGGCTGAGTTTGGATCATGAAAAGTATTGGTTGGATAATCTGTATTCATTCCACCATTACCAAAAAGAGTAGCAGAAAAACTACTTTTTTCATTAATCATCCAATTGGCACCCATACTAGGCATTAAGAACAATTTTGAATCGCTTTCAACATTTCCTGCCATTAATCCAAAAGTACCATCCATTCCCGATGGATTACCGGTAACTGTATATTCACGATTAGGATTAAAAAAACCAACACCTACCTGATATTGTTTTCCTAAGAAAACATGACCAGCAGGATTACCATTGATAAGTGAATTTTGATACCATGCGATACCAGCACCAGCTAGGCCTTTATTTTGAGCACCGTAACCGACACCAAAATAACCATCTGTTGCTTTAACAGGTTGTGTCGAAAACATTCCAGCCAATACTATAAGAGCCGAAAAAATTATCTTATTACTATTTTTCATCTTCTGTTTTAATTTAGATTAGTATAATTAGGATTCTATAACAAAATACAAACACTTAACTCATCCATATATGTTTTATATCATATATCTACATATTCAACCAATCATATCTCAAACTATCTAAATACTAGAGGTTTGTGAAAACACTTTTAACAATTGATTAACTATTTTAATTAAGTGTAAATAAGATAGATAGAAAAATCTACATGTCCCTCCAACGAGGTATGTTTTATCCGACACAAGTGTCGATATATCTCTTTATCTTAATAGGTATTTTATTTCAACATTCTTAAAAAACTGGTATTCAATAAAAATTAAAACCTCTCCCAAATAAAAAAAGTATCCTCCAAACGTGATGAACTTTTGGAGGATACTTTTAAAATTAGAAAAGCCGTAAAAGGATGTAAAATTTAGCATCCTCCAGCGACTCTTTTTTTCTTTTTCTTTTTCACAATAACTGGTTTTGAGCTTTTGCTCTCCTTAACATTCGACTCCAGTGTATTACCTCCGCCAAGAGCTGCACTAGCACCTTTTCGAAAATCATATTTTGCAATTTCATCATCGGCAAGCACCGATTTAGGAGCTTGAGGATTTAAAATTGTTTCTGCCCAATAATTTAAGCCTCCCTGAAGAACATAGTTATTTTTATATCCTAACTGTCGAGTAATCATCCATGCTTCGTTAGACTTTAAATTTCCATTAGAATAGAAAACATTCATTCTAAGCCCTTGATCTAAAAAATCGCTCCACTCCTTCGAAAGAAGATCGGAAAGCGGAACATTAACAGAACCTGGAAGACTATATTTTTCAAATTCAGCTTGAGAACGAACATCAATTAATTGAAGGCTTGGATCTTTCTGCACCAACATATCCGCAATTTGATCGGTACTTATAAATTGAGATCCATTCTGAACCTCGTTGAGTAATTCGCCAGCAGTTAAACGAAACGGCTTAGTAGTATTTTCAGGCACTGCGGCAATAATAATTCCCAAAGGAATAATTACAGATGCCAATATCAATCTCATTTTCATACGATTGTGTTTTATTAAATTAACTGACTATATATCAAGTTAAAACAAATTTTTTCTTTATTCAAGAATTAATATTCTTCGCGCGGGAATTTCTTTTCGGCCCATTCGCCTACCCAAAACATTGCCAAAGCAATCAGTATTAATCCTAGAGCAAAAACACCACGAGGAATATCCAAAATTTCATTCATTGTTGTTGTACCCATAAAGTTAGCTTTATAAACACCTTCCCAAAGCGGATAACCTTCTGCAAAAAGAAACACTCCAATAAACATGCCTACCATGAAAAGCATTCCATCTATTTTACCAATTGCAATTGCACTAAAAGCCGTTCCCGGACAGTATCCTCCCAGAAGAAAACCTCCTCCCATAACAACACCTCCAAGAATTGCAGATGTCATATAAGTTGGATGGATATACAAATAATCCATTTGAACCAAGCCAAAAAGACTAAGAAACAAAATTCCCATTATTGCTGTTATCGCACCGGTAAAAAACACTTTTAATACTGTAGTATCATAACCATAGAACACTCCTACCATTTTACGACTAGAAGAGAAACCACTTGATTCCAAGACAAAACCAAAACCAATCCCAATTAACAAAGCCAAAAGCAAATTTGTGTCTGGTGAAATTATTTCATTTACTATTAATGGAGCCATAATATATAAGTTTTAATACGATTAGAATTTAGATATAATTTTTACGGAAGATATACGCAAATATGAATGCCGTTCCAAACATAAAAATCATGGTTACAAAACTTCCCACTGATAACAAACTCATACCACTAAGGCAGGCTCCACTAGCGCAACCCCTGCCAAATTGGGAACCAAAGCCAAATAGAATTCCTCCAATAACAGCAAAAATAAGTCTTCGCTTAGAAGAGATTTTAGGTGAATGTTCAACTTTAAGTTTAAGACGTTTCCAATATGCACCTGATATAAATGCGCCAATTAGTACACCTATTATTTCAAAAACCAACCAAGATTTCATAGGATTGGCATGAGATGCATTATATTCCTCATAAAACCAGTTATTTTCTGCATGAGTTGGAGCAACCGTATTAACAGTAGTTACAATTGCACTTTTTATTGCTCCACTAGCTCCAATACCACGCCCAGAAATAAAAAATGCAGCTAAAATAACGAGGCCTAATAACACACCACCAATATATGGATTTATGTATTTTGATTTTTTCACTTCGCTCATAAGTATAATTTTATAAAGTATTTACAGATAATTTAAATCTAAATTAATATAGCCAGCGACTAGCCTGTCCGGCATTCGAAATAATGAATCGAAGCATTATACTTCCAAACAAGACTAGAACAACAGGGATTGCAACCGGAATTTTATATCCTTTTAATTCCATCCCCTCTAAAATAGCAGGAACAATCATTCCCAGAAGAACCACAAATCCCCAGAAAGGAGCCGTATATTCTCCTCCTAAAAATAAGTTTGCCGCATCAATTTGCACTTGAGTACTTGCTAAAAATCCCATAAACATATGGATGATCAGAAATAGTTCGATCCCGATTATCATTAAATCTAATTGTGCAAAGCGCTTTCGTTCGGCATGATTTTTCGACATCCAAATAACTACTGCAGCACCTGCTGATAATCCTGATGCTAAAAACAAAGGCCCCAAAATAGAAGTATTCCACAATGGTCTTGCATTGAATGCAGAAAATAAAATACCCGTATAAATACCAAGAATAGTAGCCGATATTAACATGATCCAAGCCAGAATTTTTTTATTTTTCTGAAAAAAAGCAATAAGCTCTTTTGCAAAATCAAACTTCCAATCCCAATTTGGAAACAAATCTTTAATATGAAGGGCACTCCAGATCATAGAAACGGGAGTAACAACCATTAAAGTCCATGCTCCCCAAGACATTGGCGATTCTATTCTTATGGTAGTGTATAACCTCCAAAAATAAAGCTTGTGGTGTAAATCTAAGAACAAAGCAATAAGTCCCAATGCCAAAGCTATAGGTGCAAGCATAGGTGCAATTCTTACTGCAGTTTTATATTCATTTTCTTTCCCTCTCAGATAATATAAGCCTGCAAAAAACAGTAAGCCTGCAGCTAAACCTCCTAAAAACAAATAAGTTGGAATTTCCCAATGCCACACGTGCAGTTGAGGATCAATCAGTGGGTTATTTCTCCCACTTATAATTATTTCTTCTCTCATATTCTAAGTTTTATCAGATTAGGAAATACAAATGAGGTTTTGTTCCGGCTTCTGGTATTAAGGTTTTGTGCTTTCTTTTTTTCAACACCTTAGACACTTCACTATTTGGATCATCTAAATCGCCGAAATACATACATTTAGTTGGACAAACAGCAACGCAAGCCGGTTGCATTCCTTTCTTCACTCTGTGCAAACAAAAGGTACATTTATCTACATACCCTTCTGGATGAACAAACCTAGCATCGTAAGGACATGATGTAATACAAGCGCTGCAACCGATGCATTCATTTTTGGTAACCAGAACAATTCCACCTTCGGAATAGTGACTAGCACCCGTTGGGCAACAACGAACACAAGGTGAATTTTCACAATGATTACATCGTTCGGAACGTAATTCGATTTCCAATTGAGGATACGTTCCGTCCATTACTTCCACCACCCAATCGCGGCAGTATCCAATTGGAACATCATTTTCGGTTTGGCAAGCTACTACACAGTCGCTGCAACCTACACACTTTTTTGTATCAATAGCCATTGCATATCTCATAGCTTACACCTCCGTATTTTTATTATCAAATCGAAACGTTACAAAATTGCCACGCATTCCTGTTCCTCCCATTATCGGATCAATCATTACGTTAGTAATCATTTGTGTATCACTTACTCCTTTTCCAAAAGCTCTTGTCATCCTTTTATCGGCATGACCAAAACCATGAACCATATAAACAGAATCCCAACGGATACGTTCCGTAACTCTTACCTTAATTTTAAAATCAGAAATAATACCATCCTGATTTTCTAAATAAACGTATTGATCATTTTTCAAATCCCACTCTTTTGCCACCTTAGGATTGACCCATACCGTGTTTTCATCCATCAAATCAGTAAGATTTGGGTTATTGGCTGTTCGGCTAAAAGTATGCATAGGAGCACGACCATATATTAAGCGATAAAAGCCACTATCAGGTTCTGGATGTTTCGTAAATACAGGCATTGGATCGAATCCTTCCTCCTCTAAAGCGGTTGAATACAATTCAATCTTTCCAGTATTCGTATTAAACTCAATCTCCTCATCCTCACCAAAATACAAATCATCAACTTCACGATCCAACACTTTTACTCCTATGCGCTGCATTTCTTCCAAGGAAGAACCTACTTGTTTTAGTTCCCAGTCAATCTCCTCTTCGATAGTTTCGAATGGGAAATATTGAAGTAAATCTAATTTCTTAGCCAATTCACGCGCCATCCAAAAAGCTGGTTTCGTATTATATAGAGGATCTACCGCTGGCATTCTTAAAGCAATACTAGGAACTCTACCCTGCGATATTCTCAAAGAATCATATCTTTCCAGATAAGTACATTCTGGTAAAACTACATCGGCATAACCAGTAATTTCCATTGGCATAGTATCCACTACCACCAATAAATCAAGCGCTTGAATTGCATCTATCGTTTTTTTCTGATCCGGCAAGGTATTAATTAGGTTCGTTCCATTTACAATCCAACCTTTAATGGAGCAACTCATTTCGGGACTAGGTATAGTTGCCTCACAAACACCAGAAGCAAGTGCTAAATCTGCAAGCTTATATTTTCCACCCATAGCATCGCGCCAATTCTTATTTGGTGTTGGAAAATCGGGTAAATGATAATGCGGAACCGAAGCTTTCTCGGCACTATAAAAACCACCTCTTCGTCCCCAACTACCTAAGAGTGCATTCAAAATAGCCACAGCCCGCAATCGTTGAGTATCATCACCATACCAGGTAACATGTCGGCCAGGATGAACAATTACCGCTGGAGCTGCATTTGCCATTTCCCGCGCAGTTTCGCGTATTTGTTGAGGTTTTATTGTTGTAATTCCATAAGCCCATTCAGGAGTAAAAGCTTGCACATGATCTTTTAGTTGATCGAAACCGAATGTATACTTCTCTACGTACTTTTTATCGAATAAATCTTCATTAATAATAACGTGTATCCATGAAAGTAGAAGCGCAATATCTGTAGATGGTTTAATCGGTAACCAATGTTTTGATTTCCCAGCTACTGTGGAAAAGCGAGGATCAACCGTAATAATCGTTGCCCCTTTATCAATAGCATCCGACATTTCCTGAACTTGTCCGTTGTGCATATTTTCGCCCAAATGAGAACCTATAAGTACCAAACATTTAGTATCACGAATATCAGTATTCTCCGGAGAATCAATTCCCTGTCCGAAAGTAGCTAAGAAAGCAACTTCGCGCGGTCCGCGACATTGTGCATAGGAAGGAGCTGCAATATTATTGGATCCAAAACCTTTTAATAGGTTACCAAAATATTTTCCTCCAGAACCATGTGTAAACAATGCTGTACATTCGGGACCATGCTCCTCTTTAATTTTGTTCATTTTGGCAGCTATGTAATCAAATGCCTCGTCCCAAGTAGCTTCCCGAAATGATTGAGTTCCTCTTTCATCTGTTCTTATTAATGGTGTTTGTAAACGATCCTTATCGAAATACATTCCTACGCCCCCCGTTCCTCTCGGACAAAACCTGCCATTGCAATTTGGATCGTCATCGTTTCCGATGATTTTCTTAATTTTACCATTCTCATCCTTATGAACCCATCCGGCACATTTCCAAAAGCATACCTCACAATAAGTTGGAGTTCGAACGAAATCGTATGGCCCTTTAAAATAAGATTGATTTTTTTTCAATAAATTATCGGCAAATGTTTCCAATAAACCACCGCCAAAAATCAATCCAGCTGCACTTAAGGAGCTAATTTTTAAAAACTGTCTTCTGCTTTTCATATGGTGAATACTTTAAACGAATACACATTAACACATATAGAAACATACATCTATGGATGTAAACATATCTAAAAGCGAGGGTCAATAATATGTTTTAGAACACATTAATCTTCTTTGTAATCGGTCTAAAAAAAGGGAAAGCCTCAAAGCCCCTGACACAAACAAACATATAACTATTTAGATTTTTACTAAATTACATTTATTGTAATTTTTCTTTAAATAGACCTAAACTTATACCACAACACCCTCTTTTAAAGTGTAATGAGAATATTCTCATTTCGAAGAAAATCCATTCATATGTTGATAAATTTCTCTAATTAAAGCATTCCAAATATTCATTTCATTAGCATTCAAATATCAGCTCCATAAAATTATGTTCGAAGAAATTCATTTTTCAATATCATCAGGAGTATTTGCATTAAAAAACAAATTAGAACCATTAGAATCTACTTCGGGAGGGATTTTATGGTAGAGAACCTTCAGCTTCTCCAACAATTTCATCATTTTTAATCTCCCCTCTTTTAGTTCCGATTCAAAAACCGGTAAACAGGTAGAAGAATAGCACGCTACTAAAGGTTGAAATTTATTATTCGCATCAATAGGAATAACCGCTTCGTTCTGATCTAAAACACTTAATAAATTTGAGAATAAGTGGGAAGTAATATTTGGTACATCGCAGGAAACAACCAAATAAATATCGGAAGGAACTGCTTTCATACACGTATATATTCCTCCTATCGGGCCACAATTCTCTACCTCATCATTCACAATTGGAATTCCTAAATAAGAATAACAATCGTTGCCCGAACTAATAATCAATTCGTCGCAAACCGTACGCAATGCGTCTATCGAATATTCAATTAAAGCTTTTCCCTGATATTCCACCAAGCCTTTCTCTCGGCCCATTCTAGAACTCTTACCTCCTGATAATATAATTCCGGTTACTTTTTTTCTATGAGTCATATTCAAATATACGAAGAATAGTAAATGTAAAATTTTAAGTTAATTGAGTGAATTTATTTTGAATAGAAGCAGACTATTTCTACATTTAGAACGAATTTAAATAATAATTTAAACCCCCAGAAGAAATGAAAAATTTAACATTGATATTTTGCATGCTTCTTGCCGGTTTTGTCAATGCTAATAACGATATGAGCGAGAAAGTACAGAATGAAAATATGGAAATAGCAACATTAGGAGCTGGATGCTTTTGGTGCGTTGAAGCAATTTTTCAAGAGCTAAAAGGCGTAGATAAAGTTGTTTCGGGTTATATGGGCGGTAAGGAAAAAGCAAGCTACAAAGAAGTTTGTACTGGACTTACAGGGCACGCAGAAGTTTGTCAGATTTCATTTAACCCCAGTATTATAAGTTTTAAAGAGCTTCTTGAAGTATTCTGGCATGTTCACAATCCAACAACATTAAACCGACAAGGAGCAGATGTTGGCACACAGTATCGGTCTGTCATTTTCTACAATAATGACGAACAAAAGGAACTTTCAGAAGCAATAAAGAAAAAACTAAACGAATCTGGAGCTTGGGATGATCCGGTAATAACAGAAATAACTGCATCGTCGACTTTTTATCCTGCAGAAAACTACCACCAGGATTATTTTAACAATAACACCAGCCAAACCTACTGCACCTTAGTAATTAAGCCTAAACAAGAAAAATTCAAAAAAGTTTTTAAAGATAAATTAAAGTAAAACCAAAAATGCCACTTTAAAAGTGGCATTTTTTCCTTTGCCCAAATAAATACTACATTTCCCTTAAGGTGTGACATTTTTCACTTAGAATAAACCAAAATTAATCAAAACTTAATTGTAGCTTGATCAGAAAGTTAAATTTTGCTAATCTATTGTTGTAGTTTTACAATGACTATTTAAAACCAAAAGATTATAAAACTATGCTTAAACTTCTACTAAATTCTCTTTGCTTCTGTATTATCTCCATTTCGGGATTTTCGCAAGAAAATAACATTTGGAAAGACTATCCAAATTTAGGAATTATGCAATACTCCGTTATTTTAGATGATGTTTCTGAAGAAGAAAACATTTACCAAAATCCGGAATTCCAAACATCAGAACTAACCACCAAGGAAAATAGGAAGCTAAGTGCGATTAAAATTCGATACAACATTAAGAAAGATGTTATGGAATGCAAAATTGGCTCGCAACACAGTATCATCAATTCTCCCGAAAAATTAAAAGAGGTAACTATAAATGGAGAAACTTTTGAGTATAAAAAATATTTAGTGAAAAAAGATACCATTAATGGATATCTTAAAAAACTATCAGACGGCGATCAAAAGATCTATGCTAAATATTACCTACCTACCAATGGCACATTAGATATTCAAAATCAAAAATCTTATTATCTAGTACAAGAAGAATCGGAAATACCAACAAAAAAGGGATCTGCAAATACTTTAATTTCAAAATACTACAAATCCTTTCTAAAAGAAGCTAAAGAATTCGAGAACAAGAATCAATTGAATTTAGATATCCCTCGAGATTTTAAAAAATTGCTAACCTATCTTGATCAGTTAAGCAAAGACATTGTTGCTTCACGCTGAAGTTTTCCGTTAGGTGTTCGTTTAAATTCTTTGCAGAAAATAATATCCCGGGCTTGTTCGTATTTGTTGAGCAAGCCTTTTATTTTTTCCAATAAATTTAATTTATATTCGGAAGATGGAGTTTCCTTTTCAATTACTAATACCAATTTTTGCCCCAAAAATTGATCAGCGACTCCAATAATAAAGAAAGCCTCTCCAATCATTCCTCTTAATTTTTCTTCAATTTGTTCTGGAAATAACTTAAGTCCTCCCGAATTAATAACATTATCGTATCGTCCGAGCCAAATAAAATGTTTTTCGTCCAGCAGTTTCACTACATCATTGGTGCAAATTGGTTCGGAAAGAACTGCTGGAGCGTCGATTTGCAGGCATGATCTTTCATCTAAAGAAAAAGTAACGTTTCTCAATCCTTCATAGAAATTCAATTTCTGATTACCATTTAATGGTTTTATGGCCACATGAGAAACCGTTTCGGTCATGCCATAACTGGAAAAACACTTACTACTCACCATCTGCAATTGGTCTTCTAAATTGGCATCCACAGCCCCACCGCCTATTAAGAGAGTCGAAATTAATGTAAAATCAACTCCTTCACGCAAACAATTAATAACCTGAAGAGGGACCATCGCTGCAAAATCAACTTTCGACCGATAATTTTCAAAAGGATGTCCATTCGGATTAACCAAAATCAAATTCAATTGCCAAAGAAAAGCACGAACTACCATCATTTTTCCCGCAATAAAATTAGTAGACAAACAGAGTAGTGCAGTTTGTCCTTTTTTAAACTTGAAATATTCCCCCGTAAGTCTGGCGGAATTTATCATCCGCTCTTTCGATAAATCCATTACTTTGGGAACGCCGGTAGATCCGGACGATTTAGCAATGATACTACCTTTTGTATCCAACCATTCCAATATAAAAGAATACACATCGCGTTCCCATACACAATTGGTAACTACTAATTGACTTTTACAAAAGAGAAGTAATTCTGCTTCTGAATAGTGTTTCCCATTTATTGTCAGTTCCCGCATGCTTTTTTTGCTATCCGTTAAATTTCCCACTTTCCATGACTACTATAAGCTAAAAAGCCTTTCTGCATAAAAAGAGGTGATTCAATATTGTTACTATAAATTTGGCCGGTTCCTAATCCTTGTGGCATCGGATTATTTAAAGTATAAGTCCATTGGGCAATCGCATTCAATCCTATATTAGATTCTAATGCCGAGGTTACCCACCATGGTATATTTCTTTCCGTTGCTAAATCAATCCATTCCTTGCTCCCTTTTATCCCGCCAAGCAAACTTGGTTTCAAAATAATATAGTTGGGTTTAATTGTATCCAAAAGTTCCTTTCTTAAATCGGAGCCATACACTCCAATTAATTCTTCATCCAAAGCAATAGGCAAAGAACTTGTTAAGCACAAATCCGCCATTTCGTTCCATTGTCCCGCTTTTATAGGTTGTTCGATAGAATGAAGCTGAAATTCGGATAGTATCTTTAATTTCATCGGAGCATCCTTAGGTGAAAATGCCCCATTTGCATCAACCCGTAATTCAATTTTATCGGCACTAAAATTAGATCGGATCGACTGCAACAGCTTTATTTCTTCCTCAAAATTAATGGCTCCTATTTTCAGTTTCAGACAATTGAATCCATTTTCCAGTTTTTGCTGAATTTGTTCCTTCATAAAACCAAAATCACCCATCCAAACTAAACCGTTAATAGGAATTTTTGCTTTCCCATTTGTGAAATCGGAAGGGAAAAGTATTTTATTGCCTTTGGCCTGAAAATCTAAAAACGCTGTTTCCAATCCAAAATAAATAGATGGCCATTCCCTTAAGCCATCCTCCAAATAGTACCAAAAATCATCAATACTAGTGCAAATTTCTTTTATTTTATCCTCATAACCAGGTCGATCATCGCTACTTAATCCCCGAATTATAGAACATTCCCCAACTCCCTTCCTATTTGGATGCTTATCGTCCCAAATACGAATAAACCAAGAGTCTTTATGAGTTAAAACGCCACGGGAAGTTCCACTGGCTTGTTTAAATTTTAGAGGGTAATATTGATAATCTGCTTTAAGCATATTTGTATAGATTATGATTTATAAGATTTGATATAAATAAGAATAATCTCATTTCTTAATCAAATTATAGTACCAATCCTAAACCAAAAGTCAAACTAAATAATAATGTTGATAAGGCTAAGCGTTTTAATTCTGGATCTAAATCTCTGGGATTTTTATTTGCGAACACACGCATTATATTTCGCACAATAAAAGGAAAACTCAACAAAAATAGTAATTGAAAAACTGAAACCCAATTAAAAATAGTATACAAGAAGGGTAAAATCATGGCAATGGTAAGAAGAGCAAAATGATACCTTTTGGCATTAGAAGAACCCATTTTCACAACGAGAGTAATTTTCCCCGTTTTTGCATCATTTTCGACATCGCGCATATTGTTCAAATTCAAGACTCCAACGCTAAGCAAACCTAATGAAATTGCAGGTAAAAACAGACTCCCTGATAGATTCCCGGTATGAAGAAAGTAAGTGCCCAGAACACCAGTCAATCCAAAAAACAGAAAAACAAACAAATCACCAAAACCACTATAACCATAGGGATTTTTTCCCACCGTGTAATTTATAGCTGCGCCAATGGCCAAAAGACCAATAACCAACATAATAATTCCTTGATTCAGGTTGATTAACTGCATTCCTTCATACAAAAGCCACAATCCGGAACTAAAAGAAAGCAATACAAAAACAATTAACATCCCTTTCATTTCCTTTTTACTGATAAGACCACTCTGTACAGCTCTTTCCGGTCCCACGCGTTCCTGATTGTCGGCACCCGAAATAGAATCCCCTAAATCGTTCGCTAAATTCGATAATATCTGAAGAAATAAAGTGGTAAGAGTAGCTAAAATAAAAATTTTAAGACTAAACGAATGAGCTGCAAAAGCTAAAAAACTTCCCAAAAAAATACTTGAGAGTGCCAAAGGCAATGTTCGTAATCGAAATGCATGTATCCATGCTTCTGTTTTGTTCATAGGAATGTTCAAATTTGAACCTCAAAGTTAGCAATTTTAGATGCAAAATTCGGGTAACATTTCCAATTTTAGTGCATGTAAACGAAAGCCTAAAAGTTTTCAAAGTCTTCCCCCTTTCACTTTTATCCTTTCATTATAAAACTCTAAAATAAAAATTTAATCTCTTTAAAAGATTACAAAATATAAAGCACAAAAAAAGAGCGATACAAAACATCACTCTTCATTTATGCCAATAATTTATAATTAAAACGATTTTTATGCCTCCAAATCGGGTGTAATAGATGCTGCAAATTTCTTCGAAAGAGAAATGTATCTACTTTTAAAATCATCATGCTGTAAATATTCTTTAATCTGGTCCTGCCATCCATCAGCCTGTGCCGATAATTCCATAATTCGTTGCTTATTCGCTATATCTGATTTAGTTAGCTTCTCTTTTTCAACCACTTCAATATACTCATCAACCCAAATTTCATAGGTTACTAAAAAATCATCACGATCTTTATTTGTTGCAAATTTATTTGGATTGATGCTTGCCAATGCTTCGGTTTCAATTAGTGCGGCGGCACCAAGAGTTATTCCTAATTTTTGAAAAAAACCTCTTCTTGTGCTATTTTGATTACTCATAGTATTTAAATTAAGACTTTCAGATCTTAAATTTACTATTTAAATTTAGTTTAAAAAAGAATAAAATACAGAATTTAGACGTAAATAGCTCTCATATAATCTTTACTGATTTTTTTTACTATTGAAGAAATAAGTATTAGGTATTTTCGCTACTTTAAATTCATTAAATTACTATCCGTAACCCATCATTCTTAACTCATGAAACACAGCCCAAATAGAGAGGAAGCATTCGAACTTCTTAAAAAGCATACTAAATCTGAAAGTCTTATTCGACACGCCTTAGCCGTTGAGGCCGTAATGAGATATTACGCGATAAAAAATAGTGAAGATGAAGAAAAGTGGGGAATTATTGGATTAGTCCACGATTTAGATTGGGATCAATACCCCGAAGAGCACTGTAAGAAAACAAGAGAAATATTAGAATCGGAGAATTGGCCCGAAGAATATATAAGAGCCGTGGAGAGTCACGCATGGTTAAGTTGCACCGAGGTTGAACCACGCTCATTATTAGAAAAAACACTTTATGCGGTTGATGAGTTGACCGGATTGGTAACCACAACTGCATTAATCCGTCCATCAAAATCGGTATTGGATGTAAAAGTAAAATCAGTACAAAAAAATTGGAAAAACAAGCGTTTTGCCGCCGGTGTAGATCGAAATGTTATTGCACGAGGTGCCGAAATGCTTAATATGGAGATAGTTGATTTAATTCAAGGATGTATTGAAGGCATGCAGAGTGTTGCTGACGAGCTAGGGTTAAAAGGAAATCAACTAACATAAACCTATTCGTATCCATTGTAAATAGCAAAAAAAGACCAACAAATGAATTAGTAAAGCGTAAAGAATAGGAAGTGATGGTATTAATTTAAACATGAAAACATGCGAAAATTATTATTTCTATTTAGTGCCTTATTATACATCTTTCTTTCCACTTTTATTTCTTCACCAAGTTTTGCAAAAAACGCAATTCAAAATGAAACAAATATTTTGGTGCTTCATAGCTATCATCAAGGATTAGCATGGACAGACAGTATTACAAGTGGAATACGATCAGTTTTTAAAAATCGACCGGAAATTAATCTGATTTTTGAATATTTAGATACAAAACGTAATTACAACGAGGACTACTTTACTGCATTACAAAACATCTATAAAGTAAAAGCTAAACAAATTCCTTTTGAAGCCATAATTACAAGCGACAATGCAGCTTTCGATTTTATTCGAGAATATGGCAATGAATTTTACCCTGATGTTCCTGTTATATTTTGTGGAGTAAATGATTTAGATCCGAATATTCTTAAAGATTATCCAAACTTTTATGGTTATGGAGAAAAAGCCGATCATTTCGGAACCATCTCTGCAGTACAACGCATTTTTCCAGAGAAAAAAAACATATTCATAATCAATGACAATACAACTACCGGACAAGCAATTCAAAAAGAACTAAATGGAATTACAGATCGGTTTAAAAATCTTCATTTTGAATCAATTTCTGAATTCACAATGGAAAGCTTGCAAGAAACAATCAAAAATTTAGATGATAGTTACGTAATTTACTTGCTAGTGCTCAATAGAGACAAAAACGGCAACTTCATATCCTACCAAAATGGAATCACTCAGATTAAAGAAATTGCGCATGTTCCAATATTTGGATCCTGGGATTTTTATTTGAACAAAGGTTTATTTGGAGGGAAAATTACCAGAGGATATGAACAAGGAGAAAGAGCTGCAATGCTGGCACTAAAATTAATACAGGAACCTTTTACGAATAATATACCTCAATTTAATAACCTTCCAAGCACCTATGTTTTCGATTTCAATGAATTAACTCATTTTAATATTTCAAAAAATAAATTACCGAAAAACAGCACAACAATTAACGAACCAAAAGATTCTGACTTACTTCTAAAAATTAGTGTCGCCAGCATTATTATTTTGATAATTATAGTGTTCGCACTCTTAATTTGGTTAAAAGTAAAGCAAAAAAGAGCGAAGTTGCTTCAGCGATTAATTCATGAAAAGACTTCGAAATTAAACGAAACAAATCTTGAACTAGAACAAGTAATTCAAAATAAAAACAAATTTTTTTCCATTTTAGCTCACGACTTACGAGGCTCCATTGGGGTAATTTTAAACCTATCAACATTTATTAATAAAGAGGAATTTGAAATTAGTGAAGAAGAAAAAAATGAATTCAACAAAGATATCTTTCACGTTGCAACACGAACAAATGGATTACTAGAAGACTTATTTTACTGGGGAACTATTCAAGCTGAAGAAGGACCAAAACTAAATTTCACTGAATTTGATATTAACGAAGTTTTAACAGAAATGGCAGCAACTTTTCAGGTAAACCTTAGCGAAGTTTGTTTTGACAAAAATTTTAGCGGAGAACTAAAAATAAGCAGTGATCTTAATATCTGTAAGTTTTTATTCCGAAATATTTTTCAAAATGCGATTAAATATAGTTACAAAAAAGGAAGAGTAGCAATTCAATCGCACACCGAAGAAGACTTATTTTACATTGAGGTAAAAGACTATGGATTAGGCATGTCTAAGAAAATAATTGATAGTATCTATCAAAAAAATCCCATCCGAATAGAAGGCTTATCGGGACAAAAAACAACTGGAATGGGATTACCTACGGTTCTTGATTATTTAGAAATATTAGGAGGAAAACTTTTAATTACGAGCGAAGAAGGTAAAGGCTCAAGCTTTACAATAGTTTTGAAAAGCAAATAATCAAGCACCTTCAGAACTTAAATTTTTCTACCATAATACAAGTGATCGCAAATTTCACCATCGATATCGGCAACATGTGGCATTAACCCCCAGCGTTCGAAACCGAACTTAGCGAGCAACTTAAGACTTGCCAAATTTGCAGCCAACAAAATAGCAAAAAGACTCTTGAACTGATACTTGGGAGCTTCGTTAATAGCGAACTGCATTAATTGCGAGCCAATTCCTTTCTGTAAATGCTCCTCGTCGATGTAATAACTAACCTCTGCTGCCGATTGTAATGCTCTGCGTCCTGCTCTGTAGGCACTAAAACAAATCCAACCTATTACCTTCTCATTTTCAATCGCAACAAATATTGGATATTGATCGGGATGATGCCCTTCGAACCATTTTATGCGTTGCTCCAAAGTAATTTCATCTAAATCGGCAGTACAGTAACGTTTGCGCACAGCCTGATTATAAATATCATTTATAATTGGTAGATCGGATGAAGCAGCTAGACGAATTTTCATTGTATTTCTTTTTATTTTGAGTGTTCAAGATAATAAAAATATAGATTCGCAACTACCCCCACGGATTTCAAAAAAAAACAGCCGCCAATAAGCCCCTTTATGGGTTTGGGGTAATTTGCTACTCGAAATTTACGATTGGTACTTTTGCCTATATTAGAGAAATATTTTTAATAAAAATGTGATTAATTTCATCATCCTCTAAGTATTCAAAATCTTCGTTGAACTCATCTTCTTCAGGTTCATTTTCAGTAGCCTGCCATATCTTTTTATAGCCACATCGGGAATAGAAAGCATTGAGTCTTTCTTGTGCTTTATCGTAATTTTTATCGTCGGTGATTCCTTCGAAACCTATGGGAAAGCTTTTCAAAACCACATAAGCACAGGTCGACTTAAAGTAGATATCTAAACTATTTAAGACATACTTACCATATCCTTTGGCTCTGTATTTTTCTTTTATCTCCAATCTATTGACAAGCAAAATATTTGAATTAAAACTATCTCCCACCAATTCTAAAACCTGATCATTAATAGTAGAATAGGTATCGTCAAATATTGCTGTACCCACCGCAAGAGATGAAGAAGAATGATCAAAGGCGTCCATTAAACTACAATGCTCGGCTTCAAAATTTAAATCATACATCTCTAAACAGATCGTTCCAATCTCGATCTCATCCATATCATAATTATCAAATTCATCATTTGAATGGATTAAGATCTTCCCCTCATAAGTCGTCATATTGGGATGAGAAGTATAATCTACATCTAACAAATGCGAAAAACGGTATTCTATTCTAACATTTTCGTCCATAACTTCAATACAATATTCTAATTGAGATGCAAAGGAAGTAAAAATCTCCGCACTCCCGCACAATTGCATCCTGTTGATACTATTCTGCATATAACTTCCCCTACTTCTCCCAAAAGCAACTACCAGTAAGCCCCTTCAGGGGTTTGGGGTAATTCATTACTGGATATTTCCTTCTTGCTACCCCTAAATCCCCTGAAGGGGACTTTTAAAAAAAATGCCTACCAGTAAGCCCCTTTAGGGGTTTGGGGTAATTCATTACTGGATATATCCTTCTTGCTACCCCTAAATCCCCTAAAGGGGACTTTAAAAAAAATGGCCATCGAATCAATCCGATGGCCATTTTAATAGTATCAATTTATGAATTATCCAGGAAATTTAGGGAATTTCTGAAAATCAGGATCCCGTTTTTCTAGGAATGCATTTTTTCCTTCCTGAGCTTCCTCCATGAGGTAATACATCATAGTTGCATCGCCTGCAAATTCCATTAATCCACGTTGTCCATCCAGCTCCGCATTTAAACCGCGCTTAATCATTCGCAGTGCCATTGGGCTGCGCATCAACATGGTTTTACACCAATCTACCGTCTCGTCTTCCAATTGCTCTAAAGGAACCACTTTGTTCACCATGCCCATTTCTTCGGCTTCCTTAGCGGTATATTGCTTGCAAAGGAACCAAATTTCGCGGGCTTTTTTCTGCCCAACGTGGCGAGCCAAATAAGAAGAACCAAAACCAGCATCGAAACTACCAACTTTAGGTCCGGTTTGTCCGAATTTCGCATTTTCCGAAGCAATCGTTAAATCGCAAACAATGTGCAATACATGTCCGCCACCAATGGCATATCCATTTACCATGGCAATAACCGGCTTGGGCATCGAACGAATCGCTTTGTGTAAATCCAGCACATTTAAACGAGGAACACCATGCTCATCGATATAACCACCCACTCCTTTTACATTTTGATCGCCACCCGAACAAAAAGCTTTATCGCCGGTTCCGGTAAAAACAATTACACCAATATCGCTGCGTTCGCGACAAATATCCATCGCATCCAACATATCGAAATTGGTTTGCGGACGAAATGCATTATAAACCTCAGGTCGATTGATTGTAATTTTTGCAATCCCTTCGAAAAAATCGAATTTAATGTCTTCGTATTCTTTAATGGTAGTCCAGGCTCTTGTTGTCATACCTTAGCTTTTATAGTTTTAAAATAATTTATTAATACTTGATCGTTCACCGTTCTAGGCGTTTTAATTTCCAGTATTGCCGCACGTTCGTTTGAAGCATAGAAATTAGGAAGTTCTCTGTTCACTTCCTCTTGATTTTCGGCCGTAAAATAATCTAACCCAAAAGTTGCTGCCAACCGATCGGCTTTATAATCCTGCACCGTCTCAAAATATTCTTCCAACTCATCCACTCCCGAAGGACCTGAAATAAACCGAAAGATTCCTCCCCCTCCATTATTGATTAAGATAATTTTAAAGTTAGGCTGCAAATATTTATTCCACAATGCATTCGAATCGTAAAAGAAACTAATGTCACCCGTTATTAAAGTCGTAATTTTCTCATTCACCAAAGCCGCACCCACTGCTGTTGATGTGCATCCATCGATACCACTGGTGCCGCGATTCGAATTGTAAGTAAGAGTAGCCGAAGTTTTAAATAACTGAGCATAACGCACTACCGAACTATTCGCCAATTGCAGATTTCCACCTTCAGGAATTGCCTGCAATATTAGCTCAAAAGCCTTTAAATCGCTCCACCCTATCTCACTTAAATAGGTAGCGTGAATATCAGAAACCTCCAAATCTCTCTGCTTCCAATATCCTGAAAAATTACTTTCGGATAGTTTTATTAAGGGCAATAATTGCTTAAAAAATGCCAATGGCGATACATCGATATGGGAAGTTAGGTTTTTAAATGTATCAATAAAATGATCCTCTTTCCCCACATACCAATGCTCTTTAGGCGGATTATTTCTTAAAAAAGTCTTAATCATTTTCGAGACCAAAGGACCACCGAAATTAATCAGTAAGTCTGGTTTAAAATGATCTAATTCCTCCTCTTTTATCGAGCAAATCACCCGATCGAGACAAGGTAAAAACTCTTTATTGTGGATATTAGCTACCGATTCACTTAAAACAATTACATTTTTATTTTGAGCCAATTCGGCAAGTAATTCATTCAATTCTTCCTGTGGATGCAACAAACCAGCCAGAATTAAAACTTTCTGATTAAAATTGACAATATCTGCAATAGAAGCAATGGTATCCAAACTTAATTCATCAACCGAATTAATTTTACCAATTACCCGCTCCATAGAATTTGGATAAGATTTCACCCCGTAAAGTGGTTCCCGCAAGGGAAAGTTGATATGAACCGGACCGAACCGACCACTTTGAGCTTTCGAAAGTGCTTCGTTCACCATTCGGTTTAAATACCAGCAATCATCCTGATTATTTGCATCCAGCGGCAGTTGATAGCTTGCTTTCACAAATTGTCCGAAAACATTTACTTGCGGCAAAGCTTGAGAATCATCTTGTCCAATCCATTCCACAGGCCGATCGGCCGAAATAACTACCAAAGGCAATCTTTGGTAAAACGCTTCGGCAACAGCTGGTCCGTAGTTCAGCAAAGCTGTACCCGAAGTGCAAACCAAGCCAACTGGTTTTCTTGTTTGCTGTGCAATACCAAGAGCGAAATATCCTGCACTTCTCTCGTCAACCACTACCAGACTATTAATCCGATCGTCTTTTGCAAAAGAAATACTTAATGGTGCGTTGCGGGAGCCAGGCGAAACAATCACGTATTTCATTCCCTTCGCCCAACAGATATCAATCAACTCCTTAACTCCTTTAATATCCGAGTAATTACGCTCCATATAATCTATTTTTCTTTATTGATATGAAAATTTTCAAAAGCAACAAATTGCATTTTGAAGTTATATTCGTTCAAATTTAAACTAATTTATTGGGCTTCCCTTAGGAACGAATCACATTCAGTAAGGTTTGAGCTTTTAAACAGGTTTCTTCCCATTCCTTATCGGGAAGCGAATCTGCTGTAATTCCTCCACCAACAAAAAGAGCCATCTGATTTTCAAGCACCTTCATGCTTCGCAGATTTACAAAAAGAGAAATAGATCCGTTCGATTCAATAGGTCCCAAATATCCCGCATAATACTCTCTGTCGTGTTGTTCAACTTCTCTAATTAACTCCAAAGCCTTAATTTTAGGCAAACCGCAAACCGCAGGCGTAGGATGAAGATCCTGCACCAGACTCGAAAGTTGAGGAAAACTCATTTTTCCCGACAAAAGATAAGTTGTTTTTAAATGAACCACATTTCCTGCTTGAGAGCTTACTGGACCAGTTCGCTTGTAGTCGCGAACATTATGTTGTGCCAAAACTTCTTCGATATAAGAACTTACGAAAGCTTGCTCTTTAACATCTTTATCCTCCCATTTAACTTGAGACATCAATCTATCTGAAAGCTTTTGTGTACCTGCCAAAGCAACCGTTTCGACTTCACTATTTTTTGAAGATAGTAAGGTTTCGGGACTAGCTCCAATCCACGTTCCCACATTTGGTATCGCAACCAGAAATACAAATGCAGAATGATAAGCTTCCGACAATTTCAGAAAAGATTCTACCGCATCATTCAATCCCATTCCCTCCAAAATTTGAACTCGGGAAAGTATTACCTTATTTAACTTGCCGTTTTTCAAATCCTTAATCATTTCAGTAACCTGGTTAAAATACAAAGTAGATGCACTTTCCAACATCACCTCTTTAGGCAATTCCTCCTCCTTTTTAAGCTGATAAGCCTCTAATAATGGAATAGAATTTGATTTTATTTCGGAAGCTTGTAAACTAATGTCGCTTCTTATCAACCACGATTTATGCCTGCTTTCACTATCAAAAGGAGAAAAAACAAATCCATTTACCGCATCCAATTCCGATAAAACCTGATAATCTTTCAAATCCAAATCGGTTTGAACTCCAATTTGAATTCTTCCAGTTTCGGGCAACTGATAAGCAAAAAAAGGAAAATTATTCTGCAAACAATAGCTTAAGAAAGACGACACATCATTTCTATTTTCCACCATTCTGTTTTTTTAAAATCACATTGGTAATTCGGCAAACCGAAATCAATTTTTCTTGTTCATTAAGAATATTCACCTCTACAATATGAGTCAATCCGCCTTTATGAATAAAATGTGCTTTTGCTGTAATTGTTCCCGTGCGTATACTTCGAATATGATTGGCATTTATTTCCATGCCTTTCACATCATAATTATTCATATCCGTTTTAATTACCGACAATGCGCTTCCAACCGATTCGGCCAAAGCAAGAGTTGCACCTCCATGAAGAATTTTCATAGGTTGCCAGTGCTTAGACGTTACCTCCATTTCGGCAACTAAGTAATTTTCGCCTACTTCGGTATAAATTATTCCTAAGTGCTCCATTAAAGTATCCGAGCACATTTTATTCAATGCATTAAGTGCATTCTGTTCGTTAATCATTCTACAAAAATAATATAATCTGCAATTAGAAAAAACCTAAGGAAAGCTTTCCCTGATTAATATTCCACCTAAGGTAAAAAGGAAAAAACAGCGCACAAAAAAAGCTCAACATTACATTGAGCTTTACTAAGGAAAAATATCTTATTCTGATTAGTTAATTTTAACATTAACTGCATTTATTCCTTTTTTTCCTTCAACAACATCAAAAGTTACTGAATCATCTTGATCAATTTTGTCAATTAATCCTGTTACGTGAACAAAGATGTCTTCTCCTGTTTCGCTGTTCTTAATGAATCCAAATCCCTTAGATTCGTTAAAAAATTTTACTGTACCTGTAGGCATTACTTAAAAAATTTTAGATTATTATGAAGTAAATGTACGTAATTTGAATTAATCTCAAAATTATTCCCTGAAAAAATTAAAAGATATTTGCTTTGGTCTATCTAACTATATTACAACACCTCCACAACCTATTCTATTATTTTTTTCATTAAAATACGAATCATTTTTGTTCTCTTAAAAAAAACACCTACATTCGAAAGCCAGAAACACAAAAGAAAATGAGTCGGAAATTTAATTTTAATAATCTTTTCAATAATTCAATGAATAATTATTCGTTGAAAACGGGAAGCTTATAGAATTAATCAAAATATTTAATCGTTAAGCCTTCCCAATTGGGAAGGCTTTTTTTTTGCCCTGATTATGAAAAAACAATTTCAAAATAATAAGAATAATAATAATTCTCCTCCAGGGTGAGAAAGGATATTGTTATGCATATTTCAGCCTTTCTCCCCTAAGAGAAAGGCTTTTTTTTTGAATCAATTTAAATAGAGGAAAATTCCTCACTATCAAAAACTTTAATCAAATGAAAAATTTATTTATTCCAAAAGATTACAAAAGTTCCTTGGATCTTGAAGCGACAGAAAAAGCAATTAAATTTATTAAAGATCAATTTCAATTGCACTTAGCTGCCGAATTAAAATTACGAAGAGTAACGGCACCAATGATTGTTTTAAAAGGAACCGGGTTGAATGATGATTTAAATGGAATTGAACGTCCGGTAGCATTTCCAATAAAAGGCTTAGCAGACCAGACCGCTGAAGTTGTTCACTCTCTTGCAAAGTGGAAACGCTATATGCTTGGCAAATTGGACATTCCAGCAGGAAAAGGCTTATACACAGACATGAATGCACTTCGTCCGGATGAAGTTTTTACCAATATTCATTCTATTTATGTGGATCAATGGGATTGGGAAAAAGCAATTACAAAAGCCGAACGAAACCTTGATTTTCTAAAAAGAACCGTAAAGCAAATATATGCTTCCCTAAAAAAAACGGAATATATCTTAAGTGAGTATTACTCTCCGCTTCAGCCTAGTTTACCCGAAGAAATTACATTTATTCATACCGAAGATCTACTGGCGAAATACCCTCATCTTAATTCAAAAGAAAGAGAAACTGAAATTACCAAAGAATTTGGCGCTGTATTTATTATTGGAATTGGAGGCGAACTTGCAAACGGAGAACCTCATGACGGCAGAGCTCCCGATTACGACGATTGGACAACAGCCAGTGCAATTGGATATCATGGTTTAAATGGTGACATTTTACTTTGGAATCCTATTTTGGAACAAGCTTTCGAAATATCTTCGATGGGAATTCGGGTAGATGAAGAAGCATTAAAATTACAGTTGAAAATTTCCGGAGAAGAAAAAAGAAAGGACCTCATGTTTCACAAAAAACTATTAGCAGGAAAACTTCCCTACTCAATTGGTGGTGGAATTGGTCAGTCAAGATTGTGTATGTTTCTGCTGAGAAAAGCTCATATCGGCGAAGTACAATCAAGCATTTGGCCCGATGAATTAAGAGATGCCAGTAAAAAAGCAGGCATTATCTTTTTATAAAAAAAATCTTAATTTTTAAAAGAGGGTGTCCAAAAAGGAATATTCAGTTTCGAATTTACCTATTGAGCGATCCCGATAGCCATCGGGATCAGAATGACAGTGGAACGATATTTTTTGGACACCCTCTTTACATATTCCTTCAAACAAAATTGAAATTTTCTTATCTTTAAATAAATGTATTACCACACAAAAAAAGTCACTAATCAAACATTTATTCTATGAAAATTTTACTTTACATTTTACTTGCAATTGGAGTCCTTGTAACTATCCTTCATTTTATAGCTCCTAAAACCTATCATGTGGAACGAAAAATTGTTGTTGTTACAAATATCGATAGTGTTTTTAAAAGTCTGTGTTCCCTTAAAGATCAACAAGCATGGTCGCCATGGGGAAGTAAAGATCCTGACATAATTGTTGATTACAAAGGAAATGATGGTGAAATTGGCTCCATTTCGCATTGGGTAGGAAATAGTGAAGTTGGAGAAGGGGAACAGGAAATTACGAAAATAGAACCAAGTTCTTATATTGAAACAGAACTTCGCTTTCTAAAACCATTTAAATCGACCAGTACAGGTTTTTTTGCAATTAAACAAGTTGATGAAGGAACTGAAGTTACATGGGGATTTAAAGGAAACAATACTTTTCCAACTACTTTAATGATGGTATTTATGGATCTGGAAAAATCCATTGGTCCCGATTTCGAAAAAGGCATGTTGGATTTTAAATCATTCATTGAAAAATAAATTCCTAAAATCTACCTGAATAAACAATTATTCTCACAATAGGTACTCCCAATCTATCGTAACCAAACAAATTACTATGAAAATGAAAACTAATAATCGATGAAAACACTCCAAAAATCAGCCATTATCCTACTTACCGTATTTCTTGCCTTTGTTATTCTTGGATTTTTTCTGAACAAACAAGAATATCAATTAGAAACTGAAATTAATCGTCCGGTAAGTGAAGTTTTCCAACTATTTAATGATCGAGATCTACTTTCGGAATGGTTAACTGAAGTAAAAAGTTTTGAAACCATTACTGAAACAGAGAATAAAATTGGCAGTAAGTACAAGATGATGATTGATAATGATGGTAAAATTGTTGAATTAATTGAAACACTTACCGCCTACAAAGAAAATGAAATGATAGAAATGGATTTTGTGGCAAACTGGATGCATAAATCCAATCGTTTTACTTTCGAAAAATCAGACAAAGGCACTAGATTAATTGCAAAATACTCTATTGAAGGCACTAATCCATTTGCAAAATCCTTATTCTTATTTTTCACCAAAAGCTTTCAGGGAATTGATTCGAACAATTTGGACCGTTTTAAAACTTTTGCAGAAAAACGAGCTTTTTTTATGGAGCAAAAAAATGAAATAGAAATTATTAATTAAAAGCCAGAACACTATGAAAACTAACATGGGTAAAATAGATCGATTAATAAGAATTATTGTTGGACTTGTTTTAATTGCTCTATACTTCACCGATATTATTTCCGGAACTATTGGAATTATAGCTTTAGTAATTGCCGGTATGTTTATACTTACTAGTATATTAGGAAATTGTCCTCCTTACGGACTATTTGGTATCAACACGTGCAAAGTTAAGGAACCTAAGTAATAAGAGTATTTTCTAAAATACACATCCTCGAAGAGAAATCTTTGAGGATTTTTTATGAGGTTTATTTCGCAAGTAATTCATCTCTTATTTATACCCAATAAGCTTTATAACAGCTTGAAAAACATCAATTTCTTGCGTATATTTAAAGATATAATTCCCTAATAATGTATGGAATTAAAGGTTATTCAAGCTAAAATTCCCAATTAAGATGAGAAAAGAGAGAATAGCTTATTGTGGAGTCAATTGCTCTAACTGTCCGGCATATGTTGCTACTCTAAAGGGACAGGAAAATGTTCGGATTAAAATTGCTGCATTATGGTCCGATAAAGAAAACCAATACGATGCCTGTGAAATTAGTTGCAAAGGATGCCATGAACCTTGGGGGAAAAAATTTCGCCACTGTGCCGAATGTAAAGTGAGAGCTTGTGCTCGTAAAAAATTAATTGCTACCTGTGCCGAGTGCTCCGAATATCCATGTAATCAACTAAAAGAACTCTTAGAAACTCTGAATAATAAAATTGTACGAGCCAATTTAGATGAGCTAAGATGCAACAATAAAGCAGGCTAATTTCCGCTTCAATTCCTTAACAAATAACAATACTCTTATTTTTTTTAGTCTAAAACTGAAGAGAAAACTCCGTTAACCGTCCTGGTTTCGAACGAGCAGCTATTGTACCTCCATGCAAGCGCATAATTTGTCGGGAAAGACTTAAACCTATGCCCGACCCCTTTTCTTTCGTAGTGAAAAATGGAGTAAAAATAGTATCTATCACATCATCGGGAATTCCCATACCATTGTCCCTAATAATAATAAAATTAACCGGGTTTCCCTGTCCGGTGGAAATCGAAATGGATTTTGATTCTGTACTTTTTAGTGCTTCAATCGAATTGCGAATTAAATTAATCAGCACCTGCGAAATTAATTTTTCATCAGCAATTAACTCTTGATCGGATCCATACATATGAGTTGTGAATTCAATTTTTTCGGATGTAAACTCCTCTTTAAATAAAGTATCGATATGAGAAAACAATTTCTCAACAGAGAATAGTTCAAAATGCGGTTTTGGTAGCTGCGTTAAATTCTTGTACTCATCTACAAAAGCAATTAAACCTTTACTCCTTTTACGAATGGTTTTCAAGCCCATTAATGTATTCGAAATAGCACCTTCGCTCAACAATTCCTTACAAGCCTGATCGCCATTTTTCTCGTACAAATCGATTAAACTTCCCGATAGCATAGAAATAGGACTCACCGAATTCATTATTTCGTGAGTAAATACACGAATTAATTTATGCATTGCATCCATTTCGCCCTGATCAATCGCATTTTTTATATCCTGAAAAGCAATTAGTTTAATACAGTCCTCCTCCAAACGAAAATCGACTGCCTTTACTGCCAATTTTAAAATTCGATTTTTCACCAAATATTTTTGCAGTTTTTGAGTCCCCGTTTTCACTCTAAACAAAAAGTCAGGAAATTCTCCATCGATACTATTCAATTCGGAAATATTCTGAAATTCTTTCACCAAAAAAAGTTCCTTAAAAGCTTTATTACACAATCGCACATTGCCCTTATGGTCGAAAGCCAGCAATCCAATTCCGACCAATTCTATTGCATTTTGAAAGAATATAAAATCTTTCTCCTTTTCGATTTTCACTTTCCCAAAAGCGTTGATAATACCATTAAAACTTTGATGCAGATTTTGAAACGTTTTATCTTTTTTATGCTGATTGAATACCAATGTAGAATCCTGATATTGGAAAGCGGTAAAAAATCGAGCTAAATCGCGATTTGTTTTGTTGATGTACCAGATTAAAAACACAATTTGTATCGCCCATAAAAATAAAAGACTATAGGTAGTAACCACCATATATTCCTTGGAAAATACCAGCCAAAATAAAACAGGCGTAAGAGCTAATAAAATGATTTGAACAATTATCCAAACATAGAATCTTTTATAAATCATACTTTTTAATTTTATCGTATAATGTAGACCGGTTTATCCCCAACTCTTTTGCCGCAAGACTCATATTCCCACCCGTATGCCTTATTGCTTTCTCCACCAAAAACTTCTCATTGTCTGTCAAATTAAAACTATCCACTATCTTTTTTGATCCTTGCAAATCCGCTCCAATTACAAACCTTCGTTTCCTGAATTAATGTCTGCTTTAAAATTCATATCCAACAAATAAACATCGTAATCCTGCCCTTCCAGTTACGAAAGCAATTGATTGGAATTCTTAATGGTGTCGATTTTTGCGAAATAAGAGTGCAAAAACAGTTGTAAGGCAAACAATAACTCCTCATTATCATCTATTATTAAAAGCTTCCCTTTTCCTGCCATTCTTCAATAGTTTAAATTCTTTGGTTAAAATAATCATATTGTTGTGAATATCGACAAGCTATGTTGGAAAATCCAACACTCTATTTATAGTAAAGCTCCTAAAGTCCTGTTAATCTGATAAAGATAAAACTGGCACAATACTTGGTTTTTGAAACTTGAATCCTAGAAATCTAACAAAATGATAAAAACAGAAGCCATTACAAAAATATTCAGAACAGAGGAAGTAGAAACTTCTGCTTTACAACAAATTACTATTCTGGAAAGCGGCCAATCAGAATCCTGTCGAATCCTTAAGAAGCGAATAAAGATTATTTTAAAATCTATTATAGAAAAGGAGCAGAGCCAATTTCGGTACTGCTCCTTTATTTATGGGGAAAACACATCTATTTTCTTCCTATTACAAGCCTAAGGTTTTCCGACGACGGAAAACTATAGACTTATGGCGGAATACTTCAGACTTATGGCGGAATGTCTCAGACTTGTGGCGGAAAACTATAGACTTATGCCGGAACACCTCAGACTTGTGGCGGAATGCTTCAGACTTATAGTACAGAACAATAGACTTTCAACAACCCCACTCAAGTCTAACAATTAAACTACTACGACTAAAAACCATTCTTTCACCATCTATACAAAACCTTCTGTTTTCGAAACTTAGAGCTCCAATTGTTTCGTATTTACAGTAAAGCTTCTGCTACTTCAAAAACAGCATCAATATTGTGTTCATCTATAGGTGTTGCTCCTTTATGATATCCTAATTCCGTTAAGCGCAAATGTGTGAACCCTCTAATTCCTTTTTCAAACATCATCAATTTACCACAATCTTTAGGACAACCATCAATCACTATAATTTTTGCTCCCCGAACGGAATCTATTAACTCAGGAATTCCTGCTCCTACAAAGGCCAAACATTTCATTTGTGCCTTTCCATCTCGTTGCAGTTTTCGTGCCACTAAGTCGCTTAATTCACCAACATCAGCAGCTCCTGAGCATGCGAAAACAACTTTGGTACTTTTCTCATCACATTCACTTAATTTAGTTCCCATGGCGTTTCAATGATTAAAAATTTACTTCTCACAAAATCTTTATCTTAAATGTTTTTAAATCAGAAATAAACAGTTTTAAAAAATAGTTCAGATACAATATTGAATTCACTTTTTATCACCTAATCAATAATTTGAATATCAATACGTTTCACCTCATCCAGCAATATCAAGGGAAAGCCCTTTAACTCTACCGAATAAGCATAATAACCTACTGTATCCGAATAGAAATCTCGAGTAAATCCCCCTTTTCGCTCACAAGTAAACTCATGAATTACACCTCCCTTTTCATCAAAAAGCGTAACAAAATAATCGTATAAATGAAAATCCAAATTTGATCTTAGAAGCACTTCCTTTCTAATCGCACTACGTTTGGTTTCTATCAATTTACTTTTACTAATAAATTGCAAAAAATACCTCTCATAATAAGCATATTCATTATCGTCATCCTTATCGTAATGTTTTGTTACATTTTGTTTCAGAATAATTTGATTTGTTAGCTCTATAGGTTGAGTTGCCGACGTAATTTCAAAATTACTTACAACTGCACCTAATTTCTCCGAAATAGTTTGAGATTTAGCTCCTATTACAACAAATAGGAGCAAAATGGTCATTATTTTTTTCATGTGATTATAATTTCAAGTTTTTGCCATATGGAACTCCCAAATCACAGTCATTCTCTTGTATGTAATCCTTTTTACATGCTCGTTTCATATTCATAGCCTTCAATTACAATATACTATTCTTTATATTTTTACAAATCCGTTCAAAAACTTCATCAACCCCGCCTACACCATCTATTTTTAAAACACCGTGCAGTTGATTGTATTTTTCAATTACCGGCACCGTTTTTATTTCATGTTCCTGCAGTCGCTTCACAATTTTAGAGGTATTACTGTCGTAAGGCATACAACGATCTGTTTTACTCCTTTTATCCAAACGGCTAATTAATTCTAAAGTAGGCACTTCAATTTCGATAATTTGAGAAATAGCAGAACCGTGTTTTTTCAGCAAACCATCTAAAATGTACGACTGAACCAATGTGCGCGGAAATCCTTTAAAAATAAAGCCATTCACGCCCTTTGAATTTGCAATTTTCTTTTCGATTAGTTGCACCACGATCTCATCGGGAACCAATTCTCCATTTTCATACAAATCGATAATTCGTTTTCCTATTTCGCTGCCTTTCTGAATTTCCTGATCGAGCATTTGCCCGGTGGCAACATATTCCAACTCGTATTTTTTGGCCAAAGCAATTCCCAAAGAACCTCTTCCCGACCCTGGATATCCAAACAATACTAAATTGAACAGACTCTTACTTAATTCCGTTTTTATTATTTGCTCGATGTTTCCATTCACCTTCTCGATAGATTGATCGCCCTGCAATCCAAAATACACTCCTTTATCTTTATAAAACTGTAACACCGGAAGTGTTTTTTCATTGTACTCCTTCAGTCGGTTCCGAATCACAATTTCGTTATCGTCGGTTCTGCCTGAAGTTTTTCCTCTATCCATTAATCGCGATACCGAAACTTCCTCTTCCACTTCCAGACTAATTAAACAATTTAAGGAAGTATTCAGCTTTATCATTAACCCTTCCAAAATATACGCCTGAATGTAGGTTCTTGGAAAACCATCGAATAAAAATCCGTTAGAATCAGGATTTTCAGTTATTGTTTTTTCAATGATTTGAACAATAATCTCATCGGAAACCAAACCTCCCGAGGCAATAATACTTTGCGCTTCGAGACCTAATTTAGTCTTATTCGCAATCTCTTTTCGCAACAAATCGCCAGTAGATATATAAAAAAGGTTGTACTTTTTAATGAGAAACTCGGATTGAGTGCCTTTACCAGCACCCGGGGGACCAAACAATGCAATATTCAGCATATAAAATATATTAAGAGTATAATTTATTGAATGACTTCAAAGTCTTGATTTATTCTACAATGTAATACATAAACTAATTAAGATCAAGATATATTCCTATTTATCTCCTTCTGATTTTATTGATAGAAGATGATCTAAAAGGATGTAGCTCCGCAAACGCCATACATCAAACTTGCAGTTATGGAGACAAAAAATAACTAAAACCTTGAAATTACCGCCAAAGAAAAGTCCGATTCAATACAGATGACCTTTACGAGTCAACAACTGGAATTTATCCATCCTGCTGGTATTGGTACCGACAGGAAAGAATACTCCTGTGCGAACTGCTGCGCCTATCTTCATCCATAAATTGAACATCCGAAACTATTCTATTTGGAATTGTTTTAATTAAAGAAGATATTCGTATTTGAATTTGAACAGAACATAGAAATGAAAGGAAATAGACTGAGTGGTTCGGAACTGCACGAATTGGGAATTAAGTGGGTTTACAAACATATAAAAGAGGAGTTTAAAATATTGTCGGTGAATATTGAATTTGAAAAAAACCCTCAAATTTTAGCTACAAAAGATGATGAATTACATTTTATTGTGGTGAAAACCAGTACCTATCCAGATATTGGTTCCCTATCATCTTCTGCTGCCGAAGAAATTATCCAACATGCCGATAAACACAAGGCTAAAATTTTATTTGCGCATGTTGGTGTTGCTAATGCAGATACTCAAGATGAAAATGAAATGCAACATCCAACGAAAGGTGGTCAATATTACATCAACTATACCGGTTTAAGTATTCAGCCAAACATATTACAGAATCCAAATAGTTAAATAACAGACGAATGAAAAAGGATTTTAAGAAACTGAGACATGAATATATTGAGGGAACTCTAAATGAATCGGATATGCACTCCAATCCATTTATTCAGTTCCAAACTTGGTTTAAACAGGCGGTAAACTTAGAACTTCCGGATGCCAACGCTATGACATTAGCCACCGTTTCTTCCGACAATAGAGCTTCGGCAAGAATTCTACTTTTAAAAGAATACAATGAAAAAGGCTTCTGTTTTTTCACCAATTACAATAGTCGAAAAGGAATCGATATTAAAGGAAATCCATCGGGTGCCTTGGTGTTTTTCTGGCCGGAATTAGAAAGACAGGTTCGCATTGAAGGAAAAATTGAAAAATTAGAAGCTCATTTATCGGATGAATATTTTTTCGAAAGACCTATTGGCAGCCGAACAGCTGCTTCCATATCTCCACAAAGTAATGAAATTGAAAGTAGGGAAGTTTTAACTCAAATGGTTGAAAAATTTGTTGCCGAAAATGGCACTCAATTTTCCAGACCAGATTTCTGGGGAGGCTATCGTCTTATTCCTGATCTATTTGAATTTTGGCAAGGACGAGAGAACCGATTAAATGACCGGATTGAATACAATTTCAAAAATAAAATTTGGACTTCGAGAAGGCTTGCTCCATAAAAACCACACTTTTATCAACAATTATACTGCTTTTATACAAAAATCTAAAAAAAAATACTTTTTCAGGGTTACCTTTTTATTAAAATAAGAACTAAAGGGTAGAAACAATGTCCGTTGTTTCTATTCAGAAATATGTATGTAGTTAAAAACACCTCCTTTTTGTTGTAAAGGAGGTGCTTTTTTTATAACCTATACCTATCCGCAGTAGCAATCGGTAAAAAATTATCATAAATCATACAAACGTCTTGAGAAAATATAGTTGCAATTCTTGCTAAATCAGTAATATTAGTTTGCGACAAACTTTGTAAATCGGAGGTTTTAATATCGTTACGAACCAAAACAAAAGCAATTGCTGCATTTACAGTATCGCCCGCTCCAACCGTACTAACAGGATTTATTGCTGGGACTTCAAAAACATATTTTTCCTGATTATAAATCGCCAAACCCTTTTTATTTGCCGTATAGATCAGCGTTGCATCCGAAAAAGATTTCATCCACTGATAAGCCTGATCTGAACTCTCCATTTTACAAATCAGCTCAAAATCCTCATTCGAAGCTTTTACGACATTTGCCAAGGCCATATTCTCTTTTATATAAGGCAAAACTTCCTGCAACATAGGTAAATGCTGTGTTCTAAAATTTGGATCGTAAATAATTAAAGCTCCTCTCTCCTTACATTCCTGTAAAAATTCCGTTAAAGAAGTACGAAACTCCTTTTTAACTGCTAAAAAAGATCCGAAAAGAATAATATCATCCTTTCGAACATCCTTCGGAAATACGATGGTGTCGGGAAGTCCTTTTCGAGTTTTATAAAAAGAATAATCTGCATTTTTATTTTCATCCAGAAATGCCAAAGCCAAATTAGAATTCGTATCTGAGAAATAGGATATATGTTTAATATCTACACCATTTTCCAATAAAAATTTTTTAATTTGTTTTCCAACCCTATCTGTTCCCAACTCGCTAATTAAAGAAACATTAACCCCTAACCGCCCTAATGAAACCGATGAATTTAGGAAAGAACCACCTGGTTTTGCTTCTACGGGAGAGTCGTTTTCAAAAAACAAATCCAAAACACAATCGCCTATGGTATATACTTTTCTCATCTATATTTTTCTGTTAGATATATTTTCTGATTAAGGTGGACAAGATACAAATTCAATCTCCAATATGAGCTTCGAAAGCCAGCAAACAGATTCCATAAAATAGAAAAACATTATTTCCATTTAGAGTTGTCCAATTCAAAAATCAAATAACTAATAATTAATTGCTGATGAGCAAAAAATAATCATCAATTAGTTATGAAGAGTTTCAAAAATTATATAATTTAGAACAGTTCTAAATTACGGGAAAACCTTCATAGTTAAAACGTTTTCGCTTCGTACAATTAAGGCCTGTATGAAAAAGTAAGGTTAAATTGAATAGAGCTTAACGATAGTAAGGTTTATGCGAATTTTTACAACAAGAAAAAATAAGTAAATTTGGTTTCGTCATTCCCTAAGCAAAAAATAAATTGGAGACATATGCAAAGTAACAACCCAAGCAAAATTGAAATTAAATCGAAGGAGTCTAAAATTGATCAAAAAGATTTGATTCGTTATATCAACCTTCAGCTGGCAGCGATGGGTCAGCCTATTTTTACAGAAAACTTCGAAGAAGAAAAAAACCAATTATCCGACCCAAAATTTATTAAGCTAACCGATAGTTTAATAAAAAATTATCGTGCCCAAGCACGATTATTGGCGGATCATTTATGTCCGGTAGATCAACGTATCCAAAACTTCTTAAACGAGTATTTGGAAGATGTTGAAACAGAAGTTGCAAAACTTCCTAGTTCGACCTTTATTCTTGATCAACCCGGAATAGCCAGAGAACTAAGTCTTCCTCCAGACAAAGATGAACACATTACAGACTTACTAAGCTCTTACAGAATAAAACAAGGAGTACTGCACAATCCAAAACACGACAGAAGAACTACAAGCGGTTCTTTTCATATCGTAGGAGGAAGTTTGCCAGTACCTTTAGATAAAATTGAGTTGCCTAAAAAAGCATTTGGTAAATTTTTACAAGCCGCTTTTTCGCCTAGCTCAGAATTGAAACAAATTCCATTTACAGCAACCCAAGAAAAGAAAGCCGAAATAATGGTTTCTCTTTTACTACGTCCGATAGTATGTCCGGAAGTAAAAGGAATCATCAGTCAAAAATCGATGGAAGTTCGCTTCTTTGCTCCTGGCAGCTTAGTAAGTAACTTGGATTTTGTTGAATCCATTTTTGGAAATGCCGGCGACCCTAACCAACCTGCTAATGATGCTGGTTTGGATATTGAACACTGGACCGGTCATACCGGATGTATTGTTTTGGCTCCTCAATTATTAGAACTAAAGAAAAAAGATCTTGGTTTACCTCATTACGACGATGCTACCGAGCGCGAAAGAAATGATGGCGTTTGCTGGAAAGATGAAAATGAGTTGTACAACAATGGAAATGCATTTAAGCTAACCTGCCGCAGCGAAAAAGGCATCGTAATTACCTTAATTGCAGACAACTACTTTGGATATTCTAAAAAAGAAATTAAAACTCAAATTAGTTACTCGGCTAACCTTTACGGTTTAGCTGAAGAAGAACATTCGGGTGGTGCTATTGCATTTCCACGTAAAAATTTGGGAGATAGCTTTAGTGGAGCTCTTTTCATGAAAAACGTATTGAAAAAACAATACAGTTACGATGAAATGGCGAAACAATATGGCGAAACAATGGAATTGCATCCTGAGGGTTTTGCTATTGATAAGGAGAATCCAAACATCTATTACATTAACGAAAATTCCAATGTCGATCTTTATAAAAGCACAATAAGCTGGACCAAAGATGGAAAAGAGCAATCTATTCGTTTAGTTCCAGGTCATTTCTATGTGCATCCATCCGGATACAAATTGCATATGGAAAAACATCCAACTGCCCCATCGTGGAGATTGGTGAGTACCTTTGCAGAAGGTACATTCTGCCACAAACCATGTACCGTATCTGGTGGTGGAAAGTCAGAAATTTCAAAATCCTTACTTAATGCAATTTTATATAGCTCTTTCTATATCCAAGACATGGAAAAAGATTTTAATCTTGCTGATAAAGTAATTAATCACGATTATACAAAACGTTGGAATGATGCTCCAAACAGAACTGTTCCTGCCAGATCTCTTTTAAGTTCGGATCGATCATTAGGCTCGGTGGTAAAATTGTTAACTCCATCGAAATATTATACAACAGAATATAATGAATTTTTAAATTCCATTCCTGATCATGTGAAAGCATTGGTTCTTTTTGTGAAGAGATTCTATCGTCCGGAAAGAACAGACAGTAGCTGGAGAGATTATTTCTCGGTGGATGTTATTAATGGCAGAAAAGGTCACGAATTACTATTCAACAATCGTAAAATTGTAGCCAGTTACCTACGAGTAGGTTTTGCCGGCGATAAATCGTGGTATTTGAATAAACTTCGTCAGGATTTTATTGCGGCAGCCAAAATACAAATGGAGGATGATATTACAGCTTCTGTTGTGCTTCCTGCAAGTCGCTTGAATTTCCTAAATGAATCTTACGACAATAAGAGTGTTAAGATTACTACCAATTGCGAGAAACGCTTTTTCCAGCGTCCTGATGAAGCAGTTCACCGAGGATACGATAAGGAAGCAGAAGCAGATCTTTCGATGAGAAATAACTTTACATCGAACTACGAGCCTCTTACCCGCGAAGATGGTAAGGAATTGTTAGCCGATGCAATTGGTTTCGATTTGTATACAAAACCAATTAAGGAAATTATTCGTCAAGGAGCCGAGAGCAAGAAGTCGAACTACTTTATTTCCCCATCTCACACTCGAATTGTAGACGGAAAACCATCTCAAAATCCACGTTACCTGCAAATTAGACCAGACTTGGTAAATCCTGTTGATGATCGTTTGGCCGAAATTGGTATTCGTTTAGCCAGAAGAATTCCTTTGGATCAACCAGTGCATCATCCAGTAAATGCAGTTTTACCCGGACGTAGAAATAACCCTGCCGATAAAGCAGCAGGTATTCGTGCATTGAGTGTTTATAATCCAGTTCACTATCAGGAATTGCCTGAATTGTTTATGGATTTTATTTGTAGTTTGACTGGAAAATCTCCTTCAACTACCGGAGCAGGTTCCGAAGGCGCTTTAACAAAAGGACCTTTTAATATGTTGTCTCCAACCACCGATTTGAATAATGCTTTGCTTTCTTATATCCTTACCGGATATCAAGGATTCTCATCAGCAGCAGGTCACGTAGGAACAGAGAACAGATTCGATCATGATGTTTCCTTATTGATTCCAGAACTTTGGTGTCGATTGAAAGAAGAAAATCGCGATCCTAAACTATTAATTCAGGAAGGTTCTCTTGAGAAACTATCTGATTTTGAATACGAAGGCGAGAAAATTCATGCCAGTCGTTTAGGATATCGTATCACCGAAGAGTTCCTTTTCCGTTATATGAACCGTATTTTTGATGAGCCCCAGAATGTTTTCAATGAAAGAATGTTGAAACCTGAAATTCAGGATATGGAAGCTTATGCAGATGGAATCAAGAATATTGTAGAAGCACAGAAAAAAGTTGCAATCAACTACTTTAAAGACAATAGTGTTTCGGCAGCGATACCGCCATTGCAAATTCTTTTAAGTATTATGGCATATGGTGAGTATGAAGGGAAAGAAATCAGTGATCCTGAATTACGTAAGCAATTCGACCGCGATTTAGTAATTAACTCTTCATGGTACAAAGCTCGTTTGAAAAATAAGCAACAAATAGATATCAATTTCTATACCAAGCAAATTGTTTACTTAGAAGCTTTCATGGCCAATAAGATAAATGCGGAATGGAATGGCGAGTTGCACTTGGAAGAACGTTTGTTAAAAGCTAAACAAGAGCTGAAACATGTTAAAACAGAAGAATATCTACAAGGATTAGTAGGTACAATTGGGGCAGATCCTTTATTTAAAGCCTAAGCCAAATTCGATAAAAATAATAGGGAACTCTTTTAGAGTTCCCTTTTTTTATGCGATGAATAAAAAAATTAATGCCCGTGATATAGGGGAATCACGGGCAACAATTCTAAAGGGTTAATTAACCTACTAACCAGTCTTTCGACTGAACCTTTACGAGGTACTACCTCTCAGTAATAACCCGCTAATAAAGATAAAAAAAATATTCAAATATTTTAACATTTTGTAACATTTCCCTCTCTTTAAACTAATTCCAAACACTTCATAATAATAAATTACAATACAAAATGAATAGAAGTAATTGTTTTAATCAGTAAGCAGTAGGCATTTTAATAAAATACAATAATTATGAAAGTCAGTAAAATAAATACATATGCAATATGCCTGCTGCATATAATATAAAAAAAGCTCCGATTAATAATCGGAGCTAAATAAAAAATTAAGGAACAAATTTGTTTCTTAACCATTAAAATTGAAAAACAGGCTTTCTAAATTAATTTTATATTCTTAGAAAGAATATTTAACGTACACCCCTGAACGGGTACTTGCAACCTCATCTGAGTCGGCAACCTTACCGTTAATTTGAGTTGTTCCGTAAGCTGCAGCAGTATAAAGAACTTGTGCACCAATCATGAATTTTCCAGAATAAAATTCAATTCTTGGACCAACCTGATATGCATAATCGATATCTCCACCACGGCTATACAAACCAACAATACTACCACCATCCATTGCTAAATTGTCATCAGCACCTAAGTTTTTGGTATAACCTGCAAATAATCCGTAACGCACATTACCTGTTGTTGTATGTACATCGGACCAAATAGATGATGTCTTAATATTGGTATATTCGTAATCGCCATTCGCTTTTACATTTTTAACACCATAACCACCCAACATTACAAAATTGTACATGTTCTGTCCATAAATTGTTTGTACGTTCCAAACCAATTTCTCTGTTTTAACAGTCATCCAAGCGTTCATTTGGAAGCTGCTCAACATTTCGTCGGTTTTTAAACCTGCTGAATTTACAACCATAGGCTTCAAAAATTTATAACCTGCTGTTGCACCCAAAGTAAATCCTTTTGCAAAATCGTACTTCACCTGTGCTGAAAATTCAGGAATACCAGCTTGCTGAACATACTCAACACTAGCACCATTAGGCCCCGTTGATTTAGCATCCATTTCGGATAATGCAGCAATAAATGCATAACCTTTATCGCCTAATTTACGGGTATATCTGAACTGAGGAGCTCTTGCCAATACATGAAATGGCAATCCTGCATTCCAATGCAATACATCAGGATAACATGAAGTTACAAACATTGGATGCCAAGTTTTACCCAATAAAATCTGATCTTTTTCCCAATCTAATTTAACGAATGCATGTCTTAAACGAAACAATCCTGTTGTTCCGTTAGTTGTGCTCACAAAGTCACCTTCAACTGTGGCCGATCCTTTAGCTCCGAAAGCTTCAAAACCAGAAACACCAACACTTAATCTTGAATCAACAGTCGTCATAAACAATTCAGAACGGTCATTTATATCTTCTCCATTAGCGTCATACAATTTTGCCGCCGGGTAAAGAAGTACATCCCCTTCACGTGCACTAACTGTCTTTCTTGAATCAAATAATCCTTGAGCTGATACAAAACCACTCAATTTAACTTTTACCTCATCAGCTTTTTGAGCCATGCCAACTAAAGGCAGAAGTCCTAGGAACATCAAAAATACTTTTTTCATCTTAATTTTGGGTTTTTAAAATTGAAACAAAACATGATCATTCTACTCGTTCGAAGCACAATCTCTAAATAAAAGATCATGACTGTTTCCATCATAGTGATTATTAACTTTTATTTTCTTTTAGCAGTAGTTGCCCTATCCACCAAATAAACAATTGATTGATAAGAAACTCCACTATTTAGGGTCAATCCTATTTCGCAAGTTCTACTGGTTGAATAACCATGCTTTACTTCGGCCGGATGCTGAATTTTAAGATCCCGCAATCCATGATCATTCAATTCGGAGTGAGTAAAACCTCTATCGCCAGCAAAGCCACAACAGTTAGTGTCTGGTTTCACCACATTTTTAGCACAAAGTTTAGCCAAATCGACTAATTTATCTTCCACACCTAATTTTTTAGCAGAACAGACAGCAAATACCGAAACGGTTTCGTCCACTGGTTTAAAATTCAAATGATCTTTTAAGTGATCCATGATAAATTCAATTGGTTCGTACAATTTTAAGCGCGATTCCATATTTTCTTTCATGGTATACAAGCAAGGACTCATGTCGCAAAGAATGGGATACTCTCCGTTATTGCTTGCTTTTTTTAGAGCAGCCTCCAAACTGTTAGACTTCTTCATTCCAGCTTCTTTAAAGCCTTTACTCAAGAATGCCATGCCACAGCAATGATTGTTTAAATCCTCAGGATAGATAATTTCATATCCCGCCTTTTGAATCAACAACTCCATTTTAATGGTTAAAGCAACTTTCTCGTCGTAATCTTTCGATGTTCCCATACTGCGATTAATACAAGAAGGAAAGTAAACTACTTTTTTAGGATTGCTTTTATTTACAGCAGGAGGTACAATTTTAGGTGCTCCTTTTGGAAATGCTTTGGTCCAACGAGGAATTGTATTCCCCGATAAAGTACGCATACCACCGGCAATACCACCCATCAATCCCGATCCTAAAATTGAATGAAAGAAATTAACGGTATTTAATCCTGCCTTTGCATAAGACTGCACTTTATCCATATTATCGGCACACCACATGGCATATTTCTTTGCTTTTGGCGATGCATCATCGGCCCGAAGATCTTTCACCAATTTTCCGGTATCAATCTTTACCGGACAACTTAGTGCACACAAGCTATCGGTAGCGCACATTTGTAAGGCTTCGTAGTCGAATTGTTTCACCATACTTGCTAACACGTGAGGAGTCTCTCCGGAGGCTTTCAAACGAGTAATTTCGCGATAGGCAGCAATTCTTTGGCGAGGGCTTAAAGTAAGGTTGTGCGAAACACAAGCTGGCTCGCAAAATCCACACTCCATGCACTGATCAATTTTCTCATGAGCAGCTGGCAGAGGTTTTAAATCCTTTAAGTGTGCTTGTTTATCGGTATTTAGGATAACTCCTGGATTAATTAGAAAATGAGGATCGAAAATCGCCTTAATTTTCTTCATCAAATTATAGGCATCGGTACCCCACTCCATTTCCACATAAGGAGCCATGTTTCGTCCGGTTCCGTGCTCTGCTTTCAAAGCACCATCGTAGCGTCCTACCACCAAATCGGCCAATTCATCCATGAATTTTGCATAACGATCGATTTCCGACTGCGTTCCAAAATCCTGAGTAAACACAAAATGTAAATTTCCTTCCAAAGCGTGACCAAAAATCACCGCTTCCGAATACTTGTATTTTTTAAACAAATCCTGAAGATCTAAAGTAGCCTCGGCCAACTTAGGTACAGGAAAGCAAACATCTTCGATAATAACCGTTGTGCCCACCTTTCGCATACCGCCAACCGTTGGCAGCAAACCTTTGCGGATTTTCCAAAGCATCGCAAATTCAGCAGGAACATCAGTAAACTCGATAGGAATTTCGACAGGAATCTCGTGAACTGCTTTTTTAATAATTGTAATTTGCTCCTCTAATTTATTAGCATCCTCGGCTCTGGTTTCCACCAAAATTGCAGATGCACCTTCCGAGAGCGTTTTTAAATAAGCAGGAACCCCATCGTCGTTCTCTACGGAACGCAATGCCGCTCTATCCATTAATTCGACCGCAGCAACCGGCTTCGATTTTAAAATAGAAACCGCTCTGCAAGCCTTCTCAATATCTGGATAAACCATTAAAGAACTAGCCTTAAACTTGTGTTCAATTACAGTTCGGTACACTACCTCAGAAATAAATCCGAGCGTTCCCTCCGAACCAATCATAAGATGCGTTAAAATATCAATTGGATCCTTATAATCCACCAAAGCATTCAGACTGTAACCAGTCGTATTCTTCATTTTGAATTTTTCACGAATCCGGGCATCCAAAGTCTTATTATCCCGAACCTCTTTTGCCAATTGCGCAATACTCTTTAGCATATCTAAATGAGTATTTTTAAAGGAAGCAATACTATCCTTACAAGAAGTATCCAAAACGGTTCCATCGTGCAAAATAACACGAATAGAATCGATGGTTTTATATGAATTTTCAGAAGTTCCACAGCACATTCCCGATGCATTATTGGCAGCAATACCACCAATCATAGCTGCATTAATAGAAGCCGGATCGGGTCCAATTTTCTTTCCATAACGTGCCAGTAAAGCATTTGCACGAGCCCCGGTAATACCAGGTTGCAAACGAATTTTCTCCCCTTTATCGAGTATGGTATGCTTTTTCCAATGCTCTCCTGCTACTACTAAAACCGAATCGCTAATTGCCTGTCCCGATAAACTAGTTCCTGCGGCACGATAAGTAACCGGAAGATTTAGATCGTGACATTCCCGCATGATTAAACTAACCTCTTCCTCACTTTTCGACTTTACAACCAGTTTGGGTATTAGTCGGTAAAAGCTTGCATCGGTTCCCCACGCAAGCGTATGAAGAGGGTCGTGAAACATCCTATTTTTATCGATTGTTTTCAGTAATCGTTCATGTAAAATTTTATATTCTCCTGTCAGCATATTTTTTTTATTTCAATTATCAAATATGAACTAAACTATCCTTCCCAAAATCTTTCTACAAGCTAAAAAGGTAATCAAGCCTCTCTTCTCTTTTCCTTTTCAGCCCGTAAAAAAATTCAATTCTTTATCATCTTACAACGAATAAATATGTTGGCATTAAATAGCAGCCATTTGTTTTTCCGCCTTTTTTTTCTTGTAATTAACTTTCTCCGCTTTTGGTGTTGTAACACGATCCACCAAGTAAATAATAGACTGATAAGGCACACCACCATTGTGGCTTAATCCTATTTCGCAAGTTCTACTATTAGAATAACCAGCTACTACTTTTTCTTTCGCAATTACAGGATGAAGATTTCGAAGTGCATATTTATTTACTTCAGGAAAGTTAAAACCTCTATCGCCGGCAAAACCACAACAACCCACTTCGGCAGGTAAAATTACGTGCTTAGCACATGCCTCTGCAACCTCTTTTAAAATAGGAGTTAAACCCATTTTTGTAGTTGTACAAGTGGAATGAATAGCCACCACCTCGTCTACTATTTTAAAGTTTAGCTTGTCCATTAAAAATTCATGAATAAATTCAACCGGCTCATAAAGTTTCAATGTCTTATCCATTACGTTACGCATTCGGTACAAACATGGCGAAGTATCACATAGAACAGGATATTTTCCATTCTCGGAAGCTTTTACTAATGCAGCTTCCAATTCAGAAGATTTTTGATTGGCTTGTTTAATCAATCCTTTACTTTCCCAAGGCGTACCACAACATAAATTAGCCATTCTCTCAGGGAAAATCACTTCATAACCAGCTTTCTCCAACAATTTTTGCGTTACCTTATGTAATGATTCCTTGTAAGGATCGCCTTTTGCAGGTCCCATGGTTTGAGAAATACAAGATGGGAAATACACCACTTTTAATGGATTTTCCTTATTAATAGGATGCGGAACTGGTTTTTTCGCTCCTTTAGGCATAGAGGAAGTCCACAAAGGAATGTTATTACCGCTTAAAGTTCTAAAACCACCGGCAACAGCACCCAGTAAAGTGGTACCCATTACGGTATGTACACCATTAACAAATGTAAGACCACCACGAATAACAGGACCAATTTTATACAAATTATCGGCGGCCATTTTGCTATACTTTTGAGCTTTATCCCCTGCCATATCCAGTGATCTTAAATACTTAATGTACTTACCAGTATCAATCCCCAGAGGACAAGAGGTAGCACACAGCCCATCTCCAGCACAGGTTTCTTCACCCAAATATTTGAAATTTTTAATCAACTCCTTAAGGCGCTCATCATCTTCGTGAGTAATTTCTAATCGTTTAATTTCACGTTGCAATACAGTACGCTGACGTGCTGAAAGCGAAAAGCCAGCAGTCAAACAATTCACTTCGCAGAAACCACACTCAATACACATATCCACCAACTCGTGAACAGGAGTTAATGTTTTGAAATGCTTAATATTACATTCCGGATCGTCATTAATAATAACACCAGGATTCAATAAATTTTTAGGATCAAAAAGATTTTTAACCTCTTTCATCAACTGGTAAGCTTCGGTACCCCACTCATGCTCAACAAAGGGAGCCATGTTTCGTCCGGTGCCGTGTTCCGCTTTCAAAGAACCATCATACTCGTCTACCACCAAGTGATCCACCGCAGTCATGAAATTTTTATATTGTTCCAGCTCTTCGGGCTTATCAAAATTCTGATTAAAGATAAAGTGGAAATTCCCTTCCAAAGCATGACCATAAATCACCCCACCCTTATAACCATAGTCGGCAATCAATTTCTGCAATTTAGCAGTAGCTTCCGGCAAATCCTCAATGTGAAAAGCAACATCCTCGATAATACAAGTGGTTCCAATTTCGCGTAATCCACCAACTGCAGGAAAAACACCTTTGCGGATATTCCAATATTTAGAATACTCCTCAGGCTTATCGGTAAATTCGATAGGACGAACTGTTTTATAATCCTTTAAAAGAGATCTAATTTCATTGATATTGTTATCTAAATCCTTTTTATTATTTGCCATTGTTTCAACCAAAACAGCTGTTACCCCTTCCGGAAAATCTTTGACAAAAGCAGGAATACCACTCTCATTTTCTACCGAACGCAAAGCAATACGATCAATCAGTTCAGCAGCATCAACAGGACCTGGTTTCATAGTTACCACTGCCTCGCATGCATTCACGATATCGGGAAAATACATCATCGCACTGGCTTTGAATTTAGGATTGTCGACAGACTTCATCGTTAATTCAGCCATAAACGCCAAAGTTCCTTCCGAACCCACCATCAAATTCACAATAATTTGAAAAGGATCGGTATAGTCGATAAAAGGATTAATACTAAGTCCGGTAGTATTCTTTATACTGTATTTGAAACGAATACGCTCGGCCAATTTTTTGTTGGCACGCACCTTATCTCGCATCTCTTCAATTTGGCGAATAAAATCACCGTGAGTCTTTTTAAATTCCTCTTTACTCTTAGTATCTCCGGTATCTAAAATAGTACCGTCGGCAAAAATTAAACGAGCGGACAGAATTGTTTTATAAGAATTCTCGTGAGTACCACAATTCATACCAGATGCATTGTTCATCACAATACCACCAATCATGGCAGAATTTATCGAAGCTGGATCTGGCCCCATTTTACGACCATAAGGAGCAAGAATTTGGTTCACACGAGCACCAACAATACCCGGTTGCATTCTAATTGCTTCTCCATTATTAAGAACATCGTAATTGGTCCAGTTTTTTCCTGCAAAAATAAGAATTGAATCCGTAATAGCTTGTCCGGCTAAACTAGTTCCTGCAGCACGAAAAGTAACTGGTAAATTGTACTTATTAGCCAAAAGAATCGCTTTTTGCACCTCCGCCTCATCCTTCGCACGAATAACAATTTTAGGTGTTAAGCGATAAAAACCAGCATCAGTACCATAAGCTAAATTTCTAACTTCATCAGTGTATAATCGCGACTTTTCTATGGTAGATTTAATCTCATCATAGAACTTCTTATAATCTCCTTTTAGCATCTTTCTTTAATTTTATTAGCTGTCAATATCAAGCTAAGATAGTAGGATTGTCCTTATTGGTAACTTGTATGACAAATGTACGTTTTCAGTCTTTAAAAACGAACCAAACTTTCGTTGCAACGAAAGTTTGGTTCCTAATCTATTTTATAGTGGTAGTGGATTAAAACCAGATGAAATTAACACCACAACAATTACCATTACCATTAAGTAGTAAATAAAAGCGGGTATCGCATTTCTTCGAATAATTGTTCCCTCGGCGCCAATACAACCAACGGTAGCACAAACTGCAACCACGTTGTTTACACAAATCATATTTCCTAAAGCAGCTCCAATAGTTTGAACCGAAACAATTAATACCTGAGGAATACCTAAAATAGTAGCTGTTTCGAATTGCAGAGAAGCAAATAACAAGTTAGAAACAGTAGCCGAACCCGACATAAATGATCCTAAAACACCTACAATAGGAGCGATAATTGGATATGCATTTCCTGATAAATCGGCAATAGCGGTAGCCATTGTAGTTAGCATACTATCCATACCTGCGCCGTTAGTTCCCGATTTCAGCATTAATTGAACCATTGCAACTCCAGCAAATAAAGCAATAGCGGCACCACTAATTTGTTTAAAAGTAGTTTTCCAGGAAGTAACCACTTGCTTCATCGTCATTTTATGCATGAAATTGGTAATTACAGCCACCAAAATAAATGGAATCGTTCCAGGCAAATAAGCCCATTTTAATACGTAGGTTAAACCTTCGATTCCAAAAAGATCGGATAAAGTAAGTGTTTGTGCCGCTAACCATCCTTTTAATCCTAAAGAAGGAATACGTGTTACCACCAATATAACAGCAATTAAAACATATGGCATCCATGCTTTTACCAAGCCCATTTTAGCTTCTCCGGTATCGCCACCATTGTCGTTCGATTTCCAGTTAGCAGCCCATTCCGATTTTGGAGGAAAATCCCATGATTCCTTAGGCATAAGGAAACCATTCTTTGCCGCCAAAATAATAATACCAAGACCAATAAATGCACCTAGTAAAGAAGGAAGATCCGGACCTAAAGTAGAAGCGATTAACACATAAGGAATAGCAAAAGCCAGTCCGGCAAAAATTGCAAACGGAGCAGCTGCCAATGCAGGTTTAATCGATTTTTCTTTTCCAAAAAACTTAGTCATAATCATGATTCCCAACAAAGGAATAAAAATACCTACCAAAGCATTTGGGATCGCAATCCATTTCGTTAAAGCCAATTTAAAAACCTCCGGACTTGCACCTATACTCGACAAGTTTTGCTCTAGAGTAACCATTGCACCACCACTAATTGGAGTACCAACAGCACCAAAAGGAACCGGAACCGAGTTAAAAATTAAAGCAACCATTGCTGCCGCCAAAGGAGGGAATCCGAGTCCAACCAACAACGGACCGGCCAAAGCAGCAGGAGTACCAAATCCGGCAGCACCTTCAATAAATGCACCAAACATGAAACCAATAATAATAGCCTGTATTCTCCTATCGGTGGTAATTCCACTAAAACCATTATTAATGGTTGTCATGGCACCAGACAATTTCATCGTATTTAAGATGAGAATTGCACCAAAAATAATTATTAAAATATCCAATGCCTTTAAAAATCCAAAAACAGAATATCCCATAATGTGGAAGATATCAATTTCCCATACTACAAAAGCAACTATTACTGAAAGTAATAAAGATAGAGGTAAAGCCTTTTTTGCTCCCCAATTGAAGCCTACCATCAGGACGATGGTTAATAAAATAGGCGAAAAAGCTAATAATGCGTCCATAAAAAATAATTTAGGTTTTAATTACAAATTGTGTTATCGATTTTAGTAAATGGGTTAGATCTACTATATTTTTCAATGATTGAATTATCTAATGTTTTAAGTTTCCCATTCATTGCATTGTTGTACATTAAACAATCTAATTCAGTAAGTTTTTGTTTTAAATCTTTCAGACTCTTTTTAATGTCTACCTTCTCATTATTGAAATCCATAATTCTTCGTTTTAAGTTCTCAATAGGTTTGTAAATTGTTTCGATTGCCGTATTTCCTTATTTTTTTTCGGAAAGAAGCTGGCGAAACCGCTCTTATTTGGAAATACCACTAACCAATAGGAATGCCAAGAATTTCACACTCTCGCTATTTAGAATCTTTCTATTCGATTATTCGCTGAAAGTGTGATGATTAGCGCACGCAAAGGTTTTCAGAAAACCCCATTTAAAACGATTTCGGAAGTGTTCAATATTGCGCAATAGCAAGAATACAACTGTTCCGTTTCGAACAACTGTTCGGTTTCACACAGCAAAAACAGATGAATTATGAAGGGGCCTCGAAATGGTTTGCACTCCCCTTTATTTAGAAGGCAAATGATAAGAATCGTAAGGAAGAAAAAAACACCATCTATCTATAATTTAGACATTAAGTTAACCCCCCAAAACACTAGTATTTCACAGCGTTATCATAAAAATCTTTACTTTTTCCTTTCTTTATTTTTTAGTTATTAACATATATTTACTACTTTCAACATCTAGAAAAATATAATTGTACTACTACTTACTATTTAATTCCTGGAAATGACTGATATAGGAAGCATAAAAGAGAGGAACGAGCCAGAGCTCGTAATTTCTACTCAAAAAAATTACCTCCTCCATGAAACTGGCCAAGCAGACCAGCAAGATTGCAAAATAATTCCATGCAAATGCAATAAAAAAAAAACGGAATTTCTGTAGAAAAACGGTAGTGGAAAATTAGTTTACCAAGGCTTAAGCAAAACTAAATTTCGCCAGGAAAAGTACCTATTGCAACCGAACTACGCTCGTTGTTTGAGCCTGTCGGTGAGTGCAACAGGTCTTACTTTTAGTGGATCCCCTATTATACACAAGCAAGAATTTAAAAAGAATCAACTATATAAAATAGTGGTTCTACTACTTAATAATGCAATTGAGTTAAGTGACTATTAATTTATCAATTTATTTAAATTTACATGAAAAGAATTAAATGTTTTAGTGTGGTACTAGCTATCATGATAGCTGGTATAACGAGTGCTGCCGCGCAAGTTAGCGTTACTGGAGAACTTAAACAGTGGCACAAAGTGACCCTGGAAATTGTGGGTCCTCAGGTCTCCGAAACCGATAATCCCAGTCCGTTCTTAGAGTATGAATTGACTGGTATTTTTACCAAAGGTGCAAAAACGTACACCGTACCAGGTTATTTTGCTGCCGATGGAAATGCGGCGAATACAGGAGCAAGCTCGGGTAAAATTTGGCGCATTCATTTTGCACCATCCGAAACAGGTACTTGGAATTACACCGTACGCTTTCGTAAAGGAACTAATGCAGCCGTTAGTGGTAATATTACAGCCGGCACAGCTGTTGCAGGTATCGATAATGTAAAAGGTACGTTTAATGTGGCCGCGAGCAACAAAGCAGCACCAGACCTAAGAGCAAAAGGTTGTTTGGAATATGTTGGTGAGCACCATTTACGTTTTGCCAATGGGGAGTGGTTTTTAAAAGCCGGTGCCGATTCTCCAGAAAATTTACTCGCCTACGAAGATTTTGACAACACGCCCAATAGTGGTGGCTTGCGTAAATCGTGGGGGCCACATGTATCGGACTGGAAAACAGGAAATCCTACATGGCAAGGTACTAAGGGAAAAGGTTTAATTGGTGCGGTTAATTACTTATCATCTGAAGGAATGAACACCATTTCGTTTCTAACTATGAACTCGCCAAAGGGAGATGATAAGAATGTGTTTATGTGGACTGCAAATAATAAAATGACTTCTTACGATTGTTCGAAGCTAGATCAGTGGGAAATTGTAATGGCTCATGCGGAAGCAAAAGGAATGCATTTGCATTTTAAAACGCAGGAAACAGAAAATGAATTACAACTGGATAATGGAGATCTTGGAACAAACCGCAAGTTATATTATAGAGAACTAATAGCCCGTTTTTCGCATCACAATGCTTTAAACTGGAATATTTGCGAAGAAGGAAGAGCCGATTTTTCCAATACCAATCAAACCGAAGATCAACAAAAAAAATGTATTGCCTATTTTAGAAACAACGACCCTTACAAAAGTAATGTGGTATTGCATACCGCGCCAGGATTGAGTAATGAGAAAAAAGTATATACCAATATGCTTGGGAATAAATCGGAACTAACCGGTATTTCCATTCAAACGCATTGGGATCAAGTTTACGGCGACACCAAATATTGGGTAACAGAATCGGCCAAAACCAATAACAAATGGGTAGTAGCCAACGATGAACAAGGAAATGCACAAATTGGTGTGCCTTACGATAGTTTTACAGGAACACCAAACATTAATAATATCAGAAAAGAAACCCTTTGGGGAAACTTAATGGCTGGCGGTGCTGGTGTAGAATATTACTTTGGTTATGGCGCCAAAGTTATTAATGGTACCGATAAAGATGACAAAATGTATAACAGCAGCGATATGCGTTGTCAGGATTTTAGAACGCGTGAGAAAAGCTGGCGTTTTGCTAAAGCAGCCTTAGATTTCTTTAATCAATACGTTCCTTTTTGGGAAATGAAAAGTGACGATAATAAAACCAATAAAGGCTGGTGCTTGTATAAAGATGGAGCAATATATGTCGTTTACCTTCCCAATGGCGGCGATGCTGCCGTTCAACTTAAAACCGGTAAAACCTACAATGTAAAGTGGTACAATCCTCGTACTGGCGGGGCTTTAACCAATGGCAAAACAAATATTGCAGGTGCTAATGTTTCTATTGGTGCTTCGCCCGATACCAACAACGATTGGGTGGCTTTAGTACAAGCAAGCGATTATAGACATACCGCAAATGGAGAGGTTGAAAATGGCGATAACGTACTTAGTGTAAGCTTAAATACAAATACAGTTTCGTTGGCTAATGTTAACGATCAACAACAGTTAACAGCAAGTATTTATCCTGCCAGTGCGCTAAATAAATCAGTAACATGGACCTCTAGCAATACTTCTATAGCCACAGTAAACGCATCTGGTTTGGTTACTGCTAAAGCAAAAGGAAATGCAGTTATTACCGTTAAATCGGTGGATGGAAACAAAACAGCTACTGCTACAGTTACTGTAGGCTCGGTTGAACCTGACCCTACTACCGGCGAGGAAGTTTCTTTAGCTCCTATTCACGATGCTTATCTTCAAGGAACAACAAGATATAACACCAGCGAATTAAGAATTGAATCGAATAATCGTGTAGGATATTTACAATTCGACCTAAGTTCCATTCAGGGGGAAATTGAAAGTGCAGTACTTCAATTAACCGTTGGCAGCGATGCTGGCAGTGGCCCAATAAGCGTAACAAAAGGAACTACTAATAACTGGACCGAAACAAATCTATCGTCGAGTAATAAACCAGCAGCAGGTGCCAGTTTAGCTACACTTGATAAAACATACACTACCGGTCAGACTTTCTCGTGGAATTTAGATGCTTCCTCCCTATCTGCCGGTGGAAATTTAAGTTTGATAATGACTCAAACTTCGGGGAACGATGTTTCTTTTAACACCAAAGAAGCCAGCGGAACTAAACCAGTACTAGTTATTACAACGAAAAGAGCTAGTACAAACAATAATGAAACAGCACCAACAGCTACCACAGATAAGGTTGAATTATTGTATTTGCCTGCATCCTACGATCAATCGAAAAATATCAAATTAACGATTCGTTACGATGCTGCCGAAACAAGAGATGTAGTAGGCATTCTTACCTCTCCATCGGGAAAATGGCTTGGTAATGCAAAAGCAACGGTAGAAGCCGGAAGCAGCGAAGTAGATTTAACCATTCATTTAAGCGATTTGCCTTCAGCAGGAACAAACTATAAGTTAACAGCTGCCATCCGAAAAGTAGGCACCGGATATTCGGGAAATACAAATACCGATGACGAATACGTAAATATTACTGCTTCGGCATCGGCATCTTCCAGAGCATTAAGCGGAATGGCTCCTACAGAACAAAAGGTGAGCGTATTCCCCAATCCATTTACCGATCATTTTACGGTGTATTTGAACCAAACAGACGTAAATTTTATAAAACTTTACGATACAAAAGGACAATTAGTCTACTCTCAGCCAGTACAAAGTAACACTAGCGATATAGAAGTATTTGTTGAAAACAACTGCGCACCCGGATTGTACCTGCTACAAGTTGGAAATAATAAAAGCGTACAAACAGTTAAATTATTGAAAAAGTAGGCTTAGGCTTAATTTTCTTAGAAGGAAATTCCTGTTGAAGGGATTTCCTTCTTTTTTAATAGATATTTTATCTTATGTGCTATGGTTAGCAGGCTTTGTAAATGTTTGCGATTTTTGTGTAGAATAGGCAGTTGAGGTGAAAGGATAAATTAGATCATGAAACTAACATAGTTTACGAGATCTTTCAATAAAACGAATATGAAAAAATTAGTTTGTTTATGTCTTATAGTAATTGTTAACTTGATGTTTGTTTCGACAGCATTGTTAGCAAAAAATTATTTTGTAGCGCCCAATGGTTTAGATTCAAATGCAGGTACTCTTGGTGCGCCGTTTAAAACCATTCAGAAGGCGGCTGATGTAATGATAGCAGGTGATAAATGCTATTTGCGAAAAGGTACTTATCGCGAAAAGGTAAGTGTGAAAGTTAGCAATGTGGTTTTTGAAGCCTATAATAATGAATTTGTAGTAGTTTCAGGAGCTGACGTTATATCTGCTTGGACTCGATATTCTGGTGAAATTTATAAGGCCAGACTCTCAAATGTGGAATCTGAGTTTACCCAAGTGTTCTTTAAAGGGAAGCATCAGCATATTGCTCGTTATCCGGATAAGAACAATGATGATATGTTTAGCATTGAAGATGGTTATGCACCACTAGAAGTGAAAACAGGAGGAAAAGTAGTTTTTGATACTGCTCCTAATGGAGGAACAAATTATTGGAAAGGGGGGTACTTTAGAGCGATATCCGGAAAGACATGGGTGAATCCTACAGGGAAGATAAAAGGCTCTACGGGCAAGGATTTAACCTGTGATATGATTACAAAAAGTTGGATTGATGGTTACGATAAATGTGTAGGAAGGGGTGTTGGATATATTCTTCATTTAAATGCATTAAGCAAAGCAGGTGAGTGGTATTATCAGGATAACACACTTTATTTTTGGAAACCAGGAGGAGGTAAACCTTCGGATACCGAAGTAGAGGCTCAAAAACGTGAGCAAGCCTTTTTTATTAGTGAAAAAAACAATATAACTCTAAAAAATATTCATATTAAGGCTGCTTCGATTGCATTAAAGAATAGTAACAATTGTGTAATAGATGGGTGTTCCTTTCATTATCCTAAAGGGTGGTTTACGCGACCAGACTATAGCGCTTCTTATACCGAGTTGGGTGGTGTATATGTAAAGGGAAATAATAATATCTTTCGCAATTGTTATTTTGATGGAGGCTGGGGCTCTCATTTAAGTTATGAGAGTGGAGATAATAACGAAGTGAGCAATTGCTTTTTCGAGAACAATGGCTGGATGGGAATGTTTACATCTTCCATTTATAATGGATCGTCGAATTTAGATGTTAACCATAGTTCTTTTGCTTCTACGGGGCGATTTCATATTCGTACTCACAATGCAACAGATATCAAACATTGCGATTTTTACGATTGTATGAAAATGGGACAAGATGCTGGTTCTATTGAAATTACCAATGGAGGTAATTGGGGTGTGCCGGTAGATATGAAGGGTTCTGAAATTGCTTATAATAAATTTCACGATATGAATACTTTACATTCATATAATGATAAAAAAAACTTTGTTGTGGCTTTTTATCTTGAAGGAGCCGAGAATTATACCGTACATCATAATTTAATATACAACATACAAACCGATGAAAAACAAGGTTCATTTGTATATCTAGGACCCCGTAAATCTAAAATTAAAAAATGTTATTATTATAATAATACTGTTTGGAATGTCGACAAATTAGTTAACGTTTGGAATAGAGATAATAAGGGTGAAATTTCAAGCTCTGAGTTTGTTAATAATATATTGGATAGTAGAGCTGAAATAGATTGGGGAAACCCGAGTTTAGAGTCTGGTGTATCTTTCATAAAGAATCAATTAATATCAAATCCTAATAATATTTTTGTAAATGCTTCACAAGCTAACTTTTCCTTAAAGAATGGCAGTGCAGCTATTGATTTTGGGAAAAATATAAATGGCATTACTGATAATTATAAGGGGGTTGCTCCTGATGCTGGTTGTTTTGAAAAAGGCAATTCCAATTGGACTTGTGGATCATCTTTACAACGCCCTCAATTTCCAGATGACGATGGGAGTTTTTCTGATGATGCTACTGTGATCGAAGAAATTGAATTTGTAAACTTAGCATCTTCCTTTGTTCAAAATCGGGAACTTACTGTAAGAGTGGCACATACTACTTCCGAAAAAAGAGATATTGTAGTTATTTTAACATCGCCCAATGGAACATGGTTGGGGAATAAAAAAATATCTGCAGAGGCAGGCGCCAATGAAACAGATTTAACTATTGCTTTTGATGATCAGCTTGAGCTTGGTAATAATTATAAGTTAGAAGCTATGATTCGTCTGTCAGGAGGAGCTTATACTGATAATATTCTTGTAAAAACAGCTTTTATTGATATCAATAGTGAGAGGGCAAATAGTTTGTCTTCAAAACAGAATTCATTTGTTTATCCAACTATATTAAATGAGGGTGAATCTGATTTTGTAAGTGATTCCGATGAAACCAAAACTTCACTTTCATTAGACTCATCTACAGGTGTTTCTTTGATGGATCAAAATGTAAGAGTATCACCAAATCCATTTGTAAATAGCTTTAAAATTAATTTTGGTGGAGCTGACGTAAATTTTATAAAACTTTACGATACAAAAGGACAATTAGTCTACTCTCAGCCAGTACAAAGTAACACTAGCGATATAGAAGTATTTGTTGAAAACAACTGCGCACCCGGATTGTACCTGCTACAAGTTGGAAATAATAAAAGCGTACAAACAGTTAAATTATTGAAAAAATAAAATAAGTTAATTCATTAAATAAGAAGAGAATCCCTGCCAGCAAGGATTCTCTTTTTTTTTTGTGTACCTGCCATGTATCAATAGTTCGTGAGACAGGAGATTTAAAACAAACTCATCATCAAATTTTTACAAAACCTTACCGAATTATTGATGTATTACACAACTTATTAAATACCAGCACAAATCGTGTAAAACGAAAAATATACCACCTATCCATAACTTAGGCATTAAGTTAATTCCCCCAAAAACACCAGTAATTCACAGCGTTATCATAAAAAATTTTACTTTTTCTTTCTGATTTTTTTTTGTTATTAACATATATTTACTACTTTCAAAACCCCAAACAATTTTAATGATACACTTAGTTAGTGTTTTAACCCTAAAAAAAATTAAAATGACAGATTTAGCAACAACAAAACCGATTGAAGAATTGGTTCTTGAAATTACGGATGAACAAATTGTTTCGCCTACCATTCCTGTATACATAACCATTGGCGAGGCCGGACAGCTGCATAGAAATGCACTGGAAGACAAAGATGCCTTGCTGGCTAAAGGTTTAACACTCGAAAAAATTGAGGACCTAAATTCACGAGCCCTGTTTCTGCAAGACAAGCAATCGGATTGGATTGCCGTATATGAATCGGCACAAAGCAATACCGAAAAGTGGGATCAAGTATATGAAGAAGCTAGCCTGCTGCAAAAAGAGTTGAAATACGACTTTTTGTTTGCCTACCGAAATAACGAGAAAATACTTACCCAGTTAAATAACATTATAGATGGCAACGGTAAAATGGACCTAATACAAGACATGAGCGACTACCCGAAGCTAGCGAAACAGTATCCGGAACCATTAAAATTGATAAATTTTGATAACAGTAAATTAGAAAAATCAGATCGATTCTCTCATGAACTTTACGATTTATGGCAAAAAATAGATGGTGCAAAAAACAGTACCTATCGCCCGGAAAAAATAATGCGCGACAGAGCCTACTCTTACTTAAAGCAGTTGGTTGATGAAATTCGTACCTACGGAAAATATGCTTTTTGGAACGACGAAGAGAAACAGAAGAGGTATACGAGTGAGTACCAAAGAAGAAAATTCGCAAGAAATAGTAAGGTAAAAACAAATGAAAACTCTCTATAACACCTGCAACTGTTGATTTGTTTTGCAACAGGAAGTTAAAACTTGCAACAGGAGGTTAATTTACCCAACAGAAGCCTAAACATGAGCAACAGGAAAGTAAATTAAGCAACAGAAGGAGATTTTATACAACAGACGTATTTATCTTTCCAACTGGCCTTAAAAATTGACAACTGAAATATCAATAGGGCTAACAGGAATATAAATTCAACAAATAAGAATTAAACATCCCGATTAACTACATACAACTGGAAACAATTGGAATTCTTTTTAACAACTACATACAACTGAAAGAAGGAAACATCTCTGGCTTAGGCTGGGGATGTTTTTGATTAGAAAGAAAACGAAACAATCTAAACAAAAAACAGCAAGAATGATGAAACAAGTTTTATTCCTTATCGCAATTACATTACTGATATCCTGTAAAGAGAAACGCAACACTTATTTAATAAGCGGCAATGTAACAAACATACCCGATAGCACTATTATCGACCTATTTATGGATTATGGCGACACAGGAAATAAAATCAGCTCGGACACCATCTTTAATGGACAGTTTGAATTTTCCGATTCGCTTGAAACAGGACCCGTTCGTATGTGTTTAAGAATGAGCGACTGGGAAAATTTCTGTGGAGCTTGTGATGTATGGGTGGATAAGGAAATAATTGAAGTGCAAGGCAATGGTAAGTATTTATCTACCTGGAAAGCAACTAGTAAAGTAAAAGAGCAAATCGCTCTCAATAAATTTGGGAGTGCTACCGGAAATTTACAAGCTAAAATAGACAGCCTGTATCTTACTGGCTTTAAAAATAGAAGCGATAAGGAATTGCGTGGCCAAATAATGCACAAAATTGATTCCATAGGGAATCAAATAAACGAGCTGGAGTTTTCGATAATTAAGGAAAATCCGAACAGCACCAGCGCTATTCGTAAACTTTACGAATTGGTTGCATTCGACGGTCCCATCGCTAAAGAGCAGATTAAAGAAATTTACGATAGTATGGATCCGGCATACAAAAACTCCTTATATGCAGAGGGTATCCTCTCCAATTTAGAAGAAAAAAAAATTCCTGAAATTGGTGACAATATGCTAAACTTTATTGCTCACGACACCAATGGTGTAGAGCATTCTCTTACTGATTTTAAAGGAAAGTATATTCTGCTTGACTTTTGGAGTTTAGGATGCGGACCCTGCTTTGCAGCCATGCCCGAAACGAAAAGAATTGATTCTTTAAACAGAGAGCAATTAGTTATAATAGGCGTAAGCATGTCAAGCGACGAAGAATCGTGGGAAAAAATATCAAAAATGAAAAATATTTCGTGGATCAACCTATCGGATGGAAAAGGCACTTTTGCTGGTGCATCGGCCATTTATGGTATCGAAGGATTTCCTTCCTACTTTTTAATTAATCCCGAAGGAGTAATTGTTGATAAATGGTTCGGCTATCAAGAAGGCTGGTTAGCAGACAAACTAAAAAAACACATGAAAGACGTAAATGTGTAGTAAAGCAAACACGAAATCAGTAACATTTTAACAACTACATACAACTGAAAGAAGAAAACATCTCTGGCTTAGGCTGGGGATGTTTTTGATTAGAAAGAAAACGAAACAATCTAAACAAAAAACAGCAAGAATGATGAAACAAGTTTTATTCCTTATCGCAATTACATTACTGATATCCTGTAAAGAGAAACGCAACACTTATTTAATAAGCGGTAATGTAACAAACATACCCGATAGCACTATTATCGACCTATTTATGGATTATGGCGACACAGGAAATAAAATCAGCTCGGACACCATCTTTAATGGACAGTTTGAATTTTCCGATTCGCTTGAAACAGGACCCGTTCGTATGTGTTTAAGAATGAGCGACTGGGAAAATTTCTGTGGAGCTTGTGATGTATGGGTGGATAAGGAAATAATTGAAGTGCAAGGCAATGGTAAGTATTTATCTACCTGGAAAGCAACTAGTAAAGTAAAAGAGCAAATCGCTCTCAATAAATTTGGGAGTGCTACCGGAAATTTACAAGCTAAAATAGACAGCCTGTATCTTGCTGGCTTTAAAAATAGAAGCGATAAGGAATTGCGTGGCCAAATAATGCACAAAATTGATTCCATAGGGAATCAAATAAACGAGCTGGAGTTTTCGATAATTAAGGAAAATCCGAACAGCACCAGCGCTATTCGTAAACTTTACGAATTGGTTGCATTCGACGGTCCCATCGCTAAAGAGCAGATTAAAGAAATTTACGATAGTATGGATCCGGCATACAAAAACTCCTTATATGCAGAGGGTATCCTCTCCAATTTAGAAGAAAAAAAAATTCCTGAAATTGGTGACAATATGCTAAACTTTATTGCTCACGACACCAATGGTGTAGAGCATTCTCTTACTGATTTTAAAGGAAAGTATATTCTGCTTGACTTTTGGAGTTTAGGATGCGGACCCTGCTTTGCAGCCATGCCCGAAACGAAAAGAATTGATTCTTTAAACAGAGAGCAATTAGTTATAATAGGCGTAAGCATGTCAAGCGACGAAGAATCGTGGAAAAAAATATCAAAAATGAAAAATATTTCGTGGATCAACCTATCGGATGGAAAAGGCACTTTTGCTGGTGCATCGGCCATTTATGGTATCGAAGGATTTCCTTCCTACTTTTTAATTAATCCCGAAGGAGTAATTGTTGATAAATGGTTCGGCTATCAAGAAGGCTGGTTAGCAGACAAACTAAAAAAACACATGAAAGACGTAAATGTGTAGTAAAGCAAACACGAAATCAGTAACATTTTAACAACTACATACAACTGAAAGAAGGAAACATCTCTGGCTTAGGCTGGGGATGTTTTTTATTTTGTAGGATAAAGCAAAAAAGCTCAGCCCCTTCCCTGTCTTATTTAACATGATTCTACTTTGATAAACAGTATTCATTTTATAATTTAGTGCATTCGCAACAACAGCATTTAATGAGCACAAAAATCCACCTATCGGCCAACGAGCATCGCAATAAAGAAGTAGTAGCAATTCAATTTGACTACAATACAGAAATTGTGAACCTACTAAAGCAGAATTTTCCTGCCCGTTGGAGTCAAACCAAAAAATGCTGGTGGATAGCCCGGAAAGATTTCGATTACAAGAAGTTTAAGGAGGTATTCTGCCCTATTGCTGAAATAATTCTACCTCCCAAAAAGCAAGTAGATAAAAATACAGAGCAAATATTGCCTGCAGGTTACTTTGAAAAACTGATTCGTGTAAGATATAGTGAAAGCACGAATAAAATTTATTCTAAATATTTTAAAGATTTTCAATCTGCTTTTACTGATCAGAAATTAGATGAAATTACTCCTGCAGATATCAACAATTACATACTTGGCTTAATCAAAAAACAAAAAATATCACCTAGCCAACAAAATCAACGGATTAACGCAATAAAATTTTATTACGAGAAAGTATTAGGTAGGGAAAAACTATACTTTGCAGTGGATAGACCTAAAAAGGAAAAATCATTACCAAATGTTTTAAGTAAAAATGAAATTGCAGCAATGATCAATTCTACAAGTAATATAAAACACAAAAGCTTAATTGCTTTAATTTATTCTTGTGGATTGAGAAGATGTGAGGCTATTAATATGGAGTTAAAAGATATTGATTCCAACCGAATGCTTATAAAGATAATAGCAAGTAAAGGCAAAAAAGATCGATATGTTCAACTCGCTAAATCAACGTTGTTACTCTTAAGAGAATATTATAAAAAGCATACACCCTTAAAATGGGTTTTTGAAGGACCTAATAGTAAACCCTACAGTGCAAAGAGTATATCAAATGTTATAAAATCTGCAGCCCAAAGAGCTGGAGTTAAGAAACGTGTTTACCCACATATTTTGCGCCATAGTTTTGCTACGCATCATTTAGAACAAGGAACAGATTTAAGATATATTCAAGAATGGCTTGGACATGGAAGTTCAAAAACAACTGAAATATATACCCATGTTTCCAATAAAGACTTTATTAAATTTAAGAATCCCATTGATGGTCTTATTGAGGATACGTAAAACATACACTTACACAACACTATCAGCTGTGTAAGTGTATGTTTTAAGATCGATAAAAGAAATATAAATGTACCTACACATTCACAATCGTTACAAGCAAGCCGAAAAAAAAGACAGCGACATGAAAATTGACAAGACGACATACAAAGACAAAGAAGAAAATCAAAACAGAATGACTGCCGACCACGCCAGCCGACCCGATAAAGTTTTGTTTTTTGCCGACCCACATTTTTTGTTTTTAAAATCCATCACACAAATGGCACATTGCCTTTTGCCCGAAACACAAGCCAACGCTTCGCAAAAGTCAAAGAGCCATTTCTTCCTTTGCACGAAAAGAGTAAATTTACAAATACAAACTTTAAAATTAAATAGTTATGGCAATAATTGATCTAGTCCGTTGGGCACCTCAAGGAAATCAAACCATATATGCCTATAGGTTTCCTGAGACAAATCTTAGCACATACACTCAGTTGATAGTGCAAGAATCACAAGAGGCAATTTTATTTTCAAAAGGGCAAATTGTAGGAAAATTTGGACCAGGCAAACATACTCTTAACACGGAGAATCTTCCAATATTAAGGAGTTTATATGGTCTGCCTTTTGGCAAAAAAAATCCATTTACAGCGGAAGTTTGGTTTGTAAATAAATTACAGCCTTATAATATTGACTGGTCAATTGACCGTATGGATATTCATGATGCTGATTACAATACAGGTATTCCGCTTGTTGCAAATGGCAGGTATGGTTTAAAAATTACTGATGCTGAAAGATTTTTAATAAAAATAGTTGGTACAAAAAATTCATTTGACCAAAACGACTTAACCGATCAGTTTTTTGGAGAATTTTCAACGAAAACAAAATCTACTGTTTTGCAATTCATGATTAATAATAGAATTGGATTAAAACAAATTTCTGCTCATTTAGATAGCATATCTGAACATTTAAAAACAGTTATGTTGCCTTTTTGGGAAAATCTTGGTTTGGATCTTACTAAGTTTTACATAACAAGCATTGAAATTGACAGTTCAACTGATGTTGGCAGAAAGGTATTAGAAGCTATTTCTAATCAAAGTGCACAAGCAATCAGCGGACATACCTGGCAACAAGAAAAAGCCTTTGATGTTGCTAAAAGCGCAGTGGAAGGAATGGCTCAAGGTAGTGGTGGACTATTGGGTGCTGTTGTCGCTACAAATATGATGGGCGGGTTAGGTGGAGCTGGAGCTGGAGGAGGAATGATGCAACCGCAATACAACCAACCAACATTTGGAGGGACAAATCAAAATCAACAAGGAAATAATGTACAACCTGTAAATCAAGTGAAAGAGGTTTACTGTTCAAATTGTTCAAAGAAATTTCCTAGTACACATCGTTTTTGCCCTCATTGTGGAGACCCATATGATGCTTGTCCAAAGTGTGGTACCGATAACGATAAGAATGCAAAGCGTTGTGTAAGTTGTGGCACTCCACTTCAAACAGAAATGGCATTATGTACAAATTGTAATACGCCATTAGCTCCGGGCAGTTCATTTTGCGGAAATTGTGGTCAACAACAAGCAGAAAATAAATGTACAAGATGTGGAACAGCATTAAGTCCAACAATAAAGTTCTGTCCTAAATGTGGTCAAAAACGTTAACTAAACAATAAAAAATATGAATGCGAAAAAAATATTCTCGTTGTTGCTTGCACTCTTTGGTGAGGCACTAATTGTTTTCTGTTTTTTACATTTCGGAAAAAATGTACAGACAGAAATATTAATACTTAACATTATTGTTTCTACAATAATTTATTGTCTTGTATTTGTTGATTTCATTTTTCCATGGGTTAATCTGAAAGATAAATCACAGAAGCAAATTGGTTCTATTGGTTTAAGATGGTTTTTTACATTTTTCTATTTGATTCTAGCTATCGGAGTTATGGTAATTTTCAACACTGTAAAACCTATTCACTTTACAAATCAAATTATTATTCATGGTATTCTGTTTTTTCTGGTATTGCTTGGACTGTTTTTGGCATTTTCATCATCTGACAAGGTTAGAGAAGTTTATATTGAAGAAAAACAAAACAGAGACAGAATTGATGAAATGAAGAAGGCTACAAAAGAATTACAATTAAAAATAGATGCAATGAATAATATCCAATCCGATATCATAACTCGCATTAATGAATTACAAGAAGATCTCAAGTATTTGTCTCCTAGTAATAGTAGTGCTGCTTTTGAGTTAGAAAATCAATTTGTAAATGAAATGCGATCACTAACTGATTGTTTCTTTGATAATCCGTTGAATTATGAAAAAATCTTAAGCAATATTAAAAATTGCGAGAGGACATATAAAGAACGTAAACAAGTTTTCTCAAATTAATATAAATCAATTAAATCAAATCGTATGAAAGGTAAAATTTTCCCGGAATCGAGTAATATCTACCAAGACCAGGCGAAGATATTATTCAACTATTACCAGTCAATGGCTGAAAAAATAGTACAAGAAGAGGAACGCATTGAAAAAGAAATTGCGAAACTCGAAGAAGAAAGAAGCATGTTAAACAAAGATTTGTCAAAAGCAAAGCTTTGGAAATGGGTGCTTTGTGTTCTAATTATTCCTTTTATTTATTTTATGATAAAAGAGAATGGAATTGTTAAGCAAATTAATTCCTTAGATGAAAGAATTAATGAGTTTAATAAGCAACACAAAGAAATTTTCAGAGATTACAAAGTAAATAAGCTAGGCGTTGCTTATGTCCCGATTGCCGACCAGATTAAGTATGAAAACAAAAGTTTTATTGTTGACCATACAGGAATGGTAGAGGAATCCGAAGTTAAGCTGCAATTGTCAAAGCAAAACGACTTACTTATTGAAACAATCTCCGAACTAGAAAAGCTTTCAGGAGAAGCTCCTATTGTTGAAAGCTCTACCGAAATTGAAGAAATTGAGACAGAACAATACTCAAAATCAATGCAACAACTTAATCAACATGATTATTTTGGAAAACTTGAGCGTTCTTTGAGGACGATTTCATATTGCATGGACGATTTAGATGTAACTTCTGTTCAGTTACCACTTGTTGCAAACGAGAGTTCATATCTTAACTTTTTAAAAGAATTTGCTACCAATGAAGTGCCTGAAAATGCACCTGTCTTTAAGGCATTTGACACACAAAAATACAATGAGCAAATTTCAAAATTTCAGGAATTGAATAAACTGAAAGATTCCCTATCAAGACATACTGCACAATTTGAAGATGTTTTGAAAGGTCTAATGCTTACAATGGCAAATTCAGTTCAAGCTATTTCCGCATTGAAAGTTGCTTCCACAGATAAAATTGTTTTTGAATCAAACAAGGTGCTGTATAAAATTCTTAAATCACCTTATAACCATTACTCTCCTGTTTTAGAGGCATCAGAGATTGAACGCATCAGAAATGAAAGTTTTAATTATAGTGAAGCGGTTTCTGATTATGTTCCATTCCAACTAAAAGATAGTTCAAAAGTCCGTTTCAATTTAGTTTCTGGTATGTGGACAGCCGAAGATGGTAGTACAACAAATTTCCCATTTGGCGTTCATCAAATCCATGAAGAAATTGTTGCTCCTATCGTTCAAAACCTGATGAATGAAACAAGAATTGAACGTTTGAAAATATATAATCATATCAAAGACCAAAAAATAAGTTACCTCAACAAATGGCATCAGGATACGGAAGATTTTTATGGAAGAAACCGTGCAGAAAGTGCCGATTTGATAAATTTAATGAGAGCCAGTTTAAGAGATTATGTTGCAGCATACAATACATTAACTTCTTTGAAGAAAACTGAGGATAGTATGGCACAATCTGGAGGGTCTTTAGATTCGACAGTTGTAACAGCAACTGAAAACTCAGCAGAAGTATTTGCAGCCTTTGAACTTCAATCAAAAGAATTCCAAAATGTTCAGCTTGACTTTGAGAACTACATGGAGCGTTTGAAAGAAGACATTGATATGAAAGCACAAAAGTTTGAGCACATTGATTATTACGATGCATTGCTACGGGATGGAATATCAAAAGAAATTGCTGTTGCTGCGGATGAAGTTCATGATTTTGACGCAAGAAGAAAACCTCTTATTACAGTAAATCCATTATTTGCAAAAACTTCAGATTTACCTCCAACTCCGGATGTGGAAGATATTACCTTCGAGCACATTTCTTTGAATCTACCGAATATTGCAAAAAATACATTAAGAGAACTTGAAGATGATTTGGTAATTGAGCAACCTATTTCAGAAGAAAATGATGAAATTGAAAGCACGAATATTGAATCTGATATTGAGAATAATGTTGAATCAGATGATAATATTATAGAAAATCAAGATGCTGACGATAATTCTGAATCAGAAGAAAAAGAAGATAACAATGATGCATCTGATGAAGATGAAGAAGATTTTTCTGATGAAGATGAAAACGATGATTCTGAAAGTGATAATGAAGATAGCGAAGATGAAGAAGATGAAGAAGATTTTTCTGATGAAGATGAAAACGATGATTCTGAAAGTGATAATGAAGATAGCGAAGATGAAGAAGATGAAGAAGATGAAGAAAATAAAAAGAATTAATCATTTAAACTTAAAGAATTATGGCATCATTTAATTATACAGTAGACACAAAGCCAATGGCAGAAGAAATGCGTAGTGTTTCACGTCATGTGAATGCCACTACCGGTGCCGTTGTAGCTATGCAAACAGCAGTCATAATTGCTGAAGAAAAAGCAGCAGACCATGTTTGCAATAATGTAAACAAAGGATTTTATTCTTTGATTCGCTCCCAAATCTCGCAAAAAATGGCAAAACTTCAAAGCGAGGTTGATTCTCATCTTATGCAATTGGTTCAGCAGAAAAATGCTTTACTGAGCATTAAAAACCGTATGCAAAAGGATTACAACATGATAGCCAGTAGGTATATCAAGCTTTTTAACGGATTAAATTCAAATTTGAAACAAAGAGTTTTTGAACTTGACAAGCCAACAATTGATTTTGCAGTTAAAGAGGTAGATAAAGTTTCTAACAGGTCAAAATATCTAACGGCAACTATCCCGATAGCCCAGTTGGAATCTTTAGCAGCTAGTCAAAAAATAGTTGCTTCTAATGTTAAGTATCGTGGTTTTAATGTAATCAAGTCAATGCGTAGTTTTCTTTTTGAAATGAATACGCAAAAAAAACTTACTGACCAGATATTAATAAATGATGGCAGATATACCGAAACAGCAACAGTTTATATTCCAATTGTAATATGTGAATGCAATAGAGATAAAACTGATGCAGGAGTGGAAATTTCTGTTTCTGAAGTTGAGTTAGATAATATTTCAAAGTCGGCGATTAAAAATACTGCCTTCGCAGAACTGAATCAAATTGAATGGCAAGCCAAATCGTCACCCAATACAGAAGTTAAAAGCGAGTTCAGTAAATTAGTATCATCTTCCTCAAAGTCGCAACGAGTAAAGGATATGGCTACGAAGTTGTTCCAGTCTAATAATTATCAAACCATTTAAACGTAAAAGATATGAGTTATACTAGAACATATAGAGAGCGGATTGCTGTGCATTATTCTGGTACAGTTAGTTATAATTATCCGGCATCGCAAAATGGTGGGTCAGATACGGCTCACTATAGCGGGACAGAATACGAAGATGTTAATGTATCTATTGAAGTGGATACAGAGCCATTTGATAATAGCGTTGAACATTGTAATACGAATGTCAACCTCCTTACTGGTGCTGTAGTTGCAACCGAAGCAGCTCAAATTGTTTCAATTGATAAAAACTCTAAAAAGGTTGCTGAAACCATTATTACGGGGTTCTTTGGTTACATACGTTCTGAAATCAGCCAACAAATTGCTGAACTATCGCAGAATATTGATGCACAGTTAATGCACTTAAAGGAACTTGCTCAATCTTGTCTTGCAAAGAAAAAGCAAATGGAAGGTGATTTTACACGTATCTCAAGTAGGTATATTAAAATCTTTGACGACCTTAATAATGAATTATCTAATCGAATTTATGAACTTGATAAACCTACTTTCGTTTTCAAAAAAGAGTTAGATAATCAGAGTATCAGAACTACCAACAATGATTTGGTTAACACTGTTGCAATTTTTGGCAAAGAGGGTAGCGAATTACAATCAAAAATAAGTGCCTCAATTGCTAAAAAGCGTGCTTTAGATACATTGAATAAAGCTAAAGTATTTTTATGGCAGCAGAAAAAGTTAAACAATACCATACAGCAAAGCATGTTGAATGAAAGCACGGAATCTCCACAATATTCACCTGTGTGTTTTATAGAAACAAAAGCGGATAAAAATCAAATATCTAAAGGATTACATACTCCTTTATTCGTTTCTGCTTTGCAGGAAAACCAAATAAAAAATGAGCTAATTGAGCAATTCAATGAATCAACAAATTCATGGAGTACCATAACAAAAGATTACACAGACAATCTTAAATTGTACTTTAATTCTGAATTAAACAAATCATACACAACTGCCGACCAACATTCGGTAAGGGTAAAGGAAATGATTCAAAAGATTGCCAATTTGGGTTCTATTCAAACAATAAGTGTTCAAAATCTTTAAAAAATAATAACAATGAAAGAATTAAAAGAAATTCGATTCAATGAAACCAATATCCAGCTTAAGGACAATTTGGTTAAAGGCTCTATACTTCCTGAAAAAATTGCTGAGTTAAATAGAACTATCACAATACAGGGTAGTACCGTTATTGAGGGTCCTGTATATGCACATAAGTTAGAGATTCAACAAGGTGATTCAGAAATACATGGAGCAGTATTTACACAACTTGAACTGTATGTAAATAGTGAAGCAAAAGGTAATGTTACCTTCAAAAAAAGTGTAGGTTCAGCCAATTCAATTGTTTCAAGGGCTCAAAACTGCAATATTATGTTTCATAGTGACATAAATGCAAAGAGCGTAACTTTGTATAATGCTTTTGTTGCCGGTAGCATATATGCAGATGAAATAATACTTGAGAACAGTGTTGTAATTGGAGGCGTTTTTGCAACTCAAACAATTGATTTAACTAATTCAATTGTTGGCACATTTAACACTCCATCTATTAAAGCGGCTCAAATGGTAAGTTTGCTTTTACCAAGTGCTTTTTCTATTGAAAAAATACTTGTAGTACCAGGAACAAAATTCTACAATCTAAGTTTGGCTGATTTAGGATCCTTATTCAAAGGGTTGCCACAGTCAGCAAATTCTGGTAGAATTGAAATGAACATTGATGCTGATGAAGTTAAAACTACCTTAACGAATGAAGAAACACAAAAAACATTAAGAAGCTACACAGTCGTTGGAAAAGTTTTAGCAGCAGATTTATTGGATATGGATAAGTTCCAAAACCACTTTTTATTAACTGCCGCAAGCTTGGGTACTCAATTGCTAAAAACCTATGATTTGGGAGTAGATGCGAAAGGACAACCAGCAACTTTGACAATGGAGAAAATTAGAAACTTCTTCTTTGATATTTTACATGGAAAAATCGAAGTTCAAGGAATTAACGGAAACTTTGATATTTCTCAAATTACTGGCAAATTTAATTAAGCAATGCCGGACGTAAAGCAAGCACATTTGCAAACCGCAGAATGCCAACTCACAAACCAAAGTTTGCAAAAGAGCTTGCTTTGCCCACCCGGAAAGAAAAACAAAAAATCTTCCCTCACTAAAAAATAAAACTTTGCCGACACGCAACCTGACAGACAAAAACAGAATGACAGAACTGATTGATAATAATAAAGGTATGTCGCTTGACAAGAAAGAAGGCCAGCTTGTAACATGCGGTATATTTTATTGCCGAAATAGTACTGAAATCAACGGTTGTAGCTCGCTTCAAGCTTCATCACGGTTTGACAGTGCAGTGCTCCGAAATCGGCAACAAAAACATACCGCTATCCGTTGTAGTGCATTCCCCACATCAGAACTTCTGATTAATTTCTGAAGCTAACGAGGAAGTTTTTAAAGAAAATTTAAATAATATTTAATCAAAAACCAACTGAATTGACTATGAATAAAGGAATTTGGACAAAAAACAACGGAAATTGACGTTAGTCACAATTGCCCATACTGTGCAACTGGATTACGTTCTATTAGCAATGTATAGGGAGTAAAATAAAGTGATATGGAATAGGGATATTTATATATTTTACGAAATGATAAACCAATAGAAAATTTATAATAGGTCAATGTTCTTAAATGTTGATTAGACTAGGTATTTAAACTTGGATACTGAAACACTAGATTTGTAATACTTTTAACTTAAATAAATCAATTAAAAATGAAGAAAATATTATTTGCTGTTATGGCTATTTTGTTTTTACAATCTACAAAGGCCCAGACATTCTTGAATAGTAAAGATGAGTTATCGAAACACTCTGAAAAAGTTATGAACTTCTTAAAAGACTCAGAATTTCAGAAAGCATTTACGGAGCTTCAAGTATATTGGCCATTACCTGAGAATGAAATGAAGCAATTAGAATCCCAGACTATTAAGCAATTTAATATGGTTGCGGATAGATTTGGCAATATTATTGGATTTGATTTTATAAGGGATGAGTCAATAAAAGATTACGCCATTAAAAAGATTTACGTTCTAAGATTTGAGAAACATATGATTAGAGTTTTATTTACCTATTACAAAAACAATGATGGTTGGATTCTGAATGGCTTTAAATGGGATGACCAATTTGATGAATTATTTGAATAAAACGCACTACAACAACTAAGCGTTCGTGTGGCAGGAACTGCCCAACATGAACGGTGGGTTGACGTAACCGGTGACAGAATTCTTACTCTTATGGGGAATGGTGTAAGTGAAAACCTTTTTAGAAAGGGAATTTAATATGGAAAGATTTTTAAATGCAGTAATTTCAAAGAATAATAGAAAGTTGTAGATCCGTCTACAGCTTTTTTTGTGTTTTAGATTTAGAATAGTTGACAATGG
>NZ_MVDD01000008.1 GCF_002843315.1 Labilibaculum filiforme | reverse complement strand
TGATAGATATCATAACAGAGATCATCAAGGCATCGATAGGAAGAAGCCGTTTATAATCTATAATATGGCAGCTTAAATTCAACTTAGAAAACAGAAATCTTGGTCCAACAAAACGAGGGTACTATAGTCGTATTTTATTTTTTATAATTAACTGCAATACATCTTGTTTGATAATTATTAACTACCCATTATTAATTTCTAATTACTTAAATGGTACAATATCTAATTTTTATCTAAAGTAGAAAGCTTTTCAAAAAATTAGACAAGCATTGTCCATTTTTTTTACACTTCAATTTTGCCACCACAACACAAAGTCCTAACAACATGCTAATTACCAGCCTTGGCATAAGATTGGATACACAATGTGTAAATAACAGATGTAATTATTCTGATCAATTTAAAGAAAAAGCAAATCATGTCAATGGATCGAAAAATAGAAGCAAAGAAAGGGTTCAAAACCAAGCATATTTATATGCTACTTGGAATCCTCTTTCTTGGTTTTTTAGTTTGGCTACTGCTGAGTAGTTCTACCTCTACCTATCGGGCCGAACTCGAGAAACTGACTCTAACAGAAGTTTCGCAGGCTGAATTCAAGGATTACATTTCGATAATTGGAACCGTTGAACCAAAAACGACTATTTACCTGGATGTTGAAGAAGGTGGAAAAGTAACCGAGAAATTAATTGATGAAGGAGAATTGGTGAAAAAAGGGGATGTAATTCTTCGTTTGATTAACAACGATTTAAAATTACAAATTCTCAATACCGAATCGTCACTTGCCTATCAGGCCAACGAGTTGCGGAATACCTTAATTAGTATGGAACAACAGAAAATCAGCAATAAACAACAAATTCTTAGCATCGACAGCGATATCATCCGACAAAAAAGACAGTACGAACAGAACTTGCTGTTCTTTGAAAAAGGATTTGTGGCCAAAGAAGTTTACTTGCGGTCGAAGGAAGATTACGACTTATCATTACAAGATCGACAGTTACGATATCAACGTATGATTCAAGATTCTATTTTTCGAGAAAATCAAAAAATACAAATGAATAGCAGTTTGAATAATATGAAACAAAACCTTGAAATGGTTCGCGAACGACTCGAGAATTTAAATATTAAAGCTCCGGCCGATGGTCAGTTGGGAAGTTTGGATATTGAAATCGGTCAATCGATTAATCGAGGCGAGAGAATTGGTCAGCTTCATATTTTGAACAATTTTAAGGTGCTTGCCGAAGTCGACGAGCATTATATTGACCGTGTTCGTCGCGATTTAAGTGCTTCTCTACTACGAAACGATCAGGAATTTATTCTGAAGACTAAAAAGGTATATCCCGAGGTTCGCGATGGCCGTTTTAAGGTGGATCTGATTTTTGATGGGCAATCGCCGGAGAATTTACGCACCGGACAAACCTATCACATAAAACTGGAATTGGGACAAGCTGTTGAAGCGACTCTGCTGGCCCGTGGAGGATTCTTTCAAAGCACCGGCGGACAATGGGTGTTTATTTTGGATGAATCGGGGCGTTTTGCCACCAAACGAAACATTAAAATTGGCAGACAGAATTCTCAATATTTTGAAGTGTTGGAGGGATTGCAAGCTGGCGATAAAGTAATTACTTCGAGCTACGATGCCTTTGGAGACAATGAGCGGATTGATTTTAAATAAGCATAAACCTACGGATAGTAAAACAACATAATAACTAGAAATTCGTAATTTACCCCTATCCCAAATTCAGAACACATAAAGGAGCAATAATTAATGATTCAAAAATTAAATAGATATGATTAAGACCGAAAACCTAAGCAAAATATTCAGAACCGATGAGATTGAAACCTTGGCTTTGAATAATGTAAATCTGAAAATTAATAAAGGTGAATTTGTGGCCATTATGGGGCCATCGGGTTGTGGTAAATCTACCCTAATGAATATTTTAGGCTTGCTCGATAATCCTTCGGAAGGACAATACACTTTTGGGAGTACCGAAGTTGCAGGCTTAAAAGAAGGTCAGCGCACCGATCTGCGAAAAGGAAACATCGGTTTTGTTTTTCAAAGTTTTAATCTGATTGATGAACTGAATGTTTTTGAGAACGTGGAAATGCCATTGGTATATCAGCGCATCAGCAATAAAACCCGAAAAGAAATGGTGAATAAAGTGCTGGAACGCATGAACATGAGTCACCGTGCAAAACACTATCCTCAACAACTTTCGGGCGGACAGCAACAGCGTGTAGCCATTGCCCGGGCTGTGGTTTCTAACCCAGGATTAATTCTTGCCGATGAGCCAACAGGGAATCTCGACTCCAAAAACGGACAGGAAGTGATGGAATTGCTTACCGAACTAAACCGCGAAGGAACCACCATCATCATGGTAACTCACTCCATTCAAGATGCGGGCTATGCGCACCGAATCATCAATCTGTTTGATGGAAGAGTGGTTATGGAGGAGAGTTTGGTGGAGGAACGTAACTTGTAGTTTCTGAATTTCACATCCAAAACAGAATTGAGCTGGTAGATTTTTGCCATGGGAATTGCTCTGCTTACTCTTTCGTTTCAAGCTTGGAGAGCGGCGACTAGGAATCCGATGGAGAGTTTGAGGTATGAGTAAATTCGTTAGTCAATTGTTTATTACAATAGAACAGAAATCATATAGAATAATACCATAAGATTAATCTAGATATGAAGACTATTTTAAGAAGTATTTTAAGGGATAAATTGAGCAGTGGTGTTATTTTTATCAGTTTGATTACAGGCTTAGCTTGTATCAATTTAATTGCTTTGTTTATTAATTATGAGTTGAATACCGATTCTTTTCATGCTGATAGTAAGCAGATTTATACTTTACAAGCCGATCATCCTTTTGGAGAAGGTAAAATTTATCAATGTCGTTTTGGTTCTGCTGAATACATGAAAGATAATTTTACTGAGATTGTAGATTTTTGTCGGATTAGTACTTCAGGCTCTAGTAAACTTATTGTAAATAATGACGTTTATTTTGACAAACCAAGAATCATGGCTAGTTCTGAAAATTTTTTCAGTTTTTTTTCTTTTGAACTTCTGGCAAACAATCGTAAAACAGTTTTGAAAACTCCTAATAGTCTGGTTATATCAGATGTTTTGGCTCAAAAATATTTTGGTTACAATGATGCTATTGGTCAGAGTATTTGTTTTTTAAAAGATGGGAATAAAGAAGACATGATTGTTACAGGTGTCTTTAAAAAGCCTATCCAAAATACGCAATTTAATTTTGATATTGTTCGTGCTTTAGGAAAAGAAGAAATGGATACTTATTGTTGTGTCCGTTTGAAAAGAGGAGCTAGTGTAAGTGAAGTTGAGAAAATTTTTAAAGCAAATCAAGCGTTTATTCCTATTATTTATGCGGATACTCCTGGAACACACTATTTGAAGCCTTTTCGAGATACTTATTTTGATACGACAGAGAAGTCGGGAATTTGGCAAAGTCGGAACAAAGGTGAACTTTGGATTGCTTTTGTAGTTGCCTTTTTAATTTTTGTAATTGCATCTTTTAATTATTTCGGTTTAAGCAGAAACAAGCTGATAGAGAGGTCTAAGGAATTTACCATACGTCGAATTAATGGTGGTTCTAAGTTTCGTTTACTTCAGGTTTTTATGTCCGAAGCATCTTTTCTTATTGGTGTTTCTTTTTTAGGGAGTTTGTTTTTAATGATGTGGATAGCACCATTTTTTAATAAATTAGTTAAAACACATATCACACGGGAGCTTCTTTTCCAAATGGATCAAATTCTTCTTCTATCTAGTGTATGTATACTTCTGTTTATTATCACACTACTTTTTACATTCTATAGAATACAATCCAAGCTTAAATCTAATTTTACAGGTTTAGAAAAGACGATTAAGAGCAAACGTATTAACTTACCTATTTTTAGTATTCTACAATTAGCAACGACAGTGATTCTTATCATTTGTTCTTTTTTTATTCTTAAGCAAATTCATTTTATATCAGATAAGCCAATTGGCCTCGACAAATCCGTTATAGAAGTTAGACTTCCGGTTCAATATGCTAAACAAGTTTCTATCCTTAGAGATGAATTAAAAAAGAATCCATTTATTAATGATGTATCTATTGCAACTGCGTCACCTGTGTTAGAACATTATATTGTTTTTCTAGAATATCAAAAAAATGGAATACAGCATAAATATACGCCTGCTATATTCGAAGGTGATGACCGATATATTAATACTTTAGGCATCAAATTGTCGAGAGGAACAGCCTTTTCTGGCAATCCGGTAGCAGATAAAAAGAAGTGTTTAATAAATGAATCATTGGCTGATAGGTTTCCAGAAATCAATTTGATTGGGAGGAGTATCCCTGGAGGAGTTAAGGATCAAATAGTGATAGGTATCGTAAAAGATTTTCATTATTCCAGCTTAAAATCAGTTGTGCAACCTGCCATGATTAAGTATAAGAATACGGGATTTCATTTACTTGTAAAACCAATTGATGAAAGACAAGCGCAAACACAAGAGGCTATTTTTCAAGCTTGGAATAAATTCATACCTGATTACCCTCTAAATATCGAATCCATTGGAGATCGTTTTGAGTGGTATCATCGTGAAAACAACAACTATGTAAAGCTATTAGGAGCTTGTTGTATTATCAGTATCCTTTTATCAATGATAAGTTTGTTTGCCAATTCCTACAAAACAACACGTTACAGAACCAAAGAAATCGGAATCCGAAAAGTAAACGGCGCCAAAACCTACGAGATCATCAAAATGCTAAACAAAGAGTTTGCAAAATGGGTAACCATCGCATTTATTATCGCCTGCCCAATTGCTTACTATGCCATGAGCAAATGGCTCGAAAATTTTGCCTACAAAACAGAACTCAGCTGGTGGATTTTTGCTTTATCGGGAATCATTGCCCTGGGAATTGCTCTGCTTACCGTTTCGTTTCAATCGTGGAGAGCGGCTACAAGAAATCCGGTGGAGAGTTTGAGGTATGAGTAATCAATTTTTGAAGATTATTAATGATTAAAAAATAGTATATAAATGAATATTCCGCATAGTGTGAAAATTTCTTTTAGAAGCATTATTAAAAACAAAACCCAATCGTTGATTAGTATACTTGGATTGGGTATTGGTTTGGGCTGTGTGTTTTTGTTGAGCTTACTTTATATTCATGAAAACTCTTTTGATAGTTTTATTCCCAATAAAGAAAATTTATATCGGATTTCGCAAGGTTCTGAAAATACAACTCCTTATCCCTTGGGCAGTACAATAAAAGAAGAAATTCCTCTTATTGACAATTATTTTAGGTATTCCCAAGATTCGGATGTAGAATTAAAGAATTCTAAGAATGACTTAGTGAAAGATAAACGATTTGCATGTGCTGACACTTCGATCTACACTTGTCTGGGGATTAGGATTATTCAAGGAAATGCCTCCCAGTCTGAAAAAGAAATATGCATCTCTGCTTCGACTTCCGATAAGTATTTTGACAATAAAAATCCTATTAATGAAATACTTCAGATAAAAATCAACAATCAATTTTTACCCTTAACAATTTGCGGTGTTTATGAAGACTTCCCTCAAAATTCCAGATTATATCCCAATTTCATTGGTCATTTAGACTTAATGAAAGAATTCCTTGAGCGGAGATATCGATATTTTGAGGATTTTAGACGTACATCTGAAGATTTTGAAGATTGGAATCATTTTATAAATGAAACCTACCTTCTTTTAAATAAAAAAGCAGACCCAAAAAATATCTTGCTACAGATACAGGCTTATAAGAACAGAACTATTAATGAAGCGAGAAAAAATCAGGATTATGCATTACAACCTGTCACTGATATCTATTTGCAGTCAACAGGTTTGAATGAAAGAATCGAAAGCCGAACCGGAAATTCAGAACAATTGAAATACCTACTTATCATTTCCTTATTTATTCTAATGATTGCTGTTGTGAACTATGTGTTTCTGACGAAAGCAAAAATAGAGAACCGCCTAAAAGATTTTGGGGTTCAAAAAGCCATGGGTGCCTCAACTAAATCCATTCTAAAACAAGTTTTATTGGAATCAAATATACTTTCAGTCATTAGTTTGCTTCCCGCGTCATTGGTTGTTCTAATCGGATTTCCTTTCATAAACAAAACGCTTGAACGCACTTTAGGTTTAGAGGTTTTTATGATATGGCAATCATGGCTGGTCTTATTTCTAGTTGTGATTGTAACAGGGACAATTTCGGGGATTATAATCGGCTTAACTATTACAAAACGATCTTCAGTTGATTTGATTAAGGGAATAAAATTGAACTCATCGAAAAAGAAAGGCTGGACGAATTCTGTTCTAAGTATACATTTTGCAATCTTTATTATTTTGGTTACTGGCATTCTAACAATAAAGAAACAATTGCATTATGCTCAGACAAGTTCCAAGAATATTGAAACTGAAAATGTAATTATTTGTGATCTTAACTCTCGTGAAATAAGCAAGCAACACCAGTCAATCTCAAATGAAATTGAAAAAATACCTGGGGTTATAGCTACAGCCGGCTCATCTTCAATTCCTCCAACAAATGTAGGTTCAACAATTGGCTTTATGTATGAAAATAATGAAGTCGTATTTGATGGCTTATTTACAGGCAAAGGAATGTTAAACCTTCTCAAGGTTGAATTTATTGATGGACAGGATTTTAATGATTATCGTAAAAGCAATATTATAATTAACGAATCTGCAGCAAAGCAATACAATTTAAAAGTTGGTGAATCATTTAATGGATTTAAAATTCGTGGAATTGTTAAAGATTTCAACAGTCATTCTTTTCATTCTCAGATTCAGCCAATGGCTATTCTTCAGCAAAAACCGCAAAACATGAATTTGCTTGTCATAAAAACCAATGGAGTTAACAACAAAGAAATCCAGAAAAAAATCAACAGCTATTTCAAAAAGTTATCTCCAGACGTAATTGTAAATATTTATACACTAACCGATCAAATCAATCAATTCTATAAAAAAGAACAGCAACAGGTTAAACTAATTACTGCATTTTCATTTTTGGCTATAGTCTTATCAGTTATGGGTTTATTTGGCATGGTGCTTAATACGATTATTCAACGCACCAAAGAAATAGGAATCCGAAAAGTAAACGGCGCCAAAACCTACGAGGTAATTGCAATGCTAAATAAAGATTTTTTAAAATGGGTAGCAATCGCCTTTGTGATTGCTTGCCCAATTGCCTGGTATGCCATGCACAAATGGCTCGAAAATTTTGCCTACAAAACAGAACTCAGCTGGTGGATTTTTGCCTTAGCAGGAATCATCGCAATGGGAATTGCTATGCTTACCGTTTCGTTTCAGTCGTGGCGGGCGGCTACAAGAAATCCGGTGGAGAGTTTGAGGTATGAGTAATGAATTTGATTTCAAGTTAATCTGTGTTTAACCCATAATTGACTATTAAAACATTCTTAAGAATATAAACAATGCTTCTATACAATCTTAAACTTGCTATCAGAAACCTATTAAGTAACAAAGTAGTGTTGCTGATTAATATTTTGGGCCTTTCTGTAGGAATAACCATCGGATTGTTAATATTCTCTTTTGCACAAAAAGAATTATCAACTGATCATTTTCTTCCTCAGCACGAACAGGTATTTTCCCTTCTTCGAAATGATCAGCCAGGAGTAGCACAACAAATGAGTCAGTTGGTAAAAAAAGAAATACCAGAGATCGAATCTATAACAAACTGTCAATACGAGCAGGCTCCTCAGGTATTTGTAAAAAATAATGATGTCAGTTTTAAGATTGAAAAACTTTTGATAGCCGATTCTTCTTTTTTTAAGGTTTTTCAGCTGCCATCAGTTTATGGAAACCCATCTAATTCTTTGAACAAACCAAATCAATTGGTATTGACAAAATCGTTGGCCAAAAATATTTTTGGTGATACAAACCCTATTGGGAAAAGTTTACTATACAATACCACTCATTTACAAAATGAATTAGTAGAAGTAACAGCTGTTATCGAAGATCTACCTCAGAATTCGTCATGGGATTTTAAGGCTGTTCTTTCTACATTAACCAATTATAAAATTGATTGGTATAAAAATCAGGGATGGGGAAATCAAAATTTCATCTCCTTCCTCAAGACCAAGGAAAATGTCAATCCAGAACTTCTGCAGGAGAAGATTATGAATATGTCCCAAGAAAATATACCTGACGGATACAAAGATCTTATTCAGTTTTCCATATTTCCATTTTCTCAAATCTATTTTAACTTTCCAAAGCACGGCAAATTAAAACATGGAAATAAATTTACTCTGGCCATCATCCAAATCATTGGTTTTCTAATTCTATTTCTTGCCTGTGTTAATTACATTAATTTGGTGACTGCTCAACGCGGAAAAAGATATAAGAATGTTGCTATTATTAAAACCATGGGCAGTAATAAACGACATATTTTGGCTCTGTTTACATACGAATCAGCAATAACCCTTCTTATTGTTCTAGTACTGGTAATCGGCTTCGTATGGCTTCTATTAAGCGGATTTAACCAGTTAACTCATTCTGCTTTTGCCTTAATCGAAATATTTTCCGGTTGGAATCTATGTATGTTGTTTTTCATCATGCTATTTACACTGGCAATAACAGGTTTATTTCCCGGATTGATTTTTAGCAGGCAAACAACAAGTGCACTTATTAACAGGCATGTTGATAAAAAACAAAAAAACAGCTTAAGAAATAGCTTGCTGGTGTTTCAGTTTTTTATTTCAATCATTTTAATAACTTGTTTGCTTGTAATCAACCACCAAAACAAACTTCTCTTCAACAATAATCCTGGGTTTGAAAAGGAACATATTCTCTACGCAAGTACCAACACTGATCTGGAAAACAACACGCAGGCTTTTAAAAACCAACTACTGCAAACACCGGGAATAGAAGACCTTACCTTTTCGAGCGAACCAATCCTAAAAATTTCTGAAAATTGGGGTTTATCTTTTATAAACAGAGGAAAGGAAGAAACAATCCGTTTTGCCAAGTTTAGAGTCAGCTCTAATTTTTTCAATTTCTTTAACATCCAATTAAAACAGGGCACAAATTTTACAGAACACTCAAAAGCAAAGTGGGACTTTATTCTCAACGAAACAGCTATTCGCAATTTCGACATCAAACAACTTTCTGATGCACGAATGCTCCTTGATGAAGACCCCTCTTCTGGAACCATAATAGGTGAGGTGAATGATTTTAACTTTGAATCGATGCATTCCCCCATTCGCGAAGCTGTATTTACCTGCTCAGGAAAAAGCGATGAAGTAATTTACCTGAAAACAACCGCCAATACGCCGAAGATTTTGGAACAAACCATTCAATTAATTAAAAAAACGTGGAACGAGTTTTCACCGAATTTCCCTTTTGAATACCATTTTCTTGATGATTCCTGGGAACAGCTTTATCGAAAAGAAAAGCTGTTTCAAAAAATTGTGAGCTATGCCGCTCTAATTTCTCTCTTTCTATCCTGTTTAGGACTGATAGGTCTAAGCTTTTTTGTTATTGAAAACCGAACCAAAGAAATAGGAATCCGCAAAGTTAACGGCGCCAAAACTATTGAGATAATGAGTATGCTAAATCTGGATATATTAAAATGGACGTTAATCGCCTTTGTAATCGCCTGCCCCATTGCCTGGTATGCCATGCACAAATGGCTCGAAAACTTTGCCTACAAAACAGAACTCAGCTGGTGGATTTTTGCTTTAGCGGGAATCATCGCCCTGGGAATTGCTCTGCTTACCGTTTCGTTTCAGTCGTGGAGAGCGGCGACTCGAAATCCGGTAGAGAGTTTGAGGTACGAGTAATGAATATAGAAATTCTATTGAAAAACAAATGACAAATTATGATGTTTTTAAAACTTGCATTTCGACGCTTATTTTTAAAGGGTGATCACAGTGTCGCCCGTATAGTCTCCTTAGCTACAGGTTTGGCTTTTGGTATTTTACTTTTATCTGAGGTATTCTATTATCACAGTTTCGATAGTTTTTATCCCGATTCGGATCGTATTTATGTTGTCGCTGAAAATTACAAAGCAGAGAAGTCTAAAGATAAATTGGAAAGTGCTAATCAAGTTAGTGGTGCAATTGCTCCGGGTTTAAAAGCAGAGGTGCCAGGAGTAGAAGCTGCAACGCGATTAAATTCTATAGGTTCATCAATATTTTACACCGAAAACAAGAAAAGCTACGAGGCTAAGTTTGTTTTGGCAGATGAACATCTCTTCGAAGTATTACCTAGACCTATGCTTAAGGGAAATCCTGTGGAAATTCTCAAATCGCCTATGAAATGTATGATTTCGAATAAAATTGCTACTCGTATAGGTGGCGATGTTATTGGGCAAGCTATTGAATTGAAAGAATATCCAGGTGGTAAGTTAACGATTGAAGGTATATTTGAAGCTTTGCCAGAAAACACGAATTACAAATACGACGTATTAATATCAATGGTTTCAACAAGCTATTTTATGTGGGATGGCTCTGATAATTGGCTTGGAAATGATCGTTATTTCTCCTGTGTTAAACTAGCTCCAGGGGTTAAACCAGAAAATCTAGCTTCTGCAGTTAGAAAAATGCAAGAAGTACATCAGGATATTAGAAAAATTGAGGCTCAAGACGATGGATTTGTTTTGAAATATTCACTTAAACCCATTCAGGAAGTTTATACAGAAACCCTAAAAGACATTATTTTAATTCTAAGTACAATTGCATTTTCGGTTTTATTTGTTTCTTTATTAAACTATATTCTACTCACACTAAGCGTGCTGGTAAAAAGGTCAAAATCATCGGCAATCTATAAAACCTTTGGAGCTCATTCTCGCCATTTGCAACAAATTATTTTTTCTGAGTCAGCCCTTCTATTTCTCCTATCCTTAATCGTAGCTTTTATTCTGATTATAGTATTACAACCAGTAGCCGAGCAACAAGTTGGGCATAAATTGCAATCCGTTTTAAATCCCTATGTTATTTTGCCTTTAATGGGCATATTGATATTTATGCTTATTCTAATGAGTTACTTGCCAGCTCGTTTTTTCTCCCGTATTCCTGTAGCTAATGCTTTTCGTTACTATCAACAAAAAAAGAACAGTTGGAAATTGATTTTATTAGCCTTCCAGTTTATAGGCGCTTCTTTTATTTTATCGATGCTGGTTATTGTTAGTTTGCAATACAATAACATGAAAAATAGTTCTCATGGTTATCAAGCCAAAGGTGTTTTTTATGGATCAACTAGCGGTATGGATGGAAGTAAAATAGCTAGTGTATTACACGAATTAAGATCGATGCCTGAAATTGAAAAAATTGGACTTGGAGCAACATTGCCATGCGACTCCAAATCTGGAAATAACATTCTATCTCAGGATGGACAAAGAGATTTATTCAACATTGCAGATTTTTATGCTGTTGACGATAGTTATTTGTCCATACTAAATATACAAGTAACAGAAGGACAGGTGTTTTCTGAGGAAACAACTCTTGAAGGTGATGTGCTAATTAGTAAGAAAGGTGCTAAACTACTTCAAATGCACAATGCATGGAATGAAGGTGTGGTTGGTAAACAAATAGTGATTAGTGAACATGGGAGCACAATTATTAAGGGTGTTTTTTCGGATTTCACAATAGGCTCTAAGGCTGATCCAGATATACGTCCTGCCGTATTTTTCTATAGATCTGAATCTAATTTTATAAAAACAGCTATCAAATATCCATCCTATTCATTCAACATATTGGTGAAAACCTATCCGAATACTCAAGCTAGAGTAATGGATAAAATAAGAGAGGTATTTAATACTGCTTTACCTTATAGAGATGCCGATATAAAGAGTCTTGAAATACAGCAAGAAAAAGGCTATACGCAACAACGTGGATTTCGAAATGCAATGGTGGCAGGTAGTACAATAATCTTACTCATTACAATTATTGGACTATTAGGCTATACTTCCAACGAGGCGGTAAGACGTCGTAAAGAATTGGCTATTCGCAGAATAAACGGAGCTAAATTTTCAAGTCTTCTAAAGGTCTTCTTGTGGGATATTGAGATTCTGGCTGTTCCTGCTGTATTACTTGGTGCTTTAGGAGCTTGGTTTACAGCTAACTTGTGGATGCAGAATTTTGCTTATAAACTCCCTTTACATTGGTGGATATTTTTCATATGTAGTTTGATCATTCTTTTACTTGTAGCTCTAGTAACGGTCATAAATTTCACTCGAAATGCACGCCGAAATCCGGTGGAGAGTTTGAGATATGAGTAAAAATGATGATTAAAACTTAATAGATTCAAGATATGCAGCAAATTAAACACATTTTCAGGTCGATATTAAAATATAAAACGGCCTCTATATTTACCATATTAAGTTTGGTAACAGCTTTTTCATGCATTATTATTATAAGTCTTTATGTTTCCTTTGAGAAAAGCTTTGATAATTTTCATGCCAATGGAGCTTCAATATACCGTGTAGAGACGAGTTATTCTTCCTTTATTCCTGCTATTACTGCTGAGGTTATCCGAGAGAATGTTCCTGAGGTAGATGCTGTGAGTCCATTTTGGGGAGGTGTGGAATCTAAAGTTTATACACCAGAAATGGAGATTAAAAATGAGTCTGTTTCGGCTATTTCTTTTTATGCTGGCGAGAAATTTTTAAGCATGTTTAGTTTCCCTTTGCTATATGGTAATAAGGATATTGCTTTGAGTGAAGCGGGTAGTGTTGTTATTACAGAATCTTTAAGTAAAAAACTTTTTGGTGAAGAAAATGCTAGTGGGCGTATTCTTACAATCCGTGGCACCCAACTTAAGGTTTCGGGTATTATGAAAGATCTTCCTATAAATTCAAGTTTTCAATCTGATTGTTTTATTTCATTTGAGACTTTAACTCGTGATAGTAAAGGAAAATACAAATTCACGAAAAGTTGGTCAGAATGGAGTTTTAACGTATTTATTCAGACTCACGAAGGTGTTAATCTTGAAGCATTGGTTAAGAAAATATCTGAGATTGATGTTTTTAAAGAAAAACTGGATGGAATTAAGGAGCGCTACCCTAATCAAGAACCTTTAATTTTAAGACCATTAAACGATTTACATTACGTGTCATCTAAGCTGGGAAAAGCAAGTCGATTAATTCTCGATATTTTCACCTTATTGGGCTTCATGGTTTTACTTATGGGCTTTGTTAATTTCGTCAATTTTTCTACATCTCAAGCTGCAAAGAGGGCTAAAGCTTTATCAGTTCAGCAAATTTTGGGTGAAAAAAAACTTGGAGCTAGATTTCAAGTTGTAGCTGAGTCTGTTTTACTATCAATAGTGTCAATTATATTGGCTATCGGTATACATTTTCTTATTTTTTCTTCAATCGAAAGTTTTTTCGAAATTCAAGGTTTGTCACTCAAATCACGGCCTCTGTTTTTTGTTTGGTTTTTCCTTTCAGCTCTATTTTTTGGAGTTTTATCGAGTTTATATCCTGCACGCTATATCACATCAGCACCAATTTCGGAAACGTTAAAGGGCAAAGCCTTCTTTAAGGGCAAAAAAAAGATGCTCAGAAATACATTGGTAATTGTACAATTTATATTTACAATAGGCTTAATTATTTCTGCTGTAACCATTGAGAAGCAAATTAATTATTGGAAAAATTTTGATATTGGAATAGAGAAGGAACATGTTGTTTTTCTAAAAACAACAAATGATTTAAGAAATCATCATGAGACTCTTGGAAATGAATTATTAAAGCATGATCGAATTGTTGATTATACTTATTCCAATTTTATTCCAGGTCATGTTGGAATGGGCTGGGGAAGAGAAATTGATGGCCAATATGTAGAGCTTAAGTGTTGGCCTATTGACAATCGTTTTTTAGATTTTTTCAAGATCCAAATTAGTGAAGGACGAGCTTTTATTGGTGGTTCATATTCAGATAATAATAAGTTTATTTTAAATGAAAAAGCGGTTGAACAATTTTGCTGGGATAAACCATTGGAGAGAAAAATGGGAGGTTTTGATTTTACTGGTGAAATTGTTGGGGTAGCAAAGAATTTTAATTTTTCTAGTCTCCAAGAAGAAATAGAACCCATGCAGTTTTGGTTAACTGATGATGTCGGAAGAAAGAACATTTTGATGTTGCGCTTAAAACCAGGAAATTACAGCGAGATCTTTAGATATATCAATAATGTTGCAGAGGAATTTGATTCTGTAAATAAAGTGGAAGTGCAATTTCTGGATGATGAACTGAATAATCTATATTCCAAAGAAGAAAAAATAGCTCATTTTATTGAATTTTTAACGATATGGTGTGTTTTACTAGCATTATTCGGACTTCTTGGTCTAAGCGTATTTATATGTCACGATCGCACCAAAGAAATCGGAATCCGAAAAGTAAATGGTGCCAAAACCTACGAGATCATCAAAATGCTAAACAAAGAGTTTGCAAAATGGGTAGTCATTGCATTTCTTATTGCTTGTCCCATTGCCTGGTATGCCATGCACAAATGGCTCGAAAATTTTGCCTACAAAACAGAACTCAGCTGGTGGATTTTTGCTTTAGCAGGAATCATTGCCCTGGGAATTGCTCTGCTTACCGTTTCGTTTCAGTCGTGGAGAGCTGCAACGAAAAACCCGGTGGAAAGTTTGAGGTACGAGTAATCCTAAAATAAATATCGATATCAATCAAAAAAACTAAATAAATGAAAAACCATATTCTAGTCATTCTCTTACTTTCCGCATTGTTTGCCTGTCAGAATAACAAGCTTAAAAACAATGAGAAAGATTTGGCGCAAAAAATTCTTAGTGAAGAAGACCAAATTGCCCTAAAAGAATCTATCCGATTGGAAAAAGAAAAAATATGGGCCGATTCTATCGCCAAATTACCGAAAGGCTTTCGATTTGAAGAGAATCGAAGTGTAGATGTTAATCATCCTCCGAAAATTATCGATATCGCGAATCGTTTAGGTCAAGCGAAATCCTTAAAACTTTCAGCCGTTTCGAACAAGATTGATTACATCAGAATGGAGGCTGTTCCGGACGCTAGCATTCCGAACGATCTAGGATTCAAATATTACATGATGAATAATTATATCGTAGGAGTTAATATTTATGGAATTCATTTGTTTTCAAATAAAGGAGCGTTTGTAAAAACCATCGTTAAAAATGAATTAACTGGTGTTAAATTTGATTCGGAAAGAAATGCAGTAATAATTACCTACGCCGATTACACTCAAAAAGGAGCTACAACCAATGTGTGGGCTCGAGGAGATCAATTCTATTACAACTATACGAATAGCATCACCGGACAAAACCTTATTATGGAATTGGACTGTTCGCAAAAACAGATTGCTCAAAATTCAAGCTTCGATCCTGAAAATCCAAATGTAATAAATGGTCTTGGGAAAGTTTGCATCGATATTAATCATGGAAAAAACGAACCCGAAAAACCTTTATATCCAAATGGAATGACCATTGCTCCTATCGGTTATTTTTACAAACAATTCGATGTTTTTAATCCGGATAAAAACACCTACATCGAAAAATTGGATAACGAAAATATGTACGCAATACTAAATACCAAAGGGGATACCTTAGCCTGTTTTAAAAAATTCGAGCAACTAAAAAATTACACAAAAGAGCTAATTCGAGGAGCTGATTTTGGATGTCAATATGAAAAGGATGGAAATTTTTGCTTTCGATCCGATTTTAACGATACTATTTTTAAACTAACACCTCCCAATCAAATACAACCAATCTACGTTCTTAATTTAGGACAATATAAAGTGAGTAAGCAAAATGGACTTGATCCTGATTACGATCTTACGGGTAAAATAATACCAAAAGACTGGGCCGATGCGAAAGATTATGTTTTTTTACGATTCATTAAAAATAATACGGATAGCCCACGAAACAGAAAAAATAAAAGCGTCGAAATCTACCATGCATTGTACTCGAAAAAAACACAGCACTTGGATATTCTAGAATCAGATCCTACAAACTATGATGTAAACCTATTGGAAAATGATGTTGATGGCGGAATCTCCGTTTGGCCAGAATCCTACATGATCAATAAAAAAGGCGAGATAATGATTTCTTTAAAAGGTTCTGATGTAAAAGATCATGTTCTATCGCTGGAATTTAAAAACTCAAGCGCTCCAATTCAGAAAAAAGAAGCATTGCAACAGTTAGCAAACACATGCTCCGATCAAGATAATATTTTAATGCTCGTTCAATAATATCCAAGCAATGCAACAAAGCCTCAAATTCATATTTCGATCTTTCAGAAAGAGAATTGTATTCTCTTTAATTACCTTTTCCGGATTTACCATTGGAATTTTAGCCGCTTTATTGATGTACATTTGGGTGTTTAATGAGTTAAGTCATGACAAATTTCACGCTGATTACAACAAAATTATCGTGTTCTCACCTTATCAAAGCAAGGGGATCAAATTGTAAAATCGGCAAACTCTTATCAGCCTCTTGCTTCCACGCTTAAAGCAGATTACCCACAAATTGAAGCCGCCACCTTTATCAGTTACTCCTCCGAAGATTCGCCTCTTTACCGGGAAAATATAAACGAAAAGATTGAAGCAAGAAAATGCTTTGTTAATGATGATTTTTTTAAAATTTTTTCTGGTTTTAATTTTCTCGAAGGAAATCCTGAAACTGTTTTTAATGATCGTGCAAATGTTATTCTTTCAGAAGCAAGTGCTAAAAAACTATTTGGAAACGAGTCTGCTCTTGGAAAACAAATCATTAGCGACAAATATGAAAAGGAGACCTATACAATAAGTGCTGTGGTGCGTATTCCCGAAAATAGTCACATCAGCTTTGACTACATAATTTCAGAAAACTATAGTAATGGTTACCGAAATAGTAAAAAGCTTTGGACCAATTCCTATTGGGTTAGAACCTATATTAAACTAGCCGAAAATGCAAATATTGAGGAATCGTTCCTTTCTCGGGTTAGCAATCATATCGGAAGGTACACCAACAAAACAGACAAGCTTATCTTTCAGCCCTTGGCCGATATTCATTTACATTCCGATTATACCCCAGGTCTTATTGATAAAAATATAAGTAGTAGTAAATATGTCTGGATTTTCACTGGTCTTTCCTTGCTTATTTTATGGATGGTTATCTTGAATTTCTCGATTCTTACAACAGCTATTTCCTCTGAACAAGCAATACAGATAGGCATTCAGAAAATTAATGGAGCAAAAAGAAAGCATCTAATTTTTCAGTTCATAGGAAATTCTCTTTTACAAACCTTCGCAGCTGCTTTTTTGGCTTTACTATTGTGCTGGTTGCTACTACCATGGTTTATAAATATAATTGGCCAAAATCTATCTTTCCATTTATCTGGCAAACTTATTTTAAACCTTATTGTAATAACCGTAATTACGGCTCTTTTAGCTAGCATTTATCCCTCATTTTATTTTTCTAAACTTCAACCTATTTCTATTTTTCAAAAGAGAAAATCAAGCAGTTCTAAAATGAGCTTTTTTAGTTTCCTTATTATCATTCAATTTGCAATTGCTATATTTTCCTTAGCTATTTCTGCCGGTATTATAAAACAATTAAATTACATGCAGTCTAAGGAGTTGGGAATTAATCACCAGAACATGATAATTGTACCAACTGGTTTATGGTACGATAGTAGCGCATTCAAAAATGAATTGCTTCAAAATCCCAATATCATCAGTGTTTCGGCAAGTAGTTATGCTCCGGTAAACTGTGGATGGGAAACCACTTACGCCCTCAATCATCAAGGTTTATTGGATAGTGTTAAGGCCTCTGTATTTTGTGTCGATCAAGATTTTGCGAATAACTATGGTTTGGAACTGGTGCAGGGTAAATTCCTTCAAATGAACTATGATGACTACTGGGAAGAAATGCGTAAATCAGCAAAAAATGAAAAGAACCTTACCAATGAAAGCGTAATATTCCCAATTGTAATCAATCAAACTGCAGAAAAATTATTTGGCTTTTCAGATCCGATTGGTCAGCGAATAGATGATAATATAATTGTGGGGGTAGTGAAAGATTTTCATTTTAAACCCTTGCACTACCCCATTGGCCCATTGGTATTAACAAATTCCCCTGAAAATATCATGACCATGAATATAAATATTCAGGCGAATAACTTCAAAGAAACAATTCTGTTCATAAAGAAAATTTATCAGAAACATCGCGACCAAAGAGATTTCTCCTACCAGTTTTTCGATGATATTTTAAATAGAGAATACCAACAAGAAATCCGTCTTAAGAACATTACCAGCCTATTCTCTGCACTTACCGTTTTAATAGCTTTGCTAGGAATATTTGGCATTTCTTGGTTTTCAATTTGTCAAAGAGTTAAAGAAATAGGAATCCGAAAAGTAAACGGCGCCAAAACCTACGAGGTAATTGCAATGCTAAATAAAGATTTTTTAAAATGGGTAGCAATCGCCTTTGTGATTGCTTGCCCAATTGCCTGGTATGCCATGCACAAATGGCTCGAAAATTTTGCCTACAAAACAGAACTCAGCTGGTGGATTTTTGCCTTGGCAGGAATCATCGCCATGGGAATTGCTATGCTTACCGTTTCGTTTCAGTCGTGGAGAGCGGCTACAAGAAATCCGGTAGAGAGTTTGAGGTACGAGTAATCCTAAAATAACTATCGATACAAATCAAAAAAAATGAAAAACCATATTCTAGTCATTCTCTTACTTTCTGCACTATTTGCCTGTCAGAATAACAAGCTTAAAAACAATGAGAAAGCTTTGGCGCAAAAAATTCTTAGCGAAGAAGAACAAATTGCCCTAAAAGAATCCATCCGATTGGAAAAAGAAAAAATAGGGGCCGATTCTATCGCCAAATTACCGAAAGGCTTTCAATTCAAGGAGATTCGAAGTGTAGATGTTAATCATCCTCCGAAAATTATCGATATTGCCAATAGCCTCGATACTAGTAAAGAAATGAAACTATCGGATGTAGCAAGCGATATTGAATACATTAAAATGCAAGCAATACCCGATTCTACAGTAGCAAGAGACCTTAAGTTAAAGTATCATATAATGGATAAATACATTGTTGCTTCTAATTTGTACGGCATTCATTTGTACTCTAAAAAAGGTGCTTATATACGCTCGGTTGTTAAAAACAAGTTAACAGGTGTTGAGATAGAACTGGATAAAAATATAGTAAGTTATTACTATAGTGATTATACTCATGTAGGAGGTTCAATTAATGTGTGGTCTCGTGGCAATAACTTGTTCTACAATTACCAAAATAGTATAACCGGTCAGAATATGATTATGGAGCTCGATTGCTCGAACCAGCAAATGGCATTAAATTTAGCCTTCGATCCTGAAAACCCCAATGCCATTACTGGCCTGGGTAAAGTTTGTGTCGATCTTAATCATGGCATTAACAAGCCAGAAAAATTTTTATATCCAAATGGAGCTTTTGGTTCCTATATAGATGATCTTCAAAGAGATTTTTCTGTTTTCAACCCAGATAAAAATACCTATATCACCAACCTGACAGATGATAAAATGCTTGGTATTTTAAATACGAAAGGCGATACCTTGGCAAGTTTTAGAAAACTAGAACAAGTTAAAAATTACACCAAGCGCTCTATGCGGGGAACCGATTTTGGAACTAAATACGAAAAAGCAGGCCACTTTTTCTTTCGAACAGATTTTAACGATACTATTTTTCAGGTGATTCCACCTAATATTATTCGCCCTGTTTATGTTTTAAATTTAGCGCAATATAAGCTTAATAAACAAACTGGTGTAGATCCAGACGCAAGCTTGAAAGGAAAAATAATTCCAATGGACTGGGCTGATGCAAAAGATCACATCTTTTTGACCTTCAGTATAGATAATTACGATTCTCCGAAAAACAGAAGCACTCATAGTGTGAAAATATATCACGCCGTATTTTCTAAAAATAATGATCATCTAAACATCATAAAAGCGAATCCAACAGATTATCGTCCTCATCTTCTCGAGAATGATATTGATGGCGGACTTGCGGTTTGGCCTTTATGCTATATGATTGGAAAAAAAGGAGAAGTATTAGTTTCACTAAAAGGGAAAGAGCTGAAAGATCATATAAAATCGGCTCTTTATAAAAATTCTTCTGCTTCGATAGAGAAAAAAGAACGCTTAAAACTACTTACTAATTCTCTTTTCGATCAGGATGATGTTTTAATGATTGTTAACTAATGAAATCTAGCTTAAAATTTCCCTTTTGCGGATTTTTTGATGGTCTGTCTTTCGATTCTACAAATCTGCACCCGAAAATTGCCGGAACATGCCATGGCCTGTTCTTTTTCGGAAAAACCCATTCCCCAAAAACACCCCAAACCTCTAAAGGGGCTTAAAAAATCCTCTGCCTAAAGCCAGAGGCAAAAACATGAATTCACCGATCATATCCATTCATCATTTATCCCCTGCTTTAGCTGGGGATTTAAAAAATAATTATTTATTCTCCAATTTGTACCAAGTAATATCATCGCCCTGATAGTTAAATTTATCTTTCAATTTAAATCCAAGTTTCTCCAATACTCGTTGCGATTTTAAGTTACTCACCAAAGTCATGCTAAAAATCTCCGTTAATTTTAGTTCCTCAAAAGCATATTGAATAGCTGCTTTTGTAGCTTCGGTAACATATCCTTTTCCCCAATACTTACGCAACAATCTAAATTTCAGATTGTAAAAATCGCTGCGTCCGTTGTAATTCTCTTTTTCCAATTTAAAACCAGTCCAACCAATAAAATTTCCCGATTCCTTTTCAACAATTGCCCAACGACCAATACCATTTTTCGTGTATTGCTCCCGAATCGATTCAATCATCTTTTTACTTTGCCCAATATCACGAATTGGTCTCCGTCCCAGGAATTTATACACCTCAACATCCGAATCCATTTCGAACATACTCTCGGCATCCGTTGGTAATATTTCTCTCAAATAAAGCCTTTCTGTTTCAAACAATTTCATATGTTTATAATTTTAAGTTTTTGCCATATGGAACTTACCATGTTGGGATAATCATCCCCCTGTGTGTAGAAAGCTTTGTACGTGGACGTTTCATATTTATATTTCTTTTTTAATTACAACGCATCCTTTTAAGCTCGCAGATATCTTCCAATTCTACAAATTTTTCTCCTTAAAAGCCATATTCCCACTAAAATACAACAATTAAGTAAATTTCAATTCACATTCCCCACATAAGCTTCCCCCAAACTACAATCACCAAGCATCAAATCTATAAAATCAGGCATTTCTCTAACAACAAAAAAAGCGACAGCTCTTTCGAACCATCGCTTTCTATCGTTTAACTTGTAATTCGTAATTACTACTTGATTATACGTGTCGCAATATATCTTCCAAATTCTCAAATTTGGTTTTATAATCGTTCATCGACCTAACAATTACCTCGTGAGCCTCTTCAACACCATAAATATGGGTTATTTCGGCCTCGCTATCCAAGCCCGGCATATCCTTATAAGTCAAAAAATAATGTTTCAACCGATCCACAATTATTGTAGGCAAACATTTAATATCCGTAAAACCACCATAAGTGGCGTCATTAATTAGCACTGCAATAATCTTATCATCGGCCTCGTTACCATCAATCATTCGAAAACCACCAATCGGACGAACTTCAGCAATAATATCACCGTGCGATATTGCTTTCTCGGTCAAAACACAAATATCTAAAGGATCAGAATCTCCCATAATATTTTCCTTACCCGATTTTTCACTGCAATAATCACCAACCGATTTTCCGCAATACGTTTGAGGTAAAAAACCATACAAAGCAGGAACAACATTCGAAAATTTCTGTGGTCGATCAATTTTTAGATACCCACTCGTTTTGTCCACCTCATATTTAACGGTGTCAGTAGGAACCATTTCTATAAAAGCCATTACCGATTCCGGCGCATTGTCTCCCACATCAAGTCCATGCCAAGGATGAGACTTGTAACGCAATCCCATTAACCTTGCAATTGGATCATTCAATTTGTTTCGCATAGTACGTGTTTCTTTTAATGCTTCGTTTTTAGCACAACGATTTTTATTTTACTAAAAGCAAATGTAGCAAAACAATATAAAAAACGAGCCAATCGTCTTTTTCTTTTCCTCCTATTCTAAAAATTGAGTGATTTCCGCCAGTATCATTTGGGGCTTACCTCCTTCTAGTCGGTCGGGCTTTTCGCTACAAGTCCTCGCCATTCCCTCCCACCAGCCAAGCCTGCCTGCGGGCTTTCCACTACAATCCCTAAGCCAGCGGGAAGTAGCAAGAAAAAAAGTAACAAGTAACAAGAAGCAAAATTCAAGTAGTAAAAAAAATAACCATTCAATTTCGAAATCCCTAAGGAATACGACCTGGCGTGTCTGTAATTCAATAAAAATAAACAATCTGAAATAGTACAATGGCTAAAGTCAGAGGCAATAAATAAATGCTCCTGCTGATTTGTAATCAGCAGGTTTCGAGATTGGGATCTGTGATCCTTTTTTTTACGTAATGCCGCAGAGACATGCCATGGCGTGTCTGCAATTCATATTAAAATACATTCACAGCACAATGCAAAAAATCCCCTTTCCGGAAAAGCTTCGATCAAATACACCAAGTAATAGAAGTAATTAAAGAATCGGAAATATAGACCGCAATTTGGTCAATTTACGAGACTTAGGAATCCAGACAAGAGACCTGAGCGAAATCAATACATTACCATTTAGAAAATAGTGTTTTGTCATACACATATGCTTTCCAGTCTCATATGGATTTTACCGGAAAGTTCACCCTCATCGGCTTTAATTAGCTGGTGAGGGTTTATTTTTAAACAACTTAGAAATACGATCTAAATGATTTCTATAAATTTTTGATTTTTTCCAATTTTCTAACAATTCTTTTTCCCCGAAAATAATTTCTCTTGAAGAATTTTCAATTGTTCTTTTCTGAAATTGTCGATATTTAAAGTAAGAAATTCTTTTTTTAACTTGACAAATTTCTTTTGGTAATACTTTATTATTTAATTCAATTTCCAGTAATAAATTAGGGGATAAAGCAACCATTATATTAGAAGAACTAACTAATATAGGGCAATCCGATAATGGGAATTTAAACTTACTCAAGTTATAAAAGGTCCATTTTGAGGAAAGATATGGGAGTATCATTTCCATTACTTCATCCTTATTCGATAGTTTGTGTTTCAGATATAATAAAATCTCAAATTTATCTCTGCCATAGAATTCACCATGTTTATTAAGCTTCCTCAATGTATTATGATTTCGAATAGTTTGAACTAAAAGGAAATAGGATAAACTTGTTTTTTCAGCTATATTTTCCACTTTTCCATTTTCTATGGTACTATTCAATATCTCCTTATACAAATCTTCCATACCTGTAAAATGATTCTCAAAATCTAAAGTTAGATCACCATTATCATCTTCATTAGATAGTTTTTGATAATTAGGATATTCTTCTGGAAAATATCTTTTGCAGTAACTTAACCTTGCTTCCTTTGTTACAATGGCAAGTCCAGCTTTCTTTTCAAAAAATATATTACATACTTTTTGTGAAATTATTTCATCTTTTCGTAGATTCAAGCAATGTACTACCTGATTTCTAGGTTTATCAAAACTTTTATGATTATTCGACTTACTTTTGTAGTACTCGAAATTCCAATTTGCTGTCCAAAAACAAGGATTATAGTGATTATTTTTTGTTAATGCCATGTGATAATAATTAAAGAATCTTAATCTAAAGTTCTATTAAACCAATTTAACGTTCTACTCACTTCAAAATGATTCTTCCCATAAACATCTGAATATTTAACCAAAATCGTCAGACCTCCTAAAGTTGCACGAGTACTCTTTTTAAAATCGTCATAATTTGTACTTTTATCTTCAGAATAATCTAATGATTCAACTCTAGCTAAATACATATCTTCATCAACTCGAATAGCTTTGTTAGCTAATTCTTTTACAAAATCGCTCCAAGTTAATCCTCTTGGCATATCAACATCCAGAAAATCTATAAGGTTGGATCTGGAAATTTTCGAGTTATAAACTTCAACACTATTTATAATTAATGGTCCAACACCAGCATTTGATATCTTAACAAAAATTTCATCCTCATAATCTCCTAAGACAATTTGCCCTATAGGCATAAGAGACACATAATTATGTCTTCTTTGTATTCTCAAAGTCCGGATAGAAAGCCCGATACCAAACAGAGATACCATGAAAGCACTGAATGCAATAATAAAATTAGGGTCGTCAAATACTTTTAACATTATTTACAATATTTAATTATTAATACGTAATTTATATTTCTTTCCATTCATTATGACCTGTCACTTTTTATGTTAAATCATCTCAAAGGTTATTTTCAAATTCATTTACAAATCTAGTGCAAAACTTTGTGCCGAACTAAATTTTACACAACAACTAATCTTCAAAAACACAACCTATCAAACCAGTCTGATAATCAATCATATTATACCATGCAGACCTATTCTAATTAAAGGAAAATCAATTAAAATACACATTCGATTAGATAGAATAAAAATAAACCCCACCAGCATAAGCCCAAAGAATACACACATTATAATAATGCTTTCGTTGTCGTCTTTTTCAAAACCCAGGCATTTCAAATACAAACTGAGAGCCTCACTACAAGTGAGACCCTCAGCCATAAATTCTTAATTCATAATTCTTCTTGAGCCCCTCAGCGCGAAAATTCTTAATTCATTCCCGATAATTATCGGGATCATAATTCCTAATTCATCATTCATAATTAAACCTCACCCTCCCCAGCCATCGCGATCCAAACTGCGGTACTGAATGGCTTCAGCCAAATGGTCGGTTTCGATAGTATCTGAGCCTTCCAAATCGGCAATGGTTCTCGAAACTTTTAATATGCGGTCGTAAGCTCGGGCCGAGAGCCCTACCTTTTCCATAGCAGTTTTTAGCAGTTGGTTGCCAGCCTCGTTGGGTAAACAATGTTTTCTCAAAAGTTTCGAACTCATTTGAGCATTGCAATGCACTCCTTCGTGATCGGCAAATCGTTCCTCCTGAATTTTTCTAGCTTTTTCAACTCGTAAGCGAATCACTTCACTCTTTTCCGACAATCGCTGATCGGATATTTTATCGAAAGAAACAGGAACTACTTCTATATGAATATCAATTCGATCCAATAGCGGACCGCTAATTTTACTCAGGTATTTTTGCACAATTCCCGGTCCACACAAACAATCTTTATCGGGATGGTTGTAGTAACCGCACGGACAAGGATTCATGGATGCAATTAGCATGGTGCTCGCAGGATACTCAATAGTCGATTTTGCTCTCGAAATGGTAATGGTTCTATCCTCTAAAGGTTGTCGCATTACCTCTAAAACAGTTCGTTTAAATTCGGGCAACTCATCTAAAAAAAGCACCCCGTTATGCGCCAAACTTATTTCTCCTGGCTGTGGAAATGTTCCGCCGCCTACCAAAGCCACATCCGAAATGGTATGGTGCGGACTTCTGAATGGTCTTTGCGTCATTAAAGCGCTGTTTTTTTCGAGAGTACCGGCAACCGAATGAATTTTGGTCGTTTCTAATGCCTCCTGAAGTGTTAAGGGAGGTAAAATTCCTGATATTCGTTTGGCCAACATGGTTTTTCCTGCTCCGGGGGGTCCAATCATAATAATATTGTGTCCGCCAGCAGCTGCAATCTCTAAAGCGCGCTTCACATTTTCCTGTCCTTTTACATCAGCAAAATCGTGTGGAAAACTATTCAGATGAGCATAAAACTCTGCTCGCGTATCGACTTCGGTAGGGGCAATATCCATATCGCCCTTTAAAAAGTCAATCACTTCTTTTATACTATCTGCTCCAATTACCTTTAACTTGTTTACAACGGCGGCTTCGCGTGCATTTGCTTTTGGCAAAATTAACCCTTCGAATCCTTCCTCGCGTGCCTGAATAGCCATCGGCAGTACTCCTTTTATGGGAACCAAACTACCATCGAGCGATAATTCGCCCATAATTATATACTTATCAAGCACTTCGCAATTAATTTGCTCGGTGGCGGTTAGTATCGCAATTGCTAAAGGCAAATCGTAAGCCGATCCTTCTTTTCGAATATCGGCAGGAGCCATATTGATAATGATCTTTTTACCCGGAATTTTATAACCAACCTCGCGCAAAGCGGAATCTATTCGTTGCTGACTTTCCTTTACAGCATTATCGGGCAACCCGACCAAAGAAAAACGCACTCCTGGAAAAACATTCACCTCTATTGTTATCGTGGTGGCATGAATACCATACACCGCACTACCATAGGTTTTAACAAGCATATTTATAATTTTTACTAATTAACAAAACCAAGGCATGAATATAACAATAATCTATAAGTAAACGACACATAATTCAAATTATAGGTGCAAAAAGCAGCTCCAAAAAAAAAAGAGAATATCATTTCGACATTCTCTTGATCCCTTTTAAGGTATTTTTTATAAGTAAAAAACTAAAGGTTATAAAATCAATCCTTTAGTTTTCAATTGCCTTATTAGGCTTTCATTTTTGCCTCGATGTATTGAATTAGGCAGTGAATTACTTTAATGTGTATTTCCTGCACCCGATCGGAATAGTTTTTCCAAGGCACCCGAATTTCAACATCACATAACTCTGCCATTTCGCCACCAGTTTTTCCCGTTAACCCAACTACCAATAAGCCTTTTTCTTTGGCCGCTTTAATGCCATTCAGAATGTTTGCCGAATTTCCTGAGGTGCTGATGCCTAAAAAAACATCTCCCTTTTGTCCCATTCCTTCAACATATCTCGAAAAAATATAATCGAATCCATAATCGTTGGCAACACAGGTAATATGACTCGGGTCCGAAATTGCTACTGCAGGCATGGAAGGTCGGTCGTTTCGAAAGCGACCGGTTAATTCTTCGGCAAAATGCATGGCATCGCACATCGATCCGCCATTTCCGCATGAAATAATCTTGCCTCCATTTTGCAAGGATTTTACCATGGCATCCCCGGCTCGTTCTATGGCTAAAAAATTAGCCTCATCGGAAATAAATTCATTCAACACTTTTTGGGCATCCAAAAAGCTATCTTTTATATCGTTTAAAATCATATCATTCAAATTTTACTCAAAAGTATAAAAAAAAGAGCAATGAGATTTAAGATTTAAGCTGTGCGATTCACACAACTTCCATTTTTAAGGTTTTTTATCCATTTCTTTGCTTTTCCTACTTTTCGAGACTTATCAATACTCTTCCATCCTTTTTTTTAGTAAGTTTATGTTTTAAAATTCTAATTTCTTTCATTCATGAGTACTATTAAAGAGGAACTTTACGAAATAATATTCGAGGCCGACACCAAAATTGGGAAAATATTTGATGTTTCGTTACTCGTTATTATTATCCTTAGCATCCTTTTAGTAGTGCTGGAAAGTGTACCATCCATCGAAAGAGATTACCACAGCCTGCTAAAAATTTCGGAGTGGGTAATTACTGCAATTTTCTCCTTAGAATATCTTCTAAGAATTGGGATCGTTAAAAAACCCAAAGCATATATTTTCAGCTTTTACGGCATTATCGACTTTCTATCGATACTTCCCTCCTACTTAGGACTTATTATGGCTGGAGCTCATGGATTTATGGTAATTAGAGCTTTACGATTACTTCGTATTTTCCGAATTTTAAAATTAAATCGTTACACCAAGGAAGGAGCAATCATTATTCGAGCACTTCGCGATAGCAGAATAAAAATATCGGTTTTTCTTTTCGCGGTTCTTACCATGGTAATTATTATTGGAACCATTATGTATTTGGTGGAAGGTGGCGAAAATGGATTTACTAGTATTCCTCGAGGAATTTATTGGGCAATTGTAACGCTTACCACAGTGGGCTACGGCGATATTTCTCCTGCCACTTCCTTAGGTCAATTTTTTGCCAGCGTGGTAATGATAATTGGTTATGCCATTATTGCTGTTCCTACCGGAATTGTAACTGCCGAACTAACAAAACTATCCTCAAAACCCACATCTACTCAGGTTTGCAGCAACTGCATGGCCGAAGATCATTTAGAAAATGCTGTGTATTGTTATAAATGTGGCAAAAAGTTAAACTAAATTTAAATTGGCATTTATAAAGCATCTGTTGTAAATTCGCATGCCTAAATTCCGCTTTGCAGCATCTTTTTAACTCGCACATATGCATTTTTGAAAAGAAAAATCCGGAAAAAAATCGGTATATTTGTACGTCTTTTTAAGACAAAAAGTATTGCTTGTACTAATTCATTTGTGTTCTCGTTATAGATTACAGAGCTTGAGGCGCAAAAACATTCAGAATTATACCTACAACATTACATTTTAACTGGTATAAAACATTTTATCATGGGATTTACAAGTTTTTTTAATAAACCTGAACACAAAAAATTTAATATTCAACCTAGATATTGGGATCCTGCAAAAGAAGCAAGAGAAGACAGAGAAAAAAGAATTCGAGGCGAACTAGGTTTGAAGGATGAAAATGAACAATACATCCCCAATATAAAAGGCAGAATGAAAAGTGAACTTCGCCATGGTCGCGTTGATGCTGGTTCTGCTAGAAACAAATCGAACATTCGATTGTTAATTATTTTTGTTTTGCTTGCATTTGCAGCATACATTTACCTTTTTGGTTGGGATGGAATCATTTAAATTTCTCCTTTTCTTAATTTATCCTTGTCTCTTTTCGATATTTCGAGAAACAGACAATTTAGATTTTACCAAATACCTTACTTAAAAATTAAACTTTAGAAGTAGAAATTTATATGTCGGATTTGATACAGATTCTGCCTGACAACGTAGCCAATCAAATTGCTGCGGGTGAGGTGGTTCAAAGACCAGCTTCAGTTGTAAAAGAGCTTGTGGAGAATGCCATTGATGCTGGATGTAACTCTATAAAAATCAATTTAAAAGATGCAGGAAGAACATTAATTCAAGTAATTGATAACGGATGTGGTATGTCGGTTACTGATGCTCGTCTTGCTTTCGAACGACATGCAACTTCTAAAATTCGAAAAGCAAATGATCTGTTTGCTATTCGAACCATGGGTTTTCGTGGCGAAGCTCTTGCCTCTATTGCAGCAATTGCCAACGTCGAATTAAAAACCAAACGTACCGAAGATGAATTAGGAACTCACCTCGTAATTAATGGTTCCGAAGCAGTTTCTCAGGAAGCAGCCGCTTGCAGCGATGGAAGTAATTTCATTGTTAAAAACCTCTTTTTTAATGTTCCTGCACGCCGAAAATTCTTAAAAGCAAATTCAACCGAACTTCGAAACATCATTACCGAATTTCATCGAATTGTACTTTCGCATCCCGAAATTGCATTTCAACTTATTCATAACGACACAGAAATTTACAACCTGCCGGTTAGCCATATTCGCCAACGAATAATTAATGTGTTTGGCAAAGGTATGAACCAAAGGTTAATTAGTATAAATACCAGCACCAGTATTGTTACGCTAACTGGTTTTATCGGGAAACCGAAAAATGCGAAAAAAAACTTAGGGGAACAGTTCTTTTTTGTGAACAACCGCTACATGCGACACCCTTATTTTCACAAGGCAATTATGCAGGCTTACGATAAAATTCTTCCGCCCGAAACCATACCGCCTTACTTCATCTTTTTTGAGGTCGATCCGCAAATTATCGATATCAATATTCATCCAACCAAAACAGAAATTAAATTTGAGGATGAGAGAGCAATCTATCAAATTATTCAAGCATCCATTCGTGAGGCATTGGGGAAATTTAATATTGTTCCTTCCATCGATTTCGATGAAGATAACAGTTTAGAAATTCCTGTGGCCGACAGCAATGCCGATATTGAGGCTCCAATGATTAAGGTAAATCCTGAATTCAACCCATTCGAAGCAGATATAAACTACAACCCTTTTGATGGGGAAAAAAGTTACAATCCATTCGACGAAGAGCGCAGATCATTTGAGTCGAACCAATTTTATCAGGAATTTAAAGCAAAAACACCTCCTGCACAAAGTAGTCCTGCAAAAAAAGCAGTTCCCGAAAAATGGGAAACTTTGTACGAAGAGCCTGCTAAAAGAGAAGCCGAGGAAAAATTGAGCCAGGCGAAAATCGACCGTGAGAATATTCCGGATTATTTTCAGCCTCAAAAACCAATGGAGGAATTTGTACAAAAGAAATTGCAACCTCAAGAACAAATTCAAAAAGCAAAAAACTTTTTTCAACTTAAAAACAAATACATTTTAACGCCCATTCGTTCTGGTTTAATGATTATCGATCAGCGCAAAGCACATGAACGTATTTTGTTCGAAAAATTTATGAATTCGTTGGAGAATCATCAGGGAATTGCACAGCAAACTCTATTCCCACAAACCATTGAACTTAATGCTTCGGATTATACTCTTTTACAGGTAATTATTGATGATGTGAGGGCTTTGGGATTTGATATCCGAGAATTTGGCAAGAAAACTTTTGTTATTAATGGAACTCCAGCAGATATCCACAATTGTGAACCAAAAGAATTGGTTGAAAATTTACTTGCAAATTACAAATCGAACCAGATGGATGTGAAATTAAAAATTCGTGAGAATCTTGCAAAATCCTTAGCGAAAGCCTCCGCATTAAACTATGGCAAAGCACTTACCAATGAGGAAATGAGCTCCATAATTGATCAACTTTTTGCATGTGCCACACCCAATTTTACTCCCGATGGCAAAGCAATTATTTCGGTTCTTGAGTCGCAGGAATTAGAAAGTAGGTTCAAATAAAGTGACAATCTGTCTTAAATTTGTTAATAAAGCATACAAATAATAAATTGGTCTAACTATTGTTAGCTAACAAGAAAATATTAAAATAAATTCGAATGAGTCAATTTAGATCTTCCCTTTTGGATCTCCCTCCGGTTGTAAAAAACCTGATAATTATAAATGTATTGGTACTGCTTGGAACGATGGTGATAGGCGACCGATTTGGTTTTGATATTGATAATCTTTTTGCCTTACACCAACCTGCATCAGAATATTTTAGGCCACATCAGTTCATTACTCACATGTTTATGCATGGAGGGTTCACCCATTTGTTCTTTAATATGTTTGCCCTTTTTATGTTTGGGCGAGTTTTGGAAAGTGTGTGGGGACCAAAACGTTTTTTAATCTATTATTTCGCCACCGGACTTGGTGCCGCAGCGCTTCATACATTTGTTGGATGGCTTGAATATTCTTCGATGAAAGCTGCAGCCAATGCATTTAGCAATACTCCATCGCCCGATTTGATGCTTCAGTTTATTCGCGAACACATGGGAAAAGTTAATCCTTGGGTTACCGATTTTGTTAATAGTTGGTCCGAGAATCCTAGTAATCCCTACGATACTCAGAAGGCTATTGCCATGGTAAACCAAATGATTACCGAGAATATTAATGTACCAACAGTTGGAGCTTCGGGAGCTGTTTTCGGAATTCTACTTGCATTTGGTATGCTATTTCCTAACACGGAATTGATGCTTTTATTCCCTCCTATACCTATTAAAGCAAAATATTTTGTGATTGGTTACGGTGCCATTGAATTATATCTAGGCTTTCAGAATTCGGCAGATGGAATTGCCCATTTTGCCCACTTGGGTGGTATGCTTTTTGGGTTTATCCTGATAAAATATTGGCAGAAAAATTCAAATCGATTTTATTAATAGTTTAAGATTGCTATTTCATGAGCATGAATTTCAATAATCCATATCAGTCCTATTCCCACCAGAGCATTTGGGACGGAATTAAAGACTCTTTTAAAGAAGGAAGTAATTTAACAAGACTAATTTACATCAACTTTGGTGTTTTTCTGATTGTTAAAATTGTGGGTGTTTTAACATTTCTGTTTAATCTGGAGAGCTCGCAAGTTCCATTTTTAGTGTACTGGTTATCGGTACCCGCCGAAACCAATGCTTTACTTGGCAGACCTTGGACCGTTTTTACCTACATGTTTTTACATGAAGGATTTCTGCATATTTTAATGAATATGCTTTGGTTGTTCTGGTTTGGAAGAATTTTCCTTAGTTACTTAGATCAGAAAAAACTGCTAAGTATTTATTTAATTGGCGGTTTAACAGGTGCAGCCACCTATATTTTTGCGTACAATCTATTCCCAGTTTTCGAAAATGCTCTTTTTGGCTCCTATGCTCTTGGAGCATCAGCTTCGGTTATGGCAATTGTTATCGCTACAGTAGTTTATGCGCCAAACCACATCATTCATCTCGTATTTATTGGTCCGGTAAAAATCAAATACATCGCCTTATTCTTTATTGTTACCGATGTTTTAAGTATTGCCGATGGCAACGCAGGCGGGCATCTTGCTCATTTAGGCGGTGCTTTTTATGGTTGGTTATTCATTAGTCAATTGCGAAAGGGAAAAGATATTTCGTCTGGTTTTAACGCCATGACAGATTCATTTTTAAGTCTTTTTAAGAAACGAAAAATGAAGGTGAGCTATAAAAACACCCAAAAAATGGACGACAAAGAGTACAATAAGCTTAAAAAGCAAAATCAAGAACACTTAGATGCTATTTTAGAAAAAATTGCTAAATCGGGCTACGATAGTTTAAGTAAAGAAGAAAAAGAAATTCTTTTTAAATCCAGTAATCAGAAATAATAGTTTGAAAAATTTTCTGCACAAATCACTTGTTATTTTTAGCCTGATATTTTCAGGCTCGCTTTTGATTTCCTATCTGGCGGCTCATATTAATCCGGATAATTTTTGGCCTCCTGCATTTTGGGGCTTGGCCTATCCTTATTTATTGGCTATTAATATTCTATTTGTTGTTTACTGGATCATCCGAAAACGTTGGAGCTTTTTAATTCCACTTTTAGCTATTTTCATAGGATATCAATCCTTTACCAATTTTATTCAATTTAACTTTTCGGGAACATCAAACGCAATCGAAAACTCGATTGGAATTGTTAGTTATAACGTGCGTTCTTTTGATATTTACAAATGGACGAAAGATCCGAAAACCCCGGAGAACATTATTCAGCTTACCAAAGACCTGGAGGCTGGAATTATTTGTTTTCAAGAATTTAGAACCACAAAATCGGGATTACTTTCTATAAACAACCTTAAAAAACGGCTAAACTCCAAGCATTCCATTCGCAGTAAGCATGGTACTGGCGTGGCCATATTCTCTCAATATCCAATCGTCCATCATGGCGAGATTCCTTTTGAGAAAGGAAATTTGTGCAGTGCTATTTTTGCTGATTTACAAATTGGAAAAAAAATACTTCGTGTATATAATCTTCACTTAGAATCGAATCGTTTTGTGGGGAAAAATTACGAATTCATTAATAAAAAAGAATTTAAGGGAGATGAGCAGGAACTAAATGAATTGAAAGATATTTCCTTCCGTTTGCGCTATGCATTTATCCGAAGAGCAAAACAAGCTCAAATAATTCGTGCGCATATCGATCAATCGCCACACCCTACAATTATATGCGGTGATTTTAACGACACGCCTCAATCGTTTACCTACAAAACCTTAAGTGACGATTTCAGTGATTGCTTTAAGGACAAAGGACGTGGTATTAGCACAACTTATGCTGGCGATTTTCCATCGTTCCGAATCGACTACATTCTGCATGACAAACACACGCTTTGCAACAAATACAAACGAATTAAGAAACCGTACTCCGATCATTTCCCTATTTTATCGAGACTATCATTTATTGAAAAATAACTAAAAACACTTTTTAGCAGAAGGAGTTTTTGCTTTCAATTTGCCACTACTGAACTTCTAGTTGATAGGAGCGTTGTGAAACGTTGATGTTGTAATCCTGCGTTTGATATTTGGCAACTATATTGAGTGTTGTATCCATCCCCTCCGCACGATTATAACGAATTTCGTATCGAGCAACTCCTGCTTTTGCATAATGAGGTTTGGCCTCAAAAGGAATATACTTATCCTCCATTAAATCTGTCAGGTAAAAAATTACATTCTTCGAATAATTACTTAACGACAAGGAGAGAACTACTACATCCTCCTTCACTAATTTTTGAATTTCGATAGTCGGAAAATTTGTTCGCAACCTACCATCTTGTCGGTATTCTTTTAAACCAATACCCGCTTGTCCGTTCCAATAAGGAGTTTCGGCCCAAATATCGCCGTTCGCGTAGTATTTCTTTTGAATCCCATGCTTTTCGTCCTTGCTGTAAGGAGTTAAGCTATATAATTTCCCGTTTTTATGGAATTTTTTGGCAACTCCCCTTTTCTTGTCATCTACGTAAATGATTTCATCGCTCAACTCGCCCGAAGGATAATAAATTTTAGTAACTCCATTTCGAACACCATTCCGAAAAGTAATTTCGGCACTTAGTCGATTCGCTTCATCGTACTGCTTTACAACTCCATTTTCCACATAAGATGCTTCAGCATTTACCGATTTCTCGCTCTTTTGTTCACATGAAAAAAGCAAAAACAATACGAATAGGCACATCCAATTTTTCATTTGGCGGATTCTCTAGTAATATATTAGTGAGTATCCTATAAAAATAATGTAAAGGTATGGAAGATGAAAATTATTCCTCTAATAAATAAATGTACTGGAATAAGAAGGCTAGTTGCACTCGATTTAGCAATTTAGAATGTTTGTTTTTACATTATTTTCTTACGCTTCAGCAAGTAAGACTGTAAAACCTGATGAAATTCTTTTCGGATATCGGCATTTAAATAATCAATAGAGAATTGACCACACAAAAGCTCTAATTCTTGAAAGAAATCTTTCTGCTTTTCACTGTATATATTTCTAATGTCCGAAGGATTTAATTTAATGCTTTCTCCCGTTTCCAAATCGATAAACTGACTAGGACGATTGGTAAAGTTAAATTCGTTTTCGAATTCTTGATCTCGAATGGAAAAAAGCAAGACCTCATGTTTATTAAAGCGCAAATGTTGCAAGGCTTCTAATAATTCCTTTGGAGTTTCGTCTCCCATAAAATCTGAAAATACAATTACCAACGAACGCTTGTGTAATGCTTCGGCAAGCTTATGCAAGGTATCCGAAATTTTGGTTTCCCGATTTTTCTCAATTCCTTCTTTATTATAGAGCTTTCCTAAATGTGCATAAAGCAAATTTGCATGTGTATTAGAAAGTTTAGCAGGTGTTAATAAATCAATTTTATCGGAAAAAGTACACAGGCCAACAGCATCTCTTTGTTTTCTTAAAAGATGAATTAATGCAGCCGCGCATAATACCGAAAAACCAAGTTTATTTTGGTGCTTTTGCTGATAAGGAAACAGCATGGAAGAAGAGGTGTCGATAACAATATGAGCCCTTAGGTTGGTTTCTTCCTCGAATTGTTTAACGAATAATTTATCGCTGCGAGCATATAGTTTCCAGTCAATATGCTTGGTCGATTCCCCTTTATTGTAGAGCCGGTGTTCAGCAAACTCAACCGAAAATCCATGGTATGGACTTCGATGCAATCCAATTAAAAATCCTTCAACAATCTGTTTCGCTAAAAGCTCCAGATTATCAAATGCTTCAAATTGTATTAAGTCTGAAAGTTGCTTCAAAAAAAAATCTATTTAAACTGGAAATAAAGAAAAAAAGGCATAGAAAGAATCTCCCTATGCCTAAATATTTTACAATTTAATGCTTACAATAAAGCATCAATTTTTTCAGCAAGACTTGATTTTGGAACTGCTCCAACTTGTTTGTCAACAATTTCACCACCTTTAAAGAAAAGGATAGTAGGAATGTTACGAATTCCGAATTTTGCTGATGTAGCCGGGCTACTGTCAACATCCATCTTTGTAACTACAACTTTACCGTCATAATCTTTAGAAAGCTCGTCTACAATTGGACCAACCATTCTACATGGGCCACACCATTCTGCCCAGAAATCAACCAACACAGGCTTATCTGATTTCAACACAACCTCTTCGAAATTAGCATCATTTACTGCAATTGTCATGGTAATCTATTTTTAAGTTTTTTATTTTTTTATCATTAACTTGTGCAAGTTAATTAATTTTGAATTCAATATCAGAATTATTTTTAAAATATTCTATCAATTCATTGGAAAGGTTTACCCTACAAGTTCTTGAGAACATTTTCACTCTTACATTTCGCTCATCAGTTATCACAAAATTCACCCTTAAATTCCCTTTACTTTCCTCCATGCAACTTGCCATTTCGGTTACTAGTTCATCCGAAAGACTGCTCACGGGAATCTCAATAGTAATTTCTTTCACTCGCTTCTCCATTACCTCGGAAAGCAAGTTTATCCCTTTCACTTTAAACTCCAATTCTGTGGAACCTCGTGGCCACGATCGGGTTTGTACCCTTCCATTTATAAATACAGATAACCCCTCAATAAAGTAGTTGCTGTATTCCACAAAATCTTTAGCAAAGAAAGCCATTTCAAACGAGCCTGTGAAATCTTCAATGTTAACAATTGCAAAAGGATTGCCATTTTTTGTAGTCCCTCGACGTATTGCAGTAACCATTCCGGCAATATTTACATCTTTATCCTTAAAATTTGTTAAATCCGATGACAATTGGCTCAAGCTTGCGTTACAGAAAGAATCTATTTCTAATCTATAATCATCAAGTGGATGAGCGGACAAATAGATTCCAATTAACTCTTTCTCCTTATTCAAACGCTCCAACTTATTCCACTCTGCACATTCAGGAATTTTTGGAGGGGTAACTACATAATCGTCTACATCGCCAAATAAGGTTTGTTGCGAATTATCTTTCTCCGCCTGCAGTTTATTCCCATATTTCACCAAATATTCCATAAAAGTAACATCTGCTTCATCGGCATGAAAGTACTGACTTCGCTTTAATCCGAAGCTGTCGAAACCTCCCGACATTGCAAGATTCTCAAGCGTTCTCTTATTTACCGATCGTAGGTTTACACGCTCAACAAAATCAAAAATATTTTTAAATGGGCCTTTTTTTCTTTCTTCAATAATATCATCAACTGCTTGTTCTCCAACACCTTTCACTCCTGCCATACCAAATCGAATTGCACCTTCTTTATTCACCGTAAAACGCGCATAAGATTCGTTCACATCTGGTCCTAATACAGGCATTCGCATGCGCTTGCATTCCTCCATAAAAATAGTCACTTTCGTGATATCCGATAAGTTGCGGCTAAGCACAGCTGCCATAAATTCGGCTGGGTAATGAGCTTTAAGGAAACCTGTTTGATAAGCGATATAAGCATAACAAACCGAGTGAGATTTATTAAAAGCATATTTTGCAAATGCCTCCCAATCCGACCAAATTTTTTCAATTAGCTTATCCGCCTTAGCGTTATCGCCACCAACACCTTCCATAAACTTAGGATTGTCGTGACATCCATTGATAAACTCTACCTTAAGCTTATCCATCATGGCAATCTGTTTCTTACCCATCGCCTTACGTAAGGTATCCGACATGCCTCGGGTAAATCCACCTAAAGCACGAGATTGAAGCATTACCTGTTCCTGATAAACCGTAATTCCATAGGTATCCTTCAAATAATCCTCCATAATTGGGTGATCGTAGGCAATCTCCTCTTCGCCATTCTTCCTTCTGGTAAACGAAGGAATATATTCCATTGGTCCCGGACGATACAAGGCATTCATCGCAACCAAATCTTCGAAACGGTTCGGCTTTAAGGCTCGAAGGTGTTTCTTCATTCCTGGTGACTCGAACTGAAATATTGCAGTTGTTTCGCCACGACTAAAAAGCTGAAAAGTTTCTTCGTTTTCGAGGTTTACTTTATTGATATCAATATCGAGTCCCTTAGATAACTTCACATTGGCCAGTACTTCTTTAATAATAGACAAGGTTTTCAAACCAAGAAAATCCATCTTTAACAAACCAATATCTTCCACAAAACGACCATCGTATTGGGTTGTTAATAAGTCCTCTCCTTTAGTAGGCATCACCGGCAAGTGCTCGTCCAGAGGATTTTTCCCAATTAAAATACCACAAGCATGCACACCAGTTTGTCGTACCGATCCCTCTAAAGACTCGGCAAACTTAATAGTTTGAGCAATAAGCGGATTGGGAGAATCTTTTTCTTCTAGTAGTGCTGGCTCCTCTTCGTAGGCTTTCTTAAAACTCATTTTGGGTGCTTCGGGCACCAACTTGGTCAATCGAATTGCTTCTGCTAATTCTAAACCCAATACACGTGCTACATCTTTAATAGAACTTTTGGTGGCCATGGTTCCAAAGGTGCAAATATGAGCCACCTTGTCGTGTCCATATTTATCTGTCACATAGTCAAGAACTTCCTGCCTCCCGTCATCATCAAAATCGATATCTACATCGGGCATAGAGATACGGTCGGGATTAAGAAAACGCTCAAACAGCAAATCATATTTTATAGGATCAACATCGGTAATACCAATGCTATATGCCACAGCAGAACCTGCTGCAGAACCACGCCCCGGCCCAACGATTACTCCATTATTTTTTGCCCAGTTAATAAAATCCTGGGTAATCAGGAAATATCCAGGGAAACCCATTGTTTTAATAGTATTCAACTCAAAGTTGAGTCGCTCAACAACGTGATCTGGCAACGTATCCCCATACCGTTTTTTTGCTCCTGCAAATGCGAGATGTTCGAGATAGTCGGATTCTAATTTAATGGACACTATTTTATCGTACCCACCAAGCTTTTCGTAACGATCTTCTTCAAACTCCTTAATAAGCGTTGCTTCGTCAAATTTTTCTTTATAATCTTCAAGGGTGCCAAATTCTTCAGGAATATCAAACGACGGCATAATTGGATTGGAATCCAGCTCGAAAGCCTCCACTTTCTCCGCAACTTCCATCGTATTTGCAAGCGCATCAGGAACATCAGCAAAAAGTTCATTCATCTCTTGGCTTGTTTTAAACCATTCCTGCTTGGTATAACGCATCCTTGTGGTATCGTCGTAATCACGTCCAGTATTTAAACACACCAATACATCATGTGCTTCGGCATCTTCGGGATTTACAAAATGAGAATCATTAGTGGCAATAACCTTCACACCAAGCTCTGCTCCCAATCCCCGAATCACCTTATTTACTCTCACCTGATTTTCCCAAACATCGCCTTTTAAACGAGGATCATTATTAGGGTGACGCATAATCTCCAAGTAATAATCGCTGTCGAATACATCCTTAAACCAAAGTATAGTTTCTTTTGCTTTATCGATATTCCCACTCATGATATGCTGAGCAACTTCGCCACCCAAACATGCGCTACTCACAATAAGTCCTTCGCTATATTCTTCTAACAAATCTTTATCGATACGAGGCTTGTAGTACATCCCTTCGGTATGGGCTATGGAGGTTAACTTCAAAAGATTCTGGTATCCTTTATAGTTTTTCGCCAATAAAATAAGATGATAACCCGAGGCATCTGTTTTACTTTCCTTTCGCAAATGACCTCGTTTTGCAACATAAGCTTCCACCCCAATAATAGGTTTGATTCCTGCTCTGCCACAAGCCACATGAAACTCTTTTACACCAAACATACTGCCATGATCGGTAATTGCAACAGCAGCCATACCATCTTCTTTGGCTTTCGCAGCAATATTCGCTGTTTTAGCAGCTCCGTCGAGTATGGAATATTGCGTATGAACATGCAAATGCACAAAAGCTTGTGGCGTAATATTTTTTAAAGCTTCCCGTCTTTTTCGTTCTTCCTCTTCAATGGAAATTTCGTCGAAAGCAGTATTAACTTTAAAAGATTCGTATTTAATTCCTACCAGCTTAATTGCCTCTGGATTTTGGAGTTTAAATGCCTGAATCTCCGCCTCCGACATCATCACAAACTCCGTTTTTAACCCGTCAACCCTTATTAACTCGAGAAAACAACGAGACGTAGCCTCCACATCGGCGGCAGCATTATGAGCTTCGGCAAAGGGAACGCCAAATAGTTTCATGTGAAGCTCGGTAAGCGTAGGGTTTTTAAGCTGCCCTTTCCGCTTTAAATCACAATATTCCTTACTGCCAGTCATAGTATCAAGAGCAGCAGCCGTAATCAGCTCCTGTTCATCCTTCTCGCAGCGTAGAAGTTCACAGCCTACTATATTTATATCAAAAGAAACATTGTGTCCAACCACATACTTCGATTTCCTTACGTCTTCCATAAAATCAAGTAAGGCCTCTTCGAGCGGAATTCCTTTTTCCAGAGCTATTTCGGTTGAAATACCATGCACCGCCACTACATCTTCAGGAATTACAAACCCATCAGGAGTAATAACATGGTTTTTTGCAAAGAGAAATTTCCCTTCCATATCGTGACATTGCCATGCTAACTGCACCATACGTGGCCAGTTATCAAAATCACTTAATGGTGCTTTCCATTTTTTGGGTAAGCCAGTAGTTTCTGTATCAAATATTAAAAACATCTCAGTATCAGAATTAATATAGTTATGCCTTAAAATGAGAGGCGGTTTGCGAAGATAAGGAATAAAAAAAAGGGATCCAGCAGGGCAAAATTAGTAAATATAGATGTACTATTCCTTCTAAATTACCAACATCTGTTTATTATTCTGTAGACACTGAGAGTTAATACTTTACCTACATCACTAATAGACAACAAAATAATCTTTCGCGACCTGTTTTTTATCAAAAATAAAATAGTATCTTTGTCGCGCTTATAAATCGTGGTATGCATACCACAACTTATTCATTTATTAAAAAAAAGTTATGCCAGTAAAAATTAGACTAGCTAGACACGGTCGTAAAAGAAACGCATTCTACCACATTGTGGTAGCAGATAGCAGATCACCACGTGATGGTAAATACATTGAGCGTATTGGATCTTATAATCCAAACACCAATCCTGCTACAATTAACTTGGATTTTGACAAAGCTGTTAACTGGCTTGGAAACGGTGCTCAGCCAACTGACACTGCAAGAGCAATTTTATCTTACGAAGGTGTAATGATGAAAAGACACTTGCTTGCTGGTGTGAAAAAAGGAGCTTTTGATGAAGCTGCTGCTGAAGTAAAATTCGAAGCTTGGAAAAAAGAGAAAGACGCAAAAATCAACGCTAAGAAAGATAGTCTTTCGAAAAATGCTGATGATGCATCGAAAGCTCGTTTAGAAGCTGAAACTAAAATTAGCTCAAACAGAGCAGAAGCTATCGCTAAGAGAGCTGCTGACGCTGAAGCTGCTGCTAAAGCTGAAGAAGCTGGAGCAACTAGCGAAGAGGCTGCAACTGAAGAAGGTTCAGAAGAAACTGAAGCTTAATATTAAATGCATGCTTAGAATAGAAGATTGTTATTTGGCCGGAACATTTACTAAAACTCATGGAGTTAAAGGCGAATTGGTTGCCAAAAAAAACAGCAATCTTCTTGAAAAAAATAAATTGGAATCAGTTCTTGTCGATATCGACGGAGGACTGGTTCCTTTTTTTATTCCTAAAAAAGGAATAAGCCCGCGAAATCATTCCTCGGTTCGCATTTTTTTAGAAGATATGGATTCGGAAGCTAAAGCACAGCGATTTATTGGCTGTGACATTTACATTCCCATGAAGGATGTTCCTGAGTTTATTGATGACGCGGATGATTTGGATCCAAATTTACTGATTGGCTTTCTTTATATTGATGAAGAAAAAGGCGAATTGGGTGAAATTGAAGACATTCAGGATTACTCTGGAAATATTGTACTGGTTATTTCTGTTAATAATCAGGAAATACTGATTCCTTTTGCAGAAGAAAACTTTATTGAAATTGATGAGGAAAATAAAACCATCACGATGGAAACTCCCGATGGCCTTATTGATATGTATCTAGAAGAATAAATCTTCTTTTCCCTTTCCCAAATAATAAGTGCGAATTCTACTTGAGAAAGTAATTAAGCCAATATTTTTCCTTCAAACTCACGGATTCTAATTTTTAAAGTTTCCGGAACTTTTATGCTTTCGCCTAATTTAGGACTAAAAGCAACCATTACTTGCGATGTTTTCGTTTTAATTTCTCCTGTTTTACAATCGACAATATTCTGGTGCAAGGAAACGCTTTTGTTTCCAATTTTATAGATTTTTGTATGAACTTCTATTTTGTCGTTTAGAAATATGGGCGACAAATAATCTATATCCAAATGAGCTACAATTAAAGCGGCATCCTTCCAATCAATTACCTCCCCATAAACCTTTTGGAAATATTCCATTCGAGCCAAATCTAAATAACTCAACTGCACGCCATTATTGGCATGTCCCATTAAATCGATATCGCCAAAACGAATTTGTATTTTCTTTGTATGCTTAAATTCCATTGTAAAAATTTTAAGCGAATGTATATACAATTAGTGAAAAGAGTAAATGAGCTACTAACTTTTATACTTTTTTAAGAAAATCAATTCTCGTTTAAAAAGCGCATAACTGCTTATTTAAAATACTAGTGCAACTTTTAGTCGACTTGTTCGTCCTTTAATAGTACATGATTTTTCACCTAAAACAAATTGATATGAACACAAAAAGTATCGCTTCCCTATTGGCAATATTTGCCCTTGTTTTTACTGGAAGTATGGTCACTGCTCAAAAAACAGAAACCCGAACCATTGGCTCTTTTGAGTCAATTAGTCTTTCGATACAAGCCAAAGTATTTATTACTCAGGAAAATTCTACCTCGGTAAAAATAAAAGGCGATGCCGATGATTTAGAAGAAATTATTACCGAAGTTGAAGATGGAACCTTAAAAATTAAGCGCAAAAAAAATAAAAGCTGGGGATGGAACAGCTCATTTAAAAATATCGAAGTGTACATTTCTTCCTCACAAATTAAAAACATCAGTGTTTCTGGATCGGGAACTATTCAAGCCAAAAGTACAATAGAAACAGATGATGCAAAATATGTTATCAGCGGAAGCGGAAATATATTTATTGAAGATTTAGTGGCTACCAATGCAGCATGTCATATTTCTGGATCGGGGGACATTCATTTAAAAGGGGAATTAATAGAAGCACTTGAAATTCACATTAGTGGTTCTGGAAATGTTGATGCAGGCTATTTAAAAACGGAAAATGTTGATGTTCATGTATCCGGATCGGGAAATAGCAAGGTATATGTTACTAAAAAACTGACTGCAAGAGTAGCAGGAAGTGGTGATATTTATTACAGAGGGAAACCGGATTCCATAGATTCAAAATCTGCAGGCTCCGGCTCTATAAAATCAATTGGAATGTAAGATATCCGTAAGGACATAAAACACTGTGTCCTTACGGTCTTATTATTTGAATTTCTCCTCCTAATCCAATTTTAATGATACTGGAAGCCTTGCATTTTTCCATCTCCTCTTGTCGGTATTCCACGATATAATCTACCGCTTCTTTTATTTCATCGCTAATTTCGTAAAAGTTTGCTGGCGAAAGCTCCCCACTCCTATTTGCCGAAGTGGAAACAATTGGTTTCTTAAAACGTTGAATTAAATTTTGCGTAAACTCTTCATTGGTAATTCGAATACCAATTGTTCCATCGGAACTAATAAGGTTAGCTGCCAAATTTTTAGCTCCAGGATATATCAGCGTCATGGGTTGATCATTTGTATCAATTAAATCCCAAGCAATTTCGGGAACTTCGTCGATGTAGGAATTCAGACGATTGGGATTCTCCATTAACACCAACATGGCTTTCGAATCTACCCTATTCTTAATTTCATAAACTTTTTTTACTGCTTCGGGATTTGTTGCATCACAACCTATTCCCCAAATTGTATCGGTAGGATATAGAATAACTCCACCAGCGTGAAGCACTTCCAATGCTTTTTTTATGTCGTTGTGCATGTTTGTAAGTAAATGTGCGTCGATAATATTTTGCAAGCAAATGAGTAATTGAATTGCTTCAATTACTCATTACTAATTCTAATTTATTCATTGAATTACACGGCTACATCGTACTCGCGCAATGCGTTGTTCAAGGAGGTTTTTAAATCGGTAGAAGCTTTTCTTTTTCCGATAATTAAAGCACAAGGAACTTGATACTCTCCTGCAGCAAATTTCTTGGTTCTTGTTCCAGGAATCACTACCGAACGAGCAGGAATAAATCCACTATATTCAACCGGCTCTTCACCAGTAACATCTATAATTCTTGTGGATCCAGTAAGTACTACATTCGCACCCAAAACAACTTCCTTTTCTAAATGAACTCCCTCTACCACAATGCATCGGGAACCAATAAAACAATTGTCTTCGATAATTACCGGAGCGGCTTGAATTGGCTCTAAAACACCACCAATACCAACACCTCCGCTAAGGTGAACATGTTTCCCGATCTGTGCACAAGATCCAACAGTTGCCCACGTGTCGACCATAGTTCCTTCGTCCACATAAGCACCAATATTTACGTAGGAAGGCATCATTACCACATCTCGCGCAATAAAAGCTCCGTATCGTGCCACTGCATGAGGAACAACTCGAACTCCCAATTCGGCATAGTTGGTTTTCAATGCCATTTTATCGTGGAATTCAAATGGACCTACTTCAATGGTTTCCATTTTACGAATTGGAAAATAAAGAATCACTGCTTTTTTCACCCACTCGTTTACTTGCCATCCGTCTGCAACCGGTTCTGCAGTACGAAGAATCCCTTTGTCTAAAAGTTCGATTACTTCCTCAATACTTTTTTGTACTTCAGGAGTACTTAAAAGTGACCGGTTATCCCATGCTGCTTCAATGCTTTCTCTCAAATTCTGGTACATAATCAGTTGTATCTTATCTATTTTGGTTAATTAGCTAACAAAACTAGTCAAAAAGAATAAAAGTAGAAAGGTCTTCAAGAGTCTAAAAAGTAGAATAGCCAAACAGTTTGACTAATTATGAAAGAGATTGTACTTAAAATGAAACGAAATAATATCTAAATAAGCTTAAGCGACTGAGAACATGTAATATTCTTACAATACAATTCTTAATTAATAATTGCATTTACTATTTTTGAACTTACAAAAAAAACGTAGCCTACATGAGTCATTCTTGCTTCCTTTCTCAAATTTCCATTCACCAAACTTGGACTTCTTTTCTAACCGAAGAAATTATTGATTTGATAGCGGAAATTGAAAAGTCGATTCCTTTAGAAATTTCGACCCCAGCACCAAATCTCAGTCTGCGATTTCTAGAAATGAATTTGGATAAAATACCAATTGTAATTTTAGGACAAGATCCTTATCCACAATCAGGAGTTGCAACAGGCAGAGCATTTGAAGTAAACGGATTAAATTCGTGGCACGATAAATTTCGAAATGTATCCCTAAAAAATATCCTGCGCTGTATTTATAAAGCCACGACAAATGAAACTCTTAAGTATTCGGAAATTTTAAGCCGACTTAACGAAGGAGATAGACTGGTGATGGAGGATGATTTTACTATTTTGCCACCAAATCAGCTATTTAAATATTGGTCGGAACACGAAAATGTGCTACTTCTAAACACCGCCTTTACCTGTGAAATTGGCAAACCAAATTCACACGCCAAACTTTGGGCTCCATTTACTCAAAAATTGTTGCATTATATTGCGAATGCAAATTCTGAGATAATTTGGTTCCTATGGGGCAATAATGCACATCAAATCGTAAAAAAAATTACAATAACCAACAAAATAGAAACTACCCATCCTATGATGTGCTACCAACGCGAAAATGATATTCTTTACGGGAAAATAAATCCATTTGAAAAAACGAGGCAACTTATTAACTGGTCAGGCAAATAAGCCATATCTTCTGTATTAATATGGGTTAAAGTCTGTTAAAAAGTGTAATATTTTAAACAATCATTCATTTTGAAAAGTATCTTTACAAAACAATAAGTAAATCCAGCAATTTGAAAACAAGTCTACTTACCCTATTTCTTTCCCTATTTATTTTCCTTGGGGCATTTTCTCAGGAAGAACAAAATGATGATAGTTTTATCGTTTCGGGAAAGGTCATTAATCCAGAAAGCTTAGAGGGAGTTTCGTTTGCCAATGTTAATTTGGACAGAACCAATTGGGGAATTATTTGTGACAGTGCGGGTTTCTTTCGCTTACGAGTTCATCCTAATCAAAAATTAAGAATCTCGGCTTTAGGTTTTAAAGAACAAACAGTAACAATCATCGCTCCCGAAGTAGAAGAAGAAATTTTTCAAGAAATTTACATGGAAAAAGGGAGTATTCTTCTGGATGAAGTGAGTATATACTCTTTAGGAACCTATGCACAATTTAAAGAAAGATTTATTCAGGAAGATTTGCCAGAAGAAGAAGAAAATATAGCCACGACATTCGATTTTGGCAACTTGAAACTTGCCCAAGCTGAAGCACGCTCGCTAAACAGACAAGGTTTTGGTTTTAATGTGGCCGATGGTGTTGGCTTAATTAAATCGATTGGAAGCAAAAGAAGAGCACGAATGGGAGTTGTGCCTTTAACGGACTGGCAACTGCGAATTCTTCAAAAAAAATTCAACAAAGAAGTAATTGCTGAGTTAACCCATGAATCGGGTCACCGATTGGAACTACTAATGACCTACATTAACTCAAAAGAAAATTTTACGCATCAAACTAGTGAAATGTATATTGGGGTACGAATTAAACAACTTTACCAAAACTTTTTGCAAGAAAAACCTCAGTTCGAAAACAGTTTAAGCTATGCTGATTCATTAGGAACAATAATGAACCATTTGCGCCCTTAATACAATGAATTAAACTCTTATTATGAATTTAAAGAGCTTATTTTACATTTTATTAATTCTATTTCTTAGCTCCAGCACTTACTCATTTTCGGAAAACTCTAAAACAGATTCCATTATCAGTATTTCGGGACAAGTACTTCATTCGGAAAGCCTAAATCCTATTCCTTTAGCAACCATTACCATTAAAAGAACGCGCAGAGGAATTATTTGCGACAGCCTTGGTGTTTTCCATTTGCAAATTCAGCAATACGATACACTCCGAATTAGCGCTTTGGGTTACAAGGCTATTGATTGGCCAGTCCCATTCATTTTTAATACCCAATTCCCTCCCTTCTTTCAAATTAAATTAGACGACATTTCCTATTTACTAGATGAAGTAGATATTTTCGCATTGGGAACCTGGGATGAGTTTAAAGAAGATTTTATCAATACCAAAATCGAAGAAAAAAACCCAATTAATAAAAGCATTACCGAACAATTAGCCCCCTACAATACAAAAGAACCAAATGTTGTACCTGCACAATACCGACCTAATCGAGAAGGGAAAATGGGAGTTGTAAGCGCAATTTTTGCACCAAGTGATTTCCTGTTCGACAAACTGAGCAAATCGGAAAAATCGAAAAAGAAAATTTCCAAATTGATTAGAAACGAGGGAGATACAAAAAAAATTAGATCGAAATACAATGCCGAAATTATTGCCGATGCAACGGGTTTGGAAGGCGATGAACTACTAGAATTTATGGAATATGCGGGTTCTCATATAAAAGTGACTGCCAATTCCTCCGACTATTTTGTGATGAAACAGATCCTGTTTTGGTTCGATAAATACAAGGAAGAAACTACAAAAGAGGAGTAAATAATCGAGCCATTGATTCTTTTACTCTTTGCCTTTTCGATCGATTCTGCCATTCGTGCAAATGCAATTCTTCGCTATCCTTTAAATCTGAAAGAAAACGGGCTCGCAATTGCAAAGTAGTATCCTCATCGTAAATTAAGGCATTTACTTCAAAGTTTTGTTCAAAGCTACGCACATCCATATTAGCCGTTCCAACAGTTGCCATTATTCCATCTACCATCATTATTTTACTGTGATTAAATCCTCCTTGGTAAAAAAAGATACGCACACCAGCTTCCAATAATTCTTCAATATAAGAAAGCGTTCCCCAATAAGTCATGTAAGAATCCGACTTTTTAGGAAGTAACACACGAACATCCACACCACTCATGGCCGAAGTTTTTAGCGCCATTAAAATGCTTCCATTCGGCATAAAATATGGCGATGAAATATACACATTCCTCCTTGCCGAAGTTATGGCCGAGAAATAGGCCTGCATAATACTTGCCCAATCGGAATCGGCTCCCGATGCGGTAATTTGCAACAAACATTTTTGCTTCACTCTTTTGTAGGGAAGGTATTTTTGATCAAGCAAAACCTCCTGACGAACAAAATACCAGTCGATTAAAAATACAATTTGCAAACTGGAAGCAGCTTCGCCAACAATTTTCAAATGTGTATCTCGCCAAGAGCCTATTTCGGGAATTCCATGAAGATACCTATCGGCAAAATTCAATCCGCCAACAAAAGCAGTATCCCCATCAATTACAATTATTTTTCGATGATTTCGATAATTTACCCGACTTGTTAAAACGGGAAACCGAACCGGTAAAAAAGCATGAATCTTCACACCTGCTTGTTGCAAATCAATCACATATTTCTTGCTTAATTTCCAGCTCCCTACATCGTCGTAAATTACACGAACCTCAACCCCTTCTTTTGCTTTCTGCATTAATATCTCTAGTAATTCCGAAGCCAATTCTCCATCTTCAATAATGTAATACTCCAAATGAATATGATCTTTTGCCTTCCGAAGGGCTTTAAAAATAGACGGAAATGTTTCTTTTCCATCGTTCAGAATTTTTACGCGATTGTAACCGGTAAGCAATGCCTTCGAATTGTTTAAAAGCAGAGTCATTAAATTCTTTTTTTCATGAATTCGCTCATCCTTTAACCATCGATTTTTATCCAAATGAAGCTTCTGATCCTGACTCATTACTTGAAGCCACTTCATATCTCCCAATTCTTTCATACTGAACATTTTCCGTCTCCGAAAACTCTGTCCAAATACCAAATAGAAAATAAAACCTAAAACGGGTAGTAAAATTAGAACCAGAATCCACGAGATGGATTTTACTGGACTACGATTTTCTAATATTACAATAATTACCGTAGAAATAATGGTGATGACATACAAAACTGCCAACACTTCAAATAAATTAAACCAGAATTCCGACCAATTAATTGTTAATAGCATATATTCGACTACTTCAGAAGATTTGTATCTTTGTTTTTTTTATAGTTATGAGATACTAGATGTGAGTAATAGGACAATCATTTGCTGTTATATCCATTTTTCACATTTAATACATATCAGTTCTCACCAATATTCTTAACTCAGATGACTCCAGTAAGCACAATACAATCTACAATAAATTACATAAAAAAAGAACTCCAAAATATATATCCTGTACAAGAAACAGAAAGTATGGCCTATATTCTGCTTGAATTCGTTTTAAAATATTCGAGAACTCAAATTCAGATGAACAAAACTGAATCTATTACCAAAGATAATTTTGATATCATTGACACTTATATACAACAGCTTAAAACCAATAAACCCATACAGTATATTTTAGGAGAAACAGAATTTTACGATCTTACTTTTAAAGTAAACGAACACACATTAATTCCACGCCCCGAAACCGAAGAGTTGGTTCATGCAATTATTAATGAAAACCAACAAAATGGTTTATCCATTTTAGATATTGGAACCGGTAGCGGCTGCATTCCTATTTCATTAGCGAAAAATTTAAAAAATGCCCATATTTCGTCAGCAGATATTTCAATTGGTGCAATAATAAAAGCGAAAGAAAATGCCACACTCCATAAAATTGATGTGACCTTCTTTCATCGGGACATTTTAAACTGGAAAAATTTCGACTGGGATAATTTTGATATTATTGTAAGCAACCCTCCCTATGTTACCGAAGCCGAAAAGAGTAAAATGGAGAAAAATGTTTTGGACTATGAACCGGCTAGTGCATTATTTGTAAGCGATAACGATCCGTTACTATTTTACCGGACAATAACGGAACTTGCTCTTCAACATTTAAAAAAAGATGGCAAACTTTATTTTGAAATCAACGAAAGTTTAGGAAAGGAAATGGTAACATTACTAGAAAAATATGAGTTTAAAAACATTCAACTAAGAATGGATATCAATGGAAAAAACAGAATGATTTCTGCTATAAAATCGTATTAATGGAGTACAAAAAAAAGAAAAAAGAAATTAGTGTGGCATCTGCCTTGTCGAAAGCCATGTTTATTTGCAGCCGACAAGAAAAATGCAGCTATGACATTCGGAAAAAGCTAAACGATTGGGAAATTTCATCTGACGATCAGGATCAAATTATCCAAACTTTAGTAGAAGAAAAATTTCTTAACGAAGAACGATATACCAATTTTTACGCTCGAGATAAATTCCGTTTTAACCGATGGGGAAGAATAAAAATTGCTCATCATTTAAAACAAAAGCAAATTTCGGAACATCTTATATTGGATGCAATAGACCAATTTGATGAAAATGAATACAACCAAAACCTGCATGATATTCTGTTCAGTAAAATAAAAACCACTAAAGAAAAAGATCCTTATCAATTAAGAGCCAAACTGTTCCGATTTGCACAAGGAAGAGGTTTTGAGTCTCAGCTATCCTTAAAAATAATTAATGAACTTATTTCAGACACAAATTAAATTTTAATTTAGCTTTGGCACCCTTATTGTTTACAATTCTTTATCTTTAAAATTCGAGAATCTAAACCTACAAAATCATAAAAATGATTAAACATTTACGCACCTTACTACAATTTTGCTTTATTATTGCATTTCTGGTGAGCTGTTCACCAAATACAACAGCAGCCAAACGCCGAGCTCCTGAATGGGTAAAAGAGCGTCCTATATCATCGGATTACTATGTTGGCATAGCTGTAGTGAGAAAAGATGCCAACGAAACAAGCTATATGCAATTGGCTAAAAATCAAGCTTTACAGGATTTGTGCTCCGAAATTTCTATCTCTATTTCCTCTAATTCCGTACTACATCAATTCGAAAACAATACGAGTTTTAAAGAAGAATTCGAAGCTGACATAAGAACCTCTCTTGTGCAGGATTTGGAAGGATACGAAATGGTTGCATCCTGGGACAATAAAAAAGAAGGTGAATACTGGGTTTACTATCAACTATCAAAAAATCAGTATGCACTCTTAAAAAGAGTAAAGCTAAACAAAGCAAAAAAACTCGCTCAAAGTTATTTTGAAGAAGGCAAACAATACGAGCTTCAACTCGATTTGTTTCAAGCTTTAAACTACTATGCCAAATCGTTGGATGCGATAAAAAATCACTTAGATGAAGATCTTAGCGTAATGACATTGGATGGAACCATCAACTTAGGAACAGATATTTATAATTCCATCCAAAATATTTTTAGCAGAACACAACTTGACGTAGCTAAAAAAGCGATTCAACTCGAAATATCTACTTCTCAAAAAGAGCCAATCTTGGTAAAAGCAACTTGGCTAGCCGACCAGGAGGATCAAATAATTCCTCAATTGCCTTTGGAGCTTAAATTCACAAAAGGAGAAGGTATTTTGAATGAAAATGTTGCTACAGACCAATTTGGCTATGCATCCTCGCAATTATCAAAAGTTACCTCGCGCCAAAAACTACAAGAAATTACTGTTTCTCTTGATCTTTCCTCTATTTTAAATGAAAACAACGAGAATTATGAGTTAAATAAACTTTTCTTCACCGAAGAATCAGCACCAAAAAGTAAAATTATTTTAAATGTGGAGCGCTTAAAAGCATTTATGAACTTTAGCGAGAAAATATTTGGAGTAGATTCAAAACGAGAAATTCTTACCAATAGCCTAAAGAAAGAGCTATCGGAGAATTTTTTCTCCTTTACAGAAGATAAAAATGAAGCCAAAGTAATACTCGATATCAACACCAATGTAATAAAAGGAGAAATAAAAGAAGGTCGAAATTACAAAGTATATATCGTATATCTGGATTGTTTTTTCTCTCTTACTGATGCAAAAACAGGCATGGAAATTTTTAACGATGCCATTTACGAAGTAAAAGGAATGAAACCAATTAGCTACGATTACGCAGTAAAAGAAGCTTACGATCAGGCTTTGTATGAAATTAACAACACAATTGTACCAAAACTTAATCAATTGGATTTGTAAAAAATAAATGAGAATAATAAAATAAGAGACTTTTGGTCTTCTATTGGCAATAAAATAATACAAATAATTTCATAAAATGGTAGAGACATTTGAAAAGAAACAATCATCTCACTTCTAAAGTCTCACATCTAAAATCTAAAAAAAAGATGAAAACAAGAAAATTACATCAAAGCTTATTCCTTGGATTAGGAATTTTATTGGTTGCAGGAATGAGTTCTTGCGGATCAGCCGAAAAAGCAGTTACAACAAAAGCACAAGGCGAAGAACTAATTGAGGTGTACTGCACCGGACCCGATTACCAAAGTGATAAAAACTATTTTAGAGCATCGGCTATTGGCGAAAGTTTAGATCAAATGGTATCTAAAAAGAAAGCTGGAGCAAATGCTCGCGCCGAATTGGCAACATTAATTCAATCGACAGTTAAAGGAACTATCGATAACTATGTAAATTCAACAGAACTGAACAATGTTGAACAAGTTGAAGAGCGTTTCGAAGGATTAACCCGTGAAGTAATTAATCAACAACTGAACAACATTAAAGTGATTTGTGAAAAACAAACCAGAACAGGTCAAAACAAATACAAAACATACATTGCTCTTGAAATGAGCTCAAAAGATTTGGAAGAAGCAATCAACCAAAAGTTATCGCAGGATGATAAACTAAAAGTGGATTACGATTACGAAAAATTTAAAGAAACTTTTAATGCTGAAATGCAAAAATTGGAAGCTGAACAAAGAGGATTTTAAAGAAGGATTTTTATTTAAAGATTAATGTCTTTAAATATTTTTACACAGCAGCGCATGAAAACAATTCATGCGCTGTTTTTTTTATAGAACAAGGCTTTCTCTTACGCATGTTGAAAAATTAGGAACCAACAACTGATCATTGTTAATTTCTAACTGTTGAATACCTTTACATCTCAAATAATAAATTTCGAAAATGATCACATCAGACCAGCTAAAAGATTTAGCGGAGCGCACGCAAGCGCCAAAAAAGTAATCTGAGGTATCTTTGACCTTGATGCCAAAACAATTCAGTTTTTAGTTTGTAAAAAATATCTTGCAAACTACTCTCAAAACTGTTCGCTTCAATTTACTAAAAACAACATTACACATTTATTTCAGATTGTTCCTTTCTCTTTGTTTACTACCTTTACACCTCAAATAATAAATTTCGAAAATGATCACATCAGACCAGCTAAAAGATTTAGCGGAACGCACGCAAGCGCCAAAAAAGTAATCTGAGGTATCTTTGACCTTGATGCCAAAATAATTCAGTTTTTAGCTTATAAAGAATATCTTGCAAACTACTCTCAAAACTGTTCGCTTCAATTTACTAAAAACAACATTACACATTTATTTCAGATTGTTCCTTTCTCTTTGTTTACTACCTTTACATCTCAAATAATAAATTTCGAAAATGATCACATCAGACCAGCTAAAAGATTTAGCGGAGCGCACGCAAGCGCCAAAAAAGTAATCTGAGGTATCTTTGACCTTGATGCCAAAATAATTCAGTTTTTAGCTTATAAAGAATATCTTGCAAACTACTCTCAAAACTGTTCGCTTCAATTTACTAAAAACAACATTACACATTTATTTCAGATTGTTCCTTTCTCTTTGTTTACTACCTTTACATCTCAAATAATAAATTTCGAAAATGATCACATCAGACCAGCTAAAAGATTTAGCGGAGCGCACGCAAGCGTTAAGGAGGTATCTTTGACGTTGATGCCAAAATAATTCAAATACAGGAAGAAGAATTAAGAACTCAGGCTCCAGGATTTTGGGACAAACCAAAAGAAGCCGAGATTCAAATGAAAAAAGTTCGTGGACTTAAATCTTGGGTTGACTCCTATCATACAGTTAAAGAAGCATTTGACGACCTTCAAATTTTGTATGATTTTGCAAAGGAAGAGGAAGCATCGCCCGAGGAAGTTGATGAGCAATTTACTACCACAGAAGACCTAATTGAAGCTTTGGAGCTAAAAAATATGCTCCGAAAGGATGAAGATAAGCTAGGAGCAATTCTAAAAATAAATGCCGGTGCTGGTGGAACCGAAAGTTGCGACTGGGCCGAAATGCTTTACCGAATGTATTTGCGTTATGGCGAAGCTCATGGTTATAAAGTAAATTCGTTAGAATATCAGGAAGGTGACGAAGCTGGAATTAAATCGGCGACTCTCGAATTTGAAGGCGATTTTTCTTACGGATTCCTAAAATCGGAAAACGGCGTACACCGCTTGGTTCGTCTTTCCCCTTTTAATGCAGCCAATAAACGAATGACCTCTTTTGCATCCGTATACGTTTATCCTGCCATCGACGATACCATCGAAATTGAGATTAATCCTGCAGATATCAGCTGGGATACTTTCCGTTCGGGTGGTGCTGGCGGACAGAATGTAAACAAGGTGGAAACAGGCGTACGTTTACGACATGCTCCTACTGGAATCATTATCGAAAATACAGAAACTCGTTCGCAATTAGGAAATCGTGAAAACGCACTTCGATTGCTGAAATCACAGCTATATGAATTGGAACTGAGAAAACGTCAGGAAGAAACTGACAAGATTGAAGGATCAAAAAAGAAAATTGAATGGGGTTCACAAATTCGTTCCTATGTAATGCAACCTTACAAACTAGTTAAGGATGTAAGAACAGGCCACGAAACCTCAAATGTACAAGCCGTTTTAGATGGTGATTTGGATGGATTCATTAAAGCATTTCTAATGGAATTTAGTAATGATGAAAAAAAATAAAAAGAGTAGAGGCGTAGCATGCTACGCCTCTACTCTTTTCTTTTTTTCGGTTTAAACATCCCTCCTATCAGCACACCAAAAAGAAATCCGTAAGGAACCATGGTGTACCAATTGGCCTGAATTGGACAGGTTCCAGAAACGCATCCAACATATTTCCAGTAAAGAAATCCACCCAAAAGACCTACTAAGCCTCCAACTATTTCAAATTTTCTATTATTTATAAAATTCTTCATGCTATTTTATTTGAATCTGTGCCAATGAATTTGAAATAGCCCAATGGTTTTATAGCCACCAAATAGATCAACACCTTAAAACTAATAAAGAAAATTAACTAATCATGTCTGCTGGATAACAAATAGATCACAAAAAAACCACCTCATTGGTGGTTCATTAATTAAAATATGTGTGACCGCAAACACTTATTCATTAAGTCTAAATTTTATCTCACCAATATCTTTAAAATTTCAATAAAAGCATCGTATTTTGATCATTATAGAAATGAATCCCATTCGTAGTTGTAACATTTAAACCTTCGGCAAAACTCCAACCATCAAATCCCTCTATAAAAGTATCCTCTTTCCATCCCCAATTAATGTGTACATAATTTGTAGAAAAAGCAGGATTAACAGGTTTAACTCCATTATTTATCACATAAGTTCCAATTATTTTGTATCCATCACAAACAAAAGCATATCCCTTAATACCATCTCCCAACTTATCAACTCCCTGAACATAAATTGGCCTATTAACTTTTAATTCTACTTTTGCTTTTTCATAATCAAAAACTGATACTATTTCCGTATTAATAGTATCCATTTCTTTTTCGCAGGAAAAAAGAAAAATAATATATAAATAATGTAATTTTTCTCATAATCATCTAAATTGTAGTTTTTATTTATAGTCAACAATATAATTTATACGGTCATTTGAAATTAACTATAATAACGCAGGATGAAAACATTACTCACTTTTTTATTAGTATTTTTTTTATGCTCACAAGCAAATCTCTTTGCACAGGAAAACAAACTAAATAAAGAGGGAGAAAAGGAAGGAATATGGAAAGAATATTTCAAAGATGGAAAGCTAGTTGCCACTGGGGCATATAAAAATGGAAAAAAAGTAGGGAAGTGGGAAGAATACACGAATAGGAATATTAGCTTTCGGATAATAAAGTATAAAAATGGAAAAAAACAGGGAAAAGAAATTTGGTACAGAAACCAGAAATTCTTTAAAACCCGTTTAAAACTTAAAAAAGTCGGTAAAAGAGCAAGTAAAGTAAGATTTGAAAATGGAAGGAAAGAGGGGAAATGGAAAGATTATTTTATAAGCGGAAAGTTATGGGGCAAAGGGAAGTATAAAAACGGAAAAAAAGAAGGACAAGAGAGCTGGTATTGGGAGAATGGAAACACAAATAGAAAGGGAACATATAAGGATGGCAAACAAGAAGGTGAATGGCACTGGTACTCCAAAAACGGAAAGCTAGAGGAAAAGGGGACTTACAAAAATGGTGTGAGAGAAGGAGAATGGACTACCTATAATGAAGATGGAAGTGTGAATCAAAAAGCCATGTTTAAAAATGGCCGTACAAAAGATGAATATCCTATAGAGGTCATTAATACAGATAACACAAACCCCTAAATGTAAAATGGGAGAGTGTTCACGAAATAGTTTGATTTTTTTTAGTAGAATGACCTTGCCCTTGCAACAGAAAAGTGCATCCGGCTGGTCAAACGGACATTTCCAGTACAAGAAAAGCCCGTGCTGTTGATCGAAGAGGGTTTTCTGCAACTGGAAAATGGCATTAGAATGATCGTACGCTGCTTTTTACCAAATGAAAAGCTCACCGGATGAGTCAAACGGCATTTTACTGCACCCGAAAAGCTTTCTTTTTAATCGAACGGCATTTCCCGGATTCAGGAAGCAAGCCGGTTTTCAAATTTTCACTCACCTAAAGCCAAGTATTGCAATAAATAGGTGAATATCTTCAAATCTGTCTTTCCATTATCTGTAAAGCCGTATATTTGTATCACCTTAAACAGTAAATCAGAAATAAAAATGTTGAAAATATACCACAACCCTCGTTGCTCCAAAAGTAGAGCCGGCTTAAAATATTTACAAGACAAAGGTTTAGAACCTGAAATCCGCTTGTACCTTAAAGAAGAATTTACCGAAGCAGAACTTGCTGATGTGTTAATGAGAATGGCCAAACAGCCATGGGAAATTATTCGTACTCAAGAGAAAATCTACAAAACTGATTTTAAAGGAAAAAATTTCAACACCGATGAATGGATTAAAATCTTAATTGAATACCCAAACCTAATTCAACGTCCCATAGTTATTAAAGACCACAAAGGAATATTTGCTGTGCCAGCTGAAAAAATGGAGGAGATTTTTTAATAAATACGAACATGAACAAATTTCGCACTATATACATCGTCCTTTTATCGCTACTATTGGTTGCTTGCGATCCTTTTGCAACTGAAATTGGAACAGAAGTATCCTTGTACGAAAGCATCGAAAAACAAGAATTCGCCTTTCCGGATACCTTAAAAGTAATGACTTGGAACATTAAATTTGGAGGTGGCAGAATCGACTTCTTTTTTGATGGTCATGGCAATCGGGTGATCATGGAAAAATCTGAAGTGATTGACAATATGGCGCTTCTATCAGAAAAGATCCGAGAAGTAAACCCAGATATCCTGTTTATTCAAGAAGCCGATGTAAACGCAAAAAGAAGTGCTTTTGTTGATCAGGTTCAATATCTGCTCGACAATACTAATTTTAACTATGCCGCTTACGCCTCCCAATGGAAAGCCAGATACATCCCTAGCGATGGAATCGGAAAAATGGATTCGGGTAACGCTATTTTATCCAAGTGGAAATTCACCGATGCTAAACGCATTGCCTTGCCTTTAATTCAATCGCAAAATTTTATAGTTCGTTATTTTTATCTAAAGCGGAACATTTTAGAAATAAACCTTGAAAGCAATCAGAAATCAATAAAACTCTTAACCACTCATCTATCAGCCTATGCCAATGATGATACCAAGAAAAAACAGTTAGAAATTCTGAAGACTTACGTCGATTCCCTAAATCAAAAAGGACAAGAATTTATTTTAGGTGGCGATTTTAACTCTCTTCCTCCCTTTAGCAATCAAACTAGTAATTTCGACGATTCGGTTTGCACCGATGAAGATTTTCAAGCTGATAATTACAGCTCCGAAACTGAATGGTTAATGCCTTTTTACGAAAACTATAAAGCCGCCATTCCTTTGCAAGAATTTAAGGCTGATAATTCGAAACATTTCACTCATACAACAGATAAAAACGGGTACTGGAATCGAAAAGTCGATTACCTTTTTACAAATAATCACTTTGTGAAAAATAGTGGAAACACACTTCAACAATGGATGCAAGTATCTGACCACGCTCCAGTTATAGTAAATTTTAAAACAAAACAATAGTTTTTTCATGTTCTTAAAGTATGATGAAGAACATTTTTTAAACTTTCCTTTAATGATAAAAAGGCCTTATTTTTAGGCTCTAATTTTTAAACAGTTACAGTTATGGCAGATAATAAACTTTTTAGTGACTTTGCTCCTCAATCTACTCAAGAGTGGATTGACAAAATCACTAAAGATCTTAAAGGTGCTGACTTTGATAGAAAGTTGGTTTGGAGAACTAATGAAGGATTCAATGTACAGCCTTTCTACAGACTGGAGAACATGGATGACAAAGCCTTCATGAATACCTATCCTGGAGATTTTCCTTATGTTCGTGGTAATAAAAAAGACAACAACGACTGGTTAGTTCGTCAGGATATTATTGTGGAAGATGTTAAAGCAGCAAATGCAAAAGCACTTGATGTTTTAAACAAAGGTATTGATTCCATAGGATTCGTATTGAATTGGAAAGACCTAAGCAAAGTGGAGCTAACTACTTTATTAGAAGGTATTTTCTTGGATTGTGTAGAAATCAACTTCGAAAAATCTCATGGTTCAATTGATTTAATCAAAAACCTACAGACAATTGCTACTGAAAAAGGTATCGCTCTAGATAAATTAAATGGCGGGGTTTCTATCGATATCAATTCTGGTTTTAGTACTGTTGGTAACTTTTGCGGATCAGAAGAAGCTTCGTACAAGTTTGTAAAAGAAGCTGTTGAAGCGGCCAAAGCTCTTCCTAATTTTAAAGTAATTGCAGTTGGTGGTAGCTTATTCAACAACTCCGGATCTTCAATTGTTGAAGAATTAGGATTTTCTTTAGCTTCAGGTGCCGAATACCTAAGCAAAATGATTGAAGCTGGACTTTCGGTTGACGAAGTAGCTCCTAAAATCCGTTTCAACTTTGCAACAAGCTCTAAGTATTTCATGGAAATTGCAAAACTAAGAGCTGGACGTATGTTATGGGCAAACATTGTTAAAGCATTTGGTCCTTCAAACAACGAAGTTTGCAAAATGCATGTGCATGGTGAAACTTCAGAATGGAACAAAACTGTTTATGATCCTTATGTGAACATGTTGCGCACCCAAACAGAATCTATGTCTGCTGTTTTAGGTGGTTTGGATTCTTTTACCGTAAAACCTTTCGATTCTGCATTTGCAAAGTCATCTGTTTTCTCTGAAAGAATTGCTCGTAATCAGCAATTATTATTAAAAGAAGAATCGCACATGGCTAAGATTGCCGATCCTGCTGCGGGTTCCTATTATATTGAATCACTTACTGAGTCTATCGCCGACGAAGCATGGAAATTATTCCTGACTGTTGAAGACAAAGGTGGTTATCTTGCTGCATTTAAAGCTGGATTCGTTCAGTCTACAATTAAAGCAACTGCTCAAAAACGTGATTTTCAAATCGCTACTCGTCAAGAAAATTTCTTAGGAACTAACCAATTCCCAAATTTTGGAGAAGTATTGGAAGCTCTTCCTGAAACTGTTCTTGCTCCTGCAGATAAAACTGCAGCCGATGCTGTTTGCGAAACATTGAAACCATACCGTGGTGCTCAGGCTTTCGAAACTCTTCGTAACAAAACTGATGTTTACAGCAAAACAAATGGTCGTCCTAAAGTGATAATGTTCCCAATCGGAAACTTAAACATGCGTAAAGCTCGTGCTCAGTTTGCTTGTAACTTCTTCGCTTGTGCTGGATTTGAAGTAGCAGATCATAACGGCTTTAAATCAGTTGAAGAAGGTGTAAAATTCGTAACCGAAAAAGGTGCTAAAATAGTTGTTGTTTGTAGTTCTGATGATGAATACGCAACTATCGTTCCTGAAGTTTACGAAGCTCTTAAAGGTAAGGCAATTACCGTTGTTGCAGGTGCTCCGGCATGTGCCGACGAATTAAAAGCAAAAGGGGTTGAAAACTTTATTAACGTGAAGTCGAACGTTCTTGAAACTTTAAAAGCATATCAAGCCGAGTTAGGAATTTAATTCAACGCTAAGACACAAAGACGCAACAACAAATAAACGCAAAGACACGAAAACGAAAAGTTTTTAAACTAATGGATTAGATAATTTAGCGTCCTAGCGACTTAGCGTTTTAATAAAGCAAAGATGATTTCTAAAATACGATACGAGGAAATAGGTCAGATAATAGTTCAAGCATCTTATGAGGTGCATAAAGAACTCGGTCCTGGTTTACTTGAATCTGTTTATGAAGTTTGTCTCGAAGAAGAAATTAAAAGACTTAAATTAAGAGTTGAAAGACAAGTTAAATTACCAGTCGTTTTTAAAGGAAAAACTTTAGGAAAAGATTTTATAATTGATTTATTAGTTGAAAATGAGGTGATAATTGAACTTAAAGCAGTGGAAATTCTATTACCAGTACATGAAGTTCAATTGGTAACCTATCTAAAACTTGCAGATAAAAAGCTAGGTTTTTTAATCAATTTTAATGTTCCATTAATTAAACAAGGTATTAAACGAAAAGTCAATCAATATTATTTCTAAAATAAATTGCGTCTTAGCGACTTTGCGTTAACAAAAATCTAAAAAGAAATGAAGCCAAATTTTAAAAATATAAATATCAAGTCATCTCAGAGAGCTGCTACAACATCTCAGGAATGGGAAAAAGAAAACGGCATTGAAAAATCTTGGATGACACCAGAACAAATTCCTGTTAAAACAGCTTTTAACAAGGAAGATTTAGAAGGTATGGAGCACCTAAACTATGTTTCAGGTTTGCCACCATTCCTACGTGGACCTTATTCAGCAATGTATCCTTTGCGTCCTTGGACAGTTCGTCAGTACGCAGGTTTCTCAACTGCCGAAGAATCAAATGCATTCTACCGTCGTAACCTTGCTGCTGGTCAGAAAGGTCTTTCTGTAGCATTCGATTTAGCTACTCACCGTGGATACGATTCAGATCATCCTCGTGTAATTGGTGATGTTGGAAAAGCAGGAGTTGCAATCGATTCTATCCTGGATATGGAGATCCTTTTCGATCAAATTCCTTTGGATCAAATGTCAGTATCTATGACAATGAACGGAGCAGTACTTCCAGTATTGGCTTTCTACATTGTTGCAGGTTTAGAGCAAGGTGCTAAATTAGAAGAACTTTCAGGAACTATCCAAAACGATATTTTGAAAGAATTCATGGTGCGTAACACATACATTTATCCACCAGATTTCTCAATGAAGATTATTGCTGATATTTTCGAATTTACTTCGAATTTCATGCCTAAATTCAACTCTATTTCTATCTCTGGTTACCACATGCAAGAAGCAGGTGCTACAGCTGATATCGAGTTGGCTTATACGCTTGCTGATGGTTTAGAGTACTTGAAAAAAGGAGTAGCTGCAGGTATGGATGTAGATACATTCGCTCCTCGTTTGTCTTTCTTCTGGGCAATTGGAATGAATCACTTCATGGAGATTGCTAAAATGCGTGCTGGTCGTTTACTATGGTCTAAGATTGTAAAACAATTCAATCCTAAGAATCCTAAGTCGATGGCATTGCGTACTCACTCGCAAACTTCAGGTTGGTCATTAACCGAGCAAGATCCATTCAACAATGTTGGACGTACTTGTATCGAAGCAATGGCTGCCGCGCTAGGTCACACACAATCTCTTCACACCAATGCATTGGATGAAGCAATTGCATTACCAACCGATTTCTCTGCTCGTATTGCTCGTAATACTCAGATTTTCATTCAAGATGAAACTACAATCTGTAAAGCTGTTGATCCATGGGCTGGTTCTTACTACGTAGAGTCATTAACTCAGGAATTAGTTGACAAAGCTTGGGCTCATATCGAAGAGGTTGAGAAATTAGGTGGTATGGCGAAAGCAATCGAATCTGGTATTCCAAAACTTCGTATCGAAGAAGCTGCAGCTCGTACTCAAGCTAAAATTGATGCCAACACTCAAACTATCGTAGGTACTAACAAATATCGTTTGGAAAAAGAAGATCCATTGGATATCCTGGAAGTAGATAACACTGCCGTACGTATTGCTCAAATCGAAAGATTGAAGAAACTACGTGCTAACCGTGACGAAAAAGCTGTTCAAGCTGCTCTTGAAGCCATCACCGCTTGTGCAAACGGAGGTGAAGGTAACTTATTGGATCTTGCTGTTAAAGCTGCACAATTACGTGCTTCTCTTGGTGAGATCTCAGATGCATGTGAGAAAATTTGTGGAAGATATAAAGCCGTTATTAGAACCGTGTCAGGAGTATATTCATCAGAATCGAAACAAGATGCTGATTTTGCAAATGCAAAAAAATTAGCAGACAAATTTGCAGAAATGACAGGACGTCGTCCTCGTATCATGGTTGCAAAAATGGGACAAGATGGTCATGACCGTGGTGGTAAAGTTGTTGCTACTGGTTTTGCTGATATAGGATTTGATGTGGATATGGGACCTTTATTCCAAACTCCAGAAGAATCTGCTAAGCAAGCTGTAGAAAATGATGTACACATCGTTGGTGTTTCTTCATTAGCTGCTGGTCACAAAACTTTAGTTCCTGCAGTTATTGCAGAATTAAAGAAATTAGGTCGTGAAGATATCATGGTTACTGCAGGTGGTGTTATTCCAGCTCAGGATTACGATTTCTTATACGAAGCTGGTGTTGTTGGTGTATTTGGTCCTGGTACCAAAGTATCAAGATGTGCTATCCAAATGTTGGAAATTCTTATTGAGCAATACAAAGACTAGTTCTTTTATTATCATTATATTTAAAGACAGGAACACCGTTCCTGTCTTTTTTTGTGCTAAATTTTAGCTTTAATTAAAATTTCGAGTACATGAAAAATCTAGTTCTACTACTTTTTATCTATTTCAACATCTTTAATATCTCCGCTCAAAACCAAAGCATCAACGATACGCAAATCACTAAAAAAATACTTTACGGCCAAATTACCTTAGACGCTTTTAAACTAGATATTTGCTCTACATGGTATCCAACCAAACCTGATTCTTATTTAGCCGATACCAAAATTGTAAAAGAGCTTCGAACACAAAAACTCGAAACTATTTCTATATCCCTAATCATAGGTTCCTGGTGTCACGACAGTCATAGAGAAGTACCTCGTTTCATTAAAATATTAGAAGAAATTCAATTCCCCTTTGACAAGCTTAAAATGAATGCATTAGACACACATAAAATCTTCTCCCGATTTCGATGCAAAAGATAATAATATTACCAATGTACCAACAGTAATCATTTTCCAAAATAACGAAGAAATAGGGCGAATTATCGAAAGGTCAAAAACAACTTTGGAAAAAGATCTTTTACTAATAATATCAAAAAATTAGTACCTTTATCATTTAGATCAATCAACTCAATCATGGAACAAGAGCGCACAAATGCCGGACAAACACTAGGAATTATTGGATTAGTACTGGGAATCATAACTTTCATGTTAGGATTTATTCCTTGCATTGGAGTTATCGCAATTATTCCAGGAATTTTAGCTATTGTTTTAAGTGCAGTAGGACTTAGTCAGGCCAATCGTGAAAATGGTGCCCGCGGAATTAATATTACAGCTTTAATTGTTTCCAGCATTGGTGTGCTGGTTGCATCACTTTGGCTGATTTTTGTAGTAGGTATTGCGAACTTAAGCGAAGACGAAATAGAAGGTTTTGTAGAAGATGTAATGGAGGAAGTGATTGATGAATCTGTTTACAACCCTGACTTACAGGATGCTCTTCAAGAACTGGAAGAACAATTGGATGAAGTTTGTGTGGATTCAATTCATATAAAAACGGACAGTATCAATATCGATATTAAGATAGATAATGAGTAGTTCCTCCTATTTGGCTCAACAAAATTACAAAATAATTAACCTCTCGTTAGCCGGAATTATTCTTTGCATATTTAGTTACGCCACTCTGTTTTCGCCAGAAGAAAGCAAACATCCTATTCCATCTTTTTATACTCAAATTACGAAAGAAGCCAGTCCTTCCACCGGACTGTCTCGTTGTTTCTCTGCAATTGTACGTGGCAACCTACAACTGGCAAAAACATTTAATCCTTATGGCTTAGCTATTTTTCTATTTTTTGTGGTTCAGTTCGTTTTTAGAGTTTTCTCATTTATTTGGATAAATGAGCGTTATTCATGGATAAAACCATATGTACTTATAGATATCCTATTCTCTACAATTGGCTTTTACCATGCCTTTAAACCATTAATCTTCTTCACTTTAAAACTTTTTCGAGAAACCATCGTAAACTAGTGGTAAGTTAAATATTATTAAACTAACTCCTACGATATGTCAGCACTACTTGTGATTGTTTTTCTCGCGCTACTGACCAGTCTAATGGTTTTACATGTTCATAATGAACTCAATTTATCCAAAAGGATTATTCGAGCTGGATATTTTATGCAAAGCTTACTGGATCAGAATGGTATTAAACATCTTGATTTGGAAAAGAAATTTGAAAAGTCGACTCTTTCCACTCAACTTCGTGTATTAGAGTATTATTTACACTCTCTCAATTCTTCGCACAAAGATTTTGGAACGAAAAAAACGATCACTCAAAGGATACTAAATATAGAAAATGCTCTGGCAGAATACGGTTACCAGAGCGAATTAAGTGTTATTTAATATCCGAAAGAGAGAAGCACTTGTCCACTTTTACTCCTCTGGATGTTTGTACCAAACTGCAACATTCATTTACGATATCGTGCTGAAAAAATAGGATGTAATTATTCGCAACTGCTTCCGAAAGAAAAGATTCTTTTTCCTGCAAAGATGATGTTGGGTTTAAATCGTAACTAGCCAACCACTTTACTGGAACATTTGCGGCGGTTGGAATAAAATCTCCGGCAAACACCAAGCTGTAATTTTCATTCTTTATAATGGAAACCATTAAGCCTGGCGTATGACCATTTACAAATCGCAATTCAAAATTAGGGAACAACTCTCCCTCCTTCTCTACCAATTTTAATTTCCCGGCTTCTTGAATAGGCACAATGTTTTCATTAAAATAAGCATCTGCTTCCCGAATATTTGGATTATTAAAATTATCCCATTGTAATTTACTTACCCAATGTGTAGCATTTTGAAAAACAAGATCGAAACCATCTCCTTTTTCATTATGCTTTACTGCTCCCCCACAATGATCGAAATGTAAATGAGTAAACACCACATCTGTAATATCACTTGGCAAAAAACCAAGCTTCAAAAGCGAAGAAATCAAACTAGCCTCCCCATTTAAATGATGATGCTTAAAAAAGTCCTCGCCCTGTTTATCTCCTGTTCCATTGTCAATCAGAATCTTACGATCTCCGTCAACCACAAGTAAACTCCTCATTGCACAGTTACACAAGTTATCCTTATCGCTAGGATATTTCCTACTCCAAAGAAGTTTTGGTACAACACTGAACATTGCCCCTCCGTCGCACTTAAAATTGCCTGTTTCTATATTATATATTTCCATTATTTCTAAGTAAATATGTTATCTTTAATGCTAAATTATACTGTAAATACTGCTTTACAGACCTAATCACTTATACAGGTCAAAAATACAATTTTTAAAAACGAATATCAATGAGAGTACATTTTATAGCAATTGGTGGCAGCGCCATGCACAATCTTGCAATAGCATTGCATTTAAAAGACTTTACCGTTTCGGGTTCCGATGATGAAATTTTTGACCCGTCAAGATCTCGTTTGGAAAAACACAAGCTATTGCCTAAAAAATGGGGCTGGTTTCCTGAAAAAATAAACTCCGACCTTGATGCTATTATTTTAGGAATGCATGCTCGAATTGATAATACGGAACTTTTAAGAGCACAGGAATTAGGATTAAAAATTTTCTCCTATCCAGAATATATTTACGAACAAACAAAAGACAAAACCCGAATTGTAATTGGTGGAAGCCACGGCAAAACCACAACTACATCCATGGTAATGCATGTTTTGAAAGAAAATGCCATTGATTTCGATTATATGGTAGGTGCTCAAATTGAAGGTTTCGAAACTATGGTGAAACTGACTAAAGATACGAAAATTGCCATTTTCGAAGGAGATGAATACTTATCTTCTCCAATTGACCGCAGACCGAAATTTCACCTTTACCATCCTCATATTGCTTTACTTACTGGAATAGCCTGGGATCATATCAACGTTTTTCCAACCTTCGAAAATTATGTGGAGCAATTCGAAATATTCACTAACTTAATTCAGCCCAATGGTAGCTTAATTTATTTTGAAAAGGATGAACACATTCAAAAAATTCTTACAAAGAAAAGAGAAGATGTAACTTATATTCCTTACAACACACACCCTTTCAGACTAGAAAATAACCAAACAATTTTAATCACCGATAAGCAGGAGTTTGCCCTTGAAATATTTGGAGAGCATAATCTACAAAACCTAATGGGAGCTTTTCATATCTGTAAAAGTATTGGAATAAAAGATTCGGATTTCTACCGAAGTATTCAAAATTTTTCTGGTGCAGCACGTCGTCTTCAAAAGCTTGCAGAAAACGACAACTGTTGTGTTTTTCAGGACTTTGCTCATTCTCCATCCAAATTGAAAGCAACTACACAAGCAGTAAAAAAACAATATCCAAATAGAAAATTAATTGCCTGCATGGAGCTTCACACCTTTAGTAGCTTAAAAAAAGAATTTCTGCCTCATTACAAAAACACCATGAGCATGGCCGATCAGGCATTCGTATATTTTGATCCAAAAACCATTGAGCACAAAAAATTGGAACCAATAAATAGCAAACAGGTACAAGACGCATTTGGAGGAACTAATCTTAAAGTGTATATTAACTCGAAGGAACTAATATCCGATCTTCTTACCATGAATTTTAAAAATACAAATGTTTTATTGATGAGTTCAGGTAATTTCACCGGTGTAAACCTTCCTCAACTTGCCGAAGATATTATTGTAAATACCAAATAATATAAGTAACACGATTACAAATATTTTTATATTGTTGGAAAAGATAAATAAATACTACTTTTACTGCAGAACCAACCCTAAAGCAAGTATTATTATGCTTTATAAGCTTAAATATTTTTTATTAATTCTTCTTCTTTTCCCAATTACGACAGTAATGGGTCAAGCTCAGAATCAAATTCCGAATGCCGAAGAGTTGCTAAAAACTACTGAAGGATCAGAAAGAATTGCATTACTTAAAGAACTTTCTCGATTGTATATGGATACAAATCCCGACAAAAGTATCGAGTATGCAAAAGAAATTGTGATTCTTAACGCAAGCAATCCTATTGAAAAATCGGCATCCTTATATAATTTAGGAAACTTATATCGAAGAGTAAATAATTATAGGTTAGCACTCGACTGCCAGAATCAAGCTTTAGAAATTCGAAAAACAATTAATGACCAACAAGGAATTGCAAGCTCGCTAAATAATATTGGGGAAATATATAAAACTCTTAACAAATCCGACGAAGCACTTATTCATCTTAATCGATCGTTGGAAATCAGGAAAGAAAGTGGAACCCAAAAAGAAGTTGCTTATACTCTAAATAATATTGGAAGTGTTTTTTGGCTAAAAAAAGATTATGGCAACGCATTGGAATACTACCTTAAAGCACTCGAAATTAGATCTGAATTAGGCGATAAATCGGATATTGCCTCCTCTCTAAACAACCTTGGTAATGTATACAAGAACCTAAACAAACCGAATAAAGCACTCGATTACTACAGCAAGGCTCTTGAAATTAGAGAAGAAATTGGCGATAAAACACTTATTGCTTTTTCATTAAATGATATTGGAGGTATCTATTGGAGATTAAACAATTTTAACGAATCTCTTGCTTACTACAATCGATCTCTTGCCTTAAGAAAAGAAATAGGAAATAAACTCTTTATTGCCGCTACACTCAAAAATATAGGAACCGTATACAAGGATCTAAATGAATTAGATTTTTCATTAAAAAATTATAACGATGCCTTAAAGATTTACGACGAAACAAACGATCAGAAAGAACAAGCAAATGTATTCTCGTTAATCGGAAATCTTTACGAAACTTACAATAATTTCGACAAAAGTCTCGAATACCATAAACTATCATTAACTATTCATAAAAGGATAGGAAATTATAAAGGCATTGCTTATTCCTCGAACAACATCGGCGAAATATTAATGAAATATTATCCCGATAAGGAAGCAAAAGACTATCTACTTTTGGCATTCGATCATGCTAATTTATGCAAAGACAGAAGTTTACAAAAAATTGCATCGGAAAATTTATTTGAATATTTCTCGAACCAAGGCGATTATAAAAAGGCATTGGAATATTTCCGCGAATTCTCAAGCACTCAATACGATAGCATAGTAGATCAGATTGATAAAGATAAAATTGCTGAATTTGAAGCGAACTATCAGATTTCAAAAAATAAAGATGAAATTAAAAGTTTGAAGGCATACAGCAGACAACAATCTATCGTAATTTATCTTTTTGTAGCCTTAATAATACTTGCCGGAATAATCGGCTATATCGCAAACAAGAATATCAAAATAAGAAAGGAAGCAACACAAGCTTTAAAAGAGAAAAATAACGAGTTGGAGGAAATAAACTCTCTGCTAAAGGAGACAGAAGTTTCGCTTCGGGATTTAAATCTTACAAAGGATAAAATTTTCAATATCATTTCAAACGATTTACGAACTCCTTTTAATGATATGAAACTCATGAGCTCTAAACTTCTTGAGAGTTTTGATCAAGCTAAAATTGAAACACAAAAAGATTTATCGAAAAACATTAAAGACTTGTCCTTTCAAACCTACGATTTGGTTGAAAATATTTTACTTTGGTCTGCTTCTCAATCGGGAAAAACAAAATTTTCACCACGCCTCTTTAATGTGAAAGAACTTTTGGACCATAGTTTAACAAAACTTTCGGAACAGCTCGTGGAGAAGAATGTTAAAATAATTTTTAATTTGGATAGCTCCTCAAAGGCATATGCAGACACTGCTGCCATTTGCGAAGTATTCAAAAACCTACTTTCCAATGCGATAAAATTCTCCTACCGCGAAGGAAAAATTACTATTTCAGCCCGAGAAAAAAAGTATTGGATAGAATTGGACTTTTCGGATGAGGGAGTGGGAATGAGTAAAACTAATCTCCATAAAATATTCCGTTTAGACAATAATTACCTTGCTTTAGGAACCGCACAAGAAAAAGGTGCTGGAATTGGTTTGCTCCTTTGTAAAGAATATGTTGAGAAAAATGGCGGAAAAATATGGGCCGATAGTGAGGAAGGAAAAGGGAGTAGTTTTTACATTACAATTCCTAAGTCGGACAAATTAATGGGTTCGGTTCCGAAAGTAGAAGATCAATAACCAAAAGTTGTACTCCAAAGCAAACTTCACAGCACCGATTACGGCAGAATACCGTGTAATGCATAACTTTTCACCTAGCAATGGTTACTTACATGCATAAGTTAAATTGCGTGCCTATAAGCTCTTATGGTGGTCAACTTATTATTGGCAGTTTTCCAAACTCCTACCAAAACTCATCCTTAAAAAAAAATTACTTTCTCCTTTTACGTTTTCGACTTGGCTATTGCTAAATGCAAAACGAGGCCTCGTAAAAGGCCTCGTTTATTTTTATCAGAATATCTGAATAGTATTAGTATTTTTTAGCAACAAAGTGATAGTGGCTACCAAATCTTTCGAATGCTGCCTGATCTAATTCTTCTCTAAAATTAGGATGAGCAACAGAAATAATTGCCTTAGCTCTTTGTTGTAATGTTTTACCATAAAGGTTCACGCATCCATACTCAGTAGCAAACCAATGCATATTGTTACGAGTTGTTACAACACCTGATCCTTGTAAAAGGGTTGGCGCAATTTTAGAAACACCTTTACCAGTTACTGAAGGCATAGCGATAACAGGCACACCACCTTCTGATGCCGCAGCACCACGAGTAAAGTCAATTTGTCCACCTACTCCAGAGTAATGTTTTGTTCCGATTGAATCGGCACAAACCTGACCTGTAATATCAATTGATAAAGCAGAGTTGATAGCACACACTTTTGGATTTTGTCTGATAATCTCAACACCATTAGTGTAACCAACATCCATCATTAATACTCCTGGATTATCATCAACAAAATCGTAAAGTTCCTTAGTTCCCATCAAGAAACTAGCAACGATTTTACCTTTATCCAATTTCTTGTTCATTCCATTTACAACACCGCTCTCCACCAATGGAAGAAGACCATCAGCAAACATCTCAGTGTGAATACCAAGATTCTTGTGATTACCCAATTGAGCTAATACAGCATTAGGAATACCACCAATACCCATTTGAAGACAAGCTCCATCAGGAATAATACCTGCTACATTCTTTCCAATAGCAATTTCGATATCCGAAAGAGGAGCATTGTGATGTTCAACAAGTGGAGAATTATCTTCACAGAACACATCACACATACTCAATGGAATCAATGCATCACCGAAAGCACGTGGAACATTTGGATTGATAATTGCTACAACCGTATCAGCGGTTTCAACAGCAGCAAGAGAACAATCTATTGAAGTTCCTAAAGATACATAACCATGTTTGTCTGGAGGACTTACTTGTACAACAGCTACATTAACGTCAAGAATACCTTGACGAATCATTTTTTGAGTTTCGCTCAAAAAAACAGGAATGTAATCAGCATAACCTGCTTGTGTTTGCTTTCTAACATTAGCACCTACAAACAAAGATTCCAAATTAAAAATACCTTCAAACTCAGCGTCAGCATATGGTGCCGGACCTTCGGTATGAAGATGCTGAATAGACACATCGTAAATTTCTCCTCTACGACCTCTTTCACACATTGCATTTATAAATTTGTGTGGAGCCAATGCAACAGAGTGCAAATGAACTCTATCACCAGACTTAATCACCTTTGCTGCTTCCTCAAAAGAAACTATTTTGATCTCTTTGTGCATTTTTTAATCGGTTTTATGATGTTTTTAATATTTTCTAAATCGCCGACTAAAGTAGTATATTTTTTGAGTTCAATTTCTGTTTTTCAGCATTAGTGCTACAAAACATATCTGCACTAATGGTTCATAATTAAGCTTTTGCGAAGCATCTTCAAAAAAAATATTAAAAATAAAAGGAAGGTAGGACAAATGGAATTCTCAAATGATTTCTTACAGGCACTTACGAATTCGTTAAAGTACACCTAAGTACTTCATTTACATATATGAAACGTCCATATACAAAACTTTCTACACACAGGGAGATGATTATTCCAGGATGGTAAGTTCCATATGGCAACTAAACAACAAATTATAATCATATGAAACGTCCATGTACAAAGCTTTCTACACACAGGGAGATGATTATTTCAGCATGGTAAGTTCCATATGACAACTAAAAAACAAATAATAATCATATGAAATAAGCCGGGAATAAATTCCCGGCTACAAAACCCAAACATCTAATAAAACTTAAATAACAAAAACTATCAAACTATTATTTTTTGTAACCCATAATTTCGTAAAGTATGCTACTTTAGCTGTTTATAACCTTCGTACGAAATACAAAATAATTGTTGGTTTAAATTACTATTCCAAATCTACCACACTTTTTATCATCTATCAAATCAATAATGCTGATGAACCAATAGATAATCTTTATATTTGAACCTTAATCCAAACTCAATAAACATGATTACAATTACCCAGTTGGAGTATATCGTTGCAGTTGATACTTACCGCCATTTTGCCACTGCTGCTGACAAGTGTTTTATTACACAGCCAACACTTAGTATGCAGATAAAAAAACTAGAAGAATTTTTAGATATCAATATATTTGATCGCAGCAAGCAACCAATTATCCCAACCGATGTTGGTGCGGCTATTATCGAGCAAGCCCGAATTATTTTAGGAGATACAAAGAAAATAAATGATATTATAAACGACCATAAAAATACAATTGAAGGAAGCTTGAAGATTGGTATTATTCCCACACTTGCCCCCTTTTTATTGCCAATGTTTATCGGCGATTATATCCGTAACTACCCTGCTATTAAGGTAGAGGTGGAAGAAATGGTATCGGAAGATATTATAAAAAGCTTAATAAAGGATAAAATAGATGTTGGCATATTTGTTACTCCTGCTAAAGAGGATAAAATAAAGGAAAGACCCTTATTTTACGAAGAGATGATGATTTACGCACACAAGGATCATGAACTGCTAAAAAAATCGATTATTGAGGTTAAAGATATTGCAACTCCGGAAATATGGATGTTAGGCGATGGCCACTGTTTTCGAAATCAGGTAATCAATCTTTGTGAAATGCACGATTTGCAACATCAGGAATTACCATTCGAGTTTGAAAGCAATTCCTTAGAAACATTGATGAAAATTGTAGATAAAGAAGGAGGTTTTACCCTAATTCCTGAATTAGCTACTCAATATTTACCCAAAGACAAGCTGAATCAAATTAAAAGATTTACAAATTTGCATCCGTTGCGGGAAGTTAGTTTGGTATATTCTCGTCATTATTCTAAAAATAAATTACTCGATCTATTGGCTAAAAGTATCCAAAACATCATCCCGAAAGACCTTTTAAATAGTGCGAGAGGAACAATTGTTGAATGGCGTTAAGCACTCTTTATTCTAAGAAAGAAGCAGTTAGAATTATTCGATAAAAAAAGTGAATCTTTTTTCAAATAAAGTATTGCCAATTCAAAGAATTATCTCTTACTTTGCATCGCTAAAGAAAAAAATAGCGGTCACCATTACTGCTTTTATTCCTTTAGTTTTTGAAAGAAAAAAAATAAAGAATTACGCTTGCAAATTTAAAATTTTGATTTACCTTTGCAACTCTTTAAAATAAATGGTCCGTTCGTCTAGGGGTTAGGACGCCAGGTTTTCATCCTGGTAACAGGGGTTCGATTCCCCTACGGACTACGAAAAATTTGTAGCAAGTTATTTTTAACTTATCTTTGCTACGCAAAAATAAAGATAATGGTCCGTTCGTCTAGGGGTTAGGACGCCAGGTTTTCATCCTGGTAACAGGGGTTCGATTCCCCTACGGACTACCAAGATAAATAAATTAGATAACTTTAAGAGATGGCAAATCATCAATCTGCAATTAAAAGAATAAGACAGTCTGAAGCAAAACGCGTACACAACAAGTTTTACGCGAAGACTACTAGAAATGCTGTAAGAAAGTTACGTGCTACTACTGATAAAGAAGCTGCTAACGAATTATTACCAACGGTTACTGCAATGTTAGATAAACTTGCAAAAATCAATGTAATTCATAAAAACAAAGCGGCTAACTTAAAGTCGAAATTAGCTCTATACGTTAACAAACTGTAAGTAAGAAATTACTACTCTATAATAGAGGGTTCTCCATGAGAACCCTTTTTTGGCATGCAGTAATCTCTCGTTTGATTTTTTCATATATATTCATAACTTTAATTAAGTTATAATACATGAAAAAAATGGATGAGTATAAAAGATTAAGCATTAAAGATTGGGCTGTAGAGGATCGTCCCCGAGAGAAATTAATGTATAAAGGCGTTAAAAGTTTATCTTCGGCCGAACTTTTAGCAATTATCATTGGTAGTGGCAACCGAAAACAATCAGCAGTCGAACTATCTAAATCGATGCTTTCTAATTGCGATAACGACCTAAATATTCTTGCAAAAAAAACTATTCAAGATTTAATAAAAATCCCCGGAATTGGTGAGGCAAAAGCAATTAGTATTATTTCGGCTTTGGAATTAGGACGAAGACAAAAAGCTTTTCCATCTAAGCAAAAACAAAAAATTACCTGCAGTCAGGATGCTTTTGAAATTGTTTCCCCTTATGTAGAAGATTTAGGACACGAGGAATTTTGGGTAGTTTACTTGAATCGCGCCAATAAAATAGTCGAAATAAAAAACGTATCGTCAGGTGGAATCACCGGCACCGTATTTGATGTACGCTTGGTATTTAAAGATGCCCTCCTTTTAGGAGCAACCAACCTAATTCTTTGCCACAATCATCCCTCGGGTAACCTACAACCTTCTGCAGCCGATAAAGAAGTAACCAAGAATGCAAGCGAAGCCGGAAAACTAATGAGTATCGCCGTATTGGATCACCTAATTATTGCAGATAATCAATTTTTTAGCTTCGCCGACGAAGGCCTAATTTAGAATGAATTAGACTTATCAACTTTTTAAGCAATTCCTTGTCTAATATTTTTGAAATATGGCTATATTTGCGCTCAGCTAAATTTTAAATAAATAAACATGGTGGTCAATACTTTAGGAGAAAAAAACTCTCTTTTTAATCAATTCATAGCTGAAATCAGAGATATAAACATTCAAAAAGACCCTCTTCGTTTTAGAAGAAATCTAGAAAGAGTTGGAGAAATTTTTGCTTACGAAATCAGTAAGGAATTGGATTTCAGTGAAAGTTCGATACAAACTCCTCTTGGAGAATCACTTACAAACCTTCCTTCGTGCGAAGTTGTTGTAGCTTCAATTCTTAGAGCAGGTTTGCCTTTGCATACCGGACTTTTAAATTATTTCGACAGATCGGAAAATGCCTTTATATCTGCTTACAGAAAATATGCAGACAATGGTGAGTTCAAAATTAATTTTGAATACATTTCCTCTCCATCCATAGATGGTAAAGTTGTAATTCTTGCTGATCCAATGCTTGCTACAGGTTCTTCTATGGAACTAGCATACAAAGCAATGCTTACAAAAGGCACTCCTAAACACGTTCATATTGTTGCCGTAATTGGTAGTGAAGAAGGTGTTGAGTTTATCAAAAACAAACTTCCTAACGAGAATATCACTATTTGGATGGGAGCTGTTGATAAAGATTTAAATTCAAAATCATATATTGTTCCTGGATGTGGTGATGCAGGTGATCTTGCATTTGGTGCAAAATTGGGATAAATTAAAATAGTATATTTGAAAAGGCTTGTTTGTAAAAACAAGCCTTTTTTTATTCCTTAAACTTTTTTACCTCCATTGTATCCAAACAAGTTGCATGTAGTTCCTTTATGCTTTTGTTTATAATAGGATGCAGGAATTCCGGCGCAACATCGAGTAACGGAACCAGTGCAAATAATCTTTCCTGAATTCGTGGATGCGGCACCACCAATCGATCGGTAGCAATAATTTTATCACCGTAAAAAAGAATATCTATATCAATAGTTCTTTCACTGTACTGATTTTTTTTACGAACCCGTCCTAATTCTTTCTCAATTTGTTGAGTAATATCCAATATTTCCAATCCTTCTAGTCGGGTTTCAATCACAACCACTTGATTTAAAAAATTCTGCTCGTGCTCAAAACCCCAAGGTTCTGTTTCGTAAATAAATGAACTAGCTGTGCACTCTCCTATCCTCAATTTCATCCTCGAAATTGCCTCTGAAAGGATTTCCTCTCTATTATCGAGGTTCCCTCCCAATAAAAAATATACTCTCGCCATGTGAAATTCTTGTTTTATCGGTAAAAGAAACAAAGAAAACCCCGATATCAAAATGAATATCGAAAATAAGAGCTTGCACCAAGTCCATCTCAACTAAATTAAATATATTTGTTTATATCTAATTTTACCATAATCTATAATTATTAGTTATTAATTAAATATCCACAAAAATATATCTCATATGAAGAGTTTTTTCAAATTTACTTTTGCCTCCATTTTAGGAATTATTATTGGCGGTTTTGTACTGCTATTTCTCGGAATAATTATCATTTCTGCAGTGGTTGCAGGTAGCGATAAACCTGTCACTATAAAAGAAAAGAGCATTCTGGAAATCAAGTTAAATCAACAATTAGTCGATCGTGGTTCTGATAACCCGATGGCCAACTTCAATTTTTTAACCATGAGTGCAGATGCCAATATTGGCCTAAACACAATACTTACTAATATTGAAAAAGCCAAAACAGATGAAAAAATAAAAGGTATTTACCTGAATGTAACAGATGTTCCTGCAAATTTCGGAGGAATGGCATCCATCGAAGAAATAAGAAATAAATTAAAAGAATTTAAAACAAGTGGCAAATTTATAGTTAGCTACAACAACTTTGGTCATTCTCAAAAAGCATATTATCTAACTTCGGTTGCCGATAGTGTGTTTCTAAACCCTGAAGCAGGTTTGTTTCTTTTGGGTATGGGTGGCGAAAGAACTTTCTACCGCAAGTTTTTAGAGAAAATTGGAGTTGAAGCTCAAGTTATTCGGGTTGGAAAATACAAATCGGCAACAGAACAATATTTCCGCGATGATATGAGTGATGAAAGTCGCGAACAAACCATGGCTTATGTTGGTGCTATGTGGAATCAACTTCTGGAAGGAATATCCGAAGAAAGAAATATTTCGGTTGAAAAATTAAATCAACTAATTGACGAAGTTGCTATTAGAAAAGCAGACGATGCTAAAAAATATGGACTAATCGACGGAGTGATTTATGAAGATGAGATGGAAGATAAACTAAGAAAATTATCCGACATTAAGGAAGACAAGAAATTAAGACTTGTAAGTACTGCCGATTACGAAAAAGGACCAGATGCAAACTATAAATTTTCTAAAAATAAAATTGCAGTTATTTATGCTAGTGGCGCAATTGGCCTAGAGCAAAACGAAAATGCCATAGGACCTGAATTGGCTAAAACAATTCGCGAAGCTCGTCTTGACTCAACTATTAAAGCTATTGTTTTAAGGGTGAACTCTCCAGGAGGATATGCAAATGTGTCTGACTTTATTTGGAGAGAAGTAAAATTAGCAACAGAAGCAAAACCCGTAATTGCATCGATGGGGAATGTGGCGGCATCGGGTGGTTACTATATTGCTTGTCCTGCAGATACTATTGTTGCTGATAAAAATACCATTACTGGTTCCATTGGAATTTATGGTTTATTCTTTTCGGGTGAAGAATTAATAAGAGAGAAGTTTGGTTTAACAACCGATTCTTACGGAACTAATGAACATGCTGCTTTTGGAGGTAGTTACCCATTAATGTTACCTATTTCATCGAGAAAATTCACACCAACCGAAAAAGAAATTGTTCAAAACATTATCAACAACGGGTACGATACTTTTTTAAGTCGCGTTGCCGAAGGAAGACACATGACTGTTGAACAAGTACATGAAGTTGCTCAAGGTAGAGTTTGGAATGCAATGGATGCACAAAAAAATGGTTTGATTGACATTTTAGGAGGATTGGAAACAGCTATTCAATTAGCCAAAGAAAAATCGGGAGTTGAAGACTATAGAATTGTTTCTCTTCCTAAACTAAAAGATCCTATTGAAGCTATTGTGGAAGAATTAACTGGTTCTGCAAAAACTCGTATTCTTAAAAATGAATTGGGTAGCTTCTATAACACCTACGAAAAAACACAAGATCTGATTCAATTTGGAGGAATTCAAGCTCGTATTCCTTATGAAATCGATCTACACTAAAAAAATAATTTTGATTTTAAAAAAAAAGATCTTCATTTTAATGAAGATCTTTTTTTTATCTAGAAACGAACTATTTCACAAATATCAATCTATAAATTATAAATTGAAGCAACGAATTCCTATCTTAAATGCCTAGCATGCATGATTTTTAATTGCCGCTGTAAGAAAATTATTATCATTTGAATTATTTCTGTAATTTTAGGCAATATATTCAACTACACCGTGCAATTTATCCGAATTAGGCTTTTCACCTCTTTCAAATTTATTATCGAATGAAAAAACTATCCCCCATCCTGAAAAGTCTACTTTTCCCTCTTAGTTTGCTATATGGGTTGATTGTTTCGGTACGAAATTTACTTTTCGATTTCAACCTACTATCCAGCACTGAATTTAAAATCCCTATCATATCGGTTGGAAATATTACCGTTGGCGGAACCGGAAAAACACCTCACATCGAATACTTAATTACCTTACTTAAAGATGATTATAAAATAGCTACACTTAGTAGAGGATATAAACGAAAATCAAAAGGATATTTACTTGCCGATGCCTCTTCTACCTCCTATCAGATTGGTGATGAACCAATGCAGATTAAAAGAAAATTTCCGGATATTTTAGTCTCGGTAGATAAGAAAAGAGTAAATGGCGTGAAAAACCTGCTACAATCGGAACATGGTAACGATTTGGCCGCAATTCTACTTGATGATGCCTTTCAACACCGATCTATAAAAGCTGGTTTGTCGGTTTTATTAATAGATTATAATCGGCCTATTACCCAAGACTTTATAATGCCGTATGGCAGGCTACGCGAAAGTGCAAGTGAGAAAGATCGAGCCAATATTATTATTGTAAGTAAATCTCCGGAGGATATGACTCCTATTGATAGAAGAATAATTGTGAAAGAATTAGATCTTCTCCCCTTTCAATCCTTATATTTTACCTGTCTTAATTACGGAAATTTAGTACCCGTTTTTAAAAACGATGCAATCAATATTATTAATGAAGAATGGGGAAAAGAGAATTTTTCGATTCTTTTAGTAACTGGTATAGCCAATCCAAAACCTTTACGAGAATACCTCGAAAACTTCTCGCATTCGGTAGAAGAGGTGCAATTCCCTGACCACTACTCATTCGGTTCTAAAGATATTGAAATGATCCATTCTCGATTTGAAAAACTGGAAGGTGAAAATAAAATAATTGTTACTACAGAAAAAGATGCCACTCGTTTTTACGATATGAAGATTAATCAGGATTCAATTAAAAAGCATCTATTTTTTATCCCTTTACGGATAAAATTTTTGAATGATGACAAGTCAAAATTTGATGTTCAGATAATGAACTATGTGCAAAAAAACAAACGATCCAGTAATCTGCATAACATCAAAACCGACTCGATATAATATAAAAGGGGAATCAATTGATTCCCCTTAACTTTACCATCAAATAACCACTACATTAATTAATAGCTATCGCTTAAAGCAATTTTAAAACATTTTACTTCTAAATTATTCCACCCAAATACCCTAAGCATCATTAAGTTACAAAAAATAATACAAATTATCAATAGCTGTTTTTTTTTACATTCGCCTAATGCCGAGCTATTCTTAATTATTTAATTGAATTTTCCACCTAACACGCAGGACTCCTTAAAAATTTTGCGTTTCCCATTTGGACTAAATAATTCGATATACACTAAATATATTCCTATTGGAGCTCTTTCTTTTTGCGAAGTTAATCCATCCCAAAATAAAGAATCCTCGTTGGCTAAATTCAAATTGTTCGCTAATTTTCGGATTTCAATCCCCATTGAATTATAGATCCGAACCGTAGTTAGGTAAGCATCATCATCTACATGAATATGAATTAGCAAACGATCATCAAAACCATCATTATCTGGAGTAAACACTTGTGGAACCAAACTTATTTCAGAAGTAAAACTATTGGTGCTATTATAAACCGAATTTTGTAATCCAGGAGTACCAAAGCCAACATTTTGCGCCGCAGATTGCCAATTGGCTTCACTATTCGTTTCCCCATTTGGATTGATCCTTTCCAAAGAGACACCTTCCTTAGATGCTAATAATTCAAAATGCATATTTTCATGGTATGCAAACTCATCAATCAATTCATCATTTGAAATAAGAACCACCCGTCCAGTTTTATCCGAAAAGCAAGGGAAAGATTTAAGTTGACAAAAAGCGACTGAGTTACAAGTAGCGTAATTCTGTTGAATATTTAGGGTGTCGTCGGTGAGCAATAAATATTCATTGGGGAGTAAAAATTGCTCCGAAACAGTAACTAAACCAGTTAACTCAAAATTCTCAGTTCGGGTGGCTAATTTAAGTTTCGATAAATCAATTACCTTATCCGAAATATTTACAATCTCCACATAATCCGATCCATCGGGATAAGGATTAAACAAGACTTCATTAATCACCAAATCTCCTTCCGAAAGCAAACCTGGCACCCAAAAATCACACTCTTTAACGGATATAATATTTCCTGCTAAATCCTTAATTTCATTTGTAAAAATGAGTCGATATTGACTATTTACAATAAAATCTTCTTTAAAATACAATTGAAATTCCCTACCCGATAAATCGATCTGAATTATTTCTTTAGGGTGAATTAAATCTGGTGAAATTTGAAAATTAGCTAAGTTAAACATAGCCACACTTTCCATTGGTTCGCTAAAAACAAGTTGTAAACCATTCGCTGAAATACACTTACATAATTCAATACTAGGAGTGACAATGTCTTGATTTTCAGCATAAATAGAATTAGTTGTACCCGGAGTTCCTCCTAACTCGTTTACAGAAGCCATCCAATTATTTTCCTGCCACGAAGTATTTTTAGGATCTATTCGTTCCAAGGACCAACCTCCGTCCGATTTTTGGTTGGACAAATACCATGTATCCGAATAACTTAGCTTATCAATAAGTACTCTAGCATCCGATTGAATTTCAACTGTTCCTCCGGAATTTGTTAAACCCGGAAAACCACTAACTCCCAATACATCACCAAACGAACTGAATTCCATAAGCCCAGCATTAGCACACAGAATTAAATACCCTTTCGCCGGAATAGTATCCGGAGTTAAAACAGCTTCCTTCTCTCCTACTTTTAAAATCCAGTTTTTAACAGCTATTGGATATTCGCTAGCATTATACAATTCGATATACTCATACTCTGGAAGACCAGCAGAAGGTGTTTCGTCGACCATTAGTTCGTTGATAATTACATCATGAATAGTTGCAGGTGCAAAATATCCAAAATGAATGGATTCCTTTTTCAACACTGCTCCCTTAAGGTCGGTAATATTGAAAAGCTCTAACAAATAATCGCCTGTTTTTAATTCATTATCCAAAATTAGAAGTAAATAATTTGGGGCAAGTCCTGGCATAACCTTTAGTTGGCAAGAAAGCCCATTCGCATTTTTCAGTGCAAAATTTTTACTTTCTGAAGATTTTGGGAAATCGAGTTGCTCCGAAAATTCCAAAAGCAAGGAATCGGCACCCACAATTTCGTATGACTTTAAAAATGGAGCCGTATTAATAGCTTCAATCTGTAAATCATCCAACCATAAATTTCCAGCTCTAGATGCCGTTTCGAAAGTAAAATCTAAAGCCGAAAACCATTCGTTTTGCCTTGTATCTACTTCGGAAGCAACACGCCCTGCAGATATCCAATTTTCCTTAATGCCTAATCGATTGTATCGCATTTCCCAAACGCCATTTGGTGAATAGGAAACCCAAATGGCAAGCGATTCATTTTCATTCCAATTAAAACTCGATACCAAAAGTACCTGCAGTTTTTGATCCTGATCTAAACTCCATAAACTAAGAAAATCACCAGCTCCGGTTTGATTTACACCAACTGAATATTTACTTGTAGCTTTTTCAGGATCGAGATTATCCATCAACACATGAAATGCAAATTTATTCCCTGAGCTTGGATCCCAATCTCCATTTCGAATAATGAATTGCCAATTAATTGCGCTTGCATTCGGATTACAATCAGATAGAGATTTAGAAATGAAACTCCTTCCATACTCTTCCGATAAATTGTGCTTTAAAGAGTAATCTCCCTTAATTGGCAAATAGGAAGAAACCATCCAATCTTTTGTGTTCATCCAATTTTCGAGGCTCTTCGACTCAAAATCTTCACAAATACCTAAGTCATCCGGGCCAAGCAGAATTTTAATAGAATCGGGCTCCAAATTTGACTCCGTCGTTAACTCAAATCTTTCTGTTCCAGAATATTGAACAGAGTCGATAGTCACCATCCCATTTTTTAATGGTAAATTGTTATTTGGTACAATTATTTCCCCATTTCCATTCAAAAGACGAAGATCGGCAGACGCAACAGCATCTTTATCGATATTCTTAAACGCATCGCAAGCTACAATCTTTAGACTGAACTTCTCCTGGGAATTAGTAATCCCGAAAGGACTTGAAGCAAATGACAGTTGACTCGCCTGAACACTTATAGAATAAATTTCAGATACAATTTCTTCTGGTAAAGTCTCCTGTATTTTAGAGCCACTTTCAACACATTTCCATTCATGATTCTTTGGTATTCCTACCTGAAAATAATCATTATCAGGAAGTTGCCCTTTTCTAAAAAAAATCGCTAAAGTAAGATTTAATTCACCATTATTTTGCAAGTCCAATACTCCTTTTGATGAAGTAAACTCTATACAATCTTCACTAACAGTAGCTGTAGAAGCAAGAATATTACCATTGAATAGTAATACAGCTCCAGAAATATGCTGCTCCCAAGAAAAATAACCATCGGGAAATAAATTATAGAACTTTAAACTGGAAATTATTGTTGGTAAATTATCATGTGTTGCAGCATCCAATATTTTGAAATTAAGTACAGGGATAGCTTTCTTTTCAGATGTCGCCAAAGAACTTAGTGTGGTTGACAAAATAGAGCTAGCAGGAACAATTAGAGAGGTTTTATCGGTACCAGATATATTATCACTAAGTATGGTTGGAAAATAGTCGCATTCCGCCTGAATAGTGAAATTTTCAGCTTCGCTATAATTCAAATGCTCCCAATTAAAACTCCCATTACTACTAGACATTTTCAAATTTTCGGAGCTAAGCTCTCCGCTTCCTGAAGCCAGAGAAAGCGCTATTTCAAATTCAGAGTTTGTATCAACATTTCCCAAACTATCCATCAGCTGAACCAGGATGCTAAAATCCTCCTTGTAATTTACTGATTTAGGAATACTTGTAAAGGACATTTCTTTTGCTACTACCTCAAAAGTAAATTCAGGTCCAGCTAAATTGCCCGTAAATTGTGTTTTTAATCCACTACCAAGATCAGAAACAATCCATCCGGCATGTAAAGAATCTATTTCCATTTGAAATAAAGAACCATCCACAGTTTTTCCTTCTTTTAAAAAGCAATACACAGAAAATTGACTCGTTTCTTCACTCTCTATTACTCTAGCTAATTCAGTTTCCGGAAATTGAATATCCAGATAATTCTCCGCCATCAAAAACTCCGAATTCAACTCCTCTCCCTTATTCTTTACAATAAACTTTTCGATACATTTCTTCCAATTTACTTGATTTTTATTGGATCCAATAAATCTAATCTGATTAAGAATAGTTGGAGCATTATCCTTTCCAGCATCCTGTACAGAAAAACGAAAAACCTCCACAGCCTTCTCTTTTTTAGTCTGAAAAGAAGAAATAGTAGAATCTGCAACATAAGAATTGTGACTATTTACATCCGTTTCGAAAGTATTTTCAACCAATATATCCTCCGAAATAGTTTTTGCGAATGCAGCATTAGTAATAGCCAAGTTGATGATTTCCGGCTGCGAATAATTTAAGGAGTAAAAAGATGCTTCCCCTTTTACCAATGAATTCTGAAACCCATTCAAAGACTCTAGATTACCAGTACCCTTCTCCAAAGACAAACTTACTGCATGAACGGCATCCAAATCTACATTATTGAAATCATCCACCGCAGCTACTAAAATGGAAAAATCTCGATTTCGAATAAGATGATCTGGACACTCAGAGAAGATCATTCGTGTGGCAAGCACCTCTATTTGGTGAACTGCAGAATGAAATTCATCAATAGCTGAATTAAAACCAGAACCCGAAACAAAAGTTGTAAAACCTTTCCCTGCCTCCATGCAATTTAATTGCAGCGTTTCCCCATCTCGCAATGAATGATTGGCATTCAAATAAATTCGTAGTTCGAATTCCATTTTTTCGGCATCGGGGATGGTAATCTGATCCTCCTTAAAATTCAATAAAATAGAATCTTGATCCCACATTATATTTTGCGGAACTATCTCTATTCCATTTAAATACAAACAAAGTCCGCCAATACACTCCTTCCAATTCATTCCCTTTTCGGGATTTGAATTATAAAAGGTCATTCCTGCTATTTTAGTAGGGAAACCATCAGCAGCAGCTGCTGTTTCATCAACAACAAATCGGAAAAAAGGCAAAGCTTTTTCCTTTTCATTGCAACTAGTGCCAAGTTGCACTGGATCCACAAAATTCTCAGAAGCGTATAAACGAGTCAATTTATCCGTTTCGGGAACTACAGGATTTCCACTAACTACAATCTCATCTACGTAAACCAAATCACCAGCATTCGGGTTATTTATCCGTATAACAATCTCTAAACTATTGCCATTTAAACCTGACTGACTTGCATTTACACTCCCCCAATTACCCACATTATCCCCATTACCTTCCAACAGTATCTCCTCAGCACCATCTAAAACATAGTAAGCTTTCGCAAATTTACTCGCGCTTGTCGAACTGCCTGTTTCAGCAAGGACTAAGGAGATCGATATATCTGTAAAATCAGAAATATCAATCACCTTACTTTTCCAAGTCGCCTCGCCGTCAATATCCTTAGCTTCTAATCGGCCTCCACTAGTTGCTACCACTTTTAGATAATCTTCGTCATCAGAAAGCGTACAATTGGAAATATCCAAAAACCAATCCGTAATTCCGCCCATATCGAAACTACTTCCCCAATAACCTTTGCCAACATCATTAGTGAAATCAGTTTTCCATATATCATCGGCATATAAACAATAACTGTTCAACAGAAACAGGAATAAAAACAATTTAAGGGAAAGAGTTTTTTTCATGGAAAAATCCTTTTAAATTTGATTTGCTTTTTGATTAAAAGGCTAATTTAACTATAATCCAATTTATAATCAACAATTTAAACCAAGTTATGTTATGAGAATTGCAGTTGTTGGCGCCACCGGTCTGGTTGGTCAGAAAATACTGGAGGTTCTGGAGGAGAGAAATTTTCAGATTAGTGAATTATACCCTGTAGCCAGTGAAAGATCTATAGGAAAGGAAGTTGTATTTAATGGAAAAAAATACAAAGTTATCAGTATGACAGATGCAATTAATTTAAAACCACAAATTGCAATCTTTTCTGCAGGAGGAGACACTTCTTTAAAATGGGCTCCTGAATTCGCTAAAGTAGGAACTACTGTTGTCGATAATTCATCGGCTTGGCGAATGGATAAGGACAAAAAGTTGGTTGTTCCGGAAATAAATGCTGTCGACTTAACTAAAGAAGACAAAATTATTGCCAATCCGAATTGCTCAACCATACAATTAGTAGTTGCTCTTGCTCCTTTGCATAAGCGATATAAAATGGAACGTTTGGTGATCTCAACCTATCAATCAATTACTGGAACTGGTGTTAAAGCCGTTACTCAGTTAGAAAATGAGCGAAGTGGGAAAAAAGGAGAAATGGCCTACCCTTACGAAATAGATAAAAATTGTCTTCCACATTGTGATGTATTTACCGATAATGGTTACACAAAAGAAGAAATGAAATTATCGAACGAAACCAAAAAAATATTAAAAGACGATAGCATCAGAGTAACTGCTACTGCTGTAAGAGTACCAGTAGTTGGAGGCCATTCTGAATCTGTAAATATCGAATTTGCAAATGATTTTGATTTGGCTGAAGTTCGAAAAATTCTTTCGGAAGCAGAAGGTGTAATTGTTCAGGATAATATGGAAACGAACGAATACCCAATGCCTAAATATGCTCATGAAAAAGATGAAGTATTTGTTGGCAGAATTCGTAGAGATTTCTCCAATCCAAATACCTTAAACCTCTGGATTGTTTCGGATAACCTTCGAAAGGGAGCCGCAACAAATGCAGTTCAAATTGCTGAGTTTCTCGCGAAAAACAAACTAGTATAACACTCTATAAATAAGGCCAATGAAAACAAATTCATTGGCCTTTATTTTATATTGCGAATAGTGCGCGTTAAAATTATCCAATTAGCATTCGCAGAATAACTTCACGACTGAAATCCTTCCGTATCTCTTAATCCATTAAATTGGAGTAATCCTGATATAAAAAGTTATTATATGGGAATCGAGCTGAATGAATTTCTTTCACCACATCGTAAACTACTTCGCGAAACTCTTCCACATTCTGCTTATGAATTGCAGAAATAAACAAACAAGGAGTATCCCCTTTTGCAATCCACATTTGCTTTAATTCCTCTAAGCTGTAATTCTCTCTTGTTTTAGGCAAAAGATCATCCTCATCTTTTTTCACGTAAGTAAAAGCATCAATCTTATTAAAAACCAAGAATGTTGGTTTTTCTCGCTTATCTATTTCCAACATAGTTTCATTCACCACCTTAATTTGATCCTCAAAATTAGGATGAGAAATGTCTACCACATGCAAAATTACATCTGCCTCGCGCACTTCATCTAATGTCGATTTAAAAGATTCCACCAAATTATGAGGTAATTTTCGAATAAAACCAACAGTATCGGCCAATAAAAACGGAACATTTTGAATTACTACCTTGCGAACAGTAGTATCTAAAGTTGCAAATAGTTTATTCTCTGCAAATACTTCCGATTTACTAATCATGTTCATTAAAGTAGATTTCCCAACATTGGTATATCCAACCAAAGCTACACGAACCATTTTGCCACGATTTTTACGCTGTGTTGCCTTTTGTTTATCAATCTTAACCAAATCTTCTTTTAGTTTGGATATTTTATCCAAAATAATTCTACGGTCGGTCTCGATTTGACTTTCACCAGGTCCACGCATACCAATACCTCCACGCTGACGCTCTAAGTGAGTCCACATTCTTGTTAAGCGAGGAAGTAAATACTGATATTGTGCTAACTCCACCTGAGTTTTCGCATTAGCCGTTTGAGCACGACTTGCAAATATATCTAGAATTAAATTTGTTCGATCGAGCACCTTACGTTGCAACACCCGCTCTATATTTCGAAGCTGTGATGGTGACAATTCATCGTCAAAAATCACTAATCGAATATCCTTATTACTTTCCAAATAATCAAGAATTTCATCCAATTTCCCTGCTCCAACAAATGTTTTCGGATTTGGATAATCCATCTTCTGCGTAAAACGCTTCACCGTTTCTGCTCCAGCAGTTAAAGCCAGAAAATCTAGTTCATCAAGATACTCGCGAACCAAACCTTCGGTCATATTTTTTGATTTATCGATAACACCGATCAAAATAGCTTTCTCTACTTCTTTATCTAATATAAGGTTCTCTCCCATTTAATCAATTTACAAAAAACAAAGGCTTAATTGCCTTTATTTAACCATCTTTCCGGATAAGCCAAATCAAAAAATTTAAGCTTAAAACGAATACCAATAACAAAGTACGGAAATTATCGCGCAAAAATAAACAATATTCGAGAAAGCAACAGCGATTATACCATAAAAAAAGGCTCTGAAAAATCAGAGCCTTTATTATCTAAAAAAATATAGATTTGTTTTATTGCAATTGGAAGTTAATAGGTACAGTATAAGATACCTTTACAGCTTTTCCACGCTGCTTACCTGGCTTCCATTTTGGCATATCACCAATCACACGCACAGCTTCCTTGTCTAACGATGGATCCACTCCACGAACAACACGAATTTGCTCTACCGCTCCTACTTTGTTTACAACAAAAGTTACAAACACACGACCAGTAATACCATTTTCCTGTGCGATAACAGGATATTTAACAGATTTTGCAATCCATTTTTGTAGTTCAAGAGCTCCTCCTGGAAATTCAGGCATATCCTCTACAATCACAAAAACTTGTGCTTCATCTTCCTCTTCTTCTTCTGCTACAACCTGAATTTTAATTTCTTCATCCATGTCAGCGTCCGAATCTTCAATCTCTAATTCATCCTCAATCTCCTCTTCGTTATCAACAATGTTTAAAACGTCAGCAACTTTAGGAGCTGGTGGTGGTGGTGGTGGTGGCTTAACAGGTTCTTGTCTGGTAACAGGAATCATTTCCTCCTCTGCCTCCATTTCTTGTTGATCTTGCAGGCCAGTAGCTTCGCTAGAATCTACACTCCATTCAAATGCAAGAAGCACAAAGGCAAGAGTAAGAGCCAGACCAATCTCAAGAAAAAGACCTCTCTTATTTTCAAGATCTGCTTTTGGTGACTTCTTAACTTCCATAATCTTCTTTTAATTTTCTTTTAATTTCAGCGCTTAAAACTAAGTAATTCAATTTTATAATCAAAATGCTTTTTGATTCAAAAATCAATTCGAGGCATAAAGATATAAAAATTAAAAGCAAACTAATTTTCCTACGCAATAAATTTGATTCCCAGATCGTAAACGATTGAAAATTTATATTTAAGATAGGAAGTTTGCAGTAATTTAAAGTTGGATAAAACCTCTGTGTATAAATGAACTATAAATTTAGTCGATTTTTTCTTTATAGACAATCTAAATTAGAAATTACACAAAAGTAGAGTGAAGAATCTACTGTGTTCGTACTCATCCTACCTATACACACACTATACATTGCTACCAATCAATTGTCTATTGACAAACAATTTTGAACTGCAATAAATTCTTCACTCTACTTGTTTTTTACGTACCTAACTGAAAAATGTTAGGGTTTGGTGAAAAATGATTCTATTTATATTTTGAGATGTTTAATTTTCATCTATATTTGCACTCCTATTGGGGGATTAGCTCAGTTGGCTAGAGCGTTTGACTGGCAGTCAAAAGGTCACCGGTTCGATTCCGGTATTCTCCACATTGAAGATAAGGCGTTTACGGGCTTCCACCGTGGGCGCTTTTTTTGTTGTTCGCAAACAGATTCGCAAACATTCCGGTTCTAATTTAAAGTTGATCTATTAATAAATAGTACTCAAGAAGTCTCTAAGACATGAGAAAATAGCTCATTCCATCTAAAAAAGTTTCAAGTATAACGTAAACTTTACCAAGTTTTCACAGAAGTTTCGAATATACCGTGAACTTTTCAATGATTTTGGATGATGTAATTCCTTAAATAATTTCTACACTATATAAGTATTGCAATTTTCTGTGTAAACCTGTAAACCAAGCGCATTATAATCTAATCATCAACACCTTACGGTTAACATGTAGGGTTTACACGGTTTACATCACTTATTAACTGACTGATTATTAGGCCTCATTGGTTTACACGAAATTAAACAGATCCAAATTTTCCCTTCTTATTTGTCACGATCAACACAATTAAGAAACCGGAATTTCCTTCAATATATATATGCAAAGTGAAAATTACATTATAGAAAGCGTTTAATCTATAAATTAAAAACCTTTTTAAATTGCTCAATTACTTCATCTGGAGAAATTGTAATCCCCATATTCTTAAAAATATCCTTACTAGGAGGCTCGCTATACATTATTTCAAGACAATTCTTTAAATTCTCATTGATTGCATCTGGAATTTCTATTTTTTCATCAAGAGCAAGAAGAAGTGTTAGACGTAACATATCTGCCTTATGTTTATTTATATGCTTAGAATTACCCTCTTCTCCTTTATCAGCTCTCTCGATATAATCGAGTAAAGCCTGAGCCTTTAAGCAAATAAGGGCAATGGTATTGGCAATATTCACTTCATCCTTCACTTCGCTATTATCAAGAGTGAACTTGTAATATGTCTCATCCATTAAAATGGCAGACAGACTGGAAAGTTCAGCATCTGTAGGTATGGGAGTCAGATATGGCTCTCCATCTAAATCAAGATGATCAGGAGTTTTAGAAAAAAGTTCAATTTGATAAGGGAATCCTTTATTTTCAGGCTTTATGAACCTGTAATAATTACGATCACCCTCCCCTTTTTCGCGTTGCTTATAATTCCCTTCCTTTATAAATTCCCAAAATTGAACTACAAATTCTTTGCTTAAAGCCTCTACAATTAAGATAATATCGATATCCTTAGTTGCTCTTGGTGTGAACCCTGCCTCTTCAATAAGGATATCGCAAGCCGTACCACCAATGATGATATAGTTACCACTAAAATCTTTAAAATATTCTTTAAATATATCTATTCCTCTTACCATAAATATTTCTCTTCAATTTGTTCTAAGGCCATTTGAATACGCTCGTCACTATCCTCCATAAAACTGATAAACAAAGAAAGCGGATCGACAATCTTAGGATGCCTGTTAAAAACCTCCGCGAGTGTTAAGGGGTTATATTTCCAAACCTCCAAACAATATCGCCCTTCGTATTTATTCTCATTCATAAGCTTATTTCTCTTTTGTAAAGCATAATAAGCATTCTTCTCAATGGCAAAGAACAACTGTCTTGAAGGATTCATATCTGAATATTCAGCAAGAGCAGACTCATTGCTTCCCAGAAGTTTTGTATCATGTGGAATCTCATCAACAAAAACTCTCTTAAGAACAGGATCACAGTAGAATCCATTCTCCTTCATCTTATTCCATAAATCAATCCTATCATACACAAAACTGATTCTCTTCTCTTTAAGCCCCTGAACTTCGATCAAGCCAAGTTGTTTCAGATTTTCAACAGCTTTGGTTATCGCCATTGACGAGTACCCCAATTTCTCAGCCAAGTCTTTAAAAGAAAGATTCTTTATCGCATTTAAATCGTTTTTATTCAGAATATGATATAACACAATCAACTGAGCGGAAGGCGTAAGATTCTCTTTGTTTTGTTTTTTATAAGGAGCAAAAGATTCTCGAAGATCCATCATTAAGTCAAGAATAAAGAGTTGTTTACCTGGTACAATAAAGTTGATTCTTTTATCGATTAATCGTAAGCGATTATAGGAGGCTAATTGAGCTAATACGAGCACAACAGGCTTATTGAACGCATTTCTCAAAAGTTCAATATGTTTATCTGCTTGTGAAATCCTAAAATCATCAATATTCTTATTCTCAACCAATATAACAGCCCGATTCAACAAGGTCGTTTTATATATATTATAAGCATGATATATATAAAGTGGCATAGTATTCAACTGATTTTCAGGGAGCCTCTCTACACCTATTAACTCACCTAATATTTCCTGCAAATATTTCTCTATGTCCTTCATGTTAGATGACTAAACTTAAAATTGCACAATAAACCTTATTAGTTTATCGTGCAATTATAGGTTTATTATTTTAAATTTGCAACATTAATTGTACTTGTTTTAAACAAATGATGCTCATTATTTCTAATATATCCCAATTGGTTAGTAAGAAGCAGCGTATTAGCAATAGTGAAATTGTTTATATTAGAATGATGATGCCCAAAAATCCAATAATTGATATTAGACGACTCGATGAGCTCAAAGAGTTCGGAAGCAAAAGCTTCATTAAGTATATCACCCTTATACTGTTCAGGGTAATTCAGAAAAGTAGGCACATGATGCGTTGCTACTACTGTAAGATCTGTCGTAGAATGATTAAGTGCGCTTTTAATAAAATCGATCGATTCTCTGTGCATCTTGTTGTAATCAAGAGGTAGAAATAACCTATCCTGATTCTTTATGACAACAAAATCAGAAAGTCTATTCTGTATAAAATATTGATTGTGGTCGCTGATATTAGACCATAGAGTAGAGAAAATGAACGTAATATCATCATGCTGTATACAAAGGTTGTTTACCAATGATACATTGTGAAGAATCTTTTCATTTAAGGCACCCGTACGACTGGATATATCTGAATAATAATATTCATGATTTCCCGGAATCCAATATATCTGTTTAAACTTACTGGAAAGATCCTCGAAAAACCATAAATATTTATCCATAATAGCAAAAGGAACAATGTCACCAGAGAGAATCAAGATGTCGCCGATAGATTCTATAGGATTCGTCCTAAGAAACTTTTCATTCTCTGGGAACTCCAAATGCAGATCAGAGCAATATTGTATGATCATTTTAAATAGTATTAATAATTAAAAACTAGAATAATATCAAAAAAAAAAAGCTTCTGAGATTTTAAATTAAAATGATTTATTCTATTCTTATATCTTCTAAAGTTGTACGAAATTTCACAAAACAACTACCAATATATTACTATAAACACATTTTTTCCGTTTTCAAAGCTCCTCGGTTTATACACGTTTCGTAGCCATCCTACCACTCCTCATTCCCTTCAGGATCTCCCCATAATAATTCCTCATGAATATTAGTTTCATTTATTCCTTCCAATAATTCATCTAGACTGTACATAGCTTTTCTTTTTTAGTGTAATCAACCCCTAAGATCTATTCAAATTGGGGGACATCATCAAAACCTTCAACAATATTCTTTATACTCCTAAACTCCTTATTTTCTTGCTGTTTGTCAGTCTTGGAAATCGTCTTATTATCATTTTCACATTGAAAAGTGGCAGGACACTCATAAAAACCAGCTTGGTCAATTTTCAAAAAGAGATTAAAGAAAACTTCACTTATAGTAGAACGTTTTGTGTTTTGGTTTCTGTTATACTTACCAATCTCCCAAGCATTACTTGTAGCTCTTTCCGATCTATTTAAAGTATAGACTATACTTTTATGCAAAGTCTCTCTTCCGCTCCAATGATTTTTTGTTTGATTATAAGTCCTGTTTTTAGGCAACTAAAAAACATGCAATAAAACTGGCTGACGGAGAAATTCTTTACTATTTCTCTGATATGCTGTAAATGTTTATCAGTGTACCAATAATTTATACCAATATCTTCTACCATACAAATCACATATTCCAAACATTCATGCGATGCAATCTTCTTCCAAACATTTCTGAGCTGTTCTTCAGAGATTTTTCTACATTGGGGATAATATAGACTATTCCATATGCCTATTTCATCGAATCTATCATCAGTGATGTTCAGTGCATAATGACTGACAAATAAATCAATATTATCTAAATCAGATTCTGATTCAATAGTTTCGTTATAATATTCAGGTATGGAGACCATAAATATAAGAGAAGCATCGATTAAAAAATTAATAATTTCTTGATCGAAGTACTTGTTAGGTGATAACTTAAAAGAGCTGTTATGGAAACTAATATCCGAGAAAGAACTCTCCGTATCGCTTGCTCTAATAAAAGCTGAAAGATAAATTAACTCCTCGTTGTTTACATCAACCAATTGTCGTTTAGCCTCTGGCGGATTAAACCGACTCTTGATTAATTTTTGAACTTTCTGAGTTCTTTGCTCTTGCTCTAAGCGCTCTGATTCTTTACAATTATCGCATCTGCAGGTCCAGGAGCTTTCATGACCACATTCCAGACAAAATGTATTTTTAGAATAAGAACTTGGTTTCGATCGCTGTACCCAAAGCGTTTTTTTGCAATGAACACAATTCTCACTAGTCATTTTTGGCGGTAAAAGGTTTACCAAACCAGAAATGTAAGTATCAATTTCAAACTCTTTTATTAAACCTTTATTTACTTCTCCAGCTTCATATCTGTGGCAAAGATCATTGATTTGTTCTTGAGAAAGGTGAGATAATTTCTCGTGGATTTTTAGAGATATTGGTTTCATATCATTTTGGGATTAAGAGTCACTTCTATCCCAAAATAAAAAGAGGCATGTCCCCTATATTATTATACCGCAGAAAGGTACGACCAAGCACCTGCAATCAGCATAACAAACAAGGGAACACACCAATTCCTGGTGCGTTCACTCGTCCATTTCTCTGATTGCATAAAATTGGTCGTTTTATCTCTAGAGAAACTTCGGTAACGCAATATTTTATATATGTAAAGGTAGATAAATACCTTTATTCAGCAAGATGGTCTTTCTTATATTTAATGATTCTATGATAATGGTAGTACCAGTTAAGCCATACAAACTGGTTATACCAGACGTACTAATTTTCGCTCCTTAATTTTAGGAAACTTATTTTTTATTTTTCTATTAGAAAAAAAAGTCTGCAATCGGCTACAAACACACTCTAAACAACTAGTTATAAATCCACTAGGTGATAAAATTTGAATCGGCAAACGAGTCGGCAATCGTTTTTAATAATTAAAACTTAAAAACGTGATCTATCAATATCATAATAAAGACAAGATACTCTTTTAATTGACCAAGCCCAGCAATACCATACAGTATGGCAAGTATTGCCAAGCAATAAATGCATTACGCTATTGCACTACAATATAAGCCATAACACGAATAAAACTTCATCCCTTTTATATTCTACAACTTAGAAGTACTCCGTTATCCTCAAAAACTGAAGAAAATATCAAATAGATTAAACTTGGCAGCTTTGGCAAAGCCTTTTTTGTTTCAATTTACTTACCTTGCAAAGTCCAAATTTAAATAAACAATAAGATAGTATAGATGGCCCAAAAGAACGGAAATGGAAAGAGTATGGAAGAAACCCTTTGGGATTCGGCCAATAAATTGAGGGGAACGGTAGAATCGTCGGAATACAAGCACGTTGTGTTGAGTTTGATATTCCTGAAATTTGCCAGTGATAAGTTCGAAGAGCGAAAAGCAGAGCTAATAGCTGAAGGAAAAGAGCAGTTTTTAGAGATGGTAGAATTTTATACCATGAAAAATGTGTTCTTTTTACCAGAACAAGCGCGTTGGAGCCATGTAATGCAACATGCCAAGCAGGATGATATTGCCATAAAAATTGACACAGCCTTAGCTACCATCGAAAAAAATAATGCAGCACTAAAAGGTGCATTGCCCGATAATTATTTCTCGCGTTTGGGATTGGATGGCAGCAAACTCTCTGCCCTACTCGATACCATTAACAATATTGATACCGTTGCTGATAAGCAGGAAGATATCGTTGGCCGTGTGTATGAATATTTCTTGGGAAAATTTGCAGCTGCCGAAGGAAAAGGCGGTGGAGAATTCTACACCCCTAAATGTATCGTAAACCTATTGGCTGCCATGTTAGAACCTTACAAAGGGAAGATATACGATCCTTGTTGTGGTTCTGGAGGTATGTTTGTGCAATCCATAAAGTTTGTGGAAAGCCACAAGGGCAACACCAGAGATATTTCCATTTACGGACAGGAATATACCACAACCACCTACAAACTGGCAAAAATGAACTTGGCCATTCGTGGAATTTCCGGAAACTTGGGCGACGTACCCGCCGATACTTTTTTTAAGGATCAGCACCCCGATTTAAAAGCTGATTTCATTCTGGCAAATCCGCCTTTTAACCAAAGCGACTGGAGAGCGACTACCGAACTGACCAACGATCCGCGTTGGAATGGTTACGAAACACCACCAACTGGTAATGCCAACTATGGATGGATTATGCATATGCTTTCTAAACTTTCGGAAAACGGAACAGCAGGTTTTGTTTTGGCCAATGGCTCCATGAGCTCAAACACCAGTGGCGAAGGCGAAATTCGCAAGAAATTTGTAGAAAATGATTTGGTAGATTGTATGATTGCCCTACCGGGACAATTATTCTACACCACACAAATACCCGTTTGCCTTTGGTTCTTAACCAAGAATAAAAAGGAAGACACCGAACACGGTTACCGAAACCGAGAAGGTGAAACCCTCTTTATTGATGCCCGAAACATGGGAACAATGGTAGACCGTACGCACAAAGAATTAACAGCTGATGATTTGGCAGCAATTACTCGCACTTACCATGCCTGGAGAGGAGAAGAAAAAGATGGCGTTTACGAAGACAAAGCTGGATATTGCAAAGTAGCTAGCAAAGAAGAAATGGCCAAACACGATTACGTACTAACGCCTGGGCGTTATGTTGGTGCTGCCGAAATTGAAGACGACGGTATTCCATTCGAAACCAAAATGACAGAATTGACCCAAACACTTTACCAACAAATGACAAAATCAGAAAAATTAGATGATGTGATTCGTAAAAATATGGAGGTTTTGGGATATGGAGAATGACATTATAAAATCTGAAATAGAAAACAGAATCTTTCAATTCAGAGGTGTTCAGGTAATGATAGATCGTGATTTGGCTGAACTTTATCAAGTTGCTGTTAAAAGACTAAACGAACAGGTAAAACGAAACATTGCAAGATTCCCAGAAAACTTTCGATTTCAATTAAATGCGCAAGAGTTTGAACAACTAGTCGCAAATTGCGACCGGTTTAAATCGCTGAAACATTCGTCATCATTTCCTTACGTATTTACCGAACAAGGAATTTCGATGTTGTCAGCAGTTTTACGAAGCGAAACTGCCATACAAGTTAGTATTCGCATTATGAATGCCTTTGTTTTAATGCGCAAACAAATAATGAATAGCAGCTTAACTTTACAACGATTGGATCGGATAGAACAAAAGCAAGTGGAAAATGAACATAAATTTGAACGAGTTTTTAATGCTTTGGAGAACAAAGAAAAAATACCGGATCATGGCATATTTTTCGACGGACAGGTATTTGATGCCTACACTTTTGTTTCTGATTTAATTCGTAAAGCAAAAAAATCTATCATTTTAATCGATAATTATGTGGACGACAGTGTACTTACTCTGCTTAGCAAACGCAACAAACAAGTAGAAGCAATAATTTATACACAACAAATTAACAAGCAATTACAACTTGATTTGAAGAAACACAATACACAATATCCCGAAATAAAAGTAAAACGCTTGAATAAAGCTCACGATCGATTTCTGATTCTCGATCAAAAAGAACTTTACCACATTGGCGCTTCGCTAAAAGATTTAGGTAAAAAATGGTTCGCTTTCTCGAAAATGAATGCCGAAAGCATGAAAATTATTGAACAATTGAAAAATAGGGAGGTTTTGGGGTATGGAGAGTAAATGGAAAAGAGTTGTAATTTCTGAAGTTTGCGAGTTAATAGTTGACTGTGTGAATAAAACTGCACCAAAAGTTGATTTTGAAACACCATACAAGATGTTAAGAACAACTAATGTTCGTAATGGAAAAATTGATACGATTAACTGCAAATACGTAACAAAAGAAATTTTTGAGAAATGGACTAGACGAGCAAAAGTTCTTGAGGGAGATGTTTTACTTACAAGAGAAGCTCCGCTTGGAGAAGTTGGTAGAATAACTAGTAATGATAATCTTTTTTTAGGACAAAGGCTAATGCAGTATAGAGCTAATCCGAATAAACTTGATTCTCGTTTTCTTTTATATTCTTTTAGATCTGCAGATTTACAACATCAATTTCAAATGCATGAAGGTACAGGTTCGGTAGTTAGTCATATAAGAGTTCCTGATTGTTTAAAATTTAAACTTGACCTTCCCGCATTATCTGAACAAAAACGCATTGCTCACATTTTAGGTTCACTGGATAATAAAATAGAACTCAATCGCCAAATGAACCAAACTTTGGAGCAAATGGCACAAGCCTTATTTAAATCTTGGTTTGTTGATTTTGATCCTGTAATTGACAATGCTCTAGCTGTTGGAAATTCAATTCCTGAAGAACTACAAGCAAAAGCTGAAAAACGTAAGGCTTTGGGTAAGGATAGAAAAACTTTACCGGAAGAAATTCAGAAACTATTTCCAAATGAGTTGGAGTATAGTAAGGAGTTGGAGAAGTGGGTGCCGTTGGGATGGAGAGTTGGGAAAATTTCTGATGTAGCTGACGTAATTGGTGGTGGAACACCATCTACTAAAGTTGATGAATATTTTTCAGAAAAAGGAATTCCTTGGTTAAGTCCTAAAGACTTATCTGGTTATGAGTGGAAATATATCTCCAGAGGAGCAAAAGATATTTCCCCTTTAGGATTAAGTAAGAGTAGTGCCAAATTAATGCCCAAGCGGTCAGTTTTATTCTCATCAAGAGCACCAATAGGATATGTTGCTATAGCTGAAAATGAAGTTTCAACAAACCAAGGTTTCAAATCGTTAGTTCCTAACCAAAATATCAATTCAGAATATTTATACTGCTTCTTAAAAAGTAAGGTTGAAGATATTGAAGCGATTGCAACAGGGTCAACATTTAAAGAAGTATCGGGAGCTGCTTTCAAAAATTTTCCAATACTAATACCTGACATTAACATCCTGAAAAATTATCAAGAAAAAACTGATGACTGGAATAATAAAAGACTAACTAATCAAAAGCAGGTTGAATCACTTACAAAACTTCGAGATACACTTTTGCCTAAGTTGATTTCTGGAGAAGTAAGGGTGCCTGATATTGAGGGAATGATTGAAAATAAAAACGACAAATAAAAATGCTTAATACCAGAATCATAGCATCCTTATTTTTATTCCTTAGTGCCTATTCACCACTTTGGGGAATTTTCTTAATTCAGGATCTGAATTTTGAAACATGGGAGTTATCACATCCAATTCTAGTTTGGATTGGTATTGGAATAAGTATCTTCTCTTGTGCTGTAATTCTTTTTGCTGTTAAACAACCCAAAATATCAGTTCCTCCAGTTAAAGTAATAAAAGCATCAAATCGATCTGGAGATCTGCTTAATTATAGTATTCCTTATATGGTGTCTTTTTTTGCCTTAGATCTGGATAGTATTAATTCATTATTGAGTTTTACCTTTTTCATGCTAATTCTTTATCTATTAACGCTAAAAACGCATAGCATTTTTATTAACCCAACACTTGCTCTTTTCGGATATAATCTCTACAATATTTCTTATGAACAAAATTCAGAAATTCTAGATAAATGCTGTTTGGTTAAAGGAAGTAAACCAAAAAAAGATTCTTATTGCAGAATTATAGACTTATCGGAAAACATATCACTAATAACCCAAATTAATCCTAAAATCTAACTAATGGAAGAAGTTGAAACCCTAGTTGAATCCATTCAGGAATCATTTGAAACAGTTAAAGACATTGATTGGACCCAAGCCACTGTTTCACTATACATTGTAAAACGCAAGTTGAGAAACAGAAAAGCTACCTACACGACAAGTCTTGTAAATATAGATCCTAAGTTAGGATATAAGCTAAGAAATATTGCTAACAATAAGATCAATTCTTCTAATGAAGCACTTGAGTATGATTTCAACACTTCTGATTTAGATAACAATGTACTTGGTATTGAAGCAGAAGAAACTGATCTGCAACAGATACTAAACGATATGAATGCAGAAGAACCTCTTCCTACTATTGGTAACATGGACGATTTACTCAACTCTTGGGTTTATATTGCAAGATTAGATGTTGCTGATCAAGAACCACTTTATACAGTAAGAAAGATTTCTGAAGGGTGGAAGGCTAAAAAGATCCGGCAAATTGGAATGAATATGATATTTTCCGGAAATATGCTTGTTGATTTGGAACAACAGAGCATTTTCAAAATCGACAATCAAGTTGATTTCTTCTCATTTAATGGAACAATTTTCATAGCCAATAAAGTGAATTTCGAATCAGCCTTAAATTTCCGCGACGGCATGGAAAAAAATAGAGATATTATCATCGAAGAATTCAAAACAATCAATCTCTTCGTAAATGCCCATGAAATCAGCAAGATTATTGGAGATAGTTTGCCTAGATTAAGAAAACTCTCACAGGTAAAAAAATCAGGTTACTATCTAGATCAAGATTTTCTAACTGGACTACAAATGGTTGCACAAGAGGATGATTGGGATATCGCGTATACTGATGACGGCAAACTAATTGTGACACAAGAAAATATAGATTCTGTCTTATTGGTTCTCAATAATGGCCGTCTTACTTCTAAAATTAATGATGAAAGTTTTGATGTTGATGTGAAGCATAAGTATGATCCAGGCAAATAAACATATCCATATATTTTTCTGATTGCAAAATTCCAAATATCGATGACAACACAAACTAAATATCCAACATTCCTTAAAAACAGCCCAATTGGGAAAGACCAATTCGAGGGGCAATCACAACAAACAATTGCTACATCCATAGCTGATCAATTAAAAGCTAATTCTTGTAAAATGATTGGCATAGATGGAGGTTGGGGAACTGGGAAAAGCAACTTGGTCATGATTGTAGAGAATCTTCTAAAGGTAAAAAATTCTGAAAACACCCAAAATTTTCACTTTTTCACTTATGATGCTTGGGGGCATCAAGAAGATATACAAAGACGCGCTATCCTTGAAGAGTTAACTGAAGATTTGACCACCAAACTCTCAAAGTTTGAATCAGATAAATGGAAAGATAAACTAAAAAATCTGCTTGCAAAAAATAAAGAAACAAACACCACAGCTAAGCCTAGTCTAAGTATCGGAATAATTATTTCTGTATTGGTTGTCGTTTTTACTCCAATCTTAAAAATTTTAACAGAGAAGATTGAAAGCCCGTACTTGAAAACTTTAATAGTGGCTATTCCTTTGCTATTCCTGATGGTGGTCTTTTTTAGAACTCTATACAAACTACCAAAAGAAAAGATAACTCGGAAGGAGCGTTATAAGCTTGCCCTGCAAAAGCTCTTTGAAATTTACCAAAAAGATAAAATAGAAAAAACCACCTACGAAACCATCTCTGAAGAAGAGCCATCTGTCAAGAAATTCCGTGACTGGATGAAAGAAATTGAGGAGGATCTTAGTAATGATAGATTAGTATTAGTTTTTGACAACATGGATCGATTACCACGTCTAAAAGTACAAGAACTTTGGTCCTCTATTCACGTATTTTTTGCCGAAACAGACTACAAAAACATTAATATCATTGTTCCATTTGATAGAGCCCACATCAGAACTGCATTTAAGGAAAATGGAGATCAAGACTGTTATGGTGATGATTACATAAATAAAACCTTTTCTGTCATTTATCGTGTTTCTCTTCCCATTTTATCAAACTGGAAAAACTACTTTAAAGAAAAATGGGATGATGCATTTGGCAAAATTGATCCTGAATTAAAACAAGTACTACAAATATACGACGCACTTACAGAAACAATAACACCCAGAGGTATTATTGCTTTTATCAATGAATTTGTATCCATTAAAATCCTTACAAAGGAAACTATACCGCACAAGTACATTGCATTATTTATACTTGGAAAAACAAAAATATTAGAAAAGCCTCTTGAGGAAATTATAACTCCAACCTATCTAAAAGGTTTATCTTTTATTTATGACGGTGATGAAGAAATGCAAAAATGTGTTACTGCATTAACCTATCAAATCCCAGCTGATAACGCACTCCAGGTTGTTTATTCAAAGAAACTTCAAGATTCATTAAGTAATGCCGATATAGACACGATTAAACTTATCAGTCAAACTAAAGAGTTTGAAGATATCCTGTTAGCAATAATTCCAGATATAACAAATATTGAAAATGCTATACTGATGCTAAACAATATTAATTCAGAAGCATATGTAACGAAAGGAATGGAAAATGATATATGGGAACTTATTTATCGTAGATCAAAAGAAGTTCAGAACAATACACAAAAAATTAAAGATTTTCAGAAAGTACTTTTTAACAGAATCAAAGATAAATTAGGATACATTAGAAGTATTATATCTGTAATGACTGATTCAAACAAAAAATTCAATGCCACCGACTATTACAATAGCATTAATGAACTCATTAATCAAATTAAAGATAAACAATATGATATTGATCTTCTCAAAGAATTAGAACCTAAGGAAACCGATACTGAAGATTTTATCTCATTCATAGAAACTGCTAAGCATTCATATAAAAAGTATAAAGTTGTCACAGATGCTAACATGCTTGATGAGTCCTTAGCTTCTAAAAAAATAGATGAACTGAAGGCTATAAATTATGTCCGTTATATTTATGGTGATTATGAATTAGATTTATATCGAGGCAAAATAAAAGAATATATTCAATCGAATTCAGGAACTTTGGAGCATTTTAAGATTTTAATAAAACAATATAAAGAAGTATCTGATAAGTTTGATGTAGATATCCCTGATAGTACTATATACACACACTTTAATACCTTAACCAAGAACGATGATTTTTACTATGATCTTTTAGCAATGAGAATTGCGAAACAGAACAATTTTAATTCATCGTATACCAGTATTTTCAATACACTTCTTTCCTCAAATGATACAGATGACGTAATTAAATTAACCAACAAAATAAATTTTTACATTAATTATAGTGACTATTTAATAGGGTTAAAATTGTTTAGTGCGTACTCATTATACAAATCAGTTGCTAAAAAATTAACCGAAAACAATAACGGTAATCAAAAAGCAAACATTCTCACCCTTCTTAAAAATTTCCAGTTTATATGTGATTCTGCCGAAATTTCACACAAATCACTTATCACTAAGTTAGATGGCTGGCCACATACCCGAGTTAATGTTGAAAATATTAAAGAAAATGTATCCATAGATTTAATAGATCAAACATTAGAGGTAAATAATACATTAATTGACCATATCAGAGCAATTCTTACTGAGTACTTAAACTCAATTTCAGAAGAGCTTTGGAAAGATTATTTTAAAAGCCCAAGTTCTTACGAAGTAGAAATGGCACTGATGTTAAATTATAAATGGAATACAAATGCAATAAATGCTTTTAAATTCACATTGAAAGAGATTGCTATCGGTAATATCCCTATCCCAAACAAAGAGAATTGGGATAAAATCGTTAGTAGTATTGATAGCTCTGGCCGGAAACTCGTTGCAGTATTTAATGATGTACGAGATGTTTTTATATCAACTGCAGAAATGAGCCTTCCTCTATTTACTTTTTTTGGCAATTGGTTATTTAATTTCTCAACCCTTGATAAAAAGCAAGAATCACTTCGAAGAATACTACCAACTCTCCTGCTTAAGGACCAATATTGTAGAGATCTCATTTTCAAAAATAAGGATAAGTTACCTGAGATTATTTTAAAAGCTGGTGAAGATGAAGCATTTGATTTTAAAGAAGCATTAAAGGAAATGGCGATCACTTCCGAAGATGAAAACATTAAAGACATAGCTATATATCTGGGAGTTGAATTTCCTAAAGACGAACCACTAGAAACAGAATCAACTTCTATTAAATAACAATAAGTCAGCATCTAAATATTAAAATTGCAATTAATGCATACTCCGAAACAAACTTTTCTCCATAACGAATTCTGGCTCCTCACTTTTGGTGGTGCATTTCAGCACGTTAGCATTTATAAAAAAGATGTTGGTGAACTAGAACGAAAAGAGTTTCGGGTAAGTCTTAAAAAATATATTACGGATGAAATTATTCCACAGTATGTTGACTTGGTTACAGAGTCCGATCATGTTGAAAATTTGAAAAGAATTATTCTATTTTCTAAGAGCTTCAAAGACATACTAGTTAATGGAAAATTGAATGTGGGAGTTAGTCAAAAGCTACTAAATCTGATTCTGAAGTATTATTGGTGTTTGGGCGAAATTGCAATGCCTCCGCACTGTCCTGTTGATAGAATAATACAGGTAAAAGGCTTAAAAACTACTCCTATTAGCTGGACAACAATAAGCGACACAGAAGTTTATCTCAATATCATTACTAAAATGAGAAAGGAAGCCGAAAGTAAAAATCAGACCCTTGCAGAATGGGAATTGGAAGTATTTCAGAGAAATGGGAACTAAATAAGTTGACCAGTAAAGTAAAATGTCAAGTTTTTTGCGCAAAAAACTTGACATTTTGAACCTAGCAAATAATAGAATTGGCAAATAGGTGAAAATCCACTTAGTAGAATAGTAAGCAATTAAAAATTATTATTTTCACCTAAGGGTATTTTCCTAGGGTGGTAAATAAAAGAGATATGATAGAAACCAATCGCATAGAATATAAAAAGCAATTAACCAATGAATTGGAAAAAGAGGTTGTAGCTTTTTTAAACTACAAAGAAGGTGGTAACATCTTTATTGGTATCGACAAATATGGAAACACAATTGGTTTAGAAGATGCAGATGATACACAATTGAAAATAAAGGATCGCTTAAAGAATAATATTGTTCCATCTTGCATGGGCTTATTTGACGTATTGTGTGAAGAAAGAGACGGTAAAGATGTTGTGAAAATTAATATTGCTAGTGGTTCCGAAAAGCCTTATTACGTTCGAAAAAATGGCATGTCGGAAAAAGGGTGTTTTATTCGGGTTGGTTCTGCTGCTGACCCTATGCCACAAAAAATGATAGATGAATTGTTCGCAAAACGTACTAGAAATTCTCTCGGGAAAATTAGATCCAACAAACAAGATTTAAGCTTTGAGCAATTACATATTTATTACGAAGCATCTGGGAAAAAATTAAATCAACAATTCACCACCAATCTGGAACTTTTAAATGAGGATGGTGCATTAAATTACGTAGCCTATCTTATGGCTGACAATAACAGTACGTCTATTAAAGTTGCAAAATATAAGGACGTAGGAAGAGCTGATCTGATTGAGAGCAATGAATATGGTTTTTGTTCTCTGATAAAAGCAAGCAAGCAGGTTATTGACAAAATAGAGTTGGAAAACAGGACTATTACTAAAATAACAGCTAAGGAAAGACAGGAAAAAAGATTGTGGAATGCTGTCGCTCTTCGTGAAGCGATTATTAATGCATTTGTTCACAACGATTTTACGAGAGAGGTGCCTCCTAAATTTGAAATTTTCCCAGATAGAATAGAAATCACTTCGGCTGGTGGCTTACCTGAAGGTTTAAATCAAGATGAATTTTTTGAAGGTTTTTCCGTTCCTCGCAACAAAGAAATTATGAGAATCTACAAAGATGTAGATTTGGTAGAACAGCTTGGTTCTGGTGTTCCTAGAATATTGGAATCTTATGGAAAAGACTGCTTTAAATTTTCGGATAACTTTTTGAGAATGACCTTCCCTGCTGAACTTAATCAGCAAGTCACCGAACAAGTTACCGAACAAGTTGGTAGGCAAATAATAAAAGAAAACCAATTCAACATCCATTATTTGCACTTATTAAAATTGATAGAACCCCAAAAGGAACCAAGTGAGAAAAGTATAATGAAGTATACTCGACTTGCTAATGAAATAACAAATGAACAAGTAAAGATTCTTGAGTTCTCTAATAATCCTAAAAAGAAAAAAGAGATACTTGAACAATGTTTAATGGTAAGTAACCAAACAAAGAATTTTAACAGACATATTGAACCTCTTATTGCTCTTGATCTTATTCAAAGAACAATAAAGGATAAACCACAAAGTCAACATCAAAAATATTTCACAACTCATAAAGGACGACTTGTTCTTCTTATTAAGAATAACGAAGGTGATAATAAGTAACTAAGTGAGTAACTAAGATGATAGGCTGAATATCAGAATAATAATAAAAATATTAATTTCTTAGATTCGAAAAGTAACTAAGTGAGTAACTAAGTGATCATGATTAAGTAGGTGGTCCAAGTTTGTAAAAACAATGTACAAATAGAAGATATTGAGATGAAATTTACCGAAGAAAAACTAGAGCAAGCTTTTATTGAACTTCTAGAACAGGAGAACATTCCGCATTTTTTGGGTGCTGACATTAAAAGAGCTCCTGAAGAAGTGCTGATAAAAGAAGACTTGAAAGCATTCTTACTGCGAAAGTACCTAGCAGAGAAGCTTACCAATTCGGAGGTAGATTTAATTATTCGGGACCTGGAGAAACTCCCCTCTTCCGATTTATACGAGAGCAATAAAGTCATCATGAAAAAGGTGCGTGATGGTTTTGTTTTCAAACGGGAAGATCGGAGCAAAAAGGATCTATACATTCAGTTAATGGATTTTCCGGAAGTAGTAATCCCTTCGAGTATTTCTCTGCCAATAAATCAGGAACTGATTGCTGCAGATCAACAAGAAGAATACAAAGGTAAATCGGACCGGAACATTTATAAAATTGTCAATCAGCTTGAGATTGAAGGCTATCAAAAACGAATTCCCGATGGTATTTTGTACATCAACGGTTTACCCATGGTCGTTTTCGAATTTAAATCGGCCATTCATCCCGAAGCGACAATTCATGATGCTTATGTGCAAATAACGACTCGCTACCATCGAGATATTCCTGAATTATTCAAATACAACGCGTTTTGCGTGATTAGCGATGGTGTAAACAACAAGGCTGGCTCCTTTTTTGCTCCTTATGAGTTTTATTACGCCTGGCGCAAAATAGAGGGAAACGAAACAGAGGTGGATGGAATTGATTCCATGTTCTCTATGATAAAAGGGATGTTTAGGCAAGAACGCTTGTGCGATATCATTCACAACTTTGTTTACCTACCCGATTCCTCGAAAAAGGACGAAAAGATACTTTGTCGATATCCACAATACTACGCAGCACGTAAGTTGTACGAAAACATTAAAATACATCAGCGTCCGAATGGAGATGGTAAAGGCGGAACCTACTTTGGAGCCACCGGTTGTGGCAAAAGCTTCACCATGCTTTTTTTGACTCGCTTACTGATGAAGAGTAAATATTTTGCGAGTCCTACTATTGTTCTGATTACGGACCGAACCGATTTGGACGATCAGTTATCGGGCCAGTTTACAAGTGCTAAAGATTACATAGGTGACAACAAGGTGATTAGTGTGGAAAGTCGGGTCGATTTACGAAAGGAATTGCAAGGACGAAATTCTGGAGGTGTATTTTTAACTACCATCCACAAATTTACTGAGGACACCCAATTACTTACTGACAGAAGCAATGTAATTTGTATTTCGGACGAAGCACACCGTAGTCAAACCAATCTGGACCAAAAACTAAGAATTACAGACAAAGGGGTGACCAAGACATATGGTTTTGCAAAATACCTGCACGATTCCTTGCCAAATGCCACTTACGTGGGATTTACCGGAACACCAGTTGATGCAACTTTGGACGTATTTGGTGAAGTTGTGGATGCTTACACCATGACAGAATCGGTAAAAGATGAAATTACGGTACGTATTGTTTACGAAGGCCGTGCAGCCAAAGTAGTACTAAACAACTCTGCTCTTGAGAATATTGAAAAATATTACAGTGAGTGTGTTGAAGAAGGTGCCAACGATTATCAGATAGAAGAAAGCAAGAAGGCAACAACCAATATGAACACCATTATTGGAGATCCTGATCGCTTACAAGCATTGTCCGAAGATTTTGTGAAACATTACGAAAAACGTGTAAACGAAGGATCAACGGTAAAAGGGAAAGCTATGTTTGTATGCAGTAGTCGCCAAATAGCTTATGAATTTTACAAGAATGTAATTGCTTTGCGCCCTCAATGGGCCGAAATATTAGCTTGTGAACAAGGTGTGAATCTAACAGATTCAGAAAAAAAAGAAATTAAACCCATGGAGCGTGTGAAAATGATCATGACTCGTGGTAAAGATGATTCGAAAGAATTATACGAAATGCTAGGCAGTAAAGAGTATCGAAAAGAGCTGGATCGACAATTTAAAAACGAAAAATCAAACTTTAAAATTGCTATCGTGGTAGATATGTGGTTAACTGGTTTCGATGTTCCTTTCTTAGATACCATTTACATTGATAAGCCTATTCAACGCCACAATCTTATTCAGACTATTTCTCGTGTAAACCGCAAGTTCGAAGGAAAAAATAAAGGTTTGGTTGTCGATTATATCGGGATCAAAAAACAAATGAATCTGGCCTTGGCTCATTATAATAAAGCCGACAGTCAGAATTTCGAAGACATTGAACAATCAGTTGTCGTTGTGAAAGATCATTTGGACTTACTGGCTAAGATCTTCCATAAGTTTGATACTTCGAAATACTTTTATGGTTCGAACCTGGAGCAGTTGAACGCTCTAAATATGGCTGCAGAATACGTTCAGGTAACTCAGGAAATTGAGAAACGTTTTATGTATTTGGTGAAACGCTTAAAAGCAGCTTACGACATTTGCTCCGGAAGTGAAAAACTAACTGAAGATGAACGTGATTACATTCACTTTTATATGGCCGTTCGTTCCATTGTATTCAAATTGACCAAGGGTAATGCTCCCGATACGGCGCAAATGAACGCTAAAGTTCGTGAAATGATTAAAGACGCACTATTGAGTGATGGTGTAGAAGAAATTTTCAAGCTTGGCGATAACAAGGAAACACAAACAGATATTTTCGAAGAAGATTATTTGGCTAAAATTGAAAAAATAAAGCTACCCAATACCAAAATAAAGCTATTGCAACAGTTACTAGCCAAAGCCATTCAAGACTTTAAAAAAATCAATAAGATTAAAGGCATTGACTTCTCGAAAAAAATGGCCGATTTGGTGAGCAAATACAACGAACGAAACGAAGATGATGTTTTAAGAAGTGAAGTTCTGGAAGAATTCACCGATGAAATTATCGACCTCTACCATGCTTTGAGAAAGGAGAAAGAATCGTTCCATGAAATGGGTATCGACTTTGAGGAAAAAGCCTTCTACGACATTTTAAAAGCTCTGGCTCACAAATACGACTTCAACTATCCGGAAGATAAATTGATCGAATTGGCCAAAAAGGTTAAAGATGTTGTTGACGACAAAGCCAAATACACCGACTGGAGCAAACGAGATGATATCAAAGCCGAACTAAAGGTTGGTTTAATCATCCTATTAGCCGAAAATGACTATCCTCCTGTCGATCGTGACGAAGTGTATAAGGAGATTTTTGAACAAGCGGAGAACTTTAAGAAGTATCAGGAGATATAAAGCATATCATGAATAAAAAAGAAAAATTATTACTCGGTACTACTGCACTATTAGGATTAGGATTACTACTTAACCAATCTTACAATAATATTATCTCATCGAAAAATTCATAAATACCGGATTCCTATATTCATTCAATTTATACTCCAAATCATCCTTGAGACTTTCATCTATTAAGCTAAAATCAAATTCAGTCGAAAAAACACAAATCATATCCATTAAAAATTCCATGCACCACTCCATCAGTTCTTTTTTGTCCTCCTGATAAATAAACCTGGCCATTTCTCTTCCAATTCTGAGATCATACTCCTGCATTGTATCTGCATCGTCTACATTTTCGAGTAATCGATTATAATACTTATCATCCTCCAATAAACGAAAACAAAGTGCTGTTTTATCTGAATCTTTCAATCCCTTCAAATAAGAAGTTGTTAAATCAGATAGCTCTTCAAAATAATGATTCTGTGATTGTCCGTCCTGAAAAGCCAGTGTTTGAAATTCTTCCCGTATCGAAATGTATATCTCCCCATATTCATCTTCCTTTTCTTCGAGATTAATGGCCTTGCGAAGCAGATCCACTAACAATATATTTCCATAATCGACTAAAGCTCTGTAAACATCTTTGGTAATATACATTTCATTAGATAAATCAATCATTTGTTTGTGTTTTTGACTCACTAGTGTCCCATTAAAATATAAAAAAGTTCTTTGAAAAAATTGAAATTTAGTTAGTTATAGAGGTTTTCCAAGCGAACGGACTTGAATTTTTAGTTTTGTATCAGATTAATCTGATTGCATATGTATCAAGATAAATACGTTTTCGCTCAACTGGTCTCGTTTCTGAATCGAAGTAAATTCAATCGTATTATTGCTAAATACAAAGGAGACAAATACGTGAAACATTTCACCTGTTGGAATCAATTGCTATCTCTGATGTTCGGGCAATTGTCAAACCGTGAAAGTCTAAGAGATTTGATTGTCGCACTTGACGCTCATCACTCCAAATCTTATCATTTGGGCTTGGGCAAGAATATTTCAAAATCATCTTTGGCCAGAGCCAACCAAGACAGAGACTATCACATCTTTGAAGAGTATGCTTACTATCTGGTAAACGAAGCCAGACAGAAACGAGTTGCTGACATCTTCAAGCTTGAAGGCAATGTCTACGCTTTTGATTCAACGACGATTGACTTGTGCCTTTCCATATTCTGGTGGCGAAGTTTCGTAAGAAAAAAGGTGGAATCAAAGTGCATACATTATATGATGTGGAGACACAGATTCCCGCATTTTTCCATATCACGGAAGCTTCTGTTCACGATTCTACTGCAATGAAAGAAATCCCTTATGAATCAGGCTCATATTACATATTTGACCGTGCATATAATCACTTCAAGATGTTGTTTAAGATTCATCAAATAGGAGCTTTCTATGTTTAAGGAGCCAAAAAGAATCTACAATGCAAGATGATCAAATGGAAACGAAGATTGCCCAAGAACGTACTTTCAGATGTAACAATTGAATTGACAGGTTTTTATCCTAAACAATACTATCCAGAACATCTTAGATTGGTCAGATATTGGGATGAAGAACAAAAGCGTAAGCTTGTATTCTTAACCAATGCGATGCACATTTCTGCACTTCAAGTTGCTGACCTTTACAAGAACCGCTGGCAAGTCGAGCTTTTCTTCAAGTGGTTAAAGCAACATCTGAAAATCAAAAAGTTCTGGGGTACTACTGAAAATGCTGTTCGGATTCAAATCTACGCAGTCATGTGTACTTACTGCTTGGTGGCAATCGTCCAAAAAGACATGCAACTTGACAGAAGTACATATGAGGTTTTGCAGATATTGAGTATATCTTTAACAGATAAAACTCATCTTCGAGACCTATTTGAGAGAACTAAATTTCAAAATAACAAAGAACGTTTTAGGCTTAATGAGCCAAATTTGTTTAATTTTTAATAACGTCCCAATTTTAATGGGACACTAGTGAGATGATCTATTAATAAATAGTACTTAAGAAGTCTCTAATTCATAAGAGAACACCTCATTAGTCCTTCAAATTTCGATCTGTTTTTATTTCAAATTTAAATCCAATCTTCCCGCTCGCATTAGAATCAATTCAATATAGGCTTCTTTCATATCTTCGGGAAGAAAGCTAATCTTAATTAACTCAAACCAAGAAGGCACAACCTTCTCAAATTTTAAAAATATATTATTCTGTGTTTTCTCTGGGATTTCAAACAAGTTAAAAGCAGAAGTAAAATCCTTACGTTTAATTTTCTTCTTCTTAGCATTAAGAGTAAGAGCCAAATCTTCATCATCCTCAGGCATTATAAGCGCAGTAGAGAGCATATCATACGCCGGAGTCAAAACGTAACCAAGGATTGGATTATTAATTAAAGAGAAATTTTTTAGATGCATATCAGCATTACCTGTTAAAAATGAAAACACCACCTGCTCAAAAAAATTAACCAAATCCAATCCAGGATTCATTGAGTATTTTTCAATTGCCTTACCAATCTGTTCATACGAACCACGGTATTTAAATTCTGTTAATCGTTCGGTAAGTTGACACATATCCTCCATATGGAGTTTCTTCCCATCTACCCGATCGATACGTTTGGTTATATAAGCCAGCTTACCATTCTGCATTCTAATTAAAGAATGAGGAACCGTTTCTATCTTAGCGATGCTTGCTAAATGCAGAGTGAGATCTTCTAATTCTGGCATATTGCAAAAACGCTGTGTTGGTGGTTTTAGGATATATCCACCCCATAATCCAACAATTGTAAACCTCATCTGCCCCTGATCATCTTTGCTTTTAGCAATCTCCATTGAAAGTTTCGGCTGAACTCCGGTTACAGCTATCTGACTTTTAATAACCTGATTTGCCAACTCCAATATTTGATCTTCAGAATAGGGTAATACAGGAACATCTTTCCGATTAAAGATCTTCTTGCAACAAGCAGGATGGAAATCATTTTGCCCTTCTTTCAAAGGTTGATAGCAATTAAGACATACTTTATTCATTCTTTCCAGTTCTATTTTTTACTCTATTCTTCCCCAATTATACTTACTGCCCCAATACAGTCCTTACAGCATACCATAAGTAGTCCCATACGATCTGTTTCACGAAGCTTCCAGTTTTTTTCAGCAATATCCAAAAGCCATCCTTCTGGTATTAAACCATCAAAAAAAGGAAACATGGTACTGCTTTTATACTCTTTGTTTGTTAAAGGCAATGTTAAGCTTACAGGTTCAGGATTTTCCATTTTTAAATACTCTTCGGTGTATGAAAATTGAAAACCATCCTCATTTTCTAGAATGAGACCAGCCCATTTGTCATGCATATATACTTTTGCTTTTCTCATAGCTTACCTTTCTATTATTATTGGTCCCAATTCGTGACCAAACAGTTTTAAGACTTGATTGACCTTATCCATTCGCAAAGTTTCTTTCCCTTGTTCCAAATCACGAACAAACCTTATACCGACACCTGCCTTGTCCGCAAGATCTTGCTGGGTAAGCTTAAGTAACTTGCGTTTTTCTTTTAAGAATTGTGATAATATCATATAAATTCTCTTTCATTATACCTGTTCGGGTATAAATATAGTAAATAATTTAATAGTATACCTGTTCGGGTATAAAAAAAAGATTCAACAACACATTATACCCTTTCGGGTATAATTAAAATCGACACACATATAGATTACCTATTAAAAAATAGTATTCAAGAAGTCTCGAATACATCAGAAAATAGCTCATCCCATCTAAAAAGTTTCAAGTATAACGTAAACTTTTCATCATTTTAATGAAAGCTTCAGGTATACCATGAACTTTTCAATGGTTTTGGATGATGTAATTCCTTAAATGATTTCTACACTATAGTATGTATTTTTCGAATTCCAGAAGCTATTCTATAATTTCCAACTTCTGCAAAAACTCTACGATATTAGTTTGTCGATCCAGACCCATCTTTTTTCGTATTCTACTGCGAGATGTGTTTACACTATCGGGACTGATGCCCATCAATTCCGACATGTCCTTACTCGAAAAACCAAGTTTTATAAAAGCGCAGAATTTTAAATCGGTGGCTGTTAGTTTCGAAAAATTTTCGCGCAGGAGCTTAAAAAATTGAGAATTAACCGACGTGAAATGAATTTCAAACTCCTCCCACTTTTTAGACTTGTCGATTTTTATGGAATTCGCCAAGTCCTTTAATTCCCCAATTGTTTTATCATTATTGGGTAAATCTGCAATATTTTGAGTCAGATCATTCAAAATTGTGTCTCGTTCGAGCATTTGTAATGCTCTGCTCATTAATTCTTTATTTTTTACTTCGAGTACAACGTTTTGTTTTTGTTTTTCAAGCTCCTGCTCCTTCTTTAATAACAACTTTTCGTTACGCAGTTTACTCGCTTGCCTGTTAAAATAAACAAGCAACACCGTAATTATAAGAATTGATAAAGCAATCAACGACAATAATTTATAAAGCCACACCTGATTTTTACGTTCAAGGAGTTCCAATCGCTGGGCATCAAATTTTCGTTCTTCTTCCTGCAAACGCAATGTGTATTTGTCTTTAATTTCGAACAGCTCTTTATTTAACGTACTCTTACTTCCAAACAAACTATCGCTTAACATTTTGGATTCAAGTAAATACCGCAGTGCCTTTTCATGATCTCCTTTAGCAACATAGCATTCCGACAAAAGCTCTAAGTCATCAATTCTCTTGTCGAGATGAATATGATAAAAGTCAATTGTTTCTATAGATTTTTGAAGGTAAAAAATAGAAGAATCATTTTTTGAAAGTTGCTTGTAATATCGCCCGTAATAATGAAAAAGAAGCGCATGAATCTGCATTGGCGCTTCACCAACTTCATCATAAATGGTGCGAAGTAAATTCCCCGCATCTTCGGTTCTAAACATATCAAGGTAAAGTTCACTTATTTGCAAATTTGTATAGCGAATCTCATTTCTGCTTGCCTTAGCTTGATGCATCAATCGCAATTTCTCCAACAATAGCTTCTCAGCCATTTCATAATTTCGGCTTTGCTTCATTAGTAACCATGCTTGTTGTCCTTTTATCATTCCTGTATGGTACGCTTTCAAGTTTTCCTCTTCAATGTTTGCGTCTACCAAATCAAAAGATTGTTGAATGTAGCTACCGGCCTTTTCGTACTGCTCGAAAATAATATACAAACCCGTTAACTTCTGAAACAGCTCCAACTTTTCGATAGCAAACTCGTCTGTCTGAACCAGAGGAAGTAAAGACCAAATGTTATCATATGCCTGATGAAAACGCCCAATTCCAGAAAGGTGACGAATCATTTTCTGCTTATAATTTATAATTTTAATTGTATCGCCAGCATGCTCAGCTTTGCGCAATTGAATTTGAAAATGAGTTACTATTGTATCGGATTGATTTTGTATCCGATCCGCATTTTTGACGTTTCCACATACAACAGAACTTACCAATATAACGAAGGTGAAAATAAGGAGATGTTTATAAGCGATACTTCTCATTGTTAAAATTGATTTTTTGCTAAACAGCAATTTAACAGCGGGAAATTAATTAGAATAACTTAAATTGTTTAGATATTTTCCATTCTATTTTAACATTGTTTAGTTTTTTCTAAGATCTAAAATGAATTCACCTGCTCTCTTTTTATCATTTTTGTTATACAAATCGGTTTCGATACGATACAAAATTAAAAACAGCAAGAAAAAAAGATTATTAAACCATATAATAGCATGAAAATACTAATCCCGCTTAATTTGGCTTTCCTTCTACTATTAGGATTTACAAGTTGCGAACAAAAACAGGCACCAAAACCCAATATTGTAATAATATATGCTGATGACATGGGCTATGGTGATTTAAATTGTCAGAATCCCGATTCAAAGATTCCAACTCCAAATCTTGACAAATTAGCTAGTGAAGGAATGCGCTTTACCGATGCTCATAGCTCATCGGGTATTTGTTCCCCTAGTCGTTTTGCTTTACTAACAGGTCAATATCACTGGCGACGTACACACAACATTGTTGAGTCTTTTGGTCCACCTATGTTTAAAGAGCAAGACATTACCCTTCCTGAAATATTAAGAGAAACAGGTTATGCCACAGCATGTATAGGAAAGTGGCATTTAGGATGGAATTGGAATTTTATTAATGAAGAACCATCGGGCGAACGAGAATATTGGGGAAAAACACATAAAATGTACGAATTAAAAGATCTTGATTGGAGCAAACCACTTACTGGAGGCCCTCTTGACCAGGGTTTTGACTACTACTTTGGCGATGGAACCATCAATTTTCCTCCATACGCTTTTATTGAGAATGATAAATTTGTAGAAGCTCCCAATGCTATTTTTGAATTTAATCAATTCGAAAGGGAAGTAAAAGAAGCTGATTGGGATTCTCGTCCTGGACCGAAAGTAAAAAACTGGGATCCTTATAAAGTTTTGCCAACACTAACACAAAAAACGAAGGAATGGATTGGCAAACAAAAGGGTGACCGACCTTTCTTTTTGTATTTGGCACTTCCCGCTCCTCACGCTCCTATTATTCCTAACGATGAGTTTGATGGAAAATCGAAGGCAGGTGCATATGGCGATTTTATGGTTCAAACCGATTGGGTTGCCGGCGAAATTTTAAAAGCCCTAAAAGAAAATGGGTTTGAAGAAAATACTCTTGTTATTTTTAGTTCGGACAACGGCCCTGAACGATTTGCTTTTGAACGAGCTGAAAAATATGGGCACTTCAGTATGGGCGAATTCCGTGGATTAAAACGCGATGTATGGGAAGGAGGACACCACATTCCTTTCGTAGTTAAATGGCCTGGAAATATTCAAGCTGGTTCGATTTCCAAGGAAGTAATTTCTCAGGTTGATATTATGGCAACCATAGCCGCTATTACTAAAATTAAAATCCCTAAAAACGCAGCTCCAGACAGCTATGATTTGTCAGCTGTACTAAAAGGCAAAACCTATTCATCTCCTATTCGTGAAGCAACCGTTCAAAATACTTATAAAGGAATGTATGGTTTACGACAAGGAAAGTGGCTGTATATCAACAAACCAACAGGTGAAATTTCAAAAATGCCGGCATCCTTTAAAAAATTAAGAAACTATTCTGATTTTAAAACCAAAGGTCTTTTGTTTGATCTGGAAAATGATGCTGAACAAAGAGTAAATCTTTACACTGAAAATCAGGGTAAAGTTATGGTTCTAGATTCCTTGCTACAGAAATATCGCCAACAAGGATATTCTGTAAAAAGGGATCAATAAATCTTTTTACAAAAAACACATCAAAAAATAAATTGAAACTAACAAAATAGATGCACATGAAATTCAATCATCAAATTATATTCGCTTTAATTATTCTTGCCATTTTGTTTACGATACCATCGCAAGCGCAAGATATAGAGCGACAACGCCCAGCAGAATGGGAAGGTCTTGTTTACGGCGGACGTTTCATGGATAGATTTCTGCCCATGCCAGCCAACGGAAAATTAAGTGCTGAAAATTGGGGAACAGCGGCCGTTAAACCACGTTACACCAATAATGGAATTGAAGATAACGAATGGTCGTACTGGGGTGGAAATATTATCAAGGCCGACGACGGCAAGTTTCACCAGTTTTTGTGTCGCTGGCGCGAAGATTCGAAGAAAGGACACATGGAATGGCCAAATTCAGAAACGGTTCATGCAATTTCAACGAATTCGATAGGGCCTTTTAAAGTGATTGATGTAATTGGGAAAGGACACAATCCTGAAATATACCCATTAAAAGATGGGCGTTTTTTCCTTTACGTAAATGATGGCTACTACATTGCCAAATCGTTAAACGGACCCTGGGAATACAACAAGTTTACTTACGACCAAAGAGAACGTCCCGTTTTCGACCATATGTCTAACCATACATTTGCACAACGTGAAGATGGTTCGTATTTGATGGTTTGTCGTGGCGGAGGTATTTGGTTTAGTCAAACCGGACTTCCTCCTTACTATCAGGTAAGTGAAAAAAGCACCTACCCACCCTACGACGGACGGTATGAAGATCCGGTTGTTTGGCGAACCAACATTCAGTACCACATGATTGTAAACGACTGGCTAGGACGTATTGCCTACTATTTGCGCTCTAAAGATGGCATCAACTGGAAATTGGATACTGGCGAAGCCTATATGCCTGGAATTGCTCGTCATGAAAATGGACAGGTGGAAGGCTGGTATAAATTCGAACGCATTAAAATGCTACAAGATGAGTATGGACGAGCATACCAAGCCAATTTTGCCGTAGCCGATACCATTAAAAAGCAGGATCTAGGCAGCGACACGCACAGCTCAAAAAACATTGCAATTCCATTAAGCGTAGGTCGACTTATTACTATCTTAGATCAGGATAAAATTGATGCTTCCACCAAAATAATTCGCGTGTTGGTAAAAGCTGAAGCTGATTTTAATCCACAGAAAGACCTAAATATTCCATCTCTTCGTTTTGGAGCTTCGGAAGAAGTAAATTATGGTCGTGGCTGTACAGTTTATAAAACCGAAAAATCAGGAGATCACTTAATTCTTCTTTTTAAAGCATCTGGTAATGGCTTCACTAAAGAAAATTTTACGGGAAAATTACTCGGTAAAACAAAAAAAGGGGATCTACTTTTTGGCTATGCACGTTTGCCTTGGTTGGAATACAATCAGCAGGCACTTTCTGCCAAATTTCCTGTACTGAATGGAATCAGCAACAATAAATTAAAAATTGAAATTGAAGTTCAAAACTTTGGGCAAATATCATCGATTCCTTCGCAACTAAATATAGAATATCAAGAAGATGATCAATGGAAAACAATTGCAACAGGAACAGTTCCGTCTTTACAATCTTTCGAAAAAACTTGCTTGACCTTAGAAGCTAGAAAATTTAAAGAAAGAGGAGAACAAATACATGTTCGAGTTACAATTTTGCAAGAGAATCAAAAATCAAGCGTTTTGGAAGGTGGAATTATTCAACGATAAATTGAATTGTAATTAACGGATATTTCCCATATCTAATAATAATAAAAAATAGTATTATGAAAGTGCCCGAACAAGGAAGTAAGCTTTTATAATGACCAGGAAGCAACAAGAGTATTATCAACAATCCTGACAAATAAAATAGTTAATTGATATTTGCTAAGATATGATTCATTACGCTCTGTCGAACTATGTCCTCAACTACAGCACATTGCGACAATCTCACAGGTACAAAATCAAGCTTTAAAAATAACAAACAAAAAAATGCCAATTAAAATTTTACTTCTCTACAAATTCTGTTTAACCTTAATTAACATCTTTTAGCATTTTCAATCCAGATAGTTTTCATAAGTTTGTACTATCCTTTCCGAGAGGATTAGGTTTTCATAGATTAAAATGGGTTAGATTAGGTCCGGGGTGGTTCCCGGACTTTTCGTTTTATAGAAATTACTACTTACATTAACCCAGCACTTCTTCATTTACTATAATCTGATACCAACAAATGGTTTTGATGGCAAAGCACGATAGATGGCTTTGGCCTCGGCTTCTGAAATTACCAATCGAATTTCAGGATAATATTCAGGAACTTTAAAACGAATAGTCTCCTTTAAATTTTTAAAACTATTCAAATCCTCCCGAAACCAAAACATTTGTCCATTCCACCAATCCGATCGCGAAAACTCATCGCTTCCTTCAATTTTCAGAATAATTTCTTTATCTAAAGTTAGCATCCAATGCACTGCTTCCGTTTTTACGGAATCTATTTTTGCGCTGGCAGCTTGAGCTTCGGTGGTATCTTTAGGCGCTTTTTTTACCACAATTGGAGCCTTGCTAATGGTCGATAAATAACTCTTCACCTTCATCTGAGTACCAAATAGATGTTGGTAGGTAGCTGGTTTTAACTGATACAAAAACTCATCGACTTCAAAATCAGTAATTTTTGTTGATTTTATCACCACTCCTTTCATTTCCAGTTGTAAAAGACTGTCTTTTAGATTTAACGACAAACTAATTGAATCGTTTTTCGACATTTGAAAACGAGTTTCTAAGAATACTTTCTTTTGAAACAAATCTACAATCACCGAATCCATATGTTTTTCGTTTAATGGTAGCAAAACTACGTCCACCTGCTCATCAAACATTTTCATTTTTTGCCTCACTCCAATAACGGAAAAAATCCCGTACTGCAAGGCAATTCCAATCATTACAATTAGAACACCATACACAATATAATTCCTGAGTAAATGAGAACTTCCGGAATTATGATTTTTTTGCTCACTCATATTAGTAGATAAAAACCTTTGCCCCAATTGGCAAGGATTGATAAACAGTCTTTAAATCCTCATCATTCATTCGAACACAACCATGCGTAACAGGCTGTCCTAAAAACCTTTTATACAATGTTCCATGAATTAAATACCCTTTGCCCAAACTAAGCGCATAATCTCCTAAAACACCCGCTTCAAAACGAGCTGAAGAATTAGGACCTGGAATTGGTAAACCCTCCTCTACAAACGCCCAATCGGGTTTCCGCCAAACGGGCGAAGTAATTTTTCCCTGAATAGAAAATACGCCTTTCGGAGTTTGAAACATCCAGTTTTTATTATTTTCTGCCTCTAGTTTTATATAACTACCGGTAGAACATAAACCTTCACGAACAAGCACCTTATTCTGATACAAAGAAAAAGTATTATCAGAGGTATTAATAATTAAATAGGCTCCCCCGGGAGTTAACCGATCCATCTTTTTTTGTATCTGCGTAATTCCTGCCTGCAACTCCTTCTCGAACTTACTATTATTCTCACTCTCTTGAATTGCACTTAGCGTTTTGTCAAATATGAAAGGACTGTTTTCCAAATAAGGAACTCCTACCAACAAAAACAGAATTATAAACCAAAGGAAAATAGGCATTAGTAACCAAAAAATAAACGTAATCAGCTTCCCTTTTTTAATGCTCGTATTCAATTCCCCTTCTAAATTGCTTTCATCATTCATCATGATTCTTCATTAATTTTTTTCGTAAATCTCGCTTAACGGCTTCAAAGATCCTACAATAACTACCGATGTTCCATTATCAACCAGTCGATACAACACATCCATATCCTCATTATGCAAGGCAACACAACCATCCGTCCAATCAATCCCCTTGCCTCCAAACCCATGAATTTCGATTAAGTTCCCAATGTGAGTTCGAAAGGACAATGCTCCCTTTTTCTTTTCCGAAGCAAAACGTTGCTTATCTTCCTCGTTAGGATAGTTAATCAAAAGTGCTTTATAAAATTTTGTGCGCGAGCCTTCTTTTTTTTGAGTAATTCTATAAACTCCTTCCGGAGTAGCTTTATCTCCTTTGTGGCGCTTATCTCCCATCCAATTCATACCCAATTCTGCATTAAAACTTCTTAGGAGCTTTCCATTCTGATAAACAAATAACTGATGATCCATTTTATCTACCAAAATTGTTTTATTTCCGCCTTTTGATAAGCGTATTGCATCGGCTCCCATCTTTTCCCATTTGGCATAATGCGAAAACCATGTTTTCAGAACCTCATCAGCCTTCTCGTTGGCCACAGTTAGGTACTTAGCCGCTTCTTTATAACTTGCCAATGCTTCGATAAACCGATCGCTGGTGTAAGCAGTTTTCGCCTCGCTAAGTTTCATCACTCCCAAATTATGCGACTTACTAATACTCTCACACAAAGGCATTTGCTTGTAAATCCGATTATAAAGCTGCACTTTTATCTCCAATTCGTCGATTCCACGTTTTGCAATCACATTGGTATTCTTAATTTGTTGCAAAGATTTTTTCTCTGCTTCGCTAGCTTTTGCAATCGTTAAATTCACAAAACTTAATACCGGCTTATAATCTCTTCTTAGGAAAAAGCGCTCATTCTCAACCGACCATGAATTCATGGCTGAATCGTAAAGTTGCTTCGCCTCTTTGTACAAAGGCTTTGCATACTCCTCAGCACCCGCTTTTTGAGCGGAATTGAGTGCCTCTCGGGCAAGTTTTAATTCATTTTGAGGAGGCTTTGGTTTTAACCAAATAAGCACTACACCCGCAACAAGCAATAAACCAACTACCGCAATAACTCCACGAACAAGAAGCCTACTCTTCCCTTTCCCCATTCTTTAAGCATTTATAAAAAATCCCTGAAGAAGACTCTTCAGGGAGGTAATAATCAGTTAGAAATTATGGCTGATACTATTTTCTTTTGTTCTTAGCATATTTAGCAATTACCTCGTTTAATTCGGTATTAATTGCTACTGCTTTTTCTTTTGCAGCTTTCACTTTATCTAATGCAGCCATTAATTGATCTTGAGCAACAAGACCTGCTACATCAACTAAAGAAGCTTCGATTAAGCTAATATCCCCTTTAATAGCTTCCAATGCTGCAACACCTTCTTTTCCTTTTGGTGCTTGAGTTGTTAATTCTTTGTTTTGTAAAACAAGAGAATCAACTTCTGCCTGAAGACTAACAATTTCTAATTTTATTTCTTCTTTGCGAGCTTCAGCTTTAGCTTTAATATCAACAGCCATTGTATTAACAACTACTAATTGAGCTTTAACTTGATCGAAATTTTTAAAGAATTTTTCATTTTGAACTTCAACATTCTCGTTTACCGATCTCATTGAATCCTGAAGTGCTGCAAAATCTTCTGCAACGTAAACATTAGCTCCTACAGATTTAGCAACTTCGATAGCAGCATTTGCTCCATCAATTTCTACTTGTGGTACTTTTCCACAGCTACTAAATAATACAGTAGTACCTACTGCCAATACGAACAACAACTTTTTTTTCATCTTTTAATTTAGTAAAATTTATTTTTCTTGTTTTTATTTCAATTTCAATGACTATTTTCGTTTAAGTAATTTAAATCATGATTGAAATTTCCATTAAGACGGAAGATTTTATCGAAGTAACGCAGAAACTCAAAAAAATATTGAAAAAAATTTCAAACCATCAAAATAAACTCTCAATACACTGATATGCAGAGAGAAAATCATAGTAAAACTAGCGACGAAGAACTTATTCGTTTGATCGTTCACGAGAACAAAACAAGTCTTTTTGAGCTTTTGTATCGTAGATATTTTAATAAAGTGATGGATAAATGCTACAGCTTTATTAAAGACAAACAACAAGCAGAGGATTTTGCGAACGATATTTTAACTAGAGCTTACGAAAAACTACCTGGTTTTAAAGGAAATTCCTCTTTTTCATCCTGGCTTTATTCTATCACCTATAATTATTCAATCGACTATTTAAGGCTAAAGAAAAAACTGCATTATCCAAACTGGAACAAGCAAAACGAAATACCAGATATCATTGATGAATCGGAAACTGATTTGGAAGATTTTAAATACGAAAATCTGCTGGCCATTTTGGAAATCATTCACCCGGAAGAAAAAGCTTTACTATTAATGAAGTATCAGGACAATCTTTCTGGAAAATTAATTGCCGAAACTCTTAGAATTACCGAAGATGCCGTAAAAATGCGACTAAAAAGGGCCCGAACAAGAGTTATCTATCTTTATAAAAAAACACACCCAAAAGATTAGAAAATTCCGTTACTATTTTGACAAAACACGTCACAATGAGAGAATTAATCTAACTGAAAAAGAAATTAATGGATTTCAAAAACTTATTTCGAAAAATATTTAATGATCCGCAAGAATCATTACCGTCTCAGACTATAATTGATGCTTTTAACAAGCAATTTGATACGCCTTTAAATACCGAATGGAATAAAACCGATCAATTCTACGAGGCTATTTTCTATAAAAATGAATTAGAGCATATTGCAATATATCAGACAAACGGAACTTATTCCTGTTTAAAAATTAATCTTCCATTAGAGTCGATACCTGCAACTATTTATCAGGCAATAAAAGAACACGGCGAAGTTATGAATGCGATTAAAATTAATTATACAGACATTCAGAATTTTGAATTTATTGTTCGCGACAAAAACCTCATCCGCTACTCTTTACTGCTAGATGCTCAGGGAAAAATTCTAAATAAAAAAATTGTTTAAATAGCAATCGAGCTTTAATTTAAAAAAGCAGGTAGCAAGAAAGAAATCGTATCTACTTTTATTTTCTTACTACTCGATAAGCTTACGACTATTCGCATTGATAAAAAGGATATTTCCAAGCTTATCGTATACCTTGAAAATTTCCGCTTTTTGGTGCTTAAGTGTTTCACCTCTAAAACGAATGATGGTTATGCCTGCACTGGCCGATCGCTGATTAATTACTTCTTTGGTGAAGACCTTTTCCTGCTCATGAATAATTTCGATATTACTCCCCAAAAGCCTAAATTACCAACAGCAAAACGAAAAAATAAAATTTAAGAAAGAACATTTATCCCTGCAACATCTTAGAAAAAACTCTTATTCTGTGTATATTCTGATAATTAATTTAAGATGAAATCATTAAATAGTTTTCATTTGATCCAGATTCATTTATTATGAATAAAGAAATTGTTTTAATAACGGGAGCTTCTTCTGGAATTGGTAAAGCTACAGCACTACTTCTTCTTCAGAAAGGATACATAGTTTATGCAACAGCTCCTGAACTATTTGGAATGACAGATCTACAAGAGAAGGGTGCAAAAATCATGCAACTCGACATTACTAATTCTGAAAATTGTAAACGAATTGTAGATTACATTTATAAAGAATCGAAAAGCATAGATATTTTAGTGAATAATGCTGGATATGGTCTTTATGGAGCTATTGAAGATGTTTCTATAGAGGATGCTCGTCAACAATTCGAAGTCCATCTTTTTGGCCTAATACAATTAACCCAAATGGTACTGCCAAAAATGAGAGATAATCGGAAAGGACGAATTATTAACATCAGCTCTATTCTTGGTAGAATGACACTTCCAATGGGTGGCTGGTACCATGCTTCAAAATATGCCCTGGAGGGAATATCGGATTGCTTGCGCCAAGAAGTAAAACCCTTTGGAATAAAAGTAATCCTGATTAATCCCGGTGCTATTGAATCGGAATGGGCAAACCTTGCCTTATCAAAAGCAAACGAGAACTCGAAGAATACGGCTTATAGTAACATGACCAATCAACTTACTCATCTTATTTCCAAATCAATTAAAATACAGGGAAAAGCATCAAAAGTTGCCCAAAAAGTATGGAAAGCCTGTCAATCGCCAAAACCAAAAATAAGATACGTAGTACCTGCGCATGCTAAACTACTTTGTATTTTTCAAAAGCTGGTCAGCGAGAATAGTTTTAATTACTTTAAGGAAAAACTTATTATGCTTGTGACTTCCGAGAACAAAAAGAAATATCCTTCTTTATGATTTCTTCATCCTAATTTTATGGCATTTTAACAAATTCTTCATCGAATTAAGCAGTAATACACTCATTAATTGCGTAATTTTAGTCTGCTTAAGGATAAAAAATGAACAAAGATCAAACCAATAGTCAAAAAAAACTGCTTCATGGAGTTCGTCCAAGTAGAATTGTATATCCTATTCTAATTGGCATCGCAGCGGTAGTTTATATGTTGTCTAAAGAGGTTAATGGCAAAACTCTTTCCTTAATAGAATTTTCGTGGTATTCCCTTTTTTGGCTTTGTATCGCATTAATCATGATGATTATTCGCGATTTAGGTTACATGGCACGTTTGCGAATTCTTACCGATAAAAAGTTTTCTTGGGGCAAAGCATTCCGTATTATTATGCTTTGGGAATTTACATCAGCAATAACTCCTTCGGCAATTGGAGGCACATCGGTAGCAATTTTATACCTAAATAAGGAAGGCTTAAAAGTTGGCAAAAGTTCGGCTGTAGTAATGTCAACCTCCTTTCTCGACGAGTTGTATTTCATTCTCATGTTTCCACTCCTGATTCTTTTTCTGGATATCAATCAGCTTTTTATGACCGATATTCACAATCAATCATTATGGTTGGATTCTCTTCTCTATTTCGCTTTAGTAGGTTACCTTGTAAAAACTGGTTATTTTATTGTGTTAACCTATGGTTTATTTTGGAATCCAAGAGGTTTAAAATGGTTACTACTGTGGATTTTTAAACTTCCTGTACTTAGAAAGTGGAAACGGGGAGCCAACCAGGCAGGAACCGATATTATAGAAAGCTCTAAAGAATTACGAAGAAAGCCGTTCTGGTTCTGGTTGAAAGCATTTATAGCTACCTTTTGTTCCTGGACAGCCAGATATTGGGTAGTGAATGTAATTCTTCTTGCATTCCTATTTCAAGGATACAGCATCACCGAGCATATCATGATATTTGCACGTCAATTAGTAATGTGGATCATGATGCTGGTAAGTCCAACTCCAGGAGGAAGTGGATTTTCGGAATGGGTTTTTACGAAGTACTTAGGAGAATTTCTTCCATCGGCAGGTGTTGCAGCAGCAATGGCTTTGCTTTGGAGGCTAATTTCATACTATCCTTACCTTCTAATTGGAGTATTTATTCTTCCTAAATGGATCAAGAAACATTTTAGCAAATAAATTCTCATTTCCATCAAATCGGAATGTGTTTTTTTAAGGTTTTATATTGGGAAAAACAACCAACCCTATAAAATATCAGCTATAACTATAACAATAAACTAACGTATACTCTTAACTGTTTTAAAAGTAATAAAAGCATAAAATACAGTATTTACAAGCGTTTAATGTAGTTTTATAAGTACCTTACAAACAAAGATAGTGAGGTGAATATCAATAGAAATAACCACCAATTGAGCATTTTTATATGTTCATTCATCCATAAAAATATGCTTTTCATCAAATCTTTACGGCGCTTAACAATAATTAAACTTATCTTTTCAACGAAACAGTGTAACTTGCAAAATAAATTAAAATTGTAATATCAGTTAAAATAAAAAATAGTTATGAAAAAATATCTACTAGTAATGATTGGGCTTTTTCTGATTGTTTCTTCTTGTTCGGATAATGACGACAGTCTGCAAACCGAACAAAAGAAAACAGTTGAAAAAAGTATTTCCATCAACAATAATCCTGCCGAGCTATCCAGTAGGGTTACAACAAAAAATGATTTAGTTCGAATCAATAATCTACCTGGAGCAACTACCAAAGATGGAACTACAGAAATGGAAATTGATTATACCAAGAACTATGCTTTTAAATTGAAAGCTGAAGTGGAAGCTCCTAAAGTACAAGGAGAAACTATTCAGGCTACCCATGTAAAAATAATCGACGACATGGCATTTGTTTCCTACAATACCAAAGGAAGTGAATATAGTGGTGGTATTGAATTATTCGACATTTCAGATCAAGACAATCCAACATTACAAGCTTCTGCATTATTTGAAGATGTGGATATAAGTGCTGTTGACTATTACGATGGTGTTATTTATCTGGTTGGTGCTTTGGATCCTGAAAGTGCTGGATACGTTCTTGAATCCCCTGCTGTTTTGATGAGCTTAGAATTGAGTAATTCTAAAAAAATCATGTCAATTTCTAACTTAATTGATCTTCCTTCTTATGTAGGAACCGATATTGAAGTGGATGAAGATTTTATTTATGCAACTAGTGGATCGGATGGTACACTAAGCGTTTTTAAACGTAGCGATTACTCTTTAGTAAAAGCAATTGACATTAACGATGCTAGATCTTTAAGTAGCAATGATGATAATGTTTACGTTCTTAACGCAACTAACGAGAAAATTCAATTATTTAATAAAGCTGATTTAGCCGAATTAAATGCAATTGAAGTTCAAGGTCCAATTACCGATGAGTCAAAAACTGAAATTGATGTTACTGATGAGTATATCCTTGCAGCTTTAAATGTATCGGGATTAGATATTCGTAATTTAGATGGAACTTTAAGGGAACGTTTTAATCGCCCATCAACTCCAGAAGGTGGACTTGATTCGGATTACGTAACTAACTCGGTAAGTTTGAATGAAGAATTATTACTCATAGGTAATGGTGGTGCTGGTGTTTATGTTGGTGCTATGGTTCCAGAAAATAACAATGAGGTTACGTTGCTAGGAAGTATGAATTTTGATGCTTCGGTAAATTTTGTTGAATCGAGAGGTAACTATATTTTTGTTGCTGCTGGTACTGGTGGATTAAAAATTCTTACCATTGAAATGGACGAAGGTGTACCTGATGATATCATTGAAACAAAACCATGCGCTACTTTAGTGGATAACATTCTTGCAATGTTCCCAGAAGGCAAAGATAACCGTACAGCTAATTCTGAATTATTTTCTGATGAAAACAACCTAATTCTAAGATTAGTTAAAGACTCTCCTGTTTACTTAACTTTTGTTGGCGAAGGTGCTGGATGGAAAAATTCATTGGCATACTACACTTACGATGCTGCGAATCCTCCAACAAGTGCTGATGAATTAGAGCTTCAGATGCTTTTCCCTAATGCTTCGAAAGAAGGATCAGGAGGTGGCCTTAAAACTGGTGATCGCGTTCAGTTAGGTAATGTAGATTTCCCAGAAAACACAGTAATTGGATTTTGCTTAATTGCTCAAGGTTGGAAAAATGGAGAAACTGTTGATGGTGTTTATCGTCATTATACCAATGTTGCATGGAATAAAGATGCAACACAACAACATGTATTGTTTCTTGAATCGAACTGTAAAGATATTGTATTAGGATTTGAAGATGTTCAATTACCTTCAGGTGACATTGACTTTAATGATATTATTTTCACAGTTACTGACAATGAAGAAGATGCTTTAGTAGCAACTGCTTTCGACATGACAAATATTGTTGTAAAATAAGATCAAACTTATTATATGGAGTGCCATTTCTTAGGAGATGGCACTTTTTTTTATCCTATAAAGTGAATAAGAATACTGGAAACTACCAAAAGATAAAACCATACCTCTCCTATCCAAGCATGCTTTTGCAATACAAAATAATGACTCGTTATGTAGGTTACTGGAATAATACTAATAAAATATTGCTCGACTCCTGCACCGTTAAAAAAGCTAAAACTAAGAGCTGAAACAAGAAAGAAACTCAGTAGGATAATAAAATACTTACGAGAACTAATTTTTTTCTCCTCATAAACATTAAACATATACATAGAAGACAATACAACTAAAAAACCAAGAATTCCCCAATAAGCATATTGAAAAACAGATACATCTCCTAAACTATTCTGAAAAAAGGCAAGACTTTCTACTGTTTTTTGAAGTTCACCTATATCATCGCTCCAAAAATACCAAGCTACCACCAAAAAAACAGGAACCATAAATCCCATTAAACCAGCTAAAATTTCTTTTCCACGTAAATATCCTAATACTGCTAATGCCACCCAAAACCAAAATAGGTACACTGCTGCAAATAAATAAAACAGACTTGCTAAACCGATTAAAAAACCAGCATCGAAAGAGTTGGAAAGTGTTGCGGTTCCCTGATAAATTTTAAAAACCCGATCGACAGATAGAAATAGTAAAAATGCAGCAAATAAGGACGGATGCATTCCTCCTAATGAAATTGTTCCAGAAGCAATTAAAGCAAATACAAAGGCAGGTAGATCTGTTCGTTGCCGAATAAATATATAATTCTCATTCAAGCGTACCATTCCATAAGCCATTAATATTAAAAGCAAACAGGCCACCAAACTTAAAACGAGATTATTGCCTGCTGTTACGAATAACAATAGTTCATACAATGGCATTTGCTGCCCAACAGTTAAAGATTCTGAATGCAGAAGCGCGCTCATCCAAAGCAATACGATAATAACCGGAATTAGGAGCAACAAAATAGAATGGCGTCCTTTAATTGTCTTTAAGAGCATGATTTTTTAGCTTTTAGCGAACAACAATATAAAATAAAAACTACTACTCTATTTCCTTATGAAAAGATGAGCAGTAGTTTTTATACATTAATTATTTTAAATCGAAACCGATATCTTTTCTGTAATATTTGCCTTCAAAATTAATTAAAGCAGCATTTTTGAACGATTTATCCAAAGCCGACTGCATGCTATCTCCATACGAACTCACAGAAATAACACGACCTCCGTTAGTCACCACATCCTTCCCCGAAAAAGTGGTTCCTGCATGAAATACAATACTTCCCTCTACCTCCTCTAATTTTGTAATTACTTTGCCTTTTTGGTATGCCTCTGGGTAACCACCAGCAACAAGCATTACAGTAGTTACAGTTCTATCATCCATTTCGAAATGAACTGTATCTAATTCCTGTTTCGATACCGCTTCCATTAGTTCCAGTAAATCGGATTTGATTCGCGGTATAATAACTTCCGTTTCAGGATCGCCCATTCGAACATTGTATTCGATTACATATGGATCTCCTCCAATATTCATCAAACCAATAAAAATAAACCCTTTATAGGGAATATTATCTTTCTGAAGACCATCAATAGTTGGAACGATTACACGATCTTCAACTTTTTTCATGAAATCGGCCGTTGCAAACGGAACCGGCGAAATTGCTCCCATACCACCAGTATTTAAACCAGTATCGCCCTCTCCAATTCGTTTATAATCCTTTGCTTCGGCAAGTGTTTTGTAATTTTTGCCATCGGTTAATACAAAAACCGATAACTCGATACCCGCTAAAAATTCTTCAATAACAACGGTACTACTTGCATCGCCAAACATACCATTAATCATCTCTTTAAGAGAATGTTTGGCTTCCTTTAAATCGGAAATAATTAAAACTCCTTTTCCTGCTGCAAGTCCATCTGCTTTTAGCACATAGGGAGCCTTTAAGCTTTCTAAAAAAGTTAAACCTTCCTGTAAATTTTCCGAGGTAATGCTTTTATATTTTGCGGTAGGAATATTATGTCGGAACATGAATTCCTTCGAAAAATCTTTGCTTCCTTCTAATTGAGCACCTAATTTCTCAGGACCGATTACAGGAATACTATTAAGAGCCTCATCAGCTAAAAAGAAATCGTGAATTCCATTTACCAATGGATCTTCGGGACCAACAACAAGCATGGTAATTCCTTTTTCAAGGACAAATTCTTTTATTTTTTCAAAGTCGTTCGGATTTATCGCTACGTTTTCTGCAATAGTGGCAGTTCCGGCATTTCCCGGAGCAACATACAATTTTTCCAATTTTTCGCTTTGAACAAATTTCCATGCAAATGCATGTTCACGGCCTCCGGAACCCAAAAGAAGTACTTTCATCGAATAGAATTAATTAGCAACCACTCCTAATTTGCTTTTCACTAAACAAACAGGAATTATCAAATGGTTTTAGTTATAAAATGGTATTAATAGTTTGATCGAGAGCAAATTTACGTATTCAATTGCAGTTTACCTGATGGAAAAGAAAGGAATTTTATATTTCTTACCGGCAAACGTCAAACTCATATCCCTGAAGTTTTAATTCATCAATTAACCGAGGTACTGCATACTGCATATTGGCCTTTGTTTTCTGATGATTATGAAAGGAGATTATTGATCCTGGACGCACCTTTTTAAGCACATCCCTCAAGCATTGTTCGGGTGTAATATCCTTCCGAAAATCTCCACTTAAAACGTCCCACATTATAATTTTATACTCGGGAAGTAAGTGTTTTGCCTGAGAATTTTTTATTAGACCATAAGGAGGACGAAATAGTTTGGAATCGATTAAATCGGAAGCCATAATTACATTCTCGATATATCGTTGCGTATCCACAGACCAACCTTTTAAATGGTTGTAGGTGTGATTTCCAACTGCATGACCATCTGTAAGTATGTTTTGATATAATTCGGGATATTTATGCACATTATCGCCCACGCAAAAGAAAGTCGCTTTTATATTCTTTTCCTTCAGCAAATTCAATGTCCATAAAGTTGATTCCGGGATTGGTCCATCATCGAAAGTTAGATACACCTTTTTTGCTCCAGAATTATAACGCCACACAAAGCTCGGGAAAAATATTTTAAATATTCCCGGAGCTCTCATCCATCTCAACATCTTTATTCTTTTTTATAACTTTCTACTAATATTTTAAAGTCCGATTCTATTTTCTGATTCAATTCCTTTTGATCGTATTGTGCTGTAATGCGATACAATTCCTGCAACAAAGCAAAATTTCGACTTTTTAAACGAGGAAATTCGGAAGTTGAAACCGGAGTTAAAGTCATGTAATAATTTATTTCCTTCACCAATCGGTCGGATATGGTTTCAATCATTTGACTGCCTTTTTCGTATTCTGCCGCACGATAATAAGATTGTGCCAAGAGGATTGCTAAATAATCGAAAGCTACCTTTTCGTTCGGAATCAATTCAACACATTTATCAAGAACTTGCACCGCGGAATCTCTTTTCCCTTCGTCGAGCAAACTTTCCGATAATCGAAGAAAATTATTTCTGATATTGCTACACAAACGAGAACAGGTTTCATCGATATAAACATCGGGATGATTGATATTTCCCCATTTAAATTTACTCATCAAATTGGTATACATTACATCGGTATTTACACCACCAATCTGCATTTCGTCGCTTTTGAAGTTAATTGGCACCAAGCGATAGGCAAAACCTTCCAATCTAAAATAATCTTCTAAACCATAATATCCGCTCGACGGCACTGTAATGGAAAAATAAACTGGTCGCTTCCAATTATTCTGCACCAACATATCGTACAAAATCAAACCACTTTTTTCGATGTAATTTGATTTTACCTCCCACATCATTTGCTTTACGATATTCGCCGTATCCTTTTCACTAAGCGTATTAGTTTTTAGTACTTGCTCCTTATCGACAATCATTCGAAATTTATTGGCTGGAAAATGGTCTATTCGTTCTTCGTATCCATATATTTTTTTAGTGCTTTCCTTATCGCTGGCTACATATTCTACTGCATCTTTCAAGTCCAGCCCACCATTTTTTGCCACATAAGCCGTTAGTCGAGGATCGTCCAATACATAAACTACATCACGTGTTCCAGCCAAATATTTATCCTCGGTAAGAGAAATTGGCAAAGGATCGGAATCGTAGTTTTTATGCTTCATTTGATCGATGTACCAATCGGCAGAAAGGTAACTTAGATTGCAAACGCGAACATCGGTTCTTATTCCTTCTACTTCCTGCAAATACCACAATGGGAAAGTATCGTTATCGCCCATGGTAAATAATATGGCATTGGGTTCGCAGGAATTTAGGTAATCGTAAGCTAAATCTCTGGCTACATATCGATCCGACCGATCGTGATCGTCCCAGTTTTGTTGAGCAAATAATGCGGGAACAGCTACAAAACAAAGTGTAAATGCAACAGGAATAGCAAGCTTATCCTTACGAAATACTTTTTTAGTTACATGAAGCACTGCAAGCATCCCTAAGCCAATCCAAATAGCAAAGGCATAAAACGATCCTGCGTAAGCATAATCCCTTTCGCGAGGCTGTAATGGTGGCTGATTTAGGTACACTACAATAGCCAATCCGGTAAGTAAAAACAACAAGAGAACTACAAAGAAATCTTTTTTCCCAACAGTACTTTTTCGGTATTGATAAAACAAACCAGCCAATCCTAAAAGTAATGGCAAAAAGTAATATTTGTTGTTGCCTTTATTGTTGGTCATGTGCTCGGGCCTCAGACTCTGATCGCCCAAACGAAAATTATCGACCAAAGGAATTCCTGAAATCCAATTGCCATCAATAACGCCACTATAAGTCTGACGATCGGACTGGCGACCGGAAAAATTCCACATAAAATAGCGGATGTACATGTAGTTCACCTGATAAGAAAAAAAGAAGTCTAGATTTTGAATAAAGCTGGGTTTTTCTTTCTGATCTGCTTTTATCCCCGTCCATTTTGCAAATTCATCGGGATTTCTGCCCGACATTCCCTTTGTGTACATTCTTGGGAATACCATTTTATGGGAACTTTTAAAGTTAGGCTTCTTTTTAATGTAGGAAACTACATATTTTCCCTCTTTTTTAATGTAAACATTCTTATCCTCTACATAAGAATTTTCGTCAAGCATAGGAGCATTAAAGGCTTCCCCATAAATTAACGGATTATCGCCGTACTGCTCTCTATTTAGGTAGTAAAGTAAAGAATATAAATCCTCCGGATTATTTTGATCCAAACCTGGATTTGCAGCAGAACGAATCATGATTAAAGAATACGATGAATATCCAATTAAAATAACCATTAAAGCAGTGAGTAAAGTATTCAAAACCACTTTCCCATGAGAAATAGTATATCGAATGCTCCAAACAAGAGTCGCAATCAGAAGAAGAATAAAAATATATGCCCCGGAATTAAATGGCAAACCAACTACATTTACAAAGAACAAATCGAAAAGAAATGCCCCTTTCACTACACCGGGTATTATTACATACATTGCGCCACCCAAAAGAAGCAAAGCAACACCCAAAGCCATTAAGATTCCATTTCTGCTTGGTTCATATTTCTTAAAATAGTACACCATAACAATAGCCGGAATTGCCAATAAATTTAAGAGATGAACCCCTATTGATAAGCCCATTAGGTACGCAATTAGAATGAGCCATCTGTTTGCATAAGCCTTACCTTCTTCATTCTCCCATTTTAAAATACACCAAAAAACCACTGCAGTAAAAAGTGATGATGTTGCATAAACTTCTCCCTCTACTGCCGAAAACCAGAAGGTATCTGAAAAAGCATAAGCCATGGCTCCAATAAATCCGGCTCCCACAATTGTCGCTATTTGAGAATTGGATATTTGATTTCCGGTAACCACCAACTTTTTAGCCAAATGGGTAATTGTCCAGAATAAAAACAGAATGGTAAAAGCACTTGCCAAACCAGATAAGGAATTTATTAAAAGTGCAACATTCTCGGGACCTGATGCAAATAACGAGAAGAATCGAGCCAGTATCATAAAAAACGGAGCGCCCGGAGCATGTCCAATTTCCAACTTATACGAAGAAGTAATGAACTCTCCACAATCCCAGAAACTAACTGTAGGTTCAAGAGTTAAAAAGTAGACAACAGCTGCTATTGCAAAGGATATCCATCCTACAATAATGTTTATTTTTTGATACTTACTCATCGATTTTTAAAAATAAGGGTTGTTTTTTGTGCCACAGACAGCGAAGTTACGTCTTTTAACAAAAAGAATTGATTTGTATTATGTGAAAAAAACTTAACAAAGCATTGTGTTTAAAGTTGAATAAGTTTAGAAATATTCTTTTTTGAAGACGAATACAAGGTATTGGTTTGTGAAAAACAGTATTTTTTTGATCTAAAATCAAAAAAAATGGCTGTCTCCGTGGGAAGACAGCCATTCAAAATTCATTCTATTTTTTTATTCGCCTGCGGCAGATTTAAAAAGCAATTCGAATTTTAATTGCAAATCTTCCCTCAGCTTAGTTTGTTCGCCCATATCGGCCAATCCTAAAAGCATTTGTACCACCCGCAATTCTCGTTCCTGTTCCGCTCTAAATGAAACTGCACGTTGCTCATCCAAACTTAAGAAATAATTCATTTTATCGTAAGATTGCGTTGCCATTTCCAATAGTAAAGCATTTGCTTTATCAACTGCATTTGCTCTGTAATACTCCTGAATAAATCCTATCAAAGTATTATCAAATGGTATTTTACCAGTTGGCAATTCTTCCATGCAACGATCTAAAATATCAATCGCTTTTTTTCTTTCGCCCTCGTCGTTTAAAGCGCTAGCCAAACGACTATAATTGGATCTGAACGACATGATATTTACAGTCAAAATATGGAACTGATCGATATAAACATCTGGATCATTTATACCCCCGAAAGTAAATTTGTTCATGTAAGTATCGTACAACAGTTTTGTATTGATATGACCATATCCACTTCGATCCCCTTTTGTTTCGATAGGCACCAAACGATAAGTTGCTCCTTCCAATTGGAAATATTTTTCCAAACCAAGAAAACTATCAGTACCCATTCCTACCGAGAAGTAAATAGGTCTCTCCCAATTGTTATTTGCAATAATATCGTAAACCATGATATCATTTTTATACAAATAACTTCTTTTGATCTTCCATTCTAACTTGTCAACAATTAAATGAGCATCCTCTGGCTGAACAGTACCATTTGCAAGCACTTTAGCCGAATCAACAGGCACGTAAACATCTCTTCCTGGAAAATAATTCAACTTTTTACCCGATTGAGTTTCTACTTTTGTGGCATCATTATCGCTGCCTACGAATTTTATCATCTCACTTAAAAGTTCTTGTCCTTTCAATCGTTCCACAATAGGAACCTGATCGCGAATACCTGGTTCTACCTTATCCGCGGTAAGCGACATAGGAATTAAATCGGAATCGTAAGCTTTGGTTCTCATTTGATTGATGTACCAATCGCCAGCCAATAAACTTAAATTTACGATTCGTATATCCCGTCGAATTCCTTCCACTTCCTGTGCATACCAAAGTGGGAACGTATCGTTATCGCCGTAAGTAAATAATATGGCATCGGGAGCACAAGAATTCAGATAGTTTGTTGCATAAGCCAAAGTAGCATATCGACCCGAACGATCGTGATCATCTTTATTTTGTTGTGCCATTAATGCAGGAACGGCTAGCAAACAAACCGTAGTTACTGCTCCTGCAGTTATAACCGAAGGCCCTTTCTTACTCAACCACTGATACAAGCCCAATACGCCAAAACCAATCCAAATGGCAAATGCGTAGAAGGAACCAGCGTATGCATAATCCCGCTCACGTGGCTGATAAGGAGACTGGTTTAAATAAACAACAATTGCCAATCCGGTAAATACAAAAAGCAACATCACCACAAAAAAGTCTTGTTTGCCTTTTGCACTTGATCTATAATGATAGATTAAACCTATTAAACCAAGTAAAAATGGTAAAAAGAAGTAGGTATTTCTTGATTTCTTATTTGCCATTTCAGGATACAACTTATCCTGATTTCCAATTTTTAATTCATCGACAAAAGGAATTCCCGAAATCCAGTTTCCGTTCAGAATATCACCATGTCCTTGAATATCATTCTGACGACCAACAAAATTCCACATGAAATAACGCCAGTACATATGGTTCACCTGATAGGAGAAGAAAAACTTTAGATTGGAACCAAAACTTGGTTTGTAAAGAGTTTCACCATCGCCAACCTGAATTGGATTGTTCTTTTTTACATCGCCCCAATACTCATATTCCTGAATATGATTTGCTCGGGAACTATACATTCTAGGAAATAAAGTATTGAACCTAGAGTCGAATTTATATTGCTGTTTGTGCGAAGCAACAATGTATCTATCCTTATTATTTTTATCCTTTTTTTGAATGTAAACCGGACTAGTTTCCACCAAATCAACTGCTGGAGCATTGTAATACTCTCCATAAACAAGTGGTCTGTCGCCATATTGCTCCCGATTTAAATAGGAAAGTAAAGCAAACACGTTATCGGGATTATTTTCATCCATTGGTGGATTTGCTGATGAGCGAATTACGATCATTGCAAAGGAAGAATATCCAATCATGATCACCACAAAAGCAGTAACAATGGTATTTAAAACCACCATACCACGTTTAATAGAGAAATTAATTAACCAAACAACCAATGCAATTAACGCGACTGCATAAAACATTACGCCGGTATTGTAAGGCAAACCCAATTGATTTACAAAAATCAACTCGAACCAAGATGCGATTGTAATTACGCCGGGAATAACCCCATACATAACCACTCCCAAAATAAGAACAGAAAGTAAAAATGCTCCAATTATTCCATTTCGGGTAGGTGTATATTTTTTAAAATAGTAAACAAATATAATAGCAGGAATAGCTAAAAGGTTGAGCAAGTGAACACCAATCGATAATCCCATTAAATAAGCGATTAAAATAATCCATCGGTTTGCATACTTCTCATTGGCTACGTTTTCCCATTTCAGAATTGCCCAAAATACCACGGCTGTAAACAATGATGATAATGCGTAAACTTCCCCTTCTACGGCCGAAAACCAAAATGTATCCGAAAAAGTGTAAGCAAGTGCTCCAACCATTCCGGTTCCCATAACGGCAATTAAATTCCCTTTTGAAATTTCGCCATCGGTAATCACTAATTTTTTAGCAAGATGAGTAATTGTCCAAAACAAAAACAGAATTGTAAAGGCCGACGCCAAGGCCGACATCGAATTTACAAGTAAGGCTGCCTCGGCAGGACTTGGAGCAAAAAGAGAGAAAAAACGCGCTATAATCATGAATAAAGGTGCTCCCGGAGGATGTCCGACCTCTAATCCGTAGGCAGTAGTAATAAATTCTCCACAATCCCACAAACTGGCTGTAGGCTCCATAGTAAACAAGTAGGTAAGTGCAGCAATGGCGAAGGCTACCCAGCCTAACACATTGTTAACCACATTGTAATTAGATCTCATCTTGTGTGTATTTTTATTTATTATATTCGATTTGCAGGATAATATTTTGAACGAAAATAGTCAATTTTAACAGTTCCCCCGAATTCTGTTTGAAAATTTTACACTTTTTGTTTGCACAAATAAAAAAAGTATTACATTTGCAGAGTCTTTGCAAAAAGGCAAATCTGATTGTCCCGTGGTGTAATGGTAACACACCTGGTTTTGGTCCAGGCATTTAAGGTTCGAGTCCTTACGGGACAACAAGAAAAAAGCTTCGAAATTATTCGAAGCTTTTTTTTATTTTACCCATATTTTTATTTTTCCAGAACCCGGTGAAATTTAAAACTACCCGAAATTCCTTGATCATCTAAACTATCTCCCTCTATTGTGGTCTCGTTAATTAACATACCATCCCAGGAATCCAATTCGTAATTAATCTCAAAATCGGCATGAATAATATCATACTCGATTGCTTTTAATTGAACTCGATTCAAATTTACCTCTCCTTCCAATGTTTCTTGAATCATAAATGTATCTTCAGCTTCTATATTTTCCGAAAAAATGATTTTTCCACTTAATTTTTTCCCTATTTGAGTTAATAAAAGCTCTCCTTTTGCTATCCCATAGCCATAATCTTCCTCGTAAATCCACTTTCCTGTTAACGATTCTATTTTTTTTTGCTCCATATTTTCTAGCCTTTCAAATTGACAATCAGAATAATTACAATACCACAACCACTACAACGTATAAAAGCCTGCAATATTTTTGCATTTTTTGGTTTTGGCAAACAAATATTTCTATTATATTTGCAACGTCTTAGTCAGAAATGACTGAATGGGAATTGTCCCGTGGTGTAATGGTAACACACCTGGTTTTGGTCCAGGCATTTAAGGTTCGAGTCCTTACGGGACAACACAAGCTTCTGATTTGATCAGAAGCTTTTTTTATTTTATGACAAAATCAGTAAAATCCTGATCTGGCAAATTACAAATAAAGATATCCTTTACTCTGGAAGCATCCGCCCCCTTTCTACACCACTCACAAAACAATTCAATACCCAGATTTGTTCCAATAGCTTCAATATAAACCGTGCCATCTGGCTGATTTCTCACAAAGCCATAAACACCAAAACGATTCGCACCCTCTTTGGCATAATACCGATACCCTACATGTTGCACCTTACCTGATACTCGTATGCTTACCGACTTTCCTTCCATTTTATTCTAATTTTTAAATGCAAGATAGAATTTTAAATGATGAATTAAGGGTTAAAATTTAGTAATTAAAACAGGCTATTAAATTTTATCCATCCCCCAAATTAAAGAATGAGATAAAATATATTTACAGAAACTCTCCTGATACTTTCTACTTGTTACTTTACCTGTTTCGTGAGTAAATCACCCCTCTGCCTGTCGGCATCTCCCCTGCAAAGGGAGAATTTTAAATTTTAGGATTTGATTCCAACTTGAAACTTGTTACTTTCTACTTGCTACTTTTCCTGTTTCGTGAGTAAATCACCCCTCTGCCTGTCGGCATCTCCCCTGCAAAGGGAGAATTTTAAATTTTAGGATTTGATTCAACATAAAACTGGGTACTTGAAACTTTACACTTGTTACTTTTCCTGTTCCATGAATAAATCACCCCTCTGCCTGTCGGCATCTCCCCTGAAAAGGGAGAATTTTAAATTTTAGGATTTGATTCCAACTTGAAACTTGTTACTTTCTACTTGTTACTTTATCCTTTTAACTTGGCACTTGGCACTTGATACTTGGCACTTCTTTTTCTACTTTTGCCACATGATCAACTATCACGAACCACTGTTTCGACCACCAAGTGAAGCCTATTCGCTTATTTTACAAGTAAGTTTAGGATGCGCCTGGAACAAATGTGCTTTTTGCGAGATGTATAGCAGTAAAAATTTTTCGGTTCGTAAGGAGGAAGATGTTTTTGCTGAAATTGATTCTATGTCGGCTTATGCCAATCAGTATCGCAAAGTATTTTTAGCCGATGGAAATGCGATGGTAGTCTCTTTTACTAAGCTTTCGCGGATATTAGATCAACTAAATACTACTTTTCCACGCTTAACTCGTGTTTCGGCCTATGCCATCCCCAAAGATATTGAAGCAAAAACAGACGAGGAGCTACAGATTTTAGCCGGAAAAGGGCTAAAACTACTTTATGTAGGCATTGAATCGGGAGATAATGAGCTACTGACCGCAATTAACAAAGGGGAAACTTTTGAAAGTACGAGTCGTGCCCTGCAACGAGCTCGAAAAGCAGGAATTAAACTTTCGGTGATGATTCTAAATGGATTGGGTGGCAAAAACTACTCGCATCAACATGCCATCAACTCTGCCAAATTAGTGAACGAAATACAACCCGAATTCCTCTCTACTCTTGTAATTAGCTATCCTTATGGAGAGGAACGTTTCAGGAAAAAGTTCGATGGCGAATTTATCCCTCTCAATACCATAGAGTTAATTGCCGAAATGAAAATTTTTATCGAAAACTTAGAATTAAACCAATCGATTTTCCGAAGCGATCATGCCTCCAATTACTTGATTTTGAGAGGCAATTTTCCTCGTGACAAACAGGAGATGCTAAATCGGATTAATGGTGTTTTAAATGATCCGGCCAATGCGCAGTTAAGACCGGAGTGGATGAGGGGATTGTAAACTCTTCACCACCATTTATTCTGTCATTGCGAAGGAGCGAAGCGACAGTGGCAATCTGTCTCAAAAATATATCCTCGAAATAAATTTGATTACATTTCAGCTTTTCATAACTTCGAAATGGTATTCAATTCACATGAAATTGTCCTTTATTATAAATTGATTAATTACTTTTACGCAATTATAAATTTACTTTAGAAAGAATAACAAATGACTCATAGCTTAACAAATAAGAAAAACCTTGAAAGACTGAGAAGCTATTCCTCTGTTTTTTCTAGCACAGCCTTTAAAAAGTTATTACGCTATGATGATTATTCGTTCATTAATTACAACATAAAAAAATACGACCACGCAAAGATTGGCACTCAATTTGAAAATTACTATGAATATATTCGCTTTGTTTACGGAGAATTAAGAAAATCTTACCGAAACGAATATATTTTTAAAAACACCTTAATTAACGAACTTCTTATTAATAAATATGGTATCAACGACACTATTGCAATTAATGAATTTCGTGTTGGTACTTCAATTGCCGATACAGTAATGTTTAACGGTACAAGTAAAGCATTCGAAATAAAAACAGAATTAGATTCCAGTACAAGATTAAAAGGACAACTTAACGATTACACTAAAATATTCAAAGAGAATTTTATTGTCACTCATGAATCTCTAGTTGAAAAATATATTCAAGAAGATAACTCTATAGGAATTATCAAAATAGTTGAAAATCCTCGTTCTTTAAAACTTGAAGAAGTGAGAGTTGCTAAAAGCAACGATACTATTGATGCCAATATTTTAATAAGATCCCTTCGTACAGAAGAATACAAAAGCATTGTGAAAAAGTACTATGGTGCATTACCCAAAATGACAAGCTTTGACATGTTCCAAATTTGCTCTGAAATGATCCATAACATTCCACAAGAAAATTTGAATTCTTTATTCATTGATCAGATGAAAAAAAGAAAATCAAACATGAATGAATTGAGTTCTTTCCCCAAAGAATTAAGACAAATTGGATTAGCAATGAACCTAGATAAAAAAAACTACAACAATCTTCATTTGAAACTAACCGCCCCAATTAAAATTTAACCCATATGTACTACCCTTATTTAAGAGGAAGACAATTCGAACTAATTGCACTTCGTGAATACGCTCAACAAAGAGGTGACAATAATCAAATAATTCCTATTATCGAGCCAGTTAAAAAAACCTTTAACAGCCTTAAGCTTGCTATTCCTAGATTAATTGCTGGCGAAGTAAAATTTGCCTTGATATTAAATCCTCAAGTTGGAGAAATAGAAGATTCTTCGCATATCACAGAATCACTTAGTATTGAATTAGAGAATAAAGACAATTGGATTCCCACTTTCATCGTGACGAATAATATATTGGCAATTAGAACTGCCATCCATAGTAATGGTTATGAAAATGTAATGTTAATATGCTCTGATATGCTTGATACCTCTTCGGAACATTTCGAAGCATTAGCTAAATCCGATCAAGTTAAATATATTGTTAGTAACAATAGAACACTAAAAAGAACACTAAGAGGACATAATAAATTCTTTATCCGAATTGATGATAAATTCGAAGCCCAAAAGAGAAACAGTGACTATCTGGAAATACCAGAACAAAAATTTACAGAAGAACATTTATTCTTCGGTGAAGATGGTTATCAAGGATTTTCTGATTATACCGTATTAACCAGTGATTTTAAGGAGGGTGGAGCAACTCCTTATGCTGTATCTATTCACCTAACCTATCAAAAAGCAAATGAAGAAATTTGGATCAGACATTTCACCTCAGAATCAAATTTTGGTCGCGAGAACATCCAAGGAAAATTTGCTGAAGCTGCTCGAAAAGCTGTTCACTTTCTTGACGAAGAAAATATCGAAAACAATGCATCCAATGAACTAAGAGATTATTACAATCAAGAAAAATATCCTGGCTTAGGAATGGTGAAAAAAATCACAATCAAAAACCACTTGGAACTAATTAACTCTATTTTATAAAATAATCACGCATGAAAGTTTGTATTAATTGCTTTAAGGACGAAGACCTTATAGGATTTATCAAAACAAATGTATCATCAATGGGTATATGTGATTATTGCAATAATCCTGATCCTGTACAACTTGTTGAGATAGAAGAAATATTAGATTTTTTCATTGAATTTTTAAATATATTCGAAAAGAATGATGAAGGCCAACCAATTAATGACCTTATTTATAGTGATTGGAACCTCTTTTCTGATGCAGTAAAAGACACTACTCTTCTGGAAGACATCATTTCATTCTCCACCGATCTACATATAGACTTAAACCTCAATTATAGCTATACCAAGGAAATTATTGAATGTGTCGATAATTGGCATATTCTAAAAGATACACTATTTAAACACAGGCGTTTCATTACAGATTTAGATGAATTAGAAGAGCTGGAGTGGAATCGTTTATTGAGTAGGAAAATTTTATTAGATAGTACCAGAACGTTCTACCGAGCAAGAATAAATGAATCTGCAGATCAAGATCCATACCCTTTAGACCAAATGAAATGTCCTCCTCGAAAAATCGCATCTGCAGGGAGAGCCAATCCACAAGGAATACCTTATCTGTATTTGAGCACAAGCCCTACCACAACACTTTACGAAACAAGATCATCTTATTTAGACGAACTAAGCATCGGAGAGTTTATTGCCAAAAACAATCAGTCGATTGTCTTAGTCGATTTTACGGAAGAACAAAGCCTTTACGAACATATTGGACAAATTGAAGATTTTGTAAAGAGTACCTTATTGAAACAACTAATAAGCTCCGATCTATCAAAACCCATCAGGAGATATGATTCTAACCTAGATTATATTCCTACACAATTCATCTGTGAATATATTAGATACATAATTGAAGCTGACGGTATATTATTTGAAAGCTCGTTACACTCAGGTGGAAAAAACCTTGTAATATTTGACCAAAACAATTTTGATTGTGTTAATGTTTATAAGCAGCAAATAACAAATATTCAAATCCGCTCTCAGAATATTTAAGGTTCTCTTAAAAGATATTATTTCTTATCCCAACTCCCTTCCGATTTGGGATTTTCATTTTCCGTCATCAAGAGAACTACAGCAAACAATTTTCCTACCAAAAACACCTTTAAAATCTCTTCTGTCTCTCCTCCTAAAATCCTTGTAATTCCCGTATTTTTTGGCTAAAATTGCAGTACCCCCAACATTTTGCCAAACTCTGTAGAATAGAATTTTAAAGGAAAAGAATCTATTTGCAATACACCAATCTAGCGGAATGAATAAAAGAGCTTTACTTACGATCATTTTCTTTGTCTTCCTTTTTTCTGGAATAAATGCTCTAAACGCACAAGAATTCAGGCATTTAAATGTAGAACAAGGCCTAAGTAGCCGACAGACTGTTAATGTGTTGCAGGACAAAAAGGAATTTATCTGGATTTCGACCAAAACTGGTGTAGATCGATTCGATGGAAAGACAATCAAAAATTATAGTCTGCCCTCTACACCTCGCGACAATGCTCCCGAAAACTATTATTTAAAAATAGATAAGGACTCTTTAGTTTGGGCTTACAGCGACATCGGACAAATCTACCGATTCAATTACCAAAACGATCGATTCGAGCTACACTTTAACTTTCATCGAAATAAATATCATCCCGAATTATGGGTAAATACTACCTGTTTTGATAAGGAAAATACACTTTGGGTAGGAACGGACAATGGCCTTTTCTTTTTAAAAAACAATCACCTTCAGCAATTCTCGATATATCCCTTAAAACAGGCTTTAATTACTTCGACTTGTTTAATGGGTACTAACAAGCTACTTTGTTCCACTTTCGATAAAATTTACTCCTACGATTTTGAAAATAATGCCTTGCAGACTTTGGATATTAAACTGGGAAAGAATCAACGAATAAACAGTTTATTTTATAATCAACAGAGCAAAACCATTTGGATTGGTACTTTTTACGATGGCGTTTACTGCTATCAGTTAGAAAACCAAAAACTTATTGATTTAAAGCAAATAAATACAAATTTCCCTCAGGTTCCGATTCGTAAATTTGAATTACTAAACAAAAATGAAATACTGATTGGATCGGATGGCATGGGAGTTTATTTGGTGGATCAAAATAGCTTTCAGGTAAAACAAATTTATCAGGAAGATGAAGACATTCAATTTTCGATGAATGGCAACGGTATTTACGATATCTACAAAGACAAAGAAAATAGAATCTGGATTTGCACCTACACCGGCGGAGTAAATATTCTCGACCCTTCGGCACTGAAATTTAAAATTATCAGCCATCAGATTAATAATGAGCAATCGCTCGGCAACAGTATTGTGAACAGTATTCTAGAAGATTGTAGTGGAAATTTATGGTTTGGAACCAACAACGGAGTAAGTCTTCTTGAAAAAAGCAATGGGAAATGGCAACATTTTTTTTCAAATACTGGAAATGAAACAATTGTTTTCCTTGACTTGTGCGAGGATGCAAACGGCAATATCTGGGCCGGTTCCTACTCAAAAGGTGCTTATGTTATTGGCCCCGACTTTAAGGTGAAGCATCATTATCTTCAAGATGAAACGAATTCAAAATCGATTGGAACCAACTATATTTTCGAAATAAGTTTAGATTCCGACAAAAATATTTGGATAGGTGGTCGCGATGGGAATCTTTGCCAATTCCATAATAAATCACAATCTTTTATCCAATACAATAAACTTAACATAAATAGCATTCAGGAGACCAGTAAAGAGGAATTGTGCATTGGTGGTACTCAAGGTCTTTACCTTTTCGATAAAAACACCAGCCTGCTAAATCTAATTTCGAAACGATACAAGGTCTATTGCATTTATCCAGATAAAAAAGATTACATCTACTATGGTACACGAGGGTCTGGTTTTTTCCGCTACAGCTCCACTTTAAAAGATACCAAAGTTTTTACCATGGAGGATGGCCTTCCTTCCGATCATATATACGCCATTGTTCCCGATGGTGATTTTTTATGGCTCTCCACCGAAAATGGAATATCACGCTTCAACACAAATAACGAAAACTTTCAAAATTTCTCGACTGAAGATGGCATCTCCGATAAGACATTTAATCAATGTGCTGGTTTTAAAAGTAAATCAGGTGAAATTTTGTTTGGTTCTTATCATGGAGTCACTCGTTTTTACCCCTCAACTATCAATCCCTCCGAAAAAAAGGCCAAAATCTATTTAGAGGAATTTAGTTTGTTTAATAAAGTCGTGTTTCCGGACGAAGAAGCTTCTCCTCTCGAAAAATCGATTAACAACACCAGCAAACTTGTCCTGAAACACTATCAGCACTCCTTCTCAATTAGCTATACTTCCATTAGTTTTTTTGGTTCCGATGAAATAAAATACAGCTCGAAACTGGAAGGTTTAGACGAAAATTGGAGTTTGCCCTCTTTTGGAAAATCGACCAACTATACCAATCTATCGCCGGGAGATTACACGCTTCATCTTAAGGCCTTGGATTATTCTACCGATACTGTTTTAGACGAAAGAAAAATAGAAATAACTGTACTTCCTCCTTTTTACAATACTCTTTGGGCCAAACTACTGTATTTCCTTACGGTGATTTTAATAGCACGATGGATCTTTATTTATCTGCAAATTCGAATTAAAAAGAAAAATTCTGAAGATAAGATCAACTTCTTTACCAATACGGCACACGATATTAGAACACCGCTAACTCTTGTTAGTGCTCCGCTTAACGAACTTAAAATGGAGAATGGATTATCGGAAAAAGGAAAGTATTATCTTAATTTATCGGTAAACAACCTCGATAAACTAAATGCTCTGGTTTGTCAGCTACTCGATTTTCAGAAATCCGACCTAGACAAAAGTCAATTGGTATTGAGTAAGATTGAATTGCATGACTTTTTGCAACGAAAAGTGGTGAATTTTAAAACTCTGGCCGAGCGAAAAGAAATTGTTTTAAGTTTCTCCTCTGAATTAGAAAAATTAGAAGAATACATCGATGTGGCCAAAATGGATAAAGTGATTGAAAATTTACTTTCTAATGCCATTAAATACACGCCCAACAATGGAACCGTTCATGTTTCGCTTATCGCAGATAAAAAAACATGGTCGATTACCGTAAAAGATTCAGGAATTGGCATTTCGAAAAAAGCACAAGGCAATTTATTTAAAGAATTTTATCGGGGCGAAAATGCCATTAATTCGAAAGTGCCAGGAACAGGAATAGGTTTACTGCTGGTGAAAAATTATGTGGCCCTGCACAAAGGGAAAATACAATTTGAAAGCGAAGAAGATAAAGGTTCCGAATTCAATATCATTCTAAAAAGGGGAAAAGAGCATTTCGGAAAAGAGGTTAGTTTTATTGAAGTAAAGCCACTTAAAGAAATAAAAGTGGAACACATGGATATCAATTCCGACCAAGTAGAGAAAACAGCTTCGGAACGTAAAAAATTGCCAAAAATACTAATTGCTGAAGATAATGATGAGTTAAGAAACTACCTTTTTACCAGCTTAAGCGAATACTACAATGTTTCGCTTGCCGAAAATGGAAAAGTGGCTTTAAACGATATCACAACAGTGAAACCTGATATTTTAATTTCGGATGTGAAAATGCCGGAAATGGATGGACTCACCCTTAGCAACAGCGTAAGAAATAATTTCGAAACTTCGCATATTCCTGTCATTCTGCTTTCGGCCCTTAACGAGAAGGAAGATATTATGAAAGGCCTGCAAACTGGCGTTGATGATTATATTACAAAGCCTTTTGACATCGTAATTTTACGAACCAAAATCGACAACCTGATTCGTAACCGAATGCGAGTAAAAGAACGATTTCTTAGTGCAACAACTCCCATTGTAAAAGATGTAAGCTACGCTAACGCTCAGGATAAAGCTTTTATTGAAAAGGCCGTTCAATTGGTCGAAAATCAAATGGATAACCCAAAATTTGCCGTGAACGATTTTGCCCAGGAAATGGGTGTGAGTAAAAGTTTACTTTACGAAAAATTGAAGGCATTAATTGGTCAGACACCAAACGATTTTGTGAAAATAATTCGTTTAAAACATGCCTTGGAATTGTTACAGAAAGGCAAATACAACATCAACGAAGTGGCTACCCTTTCGGGATTCGACGATCCAAAGTATTTTAGTACCTGCTTTAAGAAATTGTTTGGCAAAACGCCAAGTAAGTATTTCGATAAACAGTAAGCAATTTTTATTTGAAGTGCAGAGCACCGTAATATTTTCAACTCAGAATTGAAAGATTAAGCACCGTCAGGGATAAAAAAACCACTGACGGGCTATTTCAATTAATGATGTACATGGTGCAGAGCACCGTAATATTTTCAATTCAAAATGATGTACTGAATTGAAAAATTAAAAAGCACCGTCAGGGTAAAAAAACCACTGACGGGCATATTTTATTTCCACTCGCTTAAGATCTTGAAAAATGCCTTTTTACGTTCTGAGTTGATTCCCCAATCGACAGGCGGATTTTGATAACCGCATTCGAAAGCCTCTCCTTTTCGGCGATAATCGAAATATCCCCAAGATACTTTTTGACTTGTAGCTGCAACAAAATTATTCATTGGCTGATCAAAATCCTCATGATCATCTTCGTTATACACAATTGGTTGTCCTTTGTATCCTTTTAGAGCCTTGGTTTTATTTATTTGCTCCACAATTCCTTCCCATTTTTCAACAGCATTGCCATGAATTAAAATAAAATCGGAAACTGCAGCAACTGTATCTGTTGGAATATGATTTCCCAGAAAACTGGTTCCAACCAACAAACTTCTACCTTCCACTTGGCGTGATTTTGCCAGATTAATCAACTCATGCACTCGCTTCTCTTGTAGAATGGAATAAGAATATAGAAATGAACTTTCGTTGCAAACTTCCAGCAATACATTCTGAAAACTATTTTCTAAAATCCAGTCAACAGCATTAATCAAACCCGTTTTAATGGCCTCTTCACTTTCCATTCTTCGCTCCTGTCCAAAATAGTACACGCCAACAATAGCAACCATTCCCAAACGATCAGCTTCAGTCAGTATTTGCTTTAAGCGATTCATGTAATCCGAACGTAATTCTCCTTTTTCAGTTATTGCTGAGTTGTGCCATGGCTGAGTTTTAGAATATCCTTCGGGACTCCCGCCTTGCAAATTAATCGTGAAGGCCAGCAAGCCATTCTCCTTCCACAAAGACATGGCTTCGATAAACTCTTTGGTATTTCTGTTGGCATCCCAAGTTTTAGTATCCGGATAAGCCCAACGGTTTACCGTTTCCGGATTTAAATCGTCGTAAATTCCCTGCACCATTCTTACGTTGGGTAACAATCCCTGTATAGAATAGTTTCTCCAAACCTTTCCTTTTAGAGTTGGTTGATCGTTAATATAGAATTCGTCAGATTGAATACTAAGGGTGGTTTTATTTTCTGTGTTATTACAAGAAACAAAAAGTAAAAGTGCTAGTGTAATTGGTAATAAATGGTTTTTCATTTTCTTAATAATTAGTTATTGAATGAAATAGGTAAATATTTATTCGCATTATACATCCTTCTCCGCACAAATTCCGAGCTCCTAAATCCATGCCGAATCATCGGAATAAATAGTAAAGAAGCACCGTCAGGGTAAAAAAAACCGCTGACGGGCTAAGCTCTTACTTAATGATTTGAGGAAGCATACATTCCGATATAAGTACCAACAAAACCTCCTGCAATTTTTGTACTCAGAATACTTGCATCAATATTCCCTGCAAACAAAATCCAGTTTTCAGCGTCAAGCGAATAGTAAAAATTGTAATATTTGCCTTTGCCTTCTATTTTAAGCGATACTTTCGAATTATCAATCAGCTCCAATTGATTAATAACCAGCTTTTCTGGAGTTTTACCTCCAGAAATAGCCTTTTCTAAATGAAGATAAGTTTTGCCCTTTTCCTGTACTTTTCCAAAGAAAAAATGATGCGATTCGTTCTGAAAACAGACCAAACCAGCTACTTCTTTATCTTTAACAGGATTAAATTCCATTGCAACCTGCACCTCGAAATTAGCATGTTGTTGTCGTCGACCAATAAAAGCTGGATTCCCTTTTTCATAAATGTTGGTTTCGATTAAATCGATTTCTAAAACATTTTTCTGTGAATTGATACGATACCATTTCGTGTGTGGTGTACGAATAAAATTCCACTCCAAACCCAAGGTATCCGAATCGAAATAATCTGTTTTTGTAAAAATCCCATTGGGAACAAGATCGGATTCTTCAATTGTTGAAACCAAACCCGTTTTTTCTTGTATCAGGCCAACGGCTTTATCAGCTTCTAAAAATACCGGCCATCCATCTTTCCAACTAACAGGCAATAAAAAAGTCTCGCGTCCGGTATTAAAATAATTATCGCCATAAGGTCTACAGCCTAAAAACACGCCCCACCAATCGCCATTATTATCTTGAATAATATCGGCATGACCGGTACAAGTCACCGGATATTCTCTATCAGAACTCAACTGACGTTGCGATAAAATTGGATTATTTTCGTAGGAAATGTAAGGTCCTTCCACTTCTTTGCTTCGAAAAATTACTTCGGAATGATCTTCAGCGGTTCCACCTTCGGCACACATCAAATAATAGTAATCTTTTATTTTATAAAGGTGCGGACCTTCGATCCAAATTGGTTTTTTACGGATATCAGTACCACCGTTTACAAGTACTTTCCCTTTGCCAATTACCTTATCGGTAGCCAAATCGTACTGCCACATCCGAATGGCTCTGTGTCCATCGTAAAGAGCCTCTTCATTAGGTTCAGAATTGTGAACGATATAAGCTTTTCCATCCTCATCGATAAACAAAGAAGGATCGATTCCCTCTATTTTAGGAAGCCAAATTGGCTCGCTCCATTTGCCTGCAGGATCTTTGGTCTTCACAATAAAGTTGTTTTTTCCGCCAACCACTGTGCCAATCAAATAAAAAGTATCGTTGAATTTATTGAAGCTAATTGCAGGGGCAAAAACACCTTGAGAAATACCTAATGAATCTAGATTCAATTGCGATGGGCGATTTAAAACATGTCCCAACTGCTCCCAATCTGTTATATTGGTGCTGTGAAAAATTGGAATTCCGGGAAAAAAAGAAAAACTGGAGTTCACCAAATAGAAATCATCTCCCTTTTTACAGATGGATGGATCAGGATAAAATCCAGGCAAAATTGGATTGTAAAATTCATTTGAATCCAACTGATTATCCGTGTAAAAGGAATCTTTTCCCTCGTATTTAAAATAGGAAAAGCTAGCCGAATTCCTTGCCATTTCGTGGAAAGAGCAAGAGCTAAACCAGCTTAAAATTAAAATCAGTAAAAAACCTTTATTAAAAGAAGCAGTCATATTAATATTTTAAAGTTGAAGTTATAAAAAAAGGTGCATTGAAATACTCTCCCAACACACCTTTACCAACTAACCTATTTAAAAAAACAGAATTGCTTAGGACATTCCATCCAATGGTTTAATAGTACCATCTTCGTTGTATTCCAATTCCACAAACTTTACACTTCGCAACCAGGTCTTGCCCCCTGATGGTTTGCAATCGTGATAAAAAAGATACCATTTGCCCTTAAATTCACAAATGGAATGATGAGTAGTCCAACCTACGACCGGCGATAAAATTTCCCCTTTATAGGTAAATGGTCCATAAGGATTATCTCCAATGGCGTAACACAATAAGTGCGTGTTACCCGTAGAGTAGGAGAAGTAATATTTTTCCTTGTATTTATGCATTTTAGCAGCTTCGAAAAAACGACGATCGTGATCACCAGCTTTTAATGGATTTCCATCCTCATCTAAAATCACAACATCTTTTGGCTCCTCAGCAAACTCCAATAAATCGTCGGCCATTCTCACCACTTTTGCACACAAAGCAGGTTCCTCATCGGCAGGTTCTGCACCTACTTCAATAGCTTTATTATCGCGGTAACGCTGTAGCTGACCTCCCCAAATTCCACCAAAATACATGTAATGCTCGCCATTCTCTTCAAACATTCCAGGGTCGATACTATAACTTCCCATAATTGGATGCTTTTCAGCAATAAAAGGACCTTCGGGTTTATCGCTTACCGCGGCTCCAATTCTAAAAATGTCGTTTTTATCCTTCAGCGGAAAATAGAAGTAATACTTTCCATTTTTAGCGGCAGCTGCTGGTGCCCACATTTGTCTGCCCGACCAAGGCACATCATCCACATCCAAAATAACACCATGATCAGTTACTTTTCCATCTATCTCCTCCATCGAATAAACATGGTAATCTCTCATCGCAAAATGATCGCCATTATCGTTCTCAGGCATACCTGTTTCGATATCGTGAGATGGATAAATATACAGTTTTCCATTAAAAACATGCGCTGCCGGATCTGCAGTATATAAATCTTCTACTAAGTACTTTGGTTCTTTCATTCTAGTTATATTAATCTCAATTCAATCTGAATTATTCTTGAAACCAATCGTGGCTTAAGCCAGCCAAATCTTGTTAAGCTCACAATTGGTATCCAGACTCTGACTTATAATCCCAACTACGCGAATTATGCTATAATTTTTTTCTTAAATTAATGATTGCCTGAACTGCTGATTTCTCCTTACTGTTTCTATCAAATAGCAAAGGATAATCAGTTCTTCCGGATACGGGCCAATTGTTACGCCAAGTTTGTAAATCGTTAACTCCCCAAAAAGTTACCCTACTAATTTTATCCTGATGTTTGTTGAACAATTCGAAAAATTCAACATATCTATTATTTAACTGAACAGAAATTGAATCAGGAAGTTCCGTTGGGTATGGATTTAGCTCTGGTTTAAACTCATAACTCTTTGCTACATCTGCTCCAACATTTAAATCTGGAAAAGGCAATACCGAAATATCCAATTCGGTAATCATCACCTTCACTCCTAAACTCGCAAACGCTTCTATACTTTTTTCAAATTCGTTCCTATCAGGAGTGGTTATTGAGCTATGCGCCTGCATTCCAATTCCATCGATTCTAACTCCAGCTTCCTGCAAACTTTTTACCATACGAATAACACCGTCGCGCTTAGCAGGAATAGACATGGAATAATCATTGTAATACAATTCAGCTTCGGGATCGGCCTCGTGCGCAAACTGAAAAGCCAATTTTACAAAGTCTTCTCCAATAATCTGAACCAACTTGCTATCGCGAAAGCTTCCGTCTTCCATAATGGTTTCGTTCACCACATCCCAGCCTTTTACGCGACCTTTGTAACGACCAACAACTGTTGAAATGTGTGTTCTCATGCGCTCGATCATCACGTCGCGACTAACATCATTTCCTAAGCTATCGACAAAGAACCAAGCCGGAGCTTGCGAATGCCAAACTAAGGTATGCCCAGTGATGAACATCTTGTTTTTTTCTCCGAATTCAACAAATTTATCCGATAAGTTAAAATCAAATTTGCCTTCTTCCGGTTGTACTACCTCACTTTTCATGCAGTTTTCGGCAACAATAGTGTTAAAATGCTTTGTTACCACTTGAAGCGCTAAACTATCTTCACCCAAAATTTGAGGAGTATTTAATGCCGTTCCAATTAGGTAAGATCCTTGAAAAGCATCTTTCAGCCCCTCTTCGGATGTGCATTTATTTTCTGAACAAGCACTCATGATTGCAGAGACTACGCAAATCAATAAAAGTCCTTTCGTATAATTTCTTAGTGTCATAATTTGTCTATTTAAAGGGTTATGCATTTTGTCTGCGAAGCGTTAGTTCTTTTTCTATCTGTATTTCTTTTTTCTTATCGATATCGTAAAAGAAAAGACAGGCAACACTCACACAAAAAGTTAGGGTTGGCAATACACTCATTGCTAATTTTATTCCCCCAACTGTTTCTGCTGATTGGGCAAGTAATTGCTCATTGTATCCATACATGGCTAAAATTCCTGCCACCAAAGCGCCACCAATACTCAATCCGGCTTTTAAACCAAATATCATTGCTGAAAAGATAATTGCTGTAGCTCGTCGGTGATTTTTCCATTCGGAATAATCGGCTACATCGGCAATCATCGCCCAAAGTAGTGGCGTTGATATTCCGTAGAAGAAACCATGCACCATCTGACTAATAAATACAATTGCTATAGATTGTGGAGAATAGAAATAGAAAGCCAATAGACACAATGCCGAAAGAAATAAACTGGTTCCAAATGCATCCCGTTTACCAAATTTATCGGCGAAGAACTTCGAAAATCCAATTCCAATAATCATGAAAATGATCCCTGAGGCATTAAACAAACTAAAACCAGACGTAGAAACATCTTCGGGCCAATGAAAGCCTACTAATCCCATATTGGTTAGAAGACTATTCAATCCATCGATGAAACTATTAAAACCAATATTATTTAAGAAGCTAGCCAGTGCTTGCTCGTCTAAATAATTTTCGAAATAGTACACATACATTCCCCCCTTAAGAGAAAGCGTAATGAAAATGAAAATTGTTAAAATCAACATGGCAATCCAAGGTCTGTTTTTAAACAAATCAGCAAAATCTTGTTTTACACTTGTATTTTGCTCTGCATTAGGAACAATTCTCTCTTTGGTTGTAAGAAAAGTGATTAAAAGAAAGATGACTCCTACTACTGCAAAAATTCCGATTGTATTCTCGAAACCAACTGTTTTATCGCCATCGCCAAGAATTAATACCAGTGGCAAAAGCAGTGCTTGTACAATAAACTGAGCAATCATTACTGCCACAAAACGATAGGATGAGATACTGTTTCGCTCTTTCATATCGCCCGTAATCACCCCACTTAAAGCCGAATAAGGCAAGTTACTAGCCGAATATACCATCACCAATAAAATGTAGGTAACCAAAGCATAAATAACTTTACCCGATGGACCGAAATCTGGCGTGCTAAAGGCTAGCATAGCCATTGCGCCAAAAGGTACGGCAGTCCATAAAATCCACGGACGAAACTTTCCCCATTTTGTTTTGGTTCTATCGGCTATTACACCCATAACTGGATTAAAAAAAGCACCTATCATTCCTCCCGCAAAAATGATTGCAGAAGCCGTAGCTGGCGGAATTTTATACACATCGGTATAAAAGAATGCCAAGAAAGTCATTAGGGTTTGAAAAATTAGATTGGCAGCCAAATCACCCAAACTATACCCTATCTTTTCTTTTATCGAAATTTTTGCCGACTCACTCATATTGTATTATTATAATTCTATTTAATCACTGTATTTTATCACAATAGATCGTTAAACATGAGATGTAAGACACAAGACTAATTCATATCTCACTTATCTTCAGAACCTTAAATGATTCGCACCAATAAACAAAACACTCTAGATATCAAATACTTACAAAAACTTCCCGAACCATTGTTATCAATTCAAACTCTACACAACACCCTTAAAAAAAGCACAAAGAATTGGCTGTAGCACTTCATTTGTAACATGAAGTGCTATAAATTTAAGCTGTGAAATAAGGTTTTACTTATTTGCCCATTTCACAGGCAGAACCTTCAACCAGTATGTTTTTTGTTAGTACTTTTCGTTCCTTAATTCGTTGCAAATTGGGCTGAGCTCCACCAAGCGAGATTTTTAATTCACCAGCCATCACCATTTCTTTGAATTGATTATCGACAATAGTTAATTGAGACGCTTCGATGGTAAAATGAATGGTTTTACTTTCGCCCGCTTTTATCATCACTCGTTGAAATTCGACTAACGAACGATTTGGATTTACTCCTCCAGCTTGCGGATTCGATGCATAACACTGAATTACCTCTTCCCCATCAATTTTACTATTATTAGTTACATCTACCGATATTTCCACACAATCGCCTGGAGCAATATGATCTGGAGCTTTTAAGTTCGAATAAGTAAAATCAGAATAAGACAAGCCAAAACCGAAATCGTATAAAGCTTCTCCTTCGAAATAACGATAGGTTTTTCCTTTCATATCGTAATCGCTAAAAGCAGGAATATCGTCAACACTCTTATAAAAAGTTAATGGCAAACGACCAGCAGGATTGTAATCGCCAAACAAAACATCGGCAATTGCAGTACCTCCGGCCTGACCAGGATACCACGCTTCTACTATTGCAGGTATGTTTTCATTTTCCCAATTAACAGCCAAAGCACTTCCATTTAGTAAAACCAAAACCATTGGTTTCCCCAATTTCTTGATTTCCTTCATTAAAGCAGTTTGTGTTGCCGGAAGCTTGATATTTAATCTGTCTCCGTGAGCAAAACCATCCACTTTCACCTTCATTTCCTCGCCTTCCAGCAAAGGACTAATTCCCATACAGAAAATTACAACCTCCGCTTCTTTAGCAATTGCAATGGCCTCATCGGCTAAATTACTATTTGGTTTTTCCCACAAAAGGCGCATCATAGCATGCTCGGTGTTGTCCTGAATGTATTCCAATTGAATAGAATATGGCTTGTTAGCTTCTAAATGCACATATTCGTATTCTTTATGCGGATGATGAACCTCACTTCTGGAAATCAACAAAGAATCTTGAAAGAATATTTTAATTCCTAAAAATCCTTCGCCACCCAATGCGTAATCGCCTGATTCCTCCACTTTAATAACACCTTTCCAGCGTGCCGAAAATTGGTCGTAAGCTAAGTCTTCAAAAGGTGGAGTTGTTCCCCAAATAAAATCAACATTCGAATCGATTCTCGTATGACTTGCTTCGCCTTTTAATTCTTTATTGTTAAAATATTCTGCAGATAAACCATTTGTTTTACAAGTTTCATCGGTAAATAAAACGGAAGCTGGTATGGCTTCAAAAATTGGCAAACCCTCGGCCAATTTACATCCTACCGCATACTTTACTTCAGCATTTGGTAATTTTTGCTTGATTCCCTCCAATGGAGTAACTGGCGCAGATGGATAACCATTGTAATTCCCCAATAAAACTTCCAAATCGTTGGCATTAGAACCAATTACCGCTACTTTTTGGATTGATTTATTAAGAGGAAGTAATTTGTTCTCATTTTTTAGAAGAACCATCGATTTTCTGGCAGTTTGTAATGCCAACAACCGATGCATTTCCGAATCGACCACATCGTAGGATATCTTTTCATATTTCACCGCTCCCTTAGGTGCAAATAATCCCAACTTTAAACGGGCAAGCAATAATCTCTTCACCGAAATATCTAGCTCAGCCTCTGAAATCAAACCATTCTTAACTGCTTCAACTAAAGAAGGATACGAATTACCACAATTTAAATCGGTTCCTGCTTTTACTGCCATTGCTGCGGCTTCCTGTTGCGAAGATGTAACCGCATGTGCATCTGGCATGTAGAAATCATTAATTGCCCAGCAATCCGATACAATATATCCTTTAAATCCCCATTCTTCGCGCAAAAGATTGCTTAAAGATTTATTTCCACAACAAGGCAAACCATTGTAACTGTTGTAAGCACACATTACCGAATACACACCACCTTCCTGAATCACTTTTTTAAAGTGAGGACTGTAAGTATTCAGCATGTCGTACTGACTGGGCGTAGCATTAAAACTATGTCTTTCTGCTTCTGGTCCGCTATGAACTACAAAATGCTTTGCAGTCGCAATTACCTTATAGTAAGTATCATCATCGCCTTGTAAACCTTTAATAAACTGAACACCTAGTTCTCCTGTCAAATAAGGATCTTCGCCATAGGTTTCCATTCCTCTTCCCCAACGAGGATCTCTAAAAATATTTACATTGGGAGTCCAAAAAGTTAATCCCTGATAAATTCCACGTTTGCCATTTTCCGCAAACTGATGATGTTTTGCTCTTGCCTCATCGGAAATAGCATTCGCTACCTCGAACATTTGTTCACGATCCCACATGGCTGCCATTCCAATTGCTTGAGGAAAAACTGTTGCCACTCCGGCACGTGCAACTCCATGCAAACATTCGTTCCACCAATTGTGTTCAGGAATTTCCAAACGATCAATGGCTGGCGATTCGTAACTCATCTGAGAAACTTTTTCGGCCAATGTCATCTGTGAAACCAAGTTTTCCGCTCTTTCTTCGAAGGATAAATTCATATTCTCATGTTTTTTCACATCCTGTGAACAGGATAAAAGGGTGAGAAAAATACAAAATGGAAATATCTTATTTAATATCATAGTAGTTGGTTATAATTCAGTTTTATTGCAAGCCTTCTAAAAATCCGTAGTATGCATCTTTTTTGTTATAGTTTCCATCAAATAATAATGGCCAATCAACATATCCATAAAAATCAGTCAACCAGGTTTCAGAATCTTTCAATCCCCAAACTGTTAATGCGTATTTGTTATCGTTCGGAATACTATTGTACACTTGAACTACTTCCTTTACCTTCGCTTTTTGCGATAATGATCTTTCAGCGGTTAAAGAAGTGATATCCTTATTGGGATTTGCCCGGACATCCAATTCAGAAAAGTGAACTTTTAAATTTCTTTCTACAATTCGGTCGGTAGCCTTTTGAATATCTGCTTTCGCAGGATAATCGTGAGAAATGTGCATTTGAAATCCAACGCCGTCAATTGGAATATTTCGTGCAATAAAATCATCCACCATTGCAAAAACAGCATCTTGTTTTGTTTGATCGATAATCATACTGTAATCATTATAAAAAATTAATACATCAGGATCGGCAGCGCGAACAAACTGATAACATTTGGCAATGTAATCGTCGCCCATTTTCTGACGATAGATTGAATTTCTTAAATTTCCTGATCCATCCTCTACTGCTTCATTCACCACATCCCAAGAGGTTACTTTTCCTTTGTAACGAGTTACCACTGTCGTGATGTACTCCTCAATCATGTCTTCGAATTCCTGATCGGTTCCTGCAAAATTCTTTACCCAATCAGGAGTTGAATTGTGCCAAATAAGCGAATGACCATGAACATTAATTCCATTTGTCTGCCCGTAATTTACAATCGCATCGGCTGGACCAAAATCATAAGTGTCAACAGATGGATGCATTACATTCATTTTCATTTCCCATTCTGCGGTAATACTGCTAAACTCTTTTCTATAGGTTTCATCGTACTGTCCATTTAGTTTTCCCGATTGAACGGCAACCCCAACAAAGAATGTATCGGCAGCTTTCTTTAAAGTCTGATCTGAATCAGGAATAAATGAAGTTGTAGTTTCTACTATATTTGAATAACTGGAAACAATAGCTCCATTTACAGCTTTTACTCGATAGTAATACTGCATATTACTTTCTAACCCTGTAATATCTTCGTTAAGAGAAACTAAAGATTTAGCATTATACCCTGCCAAAAATGTTGCAAAACCAGCATCTTCCGAAACATCCAGTAGATAACTTTCGGCACGATACACTCTTGACCAACTTGCTGTAAAACTTGAAGAGGTAATACTTGTAGCCTGGTTGGCAATAGGATCTCCCAATTCAATTTCTGGCTCTGAATCGCCACCGCCACTTGAACAACTAGTAATGGAAATTAACAGACCAATTAAAATGGTTAAAAATCTAAATCTGAATTCGTTCATCTTATTTTGCAATTACTTTTGGTGGTTAAAAGCTATTATAAAAATAGCTCAAATAATAAAAAATTCAGGCTTGCAACCCATGACGCAAGCCTGAAAAAAAACTAATCTCTAATAAAAACCGTGAAAACGAATGTTATCAAACTGTACAGTGGAAGGATTTGCTCCCCACTCTGCTATAGTAACTTTAACTTGATTAATCTGTGTTGGATCCACATCACCACTTCCTTGATTTTCAGGATCGTAGTTCGCTCCAAATGCGGCAACTGGTGTTTCTATTGTATGCCATCCATCTTCGGTAAATTCATGGCGGAATGCCCAGTTACCACCATCGCGGTCCACAATTAAGAATTCAGCAACCGAACCAATTTTTCCATTACAATTTACATCAATCAAGAACATCACCTTTTCAGGGTCACTCTCTACCACCATTGTTTCTGTAGCATCCGACTGGCAACCATTGTATCCGTTAGAATTGTCGCCTAACCATTGAAATTGAGCAAATGTTCCGCTTGGTCCGCCTGTTACATAGTCAAGCGGTCCTGCATCGCCATAAGTAATCCAATTATTATTCGGACGCAATCCGCCTCCATCAAAATCAGCAACTAAATACAAGTTGTATCCTATATCAATATCAAGAAATGCAGTTACTTCACCTCCATCAGTAACAATAGTTACATCAGAACCTAATACGGTTCCATCAGGTACCACTATCGAAATTTCAGTTGATGAAATTATAGTATAATCAACCAGGCTTCCTGCAAAAGATACAGAAATAACATTCTGGAACCATTCGCCTGAAATAGAAACTGTTTCATTCGCTTTTGGGCGCTCTGGTGAAAATACACCGATTGTTGGTTCTGGTTGAATTAAATTAAAATCGTGCGTAATTACATCACCATCTTTATTTGTGATGGTTACAACTTGCGCACCAAATTCACTTCCTTTTGTTTCATCGAAAGGAACATTAAACATGATGGCTAATTTTGAATTCAATACCGGATTAAAAACAACATCAACAATGTTTTCTTCAGGTGCACTAAGCGCTCTAAAAGTAACTGTTTTAACATCCTGAAGATCGTTTCCTTCGGCAATAATCAAATCATTTGGCTTTCCTGAATTAATGTTTAGGTCTGTATTCTCAGATACCATTACATCAATCGCTGGATTTAAATTGGCATCATCATCACAAGAATAACTCAGGACACTTACCATCAACACAAGTAGTGCGCTGATGATATTGTTCATTTTATATTTCGTTTTCATAATAGAAGACATTTTAGTTGTTAAAATCGAATGGAACCGGCTCCTCTAACAATAGCGGATTTAAATCTGCTTCCGAACCTGGAATAGGTAGTAAAAAATCGCCAGCTGAAGGAGTTACTTTTCTTGTAATGATGTCATCATAATCTCCATCGTTATAATCTCCTCTTTCCTGATTCGATATAATAGCTATTGCTTTGGTTCTATCCATACGTGCTAAATCGTACCAATATTTTCCTTCAACAGCAAATTCCATTCTTCTTTCCTGAAGAATATCATCGAAAGTAAGAGAAGTTTTTTCAGCTAATCCTGCTCTTTTTCTTACCATATTAAATGACTCTAAGGCTTTTGCATCTGTAGTAGAAGCACTAGTTCCTAAAATTGCTTCCGCATGAATCAATAATACTTCGGCATATCTTATAATGTATGTGTTCAAATTTGTTGACATGAAACCAACATCTTCCCACTCATCTTTAGAACCTACCACATACTTTCTCCAACCAGCCATTGTACTTGTCATTCCAGCTTCGGGAACAGTATAACCTCCTTCGGCAGTTACTAAGTCTGGGTAAAAATCGCCTGGCTCCATAATGGTTTCATGTCTTCTCAAATCACCATCTTCAAAAGCATTTTGAAAATCGATACTTGGTTGAAAAGTTCCCCAACCATCGCCAGCATTTGTTAATTTTGGAGAAGCGGCTAAGTAAGCTTGATTTACATTTGCATATCCCCAACCTTGGTTAGCAACCCATTGCAATGCAAAAATTGATTCCCGACTGTTGTTGTTCCTTGGATGGAATACATCACCAAACTTATCCAATAATCCATAATAACCCGAATTAATAACCAATTCGGCTTGTGCTTTTGCATTGGCATAATCTTTTAAGGTAAGATATACCGAAGCCATCATTGCATTACAAGCTGTTTGTGTTACTCGACCAACTTCGCTATCTGCTCTTTGAATCGGAACTCTGCTCGCTGCCATAGCGTAATCGTTCAATATAAAAGTATAAACATCTTCAACAGTGTTTCTATACACATCAGCTTCAGCATTATACTGATCCATACTATGAATAATTGGTACTGCTCCCCATGTTCTCACCAAGTAATAATAAGCAGTTGCTCTCATAAAATACGCCTCACCTCGAACCGATTCCAGAACATCCTCATCAACATCACCTGAAACTTTTGTATCTAAATTGTAAAGCAATGTATTTGCTGTTCCAATTACATTATAAAGAGCATCCCAACCTTCGGTTGCAAATTGGTTTCCCTGATTTACTGAAAATAAAGTAAACTGAGCAATGTCGGAATAAGTACCCGTTGAATTTCCACTGTAATTGTCGCCAACGCAGATAAGGAATTTTTCATTAAAGTAAAACCATGGATATCCGTAAAGTGGAGCTCCAGCACTTTTAACCTGCTCGTTGGTATTGTAATAATTATCAACTACCAACGAATCTTCAGGGGCATTCTCCAAGAAACTATCCGAGCAAGAAGCCGAAAGAAAAAGGAGTAATAATATGAATATGTTATTTTTCATGATCGTAATTTTTTTAACGTAACAAGTAGATTTAGAATTCAACATTAACACCCATCATAAAGATTCTTGGAACTGGGTAACGACCATTGTCAACTCCCATTAGCAGAGAATTCTGATTGTAAGCACCAATTTCAGGATCGTAACCAGAATAGTTAGTGAATGTGTGTAGGTTCTGAACAGTAGCATAAACTCTCAACTTGTTCACGAAAGACAATCTTGCTAATTGACTTTTATCGAAAGTATAAGCCAAAGTCACATTTTGAATTTTTAAGAAAGAACCATCCTCAATAAAACGATCGGAGACTCTACTGTTGTTATTTGGATCGCCAAATGCAAAACGAGGGAAATTTGTATCTTCATTTACACCAGCAATAAAACGGTTGGCAACTGTTTTCGCCTGATTTCCAGTAACCTCTTTCATTCCTTCGGTCAATTTACGTGTCCAGTTGTAAATATCATTTCCTTGAGAACCTTGCAATGTGAACGAAAAGTCAAAATTCTTATAAGACATCTCATTCGTAATACTGTAAGTGAAATCGGGATGAGGATTACCGATAAAAGTACGATCTGCATCATCAATTTTTCCATCTTCGTTGATATCTTTAAACTTTATATCTCCTACCCAAACACCATTCACTTCTCCGATATCTCCTTGCGAAGGACTTGCATACAATTCAGCTTCATCTTTAAATAATCCGTCAACTTGATATCCGTAAAACTGTCCAACAGCTTTCCCTTCGGCAGTTTTCGTTAACGTATTGTTGAATTCAAATGTTTGGAAAATTGCTCCCTCATCACTGTTCATACTAATCAACTCATTTTTGTAAGTTGAAAATACAAATGTAGATGACCATGTAAAGTTAGGCTTGGTAATATTTCTAGTTGTTAATGAAATATCAATTCCTTGGTTTTCCATCTCACCCAAATTTACCATTGGAGGCTTTAATCCCATATAAGAGGCCGAATTCATTGCTCCTAAATAACTAGGCAGTGGCTGAGGAAATAAGAAATCTTTAGAAGTTTTCTTGTATACATCAACATCTAACTTGATTTTATTATCCAAAAACCCAAGCTCTAAACCAATATTTGTCGATCTTGTCGATTCCCATTTTACATCAGGATTTGCGATATTTGCTTGAGAAAAACCTGTTCCATAAACAGTTGTGATACTTCTTAAACTTGCACCATAAGCATATCCTCCAATATCCTGATTTCCAACCTCACCGTAACCTGCACGTAATTTCGCATAGTTCAACACACCTGAAAATTGCTCCATAAAAGGCTCCTTAGTTACCACCCAAGCTCCAGAAAAGGAAGGAAAATATCCCCACTTGTTGTTTTCTCCAAAATTCGACGATGCATCCGCACGAAGCGTTGCTGTCATTAAATATTTTCCTTTGAAACCATAGTTGAAACGACCAAAATAGGATTCAATACTATGTGTTCCCAATGAGTTCCCGTTTGTTGCAGTTAAAGCATCACCAGCATTTAATGCAGTAATGTCATTGGTAAGAAATCCAGTTCTTGTACCACTTAAAGACTCCCATGTTGACTTTTGAGACTCATGACCAAGCATTGCATTCAATGAATGATCACCAAAAGATTTCAGATAGTTCAAATAATTTTTCAATACCCAAAAGAAACTATCACTACTAGATTTTGACGAAGTACTAATTTCGTTTACCTCTCTACCAATTTCGTAGGTGGGATTGAATACATTTGTCTTATTCAAGTTAAAATCGTAACCGATTTCACTTCTAAAAGTCAAACCTTCGGCTAAAGTAAGATCCAGGAAGAAGTTCCCATTAATCTTATAACGCTCTAATTCACTGTTTCTGATTTCGGACCATGCAACAGGATTTCTACCGTTTCCCACACCAATTCCATCGGTTGGTCCACCCCAACTTCCGTCGGAATAAGTAACAGGAATATTTGGGGATTGTCTTAATGCAGAACTAATTACACCCGCTTCATCATCATTGAAAGTAATGTGTTCCTTCGAATTACTCATCGAAACATTATTTCCAACTTTAATCCATTCATTTACTTTATGATCTAAATTCAAACGAGTTGAAAATCGACGAAAATCAGAATTTATAACGATACCTTCCTGATCAAAATAGCTTAAGGAAGTATAAAATGTTGTTTTATCGTTACCACCCGAAACAGAAACCTGATGATTCTGAATTGGAGCCGAACGAAAAATTTCTTTCTGCCAATCGGTACCTTCACCTAATAATTCCGGATTTTGAAATTCGAAAGGAACCGATTTTCCTTGCGTTGTTAATACATCTGCATAATATTCAGCATACTCTTTTAAATTCATTACGTCTACATATTTTCCCACTTGTTGTACTCCGTAATAGCCTTCGTAAGACACTTTCGATTTTCCTTTTTGACCGCTTTTTGTTGTAATCAACACAACTCCATTAGCTCCACGAGAACCGTAAATTGCCGATGCCGAAGCATCCTTTAACACCTCAATAGATTCAATATCCGAAGGATTAATGCTAGACAATGCACTTACTTTAGTTTGTCCATTTCCACCTCCTAATGCAGAAAAAGTATAAGAATCATTATTTGAATTTCCCTGTAAAGGCACACCATCAATAACATATAATGGCTCATTGTTTCCGGTTAAGGAAGTAATACCACGTACACGTAAAGAAACACCTCCACCTGGAGCACCAGAGTTTTGGGTAACTGTAACTCCAGCAACTCGTCCTTGCAACGCTTGGTCAACCCCTGCAAATGGTTGGTCTTCCATCGTTTCTCCTTTTACAGATACAACCGATCCGGTAAGATCACTCTTTTTCATTACACCGTAACCAACCGCTACAACCTCATTCAAACCAATAGAAGACTCAATCAGTTCAATATTAATTAAAGATTGTCCTTTAACTTCTTGGTTTACCGTTTCGAAACCAATAAAAGAATAAAGCAAAACACCATTCTTCGATACATTAATAGAGTAGTTACCATCCATGTCGGTAGTTGTACCGTTTGTAGTCCCTTTCTCAATAACAGTAACGCCTGGCAAAGGCTCCCGGGATTCTTTGACTACTACTTTACCCGATACTACCATCTGCTGTGAATAAGCAGTAATGCTCAGAACAAGCATTAAGAGTAATAAATTAAGTTTTCTTTTCATCTTTTAGTAATTAGATTAGAATAGGAATATTGAAATCAATTCAACATTAATTAGTGAAAAAAGAAGTCCAATCAATAGTTAGCTTTTTACATCTAAGTTTGTCTTTTCAGAAATTCAAACCTTTGCGTAATGTCAATTTTTCTTCTCCCGCAAGTTTAATACTTACGCCTCAGTACGACGTTTAAAATCTTCCATAGAAAGTGGAAATTCTTCCAACCCCCTATGATACTATCACTTATAACTAAATTTTCTATTGAATAGTGACAATTTAAAATTGAATATTTTCAAGGTTAAATCGATTTTCGCCCTTCGAAAAAACCTACACTTTCTTTAAAAAGATCAAAATTACGATTCAATGCACCAACAAACCTATCAAAAAGTAAAACCTTTTAATAGGGAATAAATACACGATATTATTTATCGGAATGCCATCTTTGCTTTTCAAAACCTACTTTAGGAACTAGCTATTTTTTACCAAACTTAAATTGGTATAAAATAAACGGGCAGAAATATTTGGAGAAGGAGGCGAAAAAGCTTGAATTAAAACAAAAAAACTAGTTAAGAATCCTATTTACATGAAGAACAGGATGTATGCATGTAGCAATCTATAACAGAAATTGTACCGCTAATAAATTTATTTTAGATATAGTAACTGCGAAAAACGACAAACTATTGCACCAAAAACTTCCACTACTAATTGGCAAATAAGCTTTTTACAATTGCAGGGAAACACAGTTCAGAACGAACAAAGAAAAATGGAAACTATCGAATTATTAAAATGATAATGTGCACGAAACTCCATGATAAAATCTGTAAGAAAAAGAATCTTTTCAGGCTTTTACCGAAAAAAAAATTAAGGAATAAAAAATTACTTATTTTATCACCATATAATTCTTCTTATTCTGCAACCTACTCCAGTCTTTAGAATTCATCGACTGAATTATTTTTGTAGTTAAATCAACCACAATAAAATCCTCATCTCTCGAAAAGGAAAACAACTCTTTAATTTTGCTAAAAATATTCATCATCCTCGTTTTATCGGTTTTTAATAACATAAAATTAAGAGGATAAATGGACAAAGTCAAGCCGATTTGGCACGATTTAATAATTACGTAATATGAGTTTCTAAACGCGTATTTTCAGTTCACATTTACGTAACATCCAAGGGTATTTTTCAAGAAAAACCTAATCCTTAAAGTCAATTGTATTAAAAAAGAGGTCTTTTTTATCTACCAAAAACTGTTTCATTCTCGAAGGACCACCAATTGCAATCTGATAAATAAACTTGCCTCTAAAAAAAAATCGCTTGTAGTAGGTATATTCATGCTCTCCTACCAACTGAGTATAAATAATCTCCTTGCCTAACATTTTCTGATAAGGAACCGAACTTTCCAAAATTAAAATCGCATTTCCTGTTACCAAACTCCCCTCTTTCATTTCCTGATAATATTCCGTAGGATCGGAATAGGTAAAATCTAAGCCTACACCTGAAAAATCGGAGGCAACAACTCCAAAAACCGTCGCTGCATCTTTATAGCTAAACACCTCAATTTTTATCCCATTTAAATCTTTTGTCTGCATCATCGGATTTTCAGGCAAATCGAAACTAATTTTTGACTTTTCCGATATGGTTTTAACCCAATCGTTTTGTGCAAATACCGAAGGCAGAATAGAAATAAGCAAGCCGATTAACAAATATATTTTTCTCATTTAATGCATTTAATGCCACTTTTTTAGAACTCAAAACCTCTATTAATTAATACCCGGCAACTCTATTCCCTTTATAGTTCGATACAAATCCAAAGCAAAAACATCTGTCATTCCAGAAATAAAATCCAATATCGCCATAATTTTCTCATAGTCCGAGCCACAATTTGCATGATACTGCTCCGGTATTAATGACAGTAGATTTTTAGAATAAAAATTTTCAGGTTCCAGAACAGCAGAAACAAACTCATCTAGCAAGGTCCCCAATATCTTATAGCCAGCCAATTCAATTTCCACAACCGATCGATGTCGATAAATTCGCGAAACTGCTACTTTAGAGCACTTTTTATAGGCCGATAAGGATGTTTCATTAATCTCTTTAATCAACGTAGAGGTAAAAGTCCCTGCCATGATTAATTCATAACGATCCACAAACACATTCACACATTCCGAAATTAGTTTCCCTATCACTCCAGCCCGTATGTAGGCAATTTGTTCATTAATGTCGGTAACCTCTTTACAGGTTTCGGCAATTCGGCGCAAACTATTTTTGTCCTTATCGGGATGATAAAAACTCAATAGTAAAGTCTTTGTTTCTTCAGTACTCAGTATCATCAGCTTATGAGCATCTTCAATATCCATAATTTGGTAACAAATATCATCTGCCGCCTCCACTAAATAAACCAAGGGAAAACGCGCAAATATTCCAGACGATAACTCTGGAATGCCTAATTCCTTCGCAATTTTCTGATAATCTTCCTTTTCTGCCTGAAAAAAACCATACTTTCTTTTCTTAACAATCTCAATTTTATCACTTTCCCAAGGATACTTTACAATAGCCGCAATACTCGAATAAGTTAATGCAAAGCCACCCTTTCTTCTTCCGTAAAAGGCGTGAGTTAACAAGCGAAACGCATTTGCATTTCCTTCAAAATTAGTTAAATCACACCATTCTTTCTGCGTGAATCTATCCTGCAATTTTTTTCCTTTGCCATCCGAAAAAAAATGAGACAAAGCCTTCTCTCCCGAATGTCCAAATGGCGGATTGCCTAAATCATGTGCCAAACAAGCACCAGCAACAATACTTCCAATTTCTTTAATTAAAATAGAATCTGTAGTTGAATCAAGCTGAATAAGTTTGTCGGCAAGCGCATTTCCTAAAGATCGTCCCACACTAGAAACCTCCAAACTATGGGTTAATCGGTTGTGCACAAAAATACTCCCCGGTAAAGGAAATACCTGTGTTTTATTTTGCAAGCGCCGAAAAGGGGATGAAAATATTAATCGATCATAATCGCGCTGAAACTGGGATCTAACATCTTTCTGTTGTACCGAAGAAAACTGGTCTTCTTGACCAAAGCGTTTTGCTGATAGTAAGCTATTCCAATTCATTTTTTCCATTTAGAGAAGCTAAAATTACACTAATATTTGGCTTTGAGCTTATCCTATAGTGTTTATTCACATTTATTAAGATAAAATACACTAATTTAATAGCTAAATTAAAAAGTAATGTACATTATCGTACACTCTTTGTACTGTAAATGAACACAATTGTAAAACACGCAACAATACACATCTTCATAATTTATTAATTATCAGGCCAATTAAGCATATGGCATACCGATTGATAAACTATACTTAATTTGAGATGAATAGTTTCTTTACTTTTTAAATCGATTAAAACTCGACATTATCAGTAGTAATTCCAAGTTTGTCGATAGAAAAACATGTTTATCTAATTTTGTTTGCAATAACATGATTTAACATTAATATTGTATACAGATTTATTTTTAATACCACTATCTATTATGATTCGATTACAAAACATTCACAAATCGTATATTACCGGCACGAATAAACTTCATGTTTTAAAGGGAATCGATTTGCATATAAAAGAAGGTGAATTAGTTTCCATAATGGGTTCGTCCGGATCGGGTAAATCGACACTTTTAAATATACTTGGGCTTTTAGATAATCATGATGATGGTGTTTACCTGCTTAATCAGCAAGAAATAAAAGCCATGAGCGAAACCAAAGCCGCTAAGCTTCGAAATGATCTCTTGGGATTTGTATTTCAATCGTTCAACCTTATTTCTTTTAAAAATGCAATGGAGAATGTTGCCCTTCCTTTGTACTATAAAAAAGTTGCTCGAAAAAAACGAAACAGAATGGCTGTTGAATATCTCGACAAGTTAGGCCTTAAAGATTGGGCAGAACACATGCCAAATGAACTTTCCGGAGGTCAAAAACAAAGAGTTGCCATTGCACGATCAATCATAACAAATCCAAAAATTATTTTAGCAGATGAACCTACTGGTGCTTTAGATTCTAAAACTTCGATTGAAGTAATGGATATTCTAAAAGAAATCAACGCAAGTGGTATTACTGTAATTATCGTAACACACGAAAATGACATCGCTCACATGACAGATCGTATTATTAATTTGAAAGATGGTAGAATCGAATCGATTATTGAAACCAGAAAAGTTAATCGTACGGAAAGCAGTAAAATTCCTCAGTAGTAAGCAAACTTTCCAAACCTAAACGCCTAGAATAAAGCTATGTTCGACAGAGATAAGTGGCAAGAAATATTTAGTACCATTCGTAAAAACAAAACCAGAACTGTTTTAACCGGGTTTTCGGTGGCAACAGGTATTTTCATGTTGATTTTTCTTTTGGGTGCAGGAAGAGGTCTACGAAATGGTATGACTTCTGTTTTTGCCCAAGATGCAACCAACAGTATGCAGATATATGGTGGAAGAACTACAAAAGCATACAAAGGAACCCCCGAAGGCAAAAGAATTCAGATGGTTAATGAAGACTATCTTGGTCTTAAAAAATCAATCAGTAAACTGGATGTAATTTCTGCAATGTCTTACATTCCTGGTGCCGAAACCATCTCCTACAAAAATAACTTTGGAAACTTTAACGTTTCTCCGGTTCACGATACTTATGAGAAAATTAAAAACTTTGAAATACTTTCTGGTCGATTCTTAAACGAAAAAGATATTAAAGAAAATCGAAAAGTTGTTGTAATACAAGATGTTGTAAAAGATGTTCTTTTCCCTAAAGAAACGGCAATCAACAAATTAATCAATATTAACAATATCAAGTTTAAAGTCGTTGGAGTATTTAGCCAACAAAGTTTCGACGAAAACTCCAGAGATATTTACATTCCAATTACAGTTGCTCAAAAGATTTTTAACAACAACGATCACCTTCAAAGAATATCCTTTACTCTTAACGATATCTCTGTAGAAGAAAGTAAGGGCGTGGTGCAACAAGTCATTTACAAAATGGCCGACAAGCACGGATTTAGCAAAGAAGATAAAAGTGCTTTGTGGATACAAAATAACATTGAAAACTCTCAAACCTTTGCTGCCCTTTTTACAGCAATAGAAATGTTTGTATGGATTATTGGAATTTTCACCATCGCACTTGGCGTTATCGGCGTTTTCAACATTATGATGATTGTTGTTAAAGAAAGAACCAAAGAGATTGGAGTAAGAAAAGCCATTGGTGCATCGCCAGCTTCGGTAATAGGCTTAATTTTAATGGAAGCCATTTTTATTACCGCAGCCTCGGGCTATATTGGACTAATTGCTGGTGTTGGATTGCTCGAAGTTATTACGCAGTTCGATCTTATCTACAAAATATATCCCCCCGCAGCAATCTACTTTGTAAACCCACAAGTTGACTTAGGAATTGCAGTAGGCGCAACCATTGTTTTGGTTGTAACGGGTGCTTTAGCAGGATTTTTCCCTGCACGTAAAGCCGCAAGAATCCGACCAATAGAAGCATTAAGAGACGAATAGTAATTAGACTAAAAAAAATAATCAGATCATGATCGATTTGGATAAATGGCAGGAAATAACTGCCGCACTCAAAAAAAATAAACTTAGAACCATACTTACCGGCATGGGGGTAATGTTCGGGATTTTAATTCTCGTAACACTGCTGGGTATTGGTAAAGGTTTCCAGAACAATATTCAATCTTCTTTGGGAAATTTTGCTACCAATTCTACAGTATTTTGGGTGCAACGAACTACCAAAGCTTATAAAGGATTGCCTCGAAATCGATTTTATCAATTTACAAATGATGATATAGTCGCAATTAAAATATCTGTTCCCGAATTAGAAAATATAGCTCCAGAAATTGATGGATGGAGTGGAGGTGCAACAAACAATACGTTTCGTGCAGAAAAAAAAGGAAACTTTAGAATCAAAGGAACTTCTCCAGAGATGAATATGGTTAATCCTGTTGACGTTACTGCTGGTCGATTCATTAATGAAAATGATTTAAAAGATTATCGAAAGGTAATTACAATTGGTCCAAGAGTTCAGGAACTAATGTTCGAAAAAGATGAAGACCCTATTGGTCAATATCTGAAGGTAAATGGTATCTACTTAAAAATTATTGGAACGGTTAAGCCATTAAGTCAGAACATGGGAAATCGTGAAGACATTATTCAAATGCCATATACCACTCTTCAGCGATTATACAACAGAGGAGACAAATTTTATTCTTTTTTAGCAACTGCAAAAGTTGGTGAGTCGGTTGATGAGCTTCAAAATAGCATTTTTTCAATTTTAGCTCGACGCCACAACATTCATCCCGATGACAAACAAGCAATTGGGAACTTTAACATTGCCAAGTTATTTCAAAAAATATTTGGTCTCTTTAATAGTATTGGATTCCTATTTTGGATTATTGGCCTTGGAGTTCTCCTAACTGGCATAATTGGAGTGAGTAATATTATGCATGTAGTTGTTAAAGAGAGAACTAAAGAAATAGGAATTAAACGCGCCATTGGTGCCCGCCCAGCCGAAGTAGTAGGCCAAATTATAAATGAATCGGTTTTCTTAACCACTTTTGCCGGATTCTGGGGATTGGTATTAGGCGTACTAATAGTTGAAGGCATAGGAAAAGCTACCGAAGGTAGTGTTGATTCTCAGATATTAAACCCTTATGTTGATATTAATGTTGCTTTTATAGCACTTGGTGTTTTAGTTTTCTTTGGCGTATTGGCCGGTTTATTACCAGCACTAAAAGCCATCAGAATTAAACCCGTTGATGCATTGAGATACGAATAGAAATAAATAATTCATCATCCGAAAATAATACTAGTCATGAAAAAAGTTTTTAGAATTGTATTGGTTGTGTTTTTCATCCTTCTTTTTGTAGGAACCATTATATTCCTATATCAAAAGTCGCAAGATCAACCTGTGATTTACAACACAAAATCACCCGAAATAACAGATATTATTAAAAAGACGGTTGCAACCGGATCTGTTGTTCCAAGAAAAGAAATCGCAATTAAACCTCAGGGAGTTTCCGGCATTATTGAAACTTTATATGTGGAAGCTGGAGATATGATTAAAAAAGGCGATCCTATCGCAAAAATTAAAATCATTCCAGATATGATTAACTTGAACAGCGCTGAATCAAGAGTAAATGTTGCTCAAATTAACTTTGAAGATTCGGAACTTAACTACAATAGAGACAAGGAATTGTTTGATAAAAAAGTTATTTCAGCTACTGATTTTCAAAAAACACAATTGTCATTCCGAAACTCCAGAGTTGAATTGCAAACTGCAAAAGACAATCTTCAATTAATTAAAGAAGGTGTAACTAAAAATTCAGCAAGCGCAACCAATACAATTATCCGATCAACCATTCAAGGTATGATTTTGGATATCCCTGTAAAGGAAGGAAACTCGGTAATTCAAAGTAATTCATTTAACGATGGTACTACTGTTGCAATTGTTGCCGACATGGGCGAAATGATTTTTCAAGGAAAAGTAGATGAAACTGAAGTAGGCAAAATTGTTCAGGGAATGAATCTTGAATTAACTATTGGAGCTATTGAAGATGTAAAGTTTAATGCTCATTTGGAATACATATCACCAAAAGGTGTGGAAGAAAATGGTGCCATTCAATTCGAAATAAAAGCCTCTGTACAACTTAAAAACGACTTCTTTATTCGTTCGGGATATAGCGCAAATGCCGAAATTGTATTGGATAAAAGAGAACAGGTATTGGCTGTAAACGAAAGTCTTTTAGAGTTTAAAAACGATTCAACTTTTGTGGAAATTGAAACTTCGGAGCAAAAATTCGAAAAAAGATTTATTAAAACGGGTCTTTCGGATGGTATTAACATCGAGGTTTTAGAAGGTATTACCAAAGACGATAAACTAAAAGGGGACAAGAAGAAAAAAATTGAAAAAATTAAAGAAGAGAAAGAAGAAGAATAAAAACGCAACTCTTTGCTATAAAGAACCATTACGAAAATATTCTAAACATCTCAAATTGTCATTTAAAATGCAATGACAACTCTAGTTTAATCGGATCAAAAATAAATTACGCACATGAAAAAAATAGTAATATTTATCCTTGTTTTTGTTTTTCCATTCTCGGGCATTTTCGCTCAGGAAATATGGAATTTGGAAAAATGCATAATACATGCAAAAGAGCACAATATCAACCTTAAGTTACAAAAACTAGATGCTGAAGTTCAGGCAAACAATACCAAGCAATCAAAATTAAATCTGTTACCAGATTTAAATGGTTATACTGGATACAACTATAACTATGGCCGTTCGTTAAGTGCTGACAATACTTATGTGAATGCCAACAGTCAAACAGGTTCTTTAGGACTTTCCTCTAGCCTTACGCTATTTAGTGGCTTTCAAAAATGGAATTCTGTAAAACAAAATGAATTAGATCTTAAGGCTAGCTTGCAGGATGTTGAAAAAGCAAAAGAAGATTTGGCACTAACTATCACCTCCTACTATTTAGATATTCTATTTAAAAAAGAACTTCTTCAGGTAGCGCAGGAACAATTAAAAGTTACTAACCTTCAGATTAATAGAACTGAAATTTTAGTAGAGGCAGGAACTTTACCAAAAGGAAGTTTGATGGAGCAAAAAGCACAAGCCGCACGAGAAGATTTAGCGGTTGTTAATGCACAAAATGCCCTCGACATTGCTTTACTGGATCTGGCTCAACTTTTGGATTTAAAAGATTCTAAAGGATTCGATATACAAACACCTGAACTTCCTATTCTAAACGCAACCAAATCGATGGTAGATCCTGAATCGGTTTTTATTAATGCATTAACATTTCGTCCGGAGATGAAAGCCGCACAATATCGTTTAGAAAGTTCGGAAAAAGGCTTAACCATTGCAAAAGGACAAATGACTCCGACTCTATCCATGTCGGGATCGTGGAATTCGGGCTATCGAAAAAACCAACCAGAATATGGTCTGGCTACCGACGGAAGTCCAATAATTATCCGAAAAGAAATGCAACTTAACGATCAATTAAAATTATTTGAATCGAAAAGTTTTGGTTTCAACTTAAGCATTCCTATTTTTAACGGAGGTACAGTAAATCGGAATATCAGTAATGCGAAAGTGAATATCGACCGTTCGAAATTAAACATGGAGAACTCGAAAAATGCGCTTCGTAAAGATATTCAGCAAGCACATGCCAATGCAAAAGCTGCCATGAGAAAGTTTTTCTCGAGTGAAACTGCTGTTTCTTCCACCGAAGAGGCTTTCCGTTATACCGAAGAAAAATTTAACTTAGGTTTGGTTAATTCGGTAGATTACAATCAGGAAAAAAATAATCTCTTTAAATCGAAATCAGACTTACTGCAAGCGAAATACGATTACATTTTTCGCACCAAAATACTTGACTTCTATAATGGAATCGAAATTAATTTATAATCAAGTTCAAAGTTAAAAGAACTCTCAATCCATTTCGGGTTGGGAGTTTTTTTTTACATCACGTAAGTGTTTCCTACTAAGTAATTGTCCTACTAATGAAGAAGCACAAATTTCGGCAATTATTCCCTAATAAATTAATTTAACTTGGGGAACGATTATATATTTGAGTAGTTATCCTTCACAATTAGTATTTTATCCTTTATTTTGCATTGATTTTAAATTTTATCAAATGGCATTACTATTACATATAGAAACATCAACAGCAGTTTGTTCTGTGGCATTAGGAAAAGATGGTGAATTACTTGCACTAAAGGAAACGAAAGATGGCATGAAACACGCCACCCACCTGACTGTTTTTATTCAAGACATTTTAAAAGAAAATAATTTTACTCCAAACGATTTAGATGGAGTTGCAATTAGCATGGGACCCGGATCTTATACCGGCTTGCGCATTGGTGTATCAACAGCAAAAGGAATTTGCTACGGAGCCAATTTGCCCCTTTTAGCAATTAATACCTTACAGGCAATGACCCAACCATTGCTTGGCGACAAAAAAATTCTTGCTCAATTATCAAAACCTGAAGAGGCATACTATTGCCCTATGATTGATGCTCGAAGAATGGAAGTTTACACTGCCTTATACAACAATAAAAACGAGATAACCAGAGCTATTTCTGCCGATATTATTGATGAAAAATCTTTTTCTGAAGAGCTCTCGAAAAGGGAGATAGTATTCTTTGGCGATGGATCCTCCAAGTGTAAAGATGTAATCAAAAGTAAAAATGGCATCTTTCTTGCTGAGGTAACTCCATCAGCAATAGGAATGATTGAAATGGCTGAAACAAAATTTCAAAATAAAGAATTTGAAGATGTAGCTTATTTTGAGCCTTTTTATTTAAAAGATTTTGTTGCTACCACTCCTAAAAAGAATATCTTTAATTAAGAACCAACAATAATGCATATGTATAAAATATCTCTTAGTATTCTTCTAATTATTCTCAGCCACTCCATTGTATTGGCCGATTTTCCTATTAAGGACACCGAAAAAGGAGAACATCTAAGATACATTATACATTACGGAATTATTCGTGGCGGAAAAGCAAGCTTAAAAATAAGAACTGAAAAAGTGAGTGGGAAAGATTTGTACCACGCAACCTTAACCGGAAAAACAGTTGGCTTATTTAATAATCTTTATAAAGTTAAAGATACTTACGAAAGTTATATTGATCCTGAAACCTTACTTCCGGTAAAAGCAATTCGAGATATTCAGGAAGGAAGCTATAAAAGGTATACAGAAATAGTATTTGATCGAAAAAAAAATGAAGTTAACTCAACACGGTCTGGAATTCATAAAGTACCAGTAGGAATTCATGATATTCTATCCGCATTTTACTTTGCAAGGGTTAATTATTTCAATTCAAAATTAAAAGTTGGCGAAGTTGTTAAAATTCAAACCCATTTCTCGGATGAATTATTTCTACTCCAATTTCGTTTTATGGGGTACGAAACAATTAATAGCAAAATTGGAGATATAAAATGTTATAAATTCATACCAATTGTAGCTACCGGACGAGCATTTAAAGATGAAGATGATATGACTATCTGGGTTTCTGCCGATGCAAATCGAATTCCCGTTCGCGTACAATTCGATCTTTTTATCGGTTCCTTACGTTGCGATTTGATAAATTTTTCAGATTTCTCCTATGATTCTCTCCTCGATAACGACTAGAATTCTTCCATTTACGTAGTATCTATTTCAAACAAAGCCTAATAATATTTCAGAATATTAATTGTTTACCCTATTTTTGCAAAACTTAAAAAGAAAGGATTCTTTCTTTTTCTAAGAAATGATTATTAAAAATTAATATTATATCATGGCATCTACTACAGATTTTAAAAATGGACTGTGTATTCATTATAAAGACGATTTATATACGATTATACAATTCCAGCATGTAAAACCAGGTAAAGGTCCAGCCTTTGTTAGAACAAAATTAAAAAATGTAAAAACAGGTAAAGTAATTGATAATACTTTTAACTCTGGTGTAAAAATAGACATTGCTCGTATTGAGAGACGTCCACATCAATTTCTTTATAAGGATGATATGGGGTATAACTTAATGCATACCGAAACCTACGAACAAATTGCTTTACCAGAAGAGTTGTTCAATTCTCCTGATCTTTTAAAAGAAGGTGAAATGGTTGAAGCTGTTTTTCATGCCGATACCGAAACTCCTTTGTATGTTGACCTTCCTGCTCACGTGGTAATGGAAATTACTTACACCGAGCCAGGTTTACGAGGCGATAGTTCATCTACCTCATCATTAAAAGCTGCAACTGTGGAAAGTGGTGCAACCATTATGGTACCATTATTTATAAACACAGGAGATCTTATTAAAATTGATACCCGCGATCACTCCTACTCGGAACGTGTAAAAGCATAGTTTTTCATAAACTCATCATCAAAAAAGGATTCTTTATGGAATCCTTTTTTTTTTTCATATTTCCAATTGGCTGATGATTCGATAATTCCTAAATTTGCATCAAACATAAAGCACCTATCGTGATCAAGCAACAATCTGATAATAGTAAATTTAAGCTTAATTTAATCCTTAAAATTACTCAAGCGATTAATGAAAACTTATCGGTTGATGAGCTATTGCTACAGTATAAGCAAATATTATTTGATGAACTGAAGATTGGTAAAATTGCAGTCTATAAATTCAGTTCTCGCTGGGAAAAATTATTGGTATCAGGCATTTCTAAAGAATGCATCGATAAAATTAAAATTGAAAAACACTTATGTAGTATTTCTGAAATCACCTATATTTCTCGAGATTTACCCGAAGTGTTCTGGTCTTTTGATTTTATAATTCCGGTCTTTCATAAAAACTCGGTACTTGCCTACATTCTAATTGGCGATATTGATGAAGAAATGGAAGGAATGAGTCCTGCCATTCGGCATTTAAGCTTTATACAGACAATTTCCAACATTATTATTGTTGCAATGGAAAACAAGCGCCTGTACAAACAATTATTAATACAGGAGGCTTTTAAAAAGGAAATGGAGTTAGCTTCAAAAATCCAAAACCTTCTAATCCCTAATCAAAGTTCTCTTCCACAAAATCAATATATTTCTACCTGTGGTTATTATCAACCACATTTCGAAATAGGAGGAGATTACTACGATTTTATCAATTTTAACGATCAGGAGTTAGGTTTCTGTATTGGCGATGTTTCGGGCAAAGGAATTCCTGCAGCCCTAATCATGTCTAATTTCCAAGCCACTTTACGTGCACTTTTCCGACCAGAAACTCCATTGGACAAGCTCATGGTTCAACTGAATCAAAAAGTGAATGACAATTCAAGTAGTGAAAAATTTCTCACCTTTTTCATTGGAATATACAACTATACCACCCGAAAACTAAAATACGTAAATGCAAGTCATCATCCTCCCTTACTTTACAATTTTGAAAGTGGAGAAATTACAGTACTAAAAAAAGGATGTATCGGCTTAGGAATGCTCGACGAAATTCCAGCTATTACCGTTGGCGAAATTACCATCGATGAGCATTCAAAATTACTTTGTTATACCGATGGATTAATAGAATTGGAAAGAGACGATCAAATGGAGATTGGGGCTCAGTTCTTAACAAATATGTTCGCAACACAAAAAAGCATCTCCGATACTTTTAAAGATCTAATTCATCATATTGAAATTGGGAAAAAGAACAAAGCCGTAATAGACGATATTTCGTTATTTGGTATCGAATTCAAAACTACACAAATGTAAAAAGGATCGGCAAGTGCCGATCCTTTTTTATATCATATTATTGAAATACTAATTTATTAAGAATTCTACATCCTTAACCTCTGTATTATCAGAAGCATCAACAACTGTAACCTTCACTTTATAGGTCCCTTGAACAGCAACCTTATTGTTTGGTAGAGTAGTCGCAACTGAAAAACTAATATCAGCAGAAGTTCCAGAAATAGAAGGCAATACGTTACCATCTGCATCTTGAGTATTACTTAAACTATCGAAAAGAAATTCACCTACAGATTTCGTTGATTTAGTTCCAGATATAGCAATTTCAACTCTATAAGACTTTAATTCAACATTATCTTTAGCAGAAAAACTAACTAAGATATTATTTCCTGTAGTGATATCAGCCGGTTTATTTAATGTAATAGTTGGTTTTTGCTCATCCGCATCATCTCCACCGCCACTACTACTGCCACAACTCATTACACCTACTGAGAAAAGAACTATTAATGCATACTTTATGATTTTCATACAATCTGATTTTGGTTTTTGTTTGTGATTTGGTTTTATACGTTAAAAATAGTTGATACGCAGCAAACTAACAAGCTACTACCAGAAAATAATTCTTTTTCCCCTTTTGAACCAAAAAATATTTATCTGCAATTAAATGCTCTTTCGTCACTAACAGCTCCGAATTCTGTATCTTTTCTTTATTAATACTAATCGCATTTCCCTGAAATAGTCTTCTTAACTCACCTTTTGATGGAAATACATCGGTTTTTACAGCTAAAAGCTCTAAAATATCAATTCCGTTATCAAATTCAGACCTGCTAACAGTATATTGAGGTACTCCTTCAAAAACAGATAGGAAAGTCTCTTCATCCAATTTTCTCAAAACATCAGCTGTTGCTTTTCCAAATAAAATTTGAGATGCTTCAACCGCGGTATCATAATCTTCTTCGGAATGAATCATTATCGTTACCTCCTTAGCCAATCGCTGTTGCAATTTTCTCATGTGAGGAGCTTCCTGATGTTCTTCTATCAAGGCAAAAATTTCTTCTTTTGGAAGTAAGGTGAAAATTTTCAAATATTTCGCAGCATCTTCATCCGAAGTATTCAACCAAAACTGATAGAATTTATAAGGTGATGTACGCTTCGGATCTAACCAAATATTTCCCGATTCTGTTTTTCCGAATTTTCCGCCATCAGCTTTCGTAATCAATGGACAAGTAATCGCCCAAGCTGTTCCACTTTCTTTTCTTCTGATCAGTTCTGTTCCAGTAGTAATATTTCCCCACTGATCGGAACCACCCATTTGCAGTTTGCAATTCTTAGTTCGGTACAACTCTAAAAAGTCTGTTCCTTGCACTAATTGGTAGGTAAATTCGGTAAAAGATAGTCCTGTTTTAGAATCAGCACTTAATCTTTTCTTTACCGAATCCTTACTCATCATATAATTTACGGTAAGATGTTTACCAATATCGCGAATAAAATCAAGAAAGGTAAAGTCCTTCATCCAATCGTAATTATTTACCATTTCGGCTGCATTTACAGCATCCGAATCAAAATCCATAAACTTTGAAAGCTGTGCGCGCAGGCAATCCTGGTTGTGGCGAAGTGTTTTTTCGTCCAATAAATTTCTTTCCTGCGACTTTCCCGAAGGATCTCCGATCATACCCGTTGCACCACCTACCAACACAATTGGCTTGTGTCCTGCTACCTGAAAATGCTTTAACATCATTACACCAACAAGGTGCCCAATGTGCAGAGAATCTGCTGTAGGATCGATACCTACATAAGCTGATGTTAGTTCTTTTTCAAGTTGTTCTTCTATTCCCGGCATCATATCGTGAATCATGCCTCGCCACTGGAGTTCCTCAATAAAATTCATGTGTTCTGTATTTAATTTCCTGATAGGAATCTAATAATCATTTTTCTATTTAATTGGCAAAGATAAGAAATTTACCATTTCATTAAGCTCAATATTATAGCTATTCCATTACAAATGATGCAAGAGCAATTGAAACTCCCAAAATCAGCAATAGATTATATATCCATGACAGCAAAATAAACTTAACGATTGTCTTCCACCAGGATTGCTGATAATAAAACTTAAGCGTTAAAAATAATTGAATTGGTATTAGCATGTATAAATAGAAAGCAAGTGATTGTAAAGCTTCTATTTTGGTAAGAATAATTAATTCACTTAAAATTACCATTACAAATATAAAAGAATGGAAATTAAGCGAAATCAATAAATGCTCTAACAAATATCGTTTCCTTCGAATGTAAAACAGAGATAAAAACAATGCAAAAACCGGTAAAACAACAAGTAGTAATTGCGATAGTTTCTTAAATGCCAGATTAATTATCATTTCTGGATTTAAACGCCACATTTCAATTAAATTCTTAATTGCCTTGTTTGGGTGCAACAGATCATCATTGCCAGCCTTTTTTGTTGAAGTAGAAACAGAATCTAATTCGTTTATTGGTTCCGTATCAAAATCAACATTAAAAAAATTTCCGCTTAAGCTTGTATGCCCTTCCAAACTATCCAACTCAACACTATCTTGCGATATTGCCTCTTCCAAATAAGATAAAATCTCCACCGACTTTCCATCCTCATTCTCGATAGTTATATTTTTTTCCGATGCGGTTTCAGGCTTATGATTATGAGAAAGTAGTAGAAAAGCAAAAAAAGTTAAAAACAGATACAAACGAAAAGGAGGTGTGTACCTCGCTCTGCGTCCTTTCATAAACTCTTTAGTAATAAACCCCGGACGAACAATAAGGGGCCAAAGTGTGTGTAAAAAACGATTATCAAGCGATAAAGCATCTCCTAATGATTCAGAAACAACGGTAAAAAATGGTCGTTGAAAACTCTTAACCGATTGTCCACAATTTGAACAATAACTACCACTAACCGGATGCTCACAATTAGCACATAATCCTTCGAAATGATCCCCTTTCTTTTTAGGAAGTTTCTGGATGATTTTTTGAATAATCTCTTTCATCTATACTTCAACAGGAAGTTCTTTTTTCACTTTTTCCTTTAGCCTATCTTTAGTTTCACTAAAATCTGAATGAAACCACTCAAACATTGTTTCCGAAACAATTGTCATGGGGTTATATAAATAGCTGTCTTCCTTCTTTTCGTCAGAAATGAATTCAAATTTCCTATCCAAATAATCAACAAAATATACTACGATACCAATAATAAGTATTCCTTTTAATAGACCAAAAAGCATTCCCAATATTCGATTAAACATCCCCAAAGCGATTGCCTCAATAAAGGAATTAAGAAGCTTACCAATAATATGCACAATAATTACGATGACAATAAAAGTTATTCCAAACGAAATGTATCCCATATATTCGGAGTCGTAACTAAACCGATCTCTAATAAACTGAGCTGTGAAATCGGAAAAATGAATAGCTCCATAAATCCCAAAAATTAAGGCTATTAGCGTAGCAATTTCAAAAACAAAACCATTTTTAAATCCTTTTACCATTGCCCAAAGCAATGGAATACCTATTAATATATCGATAATACTCATGTGTAATGCATTTCTATTTTGACAATGATCTTCAAATATAACTAAAAACCAAGATAACTTGAGCATAATATTTAGATAAGAGACAATATCAATTGTAAAATTTCTTTATATTTAAATCAGTAAAACAACTCAAATATGGCTTTAATAAACTCTCTTGTTAGTTGGCTGAATACGAAAAGACTCTCTCAGATCGATTTTTTTAAAAATCATCCGATTGAAACTCAGAAAGAAACCCTAACGCAATTAATCGAACAGGCTTCGCATACGGAATGGGGCAACAAGTATGATTTTAAGAGTATTCGCACACTTTCGGATTTTAAGGAAAGATTGCCGGTTCAAACTTATGAAGATATTGAGCCTTATATTAACAGACTTCGCAACGGAGAGCAAAATATTTTTTGGCCTTCGGAAATAAAATGGTTTGCAAAATCATCGGGCACTACCAATTCAAAGAGTAAATTTATTCCGGTTAGTAAGGAAGCACTCGAAAATTGTCACTTTAGAGGTGGTAAAGATATACTGGCAATTTACACTTCTCTTTATCCCGAAACTGGTATTTTAAAAGGAAAAGGCTTAACTCTAGGGGGAAGTCATCAAATTAACAACATAAAAAATGAATCCTATTATGGCGATTTATCGGCTATTTTAATTCAGAACCTTCCTTTTTGGGCCGATTTTATAAGAACGCCAGATACCTCTATTGTTTTAATGGATGAGTGGGAAGAGAAACTGAACCGAATGACGGAAGCAACCTTGAACGAGAATGTAACCAGCTTATCTGGTGTCCCTTCCTGGTTTTTGGTGCTCCTAAAACACATTTTAAAAGCGTCGGGAAAGAACAACATTCTTGAAATTTGGCCAAATTTAGAGCTTTTTGTTCATGGTGGTGTTAGTTTTACGCCTTACGTTGAGCAGTTTAAAAAATTATTACCCTCAAAAAACATGAATTATTTGGAGACTTATAACGCCTCCGAAGGATTTTTTGGAATTCAGGATAATCCTTTTGATGATGCCATGCTTTTAATGCTCGACTATGGAATTTATTATGAATTTATTCCCGTTGATTCCTTAGGCGACGAACATTTCAAAGCTATTAGCTTAGAAGAGGTTAACCTGCACACCAACTATGCAATCGTTATTACTACTAATGGTGGTTTATGGCGGTATCAAATTGGGGATACGGTAAGGTTCACCTCAAAAGATCCCTATAAATTTAAAATTTCGGGCAGAACAAAATTGTTCATCAATGCTTTTGGCGAAGAATTAATTATTGATAATGCCGAAAAAGCAATTCAAATGGCCTGCGCCAAAACAAATTCTATTATAAAAGAATATACCGCCGCTCCTGTGTTTATGGCATCCGGTCAAAAAGGAACGCATCAATGGCTTATTGAATTTGAAAAAGCTCCGAATAACATTGACGAATTTAACTTTATACTCGACAATGCTTTAATGAGTGTAAACTCTGATTATGAGGCTAAAAGGTATAAAAATATCACCCTTGAAAAACCACACATTACCATTGCTAAACCTGGCTTGTTTTACCTGTGGCTGAAGGAAAAAGGAAAATTAGGTGGTCAGAATAAAGTACCACGACTTTCAAACAATCGTGATTTAATTGAGGAATTATTACAAAAAAACAACTAATTGGTTATGCTACAATTCCTAATTTGGATCTCACTTTTGTTACCAGCTCAAAATAACATCGAAATTAATCAGTTGCATGATTTTATTTCGGCAGATCAATTTGGGAATTTGTACGTTGTGAATAAATCGGAACTAACAACTTTCAATTCAAATGGAGAAAAATTGGCGGTTTTCTCCAATTCTATGCTAGGTTCTATCTGCCACATTGATGTATCGAATCCACTTCGAATATTGGTTTTTTACAAAGATTTTAATCAACTATTATTCTTAGATCGAAATCTTGCAGAAATTGGAGGTGCGGTTGATCTATTTGAATTTTCGGATAACGAAACTGAATTAGTTTGTACTGCTGCCAATGGAGGTTTTTGGATCTATAACTCAACCAATAACCAGGCAGTTCATATTTCTGACCATGGAGAAATCGTAAACAAAAGTATTCTGCTAAACTCTTTCTTTCCGAATAATGAGCCTATTGAAATACTCGAATACAACAACGATTTATACCTACTTTATCCGGAAATGGGAATTCTAATTTTAGACAGAAACGGACAATTCAAGAAAAAAAACCTACTATCAGGAATCAAAAACTTTCAATTCTCGAAAAACAGACTTTTATACACAACAGAAGCTGGTATGTATTCTTTTCAAGCACTTGCGCAAAAAGACCAATTGATTTATGATTTAAAAGGAAGTCAAATTATCATTCGAAACAATAAATTGTATCTTTCTAATAAAAAATCAATATCAATTAAGACATTAACCCTCTGATTAAAAACAAGCTGCCATTTACAGGTGTTTTTTTCAATTGAATTCCTGAAAAATATTCGTAATTTTAGTTGCCTTTTTACAAAAAGTAAACACAAATATGCACATTGCGGTTGCGGGAAATATTGGAGCTGGTAAAACCACACTAGCAGGATTATTAGCCAAACACTACGGATGGGAAGCTCATTTCGAGGATGTTGATGAAAATCCATATTTAAATGATTTTTACGACGATATGAAACGATGGTCTTTCGCTCTACAAATTCATTTTTTGAATAGTCGTTTCAATCAGGTTTTATCCTTACGGAAATCAGGAAAAGACATCATTCAGGATAGAACCATCTACGAAGACGCTTACATCTTTGCTCCCAATTTGGAATCAATGAATTTAATGCCCCGGAGAGATTTTGATAACTACTTATCTCTTTTCAATATTATGAGTTCATTAGTTCAACCGCCCGATTTACTTATTTACCTGCGCGCAAGCATTCCTACTTTGGTAAGTCATATTCAGGAACGAGGTCGCGATTATGAAGAAACCATCCGCTTAGACTACCTTAAACGTTTAAATGAACGTTATGAGGCATGGATCTCGGGATATAAAAATGGAAAACTACTGATTATTGATGTGGATAACATTAATTTTCTAAAAAATCCTAAAGACTTAAGTGCTGTAATCAACAAAATTGATGCACAACTAAACGGTCTCTTCTAAAAATGAACTGCGAATTGTCAAGTTTAGTTTACCTAGCTTATAATTCCAATTCCGAATTTATAATTCAAAACTTATAATTCTTTCAAATTATGCATATCGCAATAGCTGGAAACATTGGCTCTGGTAAAACCACCCTTACCGAACTGCTTGCAAAACAATATGGCTGGGAAGCTCATTACGAAGATGTTGACGAAAATCCATACTTAAATGATTTTTATGAAGATATGAAACGATGGTCGTTTAATCTTCAAATCTATTTTTTAAAAAGTAGATTCAACCAAATTATGGAAATTCGTAAAGCTGGAAAAAATGTAGTTCAGGATCGTACTATTTATGAAGATGCGATGATTTTTGCACCCAACTTATTTGATATGGGTTTAATGTCGCAACGCGATTTTAAAAATTACAACAACCTTTTCGAATTAATGGGATCAATGGTTCAAGCTCCTGATTTACTGATTTATTTACGATCATCTGTTCCAACTTTGGTGAACCAGATTCAGAAAAGAGGTCGCGATTACGAAGAAACTATTCGTCTGGATTATTTAAAAAACCTGAATAGCAGATACGAAAACTGGATTCAAAATTACAATCGTGGCAAACTACTTATTGTAGATGCTGATAATATCGATTTTCTTGATAATCCGGAAGATTTAAACAGTATTGTAGATAAGGTGGAAGCTCAGATACACGGATTATTTTAAAACCGATAAAATAATCCGATGGACAATTCGGGAAGAGTGATGTTCTTAAATCCTAAATAATACGGATAAGTTTCTCCGTACTCATCCGTAGCGGAAACAGATTCGGGAAAATCGGGAATGTAAGTATACCGCAAATTCATATCGAAACTCCAAGTACTTGATAAATGATATAAAAAGCCAACAATTGGAGTCAATCCAACTTTGTTCTCCTTTACAGTTCGTTTTTGATTGATGCTCCCCCCTGAGGTTGAAATAAATTTAATGCTGTTTTGGTAATGAAAATAACCAAAAGCTAAAGAAGCATAAGGCCGAAATTCACGATCCCAACTATCAAAGTAGTAAGAACCTTTTACTTGAACCGAAGCAATATCGTAGTTTACATCGTATTTTCCCAAATGACTACCATTCCAAAAATCATTCTGTCCTAATAAGCTATAGGCGATTTCAGCACCCACACCTAATTTTTTATTCAGCATCATCTGTCCTGTTAATCTGAAAACTGGTCCTCCTTTAGCCTGATCTCCAAAATCACCCATAGGATACTGATATCCGACTGAAGCACCTGCTAAAACTTCTTTATCCTTATAATACTGAGCTTTCCCAACAAAAACAATACAGTTTGCCAACAAAAAAAATACAATAGATTTAAATCTCATCGATACTACGTTTAATATTCCAAACCACTAAAATACAAAAAAATGGGAACCAAATTGATTCCCACTTCCCTATATCTTAGCTAGAATTTACTCAATTACTTTTAATTCTTTTCCAACTTTAATAAAAGCAGCCAAAGCCTTATCCAAATGCTCTTTTGTATGAGCCGCAGATAGTTGGATTCTTATTCTTGCTTGTCCTTTGGCCACAACCGGATAATAAAATCCAATCACATAAATACCTTCTTCCAACAACTTAGCAGCGAATTGTTGTGATAATACCGCATCGTACAACATCAATGCATTAATTGCCGACTCGGAAGGTTTCACATCAAAACCTGCAGCCAATAATCTTTCTCTGAAATATTTTGAATTTGAAATTACCTTATCGCGTAGTTCAGTAGATTCGGTTAACATTTCGAAAACTGCCAAAGAAGCACCTACAATTACCGGAGAAAGTGAGTTCGAGAATAAATAAGGACGAGATCTTTGACGTAACATCTCTATTACCTCCGCCTTACCAGTTGTAAATCCACCTAAAGCACCTCCCAATGCTTTTCCTAATGTACTTGTGATAATATCCACACGGTCCATACAGTTATGGTATTCATGAGTTCCTCTACCAGTATCTCCAATAAAACCGGAAGCGTGACTATCATCCACCATCACCAACGCATTGTACTTATCTGCCAAATCGCAAATTTCGTTCAATTTTGCAATATCACCATCCATGGAAAAAACACCATCAGTTACAATGATACGGAAGCGTTGCGCTTGAGAAATTTTTAACTGAGCCTCTAAATCGTTCATATCAGCATGCTTATAACGGTATCTAGCCGCTTTACACAAGCGAACACCATCAATAATTGATGCATGATTCAACTCATCCGAAATAATCGCATCATCCTTATCAAATAAAGGCTCGAAAACACCACCATTGGCGTCGAATGCTGCTGCGTACAAGATAGTATCTTCGGTTCCAAAGAAAGTAGCAATCTTTTCTTCTAATTCTTTATGAATATCGGTTGTACCGCAAATAAAACGAACAGACGACATTCCATATCCGTGAGACTTCAATGCTTTGGAAGCTCCCTCCATAACCCGAGGATTGGCTGATAAACCTAAATAGTTATTCGCACAAAAATTCAATACTGTTTTTCCAGTATTAACTTTTATTTCTGCACCTTGAGGAGTTGTTATAACTCTTTCGTTTTTATACAAGCCTGCGTCTTTTATGGCTTGAATTTCCTCTGCCAAATAATCTTTGAATTTTCCGTACATGAGTGTTTGTTGTTTATATGTTTTAGTTGTTTGTGATTATGAACAAATACTAGCCAAAATTACAATAAAATTTCGCTTCTGTGTTTTTCGAAAACTGTTTTTTTGTCACATCTGACTATGAAATTAAATTTTAGAACAAAAAATTTTCTTTTCCCAGCAACTCATGCAATAAAACTCATGCATTGAAAAACAATCATATAGCCATTACTGGCAGATATTTAGAAGTCAAATAGAACTTTAAAAAAACATTTTTTTGAAAAAATATCCTTGTAGATGTTGTATTATTGAACAAATCCTATTAGTTTTGCATCGCAATTTTCCTCTAGAATGTACGTCAATCGTACAACTCAGAAGAAAATTTCGGAGTTATACTCCTTCTTAGCTCAGTTGGTTAGAGCATCTGACTGTTAATCAGAGGGTCCTAGGTTCAAGTCCTAGAGAGGGAGCAAAAAAAAGCAAGCTGAGTGCTTTTAAAATAATTTAGCAGAATATTCCTTCTTAGCTCAGTTGGTTAGAGCATCTGACTGTTAATCAGAGGGTCCTAGGTTCAAGTCCTAGAGAGGGAGCAAAAAGCAAGCTAAATGCTTTTAAAACAATTTTAGCAGAGTATTCCTTCTTAGCTCAGTTGGTTAGAGCATCTGACTGTTAATCAGAGGGTCCTAGGTTCAAGTCCTAGAGAGGGAGCAAAAAGCCATCCATTACGGGTGGCTTTTTCTTTTTTAAGTGTACCGATCCAAAATTTTCTTCTATTTTTGTTAGATTCGAAAAAATCTACAACTTGAAACACTACTCATTACCATTATTTCTTTGTTTGATTCTATTTATGAATGTACCCATTCGTGGATATGCTCAAGTTAAAATGGACACCACAGTCATATTCCAACCAACACGATTAAATCCTGGATTGGGCAAACAAGTTTTTAATACCGAAAACCTATTGGTATTTGGAGGCATATTAGGCACCTCCTTTTTATTGGACGAATGGTCGAACAGACAATTAAAATCGAATCAAAATTCCTTTTTCGATTCCTATACCAATATTTTTAATGAATTTGGAGAGAAAAAATACATTGCACCTGCTACAATCGCAACTTGGCTAATTGGCACGGCAATTAAGGATGAAAGACTATCAACAACTGCCCTTAACTCGGGAAAAGCTCTTGTAAGTGCAGCAATCCTAACCGAGGGAATTAAAATAGTTGCTGGCAGGTCCCGACCATCCTTAAATCGAGGAAACATGCACTTTGATGCGTTTGGAGGAACAAATAACGAAACAAAATCTTTTCCTTCGGGCCATGCTTTTGTATCTTGGGCAGTATTCACTCCTTTTGCCGAAGAATACAGCAAATGGATCTATGTTATTCCAGCATCGGTAAGCTTTGCCCGCATGTACCGAAACCGACATTGGTTTTCAGATGTTGCTTTAGGAGCAGGAATTGGCTATTTTGCAGGTCTTTATTTTCACAAAAGAAAAAATCAAAAAGTTCTATTTGATGGAAATGGCATCGTAATAAAATTCTAAAGATTAACCAAAATAATTCAACCAAAAACCATAAAACATGAGCATTGTAAGTGTCTTTAAAAAATTCCCAAAAACCTTTTGGGTAGCAAATACTATAGAGCTTTTCGAACGTTGGGCTTGGTATGGCTTTTTCATGCTATTTGCCAACTATCTTACCGGATCATCCGATGTTGGCGGTCTTGAATTTACTCAAGCACAAAAAGGTATGTTGATGGGATTTGGCACAGGAATCCTTTATTTTCTGCCCGTTATTACCGGATCGATTGCTGATAAATACGGATACAAAAAAGTACTTTTTATTGCATTTATTATCTATGCCTCCGCATTTATACTCCTACCACTATTCGACACATTCACAGGGGTGTTTATCATGTATCTTTATTTAGCCTTAGGAGCAGCTCTTTTTAAACCAGTTATATCAGCAACTATTGCTAAAACGACAACCGATGAAACAGCATCGATCGGTTTTGGTATTTTTTACATGATGGTAAATATAGGTGCATTCTTTGGTCCTATGGTAACTCTAATCTTCAAAAATTCATCCTACAACTTAGTTTTTTATATATCTGCAGCTATTGTATCTCTTAATTTTATCCTACTTCTTTTCTACAAAGAACCCGATAGAAAACCAAATAACGATACACTACGCACTTCGATTCAAAATGTATTTAAAAATATCGCATTAGTTATTGTCGACTTTAAGTTTATGCTATTTTTACTTATCATTGCCGGTTTCTGGACCATGTACAATCAACTATTTTTCACCCTTCCAGTTTTTATTGCTCAATGGGTCGATACATCAGTTGTTTTTAATTTCTTTCACAATACAATTCCATTCTTTAGTGAAAATTACGGCACGAATAATGGACAAATGGAAGCAGAATTCATTACCAATTTCGATGCCCTATTCATCATCATCTTCCAAATTATAGTTTCAACCATTGTCATGAAATGGCAACCACTAAAAACCATGATGACAGGTTTTTTGGTTTGTGCTATTGGAATGTCGCTTACTCTTTTTACACAAAATGTACTTTTTACATTCGCAGCAATTTACATTTTTGCAATTGGAGAAATGGCAGGCTCACCAAAAATTACTGAATACATAGGAAGAATTGCTCCTGCCGACAAAAAAGCACTGTACATGGGATATTCCTTCATCCCTGTATTTCTTGGAAACATTTTTGCCGGAATCATTTCAGGTAACGTTTATCAGGATATGTCTGATAAGACAACTTTCGTAAAACAAGAAGTAGCCAAAAGAGGAATCGAAATATCGGAGAACCTATCCCAAAACGAATACTTTAACCAAGCAGCACAAGCTATGAATATGAATCCAATGGAATTAACAAACTATCTTTGGACTTCCTACAATCCATCGAAAATATGGTATGTAATTTTAGCTATTGGACTGTTTGCTGTTGTTGCACTTTATTTTTATGACAAACTTTTACTAAACAAAAAAGTAAGAGCTTAATTCAATCAAAATAAAATATCTATTTCAATAAGATTAAAAAAAATTAAATCTCACTTCGGTGAGATTTTTTTTTGTTTTTTATCAAAATAAAATCAAATGATAAGGTGTTTTACATTATATTTCATAATTTCGGGCAAAATAAATTAACAAAAAGGTCACTTTTTAGCAATTTATTCGTATTATATTAACGACTCAACCATTACTATGCTACTCAACCCAATAAATAACATGTTAAGGCATATTATATGATAAAAACTCTACACTTAAAATTACTATTTATCCTCACAATTTTAGTAGCCTTTGCAATTACTGCAACAGGTCAAGTTTCTATTGAGGATTACTACCAAAATGCTACCGGTAAAACCGGAGGTGAATTGAAAACTGCTCTTCACACTATTATTCGAAACCATACAGAACTACCTTACACAAATAAGGAAGCCGGCGACGAATATAATGTTTGGGAAGCTCTTAAGATTACCGACGAAGATCCAAACAATACCAATAACGTACTTCTAATTTACACTGGAAGAAGTGAGCTTAAAACACATCAAGATGATGGTAGTGGTGATGATGATTCCTGGAACAGAGAACACATATGGGCTAAATCGCATGGTGATTTTGGAACGGAACGTGGCGCAGGAACTGATATCCATCACCTTAGAGCATGCGATAGAAGTGTAAATACCGACCGAAGTAATAAATTTTTTGATGATGGAGGAACTGCACATTCCGAAGCTACCGAATGTTTTACAGACGCAGACTCCTGGGAACCGCGAGATGCTGTAAAAGGGGATATTGCCCGAATGATATTATACATGGCCGTGTGTTACGAAGATGAAAATGGGGATCCTGATTTAGAAATGACCAATGATATGGATTATAGCATGGTTAACTATTCGGCTCCATACTTTGGAAAACTATCCACCTTATTAGTCTGGAATCAACAAGATCCGGTTGACGATGCCGAAAAGGCAAGAAACGAAAAAGTATATACAATTCAAGGCAACAGAAATCCTTTTATTGATTATCCAGAATGGGCGGACGAAATTTGGACAACAGTAGTGGATACTCAGAGCCCTGCAATCACAGAGCTATCTCCTGCCAACAATGCTACAGGAGTTTCATTAACCCCAAATCTGATTATCAAATTTAATGAAGAAGTTAAAGAAGGAACAGGTAATGTAGTTATTAAACGATATAACGATGATAGCACTTTCGAAACACATACCATACCAAGTGCCAGACTAGCTTTCTCAAGCAACCAACTCCTTGTCAATCCAGAAGCTAAGCTTGAAGAAGGAGTTAAATATTATATTACTATTGATAACGGAGTAATCACCGATGCCTCATCGAATTCTTTCGATGGAATTTCCGATAAAACCATCTGGAACTTTACTGCAACGTACACAGCTCCAACAATTACAGCATTTACACCAGCAGATGATAGTGAAAATATTCCTGTAGAAACAGACCTAACTATTACATTTAATAAAGATGTACAAGCTGGAGATGGAAAAATTTACGTTAAAACCAATGGTTCAACAACGGAAGAAATACCAGCTTCGGATGCTAGAATAACCTATAACGGCATGCAGATTAGTGTTGATTTGCAGAACGATTTGGATACTGGTACTGAATATTACGTTCGGATTGATAATAATGCATTCCTAAGCACAAAAGGAATCGCTTTTGCAGGCATTAGCTCAGATACAAAATGGTCTTTCACTACTGAAATTCCAACTGGAGTTGATGATTTACTTACTGATGAAGCCCCTTCGTTTTATCCTAATCCTGCGGTTAATGAAATTCGCTTGACAAATATGAAGAAGGTGGAATCAATGTATATCTCCAACTTAACGGGACGAAATATCATGGAAATAAAATCACCAGACACAAGAATCTCTATTAGCAAATTACCTAAAGGGATGTATTTTGTGACCTTTATTTCAACAGACGGAAGTCGTATGACAAAGAAATTAATGAAGCGCTAAAACTTCATGTAAACTTATAAAAAATGGCTGTTTCCTTATTGGATACAGCCATTTCTATTTATTTTCAGATACAAAATTTCTTTATACACCACCTATACTTTACAAACTACTTCACCGTAAAATAAAAAGGATAACAAATTCATTGTTTAGAAAGCCTTTCCCAACTTCTCCAACTAAACTATACCTAAACCATTTCTTATCCCTAAGCATCTTAGTAAGGCTAAAACGATTAGCTTGACCATAAATAATATAAATTCCACATGTAATCTTTGAATGTTACAATAAAGCCAGCCTCTTTGAAGCAAAAAAGCCCGAATCCAATGGATTCGGGCTTATAATTATACTAATTTTCTTTTTACTTTACAGTTGGTCCTTCAACATATTCAAATTCAGGATTTGGACCTGACTTGGTACATTTAAAGGTGATTGTGTAGTCAACCATAGAACTTTCATACCCAGCAAAAGTAATTACATAGTTCACATCCACTCCATCAACCTGAGCAACAGCTTCAGGAAATTTTAAAGGTAGGTAGGCCTTAACACCAGCTGTAACCGCATCTTGCCATGTAGCAAAACTTGCATCGTAATTACCAGAACCAATATTAAACTCTACGTAGTAGGAATTAGAACCGTAATAAGCTTCGGCTGTACCATAACTATCTAAGTATTCTGCTCCTACATTATCTTTCACATAGTTAACAATCATTAAATAATCATCAGCTCCCATAGTATATAATACTGTAGGATCGAACAACCAACCATTAGCAGTTTTCAAATATTGATCAGTTTTAGCAACTGTTGAAGTGTACTCCATCCAAGTACCATCTGTTAATGTATATTCTTTAGCTCGAGTTTCAGTAACACCACCTCCGGCGTAATACTTATATAAAACCAAAAACTTATCTCCTTCAGAAGCATATGGAAACTTAACACCTAAAAACGTAGATAAGTAATTTTCCGGAGCATCAGAGCTTGAAAAATTATTATATTTACCAGGAGTACCCATCGAATCATAATCATCGGCAACTAATTCATATAGAGTAACACCTTCTGCTAATTCCGGTGCTACTTTATCAGATTTGGTCCAAACAGAACCATCAAATACCCAAAATTCAGTAATATCCACATTAGCAGAACCATTATAAAACTTATAGGTTACCGCTAACTCATCATTCTCTATAGCATTAGGATATTTAGCCAATAAAAAATTTGGTAAATAATCAGATGCTTTAATCCCTGAATCAAAATTATTGTATTTACCAGGCTGTCCTTGATCAGTACCCATACTGTCATAATCTGCAGTTGTCAGAGTATAAGAGTCAATCGCCGCCAAAACTTCTAGATAATCAAGATAATCACCTAAATAATTAAGGCTACCACGATAAAAATCGTAAGTTACTTTAACTGATGAACTTACATCCAAGGTGGGATATTTACCATCAAGAAATTCAGGCAAATAATCCGTTGCTGGAGCATATGCGCTAAAACTTTCGTATTTTTTAGGATCGCCTCCAATGTCACTATAATCATCGGCAGTTAGAGTATATTCCAAGCTATGAACGTTATTATCATTACTAAGTTTATCAACGTCCTTGTAAATATCTTCCATTGGATCACAACCTGCAAATACCAACGCAAATAGTGATACTATATATAATATTTTTTTCATTTTAATTAATTTAATGGTTTGTAAAGACTATTGATTAAAAATTAATTTTTAAACGCATAGAAGCTGTACGGCCAAAACCATAGAAACCATATGATGTTTTCCAGTCATGAGCACTACCATCTGTTGCGTCAGAAAAATATTCAGTATCAAACACATTCTGTACATTTCCATACAATGTAGCATTCAATCCACCAATCATGAAATTGTATTTCACGTTCATATCAAACAAACCATAATCAGGCATCTTCCATGCTTGAGATAAATCATTTGCATTATCACGATCTGAAACATTAAAATAAGCATATAAATCACCATAGTAATTGTAATCCATACCTACTTTTAAATTTTTGAATACTTGATAATCAAGCCCTAAGGCCGCTGTAGTTTGAGCAGCATCACCAACTTTTAATCCATCACTATAAATGGTCATGGTTTCTAGAGTTTTATCCTCTTTATTATCCATGTTAACACCATTTGCAGTACCATTACTAACCCATTCCCAGTTACCAATAGAGGCCATACCTGTTAAGCTAAGAGCATCAGTAATTTGATATCTCATATCCATTTCAACTCCCATATGAAGAGCATCTAAACCAAGTACATTAAAACGCCAATCCTCATTACGAATTGTAGTAGTTGTAGCTATAGATTTATCCATCCATTTGGTATAGTATCCATTCACATTTACAGATAATTTATTAGAACGAAATCCATATCCAACCTCTGCAGAATATACTTTTTCGTTTTCAGCATCAGGATTAATATCATTAGCGTAATTCAAAAATACACTATTAAAGAATGGTGCTTTCTCGAAATAACCAACATTCACAAAAACATTGTGTTGCTCGTTTAAATTGTAGTTAGCACCAGCTTTAGCACTGTATCCTAAGAAATCTTGCCAAGCAGTTTTTTGATTGCCAGGTAGGTATTGAAATTTATCGGTACGACGATACTGACTTTCAGTTACAGATGCGGATACAAATGCACTTAAAGCATCTTTTTGATATTCTAACTGAGAAAATAGTCCTCCCCACATAATCTCCCCTGGATTATCGTAGTAAATTTTATCTCCTTTTTTTAATTTTGTATTAGCTGCTCTATTGATATTTTTACTTTTTCCATTATTATCAACATCAACAAAATAATCACCACCTAATAAATCATCAATTTTAGAACTATGTTCTCCCTTATAATACCTAACATCAATACCACCAGACAATTTTAAATTTTCATTTAAATCTGTAGATAAATTAGATAATAATCCATACCATTTGTGTGAATTAACAGAATTTGTAATTACTGCTCTTGATCCAGATAAAGAAGCCGCATTGTCAGCAATAACACTATCATAATCAATATAACCATCAGCTGTTACACGAGTACTTGAACCTACTTTTCCATCTTTATCGTAACGTAACCAATATTTATCTGCTCCATCAGTACCACGACCTCCTCCTTCGGAGATAGACGCATAAACAGAAGTTGATAAATTTGTTTTTTCGTTAATTTGCCAGTAATGATTAAGAGATGCTTGAGGCTTATGGTAGAAATTATAAGCAGTATTAAAACGCTCTCCATTTTTAAAACCGTAATCCAAATTACGTCTAGCACCATCTTGATGATTCTCATAATCCTCAATAGTTCCTCTAGTATATCTTTGATTGTGCCATTGTGGCGCACCAAATACAGTAAAAGTTAAACGATGATCTTCATTAATTTGCTTTCCTACAGAAAGAAAATAAGACCAACCTTCGAAATCAGTACTTTTAACCCATCCGTCTCCTTTTGTACGAGATCCAGAAAAAGTAACAGCCCAACCATTATCCATTAATCCTGTAGATAAAGTCAGCATTTGCTTTTCCATTCCATTATTACCGATACCATAAGCAAAAGAACCGCCTTTTTTTGCATCGGTCGAATTAGTTAGGATGTTAATTGTTCCTCCAACAGCAGGAGTTGCAACTTTAGATGCTCCTAAACCACGTTGTACTTGCTGACTACGGGTAACATCTGAAAGACCAGCCCAGTTAGACCAATAAACTTTTCCATTCTCCATTCCATTAATAGGAACCCCGTTAATCATCACACCAATATTCTCAGACTCAAATCCACGTAAGTTGATACGTGAATCTCCATATCCACCACCTGCTTTTGTTGCATAAACACCAGGGGTTGATTTCAACATTTCAGGAAATTCCTGAGTTCCCAATTTCTCAGCTATCAAAGTTTGAGAAATAGTTGAAACCGCAACCGGAGTTTGACGATTAATAGCAACCGAAGCCATAACACTAACTTCCTTTAAACCTACAGCATCAGACTCAAGTTTAATAGTTCCTAAATCTTGCGCACCTTTCAATGCAATTTCTTTACTTAAGAAACCAACAAAACTAATAACAACCTTTGTAGCTCCACTTGGTAATTCAAAAGTAAACGAGCCATCAAAACCTGAAACAGTACCGGAAGCTGTTCCGGCAACAACAATAGAAGCACCTGGTAAACTTTCGTTGGTACTACCATCTACGACTACACCCTTTACGGTGGTTTGAGCAATAGCTGCAATGGACAACATCATTATTGTCGCCATTGTCAAAATACCTCTCATAGCATTTTTCATAAAACAAATTGTTAGGTTAGTAATTGTGTGGCAATGTCACCACAAAATCATCTTACTTTTCAAAAAGAAAAGGATCACAAAAATGGTTGCTTTTTAACTTTTTAACAAAAAATTAGCGAACTAATTTTCAAGCTTCATCTTCTTTTATGAACGTTTCATCGAAAAAATAAAATTCAAAGCTGAAATTGGGACAGTTTTTCATTTTTACGGACAAAAAGAACATATTTTTCAAATAAACTCAACTGTTAAAATATGGATACGGAAGGTAATATTTTTCTTTCAAAATCCATAATTCAAAAGTCCCCCAAAAACATAGTTCATTCCTGATGTTAACATACTGATAAAAACGTGATTACTGAACCAATAGTAGATACTAGCATTGCAATGTTTCCAACTTCCAACAATATACACTACTTATTTTCATTCTAAATTAGGTAATCCCTATATATCTGCAACAACACAAAGAAACTATTTCTTCTGCAAGTCATTGTTAATTTAACATTAAATTAAGGAAAAGAATAAAACTACCGGTGAAAGTAAATTTTATCTGTTCGAAAAGAATATTTACCAAAAATAAAGCGTACTTTTGCAGCCGCATTTTGAACAGCGCAATCAATTCACTTACAACAATTTCAACAAAGGTGATGATTAAATGATTGTTCAATTCAACGAATAGAATAAAAAGAAAGAGAACACAATATCCTATTTCATTAGCTTTCAGGGATATTTTTTCTCAAATTAATAAAATACAAGATGAGGAAATTGAGAAACATTGCGATTATCGCCCACGTTGACCACGGTAAAACCACTTTGGTTGATAAAATGATAATGCATAGCAACATTTTTAGAAAAAATGAGAACCCAGGTGATTTAATCCTTGATAACAATGACCTGGAAAGAGAGAGAGGAATCACCATCTTGTCGAAGAACGTTTCTCTTGAGTACAATGGGGTTAAAATTAATATTATTGATACTCCTGGTCACTCGGATTTTGGTGGAGAAGTGGAGCGTGTTTTGAATATGGCTGATGGAGTACTACTACTTGTAGATGCTTTTGAAGGAACCATGCCTCAGACTCGTTTTGTATTGCAGAAAGCTTTAGCTCTAGGCCTTAAGCCTGTTGTGGTTGTAAACAAAGTTGATAAACCAAACTGCAGACCGGAAGAAGTTCAGGAACAAGTTTTCGAATTGATGTTTAATTTGGAAGCTACTGAAGATCAATTAGATTTTCCAACCATTTATGGTTCGGCCAAACAAGGATGGATGTCGAAAGATTGGCAAAAACCAACCACCGATATTACCGCAATTTTGGATGCGGTGCTCGAATTTATCCCTGAGCCTAAAACCATTGATGGAACACCACAGATGTTAATTACTTCGCTTGATTACTCTGCTTATGTTGGACGTATCGCCGTAGGGCGGGTTCACCGAGGAGAAATTCGCGAAGGAATGGATGTTAGTTTGGTTAAACCAGATGGCAGCATCAAAAAACAACGTATTAAAGAACTACATGTTTTCACAGGATTAGGAAAAGAAAGAGTTCAATCTGTTGCCTCAGGAGAAATTTGTGCTTTAGTAGGTATTGATGGTTTTGATATTGGGGATTCTATCTGTAGCGTTGAAAACCCAGAGCCATTAGATCCTATTGCAATTGATGAGCCAACAATGAGTATGCTATTTACGATCAACAACTCTCCTTTTTATGGAAAAGATGGTAAATTCGTTACTTCTCGTCACTTAATTGACCGACTAAATAAGGAATTGGAAAAAAATCTAGCGCTTCGAGTTGAAAAAACCGATTCTGCAGATTCATATATAGTATATGGTCGTGGTGTTCTTCACTTGTCAGTTTTGATCGAAACAATGCGTCGTGAAGGATATGAAATTCAAGTTGGTCAGCCACAAGTTATCATCAAAGAAATTGCAGGAGAAAAATGTGAGCCAATCGAGTTCTTATTTATCGATCTTCCAGAAGATGTTTCGGGAAAAGCAATTGAGATTGTCACTCAACGTAAAGGCGAAATGTTGACTATGGAACGTAAAGCTGATCGTATTCACCTTGAATTCCACATTCCATCAAGAGGTATTATTGGTTTAAGAAATCAGATGCTAACCGCAACTGCCGGAGAAGCTGTAATTTCTCATCGTTTCTTAGAATACCAAGCACACAAAGGCCCAATTCCTGGTCGTATTAACGGATCGTTAATTGCTATGGAAACTGGACTAACTTTTGCTTATGCGTTAAATAAATTACAAGATCGCGGTACCTTTTTCGTTGCTCCAACCGTTGAAATTTACGAAGGTCAGGTAATTGGAGAAAATAACCGCGCAGGCGATTTGGTAATTAATGTTACTAAAACCAAAAAATTAACCAATATGCGTACTTCTGGAACTGATGATAAGGTGAGATTATCACCTCCAATCACTCACTCTCTTGAAGAAGCTTTAGAATACATACAAGGTGACGAATATGTAGAGGTAACTCCTAATTCGATCCGTTTAAGAAAAATACTTCTTAAAGAAACCGATCGTAAAAGATCAGGAAAATAAACTTTAAATTTCAATCGAAATTTAAAAATACATTTCAAAAAGAGCGATTTCCAAAATTGGAAATCGCTCTTTTACGTTTTTACTATTTTGTATTAGTTATTCCCTATTTAGTCTCTATTCGAATACATTTACCAGGACAAATAGCTGCAACCTTTCTATTTCTCTCTACCTCATCCTGAAAAATTTCAAGCTCGAACCAGCTTCTATTCCGTGCAGAGCCAACCAAATCACACCTGCCATCCTCCATATTCATCTTCCAAAATTCGGGAGCAATTTCAACACAATAAGCGCAACCAATACACTTATCCCTGAAATGTTTAATTTTTGTCATTTTTAAAGCATATTTTTCCTTTTATCACTCCAATTCTCAATAAAATTCAAATATAGCACATTTTTTAATTAATTCTTTTTCTCTGACTTACAGTTAGTTAAATACATTTGTGAATTTATTTTAGTACTATGCTTTGCATACTACCTTTTTTTGTACGTATATTTGCATAACAAGCTTGCATGCTTATAACAGTAGTATATGCTTTAAAATATAAAGACCATGAACAAAAGAAACAATTCACTCTGGAAACTATCCCTAATATTGATTGTTCTATTTTCCTGGACGACAGAATCCAACGCTCAGTATATTTCCACAATAACAAAACAATATAGCGTACTATCTCCAATTGTTAAAATTATAAGCAATACTATTTGGGGAAGCAACACCAAAGTACCAACTATACAAACAGACTTAGAAAATGAAAAGAGCTACTTTAATTCCAAGCTTTTCTTTTTTGAAGAGAACATGCAAGTCTGTAAAGATATTTTAAATGACACTAAAGATAGTGTTGCTCCGCTCCACCAATCATCGCAACAGCAAGAACAAACTCATATCGAAAAAGATACGGTTCTCATTCTGAAGAAGACCAAGATAGTTGAGAAGAAAAAACACAAAAGCATCTGGAACAATCCGGGAAACACAAATACTAGAATTTAATATATTCCAACCATGAAGATCGAAAATACAAAAGCCCAAATGCGAAAAGGAGTGCTGGAATACTGTATCCTATCCATTCTATCGAGAAACGATGCTTACGCTTCGGATATTATAAAGGAGCTAAAAGAGGCAAAAATGATTGTTGTAGAGGGAACTTTATATCCACTTCTTACCCGATTAAAAAATGCAGGCTTGCTAAGCTACCGATGGGAGGAGTCGACACAGGGACCACCCAGAAAATATTATACCATTGCTACACTTGGAACCGAATTCCTAAACGAATTAGATCAATCGTGGCAAGAATTAGTTGAAGCTGTAAATACAATAAAAAAGTAGGACCCCTAAACCGATACCAATGAAAAAGACATTAACAATTAATATAAGCGGGAGTATTTTCCATATCGACGAGGATGCTTTTGAAAAACTACAAGCTTATTTGCGCACCATAAACACTCACTACGGATCGAGTGAAGAGGGGCGCGAAATCATCGCAGACATCGAAGCTCGAATTTCGGAAATTTTTCACGAAAAACTGAACACAAAAGATCAGGTAGTTAATGTGGAAATGATCGAAGAAACCATTTCGATAATGGGAAATCCAGAAGAGATTTTCGCTACTGACGAAGACAATATTGATGACGAAGCAAATCAGGAAACTGAAACAAAAAACACTTCCGAAAAAAGAAAGCGAAGACTATTTCGTGATCCCGATCACAGAGTATTGGGTGGTGTATCTAGTGGCTTAGCTGCTTACTTTGGAATTGATGTAGTCGTAATTCGTCTCCTTTTTGCACTATTTATCCTCTTAGGATATGGATTTCCATTTCTTCTTTACGTGATTTTGTGGATTGCTGTTCCTAAAGCAATTACCACCACTCAAAAATTAGAAATGAAAGGCAAAAAAGTAAATATTTCTAATATCGAGGAAACAATTAAAGACGAATACAAAGAAGTAAAAGAAAGTTTTGAGAAAATGCGAGCCCAGAATGGACCACAAGTAAGTGATGGATTTGATCGAGTAATCGATTTTGCCGGAACTGCTCTTCGTCTTGTTCTTAAAATTTTAATCATACTACTTGGTATTGGCTTCGTATTTGCAGGCTTTGTAACACTGATAAGCTTTATTGGCTCCATGGTTTTTGTAAATAGCTTTTTTGGTCCCTTTTCCGACTTCCATTTTCCTGGCACAGTATTTCCTCACATGTTTCTTGACGGCAACAGTATCACCTTATTTACAATTGGCATTCTAGTAGTAATTGGAATTCCATTGTTACTTCTAATTTTTGCTGGATTAAAACTCCTTTTCAATTTTAAAACCAACAATAAGATAATTGGATTTTCAGCTCTTGCCTTTTGGATCGTAGGAATTATTCTCTTAGTAAGCTTAAGTTTGTCACAAATAAAAGGATACATGCAAAGCAGTACTCGTTATTCGGAAAACTTAGCACTACAAACAACAACAGATACTCTTTACTTAAAAACAAACGACAATATAGATTTTGACTGGCACGAGGGACACATTGGCTTAGACAATATTAAAATAATAGTTAAAGACGATAAGGAAATTATTATTGGAGAACCCACCCTCGATGTTGAAAAAAGCACCAGCGGTAAGTTTGAAATTAAACTAAAAAAGAAATCTCGTGGAAGATCGAACGAACAAGCTAGCGAAAATGCAGAAAGCATTGAATACGAATGGATACAAACAGACTCTCTAATTAGTTTTAATCAATATTTCACACTTCCTACAGCAACAAAATGGAGAAATCAAAAACTACACATCACCGTTAAAGTGCCCGAAGGAAAAGTTATTTATCTGGATCCATCCATGCGCAAAATTATTCACGACATCGACAATGTGGACAACACCTGGGACTATGATATGCTAGATAAAATGTGGATCATGAAAACAGAAGGATTAAGCCAATTAGAAAAATAAGAACAAATAAGCTCATGATTTACACCGGTTCCTTTTTCAATACACACTTTACCGGTGTAAACCATGACAAACCAAAAATAAAAAACCATGAAAAAATTAATAGTTATAATAGTCGCAATAGCATTTCCAATACTGATGCAAGCACAAACAAAAGGCGAGAAAATACATGCTAAATATTCTAAGCTCGACGGCTTTAACAGCTTTAGTTTTGCAGGTAGTTTCCTAAAAAACCTCGATTTTAATGTTGATGAAGACGAATTGGAGAAAAATATTACCGGCGACTGCAAGAATATTAAGTTCCTGACTTTTAAACATGTAACCGGAGATGAAACTAAATTCAAGAAACTTGTATCCTCACAACTTTCGAAAGGAGAAGCTTACAAGGAAGTACTAACCGACAGTAAGAATAAAAACTCAGAAGATGTTCATTTCTTCGCAAAAGGAAACGGAAAAAAAATCAGCGAATTTCATGTTCTTCATTATAATGAAAACAGAACCTCATTGGTTTCCTTTTTTGGCGATTTTCATGTTGACGAATTAAAAACCCTATCGCACTTTACTTTTGACGATGAAGACGAAGAACAAGAAGACTAATTTATATCAGTTAGCAATAGCAAACCACCATATTTAACGTTTTCTGTACACAGAAAGATGATGATAGGATAGGTTCCCAAAGGAAAATAGAACTAAAAAATACGAATATGAAACGTCCATGCATAAAGCTTTCCACACACAGGGAGATGATTATATGGTAAGTTCCATATGGCAAAAACTTTAAATTATAATCATATGAAACGTCCATGTCAAAGCAATTTTAACACACAGGGAAATGATTATCCCAACATGGTAAGTTCCATATGGCAACTAAAAATCAAATAATAATCATATGAAACGCTTAATAAGATCGAAGGAAAAAAAGATTGCCGGAGTTTGTGGAGGCATTTCACAATATATAAACCCTGAGCTCGATCCAATAATAATTCGAGTTGCATGGTTAATTCTCACTTTATTTAACCCATTAATGCTTCTTGTTTATTTTATATTAGCATTGGTATTACCCGATTCAAGCTATAAAACGGCATAAATTACACCCCATTAAACACTATAGGATTATTAGAAAGCAATTTTCATGCTAAATTTGATACTAAAAGATTTTAATCTTTTCTGTCTAACACCAGCAAAGCATTAGGATAAATTAAGGGTTTTTCTGTAAAACGAAAAACCCATTTTTTGATCTAAATATTAAAAAAAACTGTCGAATTTTATTAAAATATTCATTTACAACAAAATGAGTTTCGAAAATAAAATCCCATTTTTTTATTAAAGATATTCCTTAATATAATTGTAAATTGCTTGCCCTTAAAAAAAAGACATGAAAAAAATAATAACACTCCTATTTGTAACATCATTTGTAATATTAAATAGCAAGCATACCATTCATGCTCAAGATGTACACTCGCCATTCCTCCATTATAAAGAATTTCAGGAGGCCGACAGCAGTAAACTATTTCTTCGTTTTGAAAATTTAAATTTTGTAAAAAACAACGAGTACAACGGAGATTATTTAAAAGGAACAACTTGGATTGGATATATAGCTACACCAAAATTGGTATACTATCCAAGTGAAAAATTTAGAATTGAAGCAGGAGTTAGACTACAAAAATATTCTGGACGTGAAAACTTCACCGATTCAGAGCCTATTTTTTCAGCAACATATAAGGTTTCAAATAATATTTCCTTTATGCTTGGAAGCCTAAACCAAGACAATAATCACAATTTATCAGAACCAATGTTTGAGCCAGAACGTTATTTTACTGATAATGGAGAAAATGGCCTTCAAATGAAGTATCATTCTAACAAATTAGAATTCGACACTTGGATTAACTGGGAACAATTTATTCTTGAGAACGACCCTTTTCAAGAAAAATTCACTTTTGGACTAACCGGTCGTTGGAAACTAAATTCAACTACTACTAAAAATACTTTAGCAATTCCAGTAGAAATCATGTTTGCTCATCGAGGTGGAGAGATTGACAATTCTATTGGTTCGGTACAAACCATTGGTAATTTCGCCTCAGGATTGGAGTATGTTCGTGAAATTGAAAACTCAGCAATAAAATCGTGGAGACTAAAAGTCATTGCTTACTATTTTTCCGATAACTCATCCGCAAAAGAATTTACCTATGATAAAGGACGTGCTTTCTATCCTCAATTTACCATTAACACTAAAAAATCTAAGCTCAACTTAGGGTATTGGAATGCATATAAATTTGCGTCCTCAAGAGGATCTGAGCTATTCAAAACAAGAGTAATAGCAAGCGAAAATTACATCGAAACAAGAAAAGAATTAATTACTCTAAACTACTATTACGAGCATAAAGTTGCAACAGGAATTTACTTGGGAGGTAAATTAGACGTCTATTATGACCGAGTAAACTCGGTAGAAAATTTTGCTACCTCCATTTACTTAAAAATTAATGGCGATTTCTTTCTGAAAACAATTAAGTGGAATTAAACTAAAATTTTTTCCTTTTAGTAAGGTACAATCCTTGATTCATTACAATCCACTTCTTCATTTAAATTCCTTGTAATCTCATGAACCAAATCAGCCAATTAAATTCCTTTTAAAACTTTCCAAAACCTGTTAATAAAAGCATTAACCAAATAACAACACCTATCATCCAAGCGGGAACAATAGCAATGTTTTTACTAAAAAATTCCTTTTTTAATCCAACATATATTCGATCCCAAAAATTCACTTCGCCATTATAAAAACCCCTTAGTTCCTGCATATCAAATCGTCCAATTGCAGAACTTTCCAAAAAAATCCTAAAAAGAGACTTCAAAAATAAATTTATTTCCTACTTTTGCAGAGAAATTGTGACGATGGGCTCATTAAGGAAGATCCCCCTACCCCAACAGCTTGATTCTACTACCCTTAGCAAGTAAATGATTCAAGATTGGGAAACACATCAATTAGTTTTATTGACGGACTTAATCACTCCACTTTACCCCGATTATCCACATCAGGTTAAGTTCTTCATCAATAAAACGTTAAAAAAATTGGTGTATTTATAGGATTCTTGTACTTTTGCAAGCCAAATTGGAATAATTGTATTAGAAGTATTATTTATTAAAAGTTTTTAACGTGGATACATTAAGTTACAAAACAGTTTCTGCAAACAAAGCAACTGCCACTAAAGAGTGGGTTGTTATTGATGCAGCAGATCAGGTGTTAGGTAGACTTAGCTCTAAAGTAGCAATGCTAATTAGAGGTAAATATAAGCCGAATTACACTCCTCATGTTGATTGTGGAGACAACGTGATTATTATCAATGCTGAGAAAATACGCATGACTGGAAATAAAATGACAGACAGAAAGTATTTTTCTTACACAGGACACCCTGGTGGACAAAGAATTCATACTCCGGCTGATATTATGGCGAAACACCCAGAAAGATTAATTGAGCACGCTGTTAGAGGTATGCTTCCAAAAAATCGTTTAGGAAGAACTCTTTATACAAACTTACATGTATATGTAGGAACTGAGCACAAACACGAAGCTCAACAGCCAAAGAAATTAGATTTAAACACAATTAAATAAGTAGGTATGGAAGTGATTAATGCTATTGGACGTAGAAAAGCAGCTGTTGCTCGTGTATACGTTAGCGAAGGTAAGGGTCAGATTACCATCAACAAAAAAGAGCTTAAAGAGTACTTTACTACCGGAACTCTACAGTATATCGTAAAGCAACCTTTAAACCTTTTAGAGGTAGCTGAAAAATATGATATCAAAGTAAATCTTGATGGTGGTGGAGTAACAGGTCAAGCCGAAGCTCTTCGTTTGGCGATCTCCAGAGCACTTGTTAAAATTGATGCAGAATCAAAATCAGCACTAAGAACTGCAGGTTTCATGACTCGCGATCCTCGTGAGGTTGAACGTAAAAAACCAGGTCAACCTAAAGCACGTAAGAAATTTCAATTTAGCAAGCGTTAAAATTTTTGTGGCAGGTTTAGTATCTAAATTGGTAAGACTTCGATTTTCGAACTACTTAGCAATTGCCATAAAACGAATGTAAACGATTAAAAAAAACAAAAATGTCAAATACTACATTTGAAGAATTATTAGAAGCAGGTTGCCACTTTGGTCACTTGACTAGAAAATGGAATCCAAAAATGGCTCCTTATATTTTTATGGAGCGTAATGGAATTCACATTATAGACTTGCACAAAACAGCTGTAAAGCTTGACGATGCTGCCGCAGCATTGAAACAAATCGCTAAATCAGGAAGAAAAATTCTTTTTGTTGCTACTAAAAAGCAAGCAAAATCAATTGTATCTGAAAAAGTAGCAGCAGTAAACATGCCATATGTAACTGAGCGTTGGCCAGGTGGAATGTTAACTAACTTCCCTACTATCAGAAAAGCGGTTAAGAAAATGTCTACCATTGATAAAATGGAAGGTGACGGAACTCTTAATCACTTATCTAAAAGAGAAAGACTACAAGTATCTCGTCAAAGAGCTAAGTTGGAAAAAAACTTAGGTAGTATTGCTGATCTGACCAGATTACCGGCAGCTCTATTTGTAGTTGATGTAATGAAAGAATATATCGCTGTTAAAGAAGCAAACCGTTTGGGTATTCCAGTTTTCGCAATGGTGGATACAAACTCAAGTCCTGATGGAATTGATTTTGTTGTTCCTTGTAATGATGATGCTTCAAGCTCTGTTTCTATTATTCTTGATATCGTAACTGCTTCTATCAAAGAAGGTTTATCAGAAAGAAAAGTAGAAAAAGATACTGAATCAACTGAAAAGAAAGCTTCTAAACCTAAAAAAGCGAAAAAAGCTGATGCTCCTGTAAAAGAAGCACCAGTTGCAAAAGAAGCTCCTGTAAAAGAAGCAGCTCCAGAAGCTCCAGCTACTGAAGAAGAAAAGAATGATAAGGAATAATTAACTAACAAAAAATTAGATATATCATGTCTATTAAAGCAGCAGACGTAGCCAAATTGCGTAAAGCAACTGGCGCAGGAATGATGGATTGTAAAAATGCTCTTACTGAAGCTGAAGGGGATTTTGACGCAGCAGTAAGCATTATTCGTAAAAAAGGAATGGCTATTGCTAACAAACGTGCCGACAGAGAAGCAACTGAAGGTGTTGTATTAGCAAAAGTTTCTGAAGATAAAAAAAGTGGTGTAATGATCACTCTAAACTGTGAAACTGACTTCGTTGCTAAGAATGATAGTTTCGTAGAATTCGCTACAAAAATTCTTGATATAGCATTAGCTAACAAGCCTGCTAATTTGGAAGCTTTGAAAGCTTTAGAGCTTGAAGGAAGAAAAATTGAAGACCACGTTACTGAGCAAACCGGTGTTATCGGTGAGAAAATCGATTTAAGTTTCTATGGAAGCATGGAAGCAGAATATTCTGTTGCCTATATTCACGCAGGAAACAAATTATCTACCATGATTGGTTTTAACAAATCAATGGATGACCAAATGGCTAGAGACGTAGCTATGCAAGCTGCAGCTATGGCTCCAATGGGTATTGATAAGGATGATGTTGCTGCTGATGTAGTTGCAAAAGAACTTGAAATCGCTAAGGAAAAAGCTCGTATTGAAGGAAAACCTGAGGCTATGCTTGACAAAATTGCGCAAGGCCGATTGGTTAAATTCTTTAAGGAATCAACATTATTGAATCAGGACTTTGTAAAGAACAACAAGCAAACTGTTAAGCAGTATCTTGCTGAAGCTGACAAAGATTTAACTGTGACGAAAATGATGCGTTTCACATTAAATGCTTAATACAATTATTATTACATATAAAAAGAGTTCCTTTCCGGAACTCTTTTTTTTTATCTTATCGTAGAATTTTCTCAACTTTGGGTATAAAAATCTGAAAGAATGGTTAAATACAAACGCGTACTACTAAAATTAAGCGGCGAATCTTTAATGGGCGATCAACAATACGGAATTGATTCCCAACGATTAAGTGAGTATGCCGAACAGATTAAAGAAATTGCTGATCTTGGGGTTCAAGTAGGAATCGTAATTGGCGGGGGTAATATTTTTCGCGGACTTAGTGGCGCCGCTAAAGGTTTCGACCGCGTAAAAGGCGATTCAATGGGAATGCTTGCTACTGTAATTAATAGTTTAGCACTTAACTCTGCTTTAGAGGCTATTCAATGTAAATCGAGAGTATTAACAGCCATTCGAATGGAGCCAATTGGTGAATTCTATTCAAAACAAAAAGCTGTAGACTACCTTTCACAAGGTTGTGTTACGATCTTCTCTGCCGGAACTGGAAACCCATATTTTACAACAGATACTGGTTCTTCGCTTCGGGGTATTGAAATAGAAGCTGATGTAATGTTGAAAGGAACCCGTGTAGATGGCATCTACACTGCCGATCCTGAAAAAGACAGTACTGCAACTAAATTTGAGACCATTACATTCGACGAAATTTACCACAAAGACTTGAGAGTTATGGATTTAACTGCAACAACAATGTGTAAAGAAAACAATTTACCAATAATTGTTTTTGATATGGATACAAAAGGAAATTTAAAGCAAGTAATTGAGGGTGAAAATATTGGAACCTTAGTTCACAATTAACAAGCGTAGCCTCTTTACTACTGCTACTTTTTAGTTTTAGTAAAAAAGGACTATCTTTATTTGATTATAGATTTTTGCTATTTTTGTAAACACTATACATTGATCAATAAAAAAAAAACATATAAAAATCTTTCTCCGATGACTGAAGAAGTTCAAATGTATCTGGATGATACGCAGGAAAAGATGGAAGCTGCAGTTGACCATCTTGAAAAGGAATTAGTGAAAATTCGTGCTGGAAGAGCAAATCCAAGCATGTTGAATGGTGTAATGGTTGACTACTATGGCAACATGACTCCTCTGGCTCAGGTTGCCAATCTAAGTGTGCCAGACCCAAGAACTATTGCTATTCAACCTTGGGAAAAACCAATGATTGTACAAATTGAAAAAGCGATTATGAATTCAAATTTGGGTTTTAACCCAGATAACAATGGAGAATTAATCCGTATTCATATTCCCCCATTGACCGAAGAACGAAGAGGTGATTTGGTAAAGCAAGCCAAAGCGGAATGCGAACATGCAAAAGTAAGCATCAGAAATGCCCGAAGAGATACCAATTTGGAGTTGAAAAAATTGATTAAAGACGGTCTGTCGGAAGATGTTGAAAAAGATGCAGAAGCTACAGTTCAAAAGCTTACTGACAAATACAGCAAAAGTGTTGATGACTTATTTGCTGATAAAGAGAAAGATATTATGACCATATAATAAGTCGAAAAAGCTGCCAATAGGCAGCTTTTTTTTTTAAACTATTTTTTTCTGAATTGAGACACGGTTTGCATAAATGTCTTTAAACTCTCCTCCGAGATCTTATTCTTCCAATACCCATTATCCTTAAAGTACGAACCAACAATGAAAGCCGATGCATACGGCCAATATTCATGAACATTCTCAGCCGTTACTCCTGAACCAATTAATACAGGAATATGAACTTTATCTTTCAAGCTTTTTAATTCGTGTAAATAAACCGCTTTCCCAGTTGATGTTCCTGTTACAATAACGCCATCGCTTAAAAAGAATTCGGCTGCTTTCGCTGTTTCATCAATATCCACATCGCCAGTAATGGCATGCGAACTATGTTTCTTTTTAATATCCGTGAAAACGAGAATAGCTTCTGCTCCAATGGCTTTTCGATACCGCAATAATTCTCCGGCACAAGCATCCATATATCCTTCGTCGGCAACATGTCCGAACACAAAACCTTCGGCGCGAATAAATTGCAAATTTGCAGCTTTAGCAACTGCCAGAGCTTCTTTATTGGCTCCTGCAAGGATTTGTATTCCCAAAGGTAAGCTTACCGCGTCGCGAACTGCTTTGGCAACAACAGTCATTGCTGCAACTATTTCTGGTCCAACGCTTCCTTTTAAGTAAGGAACATCGTGCATGTTCTCCATAATAATGGCATCCAAACCAGCAACTTCATACTGCCTGGCTTCCTTTACTGCAATTTCACAAATTTCCTCTATAGAAAACTTACTGTTCGGGGTTCCTGGTAATGCCTGCACATGTACCATACCGATTATTGATTTGTTTAAGTTCATTTTTATAGATTTGAGATATCAGAATTGAGATATGAGAATTGAGATAGGAGATCGTTAAAACATTACTATTTTAGTTACTCTCCAAAATCTTAAACAACTCATCCAATTTAGGAGTTAAAATAATTTCGGTTCTACGGTTTCTACTACGACCTTCGGGACTCGCATTCGTTCCAATCGGCACGTATTTACTACGACCAGCAACAGTTAATCTTTCGGCATCTATTCCAGTATTCAAAACTAATATGCGAACAATAGAGGTTGCTCTTTTCACACTCAAATCCCAATTGTCTTTTAACTCTCCTGTTCCGTTATAAGGAACATTATCGGTATGACCTTCGATCATTACATTAATATCTTTGTTTTGCGCCAAAACACCTGCCAAATTTCCCAATGCCTCCACTCCACGTTGATCTACCTGATAGCTTCCCGATTTAAAAAGAAGTTTTTCATCCATGGAAACATATACCTTTCCATTTTTAGTAGTAATCGACAAACCATTTCCATCAAATCCGGTAAGCGCACTCATTACTTTTTGTTTTAGAGCTCGAACTGCCTCATCTTTTCTGCTTAAAGCCGACTCTAATTCCTGTAAACGTTGGTCTCTTTGATTCAACTCGGCTTGCAAAGTATCCAAAGCTCTTTTACGAGTGTCCATTTCTTTTTCCAAAGAAAGCACCTCATCTTCACGCAACCGCAATTCATTCTGAGCTTTTTTTATCTGACTCAATAAGGCTTTGGTTTCTTTCTCGTTACCAGCTTGTACTCCTGCCAATTGATTTAGCAAATCCTGATTGCTCTTTTCCATTCGGCTTAATCGTTCCCTTGCACTTTGCAGTCTTCGGGAAAGTTGTACAGTATCAGCAAGCATATTTTGATACTTCTCATTTAATACATCAAGCTTGCCACTCAATTCATTGTTTGATTCACTAAGTTTCAGGTTTTTTTCTTTTTCCATCTCCAGTTCATCCTGACAGTTTTGCTGCTTGGATTGAAGTTCTTGAAATTGTCTTGTTGGAACACAAGAAAAGCATAGGAAAATAGATGCTAAAATAAATACCAGTGGGCTCGTTTTTCTGAACATGTTTATTATAATTTATTTCGTTAATGCAAATTAAATATCACTTATGAATCATTCTTATTATCTAATCTTATTATAAAGTATTCAAAATTATAATTTTTGAAAGCAATTTACGCTCTATATTTCTTCCCCGATAGTTTCTTTAAAAAAATCTACAAAACAGAACATTAGCTAGGTATTAAATTTGTTTTTGAGAAAAGAAATATGAACAAATATAAGAATCTGGCACGGTATCCTCACAACTAAATGAAAGAATACTTTCGTTTTTATTACTATCTTCGTGCATAACTTTCTGCCAGAATATTCTGTTTATTTATCATCATTTTGTAAGTGAATTGATAAACAAATTCTTATTCTGTAAAACGATTAAAAGGGGGGATTTCGTACATGGCTAAATCTGAAAAAAAATTTTTAGATAAAATCAATTTTCCATCCGATCTGAAAAAGGTATCTGAAGACGACCTTATTCAGGTTTGTGAGGAATTACGCCAAGAAATTATTGAAGAAGTTTCCTGTAATCCCGGTCATTTTGGTGCCAGTTTAGGAGTGGTAGAACTTACCGTTGCACTCCACTATGTACTTAATACTCCCTACGATAACCTTATTTGGGATGTTGGACACCAGGCATACGGACATAAAATTCTTACCGGAAGAAAAGAAGTTTTTCATACCAACCGGAAATACAAAGGAATAAGTGGTTTTCCCAATAGAAACGAAAGCGAATACGATGCGTTTACTGTGGGGCACTCTTCTACCTCGATATCTGCCGCGCTGGGAATGGCAACGGCCGCTCATTTAAACAATGAACTTGATCGGAAAACCGTTGCTGTAATTGGAGATGGATCGATGACTGCTGGTTTGGCTTTTGAGGGATTAAACAACGCAGCCAACAACAATGCTGATTTATTGGTGATTTTGAACGATAACAACATGGCCATCGATCCAAATGTGGGTGGCTTAAACAACTATCTGCTAGATATCACTACATCGCAAACCTATAATAAAGTAAAAACCGATGTTTGGAGATTTTTGGGAAAATTAAACCGATTAAATCCAAATACTCGTAAAATATTTCAGAAAGTTGAACAGGGAATCAAAACCATTCTGCTAAAACAAAGTAATATTTTTGAGGCTTTTAACTTCAGATATTTTGGTCCCATTGATGGTCATGATGTAAATCATTTGGTAAAGGTTTTGAGCGATTTGCACAAAATTCCAGGTCCAAAATTACTACATGTTATTACCCAAAAAGGAAAAGGCTTTAAACAAGCAGAACTAGACCAAACCTACTGGCATGCTCCAGGATTATTTAATAAGGAGACTGGCGAAATTTTACAAAGCGAGTCGAAAAGTCCGCAAGCCCCAAAATTCCAAGAGGTTTTTGGAAATACTTTGGTAGAGCTAGCCGAAATGAATGATAAAATTGTTGGAATTACTCCCGCAATGCCAACGGGTAGTTCTCTAAATATTATGATGGAAAAAATGCCAGACAGAGCATTTGATGTTGGAATTGCAGAACAACACGCAGTTACCTTCTCTGGTGGATTGGCTGCAAAAGGTAAATTACCTTTCTGTGCCATCTACTCCTCCTTCATGCAAAGAGCTTACGATCAGGTAATTCATGATGTAGCCTTACAAAATGTAAATGTTGTGTTCTGTCTGGACCGTAGTGGTGTAGTTGGTGCCGATGGCGCAACTCATCATGGTGTTTACGATCTTGCGTTTCTTAGATGTGTTCCAAACATGACTATCGCTTCTCCGCTTGACGCAGTTGAGTTGAGAAATTTAATGTATACCGCCCAACAAGAAAATATGGGACCTTTTTCCATTCGATATCCACGCGGAAAAGGTAGAATTCTTGATTGGAAACAAGCCTTTAAGATTCTTCCGGTTGGAAAAGGACAACAATTAAAAGATGGAAAAGATATCGCAATTCTATCGATTGGAGCCATTGGCATAGAGGCTGTTGATGCCATTGAAGAATTGGAGAAAGATGGCTATTCCATCGCTCATTACGATATGAGGTACTTGAAACCTATTGATAGCGAAATACTGCATGAGGTACTTGGGAAACACAATCAAATTATCACTTTAGAAGATGGAGCTATTATTGGTGGATTAGGTTCTGCAGTAATTGAATTCATCAATGACAATAACTATCGGGCAAATGTAAAACGCCTGGGTGTACCCGATAAATGGGTAGAACAAGGTACTCAACAGGAATTGTACCGCGAATGTGGTTACGACAAAATGGGAATCGTTACATCGGTAATTGAACTGCTCAACAAAGCTTAAGAAGTCTCTCTATAACCATCCGAGTAAGGATCTAAGCCTTCAAAATCACCTGTAAAAGAGTCTATTCTAGCTTGAAGCTCCTGATTCATCTTTATTAAATAGATCGTATCTTCGGTTCGCAACTCCACAACATTTATTTTATCGCCATTAGGTTTGGTAATACTTATTAAATCATCTTCATAAATTCCATCGGGAAAAGTTTTTATTAATTGTTGTATTAATTCTGTCCCGACACTTTTAAAGTCCTTAATTACTCTTTTCATCACTCAGTGATTAATAATCGATATCCATCTTTTGCACAATCCCCGACAATTTGTCTGGGTAAATAAGAATTTGAAACTAGCTTCTCCCCTTTTCTATTACTAATCTCAATTTAAGGAATTTAAGAGAAGCAAAAAAAAAATATTCTGCTGAAGGAACTCTATTTATATTTTAATAAAGATGCCGCAAATTGAAAATGAACAGAGAATCATGCCTTTAGAAACATGTTAGACAACATATAAATCGTTTCCGCTCAAATAAAAGTAATTTCTGTGCCGCAATACTTTCATTACTAAAATTTAAAAGCCTAGTTTTGCCGACTTATTTAAAATTCGAAGCGAACAGATGGTAGATTTTTTCAGAAAGAAAGCAGCAAATTCAAAAGATGATATTTTATCCGGTTTAACCGTAGCACTTGCATTGGTCCCCGAAGCGGTTGCCTTTGCCTTTGTAGCTGGAGTAGATCCATTAGTTGGACTATACGCAGCCTTTATGGTGGGTTTAATTACTTCTGTATTTGGTGGTCGTCCGGGAATGATATCTGGAGCTACCGGAGCAATGGCTGTTGTACTTGTTAGCCTTGTTAAAGAAGGAAATGATATGGGAATGGCGATGGCTAACCCAATTGAAAATATGGGATTGAATTACTTGTTTGCAACTGTTGTGCTAGCAGGTGTTATTCAATTTTTGGCTGGAGTATTTCGCTTTGGTAAATTTGTTCGTTTAATTCCTCATCCTGTAATGATGGGTTTTGTAAACGGCTTGGCCATTGTGATTTTCCTTTCGCAGCTAGGCATGTTTAAAAATATTTCGGGAAGTGAACCCACTTGGTTACAAGGTATAGAACTTTACACCATGCTTGGCTTAGTTCTTTTAACCATGGGAATAATGTATTTCTTACCTAAACTAACCACCAAAGTTCCGGCAGCTCTTGCAGCAATTGTAGCGGTTTCGGCCATAGCAATTTTTGGGAATTTAGATGTTAGCACCGTAGGATCATTTATTAGAGATGGTGGTGGTTCTGGACTAAAAGGTGGTTTACCAAGCTTCCAGAGTCAACTATTTGCAATGGTACCTTTAAATTGGACTACCGTTACATTTATTCTTCCTTATGCTGGTATTTTAGCCGCCATTGGACTTATAGAATCGTTAATGACCTTAAATTTACTCGATGAAATTACCAACAGTCGTGGAAATGGAAACCGCGAATGTATGGCTCAGGGTGCTGCAAATATCGTTACCGGATTTTTCGGTGGAATGGGTGGTTGTGCTATGATTGGCCAATCGTTGATTAATGTGAATTCGGGTGGACGAGGCAGACTTTCGGGAATTATTGCTGCATCTACTTTATTAATATTTATTCTTTTTGCCTCTCCTTATATCGAAATGGTGCCAATTGCTGCTCTTGTGGGTGTTATGTTTATGGTAGTAATTGGAACTTTCGCATGGTCTACCTTTAACGTTTTGTTTAAAATACCAAAAGCCGATGCCTTTGTGCTGGTTCTTGTATCCGGACTAACCGTGGTATTCGATCTGGCAATTGCTGTATTAGTTGGAGTAATTGTAAGTGCACTTGCCTTTTCTTGGGACAATGCCCGTAAAATTCGAGCAAGAAAATCGGTACGGGAAGATGGAACTAAGGTTTATGAAATTTGGGGTCCCCTATTTTTTGGCTCTATTACCACGTTCAACAACAAATTTGATGTGGAAAATGATCCTGAATCGGTAGAAATTGACTTTATTGAATCGCGTGTTGCCGACCATTCGGGTATCGAAGCAATTAGCAATTTGGTTCAAAAATATGAAAATGCAGGAAAAACCATTAAATTGAAACATTTAAGTGATGACTGTATTTCCTTGTTGCAACGTGCTGATGATCATTTTAGAACCGTTATTTTGAGAGATATTGATGATCCGAGATACTACGTTGTTACGGATCAAGTAAAAATTGAGTAAGCACGAAAGATAGTAGCGATGAAAATTCGTTTTCATTGCTTTTTTTTCACCTCCTTCTACATGGGAAGAGGTGTTTTTTTTTCTAGTCAAAAAAAGAAATTCTATGGAGGGAGATACGAACTTCACTATTCCTTTTATTCACCATTAATCCGTGATGGCTCACCGGGTGCTCTCTCTTATATTTTTATTTGCTTTTACATCAATGGAAAAGTAAAAGTCCATCCGACTTTCGGACAATACTAAAAAATGGGCCTGAATTTTCATCCAAGCCCATAATATTTCGACTACTAATTCTATTTTAATCCTAATTTCTTAGCAATAGCCACTGGAATAGCATCTTTGTGCAATAGTAAGCCTACCGTTTTATACTGTACAAATGCCTTCGATGCATAGAAATATCCTGCATGAGAGTTATTATCGGTTCCCCACGAGTTTTTAATCAGGTAATATTTGTTCCCGTTTTGGTCTTTGGCAGTACCCACCATGTGCATTAAATGATCTTCGGTAGATTCGTAATTATCGAAAGCTACCTGGCGCATTTCTTGGGTAATCTGTTTTTCTTTTACAGGATAATCTAAACCATAAACCGATTTTTCATCCTTACTCATGTTCTCCCATTTCGAAATTTCAGCATTATCCATGCTCTTGGTTTCGGTTTCGGGAACAACAGCAACTCCTTTTCTATGCGAGAAACCATCTTCACTCACATCACTTCCCCAAGCAAGACTGTATCCCTTCTCAATAGCATTATCAACCACCTGCATCATTTCGTCCATTGGCAAGTTATACACTTCTCCCAACGACCAGTTATCCGCACCTTCGAAAATAAAACTTTCGTAAAACGGATGATGTGTATAGGAAGTAATTGTAAGGTAATCGTCCATATTTAAGCCCATAGTATCGCGAAACGACTCTGGCGTATATTCTGCCCCACCATAGGTAAAAGTCTCAGGTATCTCTCCTAAATAGGCATCTAAAATCCCATCAAATCCTTTCCTCCAAACAGGAGAAATCTTCTTGTTCTTATTTTTCACAACAGCATCCACGTATGCTTTCAAAACCTCATCCATTTCGCCATGCACTGGCATGCTTTCGTCGAATGTATTTCCTGAATAGGCGTCTTGTGGAAGCATCCCAAAATTCTTCACAATATTTAAAGCATCCCAACCTTCGGCACCAGCCGAAAAACTTTTCATCCCGTGAAAACGGATATAATCCATAGCCCGTAAATGGTAGTTTCTATTTACAATAAACATCTCCGACAGGTCGAACTCTGGTTTTCCCATTCGTAACAATTCCGATTCTAAAAAAGAAATACTGGCATACGCCCAGCAAGTACCCGACCGATACTGATTTTTTACTGGTGTTGCTTGTAACTGCTTTTCGATGGTAAACTGATAGGTATTCTTTTGCTCTGCTTTTTTCTGGGCAGAAGAGCTTTGCAACAGACCAATTGCAAGAATGGCTGTTAGTATAAATCTGTTCTTCATTTGAAATTTGTTAACTTGTTTCGATTATTTATTGCTTGGTAAAACTTGATAAAACAATTCTTTGCTGTATTTTTGAACTGCATCAATTTACTGCAATGTAAAAAATAATTGAATCATTTTTAACTTGTGGTAAGTAGATCAATAAACAATTACTAACTAATAATTCCCAAGAAATAATGAAAAAAATCGCACCAATTGCCTTGTTGCTAGCTATGAGCTTAGGTTTTGTGGCTTGTAATGAGAAACCCGTAAAACAGGCCGAAGAATCGCCAACTCAAAAATTAGTAGATCAATACGCAACATTCGAGTTAACAACCGACATCAGTAAACTGACTGAAAAAGAGAAGCAAATGCTTCCTATTTTAATGGAAGTTGCAGACATTATGGAAGAATTATTCTGGAAAGATGCTATTGGCGACAAAGCCACATTTTTAGGAAAACTTACCGATCCTGCTGCGGTTGCCTATTCAAAAATAAACTATGGCCCTTGGGATCGTTTAGCAAATAACACGCCTTTCCTTGAAGGATTTGATGCAAAACCTAAAGGTGCCAACTTTTATCCAGCAGACATGACTGCCAAAGAATTTGATGCCATTCAGAGTGATATGAAAACCGATTGGTACACCAAAATTGAACGCGATGAAAATGGAGCATTAAAAGTAGTTCCTTATCATGTTGCTTACAAAGAGCAAATTCAAAAAGCTGCTGGTTTGTTATTAGAAGCTGCCGAATTAGCCGAAGATGCTGGTCTTAAAAAATATCTTGAATTGCGCTCTACTGCACTTCTTACCGATGATTACCTAGCTTCTGATTTGGCTTGGATGGATATGAAAACCAATACACTTGATTTTGTAGTTGGTCCTATCGAAACTTACGAAGATGCTCTTTACGGATACAAAGCATCTCATTCAGGACAGATTTTAGTGAAAGATAAAGTCTGGAGCGAAAAATTATCAAAATTTGCTGCTTTACTACCTCGTCTTCAGGAAGGTTTACCAGTTCCTGCAGCTTACAAAGCCGAAAAAGCTAATGCAAATGCAGATATGAATGTTTACGACGTAATTTACTATGCGGGCGACTGCAATGCAGGCAGCAAAAATATTGCTATTAACCTGCCAAACGATCCTCGTGTACATGCTGAAAAAGGATCAAGAAAATTGCAGTTGAAAAATGCAATGAAAGCTAAATTCGATAAGATTTTAGTTCCAATTTCGGACTTATTAATGGACGAAAGCCAACGCAAAAACGTCACTTTTGATGCTTTCTTCGAGAATGTAATGTTTCACGAAGTAGCTCATGGTTTAGGTATTAAATACACTTTAAAAGATCAGGAAAGCGTTCGTAAAGTTTTAAAAGATACCTACACTTCTATTGAAGAAGGAAAAGCAGACATTCTTGGTTTATACATGATTACGCAAATGGCTGAATGGGGCGAACTAGATTCTGACAAGCTAATGGACAACTACGTTACTTTTATGGCTGGTATTTTCCGTTCGGTACGTTTTGGAGCCTCCAGTGCTCATGGAAAAGCAAATATGATTCGTTTCTATTTCTTCGAAGAGCAAGGCGCTTTTACAAGAAATGCTGAAACCGGAACTTACAAAGTTGATTTCGAGAAAATGAAAGCTGCCATGAATGAATTGGGAAAACAAATTCTAATTGTTCAAGGCGATGGGAACTACGAGGCCGCACAACAAATGATTGCCGAAAGAGGCTTTATTCGCGAAGATCTTCAGAAAGATTTAGACCGTGTAAACAATGCCGGTATCCCTAAAGATGTAGTGTTTTTACAAGGCGCTAAAGTTTTAGGATTGTAAAAGAAATATCTGGAGTGAGTAAATAGCAGGAAGACGATTTACGGCTACAAAAAAATAAATAAGGGAGGCAGAATCACTACAGATTCTGCCTCCCTTCTTGCATTTAAACCAGCTCTAAGTAAACAATTTTAATGGTCTGGCTTCCTTATATCTTTTTGTGATTAAAAATTAGTACTTTTGCGATATAAAGCTCTTTTTGTCTTTATTTTACCATTAACATCTAATTCCTAAAAAAATGATTAGCAAAGAAACCAGTATTGGAGATATCGTGAAAATTCATTTTCAAACTGTTACCATATTCGATGACTACCAAATTGATTTTTGTTGTGGTGGAAAACAGAGTTTGGGTGAGGCATGTGCAAAGAAATCCCTGAACCCTGAGGAGATTATTCAAAAGCTCGAAGAGGTTATTAAAACCCCAACAAATACACCGGAATTTGATAAAATGCCACTTTGTAATTTAATTCGATACATTAAAGAGAATCATCACGCATACGTGCGCCAACAAATACCAATTCTTACCAAATTTTTAGATAAAATAGAACAAGTTCACGGAAATAAACATCCCGAAATTGAAAAGATTAATGCGCATTTTAAAATATCTGTGGAACAATTAAGCGAGCACCTGGAAAAAGAAGAAACGGAACTATTTCCACTTATCGAAAAATTAGCACAACTAAAAAAAGGGGAGCAATTAAACGATTCCACCTGTAAAATTACTGCCGAAACCTTAATTACTTGTTTAACGAAAGAGCATGAAAATGAAGGAGAAAGATTCGAAGAAATATCAAGATTGAGTAAGGCTTACCAAGCCCCTGCAGGAGTGTGTAATACGTATCGTGCAACCTACGAAAACCTGCTAGCTTTCGAAAAAGATTTGCATCGCCATGTGCATTTGGAAAACAACATTCTGTTTCCAAAGGCTATTCTGCTAGAACAAAACATCCTATCAAATAATTAAGCATTTCAAAAAATAGATATGCTCTCGAAAACAGCTGAATATGCCATTCGTGCATTGGTTTACATCCAATTGCAGAACTGGAAAGATAAACGACCTGGATTTAAGGAAATAGCCAAAAATATAGAATCGCCCGAACACTTTACGGCAAAAATATTACAGGTACTTACCCGTTTCGATCTGTTAAAAAGTTTGAAAGGACGAAATGGCGGATTTTTCTTTGATAAGGAAAACGAAGATCTTCCTCTTTATAAAATTATACATGCTATTGATGGCGAAAAATCGTTTACTCAATGCAGTTTTGGTTTTAAGAGTTGCGATCATGAAAACAAATGCCCTTTGCATGATGATTTCTCGGACTTGCGTAAAAACTATACCGTTCTGGTAAAGGAACGTAGCATTCAAAGTCTGGCAAAAAGAATTCTTACTGGAGAAGCTGTTTTAACACAAACTATTAAATAGGAACTATTCCCAAAAAAGAGGGCAACCAACAAATTTTGGCACCCACTTTTCTTATATCAGTTTTTAGTTTATCAAAAAAAATCTTTCAAATCTGAAATTTAAAAACTTATAACGCTTATCGAATCATCTTTCAAATAATCAGTTAAAGGTTTTCCCATTCCTGCAACATCGAATCCAAGTTCTTTTAATTCATCCGCAATCCCGTAAGAATTTGCACATGAAATGCATGCTCTTATTTCGATTCCATCTGCCGCCATTGCTTTTAATTTTTCCTGAATCTTTTGATTTTCTGAAGTTAACTTCGCGGAAGGTCCCCAAATAATAATTGTAACATCCTGAAACCATTCGTGTTTTTTAGCCGCATGAGTGTACATCAAAGCCACACGTTCGGCAACATACGGATCTCCACTTGTCCACACAACAACTAGTTTCTCCTTGTCATTATTTTTTTCATCTGCTTGCTTTTTCGCGCTAGCAAATTGGCTGGCAAATAAAATGATTAGAAAAGTGCTTACTAATTTTATAATTCTCATGATATTTTTTTGAATTGTTTTATATTATCTTAAATGTAAGTGTTCTTGAATAATAACTGTGTTAATAAGCTGTTAATGAGATTCACATATAATTCTTGAGCCTTGCAGATAAATTAAGTATTTTACAGCATAGTATATCATCTTTAGCCTTTGTATCTTACCGATTCGTTGAAATTGACCCGATGTAAGCATTTTGCAAGGGCGAAGTATAAATTGAGTATGAGTAATATGGGTAACATTCATTGGAAGACTCTTCTTCTGACTTTTTTCATTTTCCTATTTGGATTTCAGGCTGCGGCACGAAAACAAAAAGTACTTGTTTTGCATTCCTACCATCAGGGATTGAACTGGACCGATAATGTAAGTGAAGGAATACAGTCTGTTTTGGGGAGTGAAGACAATGTGGAATTGATGTTTGAATACATGGACACCAAACGAAACTCAAATCCTGAATATCTAAAGGAATTTGCAAATTTGTACGGTCTTAAACACCTAAAAAATAAATTCGATGCTATTATTGTTTCCGATAACAATGCCTTGGATTTTGTAAGAAATTATTACTCCGAATTCTTTAAAGGCACTCCTATCGTTTTTTGCTCTATCGATCAGTTCACCAATAAATTAATTGAAGGAATTGATCATGTGTCGGGAGTAACCGAGGAAATAGACTCTCGAAAAACCATAGAGGTAGCACTTGGACTGCACCCCAATGCTAAAAAACTAGTTGTAATTAACGACAATCAAACCCAATCGGCTATTTTAAACCGAAACAATATTAAATCTTTTTGGCCCGAGCTAAAAACCGACGTTGAACTTGTTTTTATTGAGAATTTACTTATTGATGAACTCGTTGATCAGGTTAAAAACCTAGATCCCAACAGCATCATTTATTTAATCAATTTTAGTCGCGATAAGGAAGGCAATTTTATTTCCTATCAGGAAAATATTGAAATTATCCGCGAAGCAACAAAACTTCCTATTTACAGTAGCTGGGAGTTTTATTTTAACGAAGGTATTGTTGGGGGAATGCTTACCAGTGGTTTTAAAGAGGGAGAATTTGCTGCAGAAATTACTCTTCAGGTACTTCAAGGAAAAGAAATTAATAAAATTCCAATTATTCAGTCGGGTTACAACAGTTTTAAATTCGATTTTGAGGAAATGAAACGATTTGGAATTTTACCCAACCAATTGCCAAAAGGTAGTTTCATTAGTCACCAACCACCTCCTATTGTTCCCCAATATAGAACCTCGCTATTTGTGCTAGTACTATTCGGTTTAATTATTGCAATTATTTTAAGGTATTCGAAATTAAAAAGAGAGCAAAATGAAAAGAAGCTACTGCAAGAAAATGAAGAGTTGGACCGAAGGGTAGCCGATAGAACCAAAGAGGTAGTATTTGCCAACGAAAAGCTCGAGCTACAAACCGAACAAATTATCAAACAAAATAAGGAGTTAGAAGATCACCGCTACAATCTTTTGGAATTAGTTCGGGTACGAACCGAAAATTTAGAGGAGGCAAATTTGGAATTAAAAAGTAGTCGCGACAGACTGCTTCGAATGCTCGATGCCAATTCGGATGGCGTTTGGGAGCATAATTTCGCCACCGATCAAGTCTATATCAGTAAAATTATTTGGGATAAAGTAGGCTATAAATCGGTTACTATTTCGAATACAAAAGAGCTTCTTTGTAAAATCATTCATCCCGAAGATTTAATTATCATTAAACAAAAACACCGACAGAATAAACTAGGATACAGCGCATTATTTATTGTTGAGTTTCGACTTTTTACCACAAATAAAGATTGGATGTGGTTTAAAGCCAAAGGTCAAATTCTTGATTACGACATAAATGGAAAACCTTTAAATATTGTTGGTACGCTTATTAATATTACGCAACGTAAAGAAGCCGAAGAAAAAATAAAAAGCGAAGAGCGAAAATTAAGAGTCTCGGAAAAAAGGTGGCGTTCGTTAATTGAACAAGCATCGGATGGAATTTTAATTTACAATACCGATGGTAGAATTTTAGATGCCAACTCGGCGGCCTGCAATTGGCTGGGATATTCAACCAATGAAATTCTAAACTTAAATTATAGTGAGATAGATTCGCGACACAGCAATTCGGAACTGCAAACCTATTGGAAAAAATTAAATGCTTCCTACCCTTCCCTTTCGTTTGAATCGGTGCAGAAAAGAAAAGATGGAACAAGTTTTCCGGTTGAAATTCATTTAAGCTTAATTGAACTAGAAGATAGCAAATTGATTTTATCTTTGATTAATGATATTAGTGTGCGACAGGAAACCGAACGAAGAATTTTGAATGCAGTAATCAACACCGAGGAAAGCGAACGAAAAAGATTTGCGACCGATTTGCACGATTCCATTGGACCACTGCTTTCGAGCATTAACCTATACCTTTCGTCGCTAGATAAATTCGATTCGGAATTGGAGAGAGGAGATATTATAAAAGCTTCGGTAGATGCAGTAAATGAAGCATTGGTAAGTATTAAAGAGATTTCGAATAACCTAAGTCCGCATATTTTAAATGATTTTGGTTTGGAGAAGGCAATCCGTTCCTTCACCAATAAAATTAATTTATCGCAAGCAATCAGCATTCGCTTTTTTGCAGAAAATATGGAGGCGCGCATTAACCATCAGGTAGAAGTTGTTATTTTTAGGGTGGTTAGCGAATTAATAAATAATACCATTAAACACGCCCAAGCCACTAATATAGAAATCAACTTATCGAGAGAAGAAAATGTAGTTTCACTTATCTATATTGATGATGGAATTGGTTTTGATGCCAAGGAAATTAATGCCGGAACATCAACAGGAATGGGATTGTATAATGTGTTTAGCAGGATAAAATCCTTAAACGGATCGCACAAAATAACCAGTCACCCAAAACGTGGCGGAATGATGGCAGTAGTAGAGGTTAATCTGTAAAATAATAAAACATGAATGAGTACAGGGTAATGATTGTGGACGACCACAAAATGTTTAGAAGTGGTTTGCGTTTTCTCTTAAACAATGTTCCAAATATAAATATTGTGGGCGAAGCCTCGAACGGAGTAGAATTTCTGGAAATGGCCGATAATATACAAATTGATATTGTTTTAATGGATATCAACATGCCCGAAATGAATGGCATTGAAGCCACCCGAAAAGCTCTCGAAAAATTTCCCGACCTAAAAGTAATCGTACTCTCTATGCACGGTGAAGAGGAATATTACGACCAGATGTTAGATGCAGGAGTGAAAGGTTTTCTGTTAAAAAACTCGGATGCCGATGAATTAATTGCCGCTTTGGAAGCTGTAATGGCTGGGAAAAGTTATTTTTCGCAGGAACTTTTGGTAGATATTCTCGATCAGAAAAGAATGCACAAATTAAGAACCGAAACCGTAAAATTATCGCAGCGCGAACTGGAAGTTCTAAAATTAATTTGCGACGGATACAGCAATGCCGAAATTGCCGAGGAATTATTTATCAGTCAGAGAACGGTTGATCGTCATCGCTCTAATTTACTAAGCAAAACCGCCTGCAAAAATTCAACCTCCCTGGTTATGTATGCCGTAAAAAATAAAATTATTGAGGTAGATTAAAAAAAAACCATAATTTATGAGCCTTTTGAAGGGAAAGGGAAACCTGTCGGTTACAAATTAGTAGTGGGTATTCCCTAAATATCGGTGTGTAAACCGTTAACATTTTGTATTTTTATTTTTTTAAAAAACTGATGTTACAAAATGGAAAGTAATTCGCAACTGGAACTGGCTCATAAGTTTGTACAATTTACAAACACCACAATTTTTTTAACGGGTAAAGCCGGTACCGGAAAAACGACCTTTTTACGTCGGTTAAAAGAGGAACTACCCAAGCGAATGATTGTGGTTGCACCAACCGGAGTAGCAGCTATTAATGCTGGCGGTGTTACCATTCACTCCTTTTTTCAGCTGCCTTTTGGTCCGATATTGCCCGGACAAATTCTGAATGAGGATAAAAATCCCAAAGCCGAAACCAATTCTCCGATCCGGAAATACCGAAAAGAAAAAATAGATATTATAAAATCGCTCGACCTGCTTATTATTGATGAAATAAGTATGGTTCGTGCCGATTTATTGGATGGTATTGATGAAGTACTTCGCAAATTTAAAAATAGAAAACTGCCCTTTGGTGGTGTTCAGGTTTTAATGATTGGCGATTTGCAACAATTGCCTCCGGTAGTAAAAAATGAGGAATGGAGCTTGCTTCGGAATCATTACGAAACACCATTCTTTTTTAGCAGCCGCGCATTTTTACAATCGCAACACATTAGTATTGAGCTAAAACATGTTTATCGCCAAAAGGACGAGAGTTTTATTCAAATACTAAACGAAATTAGGAACAATCAGCTTTCGCAAGCATCGTATGCCGAGCTGGAAAAAAGATATTTGCCCGATTTTAAACCTGCCGATAAGGATGGATACATTACCCTAACCACGCACAACGCACGGGCACAAAAAATAAACGAGGAGAAGCTAAAGCAACTAAAAGGAAAAACAGAGCAGTTTAAAGCAAATATTACCGGCATATTTCCGGAGTACTCCTTTCCTACCGAAGAACAATTGCAATTGAAAAAAGGAGCACAGGTGATGTTCGTGAAAAACGATAGCTCGCCCGAAAAACTCTATTTTAATGGCAAAATTGGTACCGTTACTGGTTTTGGAGCCGACGTTATTCATGTGAAATGCGAAACCGACGATTTTGAGATTGATGTGTATCCCGAAGACTGGCAAAATATTAATTACAGCATTAACGAGGAAAGTAAAGAGATTGAAGAAACCATTTCGGGTGCTTTTTCGCAATTTCCACTAAAAATGGCATGGGCAATTACCATTCATAAAAGCCAAGGATTAACTTTCGAAAGAGCAATAATTGATGCCAATGCCGCTTTTGCTCACGGACAGGTGTATGTGGCCTTAAGCAGATGCAAATCTTTAGAAGGTTTGGTTCTTAAATCAACACTAAGTAAATCGGGAATTATTTGCGACAATGCCGTATCGAAGTTTACCCACCATATGGAAGTGAATCCTCCGGGGGAAGAAAATCTCGAAGACTCTATTCGCAGGTATCAATTCCAACTGCTCGAAGAACTATTTTCTTTTCATGAAATTTACCGTGTTTGCAACTACTGCAACAAACATTTACAGGAAAACAGAAACACTATTCAAGGAAACTTAGCCGATAAAATGAATACTGCCTTTCCTTTACTTGGCCCGGAAATGCTGGTGGTTGGCGAAAAATTTATTCCTTCGTTAAAACGCTATTGCAGCGATATTCAGGACTTACACAAAAATACCGAAGCGCAGGAAAGAATTAGCAAGGCTTCGGCTTATTTCGTAGAAAAACTGGAGACTCATTTACAAAGTATTCTGAAAGATTTTAGTTTCGATTCCGATAACCAAGGCGTTAAAAAGGCAATTGAAGGACAGCTAAAAAACCTGAACGAAATTTTGAGTGTGAAACTAGTTAGCTTAAAATCGTGTTTGAAAGGCTTCGATACCGGAAAATACCAAAAAGTGCGTGCCAAAGCTCATTTCGAAAAGCAGACTTTCCGCTTAAAAAGTCCGAAAGAAGTGCTTAACGAGAACGTAAAACATCCGAATTTATATAGAACGCTAAAGCAATGGCGAAAAAATTTGGCAGATAAAATAGATTCTCCGGTTTATTACATTGCCTCGCAGGAAAGTTTGGTTGATATCGCAAACAACCTGCCTGGTACTGCCGATCAACTTAAAGCAGTGAAAGGCTTCGGAAAGAAAAAAATAGAACGATACGGCCTGGATATTATTAAAATGGTTTCGGAGTATCGGCATGGTCCCAGTAATGGCATGTTCGATTTTGCTGCTTCCAGCCCCAAAAAAGGAACAAAATCGGGCACCAAACAGGATACCAAAAAAATTAGTTTCGATTTGTATAAAGAAGGTCGCAACGTACGCGAAATTTCCGCTTTTCGCGATCTTACGGTAAGTACCATAGAAAAGCATTTGGCACATTACGTAGGCTTGGGCATGTTGCCCCTCGACAAATTTGTAGAGAAAAAGAAAAGCAAAAAAATTAAAAAACAATTAGAGAAAGAGGGCATCGAAAGCCTTAATGAATGCAAGCAAGCTTTGGGTAGCGACTACTCCTATTCCGAGATACGATATGTTCAGGCCTTTCTTAAAAATGCAAACAGTAAGTAAATAACTATTTTTTTAAGATTCATTAACTTTCGTTTACTCCTTTTAGCACTCCTAAAGCCTATATTTGTAGAGAACAAAAGATAAAAATTTTTCATTAGATTAGATTTAGGTTAAAATTAGGCTTAGAGAAAATCCCGGACTTCACAGTTCGGGATTTTTCTTTTGCTGATTCTCTACTTCACTTTATCAGGATAATGCTTGCAAAATATCCTTGTGATTTCAAATTCTTTTGTTTTTATTTGTATTCAATTTAAATAGCATGTGCAATTTTACTTTCTTTTTGGATGAATTGCATTCCAAATATTATATTTTCTGCTATTTTAAATAGCTTTTAGCCAAGGGCTATTTGCTAAAAACTTCTAATCTTTGCTATGGCAAGTTTATTAAACAAGCAATAGTTATTAAATAACAATAAATAGATTTAACGAATATGGAAGATATAAAATCACCATGTATTAGCATTTGCCGACAAGATAGTAATGGCGTGTGCTTTGGATGCAGGAGAACAACCGAAGAAATTGGAAACTGGTCGCTTTACACCAACAAAGAAAAAGAGGAAGTGATTAAAAAAGCTGCCGACCGCAGAAACGCTCCCGACACAGCAACAGGTACTTTTTTTAGATAAAAAGAAAAAACAAAAAAAATAAAAACCTGCTAAAAGCCCTATTACTGTTCCTCCATTTTGCTACCGGTGGGTAATTGGGACTGCTGAAGTATACATTCTTGCTACAAACCTCAAAAGAGAACTACTAAGATGGTAAAACTTACTGCAGGTATACAAATTAGACAAATTGTAATCGTTAATTTCAGCATACAATCCTATTTCAGAAACATCTCCAGCTTAGCTTCGAGATGTTTTTTTTATCCAAGAATACTGGGCGACTTTAAAACCTTTAAAATAGGCTATTTATATGGACTAGCTATATGGATATCCTCCTTTAATACTCAAATAAACTCTCGACAATATGTAAAGGCATTTTTGGTTCTAGAATGACCTCTCGCGGTTTGAAAATTAACTTTTTGTTGCTCGAACAATCGCCCGATGATTTGTAAAGGCCTATTTGACCGTAAAAATCATCTCTCGACAATGTGTAAAGCCGTTTTTGGCACCCAAATAAGCTCTCGACAATATGTAAAGGCATTTTTGGTGCTAGAATGACCTCTCGCGGTTTGAAAATTAACTTTTTGTTGCTCGAATAATCTCTCGACGAAATGTAAAGCCGTTTTTGGCACTCCAATAAGCTCTCGACGAAATGTAATGGCATTTTTGGCACTCCAATAAGCTCTCGACGAAATGCAAAGCCGTTTTTGGCCCTCAAATAAGCTCTCGACAATATGTAATGCCGTTTTTGGCGCTCGAATAAGCTCTCGACGAAATGTAATCCTCTATATTTATAGTAATACTACCTATGTGAAATAATCAAGATCTTTTTTTTTGTTTACAGATTATTGTTTTGTAGATTCGGGGAGGAAAACCAAAAAGGTGCACAATACACACCAATAAAGCATGTATTGTGCACCTTTTTACCTGATATAGCAAAAATAAGTGCACCTATGGTGCACAATTTAACAAGTTGTGCTTCATACAAATAAAAATGATGAGAAAGATTCTAAGCATATTGACAATTTTATTGACACTGACATGTATTTCAAATTTAGCTTCAGCTCAATCAGAAAAATGTGATATAAATAAATTGCTC
>NZ_MVDD01000007.1 GCF_002843315.1 Labilibaculum filiforme | reverse complement strand
ATAGATATCATAACAGAGATCATCAAGGCATCGATAGGAAGAAGCCGTTTATAATCTATAATATGGCAGCTTAAATTCAACTTAGAAAACAGAAATCTTGGTCCAACAAAACGAGGGTACTATAGAGAGCTATAAATAATATTATAGCTGAATAATTCTTCTTCATATCTAAATTTATTTAGGTTGGAAATTTATGTTGCATTAGTTTTTTTACAAGTAATCTTATTTCATCTCATATAGTTATTTAAAGAAATGGCTATGCTAAAACTATTTTACCACCCTCCAATTCGTACTCTTTCTGCTTGCTGCTCTGGACTAGCTTCGGGTGTTGGTATTTGACTTCGGTACAGTGGTTTTTTAAACTTTCCCTTTTTACGACGTTCGAAATCTTTTTCGCGATAAGGATCCAAATCTTCAGCTGGAGGCAATGGCCGGTTTTTATCCATGTACCATGTTAGGTAGGCTAAATCTTGGTAGCAATCAATTCCTGGAAATGGAAAATCTTGAATTGAACCTGCTTTATCGGGCCTGACAATTACTAACTGATAAGCACCTATCATATTAGGACCACCTGATGTGTAAGAAAATTTTATTTTATCAAATGGCATGGTAATATTCTTTTTCCACATAAAGCCTGGAAAAGTTATAGTTTCATCCAGTCGATTGAGAATGATTTCCTTTTTAGGCATAGTAAAATAGTATATTATTATACCTATCAGGTGTTTTACCAAAACTTCCATCTTTAATTGAGAAGTACGTAATAAGTATAGTAACAAATAAAATTGCTCCCCCCCCAAGCAAATGGTGTGATATGAGAATTTGAATTCATCTTTATAAATTCATCACTTACATATGGATGCCCCATTTTGCTTTTGTAAAAGTATTCATCCAAAGGAACAATCACTTTTTGCAACCAGCTCTGTGGGCCTTTATCACCTATTTTTTTTATTCCAGTATATTCAGTATGGGTTACTTTGCGATATAAGGGATGTTTATTGTTCATTGTTTCTGTTTTTTAGAATGTCCCAATCTTTTCTCGAAAGCTTCAAAAAACTCTTACTAAGACTATTATAATTACCTTTTTTAAATTCATTGATTATACTAAAGTTATTTTATTCGTTTTTTTGTGAATTAAGTAACGACCAACTAATTCCTTATCGCTTTTAAAAACTTCTAAATCATCATAATTAGGTTGATTCATGTATTTAAAAACCATTTGATCTTGATACAAACCCAAAAAACATAGCTTATAAGGTTCCATTAGAACTTTACCCTCTTTTTCGAAGAATTGAAGTACTGTAGCATGTGCATCTTCTATTTTTAGTTTAAAGGTTTTTATTTCCTTTTGGAATTCTGGCGTGCCATTTACATAGCCGCTATTGGCATCGCAAATATATTTAGAAGATGAGTAAATAGGCGCTGTATAACCTTCTGCTTTACGACGCAAATAATCTTTTTCTCGATACTCATCAAATACATTTCCAGCTGGTAAGGGTCTGTTTTTATCCATATACTGCACGTAAAAGCTCCAAGTATCCTCATCGAAAGCACCAAATGCTAAAATACTATACTGAAATATTGGATGTGAAATAGCCATTAATTCTCCGTATAGCATGGCTGGGGATATTTTATCAAAACTCGCTTTAAAACCTGGATTTACAATGTTTCCCTTGAATATTACCTGTCCATTTAATCGATCAAATATGAGACGAGGCGCAGGCAATACTACCCTTAATAATATGAGGATCGTAATTAGCAAAGCCGCAACCGGTAAACCCAATATTTCAACGGTATCAGGATTATATACTCCTATAAAAACCACGGTGGTAATAATTACCCAAATGATAAAAGTTCTGATCAATTTACGCCTCGTTTTAGGTTTACTAAATGAAAAAGACTCATCATCTGTACGATGAAATTTATAGATACCCGGATTTTCAGCTTGCATTATACTCGTTCTATCAAGCCTAAATTTTCCTTTGGAATAAATTCCTCTATAAAATAATTCTTTTGAAGGTGCTATCTTAAAAACTAATGCTATACCAAGTGGTAACACTAGAATCGCGATCAAAAAAGCAAAGGCTTGCAGTAAACCAAGTGAAGCCTTTTGAAAAATATTTAATTCTTGTTTTTTTATTTTTTTTAGTTGCGCATACAAAACATCTTGTTTGTCATAATTTTCTTCAACGCTCAATTTCTTTTTTATCGTATAACTTTCAGGCCTTTGAAGTATAGGCTCCAAAGTATCATTTACAAAAAAAGCACCCATAAAAAGTATAACAAAAGTGACTAAGGTTGCAATTCCTGTTATTATCGCTAGGGTAATTCTTGTTGATTTATCTAATTCAATTTTCATCTTTTATTGAAACAGTTGTTGTACAACTAAAATAGAGTAATCGCTAATAGGTAAGCGAACCTTAAGTTCATTTTTATTTAAACATGATTAACTATTCTGATTTCTTTCTGTCCTTTACACAACGAACAGCTTGACCATACCTGCCATCTAACACTCTGATTCCCATACCCCCCCCGGTATTGAACATGCAAGCTCTATTCCCATTTCCATCGCTTGTACTAGTCCAAAAGCCTGCAGCCTTACCAAAATCAACAATTTTGCCAGTTTCATCACGAATACCTGATGGTAAGATATTAAGCTTATACTTATCGTTGCCGTTCATATCGGAGTAATACCAATCAGTTTTTGAACGAAGGTCTCTTTCAGGATAGTAGTTTTTTGCCGTATTATCGCCCTTATTTAAAACAAAAATCATTAATCCATCACTCCAATCTTCTTTGGAGGCCACATGCCAACCATCGGGGCAAAGTTTTTCTGTTTTAACAGTTTCATAATTGTAATATAAGCCATAATCGGTCACTAATAGACTATCATAGTTTACATAGCTATAATTTTTATCCCATAAATATTTATCAAGTTCTTTTTCATTTTTAACCTGTATTATTGGCGTACTATCATTAAATCTTGTCACCCTTAAATTACTTGTCATCCATTCACGACCATTAATAACAACGGAGTTATAACTATTACCATCAATATCTTTAACAGCATCTTTTTTTATAATATATACTTCCTTTTTAGGAACTGACACTTTCTCTTTTGAAGTCTGTACTGTTTTTGTTTTATGATTTCCACCACACGACATAATTATTAATGACAAGCAAAGTGTAATTATTGTACTAAATATTTTAAAATTCATCTTTATAAAAATTATCAAGAGTGTTAATACTTACTTTTTCTTTTTTTACTTTGGTTTTCGTAGTGTTATGGAGATAGGTAACACGATCTGTACGTTTGTTTCTGTAGGCTTCTTTAGGTATTTCAACTTTATATTTATGAATAATAAAAGTTTCTCCATTTCTACCAGGTATAGGTAAAGGAATTTGCTGCCCTTTTTTATCCTTTAGTTTGAGCGTGAGGAATAAATAAAAATCTGTTGAGCCTCCTCCTTTAGTTTTCACTTTAAAACTATCTCTAAAAGCAAAAGGAATAAAATCCTTATCCTCAAGCACCATCATTGGTTTCTTTTTAACTTCGGGCATTGAGGCAAAAAGAGTTAGTTCCTTCGAAGCATTCTGATTATGAGCTACTGGTTTGTACGAAAATTCTGTACGGCGATTAATCCAATCTTGGTGATAATCCCTAGCTGTTTTATTGTTGTTATATCCGGCCGGATAATAACTAACCTGCTTAAAATATTTGCTTACCGCTACCTCATTAGGGTTATTAGAAACACCTATTGGCCACATATCCAAAGGAAAGGTATCGCATTGTCTTCCTCTTACCCAATCGAAATTGGTATCGAATGCCAGGTGAGCCTGAATAGCTACTTCATCTATATTGTACAAGTGTTTGTTAATTTCTACAATAATTTCGGTACCAATATAAGCATACTCTCCTGCCTCGTAACAAATATTATCAAACTTTGGTGTTAATCGCAAATCGTACAAACCCGAATGCACATAAGTAAAAGCCTGATACTGTAAACGGTAATCCTTTAAGTACATATCATCTTCTCCATCGAGCATCTTTACACGTACCTGCTCCTGCGACACTAAATTTATTAATTCGTATGGGAGACTGACATTTTGCATGGCGGCTTTTACAAATACGGTGTCTTTAATAAAAGCTTCTAGCGGTGTGTCTTTTAAATACTCCACTAATAATTTGGCTCCAATGGCAGCAATGGCTAAGGCTATGCCTGCAGGGCCGGCCCAGGCTGCGTTGGCAAAAAACAAGGCTATGGTAGTGGCTCCAATACCCGCCAGCGCACTGGCAAAACCAGCCACAGCCGCATCATAATCCTCGTCCAAGGCCAATACTGAAGCATCCCAGGCATCGGTAATAGCACCCAATGTGCCACCAATAGCAGCAAAAGCAACGGAACGTTTGGCGGCAGTCCCCACCAATTTAGTCGCAAAACCTTTACGCGGCACCACTTTTATAATTTTATATTTATCGACTAATGCAAATACCCCTGTGGTATAACTTAATGCCGACAAGGACGCTCTAATCGGATCCTTTTTATCATATTCTTGCAATACTGAAGGTAAAGAAAACAAAAAGATACTATCGACCATACCTTGCCACAACTTATTGGTGCAAATGGCTCGGCTAATACGATCAACTTTGCTAGGATTTTGCTTTTTTACCGCAATGCGCACGATCCCTTTGTCCAACTCATCCTGATTATTGGTAATTACCTTAACCATGCCTTTTTTAGCATTACCATACCGCTTGTATTGGTATTTTATTTTGCGTGCTTCTTTAAAGTAGGAACTGTGTTTAACAACCTTTTTTATATCACTGCGTTTGGTAATAAAATAACCCTTGGTTTCTTTGGTTTCAATCATATTTACAATGCCCTTAATCTCATACTCATCATACGCAGCCTTCTGAAAGGCATCCATAATGGCATTGGACATATTAATATAGTCTTGAATTTTTACTGTTTTGGCATCTTCATTTATTATCGACCATTCCTTTCCTTCTACATAAACATCAGCATCTACATTGATATTAGGGTCAACTTTTTCATTAAGGTCTTTTTCATCAATATAGTCCTCCAGCACAACTTCTGTATTTAATATCTGTGTGGCAGGATGTGATTTGGACGTAAGAAAATTTTTAACACGTTTTACATATTCATCGTGATAACCATGGGTACGGTAATATTTTACATTGGCGGTTAAATCGATATGCTTATCTCTTTCGTTGGGAGCTACCACCAATGTTTTTAATACATCTGCAATCATGGTCTTGGCATGTATAATCATACCATAATAACTAGCTGCCTCATCGTTATTATGATGACTTAGAGGCATTTCGGCATAGTAGGCACAAATATCTTTAAAAATATTATTATCAGTAATACTGGTTAAAGCTCGTCGTTTTACATCAATGTTATATCGGCAACTTTCTCTTTCTTTTACAGCCAAAAGTTTCTCCAGATAAGCTTTGCTTGTTTGCTTTTCTGCTTTTTTAACATGCTCTTTCCAAGCTGGTTTTTCCGAATCATATAAAAAGCGATAAACACTAATTGCCATATGATGAATCATAACTGGCTGAATCAACTCATCACTTGATTTTTGCAGTAATAATTCGTCTGAAAATATTTTTTCCTGTTCTGATAAAATAATCATTTGTCGAAAAATACTATTGGGGTCAACCCCACTTCTAATGGAACGCATTACGGCATCATGATAAAGATGCATATTAAGTAAATCAGTACGTACCTGCTCAATAATGCCCCAAATATCGTGTATTACAAAAAACAAATCTCTGTTTTTTGTTTTTTCATCTTTATTTTTGGTATTAGCATTGGATATCCTGTTGATGTTGGCTTCTATTTCAGAAGGATCAAAACGTTCTGAGGTTTTTGGAAACATTATCCATGCTGCTTTAGGATCCATAAATCCTTCCTGTAATCTTACATCCCCAGGTGTACCATTTTGTGCCCAATCTTTAACATCAAGGGTATTGGCTGCAATTATATCGTTAGGGTTTGTGAGTAAAACTTTTAGCGCAATAGTTTTTGTTAATTGTATGGGACTAGAGAATAATGCTATCTCATCGTTAGTTTTAGATAAGATAAAGTCGTTACTTTCTCCAATTTTCAAAGCTGATACTGCATTTTCATCACCTCCGTAAAAATTAAGTAACACTAATTCGCCTCTATCTACTACTTGATACTCATAAACTCCATTGTTTACTTTACTCGCCACATAAAGATAACCTTGATTTAGGGGCATCGGATGATAGCTGTAGCTATTATATTGGTCTTGTATTTTTACACCATGTGGTATTGAGCTTAACTTAGATGGATTTGCATCATCAGTCATAATACACTCTAAACCTGTATCTATTAATTTGTCGTCAAATATGCCGTAACGAAGTGGATATATTTTTATTCCATCAATTATTTTTATTTTATTAGAAACTGCTGTATTGGCATTGCTAGCCGTAGCTGTTATTATTATTTCATCCAACACTATTGTTTTACACATTGGTCTCTTCTTTAAAATGATTTTCGTCAACTTCCCAATCTATAATAACTTGTTTGTCCTGAACTGTTCCACTTAGCTCAACAACCGTATCTCCATCCTTTGTTTTTCTTTTTAATTTAAAGGTTACTATTTCCCCGTCGTTAATACCAGAAACCGAAGCCGCTACTTTTACATTATTTCTGATATTCTCACTCGTTATTTTTTGTCCATCTTCATTCAAAAATCGAACATTAAATATCTTCCGCTCCACCTCAGCATCTCCTCTCTTTATCGCCTCTATATTCCCTTTAGCTTCCTTAAGGTCAACGGTATCGCTGTGGAGAGCAGCACCAATGCGTTCGAACAATCTAATTTCGGGAAAGGGAATTTTGGAAATGGGCAGCGTTGCTTGAGGGCTTGGAGTAGCGGTGCTAATGAGAATGTTTGCTTCGCCCGACATTACAACACCACCATGAGCAGTTAAATCGCCTTGACAAACTACAGGAACACCATTGATTAAAACTGCTGGATTTCCTTGGGCTACCACGTCGGGTGGCCCCACACAAACACACATGTCGCCCATAAGAGCGGCAGGTTTTCCGTTAATTAATACATTGGGTGCTCCAGGTCCTACTATTGGGCCACCTACATGAGGTACAAGTCCAGAAACCATCGGACAAACGTGCATACTTCCTATTGTTGCAATTGGTTTTCCTGCCATAACTTTCTAGTTTTTTTATTGATAATAAGTGTGAATAGCCCAAAACAAATAGGTCTTGGCTTTGCTAAATTTGGGTTAGTTGAATTTTTTTTCTGATAGTAAGTTGCCTTTTTCGTATTGCGTTTCAGAGATCAATTTTCCGCTTAAGGCATATTCTTTCCAAACACCCTCTTTGTAGTTGTTAGTATATAAACCTTCCAATTTTACACCATTCGCCTCATTATATTCTTTATAAATTCCATTTTTCGCACCCTTTGCATGTTCAGTCTCGCTGGTTAACTGCCCATCTTCATTGTATTTTGAAACTTTACCTTCAAGGTAGCCTTGTACATAAACTGCTAGGTAGGTTATATTTCCTTTTTCATTGTACTTTTTATACTCCCCATCTTTCTGATTATTAGCGTATTTTGTTTGTTCTTTTACATTGCCATTTTTAAAATACGTAAACCTTTCTACTAAGTAATTCTTCGCGAATATTTCTTGTAAAGTTTTTAAGCCAGTAGAGGTGTATTGGGTAGTAGTACCATTTTTTAATCCTTGTAAGTATTCGGCAGAGTTTTTTATTTCACCATTAGGATAATAGCTAATTTCGGTGCCATCTTTATGGTTAAAAGTGTAGTTGGAAGACATTTTTAGCTGTGCATTTTCAAAATATTCTTCGCGTGTGCCATTTTGTTTACCATCCGAATAATTTGCTTTTAAGCGGATGTTTCCATTTTCGTAATAGCTAATAAATTCTCCCTTAAGTTGTCCATTTTCATAGTAGGCAAACTCTTTTTTCGAACCATCATTATAAAAAAGCTTTTTTTCGGAAATAAAGTTGTTGATGTATTTTTTAGCGTATAGCTTGTTGCCTAATTCGTTATATTCTTCTTGTAAACCATGTAGTTTACCATCGACAATATGAATTAACTTTTTTAATTTTCCGTTGTGATGATATTGTTTTTCTACGTAATCATTATCAGCAGAAAATTGTTTTTCCCATTGTATAGCACCATTGCTATCTTTACAAATCCAATGACCTATTCTTACATCCTCTTTGTAATAATTTTCTTCACTCAGCATTTTTTTCGTAAAATGATCCTTTACATTCTTTGTCCATTTTCCATCTTTAGCACCTTTATTATAGGTTTCCGAACTTGCTAAAGAACCATCCTTATCGTGGTATTCCCAAACTCCGTGTGCTACATCATTTTGGTAAGTTTTTACCGAGCGTAAGGAGCCATCGCTGTAAAAATTTTCAAAAGCACCGTCTTTCACATCTTCTTTGTACGATTCTGTTGAACTTAGAGTGCCATCGGGGCCGAAGCTTTTCCAAATTCCCTCTTTTTTTCCGAGTTTGTATTCTGATGTCATTGCAGTTTTGCCATTTTCATGATACTGTGTAAACGTACCATCGGCTATTCCATTCATGAAATAAGATTGGCTGAGTATTTTCCCGTCGGAATAGTAACTTTCCCACTTGCCGTTTACTTTTCCATTTTCAAAATTGATTACGTCGTAGGTTCCTCCCGAAGAGGATAGCTTACAAATACCTGATAGTGCTTTTCCATCGTAAGTTTGATATACCCTTACATCTCCGAATTGCATTTCTTTAATATCTCTCCAGCTAAAATAGCTTTCTTGGGCAAAGATGTGGTTCGATAAAAGAGTAGAAAAAACAACAAATAGGATTATTTTATACGTTTTAAGCATGTTCACTTGATTCTTTTATAGTTTGGTGAATATAAACAAGTGCAATTACCTGCTGGCAATTGCACTTTTCTTTTATAGGAAATATCTATACCACTGTGTTTGTACATCGTGGTATACGATTATATTTTGCACGGCAAGTTCAATATGATAATTTAAAAACAAAACCTAATTACATGATAAAATAGATTTTTTTACATGATTTCGATTTTACCACTTGCACCTTGAACTGCAGTCATTTGTCCTTCCACTTTTACCTGCATTCCCGATAATCCTGCTTCTGCTTGTCCCGAAACACTTGCATTTTGACCACTTAAAGCAACATCGCTAGTAGCAGCAAGAGTTAATGCAGCACTACTATTTACGGTAGTGTCACCAGTAGATTGTAATGCTAAATTACCTTCCGCTTGTATGTTGGCATCAGCCTGAGCGGCAATTCCAATATTCTGTTGAGCGGCTATTTGTATGTTTTCTTCGGCTGAAATGTTGATGTTTTTCGCTGAGATATCAATCGTTTCAACAGAGCTAATGGTTAGCGATTTTGCCTGTGTATCGAAAGTAATAATACTGCCTTCGTTGTCGTATATGTTTATTTTTTCTTCGCCGTCGGTATCATTCAGTTCTATAGTGTGTCCACTTCGGGTTCGAATGGCTTTTATATCGTTGGTGTCGGTTGTAAAACTTTCTGGTTTGGCTGCGCCATGATATAATGTTCCAATTACAAAAGGTTTTTCGGCATTTCCGGCTTCAAAACCAACCATTACTTCTTCACCAATTTCTGGAATAAAATGGAATCCTTTATCCACACCACCATGTGGTTGTGTCATTCGAATCCATGGCGAAGGAGCAGTTAACTGCCAGCTAAATTGAACTCTTACTCTACCAATTCCCTGTGGATCAGCATTATCTACCACAAATGCAGTTTGAGTTTGGCATTGGGGAAAGAGAGCAACATTGGTATAAGGAGGATACACCACATTTTCGGGTATTGCCTCAAAATTATTTTTATAATCACCCGACATTTGGCAGGTGTGCATCAATTTAGTAACTATAAACTTACCATAAGTAGTTTCTCCATTAGCCGTTTTTTGAGCGATAGAAATTAAAGCTCCCACTTTAAGACCAGGATTCATTGTGCTTCCAGTTAGAATTACCATTCGGGCAACGTTGGCTTCTCCTTGTTTTACCACAGCATTTTCTAATGCTTGGTTTAAATCTCCGTCAGCGGTGTGTCGGTGGAAATCTACTATGGTTTCCTGTCCAAACATGGCTTCCGATTTTTCGGCCATTTGTGCGTGGTATCCTGGTAATTCAGTACCTGCAGCTATCGAACTTTCCAATTTTTCGTTGGAATAGTAATCTCTTGTTACGTAGTTAAACGTTTTTGGATGGGTTTGCATTTTCAGATTAAAATCCATCAAATCGATGCCATACTTTAATTGTAATGGCTCAGAGGTTTCCGATCCGAAAATTATTTTTTGTCCATTGTAATAAAACCATTCCCCAAAACGAGAAGCTAGCTGACTTAAAAATCCAAAAGCGCTTTGATTGTATTGTACTATGTACGGAAAAACATCTCGGGTAATTGGATTGATTGTGGTTTCTGTGTTGGTTGGATAGGGGGCAGTAACTAAACGAACTATTTCCGATAGGTCTTTTTCTTCAAATCCAATACAGTTCGGACCATCTTCCAATAAAATGGTTGGACTGTATCCTTTAATTCGAATATGATCTCCAACCGATGAGAACTCGGATTTTATAGATTCCGCTTCTGTAATAATTCCTATAAAAGTACCATCCGGAAGACTTGAGTCGCCAACATTATCAGAAATTAGAATTTCTATTTGTTGTCCAATTAAACTTTGTGTTTTATCGATGATTGCATTTCCTTCTCCGGTAAATTGCTCCCACAAGATGGTGATATCAAAACAGTGATGGGTATTTATTCCTTGAATAATCTGTAAATCAAGAAAATTTGGGTATTGTACGCCATCTATTTTTATGATTGTATTTGTTTGCAGTGCCATGCTGGTAGTTTTTAACTAGTATATTTTTTGTATGGATTTACTTTTTCAGGAATTGGAATTTTATGGGACAAATTTTTTCCATCGTGAAATACTTTCTAATTTTTAATTACGATTGAATGTTTCCTATCTGATTAAGCTTCCGCATTCCAGTCATTAACCACACTAACATTTTCAAGCTTAATTTCTCGTGCTGATAATTTCATTTTTGTTACCATAGGGTGCGAACCTTCAGAATGAAAATATTCGTGGTAGGAAACGCATAAAGCATCAGTGAAATCGAGCCTTTTTAAACGGGACATTGCATCTCTGCGGTAAAAAGTCACACTTCCACTTTTACGTTTATCCGGAGAGGCCATCCAATCGAAAAATTCGGTACTAGAGGTTGACTCAAGTTCAAGCTCAATAATTCCTCCACCAACAGGTTTTTGTGAAGCACGTCCATTAACAGTGATGGCTTGATCCATCCCAAAATGACAATTAATTACTTTTGCAACAGAGTTGTCTATAATAAATTCAGCCAGAAATGACATATTGATTGTGTTTTACATTGGGTTTAAAAAAACAGGCTTGTCCGTTTAATTATGAGTTTAAATATTCGCTAAAACAAGGAAACGGAATTGGTAATTTTAAAAAGGAAGCTATCGCGGATAACGATAGCTTCTTTATCAGGATTATTTTATTCTTTTTTCAAGTAATTTTATATTTTTACCCTATTAGGAATACGTGATGGTATCCTGATTTTAGTTAGGAAGGACGACATATATATGTCGTCCCTCTTTCCTAGGTAAGATTATACCCACTCATTAATGTGCTCACCATTACCCATTTTAATTTCACGGGCAGAGATGGTAAACGATTCAGCCATAGCCATATTATCAAAGGCATTGAATTTTTCCTCATATTTTACAAGGTATCCTTCAGTAAATGACAATTCTTTCTGTTTAGCGTCAGTATCGCGCTTTAAGAAAGTAACTGTGCCATCTTTTCTCTCGAAGTTATTACACATCCATTCGAACATATCGGTATCACCAGTACTTTCAACTGTTAACATGATACGACCACCACGAGTAACAGATGATGGACGACCGGTAGCATCAACTTCTTGAGTTAAATCGTAATTGCAAGAAAGAACATTCATGGTCTTTCCACCTACGTTTAATTTTGCTTTAAATGACATAAAACTTAATTTAAATGTTAATAATAATAATAATACAAACGTGAAATTATGAATAGTATTTTTAAAATGCAACTATGTAGCATTGTAAAAATTAGTAATTTGCTTTTAATAGGCAACGTTAAACATATTAAATAAGCTCTGTTTACCTTTAATTCTTGGGCTTTTTGGATTTATAATTTTTTTTTATTTCAGGATAAATTTTTTTTAAAATAATTACACATTGTATATTAAAGCATTAGCAAGTCTTTTAATTGCATTTGTATTTTTATTCTGCTAAATGTGACTTTTCTCACAAAATAATTATAGCTTCGTTTCGTTTATAGGTAATATATTATGCTTTGATGTGAAAATTTATATATAGCAACAACATAAGAATACTTTGTTTATTGGTGTTTCGTGACTTTTTTATTATTTTAACAAAGAATTACGGTTTAATATTTTTTCTTAGCTATAATCTTTCATAATTTTGTTAGCTGATTTTGCATTCATTGTAAAATCTACTTAATCTTTTATTATTTAAATAAATGCTGCGAAATAATTCTTCATTTAGTGGGAAAAATGAATTTGGGAAGCTAATCCCAGTACTTGGTTTGATGATTTGTTTATGCAGTTTGTTTTCTTGTGGGTCTAAAAAAATTGTTCACAATACAATTTATCATGATGAACCTGCATTGGTGGCTTTAAAAGAAAAGTATGCGTCAATTCTTCACGTAGAGAAGGAGCAAATAAAGAATATTGGTTTGTATCAAAATATTGATAAGTGGACAATGGTTAAGGATTCGAATATGTCAAAATTGGGATCTTTAAATGTTAGTTTTATCCAATATTTATATTATTTAAATTTGAGAACTAAGTTGCCTGCAGAGCTTAATGAGCTTTATGAGGCAAGAAAAACTTATTTGTTTAAAGATTGTCATTTTCTAGAGGAAGGTGATTTGGTTTTTTTTAAAGAAAATTTTCGCGAGGTAAAAGAAGTTGGATTTTATTTAGATAATGATGTTTTTGTTGCTGCTGATGCTGGAGGCGATCTTCGTTTTCATCATTTGCGGGATTCAATTAACAGGTTTCGTGTAATTTCAAATGCTAAGATTATTAAGGATGTTGAATGAAAATACCTTGAGTGGGTGCATACAAGATATTAATGGTTTACCATTTAATTTGAAAGCTGAGATTATTACTAATCTATTGTTGGATCGTGGTATGCCATCCGAGAATTTGATGATTCAAATGAATAGTGCTTTTAATAGACCATTCAGAAGAGACGTTGAGAAGGCACAGCTGGGAATGAATGAGGAAAAAGGTCGAGTGAATTTGCTTCTTTCGCGAAATGGAATTTACGATTTATTGCCCGAAGGAGTAATTCATGAAAGAAATGAGGGCAATACAAGAGAAGGTGTTCAGCAATTAATTCAAATTCATCAGAAACAAAAAAGAGAAGAACGGGAGGCTAGAATTTTTTTTAAACCTTTCGAGAATGAGTTGTTTAGGATATTAGTGAAGATTGAACAGCAAGAAGTTTCTTTGCTTAAAAATCAGGATCATCAATTTCAAAGTTTTTTAGTCCGATTTTGGGATATTAACCCTAAGTTGGAGGAGTGTCAAAAACAGTTTTTACTTAAACTTGCTCCTTTGGCCTATTCGTTAAAGGGTAATTTGGATAAAATTTGTAAGGTATTGCAGGTGTTTTTAGGTAAGTCTGTTACCTATAAAAAAAGCTTGGTTTGCATAAAATGCCAAGAGAAAAAAAGAGGTAGTGAAATTATTTTGGGAAGAAATTTTATTGTAGGAGATACAACGGAAGAGCTTCCAATGGTTCGGTTTCAGATAGAAGGAGTGGAGGAGAAAGATGTGAAGGATTATCTGGAAGGTGGATCAATTTATAAATTTATACTGGAGATTATGGAGTATTTATTGCCGGTAGAATATGAGTTCGATTTTAAATGTAAAACGAAGCAGGAGTTTTCACATGTTGGATTTGGTATTCTAGGTTATTCTTCCGTATTAAGTTCCTAAAAAACAGATCAGACTTATGATTTTAAAAAATTTATTAGCCGGGGATATTAATGCGGTTTCTATATTGTTTCTCTTTTTTGGAGCGATGTTTTTTGCATTCTCAAAAAGCTTAAAAAAGCTGTTCTCCCACGATAGAAAGAAAATGATTTTATATTTTCTTGTTGCGGCTCTTGCATATGCTGTTTGTGCTTTGTTTACAATTAGTAATCTAATGTTTTACGGAATTGCTTCCAACTATATTGCTATTATGGTGATGAGTTTGTTGTTTGGTTATTTGATGATTGTGGCGTTGGAGAAGTATTTTGAATGGCCCGAAAAACTAAAGTGGTTAGCACAACTCCTATTTATAATTGTTACGGTTTTGATTGGCTTTATTGTATTTATACAAATTGCTGGTCGATTTGGAATTATTGGGATGCATTATTTCTTTCTTACAGCTACCATTAGTGTAATACTACCATGGATATTTCGTTATTTATTTAATAGTGCTATGGATATTCCTTTGGCTATTTATAGGAAATGGGAGTATCCTGTTCATAAAAAATATGTTCGACCAGAATATGAGGATTTAAAGAACCCATATATTATTACTTTAGAGTTTTTAAAGACGAAAGATGCTGAATTTGTGTCAAGATTTAGGGTTCGTGCTCCAGAGAATATGGACTTTGGAATGTTTTTTTATCACTTTATTAATGATTACAATCAAAAGCATCCCGAGGAATTAATCAATTATGGGGCGCAAGAAGATAAGTTGCATAGTTGGATTTTTTATCGTCGTCCCCGCTTTATTGGACGGTGGAAACAGGTGAATACTGAGCAAACAATATATAGAAATAGTATAAAAGAGAATGCTGTAATTGTGTGTCAAAGGTTGAATGATTAATTGGTTAATCTATTTAGATACAAAAACAAACAGGCTTGCTAAACGAATAGCAAGCCTGTTTGTTTTTATAGTAGTAAGACCTTAATAATCTAGTCTTGTGCGTATTCACTATCCCATTCGTTACCATCATCTCCTTTTTGACCTTCCATTTTTATTAAGAAGTTCTTGGCTGGAAAATATGGTTTCATATGAATATCAAGGTGAACTCGATCTTTTTGAATTGGATCCTGCTCGAAACGTTTAATGGTGAAATTTTCAATTAGTTTATCTGGACCAGATATTGTATCTAAAAATTGAATAATTTGTTTCAAAAGTTCCTTACGTGTTTTTGCATTAAAATTTTCAAAAGCTCTGCGATTAAGAAAATCCATCATCACTTTTGTTACGTAATCAAAAACTCTAACTACCGAATAAGTTTGTAGCCCTAGATTCGCGCCGTTAAATAGTGTTTTGGCTGAAAAAGCCATTACTTTACCATATTCGTTAACCATTGGGATTAATCCCATTTTTTCTAGGCTGGAAATTTCGCTTTTACGTAGGTCAAATTTAACTCCTTGAACTTCGTTAATTCCACCAAATTTTTTACCTGCAGTTACCTGCGACATAAGGGTTTGGTATACTTTTCCGGCTAACGCTCCTGCTGGTGGTACGTAAAGGTCATCTTCCTCGTTTACCTCGTCGAATTTACCTCTACCAACTAGCCAGTTACAAGTCATCATTACGTTGGAGCGGAACATGTCACCACCCGCTAGATTTGCAGCGCTAAACATTTCCATTACGTCATCAGCTTCATCCAGATGCTCAAAATCGGTTACCATCATTACTTTGTTGTCGTAAGCGATTTTACCCCATTTTTCAATTAGCATGTTAGAACCTAGATAGCCAGGTAATACTAATAAGCCGTAGTTATCACTTAGGTCAAGTCGATCGTAAGTGTTCTTTATTTCAGCCGATACGGCATCAATGAACCTAGTGTTATCCAAATCTTTAATTTGATCTGGATCTGCATTCATAATGGATATATTTTTTACTTTATCTTGTTCTGAGTTTTTATAGAACAAAGCCATGCTTCGATAGGATCGTTCTAAATCTCTGGTTTGTTCGATTACCGTACCAAGATTTTTCTTTAGGGTTTGAGCTGTTTCTGAAGCTTTCTCTTTACTTCTGTCGATCATCTCATTTAGGTCGCTTGAGCTATTTATTGCTTCAGACCATATTTCAAGTGTTCTTTTTAATTGTGCACGTTCCTCTTTTTTTGTGTTTTCGGTGAAGAAGATTTTTTTTCTGGCCTTTCGCTCAGGGTTCATGTTTTGAACTCCTTCAATAGCCGTTTCAAGCAGATCAAATCCACCATACTTTGCCAGTTTATTTATATTTTCTTCTAAGGGTAGTTCGTTAGCTACTAACGAACTATCTATTTGTTCTTTGTTCTGTAGCATCTTATTATCTGTCCAATTCGTTTAATTCTTCAATTAATCCGCTAATAGCAGCCGAAAGGGCAGCTTTTGCATCAGGATCGGTAAGGGCAGCTTTCAAAATTTTATTTGTTTTTAGCTGCTTAATGATTTTGTTGTGTTGTTCTTTTTCAGTGGTTAAACTTTTAAGAAATTCACTTTGTGCGGTAATGCCTTTTATTCCAAAATCACCTAGGTTGGTAAAGCCAAGAGTTTCTTTTTGTGTGGTTCCTTCCGAGGTCTCAAAATCTACATCTATTTGTGGTTTGTAGTGTTGAAAAACTTCTTCAACAGTCTTAAGACCTTTTACAATATCTGGCTTAATCGGAGCGTCGTAAGTTAGTTTCTCGATTAATAAAGTTTTGTTTTGTGGAATTTCCTGGATAGCCTCACCGGCATCTAATTTTACTTCTGTTCCACCAAGCTCAAAATTTCCGTTCATGCTCTGTATTTTTTTTAAATGTTAATTATTAGGTTTCTATCGTAAAATATAATTGTCGGATTTGGAGCTGACTAGTTAATGCTCCTTTAAAATCCAGTTGGTTTTATTTAACCTTTAACTTTAATGTATTATTCTTGTCAAATGTTACAATTACTTTTTGTCCCGGCTGAAGTTCATTTCCAATGATCATTCGTGATAATGGTGTGCGCAGTCGGGTGCGAATAATATTTCGAAGAGGGCGGGCTCCGTATTGAGGAGAGTAACCTTCTTCAGCCAGTTTTTCTCTGGTTTTATTGTTGATTTCTAATTCAATTTCTTGTTGACTTAGCGCCTCTGTTAGTTCTTTGAGTTGAAGATTAAAAATCTTTGTGATATTCTCTTTTGTTATGGGAGCGAAAGGCACTATTCCAGTAAGTCTTCCTAAGAATTCGGGGCGAAAATAGTTGGCCATACTTTCCATTAATTTATCCGAGGCAGGTAATGTTTTCTTTTCCGTAAATTGGTCAACAATAGATTGGCTTCCAATATTGGATGTAAAAAGAATTACTGCATTGGAGAAATCACCAGTTTTTCCTAAACGATCATGTATGGTTCCTTCGTCGAGTATTTGTAAGAAAATGTCGAAAACCGAAGGGTGCGCTTTTTCAATCTCATCAAAAAGTACTACGGAATAAGGTTCTTGTCTGATTTTATTTACAAGCATACCTCCTTCTTCATAGCCAACATATCCCGGAGGGGCTCCATAAAGTAAAGCTGCAGAGTGTTCTTCTTTAAATTCAGACATGTCAAAACGAATTAAGGATGCTGATGATTGAAATAAGAAGTTGGCAAGTTGTTTGCCAAGCTCTGTTTTTCCCGTACCTGTTGGTCCTAAAAAGAAAAAGGAACCGATTGGCTGTCCTGGTCGGTTAAGTCCCGAGCGAGATTCTAGTATTGATTCACAAACCGCAGTTACTGCTTGATCTTGACCAATTACTGTAGATTTTAATGTGTCTTCCATTCCTAGTAAACGATCTCGTTCACGAGTCATTATTTTACCAACAGGAATACCACTAACTCTGGCAACAGTGGTTGCTAAATTATGAAAGTTTATTTCGTCGGATTGATTGGATATTTCATGTCGTAAAATATCAATCATTTTGTAGCAGTTGGTTGCGGGTTCGATTAGTTCATTCAACTCATCTTGTGGTTGCCCAATATAGGTGAGGAATTTCCGAAGTCCTGCATCGATAATTTCGATATCATTTGGTTCGCAATCTGTTGCTTTTAATTGTTTTTCTAGCTGGTCAATTTCGCCTGGTAATGTATCCATTTGAGCTCGAGTTCCTGCCATGGTTCGATCTATAAGATCAATTGCTGAATCGGGTAGCTTTCTTTCGCTAAAATGACGAGTTGCAAGAGTTACGGCTTCGGCAATCTGCTCCAGCTGTATATTTAGTTTATGATGATCTTGTAATTGCGATACCGCACTCAAGGTCATTTCGATGGCATGAGTAGTGTCCGGTTCTTCAATATTTAAGTGTTCAAAAAGTCTTTTTAATGCACTGTCACCATCAATTAATTTTCGGAACGAATCGTTTGGAATAGTTGTAATTAATACAAAGTATCCTTTATTTAATTCCGATTTAAGAAGGTGTGTTATTCCTGTATTTCCCGATTTATCATCAATCAGGGTCTGAAGATCATCTAGAAATAGAATCGGACGATTTAATTGTTCTAGTTGTTTAAATACTTTTCGGAGTCGGTCTTCTATTTCTCCTTTATAGGTAGCTCCAGCAAGAATACTTTCCATTTGAAGTTTAAATACTCTTGATTGAGTGAGTAATGCAGGAGCTTTTCCTTGCGATATGATAGTTGCTAACCCGTTAATAATTACCGATTTACCAACTCCTGATTCGCCAGTGAGAAGTACATGTGGTTTTGTAAATCGACCAATTGTCTCCGTAATATTTAATAGTTCTTGATCTCTGGCAACTACAGGAGATAATTGGTTATTTTTTGCTAAACTAGTCAGATCGATTAGGTATTCAAGATCTGATTTTGAACTTTTCTCTTTCGTTTTGCTGGTATCAGTAGAACTTTCGCTAAAAAATTTTGTAAGTAACTGATCGCGCTGAAGAGGGAAAGTTTTTAATTGATCGAAAGTAAAACCAACTCCAGGTGTTATTAGGGCGGTTAAAACACTTAGCGAACTTAGTTCTTCCTGTTCTCCCAATAAATTCAGTTCTTCTGCTTCCTGAAATATATTTTCTACTCCATCATCAGCAGGAATTGGATTCGATAACCTAGTATCTTTTGGGTAGCCTTCCATACGAACATCAGCCCATTCGTCCAAATAGTAAACATCTACATCCATTGCAAATAGTTGCTCTCGGATGCCACTGTTTTTGTGCAGAAGCCCCTTTAACAGGTGAGCAGGAGAAAAGCATGGATTGCAGTTTTCTTTAGCGCATGATTGTGCTACTATTATGGCATTTTTAATTTCGTCGGATAGTTTTATTAAGCCATTTTCAATTTTTATCATGTTGTGTGCTATAATTAAACAATATGAAATAGTTTAAGTAGTGAAACCGGCACTTTAGAATCATAAAGTTATTAATAATTTATTTGTAGAGCATAACAAATATAATTATTATATTTTATTAAGTAATTTATTAAAAACGTTTTTTGGTTAAATTAAAAATGGAAGTGATTGTTTTTTTTGATAAATTCGTAGTTTTATTACTATTTGGTAATCTATAAGTAAAGTATTTTTATTTGTTTTAACTAGAGTTTTATTAATATTCATATTTTGAATGATATATACTATTCGTTACCGTTAAGGTTTGGAAAGTTGTGTGAGAAAAAAGATCATGAACATTGTAGCCTAAAAGAATCTATTTCACAACATCTATACCTAATCATAACAACAGCTTTAGGCGATTGCTTGTATGATGAAACATTTGGTTGTTCCATATGGGACAGTGATTTTAATAATAAAATTAATGATAGTAGACTGAAAGAAGAAATCAAATCAGGATTATGTTTGTCTATTAAAAATCATGAAAATAGATTGGATGATTTGGGGATAGAAATAAGTTTTTCGCAAGCATTAATTGGTGTTGGTGAAAATGTAACCTGTATGAAAAAGAAGTTGGATTTAAAAGTTACCGGAAGGTTGGCACAAACAGATGAGCCATTTGCATTTTCGGGATACTTTTTCATGGGACCATTGTCCTACTATTAAATGGAGAAGCAGTAAATGGAGCATAAAGAGTTAATAAAAGAGAGGATGTTGAAACAGGCTTCACGGATGTGGGCTATCGATGAAGTGTACGATGAATCCTCTTTTGATCCTTTGGTACGAATTTTAATTTCGGCACTAGCGGCGGAAAGTGAGTCTATTTATCACGAAATGGACCAAGTGCAGGATCGCGTAGCCCAAAAACTAATGAATCAGTTGATTCCTCATATTCATGGTGGAGTGCAACCTGGTTATTCTGTAGCAATTATTAATCCTACCGATTCGGTGGCGTGTTTGCCTGCGAATTATAAATTTTTAAGTCGGATCCGAAACGAGTTTGATGCACTTCGAGAATTGCAATTTATTTCTCTTCAGGAAACTTCTCTTTTTAAGGGCGGAGTTAAGTATATGCTATCCAATGCGGCATACTATCAAATGACTGATTATCGTTTCAAATCGCGAATCGAATCGGATGTTCTGAAAGGAATCGTTCTAGATAAAAATGATGTTTTGTTAGGGGTTGAAATACCCGTAAATACAGATGGTTTAAATACATTTCGATTATTTTTCGACTACAAAGAAAATAACGCAGTTCGTGATTCTTTTTATAGACAATTAAGAAGTGCAAAATTTTATTTTAATGATGAGGAATTAGAAGTTGAATTTGGATTGAATTCCGAACAAGACGAAGAATTAACTATTGATTGGGGAAGCTCAAAAAGCGAGTTGATTGGTATTAAAAAAAGGGTTTTATCTCATTACGATAGACAATTTGTAAGAATAAAAAGAGCTAATACCTCCGAACCAGATTTTAAAGCGAATAGTTCGCAAATAGAGGAGAATATTTGTTGGGTGCGTATCTGCTTTAATGAGGATTTTAATTCCGGAATTTTATCATCGGTAAATTGTTTTGCTAATGCTTTACCAGTGGTTAATCTTACCGAAAGAGAGAAAGTTTTTAAAAGTAGCGAGAACTTATCAGTAATTAGCTTACAGGATGAGGAAGCATTTTTTGCTCTGGATGTGGTGGAAGGCGATGATGGCGTAATTTACGAGGAGTATGGAGTTCAAAATGGAAGCGAATGGGAGAATGGTACATTTCTTTTGCGCCGGGATGGGGTAGCTGGCATGTCGACAGAAAATGCTAACGAAGCAATTAATTTTTTAATTGGAAAACTGAGGAATGAAAGTGCTGCATTTGCAATGCTCGATAATGGTAAATTTTCGGATGACTTGAAAGTGCTGGGACAAATAATTGCTCGTTTGCAGCAATCAGTAACCCAAAAGAAAAGGTATCATAGTCCTGTGTATATGTTCCTAAAATATAAAGAAATTGCAGATACCATTTTTGTAAAATATTATACTACAGCTGGAAAAATTTTAAAAGGAATTAAGCCGAATACTCCAATATTACCATATAAAGGAGCTTCTATTCAGCAAGCTGGAGGCTATTTTATAACTCCTATGACTGGAGCCCGAAATGTTTTAAATTCTGACGAGCAACTTTATAATAATAGGTATATGATGTTGTCTGGTGGGCGAATTGTTACAGAAAAAGACATTAAAGCATTGGTTTTTGATGTTTTGGGAGAAAGGATTGAACAGGTGGTGATTGAAAAAGGATTAATGGAGAGTCAGGATTCTCAAACTGGTTTTGTACGAACAATCAATATCAAATTAAATAGTAAGCGGGAAATTGGGGAGGAAGATGCAATTATTCTAGAAGGACGCGAAATATTGCATGTTTTAGAAGAAAGAGGAAGTAATATTTATCCTTACTGTTTATTTATTAATGGAATCCAAATATTCAAACAATAATGGCAAAAAATACTGAAGAACCTCGTCAATTTAGGATTGACTCAATGATTTCTAATTTTTTTATACTTCTACTGATTCCGTTATTAGGACTTTTAGGTTTTAAATACTTTGCTTATCAAGCGCCTCCAGAGGTTAGTTTTGATGTGTTAGGAGATAAACACATGGCGAATGCTATGTTAAAGTTTAGAAATAATACCGCAGGGGATCATTCTTACGAATGGAATTTTGGAGATAGTACCGAATTGGTACATGAAAAGTCGCCTATTCATACCTATGCTGAGCATGGAGATTATACTGTTACGCTTAAAGTTAATGATAAGTACGAATTTCAGGAATCGATACATATAGAAAAGGTGAAGGACGATGAACCTGTAGTTATAATTCCAAGAATTGCCGGTCCTAAACAGGTGTACGTTGGTGCTTCGGCCGTTTTTACTTGTAGTGCCCAGGGAGGAAGTTCATGGGAATGGCAAGTTGATGGTTCTAGTCAAATGAATTCAAAAAGAAAATCGGTAAAGTATACATTTACTAAGCCAGGCTATAAAACGATTAGTTTGGTGGTAGATGGAAATAGAGAATTTACTGCTCAGAAGAAAATATATGTACGGGTGAAACCATCTGAAAAACACAAAATAGCGGCAACAACGAAGTCGGATGTTGAAAAAGAAAAGGAGTACGTTCCGGAAACCCCAGAAGTGTATCAGGTTTTTAAAGATATTGAAAAGAAGCCGGTAAAAGATCAATCCTTGCCTACGGATGGTGAACTAACGGTTATGTTTCAGCAGATTGCCGATGGAACTGGAGATAAAGAGAAATTTTTAAAATATTTCTCGGAGAACAATAAAAATTTAATGGCCAGATGTAATGGTGATTTATTGACTTTTGAGGCAATAATTAAAGATGTTGAAGGAAAGAATATTGTAATAAGAGAGTTTTCGACGGAAAGAATAAATAGTGCCAAGATTATAAATGTTACAATACGATACAAAAAAAAGCGAGGTTTTAAAAACGATTAAATATGGTAAATGAAAATGATATGTTTCTGCCTGTAAATTGGGTAGACGGCATGAATATTAATAAGAAGCATTTTATTGCTCAGGAGAACTCATTCATCAAAAAAAGTATGGGAGTGGCTGGCTTGTCGGTTTCGCCTTTAAATTTTGGTCTTGTTAGAAGTGAGAGAGACTTTTTGTGGATGGATATTGATAATGATATTCAACTTCTGGTCACTTTTAAGCCTGTTGAAATTGTTTTCCCTAGTGGCTTTCATTACGCTATTGCAGATGGAAAAGAATTTAAGTGTGATTTACCTAAAACGGAAAGTGATGCTATCTATTATGTCGTTTTATCAATAGATCCTTTTTCACGCCAACCTGTTGGAATGGCTGATGTAGCGGAAAGTCCAGTTCGAAAACCTTTTGTAGCTCCTGAAATGAATATTTCCATTTTAGAAGAAGACGAGTTATCGGAAATTTTATTGGGTCAAAATCACCTGGTATTCGGACGGATAACAAAGATGGATGCAAGTTGGAGTATCGACTCTGATTACATTATTGCATCAAGATTTATTGCATCGAATCCAGATTTGTTTGATGTTTATAAGCAAGTGGAAACCTATATTAGTTCCATTGAGAAGTTTTCTTCTTCAATTATTAATAAAATCCGACTAAAAAAACAGGATAATCCTCTTGCTAAAGCCTTAAATGAAATTTGCTGTAAGCTACTCGATTTTTTAAGTGTAACTCTTTCGAGATACAGAATTGCAACTCCTTATGATTACCCAGTTGAAATGGTAATTTTGGTAATGGATTTGGCACGTATGGTGAAAAATTCAATTGACGGATGGCAAGGATGCGGTAGGGATGAATTTTTGACTTACATATCGGATTGGTGTAATATTAACGAAGGGGAATTTGAGGATGCATTAAATCAGTTAATTAAGCATCACTATGATCACAATAAAATTAGTATTTCTGTAGACAAAGCAGTAAGGCTACTTAGTTTGTTAGAGCAAATGTTACAAATTCTTTCTGGTTTAGATTATATCGGTAAGAAAATTGAGACCGACCTTTTTGTGAAAGAAGAAACACTTATGGAAGAAGAAATAGAAGGAACAACTACGGCAAAGAAAAAAAGACCTTTCTTCTTTGGTAAAGAATAGTGCTATGTAAATTTAAATGTAAACTAGTATAGTGTTTTGAAATAGGAAACCTCCGTGTTAAAATCTTTGAATATGCAAGGGAGTAATTGGATAGTTAGTTTTCTAGAACAAAATCTTAAAATATAAAATTAGATGAAATCACTAAATGTAAAGCAACGCAGAAAGGCGTTTATAAGCTTCTTTTTACTATTTCTGTTAACTACTTCCTTGGTTGTTGTTATTGTGTTCTTTAATTATAAAGTCCCAGAAAAGGAAAATAAATATTTGCATAATAGATTGAATTATTTGAGTTTGGAAAAAAAACAAACCAGCGATTTTGCCCTTAAAATGGATAAAGTAAAATCGTTAATTGATATGATTGAAATTAAAGGCACAAATATTGAATTTACCGATCAGTTAATTTCAACAGAATTAGCAGTAATGAGAAATAAGTTTATTGCAGAAGATAGTGTTGCGAATGTTGGAATGTATAACAATATTATTCTTACCTATCTTGAATTAAAGGAAGCGAAAATAGAATTGCTTAATCTGGAAGATGCAAAAACAGATATTGAATCTTATGTGAGCATAATTGAAGAATTGAAGGAGAAATTGGAGGAAAAACAAAGAGATTTAGATATTTATAGGCATAATGCGAAATAATTCTAAGCAATTTGATGCATAAAAAAACACCCAATCTTACGATTGGGTGTTTTTGTTGGGGGTGGGCCCACATGGGCTTGAACCATGGACCCCCTGATTATGAGTCAGGTGCTCTAACCAGCTGAGCTATAGGCCCGATGAAAACAAGACGGTAAAAGTATTGTACTTACCTTTGTTTTGCGAGTGCAATGTTACATATTTGTATTGAATTATTCAATATTTGAAACAATTTTTTTATGCAAAAATACAATTCAATCCCAAATATAATTTTCGATTTAGGAGGTGTACTTCTTAATATTGATACGGATCAAGCAGTTAAGAGCTTTAAGGAAATCGGCTTGACTGATGTTAATTTAGTGAAAAAAGAATACGAGACCAATGGTTTGTTTGATCGTTTGGAAAAAGGGATGATAAGTGCCGATGAGTTTAGGTGTGAAATTCGAGCGCATATGAAGTCTGAAGTTACCGATGAACAAATTAATAAAGCATGGTGTTCTATGCTTTTAGATTTGCCCTATGAGCGTTTAGACTTGCTTATGAAGTTGAAAAAGAATCATCGTTTATTCTTGTTGAGTAATACGAGTATAATTCATTGGGAAACATTTATTAAAATGATTCAAGAGGTTCATGGCCTTTGTTTTTCTGATCTTTTTGAAAAATGTTATTGTTCTCAAGATATGGGCTTAAGAAAACCAGATCCTAAAATTTACACCACGGTACTTGAAAAGGAAGGTTTAATTGCTTCGGAAACATTATTTATTGATGATATGCTGACCAATATCGAAGCTGCTCAGCTTGTTGGGATGAGGACACACCATTTAGATTTGGAAAAAGGAGAAAGAATTGTGGATTTGTTTTAATCAGAAAGAGGTTTATTTTTTTCGAAAACTACCCATTGTATTGTCGTAATTGATATAATACAAACCATCTTGAAGTTCTTCTAGTCTAATCTTATTGCCAAAACCTTTAAAAACGATATTGCCGTAATTATCGTATATCTCGCACAGAGTTTCGTTGGTGAATAGTAATTCATCCTTTACTTTCTCGGGACCAAAGGTTATGGCTGGTAAGGCAGATACGTAGTTAATTTCTGAGGTGTAATTTGGCTTTTTGGTATAGTCAACCTGATAAATTCTGAAAATATTTTTACCGGAGTGTGGGCGAACGTTAAGCTGATATTTATTTAGTTGTGGTATTCCAACTCCCTCTACTTCGCCAATAGTGATCCATTTGTTCCAACGATATTGCTGAATGATAAATGGTAAGGCTCCCATTTCATCTTTAGTAGTCCAATTTAAGATTCCTTTTTTATCAATGGTTGCATTTTGCAGATTAAATGAACTAATTGGTTTTATTGCCTCTGGATTAATTATTCTAGGTAGACATCCATTTTTATAAGTAATTGTTATGTTTATCTTTTCGCCTATCGGAAAATTGAATTTTGATAAGTCAATTTCAAATGCACTACTATTAATTTCATCCTCAGAGGTTTGTCCATTTACAGTTATTTCAGATACACAAAACCCTACACCCGAATCCGAAAAAGGATTGAGGATGTAAATATTTTTGCCTAAAAAAATTCCGCTTAGTTCGAGTTTATCTGCGTAAGCAAAATTAAAAAGGAACAAAAAAAGTAGTAGTGTAATTTTGTTCTTCACTATGTAAAATAATATTGATCTAAATGCAATATATAAAACAAAGAGAGATAAAAAAAAGTTTAAAATGGATTATTTATGAATCCAGTCTCCATGGGCTTTAATGATCTCGGTTAGTTCGTGAATGGCATCTTTACTCGGAATATTTTTTTTCATTAATTCACGTCTTTTGTATAAAGATACTTTTCCTGGACCAGCGCCTACGTAACCATAGTCTACGTCGCCCATTTCACCCGGACCATTAACAATACAACCCATAACCCCTATTTTTAGATGAGTTAAGTGCGAAAAGTTCTTTTTTACTTCTGCAACTACATCTTGTAGCTGAAAAAGAGTTCTGCCACAACCAGGACAGGAGACAAATTCGGTTTTACTGGTTCTCACTCTTGCAGCTTGTAAAATTCCAAATGCTGTAGAATTGATCTCCTTATGAGAGATACTTCCTAAATTATCAAGCCAAATTCCATTGCCAAATCCATCAAAAAATAAACTTCCTAAATCAGCAGCGGCTTTTAAATGAATAGCCTCCAGATTTGATTCCTGAAATGCTCTTTTAAAAATTATGGGTGCTTTACATTTGCTTTGAATCATTTGATAGGCAAAGGCTCTCTGTTCTGCAAAGGCATTTTGATGCGTTGATGAACAAACTAAAACGACCTTCGGATTATTGGTGATTTTTTGAATGAATTCATCCGATAAATCGGAATAGCTACACTCCACAAAAAAGATATTGCTGTGAAAAGGAGCTAGGTTTGCGTTCATAAATGTTTTGGACTGAAACAGTGGATAGGTATTTTCGGCAAAATTATTTGCCATTTCCCAACATTCCTGATCTACGATTATGCCTAATTCTTTCGGATAATCAGCAAAAATAGCATCGAAACCATTTACAAATAAATAATCGCTGGCTAACTTGCCTTTTTCCCATTCTAAACTGTCTTCATTTAAAATATAACCAGCTTTTACGGGTAAATCGGTGGTAATGTATTTTTCGTGACTGGCATCTGTTACCACTACAGGAACTTTTTGGCTTCCAATATTTTCAATTAGTGATGTAGATCTTTTGTAAAAATCAAAAAGATTGACAGCAACATTTTCTACCGGAAGAATGGGAGCATGACCAACTTTCTCAGTAAGGTAATCAACTAGTTTTTTTCCTACTGGTGATTCTATTTCTGGATCTTCGGTTAAGGATATTCGAACCGTATCGCCAATGCCATCATTTAGTAAAGCTCCAGTACCAACAGCCGATTTTATTCTGCCATCTTCCCCTTCGCCGGCTTCGGTTACGCCTAGGTGCAGCGGATAATGCATGTTCTCATTTTCCATTTCACAAACCAGCAAACGAACGGTTTTCACCATCATTACCGTATTGCTCGATTTTATCGAGATAGTAACATTCGGAAAATTTTGCTCCTTACAAATTCGAAGGAATTCTAAAGTGGCTTCAATCATTCCGCGCGGTGTGTCGCCATATCTGCTCATAATTCTATCGGATAAAGAGCCATGATTGGTCCCAATTCGAATAGCCGTATTGTGTTCCTTACAAACCCGAAGCAGAGGAATAAATTTATCTTTTATTTTTTCCAGATCTTCCTGATATTTTAAGTCTCCGTAATCGGTACCGTTGAAATCGGCTCGTTTATCAACAAAATTTCCTGGATTGATTCGAACTTTATCTACATATTTGGCAGCTATTAATGCTGCGGCAGGATTAAAATGAATATCAGCAACCAAAGGAGTATTATATCCTCTTTTTACCAATTCTTCTTTTATAAATTTTAGGTTTTCGGCCTCTTTTGTTCCTTGAGTAGTTAATCGAACATACTCTGCTCCCGATTCTATCATTCGAATCGATTGTTCAACACTAGCAGTAATATTATTAGTATCGGTGTTGGTCATCGATTGAATTCGAATTGGGTTGCTGCCACCCAGTGCTGTATTTCCAATTGTTGATTCTGATGATATGCGGCGAGAGTAGTTAAACAGATCTTTGCAAAAAAGTGGTTGTTTCGAGAAACTCATTGTTTAGGTTTTAATATTGATATACAAAGGTAGCTAATTATGAATTATTAATTACGAATTATCAGTTTCCATTAAAAAGAGCAGAAGAATGATTAAATTCAGCCTCAGATTACTAGTTAAAAATACATTTCAATGTCGATCAAAGTTCAGGAAGTAAGTAAGATATACGGAAAACAGAAAGCCTTGGATAATTTGAGTTTTGAAATCAATCAAGGCGAAATTGTAGGATTTTTAGGCCCAAATGGAGCAGGAAAATCAACTATGATGAAAATTATTACTGGTTATATTCCACAAACTTCGGGTTTAGTAGAGGTAAACGCACTAGATGTTAGTAAGGATTCTCTCGAAATTAGAAAACAAATTGGTTATCTGCCCGAGCACAATCCATTGTATTTGGAGATGTATGTGAAAGAATACCTTAATCATGTTGCATCTATTTATAAATTAGGAAATAGGAAGGCAAAACGAATTGCCGAAATAATTGACCTTACAGGATTAGGGGACGAACAGAATAAAAAAATTGCTTCCCTTTCGAAAGGATATCGACAACGAGTTGGAATTGCTCAGGCGTTAATTCATGACCCGAAAGTATTAATATTGGATGAGCCAACCACAGGATTGGACCCGAATCAATTATTAGAAATTAGAAAATTGATTATAAATATCGGCAGGGAAAAAACGGTGATGCTATCGACTCATATTATGCAGGAAGTGGAAGCTTGTTGCCAGCGAGTTCTTATTGTAAATAAAGGGAAATTAGCAGCCGATCGAAAGATCGATTTCCTTAGCGCCGTGAAATCGTCTCCAATGGTCGAAGTAGAGTTTGCATCCGAAGTTTCTATCGAACTATTACAGCAACTTAATGATGTGGTTCAATTGATTGAGCTTGGTAGTAAACGATTTACCTTTGTTTCGAAAAAGGACATCCGAAAAAGTATCTTCGAATTTGCCGTTGCAAAAAATCTGGTGATTTTAGAGATGAAATCCAAAGCCCAAAATTTAGAAGACATTTTTCACGAACTCACTGTTTAATTAAGACTAACAGCTCTTTATTGGCGCGGAAGTCCTTGTTTTTCAAGTGCTGTAATTGATTAAATGTTGCAAAAGCAAGACTTTAGTTTTGTTTCTTTCCGAAATAATACTTTCCTTTGCACCGAATTAAGTGGAAAGATTTGGCTGCTTGCAACCACGGAAAAAAATGCTAAATGGTGAACTATGTGCTTTTCTGCATATAGACAACCAACCATTACTTTCCCGTATCGTGTACATCATTATTTAGTTAATGATTTTAAACAACATTGCTTGTCGATTTTAGGAATTCAATTCCTAAGCCCGACATCACAACTAATTTTATTAAAATATTATGGGATATTTATTCACATCAGAATCAGTTTCTGAAGGACATCCAGATAAAGTCGCTGATCAAATTTCAGATGCTTTATTAGATAAGTTTTTAGCTTTCGACCCTAATTCGAAAGTTGCTTGTGAAACCTTAGTTACTACCGGACAGGTATTTCTTGCCGGCGAAGTAAAAACCTTAACCTATATCGATACGCAAGAGGTGGCTCGCGAGGTAATAAACCGTATTGGTTATACCAAAAGTGCCTACCAGTTCGATGGTACATCATGTGGTGTATTATCGGCAATTCACGAACAATCGGCCGATATTAATCGCGGTGTCGATCGGGAAGACCCAATGACACAGGGTGCCGGCGATCAGGGAATGATGTTCGGTTATGCTTGCAAAGAAACAGACGATTACATGCCTTTGGCACTCGAACTTTCGCATCGTTTGCTAATTGAATTGGCAGCTATTCGCCGCGAAGGAAGAGAAATGACCTACCTTCGTCCCGATTCAAAATCGCAGGTTACCATTCAGTATGCCGACGATGATACTATCGAAAGAGTACATACCATCGTAGTTTCTACCCAGCACGATGATTTTGGCCCTAACGATGAGTTAATGCTTGCAAAAATTAAGAAAGACGTTCGTAATATCTTAATTCCACGGGTAATTAAACAATTACCAGAGCGCGTTCAAGCAATGTTCGACGAGGATTTTATTTTGCACGTAAATCCAACAGGAAAATTCGTAATTGGCGGACCTCACGGCGATACAGGCCTTACTGGTCGTAAAATAATTGTAGATACATACGGCGGAAAAGGCGCCCATGGTGGAGGAGCATTTTCAGGAAAAGATCCATCGAAAGTAGATCGTTCCGCAGCTTATGCCGCTCGTCATATTGCCAAAAATTTAGTTGCTGCAGGCGTGGCCGAGGAACTATTGGTACAACTTTCGTATGCAATTGGTGTTGCCGAACCAGTAGGTATTTTTGTAAATACTTATGGCAAATCGAACTTAAGCATTAGCGATGGACAAATTGCCGAGAAAATTACCGAATTATTCGATCTTCGTCCTGCCGCCATCGAGCAACGTTTAAAATTGCGGAATCCAATTTACGAAGAAACAGCAGCTTATGGCCACATGGGGCGCACCCCTCGTACCGTAGTAAAAAAATTCGAATCTCCGTATTTCGATGGTGTTGAGCTTGAGGTAGAGCTGTTTACTTGGGAAAAACTAGATTATATCGAGAAAGTGAAAGAAGCTTTCAAGCTATAATTCGACTAAAAACAAATACAAGGCCATTCCATTTATCTGGAATGGCTTTTCTTTTTTCCATAAAAATTCATTCTGGGGTTCCCCTGCGTGGCGGGCTTTCCATTCCAAGTCCTCAGTCGTTCCTCCTTGCGGGCTTTCCACTACAATCCCTAACCCAATCCCCAGTTTTAACATGGCACAAAACATTTTCACTCCCCATTTTATAATTATTTTTTAAATAAATGGTAATGTATCCTAAAAGCTTAATAAAATAGTACCAAATAATAAGAATCTAAACATTTCAAATAATAAGTAAACACCTTCAATTAAAATTCAAACACCTGCAAATAATATTCTTGTTATCTCAAGTAACATTTTAGCACCTACAAATAATAATTGGATACTAAAATATAGCAATCACCGCTAATTATTGTTAGCTTTATTACTCTCACAACAAGAATAATGTGTTGCCAAGCTAATTATAAAAGAATCATTATGAGACGAAAAATTAAAAACTCAGTTGCTATTAATGAACTTATTAGTTTCGAAATGAAACGACAAGGATTAAACGCTCCCGAACTGGCGCAAAAAATGAACATTGGTTTAAACTCAATGTATCATATTCTAAAACGACCAAGCATGCAAATCGATCGCCTTTGGGAAGTTTGTGAAGCACTGCAATTGAATTTTTTTAAAGTTTTAGCTGATGAAATAAATATTAATAATCCTATCGATCCTCAATTGGATGAATTGCAACGGGAAAATAAAATGCTTAGGGAGATAATTCAACTATTGGGAGCCAGTAAATAGTACAATACCAAACTAATACTTGTAAAGTTCGGCGATAATCATTAAATTAAGACCTTGAGATCTTTTACTGAAGAAGACAGCTTAATTAGATGATTTACTTTAAGTTTTTAAAATGAAAAATTGGTATTTATATATAGCACTACTTTTGTTTACAGCCTGTTCAAGTAGTGGAGATAGGTTAGAGGAAATGGATGAACTTCCGAAAAAATCAGAAGAAATGATGGAGGAAGAAGGAACTACATCTAATTTTGTTTCCGATGCGCATCCAACATCGGGTACAGCAAGTATTAGCGAAGATGGAACAACACTATCTTTAACTAATTTTAAATCGGACGATGGTCCTCTGTTAGAACTTTATTTAGCAACCGATTTAACAGCAAAAACCTACGTTTCTTTAGGCGATTTGAAAGGTCTCGAAGGAGATTATCAGTACAGTATTCCTACAGGAACCGATTTAGAAAGTTTAAAATATGTAATTGTTTGGTGTGTCGACTTTAAAGTAAGCTTCGGACATGCCGTGTTACCATAAATTTAGTGAATACAATTAAAAACAGTAAAGTCAGATCAGTTGATCTGGCTTTTTTTAGTTCTTATAATTTGGTGTGATTATGCTTTTTAGAAGATTTGTAAAAATGGACTAACAAATGGTAGGCTCCATTTGAAATTCCAACAAAAATCAGGAACCAGACAAAACTAAGGATAAGTACTATTAATCATTATATGCGAGCTAAGCAGGTGTTTTGGGAATGGTAATTGTACTAAATTTGTAATTGTTAATCCTCGATCGATGTAACTATTTGAACTCTTCTGGTTATATGGGTTTTTAATTTATCTTTTTTATTTAATAGGATAATGCCTCAGCGTATCCTCAAAACTTTTCTCAACAGGAATAAACTCAAAACCCAAAGCTTCTTTTATTTTCTGGTTGTTGTAGTGTTTTATATGATGAGCAGATCTTGCATTTTCTTTTGTGAAACCTGCCGAACGAAACAGAAATACTTTTTTTAGGTAAGCCAATCGCCAAGCAATTTCGGTCATTTTTCTGCTTGCATATTTTGTGGGGCCGGGCAGACCTAAATTTTTAGCAATAGTTTTAAAAACGAATTCGAAAGTGCAGTTTTCGCTGTTCAGAATAAAACGCTCATTTCTAATTTCGCTGCTCATTAATTCTATCATCGAACGGCTCACATCACGAACATCAACATAACCCGTAATTCCTTTGGTGTAGTACTTTAATCCTTTGGTAACCGTTTTAAATAGTAACGAACTTCCCTTATCCCATTGTCCAGGACCCAAAATAATAGATGGATTCACAATTACGGCATTCAATCCTTCCTCTATGCCTCTCCAAACTTCCAATTCCGATTTAAACTTACTGCTCGAATAGTTCGATCTTTTTTCTTCGGGAATCCAAGGTGTTTTCTCACTAACGGTATTTGCTCCTTCCTCGGGCGAACCCAAGGCAGCAATAGAACTCACCATGCAAAATTTCCGAATGTTGGCATCTAAACAAGCATTTACTATATTGTAGGTTCCTTCTACATTAATATCTTGCAAATTTTTCCCATCTTCTTTCTTAAAAGATACCAAAGCAGCACAATGGTACACATCTTTCATTCCAACTAAAGCATCTTCCAACGAGAAAGGATCTAACATATCTCCATCGAACCATTCAATTGCTTCGAATAGTTCATCGGCATTTTGGCTGTAAAATGCGAAAGTAGTTCTCACCAATTCGGTATTGCTGCTTTTTCTTTTCAGCGCACGAACTTTATTGCCTTTCGAAAGTAAATCAAATAATAAATGCGAGCCTACAAGACCTGTTCCGCCGGTAACTAAAATCATGCTTTAGTGAATATCTTAATGAGTGAATGTGAGTTGAAACGCAAAGCCGCTAAGAGGCAATGAAGGGAATTTATTTTTGCCCCTTGTGCCTTAGCTTGTTTTTCTTTTATTCAATGTGTTAATAAATGTTGTAACGCAAGTCCTCTAAGCCACAATTTAAGGGAATATAGCTTTGTACCTATGCGCGCCTTTGCGTTCTGATTTTCTTTTATCTCTTCCAGTTTAGTTTAATGGATTGTGTCATTTGTGAATGAACGCTTAATGGTACAGGGCTGGTTCCTGCTACACTTTCAATAATTTGTTTTTCTTCTGCAGTATAATTTTTATCCGGAAAGTTAAATTCTACGATTACTTCTGCTACTCTTCTTGGATCACTTGCCATAATTTTTGTGATATCGAGTTCGGTTCCCGTAATATCAATATTATTGTCGCGAGCAACAATTCCCATAATGGTCATAATGCACGAACCTAAGGATGTTGCTAATAAATCGGTTGGCGAAAATGCTTCCCCTTTCCCCTGATTGTCAGTTGGGGCATCTGTAAAAATTTTTGCTCCCGATTGTAAATGAATACACTCTGTTCGTAAATCGCCTAGGTATTTCGATTTGATGGTTGTCATGCTGTTTTTGTGTTTAATGAAGGTATCAATGTATATTTTGTTTTGTGAATTTACGCTTTACCATTAAAATTACAAACAGCACGATGAGGTTATTTGTGAAATTATAGGATTACTTTGTCACCCTCTTTTTTAATCAAGCTGTTATATATCTAGTTAAACTAACATAATGTGAAAGTGAATAATACAAAAGAAAATATCATATTCGTACTAATTTTTTCTATGATTTTTGTGATTGTTACAACAGCTATCGAATTTTGGATTTATGATTGGGTTAAAATTGAGAAAAATATAATTGTAGGTGTAATTGTAAGCGTTTTGCTTCTTTTGGATAAAAGATATAAATTTTTAGATAAGATTAAACAGAAACTTACATTTATAAAATAGCGTTTTAAACGCCTATGGATTTCTTTCAAATTAAAACCTAAATACATTTAATTATTTCGAATTAGAAGCAATCTGCAAAATCCTAAAATTGGGAACTATTCATGCCCGATTAAATAGAGCTTAGTCCCTTGATTCTGCAAACACTATAACCATCAATTCTTGTATTTTTTCTATATTTGTAAACTTTTTAGAACAGTTAAGATAATTTTAGTCGGAATATTGCCGATAGAAACTTGTTAATCAGTAGCTGACTTAGTTATATATTGATTACTACAAATGCAAATTGGCGGTTACGAATTCAAGATAAATATTACTATAAATGAGCACTAAATTCCCAGAGTACAAGAATCTTGATCTATCACAGGTCAACAAGGATATTCTAAAAGATTGGAACGAGAATAACACATTTGAGAAGAGTTTGGAGACTCGTGAGGGCAATCCAACTTTTGTTTTTTACGAAGGACCACCTTCTGCAAATGGAATGCCGGGTATTCACCATGTTATGGCTCGTGCTCTTAAAGATATTGTTTGTAGATATAAAACATTAAAAGGATTTCAAGTAAACCGAAAAGCAGGTTGGGATACTCATGGTTTACCAGTAGAACTTGGTGTTGAGAAAGAATTAGGAATTACAAAAGAAGATATTGGTACAAAAATCTCGGTTGACGAATACAACCTGGCTTGTCGTACCAATGTAATGAAATATACTCGCGAGTGGGAAGATTTGACCACTAAAATGGGATATTGGGTAAATATGGAAGAACCATATATTACTTACGATAACCGTTATATCGAAACGCTTTGGTGGTTGTTAAAGCAACTATTCGAGAAAGATTTGCTTTACAAAGGATATACCATCCAACCGTTTTCTCCTGCTGCAGGTACTGGTTTATCAACTCACGAGTTAAACCAACCTGGTTGCTATAAAGATGTGAAAGATACTACTGCAGTTGGTATGTTTAAAGTGGCTCGCGATGCTAAAAGCGAATTTATTTATGAAGGTATCGATTGCGATGCTTACTTTATTGCTTGGACAACTACTCCTTGGACATTGCCTTCGAATACGGCTTTAGCGGTTGGACCAAAAATAGAATACGTTCGTGTTCGAACTTTTAATCCCTATACAGGAATTCCTTGTGTCGTGATGTTGGCTAAAAACTTGTTCTATAATTTCTTCGATAAAAAATACGAAGGACTTGAATTGGGAGAATATGAAGTTGGTGGCAAACGCTTAACTTTTAAGAAACTTTCGGAACACGTAGGAACTGAGTTGGAAGGTTTACGTTACGAACCAATAATGCCTTTAGTAAAACCAGAAGGGGATGCTTTCCGCGTTATTCTTGGCGATTTTGTTACCACTGAAGATGGTACTGGTATCGTTCATATTGCTCCAACTTTTGGTGCAGATGATGATCGGGTTGCTAAAGTGGCAGGAATTTCTCCACTAATTCTTCGCGATAAAGAAGGTAAAATGCAACCAATGGTTGATCGTACCGGTAAATTCTTTAAAATTGAAGATTTAAGCGAGGAATTTGTTAAAGAATATGTGAATGTTGAGGCTTATAAAGAGTATGCTGGTCGTTTTGTGAAAAACGCTTACGATACTACTTTAACCGAGAACGACGCAACTTTGGATATTGATATTGCAGTTGCTTTGAAGAAAGATAGCTTGGCTTTTAAAGTGGAGAAACACGTCCACAACTATCCTCATTGCTGGAGAACCGATAAACCAATTCTTTACTATCCTTTGGATTCTTGGTTCATCGAAACAACAAAAGTTCGCGATCGTATGATCGAACTAAATAAAACCATTAACTGGAAACCTAAATCAACTGGTGAGGGAAGGTTCGGAAAATGGTTGGAGAATTTACAAGATTGGAACCTTTCCCGTTCTCGTTATTGGGGAACACCACTTCCAATTTGGGTGAGTGAGGATCGCGCTGAAATTAAGTGTATTGGTTCTGTAGCCGAATTAAAAGCTGAGATTGAAAAATCAATCAAAGCGGGTTTCATGACCGAAAATATTCTTGCTGATTACGTGGAAGGCGATAATAGTAAAGAAAATTACCAGAAATTCGACTTGCACCGTCCTTACGTAGATGGTTTAATTTTGGTGAGTGAAACTGGTCAAAAATTGGTTCGTGAACTCGATTTGATCGATGTTTGGTTCGATTCAGGAGCAATGCCATATGCACAACAACATTATCCATTCGAAAATAAAGAGAATTTCGACAAATTGTTCCCAGCTCAGTTTATTGCTGAAGGTGTGGATCAAACTCGCGGATGGTTCTTTACACTGCACGCTATTGCAACCATGTGTTTCGATGGGGTAGCTTTCGAAAATATTATCTCTAACGGTTTGGTATTGGATGCTTCTGGAAACAAGATGTCGAAACGTCTTGGTAATGCAGTGGATCCATTTACTACCATAGAAAAATATGGTTCGGATCCTTTACGTTGGTATATGATTACCAATGCACAGCCTTGGGATAATTTAAAATTTGATTTAGGTGGCGTTGAAGAAGTTCGTCGTAAATTCTTCGGTACTCTCTATAATACCTATAGTTTCTTCCAATTATATGCTAACATCGATCAATTTACCTATTCGGAAGCTGATGTTGCAATGGAAGACCGTCCTGAAATAGATCGTTGGATTCTTTCTCTTTTAAATTCATTAATTAAAGAAGTAGAAGAGTGTTACGAAGCTTACGAACCAACTCGTGCTGGTCGTGCTATTCAGAATTTTGTAAATGAAAATCTATCGAATTGGTACGTTCGTTTGTGTCGTAAAAGATATTGGGGCGGAGAATATTCTACGGATAAGATTTCTGCTTACCAAACGCTATACAGATGTTTAGAAACCATTTCTATTTTGGCTTCTCCAATTGCTCCTTTCTATATGGATCAATTGTTTAAAGATTTGAATTCAGTTACTGGTCGTTTTACCGAAGAATCGGTTCATTTGGTGAATTTTCCAAAATACGAAGCAGAAGTAATTGATATTGCCTTGGAAGAAAGAATGGATATGGCACAAAAAATTTCGTCCATGTCCCTGGGATTGCGTCGAAAAGTGAAAATACGTGTGCGTCAGCCATTAAGTAAGATTATTATTCCTATTCTTGACGATTCTATGATTCCTCAGTTAGAGGCAATTAAACACATTGTTCTTTCCGAAATTAATGTGAAGGAAATGGAATTTATTACAGATACAACAGGCGTTCTAGTGAAAAATATCAAACCTAACTTTAAGACCTTAGGGCCTAAGCATGGAAAGATAATGAAACAAATTGCTGCTGTAATAGGTAAAATGAATCAAGAAGATATTGTTACTTTCGAGAAAGAGGGTAGTTATACCATTGTGGTAAACGACCAAAATATCAGCTTGACTCCCGAAGATGTTGAAATTGTTTCGGAAGATATTCCAGGTTGGTTAGTTGCCAATGAAGGAAAACTTACTGTTGCAATGGACGTAAACATAACCGATGAATTACGTAAAGAAGGTATTGCACGAGAGTTTATCAATAGAATTCAGAATTTAAGAAAGGATAGTGATTTTGAAGTAACCGATAAAATTAAGCTTCAAATTATGATGCATGATTCTATTAATGAAGCGGTACTTACTCATAAAGAATATATTGGGAGTCAAACTTTAGCTGTTAGTATCGAATTAGTAGAGAAATTAGCAGCTAATGAAGCTAAAGCAGTAGAGATTGAGCAAGGTGTAGAGAGCTTTATTAAGATTGAAAAAGTTAGTGAATAATCGATTTTTTGTTATCTTTAAAAAAAATAGAAACAATGACAGAAAAGAAGCGATATACAGACGAAGAGTTGCAGGAATTCAAAGAATTGATTAATGCAAAACTTGAAAAAGCGAGAAAAGATTACTTGACTTTAAAAGCAGTGATCTCGAATAGTTCTGGAAATGATACCGAAGATACTTCGCCTACTTTTAAAGTATTGGAAGAAGGGGCTTCTGTATTATCGAAAGAAGAAGCAGGGCGTTTAGCTGAACGTCAGTCTAAGTTTATTTCTCATTTGGAAGTAGCTTTGATTCGCATTGAGAATAAAACCTATGGTATTTGTCGCGAGACTGGTAATTTAATTGCCAAGGAAAGGCTTCGTGCTGTTCCTCACGCCACTTTAAGTATCGAGGCTAAAAACAAACAGTAAGATCTTTTCTTGAATATATCTTAATGATTGGAAGAATATTCTTCCAATCATTTTTGTTTACAAGCAAGGGTTTTAGTTATTTGAAATAGATTTGCAGTTAACGATTAATTAGTCAATATGTCTTTATTTAAAAAATCGATAGCACTTATTGTGGTACTTCTGATATTGGATCAGGTAGTAAAAATTTGGATCAAAACCCATATGATGTTGGGAGAAGAGTTTTCGGTATTTGGAGACTGGTTTTTGATTCATTTCATTGAAAACAATGGAATGGCCTTCGGAATGGAACTGGAAGGCGAGTGGGGAAAAATTCTTTTAAGCTTGTTTCGAATTTTTGCTGTTTGTGGTATTGGTTGGTATCTATACGATATTGCTACTAAGAAAGCTCCTTTGGGATTAATAATTTCTATCGCTTTAATATTTGCTGGAGCAATGGGAAATATTATCGATAGTGCTTTTTACGGCTTGATTTTTAATGATAGTTACTATCAGGTTGCTACTTTTATGCCAGATGCTGGTGGATATGCCTCCTTTTTACATGGCAAAGTGGTAGATATGCTTTACTTTCCAATTATAGAAGGAAGATTTCCAGAATGGATTCCGATGTGGGGAGGAGAACATTATATTTTCTTTCGTCCGGTGTTTAATATTGCCGATTCCTACATAACCATCGGAGTATCATTCATTTTACTGTTTCAGAGAAAATACTTTATAAAAGAACACAAATAAAGAAAAAGCCCATTAGGGCTTTTTTTTAGCTCTTGTTTTTTGAGGCTTTTCTTTTTCGTTGTGTTTTAAAATACACTATCTGACTGCGTAAACTCCATATTCCACCCACAATTACAATTAGGAATATCCATTGCTTTCGGCTCCATCCGGCATCGCCTAAAATGCCTTTCGAAAGCATTACCACCGACATAATAATTAAAAGACTTGTTAGTAGTGCAGCAACATGTCCAATTACAGCATTCTCGTTTTGAATTCCTGTGGTGCAAAAGAATAATACAAGGCCAAAAAAAGCAGGAATTAAGGCTGTAAATTGCCAATCACCTACTTCAAAGTATCTTGCTGTAATTCCGATTAATCCAGCTAATATTAGGATTATAGAATAAATCTTATTGATTTGGTATGCTTCTTTCATGATTGTTATCTTTATTTAAATCAAATTAAGATACTAAAATACAAAAACTAAGTAACAATCAAAACAGTTGTATCTTTAGAAATATTGCTTACAAAATAGAACGCATAAGAAAGGCCGCCACTCCTGACAGCCTTTCTTGGACAACCTTAAAACTCAACCATGTATTGATTATCTTACCGCGATTACCAAATACTTTGAAGACTTCCAGAATTCAACTGGATCAAGAATTGTAATACCTTCAACTGTTTCGACTCCCTCAACCTTATAAGAGCTACTTGGATGATTGGTTACAATACTAATCTTCTTCCCGATAACAGGAATAGTAGTAACTTTGGTGATATCAATTTTTTCAAATTCACTTGTATCAAAATCTTTGTTTAGAACGGCAGTTTTTCCTATTCCGATAAATCCACCGTCTTTGCTGATAATATTTTTATCCTGCAATTCTTTGCTAGTTCCGAATGCATAGAAAGCTGTATTCAGTTCGTTTGTTTTGTTTTCTATTTTTTTCGCTTTGTTTTCGTTTTCAGTATTCAAAGCTACTACGGTTCCACTTAACTCGCTAACTTGTCCATTCAGGTTTTCTACTTCAATATTCAGTTTTGCTACCTTTTCGTTTAAAACAATTACTTCGCCTTCTTTAGCTTCTAATTCTGTTTTTAAACGATCGGTTAACTTGCGTAGTTTTGAGTTTTGGTACCAGCTGTTATTTAGTTTTTTATCTAATTCTTCTATTTTCAATTTATTTTGTTCCAATAAATTATTAATGGAAGATAGATCGCTTGCAATTTTTTGCTTTTGAGATTGACTTGGATTCTCGGAGTTAACTGCAATAATATTTTCTTTTTGCTTTATTATTTCAAGGTTTTCTTCAATTGAATTTAAGGATTCAACAAATTCATTAATAGAAGAATCTTTTTCTTGAGCCATTACAGTTAGTTGCTGATTTTGCTCTCTTAATTGTTTTAATTCTTTCTGATTACAAGAAAAAAATAAAGGAACAATCAGCAATGCTATAAGAATACGTTTCATAAATTAATTTTTAGAGATTTGGTTTCACAATCTTGTTTCTCCTATATATGTGAATATCATGCCAAGATTTTATTTCCTCATTTTTTCTTAACTGAGATATGCTAAGTGTAAGATTATCAGCAGTAAATTTTATTGTTGTGATTTAGCAGGATAGATTTGTTGAAAAGTTGCCAAATTAAGCTTGGGGAATATTTCCCCATTTTTTGTGTATAAAATCCCCATGTGTATAAAAACTAGATTTCAACAACCAGAGCTAATGACTAAAAAAATTCTTACTAACTTTATCTTATTGATTTATAAATGTAATGTGGAACAGATAGAACTTATAAATATAGCTGGTGACTGAGAATAGAAGTAATATAAAGATAAAAGTAGTTTCGGGGTACATATTTGTATTTCTGGCTATAATTGCTTCGGTACTTATTGCTTATCAGTCGTATAATAAACTTCTTGATTCAGTTGTATTTCTATCAAAACCAGATGCCGAAATTGCCCGAATGAATCGGATTTTAACGAATTTGTCGGAAGCCGAAAATAAAATCAGAATTTATTCATTAACCAAAAAGGAACAATATTTGGCTAATTATGCCGAAAATATTATAGAGATTCAAAGCGATTTGGATTCACTTAGATATTATAGTGCTACTAGTAGTAAATCTTTTTTTTTAATTGATTCAATGAACTATTTGTTGGAGGAACGTGCCGATAAATTAGAGAAATTTGTTGAATTAAAACGGTCAAAAGAAAAGGAAAACCTTTCCCAAATAGCAATGGATCAGCTTAGTGAGGTTTCTGGAGCTGCAAAAACTAAAATTAAAACGACAACTACTACTACCACTACTTTAGATACTTTGGTTACTCCTACTGAGGTAAAAGAAACAAAGAAGAAAGGATTTGTAGCTAGACTTTTTAGTGGCAAAAAGAGCGAGACAAAAATAGATTCTATTGAAACAGTTATTCAACGCACCCGTGTTCAGGTCGATACTAGTTATTTGCCACAAACGGATAGTTTATTGAGAAGTCTTGAAAATATGTTATTGGTTGCTCAGGCGAAAGAAAGATTGAACAGAGAGATTGTTTCGAATGAAGAGTTGCGGTTGGTGGAGGAAAATTCGTTGATGTGGGATAAGATAAAGGTGCTTTTGCGCCAACTTGAAACAGAAAGGTTACAGCAACTAACTCATGAATCGGAAAGCGCAAAAAATATTGCAAGTAATTCCATTTTTGTTATTTCTGTAATAATTATTGTAGGATTTATTTTAGGGATCTTGTTTATAATTTTTATTCTTACTGATATCACTAAAAGTAATTTTTATAGAAAGGAATTAATTGTTGCGAAAGGAAATGCGGAAAAATTGGCGAAAGTGAAGGAAGATTTTTTGGCCATAATGAGTCACGAAATTCGAACTCCTCTGAATGCGATTATTGGTTTTACCAATCAGCTAAATAAAACAAAATTGGAAGAACAACAAAAAGGATTCGTAAGGGTTCTTAAAAATTCGTCGAAACATTTGTTAGGATTGGTAAATGAAATTCTTGATTTATCGAAAATAGAAGCAGGAAAACTGCATATTGAAAATATAGCGTTTCACCCGCATTCACTTGTTTTTGATGTTTACGATGTTCTGAAAGTGAATACGGAAAATAAAGAAATTGATTTTACCTGGGAGTACGATGGGGATTCTTTAATTCATTTAGAAAGTGATCCGTTTCGAATTAAACAAATTTTATTGAATTTAGGGAGTAATGCTATAAAGTTTACTTCAAAGGGTGCTGTTACGATTAAAGCATCGCTTATTAAAATGGATAATTATTTTGTTTTTGAAGTGAATGTAATTGATACAGGAATTGGGATTGAGGAGAGTAAATTAGATGCTATTTTTGAAGATTTTAGTCAGGCAGATTCGTTTTCGGCAAGAAAATATGGTGGAACGGGATTGGGCTTGGCAATTAGCCGAAGATTATCGCGATTGTTGGGTGGCGATTTGTTTGTGGAGAGTGAGATAGGAGAAGGTTCTTGTTTTACTTTGCGAATTCCCTTATTGGAATCGAAAGAGATTGCTACCGAAAATAGTGAACTAAAAGAGCTTTCAATTCCCGATTATTTAAGGCAAAAATCGTTTTTGGCCGCCGATGACGATCCCTACAGTTTGTTACTATTAAAAACTATTTTTGCGAGTTGGGGATTAAGGGCTGATTTTGTGGAGGATGGTTCTAAAGCATTGGAATTAATTCAACAAAAAAGTTACGATCTACTTCTTACGGATATTCATATGCCCGAAATGGGAGGGATAGAGCTTTGTGAGAATATTAGAAAGATGGAGGAAAGTAAAAAGTCTGAAATTCCAATTATTGCTTTAACGGCAAATGTGAGAGAAGCTGATCTGAAAAAATACATAGAGTCGGGAATGACGGAGTGTTTGGTAAAGCCATTCGATGAAACTGTTTTATTGGCTATGTTACATGACTTATTTTGCGAGACCGAACAACAGAGTCCCGCATCAATTAGTTCTGACAAGATTTATTTGGATGATCTTTTTGATTTATCGCAGATTAAGCAATTTACTTTGGATGATCAGGAATTAGTAAACCAAATTTTGGAGCAGTTTATTATCTCTGCAAAGGAGAATGTAGAGCGCATGAATACAGCATTAAGGAGTAAAAACTATTTAGCAATTGGCGAAATCGCACATAAAATGCTCTCGTCCTTTCAGCAACTTCGAGTGATAAGTGTAGTTCCTATTTTAACCAAATTGGAAGGCCTTCTTCATAAAAAAGAAAATATTAATCTTAACGACAAAGAGTTAGGAGAATTGATTGAAGCACTTACCACGAATACAAATACCGTTATTGCATCCATACAAAGTGAAATTGTTGTGTAGGCTACCTATTAAATGTCTATGTTGTATTGTTTAATTTTATTGTATAAAGTTTTTCGGTCGATATTAAGCAAGCGTGCAGCTTTCGATTTGTTATAGTTTACTTTTCGAAGTGTTGACATGATCAACTCCTTTTCGTTTGCTGCCTGAATTAATTTAAGGTTGGAACCTTCTACAATAAAACCACTATTGGCACTATCATTTAATATTTCGTTAGGTAAACTAATAAGTTCTACTTTATTGTCAGGACTTAGCAAAACGGATCTTCTTACAACATTTCTAAGCTCTCTTAAATTACCTGGCCACGAATACGATTTGAATTTTTCCAAAACTTCGGTGCTAAATTCAGCGATATCTTTATTTAGTTCATTATTAGAAAGTTCAAGAAAGTAATTCGAGAATAGTTCGATATCTTCAATGCGGTTTCGCAAGGCTGGAACCGTAATTTTAAATTCGTTTAAACGATGGTAAAGGTCTTCTCTAAATTCACCATTATTTACAGAAACAGATAAGTCTTCGTTGGTTGCTACAACAATACGAACATCTACATCAATATCTTTATTGCTACCAATTCGTCTCACTTTACGTTCTTGTAAGGCTCTTAAAAGCTTTACCTGAATTTCGTAGGATAGGTTTCCTATTTCATCCAGAAATAAGGTGCCACCTTGTGCTGCTTCAAACTGACCTTCTTTATCGTTGATAGCTCCGGTAAAAGAGCCTTTAATGTGTCCGAACAGTTCGCTTCCAGCTAAATCGGTAGATAATGCACCACAGTCAACAGCTATAAAAGCTTTTTTCTTTCTTTTGCTATCAAAGTGAATTCGTCGGGCTGCAATTTCTTTTCCGGTTCCACTTTCTCCTTCAATAATTACAGACATATCGGTAGGTGCTACCAATTTAATATATTGATCTATTTGTAAGGAATTGGAACTGTTACCACGCACAAAATCAACTTCTTCCTTGTTCTTTTTTTCTTTCGGATTTTTAGAATCCTTCGGAGTTTCCGATTTTGCAAGAGCAGAGTTGATTAATAAAAGAATCTCGTCGGGATTAAGAGGTTTGGTTACGTATTCGAATGCTCCCATTTTAATTGCATTCACCGCAGTTCTAATATCTGCATACGAAGTCATAATAATTACAGGAACTTGCGGATGCATGGCTTTAATTCTCTGAAGAAGTTCCAAGCCATCAAAATCGGGTAAGCGAAAATCGCTTAATACCAGGTTAAATTGATTGTTTTCCAATCTTTTTAATGCTTCTCCAGCAGAAAACACTGTATCGGCATCAAAGTTTTTACGCTTTAGTAAGCCCTGAAGCATCAGGCATATCGTTGGGTCATCATCAATAATTAAAATCTTCTTCATGCGGAACCTTACCTTTGTTAATGTATATTGGTCTCAATCAAAATTACATAAAAAGAGTGGACGAATGAAATGATGCCTCTTATTTTATGATTTATTAAGATATTGTACCTAGTTGGTGTGATTAACAATAGAAAAGGTCGGATTTCAAAAAAAAGAAGTCCGACCTTAGTTTATATTTGAATTCTAAATTATTTTTTTTTCTCAGAATCGGCTAACACAAAATCTAATTGTTTGGCAACTAAATTGGCTTTGGCAACTAAAATTTCAACCTTATCTCCTAACTGATAAATTTTACGATGATTGCGACCTACAATGCAGTAGTTGTCCTCGTCGAATTCGTAGAAATCATCTTCCAGCTCACGAATGGAAACCATTCCTTCGCATTTATTTTCATCCAATTCTACGTAAAAACCCCATTCGGTAACTCCTGAAATTGTTCCAATAAATTCTTGTCCGAGATGTTCTTGCATGAATTCCACCTGTTTGTATTTTATAGATGCTCGTTCTGCATTTGCAGCTTTTTGCTCCATTTCACTACAATGTTGGCAGTATTCTTCGTATTTTTCTTTGTTCACCGACTTAGCTCCCGAGAAGTATTTCTCTAACAATCGGTGAGCCATCATATCGGGATACCTTCTAATTGGCGAGGTGAAGTGAGAGTAATAATCGAAATGCAAACCGTAGTGACCAATATTTATGGTAGAGTACTCGGCTTTTGCCATGGAGCGAATCGCTAAAGTTTCTACTAAATTTTGAATACTTTCCCCTTTTACATCGTGCAGTAATGTATTTAATGAGGTAGAAATTGCACTGGCACTGCTAGTTTTAAGACTGTATCCGAATTTTTGAATAAATTGGTTAAAGGTATTTAGCTTTTCAGGATTTGGCTGATCGTGAGTTCTGTAAATAAAAGTTTTTGCAGTTTTTCCTTTTGGAACACGTCCAATAACTTCAGCCACCCGTCTGTTGGCCAAAAGCATAAATTCCTCAATTAATTTGTTTGAGTCTTTCGATTCTTTAAAATACACGCGGGTTGGTTTTCCTGTTTCGTCAATTTCAAATTTTACCTCGAAACGATCAAAATCAATAGCTCCTTTTTTGAACCTTCTTTTACGAAGTAGCTTAGCAAGTTTATCTAATTCAAGAACTTCCTCACTAAAATCTCCTTTTCCGGTTTCAATAATATCCTGTGCTTCTTCGTAGGTAAATCGTCGGTTCGAATTAATAACGGTTTTCCCAATCCAAGTATTAATAATATCTGCATTTTCATCCATCTCGAAAACGGCAGAAAAAGTTAATTTTTCCTCATTAGGGCGCAAGGAGCAAATTCCGTTCGACAAACGCTCTGGTAACATTGGAACTACTCTATCTACCAAATAAACAGAGGTTGCTCTGTCGAAAGCCTCCTGTTCAATAATACTTCCTTTTCTTACGTAATGGGTAACATCTGCAATGTGAACACCAATTTCCCAATTGCCATTCTCAAGCATTTTTATGGATAAAGCATCATCGAAATCTTTCGCATCGTGCGGATCGATAGTAAAGGTAGTTGCATCTCTAAAATCTCTACGAAGCGCAATTTCTTCTTTGGTAATTTCTTCCGAAATATCCTCGGCTGCTACATTTACATTTTCAGGGAAAATATGTGGTAGGTCGAACTCCGCAAGAATGGCATGCATTTCGGTATTGTTTTCGCCGGGTTTTCCTAAAACAGTTGTAATTTGACCAACTGGATTCTTCGATTTTTTTGGCCATTCAGTGATTTGTGCAATTGCCTTATCGCCGTTTTGAGCGCCATTTAGCTTTGGTAGTGGAATAAAGATATCGTAAGGCATTTGTTTTCCGGAAGAAACCAAGAATGCGTAGTTCTTAGAAACATCAACAATTCCCACAAATGTGGTTTTCTTTCTCTTGATGATTTCAACCACTTCTCCTTCGGGTTGTTTGCTTTTTTTACGTGCATACAAGGATACTTTCACAATATCGCCATGCAAAGCACGATTTAAATTGCCTTGAGATACAAAAACATCTTCTTCAATTTCTTCTGAAACAATAAAGGCAGATCCTCGGGCAGTCATATCCACCTTACCGGTAATGTTGCCCATTTTCGATTTTAGTTTGTATTTTCCGGTTGAAATTTCACTCAATACCTCTAAATCAACCAAATCGCAAAGAATTCCGACTACGAGCTGTTTAGTACCCATGTCTTTTATTCCTAATTCGCTTGAAATTTGTTTGTAATTGAGTGTTTTAGTTGGGTTTTGTGCAAATATCCCATCTATTAGTTTTGATAAAGTCTGGCGATTAAGTTGTTGCCCTCCTTTTCTATGTTCTTTTTTATTTTTTTTTGACATTTTTTAAATTTTGTAATTCTACAATAGAATTGATCCCGTAGCAGATTTATAGTTTAAAGTAAGAATAAAAAATGTATTTATTGTGCTTTAAGTACGATTCCATTTTTATGATTTTCTTATCAGTTTATGAACTGCATTTATACTATCCAGGTTTGGACCATTTCTATATTATTCTTGTTGTTATTCCTTTGTTGATTTTCCTTTACATTCAAAGAGGATGTGAATGTTTTTTTTGGTTTTCTTACTGATGACAGTAATCGCAACTATGGATATTGGATAGAATATTTCTACTGCAAAGATAGTGAAGGAATCAATAGATACAATAATAAAGATTAAATTATAGAGCTTCTGTAAATATTAAACTTGAATTGGGGTAATAATTTTGGCATTGAAAAGAATTTCAATTCGACTAATTTCTGCTCGTGGAAGTCAGAAATCATTAAAAATGGATTCTATCTATCAGAATTCTAAAGTTATTCGCAAGATATTTTATGGCGAGCAATAATTTTTTATAATTTTACAGTCCCAATAGAATTTCGATTATATTACAGTTATGGAAAATAAGTTATTCATTTATAATACCCTAAGTCGTAAAAAAGAGTTGTTCGAACCCATTAATGCTCCTCATGTTGGGTTGTATGTATGTGGTCCTACGGTATATGGAGATGCGCATTTAGGTCATGCCCGGCCAGCAATTACCTTCGATTTGGTTTTTCGTTACTTAAAACATTTAGGATATAAAGTACGCTACGTTAGAAACATTACCGATGTAGGACATTTGGTGAATGATGCAGATGAGGGTGAGGATAAAATTGCGAGAAAAGCGCGTTTAGAGGAACTGGAACCAATGGAAATTGTACAGTTTTTCACCGATCGTTATCACAATGATATGGAGGCTTTGAATGTATTGAAGCCAAGTATTGAACCTCGAGCATCGGGTCATATTATTGAGCAAATGGCGGTGATTGAAAAATTGTTTGCCAATGGATTTGCCTACGAAAGTAATGGTTCTGTATATTTTGATGTAAAAGCATACAGCGAAAAATACGACTATGGTAAGTTGTCTGGAAGAAAAATTGAAGAATTAATTTCGAATACCCGCGATTTGGATGGACAAAGTGAAAAGAAAAATAGTTTCGATTTCGCACTTTGGAAAAAAGCAAGTCCCGAACATATTATGCGTTGGCCTTCGAAATGGAGTGATGGATTTCCAGGATGGCATTTGGAATGTTCTGCAATGAGTCAGAAATATTTAGGTGCCGAATTTGATATTCATGGAGGTGGTTTGGATTTGCAGTTTCCACATCACGAATGTGAAATTGCGCAATCGACAGGTGCGAATGGACACGAAGCGGTAAAATACTGGATGCATAACAACATGATAACCATTAACGGCCAAAAAATGGGTAAATCCTTAGGAAACTTTGTGAATTTATCGGCTATGTTTTCGGGAGAGAATGATGTATTGGAACAAGCATACAGTCCAATGACCATTCGCTTTTTTATGTTGCAGGCTCATTATCGCAGTCCGTTGGATTTCTCGAACGATGCACTTCAGGCTGCCGAAAAAGGCTTTAAACGTTTAATGACTGCTGTTGAAACTATCGATAAAATTAAAGTATCGGAAGTATCTACGAATGCTGTGGCAGAATTAAAAACAAAATGCTACGAGGCTTTAAATGATGACTTTAATACTCCGATATTAATTGCTCACCTATTTGATGGTGTGAAAATGATTAATTCATTAGCGACAGGAAAAGAGAAGATTACTGCTCTGGATTTTGCAAGCTTAAAGGAATTGTATGATAACTTGGTGTACGATGTTTTGGGTTTGAAAGAGGAAGGCGAAGCAGGAGAAAATAACGAAATACTGGATAAGGTGGTTCGTTTGCTGCTTTCGACTCGTGATGAGGCTAAAAAGAATAAAGATTGGGCTACTGCCGATAAAATAAGAGATGAATTAACCAATTTAGGTATTGTTGTAAAAGATACCAAAGATGGTTATGAATGGGAAATCTTAAAATAATATAAACTGTCCTGATTGATCGGGACAGTTTTTTATTTTTTAGCTAATTTTAAAGTTCGTAAAACCGTATTGCATACAAAACCTAATGTCGTTTTTAACAGATTGTGTTATCCTAAAAAGAAATACTATGAACACTCGCTTTTTCTTATCTCTTCTTTGTTCGCTACTTATAGTTGCCTGCAATGGTAATGGTGCAACTAAAAATAAACTTGCAGGTAAAAGTTCTGAAGAGCCGACGGAAACAACAATGGTGATTGTAAATACCTTACGATTAAAAGAACCTCATCGGGCAGATTTATTTTCCATGGGAGAAGCTATTGACATAAAAATGAATCCAAGAAGAAAATCTGCAGCTATAGACTCTGTGCAGTTTTGGGCGAATGAAAGCTTAATTGGCAGTCTGAAAAAGGAGCCATGGAATATGAAATGGACTCCTCGGGATGAAAAAATGGGAAAGCAAGATCTGAAAGTGATGGCTTACCATGAGGATGGTACTATTGGTTTGGTTTCTACCTATGTAAATTTGAAATCGAATGTTCCTCCAGTAGAATATTCCTATGAAATAATTAATGAGTATCCTCATGATAGAGGCTCCTATACGCAAGGTTTGTTTTATCATGAAGGATATCTTTACGAAGGAACCGGACAAAAAGGAGAATCGACTTTGAGAAAAGTAAAATTGGAAAATGGAGAGGCTCTTTCGGTGAAGAATTTAGAGCAGGAATATTTTGGCGAAGGAATTACTTATTCGAAAGGAAAAATTATTCAGTTGACCTGGAATTCACGAAAGGTTTTTGTTGTAGATCCAGTGACTTTTGATCAGAAGGATACTTTCGAACCAAATACTACGAACAATCAGGGTTGGGGTATTACTTCGATAAATGATGAACTAATTATTTCGGATGGAACGAATGTGCTTACTGTGCTCGATGCCGATAATTATAGTAGAAAGCGTGTTATTGAAGTGTATGACGAGGCAGGAATGGTTACCAATTTAAACGAATTGGAATATATCAACGGAAAAATTTATGCGAATGTTTGGCTTACCGATCGTATCGTAATTATAAATCCGGAAACGGGAAGAGTAGAAGGAAATTTAAATTTGGCCAAAATTTTAAAATTTGCAGATAAGAAAATATTGGTAGAGGGAGATGAGGTGTTGAATGGAATTGCTTGGGATTCGATTGGTGGTAGATTATTTGTTACTGGTAAAAGATGGCCTAAATTATTCGAAATTAAAATGGCTAAGAAGTAAGCTTCTTTTTTTTCATGTTGCCGATAAGGTGCAGGTTTAAGTCGTTTTGATTGTATGCTAATATCACCAATGAAAAAAATAATACTTGCTCCCGATAAATTTAAAGGTTCTTTAAGCGGAATGCAGTTTTGTGAGGCTGTTGAGAGAGGAATCAGAAAACATACCTCCGATATCGAAATCATTCAACTTCCTTTGGCCGATGGTGGCGATGGAACCATCGAAGTGCTGAATTTTTATCTCGAAGGAGAAATACTATCTGTTAAGGTGCACGATCCTTTGCATCGAAAAATTAAAGCTTCCTACTTATACTCTGCCGGAAAGAAAACTGCATATATCGAAATGGCAGCAGCTTCGGGTATTTGTTTGCTGAATGGCGATGAGGCAAATCCGATGCTAACGAGTACGTATGGAACCGGCGAATTAATTATAGATGCACTGAACCGCGGTGTGAAGCATATTATTTTAGGAATAGGTGGAAGTGCTACCAACGATGCTGGTTTGGGCATGGCGCGTGCCTTGGGATATTCTTTTTTCGATAAAGATAATGGTGAGTTAAAAGGACTTGGAGAAGATTTAATACGCCTTAATTTCATTGATAATTCGGCAGTACACCCCAAACTAAAAGAGGTGAAGTTTGAACTTGCCTGCGATGTTGACAATCCTTTGTATGGTGAGAATGGAGCTGCCTATATTTATTCTCCGCAAAAAGGTGCAACGCCTAAAATGGTATTGGAATTAGATGCCGGATTACAGAATTTTAATGAGGTGGTGCAGAAACAATTTGAGGTCGATTTGCAGGGAATAAGTGGTGCAGGTGCAGCAGGTGGTTTGGGAGCAGGTTGTATTCTGTTTTTAAATGCTGTGTTGAATTCAGGCATCGATTTAATTAAGAAAGAGGCAAAATTTGATACAAACATCAAAGGTGCCGACTGGATCATTACCGGAGAGGGAAAATTGGATGAGCAGACCTTCTCGGGAAAAGTGATTCGCGGCGTATTGGATTCCATTACCGATCAAAAGCTCGCGATTTTTTGCGGATTGATTGATTTGAAACCTGATAGAATAAAGGAATTGAAAATTGAGCACATTGCCGAAGTTTCAAGTTATGCTTCCGGGATTGAGGATTCTATTAAAAATGCAGGAGTTTACCTTGAAATAGCTGCCGAAGCTTTTGCGAAGACCTATTTGTAGGGTGGAGCTAGTGTCGTTTCTCTCTGAAATTATCTTTTCACATGTAATAATAGCGCAAACTCAACGGAATAGAGTAATTGAAGTTCAATGGGGGCAATTCTTCCCCGGAATTGCAATTAGAAGGACAATTTGGCAGATTTCTCATCAGAATTGAACTCGTTTCTATAAAATTGAAGGTTAATCTCTTCGGCAATGAGCAATTTGAAGTTCAAATTCGGTATTTCTGATGTGAAATGGTCGATTTGAATGTAATTGCGACCAATTCTGATATAAAATACGCGATTTGAACATAAACGAGCTCATTTCCTCATATAAAATGGTCAATTTGAACGACATTTTGGCTACTTTCTCTTCGGAGTTGAAATATGAGTTCATTTTTAGCTGTTGCCGAAGAAGAAATGCCAGGAATAATGTAAAAAATGGTAATTTTTTTTGTGCAAACCACTCGTTAAGATTAAAAGCGGAGTTTTTAGTTGCGTAATTACCCGCTTTGCTGCAAATACTCTTATTGCCGAACAGGAAAAGCAAAAGTTCCAGTAAAATCAAACTCTGACTTTAAACAAGCTGTGCTTGTCAGGCTATAACTTACTACTAATTTATTCTGATATACGAATCAGTTGTAGTCTTCGTTTTATTCCGCAATTTCTAAATTTCCTTTCTCGTTTTTGAAAAGTGAATTTTTGGTGTTTCGCAATCCTTCGTAGCTTTCCAAAAGCCCTTTAACGCTGCCAACCAGTACTTTTGCTTCCACCATTATAGGAATTCGATTGTCGTCGTTACTCAACCAAACCGTCATGTCTTCGCCGCCTTTAAACATGGTTCCTTCCACCAAAAGAGGAGAGAATTTAAGGCACTCAAAGCTTTCGCCCGATTTGGTTTTGATCGTTTCTAATCCGCGAAAGCGAATGTATAGGGAGTGAATTTCGTTATCGACCAGCATCGAAAGAGGAATTTTATCGCCTTTTTTGTATTTCGCAAAATCGAGATTGCGCACATAGTAAGCCACCGATAAAATATCGAAAGTACAAGGCTTATTTTTTAGCGTGTCGAACTTCACCGCTTTGTCGCGTTTCTGAATTTTCGATCTAATCTGGTTTTTCTCATAATCGAACCAGTACTCATGATGCGCATCGTATTTGGCCTCATGCGTTCGCCTGTCGAAATAGAGAGGAGCAAGAGTTTTTGTGTCGGCATAACAGGTAAGCGTATCTCTAAGTTTAAAAAACCAGTCAAACGCCTTTGTATTTTTGCCTTCACCCTCAATTTTAAATGTCTTTTTGTTCTGAAACTTAGTGGTTCGAACCGATAGACTAACTTCTCCGGCTGCCACCCAAATAAATCCCCAATTGTAATATCCTCTAAAAACTAATTTTTCGCCCGACTGAAAAGCAAAGTTATTCTCCAAGCACTGTGCTTTTACAGCAAATGTTCCCATAAGCAGAAGCAGAAGCAGAACCAAAATGGTTCTTTTGGAGAAAATACTGTACTTAAATGGGAATACATGTTTCATTCGAGAATTTTCTTGAGATTTGAGATGCGAGAGATGAGATTTGTTCCTTGTCACTTGACACTTGTTCCTTGAACCTTACCTGTTCACCTTGCCAATTTTATTTTCGATGGCTTCCACTTTTGTTTTTAGTCGATTGTGCTTGTTCTTCTGAATATCAATCGTCATTGTAGTGTAAACTCGTTCCGAATCTTCTGCTAAAACATCATAACAACTATTTACAAGCGCTAAAGCTTCCGGTAATCCATCTGTTTCAATCAGCGTTCCCATTGCTGTTAGTTGGTAGCTAATACCGCTTTCGCGGATCAATTTAATTACCTTACTAACCTGTTTACTTACGCTATCTCCTTTGTCGGTTGGGAAAATAGCAAATTCCAATAGTACTGACATATCTAATTGTTCTGTTTGTTTCTTGTTTTCTTTTTATTTTGTTCCGCTTCTTTCAGCAGGGCTTTTTCTAATTCTTTCTTGCGTTTTTGTTCCAGATCAATTAAATGCTGATTAAAATTAATTTCTGGTCCACTTTCCGAAATCGAAATACCATCCTCTACCTCAAAATACGAACGTACTTTAATCTCTTTTCTAAAGTAAAGTACCATTTCTGGTTGCAAACCTTCCTTGTAATTCCCAGTATCCCATTTGCCATTGTCATTGGCATCAATAATTACCTTAAAAATATAGGTGTCGGGAGCCAAGTAATCGAAAATTACAGTTTGATCGGAGTAAATCTTTTTAGTTTGAATGATATTTTCACTTTTGTTATTCTTTAATAGTTGTACCAGCAAAGGCGATTTTACATTCGTTACATTTAGCAATATTTTTCCATAATATTCTTCTTCTCTAGTTTTCATTTTACCTTCATACTTATCGCTGTATATGCCATAAATATTTAAAAATGCGGTAGAATCAAACTCCACTTTGTATTGAGTTTCAGGCTTCCAGTTTATTTTAACATGGTAACGAAGAATGTTCGAAGCATCTTTCTCAATGCTATAATCAATAGGGATTTCTAAAGTATCCTGAATTTGATAGAAATGAATGCTGTCGGTATTCATTTGAGCCAGAGGTTCATTAAAATCAATAATTAAATTCTTATTTAAATCCTGCGTGCTGCTTGCATTAAATTTAAATTCGTAGCTAGGTATTTTTAGTTTCTGATTCTTTTTTTCTTTTTTCGATGCTTTTGCTTTTTTCGGATCTTTGTAATTTAATTTTACCGTATCTGTAAAATTTATTAGTTGTCCCAACGAGTCGGTTTTCATGTATTCCAGTTTAGCCAGAAGTGTATCTCTTTGGTAAATGGTCGAATCGGTAATCCAGTAGGATAGCGTATCGTTCGTTTTATTTTTCACCAATAAAAACCAATCCTCTTTTTCATCCACATCAATAAAATCAATTTTTAAACTATCTTTTCTTTTCGAATTAAATTCGAAATAAATTTGTTCTCTTCGGTCTCTTTTGAAGGTGGTAAGGTATTGAAGCGGATTTTCTTCATCAAACATTCTAATGTAAATATTCGATGGTTCGGTGGTCATCATTTTAGTAATTTTCACCGAATCGGCTCCAATGCTATCTAATTGCTCGTAAGTATGAATTGCTGGCGTAATAATTTCATTGCTAAAACCAATCATCTCTCCAGGACCATTATAAAAAAAGTCGCGGTTGCCATCCACAATTGCAAATAACTTATAATCTCCAGCACTTAAATTATTCAATTGAAAATATCCTGCCGAATCGGTTTTGGCTACGTAACTTGGTATTACCGAGTAAGGAACAGAATCGTTCGTATTTAAATAAGCCATTACCATCGCTTTTTCAACGGGTAATTGATTAAAGGAATTGTCTAATTTACCTTTAATGCTTAATGAATCTAATTGTTTCCCTGTTGAGAACACGAATTGATATTCCCCCAAAGGATTTCCTTCGTTGTTATCGGTAATTCCCGTTCCAAAATCGAGTGTGTAAGTAGTGTTTTCGCGAAGTTTCTCTTCTAATTTCACATAAATAGAGCGACCTTTTAATTTTACCAAAGGTTTCTTTTTAAGTGGTGGCGATATTGTGAAAGTTTCACTTATATCTTTTAGTTGTACAAATTCGTCGAAGAAAATTTCTACTTTTCCACCTTTAAAGTTGGTGGCGTAATTAATAGGTTTGGTTAAAATAACCTTGGGAGCTTGATGGTCGATAGGTCCTCCGGTTGGAATTCCTCTTCGTGCACACGAATATAGTACGGTTGAAATTGCAAATCCCAAAAGGATATAAAAAGCTATCTTTTTCAAATTGATTAGTTTTGATTATTAGGCAACAAAATTACAAAGATTCAAAACAAAAATAAGTTAATAAAAGTAAAATGGAGGACTCCTTACAATATTCCGTGTTAAAAAGAGATAAATTTATTGAAGCAGCAAGCAATTCGACTTTCGATTTTGTGATTTTAAGTGCTGGTATTAAGGAGGTTTTGTTTGCTTTTCTGGCTGTAACTAATGGTTATAAATGTGCAATTTTTACCGAAAATGATTTTCAAGAATCTTTGCATCCTATTGTAACTACTTCGGAAAGTACCAATTCTTTTGTTCTAGCACTTCGTAATCGCTTTCCTCATTTAATTTTACCCGACGAATATTTGAATGTAAAGCGTAATGTTTCGAAATGGAAAAAAATATTTCCAGGAAGTATTCGCGATAAAGACATTTCAAAGTATGAGGCAATGCTTACCACAGAAACCGATGATGCGGTTTATATCGATAAGGAATTTAAGATATCTACCAATAGGTTGCTGCTTTCTTTATTGAAAAGTGCAGTTCGTAAAGGGCTTGTAGTTTTAAATCATATAAGCACTGAAATTAAAAGTGAGAGGGAGTTATTGGTTCGCGATAAAATAGGAGAAAAATCAAACTTGTATTCCGTTTCTTATCATTCTTTACTTTCTTTTTCAGAGCTATATAAGGTAGCTACAAAAACCGAGATTCGCTTTTATCTACGTAAAAAAGGTCTTTATTTAAAAAGAAGTTTAAAGTTTACACTTGATGGTGTTTTGGTAAGAATGGTTCGATATCAAGATTATTTCCTGATTATCTGCGATTCTCAATCGGATAATAGACAATTTGTTAGGAAACTTATTCAGGAAATAAATCGTTTGGTGAAATGGGAAAGTAAATTTAGTGAAGAGGATATTATCAGTTCGAATTTGGTAGAGACAAGTGCGAACGATTCACTAAAAAATCAACTTACCGACCTTGCTGAAATGATTGACAATAAGCTTTCCATCTCTTCCTCTAAATTGTTGCAACAACTATCAATACTTCCTGTTATCGATACAAAATTTGAAGGGAAAACAGAAATACAGCAACTTATCGAATTTGGCGATTATCGTTTCGATGAAGCGAAACAAACAGGCGTGCCTCCGCTTGCTTTTAAAAATATGTTTTACCGATTTGGCTCCGAAATAGAAGAACTTACCGAAAAAGCTTACGAATTACGGTCTAAATTCGGACCAGGAAATGACCTCTGGATTTATGTTCAGTTTTGGTATTTGTACCACAACGAAATGATTTGCTCGAAACAGGATTATATTTCTCGAATTAGAAAAGATAACCCCGTATTGGATTCAGATTTAGTAGCTTCCGAAGAGGTAATAAGGAAGTATTTTAATGAAATGAATGGCAAATGTGTTTTATAACAGGATACTTATTGCCTAATACCAACATTTAGGTATTGTTAAACGAATTGGTACTGGTTACTTTTGAACCGTGATAATTATAGCAATTTAATTTGTTTATGAACGGTTTCAGAAAGTTTAAAATAGCAATTGTAAGTATACTGCTCCCAGCAATGATGGTGTTGGCGGGTAATGCTGTTTTTAATCTTCATGTTCATAGAGATTCGCATGGCTATGTTATGGTTCACGCTCACCCATACCAAAAATCGGGGAGTACCAACGGAACTGCAAATCATCACCATTCTTCACACGAATGTTTTGCTTTACAGCAAATTACAAGTTTCCTTTTTTCGCTTACTACCATTTTTTTCTTAGCGGCTCTAATTGGAAAAGCTTTTGAGATTATAAATATCTACCACCTTCGGGTGAAGAAGGAATACTCAAGATCTATTCTTGGTAATAGGGCTCCTCCTGCTTTCTTGTAGCATTACCATTTTTTAACGCCTTTCATAAGGTGCCTTTCAATCAATAATTACATAAGTTTTTCAAGATGCTAGATGATAGCGTCTGGGATTATTCTGTGTATATATAAACACAAACAACGACCTAAATTCTAATAAAATGAGGATATTAACTCATCTATTTATAAGCATTGCTATGCTAATTGGCATTGCATTTTCTGTAGCTGCAGAAAATATTACTACCAGTGTAAAAGGAAAAGTGATCGATAGTAATAGTAACGAACCAATTCCCTATGCAAGTGTTGCTTTGGAAGGATCGAGTATGGGAGCAGTAACTAATTTCGAAGGTGAATTTATAATTGAAAATGTGCCGGTTGGTCATTACCATGTTATTGCCACCTGCGTGGGATACAAATTAGAAGCAAAAGAACTTGATCTAAAAGGAGGAGTAAATAAGGCTCTTGAGTTTAAAATTGCCGAAGATTTTATTGGATTGGATCAGGTAGTGGTTACTGCCGACCGAAACAAAATTCAACGAAAAGATGCACCGGTTGTGGTGAATTCAATTTCTACAAAATTATTGGAACAAACAGCAGCTTTAACGCTGGCCGACGGTTTAGTTTTTTCGCCAGGCTTACGTGTTGAGAATGATTGTGGAAATTGTGGTTTTTCTCAAGTGCGTATGAATGGCATGGAGGGACCTTATACGCAAATACTAATCAATAGTCGTCCTATTTTTAGTGGATTGGCTGGTGTTTATGGTTTGGAGCATATTCCAGCAAGTATGATTCAACGTGTAGAAGTTGTTCGTGGTGGTGGTTCAGCACTTTTTGGTGGCAATGCTATTGCTGGAACGATTAATATTATCACCAAAGATCCAATTAGTAATTCGTTTAAAGCTGGCCTAAAATACGGTATTATCGGAGTAGGTGTTAACGATAGCGGTAGTGCTGCTTCCGATATTACTGCTGATTTTAATGCTTCTGTGGTATCCGAAGATCATCAAAGTGGAATTTTTGTATTCGGAATGAATCGGCAACGCGACGATTGGGATGGAAATAAGGATGGCTATTCGGAATTGGTGACTATGGAAAATATAAGTGCTGGTTTGCGTGCTTATCATCGTTTCTCCGATTTGGCAAAATTAACGCTCGAATATCATGTGGTGGATGAGTACCGACGTGGTGGCGATAAGCTAAATTTAAAAGCTCACGAAGCAACTATTGCCGAAGAAGTAAGTCATCGAATTAATTCGGGAGGTTTTGCTTGGGATCAATATTTTAATCAGGATAGAATCAGTAAATTGTCCATTTATGCTTCTGGACAAAGTATCGATAGAGACTCTTACTATGGTGCTGCAACTACGCTCGACGAAAATGGAGTGGAATTAGTCACACCAGTTCCAGATTATGGAGCTTATGGTCAAACCGACGATTTGGCTGTCTCTGCAGGAGCACAGTTTTTCACCAAATTCGATCGATTATTTTTCGCTCCGGCAGATATTGTACTTGGATTGGAGAATGTTTACAATAGCTTGAAAGATGATAAGTTAGGTTACTACGACTATACAAATAACACTTTTGTAGAGACAACAAATATTGCCGATCAAACTTCGAATACGGTAGGAGCTTTCGCTCAAAGTAAGTGGGATTTGGGGGCTGTTAAATTTTTAATGGGCGTTCGAATGGATTCTTATAAAATCGAAAACTCGGCAGATGGTTCCAGCTACTCTAATACTGTATTTAGTCCTAGAGCAAATGCTTTATTTGGTATTTCAAAAGCAGCTCAATTGCGTATGAGTTATGCCAGAGGATTTAGAGCACCACAAATTTTCGACGAGGATTTACATATTGAAGCATCTACTGCCCGACGTGTTATTCACGAATTGGCAGCTGATTTAACAGAAGAAAAATCCAATAGTTATACCGTATCCTGGGATTACACCAAAACCTTAGGTAAAACACAAGCTTATTTCCTTGCCGAAGGTTTCTATACACAGTTAATTGATCCTTTTTTCAACGAATTTAGTGATGTGGATGCAGAAGGAAATATGGTAATGATTCGTAAAAATGCCAATGGAGCAGTGGTAAAAGGAATGAATTTTGAATTTAAAATAGCTCCTTCCTATAAGTTCGATTATCAGATGGGTTTCACCATCCAATCTAGTAAGTACGACGATCCGGTAGATCAGGGTAATGATGCGGACGAGGAAAGCACAACTACGGATGAAATTTTAAGAACACCGCATCATTACGGATATTTTGCCATGAACTGGAAACCAATTCATGAGTTTACAGCAACGCTATCGGGATCGTATACTGGTACAATGACATTGGTTCACTTAGGTGCTGGCTTCGATGAGGAAGGAAATAAAATTTTCGGAGCGTTGGATAAATATGGAAATGAGATTCAGGAAAGTCTCGTAAAAACAGATGATTTTATGGATTTGGGAATCAATTTGTCCTATCATTTCGATTTAGGAAAAGATGTTAAATTACAATTCGATTTGGGAGTGAAGAATATCTTTAACTCTTTCCAAGATGATTTTGATTACGGATCGGCACGTGATGCTGGATACGTATACGGACCATTAAATCCAAGAACAATTTATCTGGGTGTGAAATTGGGAAACATTTTGTAGAAAATAGCCACTAAATAAAAAAACATTTTGGCTTAGTGTAAATTACGGGGCGCATTCTTTAACAGGATGTTAGCCTCGTTATTTTGTTTGGGATGTTAGCCTTTCAATTGTTGGTGTATTTATTGTTATACTTCGCCCGATAAGTACATTTGGTTTCTTAAGGGAAATTATTCGTTTATTATTGATCCGTAGAATGTTCTCAAACAAACTAGGCAACAGAGAATACAATTTAAAAAAAGATAAGTAAATTTGTGCGAATTAATTAAGTAGAATTTTTATGGCAGAGAATAGAGGAAACAGTAAAAAGGACAACATTTACATTGGAGTGTTGGCATCTTTAGGTGTAATTCTTGTGATTTTAGCGGTAATGTATTACATGGAACATAGAGATAATAAACGCTATATTTCTGAAATTACTACCGAGAAAATAAGTTTGGAAAATGAATTGAAATTGCTTTCGCAGGATTACGATTCTCTGCAAACAAGTAACGATACTTTGAATGTTCAACTTAAAATGGAACAGGAGAAGATCACAGAACTGTTGGATAGAATGAAAGTTTTTCGAAACAATTCGTATTTCGAAATTAATAAATACAAAAAGGAATTAGGAACTTTAAAAGGTGTTCTAAGAGATTATATTGTTCAAATAGACTCTTTAAATACAAGAAATCAATTACTTACGGCCGAAAATGTTCGTGTTAAAAAGCAAATCGATTGGGTGAAGGATCGTAATACCAAACTCGAGGAGTCAACCGAAACAATGAAAGAGGTGATTAGTAAAGCAGCAACTCTTACGCTTATAGATCTTGCTTGTACTCCTATTAATCGAAAAGGGAAAGACGTGAAAAAGATTTCCAAAACGGAAAAATTAGTCACCAATTTTACAATACAAAAGAATGTAACTGCAAGTACAGGTCTTAAAGCATTATATGTTCGCATTACTCGACCAGATGAAGTAGTTCTTGGAAATCCTGAAAACCTTTTATTTAATTTCGAGAATACTAAATTAAGCTATTCTGCAACCCGGGAAATTGATTACGAAGGGGAACAGCTTGATGTTGCTGTATTCTGGGATAATGATGGAAGTCTTATTGAAGGAGAATATAAAGTGGATGTTTTTACCGAGGGAAACCATATCGGTTCCGCTGCTTTTTTACTGAAATAGTCGAATAAAATATTGAATCAAAAAAAACCATCCCGTAAAGGATGGTTTTTTTGTATCGTAATTTTCGAATAGGAAAACTATTTAAAAATAGTTCGCGATCCAAAAGCTCTAAAGCCTATAAGAATAGAAACGCAACCACTTTCAATTTGTGCCTTTTGTTTATCTTCTGGTATCAGTATACGAATTACAAAATCGTCGGTACTCTCTACCATAAAATCCCATAATTTTGTGTGCCCCTCGTCCGCATTATCGTATAAAAGATTGTAATCGGTATCAAAAAGCTGAAATTGAATTTTGCCAAGGGCATCTTCTCCCTCCACCAAAATTCTATATTCCTGATCTTTATAAAAAGTAAGTTGTAATTCAGCAGTTTCTCCTTCTGATAATACGGCATTATTTAATTGTCCGTTAAACGTGTAAGGGGTTAGTTGCGGAATACATTCTTTTTTTGTGTATTCATTACATTGCGCCAATACAATATTTGGCAATGCGAATAAGTGAAAAATAAGTAGTATTGCTGTTATAGTCTTTCTCATTCCAATCGTTTTAGTGCTCTCCAATCCTATAATTCAGTAATAGTTTCTCTAATTTTATTGTTTATTTCTTTTATATCTCGTAGCGTTTCGTTCGAGGCAGTTAGAGTAACCTGGTTTTTAATGACTGTTTTTCCGTCTTTTGTTTTAATACTCGATGCAGATGATTTGGTTTGTGATATTTCCTGAAATTTAGCATCTAGTTTCTTTAAATCTGGCAGAATTTGTTTTATTTTATAGTTGTCTCTGTATTGATTTAACAAGCCAATTAAATTTTTCACAGAATGCTTTTGCTGCGATATTAAGTTGACCATTTCTTTCTGAGGATTTTTTAAATCTACAATATTAGTTGCCAAATAAAGGGTTTCAATCCATCCACCAAAAACAATTAAAGCTGCAATTCCACCTCTTTGGTTTTCTTTTAGATAACTGTCCGATTTGGTGAAAGTTTCGGTAATAATATGAAGTAATGAATCTTGATTTTCAATATTTCTTTCCATTCTTTGAGCAGTAATTTTTTCTTGCTCTTCAGGAATTCCTAATTCACGTGTAAATTTTTTAATTACGGCCAAATATCTAGCAGCATCCTGAAACTGTTCATAAATTCGAATGTAACTTAAATCGGCACCATAAATACCAATATTAATAGCTACATCTGCTTGCGATAAATAATTGTCGGCATTAGAAACTGGATTCATTAAATCAGGATGATAGGGAAGATTCATTTCCTTAATGATTCCTGTTACTTCAATCGGACTAGGTACATTGTAAAATAGGGTTTTAACCGATTTAAACTCCTTTTGTTGAGGTGCTTTTATCTCAGACACTTTATCTGTCGAAGCTTTCTTATTTTGACAACCAAAAGTTAGAACTGATGAAGTGAAAAGAAGAATGAAACAGCTTATTTTAATAGATGTTTTAAACATAGATTTGTTGATTTCGCTTAGGTTTTTTTTGTAATAAACTTAAAGTTAAACTTTTAGGGATAAAATGCAAACAAAAAAGGTTTATATGTACTAATTGTATAAAAACTCATTAATTGGAGAAACAAAAGATATCTACTACCGTAAAAACGAAATTCAATTTTCACTTATTAAGGTTATATTTGTCCTGTTTACTGATATTCTAGAGGAGTAAAATGTTTTTTCTTTTGAAAAGTAGTTTTGTTTTTGTTTTTTTCAACTCCTATTAAATAATAACAATTAGTGCGTAATTTTTAATAACAACGGAAGCTAAAAAGGGGAAATATTATCCACTTATTTGTGTTTTAAATCCGGCTTCTTCTACTTTTTTTGCAATTTGCTGCAATTCTTCCAAGGATATTTTTTCCAAATTATCACTTGGTGTATCTCTGAAAATAGTATAAATCATTACTTCTTTTGGTTTTATTCTTTGAAGATGTGAAATCCATGCTTCTATTTCCGCAGTTGTCGTATTGTCAATAATTTTACCTGCGTATTCTCCTCGAATAAAGAGGGTTTGAATAATTAAGTTACCATCGAATTCTGAAAGAAGTTCAACCAGATTATTTAAGTTGAATTTACCAACGGGTTGATCTAAATTAATAATCGTTTCTTCTGTACCGCCATCTAGTTTTAAAATGTTATCGTCAACCTTATTTAGAGCTTCGAATACCGACTTTTTGTGTATCATCGAAGAGTTGGAAAGAACTGCTATTCTAGCTTTAGGAAACACTTGATTACGAACTTCAATGGTGTAGTTAATTATTTCGCCAAATTCCGGATGAAGTGTTGGTTCTCCATTTCCCGCAAAGGTAATCACATCCAAATCTTCGTTATTGGCCTTCATTTGGCTCAATTTTTCGAACAGACTCTCTTTTACTTGATTTTTAGGATGGAAATCAATTTTTTGCTCGTATTGCTCTGGATTCCATCCACACTCACAATAAATGCAATTAAAACTGCAGAGTTTGCAATCGTTCGGTAATAAATTAATACCTAAGGAAACCCCAAGTCTTCTGCTTTTTACAGGGCCAAATATGATTTTGTCGAAAAGAAAAGTAGCCATTTGCGCGTATTTTTGTGGTGCAAATTTAGAGAAATTTTGGAGTTGATCTCCTAAATTGACTAGTTTTAATCAAGAAGTGAAGCAGTTCTGACTAAGCGATAACTCTTAGCTCACTTTTACTTGTGAACTTTTGATTCTGATAATCAAGATTGCTGAGGAGGTTTAATCCTGGTTTTTTACCTATTTCCAGACTTCCAAATGTATTTTCAAGTTGTAAATGTCTTGCTCCGTTTATAGTTCCCCATTTAATCAAATCCCAGAAAGTGAGATTTGTTTGCATTTCTTGTAAAGTTTTTATCTCCTCGAAAACAGAAAGCTTATCATGGGTTCCAAGTGATCCTGTTCCTATACAGCACTGATTCATTTCGTTTTCACAAGCTTTAAAATCCGAAAATTTTTCCAGAATAATACGATTTATAAATAGGGAGTGACAAGTCTTCCTTTGTGATTTGGCAATAGGAAGGTGTAGCTTGCAAATTGACTCTGTAAGATTTATATCACGAAAAGTTGTTTTGGATTTTTGCTTCTGATTGGCATGATTATTTTCCTGAAAATAATCGGCAGCGAGAACAGTACCATATGCTTCCAATTGATTAATCCCTTTTTGTACCGAAGTTGGTGTATTCTCTTTTTCTTGTAAAATTTGTTTTAGTGTAAACGCAAAATCATCTTGCAAACAAGCTTCAAAATCAATTTTTGAAAAGGACGAAATGCTGAGTAGTGTAAATACATCTACCAAACCAGGAATAAGTACTCCACTATAAAATTCCAAATTTGAAATCTCCTTAAAATCTCCCTTGGTATCTATTAAATCAACAATTTTATTTTCCGAATCGAGAATGATAATACCATTTCTAAGTGGTTCAGAAGTTACCGGAAAAATATAATTTGCGGCTATTTTTCTCATCGTTGTCGCAATGATTTCATGTCTTCTTCTTCTTTAATTTCCTTCATTACTTGTATGGAATCAGGTCTTATTTCCGGATTGAAAATTAAAATATCTTTAATTTCGAAATGTTGGGTAAATTCAACTAAATCGTTTTCGCCAGCGAAAAGATTACCTCGCAATTCTGTGTAGCTAGAATCGGGGTAAGTTAAACTAATTTCGTAGGTGTTGAGTTTCGAATCCTTAGTAATTGGTTGTGGCATAAACGAAATTTTATGTTCGTCGCCTAAAGTGTCTTTTTTCCAGAAATAGGCTTCTATTTTAGGATTGTCGGTTTGGTCGTCCTCAAATATTTTGATGGAAGTTTTTATAGTATAGATTCCTTTTTGTGAAATTGGGATTGCAAAATCTACTTTATTTTTATCCTTCGCTGTAATGATCCAATGTTGTTTTTTTGCCCACAAGTTCACGGTGTCTTGTTCCAGCTTTTTATTTTTAACTTCAATCCTATATTTAGTTTCAAGTCGATTAAGCGAGTCGATAATTACATCGTAAATTTGAGTGAAATTTTTTGTGTCGTTTGAATAGAAAGCAACACAAGAATCAAATTGTTCGCGGGTAATATCGTATTTCTGGAAAATAGAGTTGTAGTAATAACTTGGGCGAAAATTATCTCCCGAGCGGTAAATATTTTGAGCATCTAAAGTCCCATCAATAATATGAATGTCAATAAGCATATTAATGAACTGATCCTTATTTAGTTTTGGCTTATTGTTTTTATTCTCTTTGCAGGATACAAAAAAGGTGAATGTACAGCAAAATAAGAAAAGTAGTACTTTATTCATGAATTGTTACTTGTTGATCTGAAAGCAAAGATAATAAATCGTAAAGAATGTGCATACAGGAAAGCTACTAGCTTATTTTTTTAATCTTTTTATACAATTCCGAAGCAAATACAAAATTATTTAAATCCTCATTATCAGTATCAAATATACCATCTTTTGTACCTTCCCAAACTTTGTTTCCTTTACTGATAAAGATAATTTTTTCACCAATTTCCATTACTGAATTCATATCGTGGGTATTAATAATGGTGGTAATATTATATTCTTTTGTAATTTCTAAAATCAAATTATCAATTAGAATTGCAGTAACAGGGTCTAAGCCAGAGTTAGGCTCATCACAGAATAGATATTTTGGATTTAGAGCAATTGCTCTTGCTATTGCTACCCTTTTTTGCATACCACCACTAATTTCAGCTGGAAATAAATGATTTGAATTTTGAATATTTACACGGTTCAAACAGAAATTGGCTCTTTCTTTTTTCTCTTTTTCACTGCTATTCGAGAACATGTTTAATGGAAAAAGAACATTTTCTTCCACTGTCATAGAATCAAATAAAGCACCTCCCTGAAATACCATTCCCATCTCTTTTCGAATTTCTTTTCTTCCTTTTAAATTCATAGCAGTAAAATTTCTATCATTATAGAAAATACTTCCCGAGTCAACCTCATGTAAACCAATTATGGATTTTAATAAAACAGTTTTTCCTGATCCACTTTGTCCAATAATAAGATTGGTTTTTCCAGCTTCAAAAGTAATGGAGATATCATTCAGCACTTTTAAATCGGCAAATGATTTATATACGTTATTTACAGTGATCATTTTAAAAGGATTTGAGTGAGGATAACATTTGCAAGAAGAATTAGAATGCTGCTGTTTACAACTGCCTTTGTACTTGCTTTACCTACCTCTAGTGCGCCACCTTTTACGTAGTATCCATAAAAAGATGGTATTGCGGTAATTATAAAGGCAAAAACAGCGGTTTTTATTAAAGAATAGCTGATGTAGTAGGGAATAAAGCCGTACTGAACGCCTTCAATATAGTCGGTTAAAATAACTGTTCCGGTAAGCGATCCAGCAATTAATCCTCCCATTATTCCTACAAATACACTAAGAATATATAAAAATGGATTAATAAATATGGCCGCAATAATTTTTGGTAAAACTAAGTGGTTGGCCGAGTTAATTCCCATTATTTCTAAGGCATCAATTTGTTCAGTAACTCTCATCGAACCAATTTCGGAGGCTATATTGGAACCAACTTTTCCAGCTAATATTAAACCAACTATGGTCGACGAAAATTCAAGAATCATCGATTCCCTTGTAGTATAACCAACTAAATAATCGGGTAGCAAAGGGTTTAGCATATTGTATGCGGTTTGCAGGGTGATAACTGCTCCCATAAACAAAGATATAATCACAACAATACCAATAGAATTGATTCCTAGTTTATCAATTTCACGTATTATTTGCGAGAATAAAGTCTTGCTTTTTTCTGGTTTCGAAAATACCAATACCAGAAATCTGGAGAATTTTCCTACGTTTTCAAACAGGTTCATAGTTATTTTGCTTTACGATAAAATTACAAATTATTTATTTACTATTCCTTAGGATATGGCTATCTATTGAATTTTCTATTCTTTTTTGATTTAATAAGGCTTTTGAGTATTTTAGAGTATAATTTTTTACGACTCTTAAATTCTAATTAAATAGCAGGAATTGAGATAAATATTTCCCAATGGATAAAAACAATTATTGTATAATTATGGCTGGCGGTGTAGGTTCACGGTTTTGGCCATTAAGTAAAGATAAACACCCCAAACAATTTCTTGATATTCTTGGTGCTGGTAAAACGCTAATACAGTTAACTTACGAACGGTTTTCTTCGATTTGTCCTAAAGAAAATTTTTTCGTGGTAACTAATGCTAATTACAAGAGTCTTGTATTGGAACAGCTTCCACATATCAAAGAAGATCAGGTTTTATTGGAACCCATAAGACGAAATACCGCTCCTTGTATTGCTTACGCCAATCATAAAATAGAAAAACGGAATCCGAATGCCTCTATTATTGTTACTCCTGCCGATCATTTAATATTAAATGAAACAAAGTTTCTAAAAGTACTTAGTGAGGGAATAGAATTTGTACAGGATGGTGATAAATTGCTCACGCTCGGAATTACTCCTTCAAGACCAGAGACTGGTTATGGTTATATTCAAGTGGAAAATAAGTCTGAGGATAGTTATGCGGATGTTTATCCGGTGAAAACTTTTACCGAAAAACCACATCTCGAAATGGCGAAGATTTTTCATGAGTCAGGTGAATTTTTCTGGAACTCAGGAATTTTTGTTTGGAAATTAGGAGCAATACAAAACGCTTTTAGTGCCTTTTTGCCTGAGATTAAGCATCTTTTCGAATCTATCGAGGATAAAATAGATGGAGTGGAAGAGCAAGAATTCATTAATCAGATATATCCAAAATGTGAAAATATCTCTATAGATTATGGTATTCTTGAAAAGTCGGAGAATGTTTTCGTTTATTGTTCTGAGTTCGGATGGTCCGATCTTGGTACTTGGGGATCCTTATACGAACATTCGGGGAAAGACCATAATGCAAATGCAATTCAAGGTGAAAATGTAATGCTTTACGAATCGAAAAATTGTCTTGTAAATGTGCCTAACGATAAGTTGGTTGTAGTACAGGGTTTGAAGGATTATATTGTTGTTGAAACGGATAACTCACTATTAATATGTCCTAGAAAAGAAGAGCAGGAGATACGGAAAATTGTAAACGATGTCAAAATTACAAAAGGAAAAAAGTTTGTATAAAAAAAGGACCTGAAAAGGTCCTTTTTTTATGTGCGTATATTTTGCTTAAAACTCCCAAAGGTCATGTTCGAATGTGAATATGTCATTCTTAATTCGTTCCGCTTCAAGCATCGAATTTAAACCTACTGTATATTCGCTAATCTGACGATTGTTGTGAACATTAGAAATTTGTGAAATAAAGCTTGAAAAGTGTCTTTTTAAGAATAAATCATCAAATGAATAACGAGCAGCATCGTTATTTGGATTAAATACTTCATGAGAAGCTAGTAATGGTCTAGCTTCAGGGAAATAAATCCAAAATAGTTTTTTCTGTTGAATACCATCTAATTCCGAATCACCGTCCTTAATGTATTCGCGAATTGGGCAAATTCCAATAATTCGAACCTGTAAAGTAGATGTTTGTTTGTCGAAGAACCATTGTTCTTTTACCATATATCTTTTTACATCATCGGTATGCATTTCACCAGAAAGCACTTTTTCTTCCAACTCGCCAGTTAATCTGTTTCGTTGTGTTATTGTGTCATTCTGAGCATCGAACTTTGAGCGAATTTGATCCATAGTCATGGGAACCTTAAATTCATCATCATTAGTTTCGTAGGCAGTTAATCCTTCATTTTCTATGCCATACATCAAAAGGTCAATCAAGCTATAGCGATCATCTTCCGGAGTTGTTGGATAGTACATTGGAAGATTTAGCTTCTCCCGTAAATCAATAAATCTCCAAACTAACTTCGACCACATAACATCCGACTCACGTATATTTGAGTAGGGAATAGGCTTTCTGTTTTTAATATGATCTTTTGTATATACACTTGTAGCAATTGTTTGAGCACCAGAATAGGAAGCACAAATCAATACAAGACCAATTATTAGTAATAGGCTTTTTTTCATGGTATATAAATTTTATTACTCAATTCTAAATGAAATTGTAGGTAAGTCTCTGGTCACCCCATCTGGTCCCATTGCCCTTATATCCTCAATATAAACTTTTTGACTTCTTTTTAAGTTTCGGAACATATCAAGTTGTTCTTGGCTAAAAATATCCGATCTAGATTCCTGATCAACAGTAAAACCTTTTACGATAGTAGAAACGGTAAAGCCGGTAATTTTAAATTTTAAGTCGAAATCAAAATTATCCATAACTGCATCAACACCTGTTTGTGCTAAGAGTAAATTCTTTTTGATTTTTCCACCGCCCGAACCTGCTACTTTTGCAATTGGATCTGGAATTGGTTTTACTCTAAAGTCTACGGTTCGTAAAGGTCTCCAACCGTCTTCAAATTGCGCTTCTACTTCTACTTTCGATGTCTTAAATGCAACCTTAGGTCTGGCAACATAACTATCACCTTGTTTCACTAAATTACCATTTGTCATGCTTGCTCTTACCCGATCTGAGCTAAATCCAGGTGCTGATATACTAACTGGGTTATCAACTCCTACATAAAATACATTCATTTTTGTAGCCGAAACAACCACATTAGGTTCCGCTACGATATAAGAGGTTTCAAAATCGTATTTTTTATCAATTCCCGATGGACTGGTATAAGTAATTACACCTCCCCATTTCACCTCTCCAACTTTATCAGCTTTCGCAGAGTACATTCCTCTTCCATCCTTAAAAGTGGTAATAGGTCCTGTTCTATCAACAACAATTTTAGGATTTTGCGTGGTATCAATTGCAGCAAGAAAAACTTGAGCTTCGTAAGTATCTCCTTTTAAAATATAATTCGATTTTGAAAATACTTCAGCTCTTAACTTGTTAAATTTAAAAGATTCAGCTTCAATTTGATTAAACAAATAACTTACAATATCAGATTCGGTACTGCGAATGTCAGTTTGAATTTTAGATAGTAAGGTGATGGCTCCAATCAAAGGAGTATGAGAAAATTGTTGTGACTCCCAAGTATAATTTGGATCCCCTTTTGTTTCCTTTTCAGGTTTACTCGTATGTAATGTTTCCAAAATTGCATTACGAAGGGTTGAATCTTTCTCATCAACATGACTAAGAACCAAGTCTCGATACGTTTGAATCGCTTCTTTTAAAACTTTCCCTTGTCCACCAACTATCATTACTTCAGGTGGTACATCCAGGTTATCTTTACTATTAATATTATTTATATCATACTCTTCACCATCTGCTCGCTTAACCATTCGGTGCTTAAGTTCGTTGATAAAAGTAGATAGTTTGTCCGATTCAATACGAATCTTATCTGCTTTATCCCATGCTCCTTGCACTTTAGTTTCGTTTGCTTCTAGAGCAATTTGGAAATCCGAGTATTTGTTTTTGTTTTTTTCTTCGAAAGTTTGAATGGTTTTTGATAAACCGTTATCAATAATCGAAAACGCATCAAGTACTTCGTTTGATACATTTATCGCTAACATTGCTGTTAGAAATAAATACATCATTCCAATCATTTTTTGCCGTGGCGTTTCTTTACAATTCGATGCTCCCATTTCAGCTTAGCTTGACAGTTAAATTAATTTTTCTTCTTTACATCCATAGCACTTAACATATTACCATAAATGGTATTAAGTGTCGCAAGGTTTTGATTTAACTGTTCTGTTTCTTTTTTGTAAGCTTGTGCATTTTGTAGAGTTGATGTTAATGTTTCAAGAACTTTGTCCAAATCCTGATGTACAGTTTTTGAATTAGTCATTTGCTCATTGCTTTGTTTTAGTTGCAACTCATAAATCGCATTTAGTGAAGACAGATTGTTATTTAATGTTGACATTGAACCATTAAATGCATTACTGTTTTCAGAGATTTTATCAAATTCAGTTTGTAAAGATTTATCAATACCTTGATAGGATTCTAATAATTTAGTTCCTGACTCGTTAACATTTTTAGCAAATCCTTCACCTGAAGTGGAAATTGTATTTGCAGTTTCCTGATAGGAGTTACTTAACTTCTGAGCCGAATTTGATAATTCTTCAGTTGATTCTGCATATTTATTAGAGAATTCTCCAACAGAGTTGGAAGCTTTCTGCATGCTTTCTATATAACCATTTGTTGCAACCGAGGCTTCAGAAAGATTAGAAAGGTTTTCTGCTGCATTGGTTAGTTTTGCAAGTCCCTGACTTAAATTGGAAATTTTATCAGGTTGAACACTCATTTTTTCAAGTAGGGATTGTAATTGTTCTAATCCTTCAACTTGTACACCTCCGCCACCAAAATTTTCTCTTGGTTCTAAACCAATTAATTCTGGATAGACTAAACTCCAGTCTGGTTGTTCATGTGGAGGTTCAAATGCCGAGAAGAAGAAAATAATCGCTTCTACAGACATACCAACAGTAAGAAGTTCTCCAGCAAATGGGTAATGCTGTATTTTAAAAAGTGCACCAATCAAAACTACGGATGCACCCCAGCCATACACATAGCCCATAAATTTTTTCCATTTCGGAGATTGAACAAGTTCGGTAATATTCATGATCAGTTAAATTTGAAAAAGGTCTAAAATAAATAGTTAACGGGTAATTGTTATTTACCTAAATGAGTTCTAACACAACGGAATCCAATATAAGATTTTGCAGTATCCTGATACTCGTAGGTTCTGGTAGCACACTGTAAATAGTATCCTATATCTTTCCACGAACCACCTCGGGTAACTTTTCTTTTTAATGCTGGTGGATCATCAGGTAATGCATTGTATTCGTAGTTTGGATTCATATCATGAGTAAATGAATATGCTGATTCATCATAAGCTCCAGAAGTCCATTCGGCAACATTACCAGCCATATCATATAAGCCAAATTCGTTTGGCTCATAGCTCCCAACCGGTAAGGTTACAAGTCCTCCATCATCAACGTAATTACCACGAAGAGGTTTGAAATTGGCAAGAAAGCATCCTTGATCATTTCTTGTGTAAGGACCGCCCCATGGGTACATATTTAAGGATATTCCACCCCTAGCAGCATATTCCCATTCCGATTCTGTTGGTAAACGATAATCTTGAACTGGATAATCTCCTTCTGCTTTTAAAGCAGAATTATGATAGCGTGTTCTCCAAATGGAAAAAGCAGATGCTTGTTTCCAAGAAACTCCAACTACAGGATAATCATCGTAACCAGGATGCCAAAAATATTGTTTTGTCCAAGGCTCATTATAGGAGTAGGTAAAATCCTGAATCCAACATAAGGTATCAGGGTAAATATTAAGGGCTTCTTTCATAATAAAAGAAGAACGGTCTTCAATTTGTTTACGACCACCTTTGTAATCATCTACCATTCCTTCATACTCTCCTGTTTCGTAATTGTAACGGTTCGACTTTTTTGCAGCTTGTAAAAGATCAACCCACTCGTACTGATATTTCAGTTTACGGGAATCAATTTCTTTGTTTCTGAAGAATCTTTCGTTGACAGGCAAATACATGTCCTCCAAAATTTCGGTATATTCCTCATTGTCCCATTCCAATCGTTCTTCCCAATTAAGATAAGGAGGATCTATCGGGTTGCCATTATCATCTTCGGCAATTAGAAACTCTTCGAATTGTTGTCCTAATAACTCGCGTGCTATGGAGTCTCTAACCCAATATACAAACTGACGGTACTCATTATTTGTAATTTCGGTTTCATCCATCCAGTAAGATTCTACGGATACGGTTTTAGCAGTGGCGTTTAGTGCCCAAGCTACATCCTGATCGTTTGGACCTACGGTAAAGCTTCCGCGTGGAATTAAAACCATACCATAAGGTTTGGGTTCAAACCAATTACCTCTCTGACCCGCACCAATAAGTTCTCCGTTACCAGTATTTTTTCCGCAACTGGCTAAGAACAACAAAACAATTACACAAAGTGTTGTAAGTAGTTTATTCATAGTGGTTTTATAAATTATACTAATTGTATAGATTTTCTTTTAATGATTATAAAAATCGAATGCTCTTATATTTTTGAATTCGTTTTTCCAATTTAGTATTGAATCGATAAGCTAATAAAAACTCATGCGATCCTTTTGCAATTTTTGAGGTCGAAATGTCGTAAGCGTATCCTACTTGAATACCATTATTAAACAAAACTCCTAACAGTCCAACTATGGCGTCATCAACCCTATATGAAACGCCTCCCCAGATCTTTTTATTGTATCTGATGTTTGTATTTAAATCAAATTGAGAAACAACAGCATCTGTTTTATAAAAAACTGAAGGTAAAATTTCCCACGATTCATTTAATTCGTATCGGTATCCAGCCATCGCATAATAATGACGAGCGAGATAGGTTTCAATATTTTCATTATAACCAACGTTGGGCTGGTTCAGATGACTTACGGAAGTTCCTATGTAAAGGTTGTCTGTTTTATAATATATTCCGAAACCTAAATCAAAAACCATCTTACTATCATCAACACTAGCAGCACCCAAATCATCTTCAGGTGTTGAAAAACCATCTCCATCTGGCACAAACCACTCTCCTTGAAGAGAATTGTTCTGAAAACCGAAACTGACACCAAAATTTAAAGAACTTTCACCTATTTTTTTTTGATATGCATAACTAAAACGCATGCTGGTATTCTTTTCAAAGCCTAATTTGTCACTTAAGATGGTTAAACCAACTCCGTGATCTGCTCCCATAAAAGTGATCGGTGTGCTTATATTAAACACCGTGGTAACAGGAGCATTTTCGAAACCTACCCATTGTTGACGATTAATAGCCGACACAAAAATATCCTTGTCTGCTCCAGCAAACGCTGGGTTCACAGAAAGAATATTGAACATGTTTTGACTGAACTGTGGGTCTTGCTGAGCCTTAATTGTTAAGGTGAAGTAAGACAAAAAGATGAAGAAAATAAATTTTTTCATGTAATACATTATGGTTCAGTAAAGATCTAAAACTGTTAGGAGTAAAGTAAATAAAAATAAATGTTCCTTACAAGTTTTATCAGAGGTTCAGGTGCATTAATCAATATTTTTTAGGTTTCCATTTAAAACTTAATTTTTTTAATTCTTACATTAAATTAAATAAGGGATAGTTTATCTACCTCGACAGAGAAGTAGTTCCCTTATTTTATTGTAAGACTTATTTACGTGGGTTTTATTGTTTTGTTAAGAATTTTTGTGGTTTTTAATTTATAATAAACAATAAAAAATAATAAATATGTGTTTGAATTTAACTGTAAGGCAATAAAAAAGGGCTGTCTGTGTAGAAAGACAACCCTTAACTTTTTTTTTAATTATTTTTTATTTCTTGGTCTTTTTGGCAGTAGAAGTTTTTTTCGTTGTTGTCGCTTTCTTTTTAACAGCAACTTTCTTTTTGGCTGGAGCCTTTTTTGTTGATTTTTTCTTCGGCGCAGCTTCAATAATTTTTAAACAGTCTTTATAACTAAGCGTTTTGGGATTCTCTAAATCTTTGGCAAGTCGATAATTTTCTTTTTGAAAGGATATATAAGGTCCCCAACGACCATTAAGGATCTGTAAATCGGCATCTTCCTCAAAAGATTTGATGTGTTTTAATCGGTCTTTTTCCTTTTTTTCCTCAATAAGAACAATAGCTCTTTCTAAATCTATTTTCATTGGATCATCCACATCTTTCTTTAAAGAGGCAAATTTTCCATCGTGACGAACGTAAGGACCAAAGCGTCCAATGGCTACTACTACTTTTTTGTCTTCATAAAGCCCCAAGTCTCTAGGAAGTTTAAATAAATCGATGGCTTCTTCTAAGGTGATTGTTTCCAGATGTTGTCCGGTGCGCAAGCTCGCGAATTTAGGAGCTTCCTCTTCTTCGTTATCAGAGCTCTCGCCTAATTGTGCCATTGGGCCATAGCGACCGATACGTACAAGAATTACTTTACCAGTAACTGGATCTTTGCCGAGAATTCTTTCTCCAGTTTCACGCTCCGATTCTTCAAGCGTCTTTTCTACGTTTGCATGAAATGGGTTATAGAATTTACCAATCATTTCGTACCACACTAATTTACCAATAGCAATATCATCAAATTCCTTCTCCACATCAGCTGTGAAATTGTAATTCATGATGGTGGTAAAGTGTTTATTTAAAAAGTCGGTAACTACCATTCCTATATCTGCAGGGAAAAGTTTTTTGTTTTCAGCTCCAGTTATTTGTGTTTTAGTTTCTTCCGAAATTTGATTGTTAGTAAGAGTTATTACTTCATAATTTCTTTCTACACCATCACGAGATTCTTTAACAACATAACCACGATTTTGAACTGTGGTTATGGTTGGGGCATAAGTTGATGGTCGGCCAATTCCCAATTCTTCTAATTTTTTAACCAAACTAGCTTCGGTGAATCTTGCCGGACGATAAGTGAAATTTTGAGTTGCATTCATTACTTCTTCCTGAAGTATATCACCAACTTTAACGTTCGGTAGAAGGGTTTCTTCTTCTTTCTGATTGTCATCATCTGATGACTCCATATATACTCTAAAGAATCCATCGAATTTAATCATTTCTCCGGATGCTACTAACTCTTTATTATTGGTGGAGATGCCAATCTTGATGTTGGTTTTCTCAAGTTTTGCATCGGCCATTTGAGATGCAATGGTTCGCTTCCAAATTAAATTGTATAAGCGGACTTCATTCGATTCTCCAGAAATTTCTTCCTTATTTAAATAGGTAGGACGAATTGCCTCGTGAGCTTCTTGAGCTCCTTTATTTTTTGTTTTGTATCTTCTAGTTTGAACGTATTCAGCTCCATGACGTTTGGTTATTTCCTCTTTGGCAGCGGTAAGTGCTGTTTCCGCAAGATTTACCGAATCAGTCCTCATGTAGGTAATATTTCCAGCTTCATAAAGGCGTTGAGCAACGGTCATTGTTTGCGCTACTGAAAATCCAAGCTTTCTACTAGCCTCTTGTTGTAAGGTAGAGGTTGTAAATGGTGCTGCTGGTTTGCGAGTCGATGGTTTTTTCTCGATCTCATTGATACCATACTCTGCATTTTTACAACTATTTAAAAATTTAAGTGTTTCTTCTCTTGTTGAGAATCTTTTCGGTAGTTCTGCTTTTACTGTTTTTTCATCGCCATTCGCATCCTTTACGGTAAGAAGAGCAACAACTTTAAAATAAGATTCGGAGGTGAAATCGATAATTTCCCGTTCTCTTTCAACAATTAAACGAACGGCAACAGATTGTACTCGTCCAGCAGACAATTGAGGTTTTACTTTTTTCCATAAAACAGGTGAAACTTCAAATCCCACTAATCTATCAAGAATTCTTCGCGCTTGTTGGGCGTTTACTAAATTTACATCTAGATCGCGTGGATTTTCGATTGCTTTAAGGATCGCTTCCTTCGTAATTTCATGAAAAACGATTCGTCTTGTATTTTCTTTTTTAAGTTTAAGCACCTCATATAAGTGCCATGCGATAGCTTCTCCCTCGCGATCCTCATCGGATGCGATCCAGACTACTTTTGCTTCCTTTGCCAATTTCTTTAATTCAGCAACAACCTTTTTCTTGTCTGTGGAAACAATATAATTGGGGGTGAAATTATTCTTAATGTCAATTCCAAAATCTTTCTTCTCTAAGTCTCTAATGTGCCCAAAGCTAGACTTTACAATGAAGTTTTTTCCTAAAAACTTCTCAATAGTTTTTGCTTTTGCTGGGGACTCGACTATTACTAAATTCTCTACCATACTTGTATCTTTACTTTGGAAAGTTGAGGTTAAAATTTCTGCAAAGTAAAACAATAAGGAGGCTAACTTCAAAATTTTATGATGATTATTTTGAAATTACCCATTTCATTTATATAAAATAATTCTAAATCATTAGAAGATGTGCCACCAATAATTGTTCAAATAATATTTGCTATTTTTACAGCGAAAATTAAATTAATTGCTTCAACATGTCAGAAAGAAACACTGAGTTTAACTCGGATAACGAATCAATTTCGAAAATACAAATGTTTAAAAAACCACTGATTATTTTTTGGTTGGTTTTTTCGATAGGAATAGTAAGTGCTGTTCTGTTTTTTGCTGGAGTTTCAAATGGTACATTTGGTTTCATGCCTTCGTTTGAAGAATTGGAAAATCCTAAAAACAGTTTAGCAACGGAAGTATATACGGTAGATGGCAGTTTAATTGGGAAGTTCTATTTTGAAAATAGATCTTTTGTTGAGTATCCTGAATTGTCTCCTTTCTTGGTGGATGCATTAATTGCTACTGAAGATGTAAGGTTTAATGATCATTCTGGTATTGATGTTAGAGGTTTGGGACGTGTTGCGAAAGGATTGGTAACAGGAGACAAAAGTGCTGGAGGAGGTAGTACAATTTCGCAACAGTTGGCTAAAATGTTGTTCCCGCGGGAGAGTTTCGAGAAAAAAATGGAGATTGTTTTTAGAAAATTTAGGGAGTGGGTAATTGCGGTGAAACTGGAGAGAAGTTACACCAAGGAAGAGATCATGACCATGTACTTTAATAAATTTGATTTCTTAAACCTTGCTGTGGGTGTGAAATCGGCGGCAAATGTATACTTTAACACAACACCCGACTCCCTTCATATTGAGCAGGCTGCTATGTTGGTGGGAATGGCTAAAAACCCATCGTATTTTAATCCCCTACGACGCCCTGAACTTACTTTAAACCGACGTAATGTGGTTTTATCGCAAATGGTAAAGTATGATTACTTATCGGAAACGCAATATGATTCCCTTAAGAACCTTCCGTTGGGAATTGATTTTCAGAAAGTAGATCATAAAAGAGGAATGGCTCCTTATTTTCGGGAGTATTTGCGCACGTCGTTAACTGCAAATGAGCCGGTTAAGGATAGGTATCCATCTTATGCACATCAGCAGTTTGTAAAGGATTCGATAGAATGGGAAACCAATCCTTTTTATGGATGGTGTAATAAAAATGTAAAAGCAGATGGAACACCATACAATATATATAAGGATGGATTGAAAATTTATACTACTATTGATTCTAGAATGCAAAAGTATGCCGAAGAAGCTGTGGTAGAACATTTAGGACTGGATTTGCAAAAGGCTTTTAATAGAGAAAAGGAGAACCATAGAAATCCACCTTTTTCGGATGATTTAAGCAATGATGATGTAGAGCATAATATTGAAACTTCGATGCGAAGAAGTGAAAGGTATCGTGTTTTAAAGAAAAATGGCATGAGCATGGATTCGATAAGGTTGGTATTTAAGAATCCTACTAATATGAAAATCTTTACTTGGAAAGGAGAAAGAGATACGATTCTTAGTCCTAATGATTCCATGCTATATATGAAAGGATTTTTGCGTGCTGGTTTTATGTCGATGGAACCACAAACCGGTGAGGTGCGTGCCTACGTTGGAGGACCGAACTATGAGAATTTCATGTACGATATGGTTACTGTTGGAAAACGTCAGGTTGGCTCTACTATTAAACCATTTTTGTACACGCTCGCTATGCAAGAGGGGCTCGGGCCTTGCGATAAAGTACCAAATATTCCGCAAACATTTATTTTGCCAGACGGAACTCCTTGGGCTTCGAAAAATTCGGATGATAAGCACGAAGGGGAGATGGTGACTTTAAAATGGGGATTGGCTAATTCGGTGAATAATATTTCGGGTTGGGTGTTGAAACAAACTACTCCTGAATCGGTTGCCGATATGGCTCATAAAATGGGTGTGATTAGTTATATCGATCCGGTTCCATCTATTTATTTAGGTACTTCGGAAATATCTGTATACGAAATGGTTGGGGCTTATTCTACATTTGTAAATAAAGGAGTTTACATTAAACCAAGCTTTGTTACTAAAATAGAAGATCATAAAGGAAATTTAATTGCTCGCTCGGTTTCTAGAAAACGGGAAGTAATGGACGAAAGAACGGCTTATTTGATGACGAACTTACTGGAAGGTGTGGTTAAAAGAGGTACTGGGATAAGATTAAGAATTAAATACGGAATGAATAACCCGATTGGAGGAAAAACGGGAACAACACAGAATCATTCGGATGGTTGGTTTATGGGAATAACTCCCGAATTAGTATCAGGTGTATGGGTTGGCGCAGAAGATCGTTCCGTTCATTTTGAGGGGATTAGGCAAGGGCAGGGAGCAAATATGGCATTGCCAATTTGGGCCTTGTACATGCAAAAAGTTTATGCGGATAAAAGTTTGAATATTAGCCAAGGAGATTTCGAAAAACCAAGAGGGGTAAGTATAAATCTCGATTGTGATGATGAATCTAACAATAATGGATTGATTGAATCGGAGAATGAAGATTTCTTTTAGATTCCATTCAAAATTATTGTTGGAAGATCGATATTTTTTCTTTAAAATTGTAAGGAGTTTTAGGTTCCTCTAAAGGGAATAATAGGGAATCCTGTTTAAGCAGGAGCTGTCCCCGCAGCTGTAAGTTCCGGTTCGTTTTTCGAATCAATATTTTAAACAAGTAAGCCACTGTTCTGTATGGAATGGGAAGGTGTTTAAAATGGAATAAGCCAGAAGACCTGCCTAAAATCATGGATTTAGCTTTCGGTGGAAAAAGCGGAAAGATTCAGTTTATTTCTTTCTTATTCCGACGCTATTCGATTCGAAATGCCATACTCGAATCAAGAAAAATTCATAGTAACTGTTTTAAGGCCGAAACGTAAGTTTCGGCCTTATTTTTTATCTAAAAAGTTTTTGGAAGACTTCTCCAACTTTACTAACTAAATGAATTTTTATTTTGAATTTATTGGTATCTAAACCTTTAGAGTTGTATTTTGGAATAAATATTTGTTTGAATCCTAATTTTTCCGCTTCACTAATGCGTTGATCAATTCTGCTAACTGGTCTAATTTCTCCCGACAAGCCAATTTCGCCTGAAAAACACACTTCTTTAGGAATTGAGATGTCTGTGCTTGATGATAAAACAGCGAGAATTACAGCCAAATCGATAGCTGGATCGTTTACTTTAATTCCCCCAGCAATGTTTAGAAATACATCTTTGGTAGAAAGTTTGAACCCAGCTCTTTTTTCTAAAACAGCTAATAGCATATTTAATCGACGAAGATCGAAACCTGTTGAGGAGCGTTGCGGGGTTCCGTAAGCCGCGGAACTGACCAAAGCTTGTATTTCTATAAGGAAAGGCCTCATTCCTTCTATTGAAGCCGAAATAGTTACTCCGCTTAAGTTTTCATCTTCCTGCGAAAGAAGCAACTCTGAAGGGTTAGATACTTCGCGGAGACCATTGTGCTGCATTTCATAAATGCCCATTTCGGAGGTGGAGCCGAAACGATTTTTCGTAGATCGTAATATTCGATACATGTGGTTTTGATCTCCTTCGAACTGAAGAACGGTGTCAACCATATGTTCTAAAATTTTAGGACCAGCTAAATTTCCATCTTTTGTAATGTGGCCAATTAAAATTACTGGCGTGGAGGATTCTTTCGCAAATCGCAGTAGCTGAGATGTGCACTCTCTTATTTGTGATACGCTACCAGGACCAGCTTCTATCGTTTCGGTAGCAAGAGTTTGAATAGAATCGATAACGATAATGTTTGGAGAAGTATTTTTTACGTGAGAAAAAATATTTTCCATGGATGTTTCACTTACAATTAGGCAGTTTTCGTTATCGGAATTAATACGATTTCCGCGCAACTTTATTTGTTGAGCACTTTCTTCGCCCGATACATATAAAGTAGTGTAATTCTTTAGATTTAAGGCAATTTGAAGGGCTAAAGTCGACTTTCCTATTCCTGGCTCACCGCCTATTAGTATTAGTGATCCAGGAACTAAACCTCCTCCTAACACACGATTTAGTTCTTCATTTTTAGTGTCGAATCGAGATTCTTCGGTGGAGGATATTTCGGAAATTTTTTGTGGCTTATTTTTTTTTCCTTGACCATTAGTTCCTACTATTGTTGTAGCAGTTGATTTTACAACAACTTCTTCAACAAACGAATTCCATTCTCCGCACGAAGGACATTTTCCTACCCATTTTGTAGACTCTACTCCGCAGGATTGACAAAACCAGGCGCTTTTTGTTTTTGCTTTAATGGCCATAAATACGAATAATTATTTAGTGGTTGTTTTTATTATTTTATTAATGATACCTGTGGAAGAAAAGCCTTCGAGAAAATCTAAAGTCTTAATTTCTCCACCTTTAGCTTTCACAATATCGTAGCCAACAATATCTTCGGCATTATAATCACTTCCTTTTACTAAAATGTCAGGCTGTATAAATTTAATTAGTTCGTATGGTGTTTGTTCTTCAAAATAGATAACCATATCAACAAAGCCCAATGAAGCTAGTAGGAAAGCTCTTGAATATTCATCAATAATAGGACGGTTGGTACCTTTAAGCTTTTGTACGGAAGCATCGGTGTTTAAACCAATAACTAGCTTATTGCCCATTGAAGCAGCGGAAGCTAAATAGTCTAAATGACCACGATGAACCAAGTCAAAACAACCATTCGTGAAAACAATTTTATTTTCTTTAAAACGCCAGGTTTGAAGGAGATTAAAGGCACTCTCTTTATTTGTGATAATTTTATTTTTTACAATATCTAGTTTATTCATTGGGGTTGATTTTGATTGATGCTAATAACTTACAAGTATAAAGTATCGGAAACAAAGTATCAAGGTTCGTGAAAGAATTGTTTTCTTTCCATTTTAAAAATTGAGTAATATTTTTCTTGCAATTTCTGTCTTAAGCATAAAAAAAGGCTGTTCGGTTAGAACAGCCCAGTATTTATTTAAATAAGATAATTTAAATCAACTTATTGGTAGCAGTATCAGGAAAAACCAAACTTGGCTCCCACGATTTAGCTTCCTCAAATTCCATTGATGCATAGGAGATGATGATAACAATATCACCAACTGCACATTTTCTGGCAGCAGGACCATTTAAACAGATGATTCCAGAGTTTCTTTCACCTCTAATAACATAGGTTTCTAATCGTTCACCATTGTTAACGTTAACAATTTGAACTTTTTCATTTTCAATAAGATTAGCAGCATCCATTAAGTCTTCGTCAATGGTAATGCTTCCAACATACTGAAGATCAGCACCAGTTACTGATGCTTTGTGAATTTTCGATTTACAAACTTCAATGTACATATCGTTTTTTACTAATATTTAAAAAGTAATGTTGTCGATCAAGCGTGTTTTTCCAACTTGAACTGTAATGCATCCTACTTTGTTATTAGGCTCATTCCAGTCCTTAATCACCTCAAGGCTTGTATCATCAACAATTTCAAAATACTCTACCGAAAGATATATGTTTTTATTGATTTCTTCAACAACCCATTCTTTCAGTTGAGATACACTTAACTTCGCTGCTAAGTTACGAGCTTTAAACAAAGTTTCAGATATTTTGCAAGCATTTTTTCTCTGATCTTCAGAAAGCAGTACATTTCTTGAGCTCATTGCTAAGCCGTCTTTCTCCCTAATAATGGGGCATGGAACGATATTTACACTTAACTTAAGATCTTTTGTCATCTGCTTAATAACAGCTACTTGTTGGAAATCTTTTTGTCCAAAATAGGCATTGTCGGGGCTGATAATGTCAAAAAGTCGACTCACAACTTGAGCAACTCCATTGAAATGCCCTGGACGATTTTTTCCCTCCATTACTTGATCCAGTAAACCAAAATTGAAAATTCTTGAGTCTGGTTCCGGATAAATTTCTTTTACTTCTGGAATAAATATTAGGTCTGGTTTAAAGGCCGATAATTTTTCTAGATCCTCTTCAATGGTTCGTGGATAGGTCGATAGATCTTCCGGATTATTGAATTGTGTCGGGTTTACAAAAATACTAACTATTGTAATATCATTGTTTTGTACAGATATATCGGTAAGAGATAAATGTCCCTCATGAAGTGCACCCATTGTAGGAACAAATCCGATTGTCTTTCCTTCTGACTTAAACTTGCTGATTTTAGTCTTTATTTCAGCAACAAGTTTTACTATTTCCATCCCTTAAATATTGTGTCTGTGAAATCTGATTGGTTTTTATTTTAGACTGCAAATAAAATAAATAAATGTAAATCGGAGAAATATTAATTGCATTTAATTGTATTGTAGGAGCTTTAAGCTTCACATTCGGGCAGGTATGTGGATTATTTTTATTAATTTTGCGCAGATAATCTGTATTATATTATTAGCGACTATATGGAAAAGACAAAAGTATTGTTTGTTTCACAAGAAATTACCCCTTATCTTCCTGAAACTGAAATGTCTGCAATTGGTAGATATCTACCCCAGGGAATCCAGGAAAAGGGAAAAGAAATCAGAACTTTCATGCCTCGTTATGGGTGCATTAACGAGAGAAGAAATCAGTTGCACGAAGTAATTCGCCTTTCTGGAATGAATTTAATAATTGATGATACAGATCATCCGTTGATTATTAAAGTTGCTTCTATTCAGGCTGCTCGTATGCAAGTTTATTTCATTGATAATGAGGATTATTTCCACCGAAAAGAAATTCTTTTAGATGAAAATGGAGATGCTTTCGGGGATAATGATGAAAGAGCTATTTTCTTTGCACGAGGAGTACTAGAAACAGTTAAGAAGTTACGATGGGCGCCAGATGTTGTTCATTGTCAAGGTTGGTTTACTGGCTTGGTGCCTTTGTATTTGAAAAAATCATTTAACGAGGATCCATTGTTTACTGATACCAAAGTTGTTTTTTCTTTGTATGATGATGAATTTTCATCAAAATTCAGTAATCAATTCAGAGATAAATCTATTATTGAAGGAGTAAGTCAGGAAGATGTTAGTATTTTAGAAGATGCAACTTATGTAGCTCTTCATAAATTAGCAATTGATCAGTCTGATGCTTTTATAATGGGAAGTCCTCAAATAAACGAAGAAGTGAAAGCTTATGCGTTGGCTTCCGGGAAACCTTTTTTAGAGCACAAAAGTCAGGATGAATATGTGGAAGCTTATTCGGAATTTTACGATAAATTAGTAGCAGAATAGTTACGAGTTTAAAATATATTTTAAAGGTGTATTCAAGCAATTGCTTAAATACACCTTTATTTTTTTATCCGAATAAGGAATAAACTTTAAGAAGTTTGGAGAGCATTCGAACTTATCGTATTTTTAGCTGCGTCTATAATAATTCAATCGACGAGCTTAATTGTGATCGTAACTACCAATTAGTGAGCGAATTGTGTTTAACTAGGCGATTATTTTTTAATAAGTTTCGCGTGGTACCGAAACTGAAATATTTGTATTTATGTGTGGAATAGTTGGTTACATTGGGGATAAGCAGGCTTATCCTATACTAATTAATGGTCTTAAAAGATTAGAATATAGAGGGTATGATTCGGCTGGAGTCGCTCTGCGTACAAATCGGACTCAGGTATTTAAGTGCAAGGGAAAGGTTCAGGATCTGGAAAATCATGCAAAAGGAAGTGATGTTTCGGGAAGTATCGGAATAGGGCATACACGTTGGGCAACTCATGGGGAGCCAAACGACCAAAATGCACATCCACATAGTTCTATGAATAATAAATTTGTAATTATTCATAACGGAATTATTGAAAACTACTCTTCTTTAAAAGAAAAACTAATTAAAAGAGGATACACTTTTCAAAGTGATACCGATACGGAAGTTTTGGCAAATTTGATTGAGTATATCTATTTGAAAGGGGAAGTTTCGGCGGAACTTGCTGTTCGATTAGCTTTAACCAAAGTGGTTGGAGCCTATGGTTTGGTGGTTATTTGTGATGATGAGCCTGATAAATTGATTGCTGCCAGAAAAGGAAGTCCATTGGTTGTTGGTGTTGGGAACGGTGAATATTTTCTTGCCTCGGATGCTACTCCAATTATTGAATATACAAATAGCGTTATCTATTTGAACGATAATGATGTTGCAATAATAAGTCGAGATGAATTGGTTTTAAAAACTATTCAAAATGACAAGCTAACTCCTCATATTCAACAACTAGATTTGGATATTGAGCAAATTGAAAAGGGTGGTTACGATCATTTCATGCTAAAGGAAATTTTCGAACAAACCAGTTCTATTCACGATACTATTCGAGGAAGAATTTCTACAACAAATAAAGAAGTATTTTTAGGGGGAATAAATGATGTTATTCCGCAATTAGTAAATGCTCGTAGAATATTAATTATTGGGTGTGGTACTTCGTGGCACGCTGGAATGGTTGGAGAATATTTATTTGAAGAATTCGCTAGAATTCCAGTAGAGGTAGAGTATGCTTCTGAATTTCGTTACAGAAATCCCGTAATTTTTAAGGATGATATTGTTTTGGCAATTAGTCAGAGTGGTGAAACTGCGGATACTTTAGCAGCGATTAAATTGGCTAAAGAAGCAGGAGCTACTGTTTTGGGTATTTGTAATGTGGTTGGTTCTAGCATTCCTCGCGAAACTCATGCGGGAGTTTATACTCATGCTGGTCCAGAAATTGGAGTTGCATCTACAAAAGCATTTACAGCTCAGGTTACTGTGCTTACTATGATGGCAATGCTTGTTGGATATCGTAAAGGAACTCTTTCGAAAGAGGTGTATCAAGAACTAATTGCAGAGTTTGCTAATCTCCCAGAGAAAATCAAGAGAATTTTAGATAAGGAAGAGGATATTAAGGAATTGTCGAAGAAATATATGGATTCAACCAATGCTCTTTATTTAGGACGAGGATTCCTATTTCCTGTAGCTTTGGAAGGTGCTTTAAAATTGAAAGAGATTTCTTACATACATGCAGAAGGATATCCAGCTGCGGAAATGAAACATGGACCAATTGCACTTATTGACGAGCAAATGCCAGTTTTTGTTGTTGCCACAAAGGATAAATCTTACGAAAAAATAGTTAGTAACATTCAGGAGGTAAAAGCCAGAAAAGGTCACGTAATTGCTATTGTTACCGAAGGAGATACGGTGATTAGTGAGATGGCCGATCATGTGGTGGAAATTCCTGAAACATTGGAACCATTAGCACCTTTGTTAACAGTTATTCCTTTTCAGCTAATATCCTACTATATAGCTGTTTATAGAGGTTGCAATGTGGATCAACCAAGAAACTTAGCTAAATCGGTTACTGTAGAGTAGTTGAAAATTCAAAAAAATTAAGAGCGATGTGTTTCATTCACATCGCTCTTTTTTTATCGGTTGGTATATTGTTGCTCGTAGAACTTTTCGTAATCACCTGATAGTATATTTTCTAGCCAATCTAAATTTTTGAGATACCAATCAATTGTTTGCTCAAATCCTTCTTCAAATTGAATACTTGGCTTCCAGCCTAGTTCTTTTTTAATTTTTGAAGCGTCGATAGCATATCGCTGGTCATGACCTGCACGGTCTTTCACAAAAGTGATTAGTTTTTGTGAACTTCCTGTTTCGCGATTCATTTTTTTATCCATGATATCGCATAGTTTCTTCACTAAATCAAGATTGGTCCATTCGTTATTTCCTCCAATATTATAGGTCTCTCCAATTTTTCCATTGTGATAAATGGAATCGATAGCCAAAGCATGATCTTCTACAAATAACCAATCTCGAATATTATCACCTTTTCCATAAATTGGTAGTGGTTTCGAGTTTTTTATATTATTTATTACCAAAGGAATTAGTTTTTCGGGAAACTGATTTGCACCGTAATTATTCGAGCAATTCGATAAAACAACCGGAAGCTTATAGGTGTGAAAGTACGCTCGTACCAAATGATCCGAACTAGCTTTTGAAGCTGAATAAGGGCTCCTGGGATCGTAAGAAGTTGTCTCGGTAAATTTTCCTGTCTTGCCTAAAGAACCATAAACTTCATCGGTGGAAATGTGATAGAATTTCTTTCCCTCCATATTATTAGTCCAGCATTCTTTTGCTGCATTAAGAAGGTTTACTGTTCCTACAATATTGGTTGTGATAAATGCTAACGGATCAGAAATGGACCGATCTACATGAGATTCGGCAGCCAAATGCAGAACGCCTTCAAACTTAAATTCTTTGAACAATTTGGATACAAATGCCAAGTCTGTAATATCACCTTTAATAAAAGTGTAATTAGTTTTGGTATCAATGTCTTTTAAATTTTCCAGGTTGCCAGCGTAGGTCAAAGCATCAAGGTTAATAATTTGATAGTTTGGATATTTATTTACAAATAAACGAACCACGTGCGAACCTATAAAACCCGCACCTCCTGTAATTAATATATTTTTTTTCACGTTCAGATAATTTTTAAAGTGATACACCTTTAAAATGCTTAAGCTATTTTTAAAGGAGAAAAATAGTGGAAACAGTTGATAATTATTTCGATGTTCATCAAAAATACAATAATTTCCTTGATAACTTATTTGTATTTAGACTTGTAAATTTCTTTTTGTATTGCGAAAAGCTTGGTTTATAGTTAATTATTTTTTTTAGGGGGTTTTCGGTTTGAGAGGTATGTATTTTTGACTATATTTGTGTATTATGCTGGAAGTATCAAAATATATTAAAGACCTCTTATTTATTCACGATTGTGTGATATTGCCTGGGTTTGGTGGCTTTGTAGCCAACTATAAACCTGCACATATCAACAATAGTTTAAATATTGTATCTCCTCCATCCAAAACTATTGGATTTAACCGTAATTTATCGAAAAACGATGGTTTACTGATTAATAGATTGGCCGAATCGGAAAATTTGAGTTATTCAGAGGCTACAAAATCGGTTCAGTTTTTTACTGAAGATATTCGTGTGCGAATTCAACGTGGCGAAAGAGTTGTATTGAATCAGGTAGGATGTTTTTATAACGATAGAAGGCATAATATGCTGTTTGAGCCATCTAAAGAGCTTAATTTTTTGGTGGATGCGTTTGGTATGGAGCAAATAGAGCTTCCTCAACTTTCGGTATTTACTGAAGAAAAGGTGCATCCAGCAATTATATCGCAAGTTAAAGTAAGAAGTCTTTTTACTACAAAGCGTTTGTGGTATGCTGCGGCAACAATTCCATTTCTGCTAACTATTGCTTTGCTTCCTATGAATACCGAACGTTCGTTTATGGGTAATGAGGCTTCTTTAGGATTATTGGAAGGTAAAAAGGAAATTACGGAGAAAATTGTTCCGTTAAAGCCTGTAATTTCGCCACCTGAAGAAATGGTGAGATTTGAGCCTAAACTTAGAAAAGAAGCGAAACTGGATGATTTGCAAGAGGGAAAGTTTTATTTAATTTCAGGTAGCTTTACTTCCATTGAAAATGCAGAGATTTTGAAACAAGAATTAATTTCCAAGTCTTATCCGGCAGTAATAATAAAAAATAAAAATCTATATTCTGTTGCAATTAATCAGTTTGAAAAAAGAACAGATGCAGATCATTTTAAGAAACAAGTAATTGCTAAGAATTCGAAAGCGTTTTGCTGGATTCTAGAAAAATAAAGAATTAAAAAAAAGCGCTTTCCATTGTAAAGCGCTTTTCTTTTTACTTCAATTTTGAGTTATCTTATTTCAGAACCTGGTTTTATTTTTGTGTCTGGAGAAACAAAAGATAATTTTCCGTCGGCATCTTCAGCCATTAAAATCATCCCCTGAGATTCAATTCCTTTTAATTTTTTTGGTTCCAGATTTACAAGTATACTAACTTGTTTACCAATAATTTCTTCCGAAGTGTAGTGTTCTGCTATACCCGAAACTACAGTTCTTTGATCGATTCCAGTATCAACAGTTAACTTTAATAATTTTTTTGTTTTTGCTACTTTTTCAGCGGCAGTAATTGTACCAACTCGAATATCTAATTTCATAAAATCATCGAAATTAATATTTTCTTTTGCCGGAGCAACAACTCGTTTTTCTGCTTCGTTAGAGGCTTTTGTAGTTAAAAGTTTATCTACTTGGGCTTGAATAGTTTCATCTTCAATTTTTTCGAAAAGTAAAGATGCTGTATTTATTTGGTGATGATCTGCAATTACATTAGCACCAATATTTTGCCAAGCAAGTGGCTCAATATTTAAAAATTGGCGAAGCTTGATTGCAGTAAACGGCAGAAATGGTTCTATTAAAGTAGATAGGTTCGCTGTAATCTGAAGACTAATATTCATGATTGTTTTCACCCTTTCTTCATCGGTCTTAATCAATTTCCAAGGTTCGGTATCTGCCAAATATTTATTTCCTAATCGTGCTAAACCCATAGCTTCTTTTAATGCTTCTCGAAAATGATAGGTTTCAAGATTCTTCTCCACTTGTTCTTTAAAAACAGGAATTTGAGCTAATGTTTCTTTATCGAAATCGGTTAATTCTCCTTGTGCAGGAATTATTCCCTTATAGTATTTGTGTGTTAGCACCAAAGCACGATTCACAAAGTTGCCAAGAATTGCTACCAATTCATTGTTATTTCTAGCCTGAAAATCTTTCCAAGTAAAGTCATTATCCTTTGTTTCTGGAGCATTTGCAGTTAAAACATATCTTAAAACATCTTGTTTATCAGGGAATTCTTCTAAGTATTCGTGTAACCAAACCGCCCAATTTCTGCTGGTCGAAATTTTATCGCCTTCTAAATTTAGGAATTCATTAGCAGGAACATTTTCTGGTAAAATATACGATCCTTCCGCTTTTAGCATTGCAGGGAAAATAATGCAGTGGAATACAATATTATCTTTACCAATAAAATGAACCATTTTTGAATCATCAGCTTTCCAGTATTTTTCCCAATCTGGTGTTAATTCTTTAGTGGCTGATATATAGCCTATTGGAGCATCAAACCAAACGTAAAGAACTTTTCCTTCAGCACCTTCAGCAGGAACAGGAACTCCCCAATTAAGATCTCGGGTTACTGCTCTTGGATGTAAACCAGTATCTAACCACGATTTACATTGTCCGTAAACATTAGGTTTCCATTCTTTGTGTTCTTCTAAAATCCAGCTTTTTAACTGATTTTCATATTTGTCTAAAGGTAAATACCAGTGTTTAGTTTCTTTTAATTCAGGTTTATTTCCGGTAATTGAAGAAGTAGGATTGATTAGATCCGTAGCATTTAATGAGGTACCACAACTTTCACATTGGTCGCCATATGCACCTTCACTATTACAATGCGGACAAGTTCCAGTAATATATCTGTCGGCAAGGAATTGATTTGCTTGGGAATCGTAATACTGCTCACTTGTTTTTACAATAAACTCCCCTTTGTCATTTAAGGTTTTAAAAAAATTAGATGCAGTTTCGTGATGAACTGGTGAACTTGTTCTAGAGTATATGTCGAAGGTAATTCCAAATTTCTCAAATGAATCTTTGATAATATTGTGATACTTGTCCACTACATCTTGTGGAGTAATACCTTCTTTTTGAGCCTTGATTGTAATAGGTACACCATGTTCGTCAGAACCTCCAATTAGTAGTACATCTTCTCCTTTCATTCTAAGATATCTTGTATAGATATCTGCAGGAACATATACACCTGCTAAATGTCCAATATGAACTGGTCCATTTGCATAAGGTAAAGCCGTAGTAACAAGTGTTCTATTAAATTTCTTCATTTGAGATTTTATTTTTCTTAAGGAATTTCCTTTATTGTTTTGAGAAAAGGGATTCCTCTGTTAATTTTGGTTACTTATTATTGATCGAAATTCGGTTTTTCAACCAGAATTGTTTGCAAAGATAAGATAGAATTGGCAAAAACGTAGTTATCCATTTGTATTTTATTCTTAATTTGTGCTTACTTCAAAAAACTAAATAGATATGTATCAGCCGGCTGCTTTACTAAAAGGAGATAAAATTGGAATCATTTCTCCAGCAGGAAAAATTAATCCAGAAAAAGTGGGAGTTGCAGTGAGTAAATTAGAGCTTGCTGGATATAAAGTAGTTTTAGGAAATCATGTTTTTGATGTGGATAATCAGTTTGCAGGTTGTGATATGGATCGCTTACGCGATTTTCAACTTATGCTTGATGATCCTGAAATAAAAGCAATTCTTTGTGCACGAGGTGGATATGGAAGTGTGCGAATACTAGAGCATTTAGATTTTGACTTATTCATTCGCAGTCCTAAATGGATAGTTGGATATAGCGATATTACTGTGTTTCATAGCTATTTGAATAATATATTGGGAGTAGAAAGTTTACATGCTACTATGCCTATTAATTTTCCTTCCGATGTGGATGTAAATAATTCCATATCTACACTTTTTCAATCTTTATCGGGAAATTTTCAGAATTATGAAATTGTTTCTCATTCGTTAAATCGTATGGGAAGGACTGAGGGAGAATTGGTAGGTGGAAATTTGTCTATTTTATATAGCTTAAGAGGAACTGCACTGGATTTTGAAACTCATGGAAAAATTCTTTTTATAGAAGATGTTGGAGAAGAGCTCTATCATTTGGATCGGATGATGCGGAATTTTAAAATGGGTGGAAAGTTATCAGAACTGCAGGGATTGATTGTTGGTGGAATGAGCGGGATGAAAGCTGGAATTCCTGAATTTGGGAAAACGGCTTATGAAATAATTTTGGAGTCGATTGATAATTACTCCTACCCTGTTGTATTTGATTTTCCGGCAGGACATATTCAGGAAAATTGGGCTTTGCCATTTGGAAGATTCCTAAAAATGGATGTTAGTGAAAAGGGAGCGAAATTTATTTGGGATAAGGTAGGGAAATAAGTTAAATATGGCAGAACACAATGATTTAGGGAAATTAGGTGAAGATCTTGCTACAAATTATCTTCTTAAATGTGGGTATCGAATCCTTGATAGGAATTGGATCTACCAAAAAAAAGAGCTGGATATTGTAGCTCTAAAAGATAATCTTTTGGTAGTGGTAGAAGTTAAATCACGATCTACCGAATATTTTGAGCATCCAGCAGATGCGATTACACTATCAAAAATAAAATTTTTGGTGCGCGCTACGCAAGGGTATGTTGATTCGAAAGAAATAGAACAGGAAGTACGCTTTGATGTTATTAGCGTGATAAAAAAAGGTTTAAAGTTTGAAATTGAGCATATAGAAGATGCATTTAGTGCACCTATCGATTAATCGGCAAGGTATTTATCGATAGTAGCTAAAAGTTCCTCAAAACGAATAGGTTTGGATAAATAATCATCACATCCAGCATCCAAAATACGTTCTTTATCTCCTTCAAGTGCATACGCAGTTTGTGCAATAATAGGAATTGTTTTATGGTTTTTTTTGATTCTACGTGTGGCTTCGCAACCATCCATTATTGGTAATCGAATATCCATTAAAATCACATCAATATTATCTGATGCTTCAATTATATCTACTGCTTCTTTGCCATTTTTTGCCCACAGCAATTTTGATTCAGTTCTACTAAGAGCTGCATCAAAAAACATGTTGTTAATTTCTTCATCTTCTACAATGAGAATTCGCTTGTTTTTCCAATTATATTTTTGGGCGTAGCCAGTGTCTTTCATGGGTAAATATATCTATTCAACATTCTTACGTGAACTAAATATACAAAATTGGGTTAAGTAAAAAAAAAACATTTCTACGAATATTGAAAAATACATTCTATAAAATTATCTAAATGGCAGTATAGTAGAGAGTTAAAATATTCTAAGTAAGGTTAAATAAAATTATGCTTTCCTTGTGGTTTGGCTTAAAAAAGGAGTATTATTCATCTTAACACCTAGCATTTTAGAATTTTATTGAAAAGTATTTATATTTGTTTTCATGATTTAATAACCAACTAACATATACAAATGAATATTGAGGAGCTGAGGGAGTATTGTCTTTCAAAAATTGCGGTAAGCGAGGGATTTCCTTTTGATGAGGAAACTTTAGTTTTTAAGGTGCTGGATAAGATGTTTTTGTTGACAAATATTACCGGAGAGCTTCGAATGAATGTGAAATGTGAGCCGGAAAAAGCCATTGAATTAAGAGAAGCTTACTCATCGGTATTGCCTGGATATCATATGAATAAAAAATATTGGAATACAGTAGTGTTAGATGGGAGTGTATCGAACCAACAAATTGAGGAGTGGATTGATGATTCGTACGATCAGGTGGTGAATAAAATGACTAAAACGAAACAGAATGAATTAAGGAATTGGAAACAGATTAAATAATAAGTTCCTTTAAATCTTAATACTAACAACAATTACGAATTAAACTATGAAGAAAATACTTTTAGTACTCATTATTCTTGTCTTTTGTAGTAATAATCTGATAACAGCGCAGGAAACAACAACCGAAAAGCAATATTCTACAGTAGTAGATATTCCAACAAGCTCAGTCAAAAATCAACAAAGTACTGGTACTTGCTGGTGTTTTGCTGGTATTTCATTTATCGAGACAGAATTACTTCGTTTAGGAGAAAAGGAAATCGATTTGTCAGAAATGTATATCGTTCGCTTGGCTTATTCTCAAAAAGCAAAAAGATATTTTCGTTATCATGGAAAAGGAAATTATAGCGAAGGAGGACAAGCTCACGATGTTTTAAATGTGGTGAAGGAGAATGGATTTGTGCCGGAAAGTATCTATTCAGGAAATAGATATGGAAGCGATTTTCATATTCACAAAGAAATGGTGCAATCAACCAAAGCTATGATGGATGAAATCGTTAAAAATCCAAATAGAAAAATCACACCAGTTTGGGAGGAATCGGTAAATGGAGTATTAGATACTTATATGGGAAAAGTACCAACTAGTTTTGAAATGGATGGAGCTAAGTATACACCGGTTTCGTATGCAAAGAAATTAGGTTTTAATCCGAACGATTACATCGAATTGACTTCCTATAATGATCATCCGTATTATCAGTTGGTAAATTTAGAGATTCCGGATAATTGGTCGGATGATTTGTACTACAATGTTCCGATGGAGGAGATGATGAGTGTAATTAACTATGCTTTGATGAATGGATTTTCGGTTTGTTGGGATGGAGACGTTAGCGAATCGGGTTTTTCTCATCGAAATGGTTACGCAACACTACCAGCTGAAAAAGCCGTGGATATGACCGATTCTGAAATTGCAAAGTGGGAAAATAGTCTTGCTAAAAATGAAAAGGAGAATTCTACTACCAGTAGCGAGCAGGAAGTAGATCAAAAACTTCGTCAGACTACCTTTGATAATTTTGAAACAACAGATGATCATTTGATGCATTTAACAGGAATTGTTAAGGATCAAAATGGAACGGTTTATTATAAAACAAAAAATTCTTGGGCAGCTAATAGTAATCAATTTGGAGGTTATTTAAACATGAGCGAAGCTTATGTGAAACTTAAAACAGTTGCCATAATGATTCATAAAGATGCAGTTCCAAAAGAGCTGAAGAAGAAATTGGCTTTGTAATTTACAGTACTAAATAGGTGAATGGATGTTCGTTGAATATCCATTTTTTTTGTGCTGTAAAAATTGAAGATTAAAAGCTTTAGTGAAAATAGTTTATTCATAATATGTATTCTTTTAAAAATAATTTATAATATTGTTATCCCTATTTTACTATTATTAACCACTATAACCTATGAAAACTTTTGATCAAACTTTTCTAAATTTATTTAGAAATGGTAATCAAGACTCGTTTAAACACTTGTACGACAAGTATTTTGATGTGTTGTTTTTGTTTGGCCAAAAATATATTTCGGGACAAGATATTGTTGAGGATATTATTCAGGAAAGTTTTATTAAAGTTTGGGAAAAGAGAGCTACTTTTTATCATGAAGCAGCATTGCGTGCATTTTTATACAAAACGGTTCGCAATTCTTGTTTGAATCAAATCGAACATCAAAAAGTTCGTAAATCGTACGAAGGACAAGTCAATAAAACTATTTGCGACGAAGATTATTTTCTTCATAATGTGATAGAGGAAGAGGTAAGTCGAATGATTAAAGATACGGTTCAGAAATTACCAGAATCAGCTAGACTGATTTATTTATTAAGTTTAAAGGGGCTGAAGAATGCCGAAATTGCCGAAGATTTAGATATCTCTATCAATACAGTTAAGACACAAAAGCAAAGAGCAGGCAAGTTTTTAAAAGAGAACTTAAAGAATTTATTTACGATATTATATTTCGTTTAAAAGTCGGAATAAATACTTGCAGGAGAAAAAGGGTGATAAAAGTTAAAACTTTTGTCACCCTTTTTTTTATCTCACCTGTTATAGTAACTGTTAATCACACAGAAAATAGTAATATGAACAATTTACCATTTGGTTTTAAAATTGCAGATTTGATTGTAAAGAGGCTTGAGGGGAAGCTGAATGCAGAAGAAGAGCAGTTTTTGGAAGAGTGGAAATATGCAAAGGAGGAGAATCTTGTGCTGTTTCATCAACTTGCACAAAACCCTGAGAAATTGTACTTCAATAAGGAAGCAAAACTTGAAAGTGCCAATAAAAAAGAGGTTTGGAAACAAATACAAGCTAAAGTAAAAAGAGAAAGGCGAATTCAATTAAAACAACAAGTATTGAAGATTGCTGCAGTATTAATTGTAGCCATTAGTGTTGGTGGGTTTTTATATACTATTCATGAGACTGCTGCAAAGGTTGAACCAGTAAGTATTTTACCAGGTAAAAATCAAGCTTTACTAGTATTGAGTGGTGGACAGAAATATCAATTAAGCGAAAAAGTAAATTTAGAAGAAAAAGGTACGCAGATATCTAATAGTTCGAAAGAGCTTGTTTATCGGAATTCAACTGAAAAACCTAGTGCGAATCAGTTGGTATATAATACAATAATAATTCCTAAAGGTGGGGAGTATAAATTGACTCTTGCCGATGGAACCAAAATTTGGTTGAATTCAAATTCTAAATTAAGATACCCTTCGCAGTTTGGAACAGGCGATAGAAGAGTACAATTGGAAGGAGAGGCGTTTTTTGAAGTAGCAAAAGATAAAGAGCACCCATTTATTGTGGATGTAACTAGTGTTGAAGTGAAAGTGCTGGGAACTTCCTTTAATGTGAATGCTTATAATGATCAGAATGAAATAGTGACCACCTTGGTTGAAGGTAAAGTAAAAGTGAACGATGATTTTCGTGGAACAAGTATGGATTTACTGCCGAATGATCAGTTGTGTTTTAATAAGCACAATGGTAAAGTCTCGAAAAGAGTGGTGGATACAAGATTATATACTGCATGGAAAGACGGACGTTTTGTGTTTGAAAATCGGAGTCTTGAAGATATCATGATTAGTTTGTCGCGATGGTATGATGTGGATGTGTTTTTCCTGACGAATAAGGTAAAACAATTAAAATATACTGGGGATGTTGCTCGCTATGATAATATCAACAATATTCTGGATATGATTGAAATAACTGAAAAGGTGAAATTTACTATAAAGGATCGTAGTGTTATGGTCGAAGAAAATTGCAAATAAAAAGAAGCCGGAGTCTGCAGCCACAAACTCCGGCAAAGTCAATAAACATTTCTTTTTGAGGAGAAATGAAGTACTAACCAAATCACATTCAAAATTATGAAAAAAAATCGGGAAAAGTCTTTTATGCAGAAAAGAAAACCATTTCTTGCAAAAAGACTCTTGCTTTTGTTTCTTGTAGTTAATGTCTTTAGTTTTCAGGCATTGGCAAATCTTCAGGGTGAAATTCTGGAGTTAGAAATGACAGGAGGTTCTTTAATTGAGGTTTTCGCAAAAGTGAAAGAGAAAACCAATTACACATTTTTATACAATGTTGACGACATTAAAGATGTGAATAACGTTACGATTAGTGCTGCACCTAAAAGTGTAAAAACAATACTAACGGATGTTTTAAAAGATACAGGCTTAACCTACGAGATTCGCGACGAGGTGATTATTATTAAGCCAGAGGCAAAACCAAGTCCTTCAAAACAGGATACTAAATCTGTGTTGGAAGAAAAAAAGGTTAACGGTGTTGTAACTGATAATACAGGTGTCGGATTACCAGGAGTTTCTGTTTTTATTAAAGGTACTAGTATTGGAACTACTACTGATATTGATGGAAAATACAACATTCAATTACCAGATGCATCGGAGGCCATATTGGTTTTCTCATTTATTGGAATGGACACTCAGGAAATCGGAGTTAAGGATCAAAAGACAATAGATGTTGTTTTGGTTAGCGGTTCGGAACAAATCGATGAGGTTGTGGTAACAGGATATCAGAAAATTGATAGAAAGTTATTTACAGGATCGGCAACTACTATAAAAACCGAACAGGTAAAACTATCAGGTGTTCCCGATGCAAGTAGAGCATTGCAAGGTGCAGTTTCTGGTGTTGAAATCGCAAATGTTTCGGGTACATTTGGTGCAGCTCCTGTTATTCGTATTAGAGGGAATGCCTCTATTAATGGATCAAATAAGCCTTTATGGGTAATTGATGGAGTTGTAATGGAAGATGCCGTTGAAGTATCCAATGAGGATTTAACGTCAGGAAACTTATCTACTGTTTTGAGTTCTGCATTAGTTGGTATTAATCCAGAGGATATTGAATCTTTTCAAGTTCTTAAAGATGCCTCAGCTACTGCTTTGTATGGAGCAAGAGCAATGAACGGAGTTGTTGTAATTACAACAAAGAAGGGTAAAATTCAAAAAACAACGGTTAATTATAGTAGTAATATTACTATTAAAAGTAAGCCATCTTATTCGCAATTTGATATTATGAATTCAGGTTCAGAGATGGAAGTTTATCAAGAACTTTATGAAAAAGGTTGGCTTGATGTTGCAAAAGGCTCTACTGCAAGATCTCATGGTGCAATGGGGAAAATGTTTTATAAAATTGCAAACAGAGAGCTTGCTTGGGGACCAAATGGCGATTTGAACTATGATTATTTACAAGCTTATGCGGATTCAAACACAGATTGGTTCGATGTTCTATTTAAGAATTCAATACAACAACAGCACTCTGTTTCTATAAATGGAGGAGATGAAAATACCAAAGTTTATGCGTCTGTTGGTTACTTAAATGATAGTGGACAAACGGTAGCTGATAATGTAAAAAACTATACTGGTCAGCTTAAAGCAGATTTTAAACTTTCTCCAAAATTAAGAATTGGTCTGAAATTATCAGGGAATGTTAGAGATCAACGCCTTGCAGGTTCTAAAGATCGCGAGTTCAATACAATTTCTGGTGTATATGAACGTAATTTTGATATAAATCCTTTTAATTATGCGTTGTATACAAGTAGAAGTATACGACCTTTTGACGCAGATGGGAAAAAAGAATTTTTTAGAAGAGATTATGCCCCTTTTAATATCTTACACGAAGTGGATCACAATTTTGTAGATCTTAAAGTGAATGAGTTGATATTTCAAACCGACTTAGAGTATAAAATTAAGAAAAACTTGAAGTTTAATACAGCATTACAAGGACGTTGGTATACTAGTAAGGCTGAGCATAAAATTCATGAAAATTCTAATCAGGCCGAATCTTACAGAGCCGACAATCCTCTTTTTAGAGAGAGTAATGTTTACTTATTCGATGATGCTGATGATCCTGCTAGTTATCCTTATTCCGTTTTACCTAAAGGTGGATTTTTAAACACTACAGATTATTCGTTGAATAGTTATTATATGCGTAATAGTTTAGATTATTCTTTATCTATTGACGATACTCATAATTTTAACTTCCTTTTAGGTCAGGAAATTAGATATAATGATCGGGTAAAATCCTATAACGAAGGTTGGGGATATATGTATGATAAAGGAGGGCTAATTGTTAGTGATCCTAATTTTATTAGATACTTAGACGCTCGTGGCGATGATTATTTTTCACGAACTCCTACTCAAGGAAGATATTTAAGCTTTTTCTTAACCGGAGCGTATTCCTACCAAGGAAAATATATAATAAATGCAACCGCTAATTATGCTGGTGATAATAGAACTGGGAAATCTACGAACTCTCGTTACTTACCAACATGGAATGTTAGTGGGGCTTGGAATATTAGCGAAGAAAATTGGTTTAATCGCGATGGGGTAATTGATATGCTAAAAGTGAAAGCAACTTATGGTCTTTCTGGTGATAATCCGGTTGGGGCTAGTGGTGCTTTAACTCTTTATGGCAGAGAGCCGTTAAGACCTACTGCGGATGATAGAGAAACTGTTTTAGATATCGAGAATCTTGAGAATGGAGAGCTTACTTTTGAAAAGTTGTACGAGTTTAGTACTGGAATTGAAGTTGCTTTATTAAAAAATAGAATCTACGCTGAATTTGAATATTACCAAAGAAATTCGAAAGATCTACTAGGAATTGTTGAAACTAGTGGAGTTGGAGGCGTAAAATATAAGTATGGAAACATAGGTGAAATGGAAGTGAATGGTGTTGAAATTACCTTAAATACCAAAAACATTGAAACACCTAAATTCAAATGGTCTACCCTTTTTACTTTTAGTTATGGAAAAGATAAGATTACTAAATGGGAAAATCGGGCTAGCATTGGAAATGCAGTACAAATGTTAGGTACTAATTTAAAAGGCTACTCTAGAGGAAGTTTGTTTTCTATCCCATTTGCGGGCCTTGATTCTAATGGGGTACCAACTTTTTATGGTCCAGATGGAAAAACTACTCAATATGTTAATTTACAGGAACGCGACGATATAGAGAAGTACTTGAAATACGAAGGGCCAACAACACCAAAGGGTTATGGCGGTTTGACAAATACTTTTTCGTATAAAAATCTTTCTTGCAGTTTTTCTTTAGTTTATCGCTATGGAAATAAAATAAGATTAGATGATGCTTATAGAAGTTCTTACTCCGATTATTCATCTCTTCCTGGAGATCTTATTAATCGTTGGCAATTTAAGGGAGACGAAAATATAACTAATATTCCTGCCATTCTTGATATATCTGAAGCTGAAAAACTAGATGAAGCAGGTTTAAATCCTTATGAGCTATATAATAAATCGGATGTTAGAATTGCAGATGGTGATTTTGTTAGACTAAAGGATATTAAAGTTAGCTATCAACTTCCTAAAAGTTTATTAAAAAACACATTTGTTCAATCGGCTAATGTTAGTTTGCAAGGTTATAATTTATGGTTGCTTTATTCAGATAGTAAGCTAAATGGAATTGATCCTGAATTCTATCAATCGGGTGGTATTTCTTTACCATTATCGAGATCTTATACATTTTCGTTAAACGTTAAATTCTAAGTAATAATGAAATCATACATATATATATTAACCATCACAATTGGTTTATTAGGATGGAGTTGTGACGAATATTTGGACACAGCTCCGGATGAGCGACAAGAAATAAAGAAACTAACCGATGTCTCGGAATTAGTTGCGAATTCATACTCTGAAGCCTCCTATGTTTTTTTAGAATGGATGACTGATAACGCAGTTGCATTGTCAAGAAATGATCAATACGAGTGGATGACTCAGAATTTTATGTGGGAACCGGTAACTGCTAATGAAGGACAAGATACTCCTCCTTATTTTTGGTCACAAACATATACCGCTATAGCTCACGCAAATCAGGCATTGGATGCTATTGATGCGGTTGAGAATACAGACGATGATTTAAAAAAAGCCATTAAGGGTGAAGCTTTAGTTTCCAGAGCATATAACCACTTTTTATTAGCAAATATTTTTTGTCAGCATTACGATATGGCAACGGCTTCTTCCGAAATGGGAATACCTTACATTTTGGCTCCTGAGATTGAATTAATCGTAAAGTATGAAAGAGGTACTCTTCAGGAAACTTATAACAAAATAGAAAAGGATTTATTAGATGGAATTGCTCTTTTATCGGACGATTATTATGTGGGATCTGGAAAGTACCATTTTAATAAAGGAGCTGCATATGCCTTTGCTTCACGCTTGTATCTTTTTAAGAAGGATTATACAAACTGTATTAAGTACTCAAATTTGTTATTAGGGGAAGGTCTTTTAAATTCTGTTTTTGTAAGAGATATGGATAAGGTCTATACTGGAACATCAAGTATTGCACTTGCTGATAATTTTACAGAGCCTAACAGTACATCGAATTTGCTTCTTGTGCGAAAAGAAACATTAAATGTAACTCGATCATATAGAGGTTATCGTTCGAATGCCACAATTATGGATGAAGTGTTTGGCGCTAATAAACTTGGTACTGATGATTTTCGCGATGCTCGTTGGGGATATAGGGATGACAAACGTCCTCCTAAATATGGCGAACGCTTTAGATATACTACTGCCACAACAGGATATCCTTATTACATTCATCCAGAGTTAAGAGCCGAAGAAGTTGCGCTAAACCGATGTGAAGCTTATGTTATGAGTAATGCTGAAGGAGCTACAGATTATCTTGATAAAGCTATGGCCGACTATAATATCATGGGCGCAATGTGGTATGAAAATTTTAATCCGCTTACATCGCAAATAATGATTGATGGATATGGAGAATATAATGCCGAAAACATGATGACATTTATTGTAGGGGAAAGAAGAAAAGAGCTTTTCAGAGAAGGAATTAGATGGTTTGATATCAAAAGATTCAAAATGAGTATTACGCATACTTCGGTTACTGGTGAAACAAGTATTTTGAAGGCAGATGATTTACGAAAAGCCATTCAGATTCCTTCAGGTGCTATTGCGAAGGGGATTCAGGCGAATCCACGTTAATTTATTTAAAAATGTTTAGTTATGAGAAGAATACTTAATTATATAAAACCGATAGGGTATGCATTACTCTTATCACCTCTTTTCTTCACTGCTTGTGATAATGAGGAGGATAATACACTTTTTGTTCCTCCTTCAACAGTAGTTTCGGATGATGAAATAGATATTTATTTGCAGGAGAATATGTTGGTAAAGCACAGTACAGCAGTGCGATGGAAATGGCAAGATAAATATATTGATGACGATTATTCTGCTACTCCCGTAAAAAGAGATGTAGTAATTCCTGTCACGAAGTTACTTGAATATTTGTGGTTTGATCCATATAGCTCAGTTAGCGAGGGAGGTAAAGCTTTTATATCTAAATTGTTTCCTCCAGAGCTTGTTTATATTGGCTCCTATATTTATAAAGAGGATGGAAATAGATTATTGGGTTATGCCGAAGGTGGTGCTAGAATTACATTATTAAATCTTAATAGTTATGATTTAACGAATGAGGCATGGTTAACAACTCCTGGAGGAGGAATTCTTGCAACGGTACATCATGAATTTAGTCATTTGGTGCATCAAACTTATGGGATGCCAGTAGGGTTTAATACCGTTTCGGAAAAATACAATGGCGAAGGATGGAGTAATAATGTGACTTTATCAGATGCTATTAAAATGGGAATGGTTAGAAACTATGCAACAATGAACGAGTTTGAAGACTTCTGTGAAATTATTTCGCATTTTTTAACCATACCTAAAGCTACTTTTGAAGAGGTATTTATTAATCAAGCAAGCACAGAAGGGATAACAGACCCTGCAGAAATTGCAAACATTAATGCATTGAATGCGGGACGATTACTTATTGCTAAAAAGCTAAGTATTGTAGTCGATTTCTATAAAAATAGATTTGACATCGATTTGTATGCTCTTCGTGATATTATGGAAGAGCGTATTAACTATGTGGTTACTAATAATGAAATTCCTGAATAATGAAAAATAAATTATTATACCTATTGATATTTATTGTTGGCGGATTCGCATCCTGTGATGAGGATAGTACAGCTGATTATATTTTCGATAAAAGCGTGAATGAGCGTTTCTCAGAATTATATACTGAATACAATACAGTTCTTCAAAGCCCCGCACAAGGTTGGCTTGGATACTATAATCCTAATGGAGAGACTGGGGCTTATTCAATTTTATTAAAGTTTAATCCTAATGGTTCAGTGATAATGCACTCCGACTATAAGTCCGGATTTGCAAATGATACTATTACCTACAGCATTACAAAAAAGCAAGACATTACCTTAACCTTTGAATCTTGGTCTGTTTTTCATGCTATATATGAAACCAATAATAATAATAATGGTGGAGAGTATGTTTTTAATATTGCTAGCGTAAGTGCTGACGAAATTACTCTTGTTAGTAAAACGGATAATGGCTATAATGGCGATGATGTTACAACACTTGTTTTAAAACCAGCGACTATAGAGAACTGGGATTTAGAGCCTGTTATTGCTAATGTTGCAAGATTAGCAGGGGATGCTAATAAATCAATATTTAGAAATTTTGAGCACGAAGGCGAGGCTTTTGCATCATTTAGATATGATGATAGGAATAGAACTGGAGTGATTTCTTATATGAATGATGGCGAGTTAATTAATGTAATCACACCAGTGTTAATTAATGCGAATGGGTTTCAATTAATGAAAGAGGTGAGTATTGAGGGGAAAACAATGCAAAATTTTGTTTATGACCTTGACAATGATGTATTTACAAATACTGATACAAGTATTAAGCTAAGTTATGATAATGCTCCTGCATATACTGTAGATGGTGTTGTTGATCAATTGTTGAGTGTGAATTTTAAAACAATTACTGATTATTCCGCTAATCTAGAAGCTACTATTCTTACTATACAAGATTCTGTGCCGAATTTTAAATCTTTTCAGTTGTACTCCGAATGGGGGTATTTATTGTGTTATGCACCAGGAACTGAAGGGGGAAATTGGTCTGGTTTTTCTAAATTATCATTTACAAAAACAGGAGAAGATCAGCTTACTATTGGTTGGGAAGGTTATACGTATGGTAGTTGGTGGGAAAAAATATATTATAATGCTGGAGGTCAAATGATTTTAAATTTCTTGTTAGACGAGAATGGATTGTATGTTGTTTCAGTGAGTAATTCCGAATTCTACTTAGTAAGTAAATCTGATCCAAGTAAATATTGTTTGGTTGAACTCTAATTAGTTCAAAAGATTTTTAATACAAAGGGGCATTATTTGGAGTCTACAGGTAAATTAGAGCAATATACTAATGGTACATTCTCTATTATAAATGCAGATGATCCTTCCTTGCGAATTAACTTTTTTGATTTTTAAAAATTCAGTTAATTAGTTTAGTATGTAGTTAAAAAGGCAGTCCGTTGTGGCTGTCTTTTTTTTTGTAACAAAACTCTATTAATTCGATAAAACCCAACCGGTACGTAACAGTTAATGAAAAAAACTATCTTTGTTGCTGAAATACGATTTAAAGATCAATTATTTATGGCTTCAAAAATTTTTACAGTAGCTACCGATTCAGGGGTTCCTAAATACAAACAGTTGATAAATTCCTTATACGAATCCATCGAAAATGGAGATGTTCAAATAGGAGATCAATTGCCTTCTATTAACGCGATATGTAAAGAATTCAACTTGTCTAGAGATACTGTGCTAGTGGCTTTTAATGAATTGAAGGCGCGGGGAGTTATTTCGTCAGTACCGGGAAAAGGTTATTATTTGGAGAGCAATATTACTCAATTAAAGCACAAAATTTTTCTGTTATTCGAAGAGTTTAATGTGTTTAAAGAAATATTGTACAACTCATTTATGGAAAGTTTAGATGGCTTAGCTACGGTTGATATTTATTTTCATCATTTTAACGAAAGAGTGTTTAAAGAATTGATTGAGAATAATAATGGAAAGTATACTTCTTACATTATTATGCCAGCCAAATTTACGGACGCCTATTCCGTGTTAAAACAGTTACCGAAGGAGAAGGTTTATATTCTCGATCAAACCAATGCAACATTAAGGAAGCATTATCCTGCTGTCTATCAGAATTTCGAAAAAGATATGTTTCGAGCACTTAGCTCAGGATTAGATCTTTTAAAAAAGTACAAGAAAATGTATTTGGTTTATCCGGGAGGAAAAGAGCCGGAAGGTCAGATGAAAGGTTTTAAAAAATTTGCTAGTCAGCATGTTAATGAATGGGAGTATGATATTATTGTCAGTTTAAAAGGACATGTAATTCAAAAGTCAGAGGTTTATATTGTTCCGAATGATAATGATATGGTTCGTTTGGTAAAAGAAGCAAGTGCGAATCAGTTTAAAATTGGCGAAGATTTGGGAATTATATCTTATAACGACACACCTCTAAAAGAAGTTGTAGCCGATGGAATTACTACAATCAGTACCGACTTTCAGGAAATGGGAGAATTGCTTGCCAAAATGGTTTTGGGAGGGGAAAAGTCCCTCGTTCAAAATAAATGTGAATTAATTAGAAGAAGGTCCTTATAATCTGGATTTAATTGATTTAAGTTTAAATTTCATTTTGTTTTTTTGGGATTTAATGAAAAAAACCTATATTTACCAACCAGTACCTACCAGTTAGAAATTAACTCTTGCTATTTATTAATATGGGTTAAAATTTGAATAGCGTTAATGGGAAAGTGGAGGTACTGAAAGAAAAATACAATGAATAAGTTGAAGAATGTCGGGCAACGCTTGGAACAATTACCCCCTCAAAGTGAATTGTTCAATTGGGTGAGTTAGGCCCGGCAGTATTCAATTTTTTTCAAAACTTGGAAAGCATATTCGATTTTGATACAATCGATTGAGAAACGAATTGAAGATTTAAAAAAATTATTCTGATGGAAAAATTTGATTACATAGAAAATCCGCATCGCAGATATAATCCTTTAACAGGAGAATGGGTGCTTGTTTCACCACATAGATCGAAACGCCCTTGGCAAGGACAGGTAGAGAAGGTTGTTGAAGATGTTCGTCCTTCTCACGATCCGAATTGTTATTTGTGCCCTCGTAACGAGCGCATTGGAGGGGAGAGTAATCCCGACTATAAGGATGTTTACTCTTTTCAGAATGATTTTAGTGCACTTTTACAAGATACTCCCAAAGGGGAATATGCCGATGGAGAACTATTTAAAGCAGAGAGTGAGTCGGGAGTTTGCAAGGTAATTTGTTTTAGTCCCGATCATAGCCTTACCGTTCCGGAAATGGAAGTGGAAAATATCCGCAAAGTAGTTGATCTTTGGTGCAAAGAATATAAAGAGCTTGGAGATCGCGAAGATATCGGTTATGTGCAAATATTCGAAAATAAGGGTCCTATTATGGGTTGTTCGAATCCACATCCACACGGACAAATTTGGGCTTCAGGATTGGTTCCTTTGGAAACATCAAAAGAATCTAAAACTCAGAAAGCATATTTCGAGAAGCATGGAAAAACCATGTTGTTTGATTATTTGAATAGTGAATTGGAAAAGAAAGAAAGAATTTTAGCTGAAAATGATTCATTTGTTGCTTTGATTCCTTTTTGGGCAGTTTGGCCATTCGAAACAATGATTATAAGTAAAAGAGCCGTTTCGAACTTGTTGGAATTAAGCGATGAGGAAAGAACTGGTTTAGCAGATATTTACAAGAAACTAACAATAATGTACGATAACTTATTTGAAGTTTCTTTTGCTTATTCAGCAGGAGTGCATCAAGCACCTACCGATGGAGAAAAGCACCCGGAATGGCATTTACACATGCATTTTTTTCCACCATTATTGCGCTCGGCCAGCGTTAAGAAATTTATGGTTGGATACGAAATGTTGGGTACACCACAAAGAGATATTACTGCAGAAGGGGCAGCCAAGAGATTAAGAGATTTGCCTTTGAAACACTACAAACAAAAATAGATCATGAAGGGAAAGATATTAGTAACTGGTGGAACTGGATATATTGGTTCGCATACAACTGTTGAGTTAATAAATAAGGGATACGAAGTTGTAATTATTGATAATTTATCGAACTCTGAAGTAAGAGTTGTTGATAGCATCGAAAAAATTACGGGAACTCGCCCTAAATTCTATGAAATGGATTTGCTTGACCAAGTTAAGCTAGATGCATTTTTTGCAGAGAATAGTGATTTGAATGGGATTATTCATTTTGCAGCCGCAAAAGCTGTAGGTGAATCAGTAACTATTCCTTTGCATTACTACCGCAACAATTTGGTGACCATGCTAAATTTATTGGAGGGAATGAAAAAGTATGAAATTGAAAATTTCGTATTCTCCTCTTCTTGTACCGTTTATGGTCAGCCAGATGAATTGCCTGTAACCGAAAATGCTCCGATTAAGCCAGCCGAATCTCCTTATGGATATACCAAGCAGGTGAATGAAAGTATTTTGAGAGATACGATCGCATCTGGAGCTAAAATTAAAGGAATTGCTTTGCGTTATTTTAATCCTATTGGCGCTCATGAATCGGGTCTTATTGGTGAATTGCCTATTGGAGTTCCAGCTAACTTAATGCCATTTGTAACACAAACGGCTTATGGTTTGCGCGATCAATTAAGTGTATTTGGTGATGATTACGATACTCCTGATGGATCTTGCATTCGCGATTACATTCATGTTGTTGATTTAGCGAAAGCACACATTATTGCTATTGAGCGTATGATTGGTGGGAAAAATGCTTCTTCTTACGAGATGTTTAATATTGGTACCGGTAACGGTTTTTCTGTATTCGAAGTGATCAAATCATTCGAAAAAACATCCGGAAAGAAATTGAACTATGTTGTGGCTCCACGAAGAGCAGGTGATATCGTTAAAATTTGGGCCGATACAACTATTGGGAATACTGTTTTGGGCTGGAAAGCGGAGAAAACACTCGATGAAATGACCAAGTCTGCATGGGATTGGGAGAACAATTACCGAGCATCAATTAAGAAATAGGAACTTCAATTTAAATAAAATATACTAAGATGAAAATAAGTGCAATAATCGAAAAAATTAACGGAGGCAATAACAAAGCCTTTACTGCCTTATACGGAAACGATGAAGCTGTATTAAAATTTCAAGCAGACCGTTACGCAAAGCAATTGGCAAGTTTTCAAACTGCTTTCGGAAGCGATGAGGCTAGTTTATTTAGTTCTCCAGGTCGTACCGAAGTAGGTGGTAATCATACCGATCATCAGTTGGGAAGAGTATTGGCAGGTGCGGTTAATTTAGATAATATTGCTGTTGCTGCAGCGAATGGAACGAATGTAGTTCGTATTAATTCGGTTGGTTTTCCTCCATTCGAAGTAGATTTATCGAATCTTGAGATTACTGAATTTCAGGTAACACCAACAAATTTAGTGCGTTCCATTGCTTCAGATATAAAAGCTTTGGGCTTGAAAGTAGCTGGTTTCGATGCTGTTATTGATGGTGCTGTGCCCGAAGGTTCTGGATTAAGTTCTTCGGCATCTTTCGAAGTGTTGATTGGAGCAATTTTTAGTCATTTATTTAACGATGGAAAATTAGATCCAGTTGACAATGCAAAAATTGGTCAGAAAGCGGAGCATGCTTGTAAGAAATTTTGTGGATTAATGGATCAAACAGCTTGTGCTGTGGGTGGTTTCATTACTATCGATTTTGAAAATCCAGCTAATCCTATCGTAAAAGCTTTGGATTTCGATTTTGCTAAAACAGGATATTCATTGGTAATTACCAATACAGGTGGTAGTCATGGTGGATTGGATGCTGAATACAATTCTCTTCCAGGAGAAATGAAAGCAGTAGCTAAAGAATTGGGTCAGGAAGTTCTTCGCCCTCTTTCTATGGAAGATGTAGTAAAAGGGATTCCAACTATTCGCGAAAAAGTTGGCGATCGTGCTATTCTTCGTTCTATGCACTTTCAAGGAGATAATGCTCGTGTAGTTGATCAGGTTGCAGCTTTAGAGGCTAACGAATTTCAAAAATTCTTAGGTCTTGTCATCGAGTCGGGATTTAGCTCGTACATGTACAATCAAAATATTTTTGTTGGTGGTCAGCCAAAATATCAAAGTGTAGCGCTTGCATTGGCTTTAAGTGAGCAGGTATTGAAAGGCAAAGGTGCATGGCGCGTTCATGGTGGTGGTTTTGCCGGAACTATTCAAGCCTTCGTTCCTAACAATTTATTAGAAGAGTATATTTCAACACTAGAATCAGTATTTGGCAAAGGTAATTGTCATAAACTATTTATTAGAGCTGAGGGATCAGTGAAAGTAGAATTATAGATTGAAGCAGTTAGCTAAAAATATTATTTAAGAATATAAAATAAGACAAAAACTTAAAATAATGGGAAATTCAAAAACGAATTATGCAGTTCCTTTTGCAATTATGTCCTTTCTACTTTTCCTTTTGGGATTTGTAACCTGGATTAATAACATTTTGGTTCCATTTATGAAAGCACAGTTCTCCATCACTGAAAGTCAGGCTCAGTTGGTTAGTGCAGCTTTCTTTAGTGCATATATCATATCTATTCCAGTTGGTGGAGTTGTGAAAAAGATTGGGTACAAAATGAGTGTTATCATTGGTTCGGTGATTACAGGTATTGGTTGTGCTATTTTTATTCCTGCTTTAGGAATAGGTTACAATATGGTATTGGCAGGCCTTTTCATTACGGCTGTTGGAGTAGTTGTATTGCAAGTTGCTGCTAACCCTTATGTTATTGCTTTGGGTACTCCTGAAACTTCGGCTTCTCGTTTAACTTTAGCGATGGCAATCAATTCAAGTGCTGCAGTATTGGCTCCAATCATTGGTGGATTTATTATCGAATCTAGCGATGGAAACATTATCGTTCATGAAAATATGGCGAAAGTAATGTTTATTGCATTGGCTGGTATTTCTATTTTAACGGCAGTAATTCTCGTGTTTATGCATCTTCCTGCTATCGAAGGCGAAGAAGAAAATGCTTCGGATGCAGGTGCCGGACGTAGTGCATGGAGTTTTCCACATTTAATTTTAGGTTTTCTTGCCATTGGAATGTATATGGGACTGGAAGTTGGGGTTGGTAACTACTTCTTAAATTATGTAGAGTACAATGTTGAGGGGAAAACAATGGCATATGCAACAATGATTTTAGGTTTTTATCCTGCAGGATTCTTTGTGGGTAGATTATTAGGAGCTGGTCTTTTAAAGAAATATGAAGCATCAAAAGTGCTGTTGATTAATTCTTTTATTTGTGTTGCTTTATTGGGTGTATTCTTTCTAACCAGAGGTTCTTCCTTCTCTATTTGGCCATTAATTGCACAGGGTTTATTCTTATCTATTATGTGGTCGGTTCTTTTCGATCTTTCGATGAAAGATATTCCTGCCGCCGCAGCTAAACTTGGTTCAGGTATTATCTGTACTGGTGTTGTATTTGTTGGTATTTGGATGTTTATTATGGGAAAAGTGGTTGATTCTACTGGTTCTTTATTGGCCGATGGTACTATTGATGCAGCTTCTTGTAATTACAGTGCTGCTTATCTATTCTTTTTCTTCTTTTATGCATACATTATTTTCTTTGCATTAAAAGGTGCAAAAATTAGAAAACAAGTAGCTTAGTTTTAATATCGAATATCCATTCAAAAAAGATTATAAAATGCGTGCTTACACACTTAAAAATAAAAACATAGAAGTCACCTTTATCGAAAGAGGTGGACAAATTATATCTATTAAAGTACCCGATGCAAAAGGGAATATTGCGGACGTGGTAGTTGGTTACGATACCATGGATGAAACTCTTGCTGGAGATGGCTATTTTGGAGCATTATGTGGTCGTTATGCCAACAGAATTGTTGGGGGTAAATTTGAAATTGATGGAGAAAAATTTCAATTAGACTGTAATAACGATACCAATCATCTACATGGTGGTGTAGAGGGCTTTAACTCAAGAAACTGGACGGTTACTCCAGTTAGTTTGGATAAATTTGTACAAGCTTACAAGCTAAGTTTAACAAGTGCAGATGGGGAGCAAAAGTATCCTGGAAAATTAGAGGTATCTGTAATATATGGACTTACCGAAGACGATCAGTTTGTTATTGAGTACGAAGCAGAAACAACAAAACCTACGGTTATTAATTTAACCAGTCACGCTTATTTTAACTTGTGTGGTGCGGGTCATGCTTCTGCTGTGAACCATAAGTTGCAGTTAAATGCTTCTAGATACACTCCAATTTGTGCAAAATTAGGAACTGCATCTGGAGAAATTGTTCCTGTAAAAGGGACTCCATTTGATTTTACAAGTGCCAAAACTGTAAAATCGGCCTGCGATACGGATCATGAACAGATCAATATGATTCAGGGAATCGATCACAATTTTGTAATTGATAATTACAATGGTTCAACTCAATTGGTTGGTACTCTTCTAGATCCTGTATCAGGACGTAAAATGGAAGTTTACACCAATCAGCCAGGTATTCAGATTTATACAGGTGCTCATTTCGATGGATCAGAAAAAGGAAAAAATGGAGCTCCGATAGAGGCTTGTGCTGGTATTGCAATGGAAACTCAAATTTTCCCAAATTCTCCAAACTATGCTAATTTCCCAAATGCAACTTTAAAACCAGGTGAGAAATACAAGCATACTTGTATTTATAAGTTCTGTAAATAAAAAAGACGTTTATTAAAATACAATGTTAGGTTCCTTTTGGTAGGGGAATTTCAAAACATCAAATAGAGTCGGTTTACATTCATTAAACTCTATTTGGTGTTTTTTTTATGCGATTTTAGATACTAATTGGTATTATTCATTCACCAACAAGTTGCAACCTCTAATATCCGAATGGTCGAAGCGACCCAGAATTTCAAAACTTCCATCGGCATGAATTCGGCCCAAATCTTGTGTTTCGATAAAAGAACAGGAATTGATGTTGGCCAAATCAATCACATTAACTCCTCCGCTTCGGCCTTGTTTTTCGTAGGAAAAAGGATCGTAAGTATCCCGAATTAATATCTTCATCCAGCTTGGCGTAAAAAACAAACTGTCGCCTTTCGAATAGGCCTGCGATAAGAGTTCGGTCATTCCATATTCCGAATGAATTTTTTCAACACCCAATCGCTCGGTAAGAAAAGCGTGCAGTTCCTCACGTGTAATTTCTTTTCTTCGCCCTTTCATTCCGCCAGTTTCCATTACAATTACACCATCTAAATTCAACTGATGTTGCTCTGCTAAATCCAATAAGGCAAAACTAACGCCCAATAAAAGTATTTTTTGATTCTGTTTTTTTAAATCAGCAATCGTAGCAATTAATTCTTCGTGATTGTGCAGGTAAAAACCACTTTTTTCATGCTTACTGTCCTTAATTAGTTTCTCCATCATGTAAATTAAAGAAGAGCCTTCTCTTTCGAGATATGAAGGAAGTAAAGCCAAAATACAATAATCATCTACTGAGCCATAGTATTGTTCGAATCCTTTTGTAAAGCTGGCTTCGTAAATTTTCAAATTTGGAACGTAGTGGCGACTGGTTAAATTTCCTGTTGTACCACTGCTGGTGAAAATTGCCTGTGCCTCTTTATCGGTAGAAATCACTTTGTGTGATTTAAAAAAATCAATGGGAAGAAATGGAATTTGACTTATGGTTTTAATAGTTGAAATATCGATTTTTAAATGCTCCAAATATTCTTTATAAACCTTATTGTTCGTTGCCTGATATTGAAAAACTTGAAATGCTGTTTTTTCAAAATCATTTTCGTTCGCAATGGCAAATATTTCCTCTTCCCAATTCATTACTTTGATATCTTAAATAGCCAATTAAGTCACAAATATAATTGAAAACTTTAAGATGAACTGCTTTTCATCTTTGCTAATAAAATCACGAAATGGAGGCGGGATGGCTACATATGGTCACTTGGAGTGATAAAATTGCCAATGGGTTGGTACTTGTTGCCGGTGGGAGGGCAATTGTTGCCTCGGGAAGCCATCAAATTGCTAATTGGAGGGGAATTGTTGCCGATGGACTGCCCCAAGTTGCCGATTGGATGCATAAAAGTCCCGATGGGAGGGTGAGACCTGCCTCGGGACTAATAAAATTAGGTGTTCTAGAAATGTGTTTGTCGAGAATTATTGATTTCTCATTCCTTATTCATGGTATAATTTAGGATTTGGCTTCGGATAAATGGTCATGATAATTTCACTACTATCGTCCGAGCAAGCATTCGAATCTGTAATCAGAGTTTTAACTTTATCGCCATCGGCCAAAGTGCTGGTTGTAAATGTATTTCCTGATACTCCTACTGTTTCTTCTGCTCCATTTACAAAGAATTGATAAGTATAAGCAGGATTACCTCCCGATGCAGATGCGTTGAAAACGGAGTTTTCATCTTCGCAGTTGGAGTTTCCTCCTGCTATTGAAAGGTTGGCAGATAAATTTGAATTTACAATTATCTGAACAACTTGTGTTTTTGTATTGCTATTCACATCGGTAGCGGTCCAAGAAACATTGGTTGTGCCTAAGGGAAACGATTTTCCGTTTAAGCTACTTCCTCCACCATTATAGTTGTGCGAAATACTAAGAATACCACAATTGTCTGTCGCACTTAAATCGAAGCCTGTACCACTTACTAAATAAGTACAGCCCGAATGGTTAGGCGATAAGTTACGATTTGCAGTATTTGATAGAATTGGTGACACATCATCTACTACTGTAACTGTAAAACTAGACTGAACGGGGCCATTTCCAGAAGCATCGGTGTATTCGTAAGTAACAATTGTATTACCTATTGGAAAGGTTGATCCGCTTGATAATCCTGAAATTAATGTCCCCGATTGATCTCCATCACAATTATCTGTGAAAACAGGACCAGTATAATTAACTAAGGCTCCGCAAACTCCCGATCCGGCGGAGACCGGTATGTTGAGTTGAGCTGTTTTAATGGTTGGATTACTATTATCAAGCACGGTAATAGTTGTTGTACAGGTACTGCTCGAATTATCTTCATCGGTAACTGTTAGCGTAACAGAATTACTTCCTTTATCCGAGCAATCGAAAGTGTTAGGGAAAACCGAAAGACTTACTGTTCCACCATCGCTATCGTCGTTGGAACCATTGTCGATTTCCGAAGCAAGTAGGTTGTAATTTCCGCTGGCATTTAAATAAACAGTAACGCCACTTTTACAAATAGCGATGGGTGGATCGTTATCCAGGGTAACAGTAATCGAAACAGTTGCCTCGTTGGATTCCGAACCCGAGTTATCTTTAATGGTATAAGTAAAACTATCGGATCCTGTATAGTCTGTATTGGGAGTATAGGTAACCTCTCCTGTTGTAAAGTTTTGCGTTAAAGTTCCGTTTGTGGGAGCCGAATAAATCAAAACACTTGCTTTGTCGATAGTTTGATTTCCATCGATATCCGAATCGTTCGCCAGTACATTGATAGTTACTGGAGTATCTTCGTTGGTGGAGGTGTTGTCGTTAACCGCCACAGGTGCTCCATCATTTATAAAAGTGATAGTGATTTTTACATTGGCGGTAACGGCATCACTATTACCATCGGTAAGTTTATAGGTGAAATTATCTACTCCAAAATATTCGGAGTTGGGTAGGTAAGAAAAAGTTCCATTCGTATTTAAAGTTAAAGTACCATGACTAACATTGCTAACCAAACTAATCGAGATCGGTAAATCAAATAGGTTTTGATCATTCGTAATTACGTTGGCATTAAGCTGTGTATCTTCAGGCGTAGTATAAGTATCGTTATTGGCAATTGGTAAATCATTAATGGAATTAACGGTAATTGTTACTGTTGCAGTAGATTGATCTCCATCAATATCCTGTATGGTGTACTGAAATGAATCGGTCCCATTAAAATTGCTGGTTGGTGTATAAGTAAAGTTCCCGTTTGCATTAATAACTAGTACGCCATTGGCCGGATTGGTATTGGAAATTACCACAACAGGAGGATCGCCAAGTCCCAAATCATTGGTCATTACATTATCGCTTAAAACAGCATCTTCGTCAACCGTATAGCTGTCGTTTTTGGCGATTGGTGCGTCATCATCATCAATAATAGTTCCGGTTGCAATATTTAGTCCGCTTGCAATATCTACTTTAAAAGGTGGATTTCCAATTTCAACGGTGAAGTTTTCGTTGCCTTCCTCTTCCGTATCTTGAATAGTATTGATAGAAAGGGTCATGCTGGTTTGGTTGGCCGGCAGTGTAATTGATGTCCACCCTGTTCCGTTAAAATCGGCAGGGTAGCTTGCTGTTCCATTCACGGTTCTGTAATCAAAAACAATATCTGTACTTTTTACTGGACTTACCGAGATGGTAAAATTAAGAATTTCTCCTTCGGTTACCGAAGCATTTGCTATCGATAAAGTTGGGTTTCCCTCGTTATCTAGGATAGTTCCTGTTGCTGAGGTATTTGCAAATGTTGCATTACTTGCAGAAGTAAAATTTACAAGAAAGGTCTCTGCTTGCTCATTTGCGTTGTCATCTAAAGTTACAAATGCAGGAAAATTAACATTTAATTGTCCGGCAGGAATCGTAATGGTTCCCGTCGAAAAAGTGGAATAATTCACAAAATCTTGTTGCTTGGCTTTCCCCGAACCATTGCTTAATACTATTTCGTAATTAAAGGTGATTGCGGTATTGGCCGGATGACTCAAATTTGCCTGAAAAACAATATTTTGTCCTTCCGTTTTACTTGCATTCGCAATCGTGATTACTGGAGGTGTTTCGTTATCGGTAATGGATATATTTGCACTGGTATTTCCTGCTGTTGTGTTTACCAGATTATTTAAAAGAAGTGTGAAATATTCATCGGTTCCGGGTTCGTAAATGTTATCGTCAATAATGTTAAAAGTGATATTCTTACTTGTTTCACTTGGAGCGAAACTAAGGGTTCCTGTATAGTTAGGAGCAGTATAATCAGCAGGGTGAACAGCGGTATTATCAGTAATTGAATAGTTTGTACTTATCGTTTTGCCACTTGCGGTATTTAAACTTACCGCGAAACTAATTGTTCCTGCATCTTCATTATATGTCTGGTTCGAGACTGTAATTTTTGGAGCAGGGTCGTTGTCATCTTTAATGGTTGCTGTTCCAAGGGTGATACTTTCTACTGCTTCCACCACATTGGAAATGGTAAAAGTAAATTCTTCGTCATCCTCATTCAGAAGATCATTAATAATAGGAACCGAAATATCTACATAAGCCGATCCAGATGGAATCGTTGCACTTCCTGTTTTAGGAGTGTAATCTTGTCCGCTGGTGGCGGTTCCTGTATTGGTTTGATAATCGAAAGTTACATTTACATTATCAGAAGCTAACCAAATGTGCGACAGCTCTACACGAAATACTGCATTTAAATCTGTTCCTTCGGTTACCGTAATAGTTGCTGGAGCAACCGAAAGACAAGGTAATATTCTAATTTCACTAGAAGGAAAAGATTCTGTTGTTGAGCTTCCACAGGGCGATAATCCAGTTACTTTATACCTTCCGGGATTTGTTGCTTGATAGGTTGAATTGTTTTGTCCAGAGATAATTACTCCATCTTTATACCAATTATAGGAAGTAAAACCTGTTGCTGTAAGTACCACATTACTTCCGCATAAACCTTGTTCCGCTATATCAGGACTCTGATCTACTTGTGGAATATCTCCAAAACCAGAGAAGAAACCACCACCACCAACATTACTGCTTTCTACTGCAAGCATCGCATTTAAAGCATTGGTTGATGATATTTTAAATATCCAATCTGTTCCGTGGTTATAAATGTTTTTTTGAAGTTCACTTTTAGGGATATTGTAGGTTTCCCAATAAATATTTCCAGGAACTGTTTTTTTGTAATCAGATGCACTTTGAAGGTTTACTCCGTTTAGTTGAATTTGGGAACCCGTTTGGGTAACTAGTTTTAAAATAGGATTAACTCCTAAACTAGAAAGTTCATTAGCAAATGCAATAGTAACTTCCTTATCTGCCGTACATTTTAAGGGAGGAATAAAACAGAAACCAGCAGTTTGCTTTTTGTTTGCTCCGGAAAGTGTTTGGTAACAAAAAATCTTTTTATCTGAATGAAGGTATAAGTTTTTATTGGTTCCAAAATCAGCATAGTCGGTAAAAAAGTATTCCCCTTTGTTTAGAGTTGCTTCTGCAGTTGAATTTCCCTTGATGTATATTTTTGTATTGTCCTCTGTGGCAACTACCAATGCTTTTTCATTGTATTGTGCTCCGCCATTCACTCCCTCACCTTTCAACAGAATATACTCTTTCCCTACCACTCCAGTTGGTACTAACTGGTCAAAACCAACATCTCTACCCGGACTATTGCTAGGAAAACCCGAAGCACACCACGAACCTGAACTAACAGCAATGGGCTTATTTGAAGTTACGTGTGTTCCATTTACATGATTAAGATTTTTTCCTTGCGATTTTAGCTGATTTACACTTACTCCGATTACAATAGATTGTCCTTTATTTAAACTAACCGTAAAGGAATTTGTTGATTTTCCTGAAAATTTAATTCTAGGATTGTTAAAGGTGATGTTTGTATTGTTTTCGGTTGCTATTGCAGATATAAAATGACCATTATAATTATCATATCCTCCCGAACTTGAAAACATATGTCCACTGTAAAAATCATTTCCTAAACCCGTAGTTCCTTTTGAGGTTAGCAAATCACCCTGAGCACCTGACTTATTTTGAATACTGACAAAGAATTTTTTAGAACCACTAACCATTAATCCTTCTGTATCCAATATCGAGTTTAAATCACCTGTTCCAATAACTCCTTGTGAATTGATTCCTTTGTTAGGCCAATTTAAGCTGATTTTTTTCGGACTGGAATTTGATATGCTGGTAGTTTTTACAAATGTTCCATTATTGTTTTTTATAGTAACTGTAAATGGCGTTGTTTCGGTGGTTGTTAGAACCATTTGGTGATCATCTACATCTGATGATGAGTTAGAAAAGGAGCACATCGGAGGAATGTAATGCAAACTATCCACTTGAGCATAAGTAGTATCTATTGTAAGAAACAGAATGGAAAATAGAGCTATTAATGAAAGTAGAATTTTATTCATAATCGGAACATATAAATGAAATAGGGAGCTTATGTTACGAATATAATCGAAAAATGTTTAATTATGCTCAAAATTTACGAATGAAAAAACGCAGTCCATTTTCGGACTGCGTTCAATTTCTTCCTGTGGAAGAGTATGTTGTAATATATATTATCCTCTAATAGCTGTTACACCTGGCAATTCTTTTCCTTCGATGTATTCTAATAAAGCACCACCACCAGTTGATACGTAACTTACTTTATCAGCAAGACCGTATTTGTTGATTGCAGCAACAGAATCACCACCACCAATTAACGAGAAAGCACCTTTTTCAGTTGCAGTAACAATAGCATCAGCAATTGCTTTGGTTCCTTTTGCAAAAGTATCCATTTCGAATACGCCTACAGGACCATTCCAAAGAATAGTTTTAGATTCTTCAATTACTTTTTTGAAGCTTTCGATAGTTGCTTCAGCAACGTCTAATCCCATCCATCCTTCAGGAATTGCATTTACATCGCAGGTTTTTGTGTTTGCTTCGTTAGAAAAAGCATCGGCAATTAATGCATCAGAAGCAAGGTGAAGTTTCACGTTGTTTTCTTTTGCTTTCTTCAAAATTTCTCTTGCAGTTTCTAATTTGTCATCCTCTACTAAAGAGTCTCCGATAGTTCCACCCATTGCTTTCACAAAAGTGTAAGTCATTCCACCACCAATAATCAAGTGATCAACTTGCGACATTAAAGTTTGAATGATTTCAATTTTAGAAGAAACCTTAGCTCCACCCATAATAGCTGTTAGTGGACGTTTTGTATCTTTCAACACTTTATCAACGCTTGATAATTCGCCTTCCATAACGTATCCGAACAGTTTAGCTTCCGGGAAAAATTTTGCGATAACTGCGGTGGAAGCATGTGCACGGTGAGCTGTTCCAAATGCATCATTGATCCAAAGATCAGCTAAACCAGCCAATTTTTTAGCAAATTCTTCATCGCCTTTTTCTTCTTCTTTGTAGTAGCGTAGGTTCTCCAATAAAAGAACTTCACCTGGCTTTAAATTAGCAGCCATTGTTTTCGCACTTTCACCAATACAATCATCAGCAAATTTTACTTCAACCCCTATCGATTTTGTAAGGTGAGCAACAATGTGCTTCAATGAAAATTGAGGATCTACACCTTTTGGTCGACCAAGATGTGACATCAAAATTGCAGAACCATTACCATCTAATACTTTTTTAATAGTTGGTAGGGCAGCACGAATTCGTGTGTCGTCAGTAATTTCGAATTGCTCGTTTAAAGGCACATTGAAATCTACTCGGATAATAGCTTTTTTACCTGAAAAATTGTAAGTGTCAATACTTTGCATGATATATTTGTATTTAGTTTTTTTTCGTGTATTCAAAGGTAGCTTTTTCTGTAAATCAGTGCAAAAAAGATATGGGAAACTATGGTATCTATTTTAAATACATATGGTTGTGACTAGTAGACTCTTCGTTTTGAAACGATTGCATAAAAAAAATAATTTCTTTTAAAGGAGCTAAAACGTCATATTTTACTACTTCTTAATTGCAAGATGATTACTTTTAGCGAAGCACTTGGATATTTTTTTAACTTTGGGTACCCTAATGTATTTTTGCAGTTAATTTTGCATATCGCTAATCGCACATAAATCAACAGAAAGAAGTTGGTAACATTAGGATGCTCATCATAGAATCGAAATTAATTTCATGCAATTCAAAGATATAATAGGACTTGAATCTGTAAAGAAGCAGTTCATACAAACAGTAAAGGAAAATAGAATTAGTCACGCTCAATTGCTGGTGGGGCCTAATGGGGTCGGAAAGCTGCCTTTGGCAATTGCATTTGCTCAATACATATCCTGTTTGGATAAAAAGGAAAATGATTCTTGTGGCGTTTGTTCTTCTTGTAAAAAATATCAGAAGTTAATTCATCCCGATTTGCATTTTGTTTTCCCCGTTGTAACAGGGAAAGGGTTTACAAATCCGGTAAGCGATAATTTTATAGGTAGTTGGAGATCTCAAATTGAAAGTGATAGGTATTTTGATTTGGGTGGATGGTACCAAAGCTTAGGTGTTGATAATTCTCAGGGATTAATCTATTCTTCGGAGAGCAACGAAATTATTCGAAAGCTAAATTTAAAAACTTACGAGTCCGATTATAAGATAATGGTGATTTGGTTGCCGGAAAAAATGCATCGTTCCTGTGCCAATAAATTGCTAAAAATGATCGAGGAGCCGCCTAAAAAGACAATTTTCTTAATGGTTTCCGAAGAACCGGAAAAAATTTTACAAACAATTCTTTCCAGAACTCAAATTGTAAAAGTTCCTAAAATTGATTCCCAAGATTTATCGAAGGCTATTGCTTCGGAATTTAATTTAACGGGCACCGAGTTAAGTAATGTGGTTCGTTTGGCCGACGGAAGCTATCGAAAAGCACGCGTGCTGATTCAAAACTCAGACGAAAATGCATTTAATTTCGAAAATTTTGTTGCTATTATGCGTTTAAGCTATGCTCGTAATGTGGAAGGATTAATGGATTGGTCGGAGAAAATTGCGGCAATTGGCAGGGAACGCCAAAAGAGTTTTTTAAATTATAGTGTTCGAATGGTGCGCGAAAATTTTATTTTGAATTTAAAAAAGCCCGAAATGGTGTTTTTAAATGGAGAAGAAATGAATTTTTCTCAACGGTTTTCGCCTTTTATTAACGAGGAAAATGTTTGGATTCTTGCTGACGAACTATCCAAAGCTCATGCTGATATTGGAAGAAATGCCAATGCAAAAATCGTTTTTCTCGATTTGAGCCTTAAGTTGGTTAAATTATTAAGGCCATAAGAGGCTATTAATTCGGCGAATTACTACCTTTAAAAGTTTATAAATTAAAATCATTATTTTTGCAGTCGATTATCGACTAATAATCAATATACATGTGATGGAAAATAAGGAACCAAAAGGGAAGTGCGGAGGTTGTGCTTCCAATAAGAAAGATGATAGGCTTCTAGACGGAAAACTAGACGTTTATGATTGGTTGAGTGATGTTCCTGAGAGTGCGTTGTGTCCAGATATAGTTGAAGTAAAATTTAAAAATACCCGTAAGGGATTCTTCTCAAATTCGAATCAATTAAGACTACAAAGAGGTGATGTTGTTGCTTTAGAGGCATCACCAGGGCACGACATAGGAATTGTTACCTTAACCGGCGATTTAGTTGTAGAACAAATGCGCAAGCAGAAACTAAATCCTAAAACATACGAAGCAAAGAAGATATATCGTAAGGCGAAGCCAGTGGATATCGAAAAATGGCATGAGTCTATTGCTTTGGAACACAAAACAATGATCAAGGCTCGTCAGTTGTCTGCAGAACTAAAACTCAATATGAAAATTGGTGATGTGGAATATCAGGGCGATAAAACCAAAGCCATTTTTTACTACATAGCCGACGATCGTGTTGACTTTCGACAGCTGATTAAAGTGCTTGCCGAACAATTTAAAATTCGGATTGAAATGCGCCAAATTGGTGCAAGACAAGAGGCTGGTAGAATTGGGGGAATTGGTCCTTGCGGTAGAGAGCTTTGTTGCTCTACCTGGATTACCAATTTTGTGTCGGTAACTACTAATGCGGCTCGTTATCAGGAAATCTCATTAAATCCGCAAAAGTTAGCCGGACAATGTGGAAAACTAAAATGTTGTCTGAATTTCGAATTGGATTGTTACATCGATGCTCAGAAAGATTTCCCAAATACAAATATTCAGTTGGAAACAAAAGATGGTACTGCCTATCATCAAAAAACCGACATTTTTAAACGATTAATGTGGTATTCATACGATAAATACAACACCATAAATATGGTGCAACTATCGGTAGATACCGTTAAGGATATTATCAAACAGAATAAAAAAGGCATTAAGGTGAATAAATTGGTGACCGAATTTGTTGCCGAACCTAAGAAAACACTGGAGTACGAAAATGTAGTCGGTCAGGATAGCTTGCATCGTTTCGATTCCAAGGAAAAACCTGTAGCGAAAAAGGCGAAACGTAAATTCCGTCGTAAACCAAGAAAAAACAATAATCCGTCGGTATGATGAAAATGTTGAAATTTCTATGCGTATTATTTCTTGTAGTAATAGTGCTTTCTTGTGATTCTAAAAGAGTGTACGAACAATATGAGAGTATTCCTGATTTTGAATGGAGTCAGGAAAATACGCTTCGTTTCGAGGTAGAAATTACAGATACAATACATGCACACAACATTTTTGTGAACTTGCGAAATTCGGGCGACTACGCTTATAGTAACTTGTGGGTGTTTGTGAAATCTATTTCTCCCGATAAGGAGGTAGAGGAAAAAAAGGTGGAAATTGCATTAGCAGACGAAACCGGAGCTTGGTATGGAAGCGGTTTTGGCGATATCTTTGATTTACAGGTTCCTTTTAAGAAAAACGTAGTTTTTCCGAAATCAGGAAAATATGTATTTAAAATTAAACAGGGAATGTACGACCCTAAACTAAAGGGTATTGTGAATGTAGGAATTCGTATTGAGAAAGGAATTAGATAATAAAAGAGGTTTTTAAAGTGGGAAAAAATAAATTACAGCGTTTTGCTGAGATGAAGTCTTTTGAAAATGTTTTTCAACCAACCCACAACGAAGTTTGGGAAACAAACTATCAATTAAAAGGAAAGTGGAACAAGGAGGTATTTAAGAATAACCATCCTATTGTTCTTGAAGTTGGTTGTGGAAAGGGTGAATATACAGTTGGTTTGGCAAAACAATTTCCGAACAAGAATTTTATTGGAATAGATATTAAGGGAGCACGAATTTTTTGTGGCGCAAAAGAAGCACGCGATACAGGATTAACGAATGTTGCTTTCATTAGAACCTATGCCGAGTTGCTTCAATCGATATTTGAAGCAGAAGAAATAGCCGAAATTTGGATCACTTTTCCTGACCCTCAAATGAAAAAAGTAGGGAAAAGATTAACTGGTACCCGATTTTTGAAATTGTACAGCAATCTTCTTTCTAAGGATGGAATTATTCACTTGAAATCGGATAGTAATTTTTTATACGAGTACACCAAGTATGTAATTGCCGAGAATAAGCTAAAAGTTTTGGTGGATACCGACGATTTGTACCGTTCGGGAAAGGCCGATGAAATTCTCTCCATTAGGACTTATTATGAGCAACAATTTTTGACACGCGGAATTCCAATCAAGTATCAAAAGTTTATGCTCGAAGGAAAAAGCGAGTTTGTAGAACCCGATGTGGAAATTGAATTGGATGAATATCGGAGTTTTGGAAGGGAAAGAAGAATTCAATAGATGAGCGATTTGTATTCCCGCATATATGGTGTAGTACGCTTAATTCCCGCAGGACGAGCTACAAGTTATGGCGCTATTGCTAGGTATATTGGTTCTCCAAGAGGTTCCAGAATGGTCGGTTGGGCAATGAATCAGTGTCACGCTCATAAGGAATATACTCCGGCTCATCGTGTGGTGAACCGACTGGGAATGCTTTCCGGAAAACATCATTTTCCAGGTGAGAATGTAATGCAGGAACTTTTAGAAAGTGAAGGAATTATGGTTGTTAATGATCAAATTCAAAATTTCGATCAGGTTTTTTGGGATCCATTCAAAGAACTCGATGAGATTTCTATTTAAATAGAATCTAAATACTTACATTTGCGGTATTCTTTAAATATTCAAAGACTTAAATTTAATAGATCATGAGTTATACTCAAAAACAGGTTACGGATGCTTTACGTTTGGTAAAGTTTCCAGGTTCCGATAAGGATATCATGGCCCTGGATATGGTTCGTAACATTAAAATTGAAGGGAAAAAAATAGGTTTTGATCTGGTTTTTCAAAAATCAGACGATCCAAATATTATTACTTTAAAAAAACTTTGCGTTTCTGCTATCCTAAAATTTATTGATAAAGACGCCGAAATAAAAGGAAATATTAAAGTGAAAGCCGTTCATATGGTTGATGAGCCTGGCGTTCTTCCCAACGTGAAGAATATTATTGCAATTGCTTCGGGTAAAGGTGGTGTAGGAAAATCAACAGTTGCAACCAATTTAGCGGTAGCATTAGCCAATGCTGGTGCTAAGGTAGGTTTAATCGATGCCGATATTTTTGGTCCATCTATTCCTAAAATGTTTGGTTCTGAATCTGCACGTCCGAGCTTAATTAAGATCGATGATAAAGATAGAATAGAACCTCACGAAAAATTTGGTGTTAAAATGCTGTCTATCGGATTCTTTGTTGATCCTGCTCAGGCAACTGTTTGGCGTGGACCAATGGCTTCCAATGCATTAAAACAATTAATTGAAGAAGGAAACTGGGGCGAACTCGATTTTGTATTGATTGATTTACCACCAGGAACAAGCGATATTCACCTTACTTTGGTACAAACAGTGCCGGTTACAGGTGCTATTATTGTAAGTACTCCTCAGGAAGTTGCTTTGGCAGATGCCATTAAAGCAATTAGCATGTTCGAAGGAGCCGGCGTAAATGTTCCTGTTTTGGGTATGGTAGAAAATATGGCTTGGTTTACACCAGCCGAATTGCCGGAAAATAAATATTATATTTTTGGTAAGGATGGATGTAAAAAATTGGCCGAAGAGAAAGGAATTGATCTGTTAGGACAAATTCCTATTGTTCAGAGCATTAGAGAAGGTGGCGATAACGGAACACCCGCAGCTGTTAATACCGATACAGTTACAGGAATGGCTTTCGCCGATTTGGCAACAAAATTAATGACTGTTGTTGATAAAAGAAATGCAGATAAAGATCCTACAAAACGGGTAGAAATTACTCGTTAAAGCAGTATATATTATGATTTGAAAAGGAGCATTTGATGCTCCTTTTTTATTTTTGCTTAAATAAGCTTATATTCAGAAAGTTTTAATAATTTTCGAGTGTATTACTATTTATAATCAGATTTAGATTAACTGTTTGATTAGTAAGTGTTATTGAAAGTTGAGGCAAGTAAAATTAGCTTTTATTTATTTCTTTGTATACTAATTTATTAATTTAACAGTTATCTAACAAAACGATAAGTCTTGGCCAATAAATTTTTTCAAAAAGGATGTTTAGGTGTTTGTTGTTTACTTTTTGTGTTTGCTTGTTCCAATCAAAAAAACACATTTGTAAGTAGACAATATCATGCATTAACCACACATTACAATGTATATTTTAATGGGAAAGAAAGCCTGAAAAAGGGTGAACAGAAAATTGAAGACGGTATTACAGAGAATTACTCTTTACTTCTTCCGGTTTTTGAATATCAGGATCCCACTGCTCGGGCATTGTCTTTTTCCGAAATGGATAGAACCATAGAGAAAGCTGCTAAGGCAATAAAAATACATTCCATAACACGTAAACCGAAACGTAAAAAAGATAATCAATCCGAAAAATACCGAGAATTTCGAAAAAAGAAAGAATACAACGATTGGATTGATGATTGTTATCTTTTAATTGGGAAAGCAAAATTTTATAAGGGAGAGTATCGAGTAGCGGAAAAAGCATTTGATTTTCTGTTAAAAGAATATCCCGAATCGGAATTAATTCCGGAAGCAAAATTAGGTTTAGCGCGAAGTTTAATAGATAGAGGTGAGTTAATTGCAGGAAACGAGATTTTAGATCGATTGTCGGACGAGCCTAAATTGTCAAAAGATTTTATTCTGCATATTTCTACCTTGCGCGCAAGTACTGCAATTCAGCAAAAAAAATACGAACGAGCAATTGATGAACTGGAACGAGCAATTATTCTAGTAGATTCTAAAGTGAAAAAAGGAAGATACTATTACCTAACAGCACAACTCCAACAAAAGCTCGGAAATGCGGATGCTTCATCGCGAACTTTGCAAAAATTGGTAGATTTAAATGCGTCGTATGAAATGACATTTAATGCAAAAATTAGCAGAGCATTGTCGTACACCGGAAGTGAAAATGGAGCCGAAATTCGTAAAAGTTTACGAAAAATGCTTCGCGATGAAAAGAATAAGGAATACCAAGATCAAATTTATTACGCTCTTGCGGAAATGGACGTGAAAGATGGTAACATGGATGCTGCAATTCCAAACTATTGGGAGTCTACCAGACGAACTGTTTACAATGAAAATCAAAAAGCCATATCCTTCCTAAAGTTAGGAGATTACTACTTCGAAGATTTAAATTATCCAAAATCGCAGATGTGTTACGATAGCTCGATGACTTATTTGGGGAAAGATTATCCCAACTATGCTATTATTTCGGTTCGTATTAGCAATTTGACCGAATTGGTGAATAATTTGAATTTAGTAGAACGAGAGGATAGTCTGCAACGTGTAGCTAACTTGAGTCCTGCGGATAGAGATAAATTGATTCAAGGCATTATTCAGAAAATTAACGATAAGGAAAGAGAACAGAAACTAAAAGAAGCTGAGGCAGTATCCGACAGAGCGTTCTATAGCCAGAATAACATGTTAGGAAACTCAAATAGTTCCAGTTCTAGTTCCAGTACAGGAAACTGGTATTTTTATAATCCTACAAATATTGGCCTTGGAAAATCAGATTTCCAACGTAAATGGGGAAGGCGAAAATTGGAAGATAACTGGAGACGAAAAAATAAATCAGCCTTTAGTATCGAAGATGTTGAATTGGCACTAGAAGACAATACGGGAGCTGCAGCCACAGATCCATCTATTAAAAAGGATCCTAAATCCAAAGATTATTACCTGACCGATTTACCGGTTACAAAAGGGGGAATGGAGAAATCCAATGAACGTATTATGCTGGGATTGTATCAGGCAGCTTTGGTATACGCCGAGAAATTGAATAATTCCGAAAAGGCAATAGAAACCATGGAGATACTTATTCAACGGTTTCCTGAAAATCCTTATCTACTGTCCACTTACTATCACTTATATTCCTTAAATAAAGAGATTGGAAATTTGTCGCAGGCAAATGTTTATAAGAATAAAATATTGAACGACTTTAAGGGGAGTGACTATGCGAAAGCACTTAGCGATCCTAATTTTTTCGCTAAAATTGAAGCAGAAGGCCAAAAGGCCAATCAATTGTACGCTTCGGCTTACGAAGATTTTCAGAATTTTTACTACTTAAGAGTGATAAAAAGTTGTAACGAAGGTCTGCTAAGATATCCGGAAAGCGACTTGCGCCCTCGATTCTTATTTTTACGAGCTTTATGTATTGGACGGACTAAAAATGTATCCCAATTCCGACAATCCTTGGATCAGTTAGTCGATTCGAAACCAACAGCAGAAATTGAAGCCACTGCAAAAGCAATATTAAAAGGTCTCGATGAAGGTGCAATTCCGATGTTGTATACCGAATTAGATATGGAGCAAGCCCGGCAAAATCGTTTGTTAAGAAATTGGCGAATGGAAGGAGAACAGGCAACTGTTAAACTTGCAAAAAAAGAAAAAGAGGTAAAAGAGAAGCCTATTTATAAGTTTGAAGAAAACGAAGAACATTATTTTGTGTTACTGTTTGCAAAGAAAGATGCCGATCCTAACCGAACATTGTTTAATATTTCGAAGTACAATTCGGAGAGCTATAATAATCGGGTTTTTAAAGTGGATAGACTCTCTTTAAATAAGGAGCAAATCATGATTATGGTGAAAGGCTTAAAAGATAAAGGGGATGCTTTGAACTATTTTAATGGAGTAATTACGAATGATAATGCTTTTGCAGGGTTGGAGAATGCAGATTATCGAAATTTTGTAATTTCAACTGCTAATTTTGATGTTTTCAAAGAAAATCAAGACGTTGAAGGTTACCTGGATTTTTATACCAAAAGCTATTTTAATATTAACCGAAATGATAGTAGAACTACTGTTAAAAGGAATGATAAATTAGTCTCGGTAAATTCAAATTTAGATTCTACAAAATTCGAAGTAACCGCTAGTGAAAATCATAAATTTATTCTTTTAGTGCCGGTACGAACAGTAAATGTTGGCAAACTAAGAACAGATATTTATAATCACGATAAAGATTTTACAGTGATAAGAGATCAGTACGATACTGACTTAAATATGATTATTGTAAATAATGTTGGGTCGAAAACCGATGCAATGAATTATTTCAGAAATCTGATAAAAGATGAGTCTGTTTTTGCACAATTAGCGACGGTTGAATATCGTAATTTTGTGATTACAGATGAGAATTTTAATAAGTTTTATATCAATAAAACCTTGTTCCCTTACCTTGATTTCTTCAAAGAAAATTATTTGAACGATGAACAGGCTGTGCTTGAAACACCAAAGGAGGAATTGGTTCAGGAAGGGATTTATACTTACGATGAGGATGTGCCTCATTATTTTGCATTGGTTTATGCTACCGATAATGTGGATACAAAACAATTGCTAAATGGAATTAAGAGGTACAATACAAAAAGTTTAAAGGTAGAAGTTCGCACTTTGGATGAGAATCGGGAAATTCTTTTAGTAACCAACATGCGTAATAAAAAACAAGCGATGATGTATTTCAGAGCAATTGTTACGAACCGCGCTCTTTTCGAACCTATCGAGAAAGTGAACTACCGAAACTTTGTTATTTCTGATGAAAATCTGGACGTATTTATGAACGATGGTGATCCAGCTGTTTATCTCGAATTCTTTAAAAAGTGGTATCTTCAGTAAGTAAAGGGAAATAAAAGGTTTCACTTTGCGTTATCTTTATTACTGGGCCTGAGTGTTTGGTTGAACTAAAAATGAACGTTTGTGAAAGATATTACGATACTTTGGGTGGATGATGAGATTGAGCTGTTGAAACCACATATTATTTTTTTGGAAGGAAAAGGCTACCATGTAAAATCGTGCAATAATGCGCACGATGCAATAGATATGGTTCGCGAGAATCAATTCGATTTGGTTTTGCTGGACGAGAATATGCCTGGTATGAGCGGGTTGGAAGCCTTAGGAGAGATTAAATCTATCGATTCGGCACTTCCAATTGTTATGATTACCAAGAGCGAGGAAGAAGATATTATGGATGAGGCAATCGGAAAGCAAATCTCCGATTACTTAATAAAACCTGTAAATCCGAAGCAAATATTGCTTACCATTAAAAAGCAAATCGATAAAAAAAGATTGGTTTCCGAAAAAACTACCATAGCTTATCAATCACGATTCGGACAATTGGGAATGGAGATTAACGATTGTCGCGATTTTACCGATTGGATGAAAATGTATCGGAAGTTGGTGTTTTGGGAACTAGAACTTGCCAATATCGAGGAGTCGGGAATGGACGAGATTTTGCGAATGCAAAAGAACGAAGCCAACAATTTGTTTGCCCGATTTATTAAAAAGAATTATTTAGAATGGTTAGAACCGGGCAATACCGATAAACCACTTCTAACTCCTGCCGTTTTTAAAGAAAAGGTGTACCCATTGCTCGATAAAGGACAAAAAGTAGCCTTTATTTTGATTGATAATCTTCGTTACGATCAATGGCAAATGCTCTATCCGGTAATAAATAATTACTACTCGGTGGTAGATGATGATATGTACTATTCCATTCTACCAACAGCAACACAATATGCTCGGAACTCCATGTTTTCGGGTTTAATGCCTTTGGATATCCAAAAGAAACATCCAAGCCATTGGATACATGAGGATGAGGAATCGAGTAAAAATATTCACGAAGAAGAGTTTATTGGTTTTCAGTTTAAAAGAGATTACAAGGACTTTAGTTACCATTACGAAAAAATAAACAACGAAAAAATGGGCGCTAAAGTAATGGAGAATATCAGCTCTATTTTGGAATCTCAGTTGAGCGTTTTTGTGTATAATTTTGTGGATATGCTCTCACATGCGCGTACCGAAAGCGATATGATTCGCGATTTAGCTCCCGATGAGGCTGCTTATCGTTCTTTAACACTTTCCTGGTTCGAGCATTCCATGTTATTGGAATTAATTAAAAAGTTAGCTGAAAAGAATATAAAACTGATTATTACCACCGATCATGGTTCTATTCGGGTTCAAAATGCCGTAAAAGTAATTGGTGATAGACAAACCAATGCTAATTTGCGATATAAAATGGGTAAGAATCTGAATTATAACCCCAAACATGTTTTTGAGGTAACCGATCCGCGAAAAGCATTACTCCCTCAGGTAAATGTAAGTTCTTCTTATATCTTTGCATTCGGCGAGGATTTTTTGGCTTATCCTAATAACTTTAATTATTACAGTTCCTATTATCGAAATACTTTTCAGCATGGAGGGATTTCGCTCGAGGAAGTTTTAATTCCATTAGTGACACTAAATCCGCGCTAACAATTATATATCAATAGTTTGCAGAAATGAGTGTGTTAAAAATTAATTCGCTGAAAGAGATTAATGCTGTCGCAAAAAAATTTCTTTCCTTAGTGGGAAATAAACGTGTATTTGCTCTTTATGGAGCAATGGGTGTAGGGAAAACTACCTTTGTAAAAGCAATTTGCGAGGCAATGGGAGTCGAAGATACCATCAATAGTCCTACCTTTTCAATAGTGAACGAATATCATACTTCTAAAGAGGAAATTATTTACCATTTCGATTTTTATCGGATTGAGGATGTAAAAGAGGCTTATGATTTTGGTTACGAGGATTATTTTTACGGCAACGCAATGTGTTTTATTGAATGGCCCGAAAAAATTGAATCTATTTTACCTTCAGATGCGGTGGAGGTTCTTTTTCAGGAAGAAAAGAATGGTAGTCGCACAATTACAATTCGCTAAGTAAGGAAGATGCATAATAGTAAAAAAATGTTTAAATTGTAGATTCGTTATACTTGTTATAATCTTCTTTAACATTACAATTTTTGCATATGGCGCCACTAAGTCAAGGATCGAGAAATTTTCCGATTGGGCATAAGATCTATCAGCCTAAAGAGGAAATGTTGGAAATTGAACGCCGACGTAAACAACTAGCCATTGGTATTCCACGAGAAGATGGGAAAGGTGAAAACCGAATTTGCTTAACACCTCAATCTGTTGAAGTGTTAGTGAATAATGGCCACGATGTGATGATAGAGCGTGGGGCCGGACTTGCATCTAATTACACCGATAAAGAATACAGCGAAAATGGAGCTCAGATCGTGAATGCGAAGAGTGAGATTTATCAGTGTGATGTGGTAATGCAGGTATCCCCTTTTTCCAGTGCAGAAATTGATATGCTTCGTGGAAATCAAATCCTATTTTCGGCACTTCAAATTAAAAGTCAGTGTTGCGAAAATATCCGCAAATTAATGCAAAAGAAGGTTACCGCCATTGCCATGGAATTGGTGAAAGATGAGAATAATTTTTTCCCAGTTGTTCGGTCGATGTCCGAAATTGCAGGTATTTCGGCAGTAATGATTGCCGGAGAATACCTAAGTAAAGCGCATGGTGGAAAAGGTGTGATGCTAGGTGGAATTACAGGAATAACTCCTACCGAAGTAATTGTGCTAGGTGCCGGAACTGCTTCGGAATATGCCACTAGAGCAGCCATGGGATTAGGTGCTATGGTAAAAGTTTTTGACGATTCTATTTACCGTTTACGACGATTAGAAGATCATCTGGGACATCGTGTTTTTACCTCTATTTTTCATCCTCATGTACTCGAAAAAGCTTTGGCTTCGGCTGATGTAGTAATTGGAGCATTGCGTTACGAAAAAAATGTAAGTGGTTTTATTGTTACCGAAGATATGGTTGCCAAAATGAAACCTGGTTCCATAATTATCGACCTGAGTATCGATCAGGGAGGTTGTTTCGAAACTTCGATGATGACTACCCATAAAGATCCGGTGTTTAAAAAGCATGGTGTTTTGCATTACTGCGTTCCCAATGTACCTTCGCACGTATCTCGAACTGCCTCTTTGGCCTTAAGCAATATATGTTCGCCTTTGTTACTGCAAATTGGAAATAATGGAGGTGTGCATCAGTTTATTAAGCGAGATATTGGCTTACGTCATGGAACTTATATTTATCGGGGAATTCTAACCAATCGTCGATTGGGAGACTCATTTGGTATTTTGGCTAAAGACATCGATTTGTTGCTTGCTGCGATGTAGTTTGTGTTTTCAATATCTGTTTAACTGCTTTGGCAAATCCATCTTCCGAAACGCTATCGGTTACCTGATATTTGGTTTGTAATTCTTTGGGAGCATTGGCAACAACAAAACTGTGTGTGGCCCATTCCAATAAATCAATGTCGTTGTAATCATTTCCTATTGCAAACGATTCGGTGTTCGAGATTCCTAATTTATTGCAAAGCCATTGGCATCCAAGTCCTTTTGAAATGTGAATCGGGAAAATTTCCATCCAAATAGATTCATGATCCAGAGGCGAGGTAGCTCGAATAATCTTGATATCGGTAAATTTTGCTTTTAACTCCTCAAACCAAGCTACTTTATTGGGAAGTATGGCCAAAAGCTGACAAGCATCTCGCCGGGTATCTTCGAGTTTACCAACAGGCGTTGCAAATTGCTTGTAAAGAGTCAATCTTCTATCAAAATCTAAATTTTTGTTTCCACTTTGGTAGTACCAAAATTGATGATTTAAAGGGATAGGGTCATGAATCATAAAATCAATTTTATGATCGATTAAAATCTTCGATAATTCTAATACTTCCTCTGCTTTAATGTGTTGCGAGTAAATTAGTTCTTTTGTATTCCACTGCACAATGCCTGCTCCCGATGAAAAAATCAAATAATCAATCGGAAAATCTTCAGCCAACACCGCCATGGCAGAATAAAGACTTCTTCCTGTAGCAATTACCCTAACAATATTTTTATCAGTCAGATTCACCAAAGTATCGTAATTAATTTTGCTGATACTGCCCTGCGAAGGAAGCAAAGTTCCATCTAAATCAGTAACTACGATTTTTATTTTTGATGTCATAAAAGAGAAATTAGGTGTGTACCAAATTTACAGATTAAGTATGACAATTCGATGATAGATGATATTTAATATAAAATATCTCTTGACATTAACTTACTTATCAGGATAAGATGTAAGATATATTTATCGTGATTTTATAAATTATTGTTACATTCGGCTTTCTCACTTGCGAGTAGTTTTGTGCCTGATTATTACAAATACAGTAGTGCAAAAAATTATGCTGGAGAAGTAGGACAGGTTCCAGTTGAATTATTGTAGGTAATTAACTGCTACGCAGAACACGAGCTACAAGCTCGCGCTAGCGGGGGTTGCAAAAGAAAACGATGTGATTTACTCTTGGATTTATCCAAAACGAGGCACAGCAGATGTGTTTGACCAAAATAATGTAGGGCAATATTTTACATATGACAAAAATTTAACGCCTGATGTTTTGGGAATCCCTGCGGGTAACCGTATTCAACGAAAGTTTAGGGTAAAAGGTGATATGGAATATCTAAAATCTACAGCATCAGATATTACATGGCGTGGCAATACGGATGTATATACAGGTGGTGGGGAGCAATTTTATATACCTGATGCAAAAGGTATGACGAACTTAGAACTGATTGAATAGAAATGAAATCATTTAAAGAATTTATTGATAGGTTTAAGGAAGTTATTACTTTACAAGAAGTAAAAGCTGTTCTTGATTTAATTGTGTCGGAAGATATATCTTTTGAAAAGATGCCGTTTTTTACCAATTCCTTAACAGGTAACTTTGCAACATCTTTAACTATAATGTCTGATGCAAGAGGGTTGATTCTTGAATTTTATAATTTGGTTGATAAAGAAGGATTCTTGAATTATTTAGATAATGAGATGTTATATAAAACGACTATTGACCAAACCTCAAGAGATAATATTTACCTTACAGTTTTTGAACCTAAATTTAATAAAGGGTTTTCTAAGATTGAATTAATATCAAGAGAAGAACTTGAGCCTAATAATATTCAAATGGAAGAAGTTGAAGCTGTAAGCATTTTAATTAACCATTAAAGATATAGCCTCGTTAATTTAAGCAGTTCGTCAAATTATTTATCGTAAATGGAATGATGTTAAGCTATATAGCCTTTAATTTAGCAGCTTTAATAAGATTGTCCCCTGCTAGCGCGAGCTTGTAGCTCGTGTTCTGCGAATGCAGTAATGCTTTAAATGTTCCAATATGAGGAATAATATTAAGTTAATTGAATTTTATTTATCTTAGGCTGACAATTAAATTTTAATAGGATTTGAGCCGAAAATATAAGTTTCAATAATCCTGTGGAAGCAGGTTTTGTAGAAGAGGCTCATCACTGGAAATACAGTAGTGCAAAAAATTATGCTGGAGAAGTAGGACAGGTTCCAGTTGAATTATTGTAGGTAAAACTGCTACGCAGAACACGAGCTACAAGCTCGCGCTAGCGGGGGAAACTTCCGGGGGAATAAACCTTCTGAATAAACCAGACCATTATTATGATGCTTCAACTTGGTGGACTGCTTATAATAAACCATGGTTGAATAATGCTATAGAAAGGGGAGATGATATTTATTTAGCAACTATTCCTCAAAAAGCGGATGATATATTTGATGCAACAGAAAAATTAGATGGAGCATTTGCTGAAGAATTAAATCTTTTAGTGTCTAAAAATTACAAACCAAAAAATTTAAATGATAGTGAATGGAGTAATATAAAATCGTGGTTTTAATATAAATCAGAAATAATCTTTAAAATCTCTATCGATAGTAAAGTCAATGTATTTATCAAGTGTTTGGATAAATTTGGAAAGTTCAAATTTATCCTTAATTACTTGTTCTCCATTAGCTGTAATAATATGAATAGGCATTTGTTCTAAATATTGTAGAATGCCTTTTATTTTTCCAACACCCGTTGCATTACCAGAGGCTACTTGTAGAGCATGAATAATGTCATTAATATCTTCGATTAATAGTTCGGCATTGTTTTGCAAGCGTTCAATCATTAGCTTTTTTTGTTGTTCTTGAACGTAACTCATAAATAAGCTTGTTTGGTTTTTACATCTCTAAGGAAAGCATCCAGAACGGCAAATAGGTGAGATTTGTCTTCGGGGTTCAGTTGTTCTATGCTTTTAATGCGGTTTACAGTCTGTTTATCGAAGCTGGAACCTGCCTCATCCATAAGGTAATCAAGGGTAACATTAAAAGTATCCGCAATTTTTTTAGCTGTTTCTACGGAAGGGACGGCTTCATTTCTTTCATATTTACTAATAGCTTCTCTTGAAGCATCAATATTTTTTGCCAGTTCTGTTTGAGACCAGTCTTTTTGCTTTCGAAGCTCGGTAATCCTATCGCCTAAGGTCATTATATATATCTTTAGAGTATTGAAGTTTACTGTTATTTGCAAATTTAGTCAATAATTGTTTACAATAAAAAACTTCAATGCCTTGCGTGTTTGAGAATGAAAGTTTACTTCTGTTCCTGATAGTTGACTCCTGCTAGCTCGCGCTCAATGTCATTAAGTTAAGGTTTTTTTACAATGTATTTCTTTGGTTTTTAGCCCCCTTTGGACTTGCTCTATTTCTATATTTATCCTTATGCCTTTTAAAACTTCGGTTGGGTCTTATTGGAATTAGTTAACCCCAACCCACCATTCTGAAAATACTTGAGTACTGTCTTTTAGGTTTACTTTCTCGCCAATAATAGGAGTCAGTAGATTTTGTTTAGCCTCCTCATTTAATTTCGTGATCTCTTTTAAAGGTTCATCCCAGGCATGGTTGGCTAGCTTAAATTTAGAGGAATGTACAGGGAAAACTCGTTTCGCATTTAAGTCTTTGGCTGCCTTTAAAACTTCATTTGGCATCATGTGAATGTACTTCCATTTTTTATCGTATTGTCCATTTTCTAAAATCACCAAATCGAATGTGCCAAATTTCTTTCCAATTTCGGCAAAGTGTTTTCCATAACCACTATCGCCACCTAAATACACTTGCATGCTTGGTGTTTTAAGTACGTAAGCCATCCAAAGCGCTTTGTTTCTGCTTAATCCTCGGCCCGAAAAATGTCTGCTGGTTACTGTATTTACAACAAAACCATCATCTAAAATGAGTTCTTCGTTCCAATCTTTTTCAATCACTTTATTGGTATCGTAGCCCCAGTATTCGAAATGTTGTCCTGTACCCAAGCCACAAATAACCTTTTTTACCTTTTTATTTAGAGCTAGTAAAGTTTGGTGATCCATATGATCCCAATGATCGTGGGTTATGAATAGATAATCAATCTGCCCAAAGTCATCAGGAGTATATCTATCGGTTCCTGCAAAAGCCATAATGTTATTTGGTATTGGCGAGGAGGAACCACAAAAAACAGGATCTACCAAAATTTTCTTTCCATCCAACTGCATGTAGTAAGAGGAGTGTCCAAACCAAATAAGAACATTTTCTTCAGGATCAAGATCAGCAATTCTCGTTTTTTGAGATGGTATTTTATCTGTAGGAGTTGTTCTTTCGTGTTTCACAAAAAGAAATTCGTATAAAACAGAAAAAAAACCATAGCCTTCGGTTAAATCAGGAGTATGTTCTATGTTCTGAAATTGTCCATTTTTGTAATTTGGCGATTGTTTGATTATTTCTAAACGTTCCCCTTTAGGCAACTGTCCAAATTTTGATTGTTGTAGAAATGCAAAAACAATTATTGCAAGAGTTATAAGTAGGGATAAAGCTATAATCATTATTCGTTTTATTTTTTTCATTTGGTATAATAATCTTTTGGAAGACTAAAGTTAAAAATAAGCGCGTACTTCCATGCTGCCCACATGAATTGTTTTGCCTCCTTCGCTATTTCTGCCGTTGTACGAAACGCTCAATTGAAAAATATTCGATAGCTGTTGGTTGTAGCCAAGGCTCCAGGTTGTGTTGTTGCCGGGTAAAAAACCTTCGAGCATTTCATAGGCTATCGAGCTGTTCGATTCTGCGTTAAAATCAACCATCAAAAAGTTAACGGTTGCCATTAATTTGCCGGTTTTTACCAAAGAATACTGGCAATCGGCTCCTATATTGTGTGTGCTCGATTTTTCTGTGGCTAAATCGTTTTCTTTGCTGTTGTAAGTGTAGCTTAATCCGAATTGAAAATTAAGCGTAGGTTGAAATTGAAGTTTTAGTTCGTTCTTAATTTCCTGCAAAGAGTAATTTTTATCCGTAAACGATTCGTTATTTAGGTTTTTCTCTCCCAAATCAATACGATTGCTCAATTGGTTCGAATCTCCAATTTTCCACTGAAAGCGAAAGCCATTCTGCATAAATTTTCGGCGCTCGAAACCTTGTGTAAGCAGTTGCTTTCCGTTGCTGCTTAAATGAATAAGGTCCCAATTGGTTTTCGATTTGGGTTTTCGGTACGACAAGGTATTCTGAAAACTCGAATTAATGGTAATCAGATTTTCATTGGAGGCATGAGCCAAGAAAGGATTCGCGTACAGATCAAAATCATTCTTTAAACTCTTTTTCGAAATGCGGTAGGCAAATCGGTTGCTAAATCGTTTCAAAAAAGAAATTAAATCGCCTTTCGCTTTTAATTGTGCCAAGCGCAAATAAAAAGTCTGTCGGAATTCGCTGGTAAATACTTTCTGATAGTTCGTCGTGTTGGTGCTTACGCGAATGTAATTGGCTTCGTCTTTAAAGCTTGCCACCTCAAATTCGTTAATTTCTTTTACTTCATTTGCGTTGTAGTCTGTCCACCGATAAATTCCTTGTCCCTCGTTTACCTCTACAAAAGAAAATTCTTTTTCGCTCTCTAAGCCCGATCCCAGTTCGTAGTAGGTCGAAGTTTGCAACAAGCCTTTTTTAATACGCGCCTGATGTTCCAATTTTCCCAAAAAAGTATTTTCGGGTTTTTCGTCGGTATAGCTATCATCCAATATGGATAGTTTTCGGTAAACAGTTTCTAATTTTAGCTGATTGTTTCGGTTCTTTTTTAACCAGATTTGCGCTCCAAAATCTTGCGATTCACTTTGCGCTTTCAGATCCCTTTCAAAGGGCAGTAAATCTTTTCTTTTCTGATAATAGGCCTGAAATTGGTTGTTCGAGGAGTCTCTGTTGCTAATATATGCCTTGTAGGAATAAAAGGAAGCGCTATTTTGCAAAAGATCCCGACTGTTTTTGTTTTTCCATTGGTTGTTTTCATTTTCGGTTTGCAAACCAATTTTCGCAAAGCCAAGTGCATACGATGTATTGAGTAGGTGTCGGTAGAATTTTGTTTCCACATTTTCCTGATCGGTAGATAAAGAATTTCCCGTAAAATTAATAGAAACACGCTTTTTGGCGAACTGTAAATTTAAAGCATGATTGTTTCCCTGATAATCGCTGTCTTTCTTCAGAATTGAAAATTCGTATCCAGCTTGTCCCCAATTTTGGTTCGAGAAAATATTGCTTAGCGAATAAAAGTTTTCGTTAGCATCCGTAAAGTCATCCTGCAAATTCCAGTCCCGTATAAATTCTGCCGATCGGAATGGTTCTATCTCCGAAAAGTTTTTCTGGATATGATGAAAATCCAGTGTGGTTTCCAAGTGCTTTAGTGTATCTGCGAAAGGCATATTTTTTCGCATCGAAAAATCAAAGGCAATCCCCTGATTATTGCTATCATCAATCGACGAAAATGTGTTCAGATCACGATTACTCAAAGCCAATTCGAATTTTGAATTCAGGTTTTCACTTAAGTTTACATCTCCGCCAAAGGAATATAATTGTTGCTTTTGTGGCGCGACTAATTGTACAATTGGCTCAAATTCCCCTTGCGGAACTCCGTTTACCGGATCCATCCATTGGTAAACACGACCATTGGCAACACCATTCGCCAGCTGATAATTTCCCTTATTTATTCCTGCATACGAAAAAGTGGCTCGGTAAATGGCACTATCAACATTGGTAGAGTATTGGTAAATCTCGTACTCAACGTTCTCTATGCTTCGCTTGATTTTTTTATACAAAACAAAGTCGTTCGAATATTCAACTTCCTCAATGTTTGCAACCTTTGCTAGTTCTAGTTTATCTCCAATAGTACTAAGCAACAGCTTGTTTTCGTCGCTTAAAGATTGATCGATGGACTGATTTTTACTATCCTGTTCGTGATAGAAATTGAACCAGAATTTTCCAGTTCTGGTTTTTAGTTCGTTGCTGTTAAAAAGGAGGTATCTCGAATAGTTTTCTTCGGAGTACTCAAATTCAATTATAATTCTAGAGTTTCGTGTAATTGGTTGTTTTGTAGTGAAGCTAAGTTCGGCAGTATTGTAATTAATTACGTAATCGTTTTGTTCTCCTCTGCTCAAGAGCTTTCCATCTACAAACACTTTTTCGGTACCAGCCAAAACAATAATATAGCTTTCGTTGTTGGCGCCAATTAATCGGTAAGGTCCTTGAATTCCCTCCGAACCTTGCAGTTCCATTCTATTAAATTTTCCTTTGGCAATGGAAGCACTAATGGTCGATTTCAGTTCGGTTTTGCTCTTTTTTCCCTTTGCTAATAAGCCAGAGAATTTACCTCCCTGTACTTTTTTGTAAAAGCGCATGAATTTTCCGGTGGGACTTTGTAGCTCATAGTCGCCCAAAGTGAGTTCCTTGGTGTCGTCGTATAATTGAATGTAGATGCGATCAAAATCATTTATGGTTTGCGTGTTTCCGTCGGGTTGAATGGGAATGTTATTATCCGAAATGGCCGCCAAAATACTCACTTCGTTGGTCAACTTTCCGGATAATTGCAAGTTCAGGTTCGAATTCACCACTACATCCTGATTGTTGCCATAGGAAATGCCTCGAGTATAATTGCCTTGTTTTTCCAGTTGGTCGCCCGAAAATACATCTCTGCTTTTGTGCGAAGGACTAATGGCAAAGGTATTGGGACGATTGCTGCCCGATAGTTTTAGTTGCGATAAATCTCGATTGTATTTGGGCTGTTTTATATTGTAATCGAATACTCGGTATTCAATTTTAATTGATTCTCCCTTTTCTTTTAGTTCCTGCGAAGGAATAAAGCTTCCCTTTCCTACATTAATCTGATACCAATCTTTGTTTACTAGTTCATTTTGCTGATAAACTTTTACGGTTCCTGGTAAAATTAATAGCGAATCCAAAGGAATTGTATCCCGATTTAAATACAGAATTTTGCTTCTTAAATTGCTTTGAGTCTGACCAAGCACTTTAAAACCAGATAAAATCAGCAATATGAAGAGGAGTTGAAATCTCAAGTGATTAATGTATCTATTTTAGTTATCGGTTCAAGTTTGTAAAAATGAAATCGCTTGATCTTAAAACGAATTCCTACCCCTAAAATTATTAGTTTTGCAGAGAATAAATATAAGGAAGCTATTCCGGTTAACAGTAATAAATTTCAAATATGGTTCTCTTTTATAATCTTTCGATACGATTTTATGTTTTTGTAGTGCGAATTGCTGCTTTTTTTAACCCAAAAGCAAAACAATGGGTCGATGGCAGAAAGAATTTACTTTCCAATATAGCTGCCGCAGTAAAAGGGGAAGAAAATTTAGTTTGGTTTCACTCTGCATCTTTGGGCGAGTTTGAGCAAGGTCGTCCGGTAATCGAAAAATTTAAAGAGGAGCATCCCGAATATAAAATCGTACTCACATTCTTTTCTCCATCGGGTTACGAAGTTCGTAAGAATTACGCTGGCGCGGATTTTATTTTCTACCTACCACCCGATTTTCCTTCGCACGCAAAACGCTTTGTCGATATTGTAAATCCAAAAATGGCCTTCTTTATTAAATATGAATTCTGGCATCATTATTTAAAGGAATTGAAAAATAGAAAGGTTCCTACTTATATATTTTCTACTATTTTTCGATCGAACCAACTATTTTTTAAGCCTTGGGGGGGATTTTACAGAGGAATGCTTACTGCTTTCACACATCTTTTTGTGCAAAACCAAGAATCCGCAGATTTGCTAAATAGTATCGGATTAAAAAATGTTTCGATTGCCGGGGATACCCGTTTCGATAGAGTATATTCTATTGCGACAGGTTCAAAAACTTTAGCAGAAGTGGAGGGGTTTAGTCAAGGACGATTGGTGTTGATTGCCGGAAGCACTTGGCCAAAAGATGAGGAATTTTTAATTAATTACATCAATACCTCTAAAAATAACTATAAATACATTATTGCAGCTCACGAGGTAGATGAAAGTCATATAAAAAATATCGTGGCACAAATTCAAAAGCCTTGGGTGCGATTTACAGGAGCTGCAAAAGCTGAAATTGAAGCCGCCGAAGTATTGGTGATTGATTGTATTGGAGTACTTTCTTCCTTGTACCGTTATGGTGATGTATCCTATATTGGTGGTGGTTTTGGTCGTGGAATTCACAATACTTTAGAGGCTGCAACCTTCGGATTACCCATTATTTTTGGTCCTAATTACCATAAATTTCAGGAAGCAAAAGATCTAATTGAATTGGGCGCTTCGTATTCTTATGAAAAGTATGAGGATTTGAGGCTATTATTGGATAATTACTTCGAAAATGAAAAAAAGAGACAGTTTTCTGGTGAAAAATCAAAAAATTACGTCGATTCAAAACGAGGAGCTAGTGCTCAAATACTTTCCATAATTTAGTTATTTTCTAAGGGTATATTTAGTTTGAATTTTAAAAACTCAATGTTTATTGAGGGTGCCACGTTTTGATATTATTCTTTTTATTAATGGTGGTTTTTTGGTGACTAATGCGCTTGTAGATATCAATTGGTTTTCTATGTAGCCCTACTCATTATTTTCTTTTTGGAAAACTTTTCACTTTTTTCGAAAAGTTAACTCGCTCAATAGTAGAATACTAACATAAATTTGTGGATAACTTTATTTCAAAGTGTAATTTTATTATTGTTCGGTGTTGTCAAGTTCCGTACCTTGCATACTACAAAATTCGGCCTGTTGGAAAAGGTCAAATTGTTGGTAATGAAGCAATGAAACTTATATATTAACCACCCTTTTTTACGATCGTAATGGAAGTACAGGAGCAGAAGCAACAAGTAAAGGAAATGAATGAAACTTTCAATCCCGAAGAGGCATTTCAGGCAACTTTCAAATATTTTAATGGAGATGAACTTGCCGCGCGTGTTTGGTTAAACAAATACGCATTGAAAGACTCTTACGGAAATATTTATGAAAAGACTCCAGATGATATGCATCGACGAATTGCATCAGAAATTGCAAGAGTCGAGAAAAACTACCCAAACCCACTTAGCGAAGAGGAAATTTTCGCAGTACTAAAAGATTTTAAATACATCGTGCCGCAAGGAAGTCCTATGTCTGGAATTGGAAACAGATTTCAGGTTGCATCCTTATCGAACTGTTTTGTTATTGGCAATGATGGTGATTCCGATTCCTATGGTGGGATTATGAAGATCGATCAGGAGCAGGTACAACTAATGAAACGAAGAGGTGGTGTAGGTCACGATCTTTCTCATATTCGTCCAAAAGGATCGCCAGTTAAGAATTCTGCATTAACTTCGACCGGTATTGTACCTTTTATGGAGCGTTACTCCAATTCAACTCGCGAGGTTGCTCAAGATGGTCGTAGAGGTGCTTTAATGTTAAGTGTTTCTGTTCGCCATCCTGATTCGGAAGATTTTATTGATGCTAAAATGGAACAAGGCAAAGTTACAGGAGCTAATGTTTCGGTAAAAATGCACGATGAGTTTATGCAAGCGGTGGTAGATGGTACTGAATTTACACAGCAATATCCTATAAATTCAAAAAATCCTAGCTATAGTAAAAGTATTGATGCTGGTAAACTTTGGGGTAAGATTGTACACAATGCATGGAAATCAGCAGAACCAGGAATTTTATTTTGGGATACTATTGAAAGAGAATCGGTTCCCGATTGTTATGCCGATTTAGGTTATAGAACTGTTTCAACGAATCCTTGTGGCGAAATTCCATTGTGTCCCTACGATAGCTGTCGTTTATTGGCGATCAACTTGTATAGTTATGTGGAAAATCCGTTTACCGAAAAAGCAACATTTAATTTCGAGCTATTTGGCAAACATGTAGCCATGGCACAACGAATGATGGATGATATCATCGATCTGGAATTGGAGAAAATTGATGCAATTCTTGAAAAAATTGATGAAGATCCTGAAGGTGGCGAAATTAAAAGAGTGGAGCGTAATCTTTGGACAAATATTCGTAAAAAAGCAGAAGAAGGAAGAAGAACTGGTGTTGGAATTACTGCTGAAGGAGATATGCTTGCAGGTTTAAACTTACGTTATGGAACCGACGAGGCAATCGACTTTTCAGTAGAAGTTCATAAAACAATTGCGGTCGAAGCTTATCGTTCGTCGGTGTATATGGCAAAAGACCGCGGTGCTTTTGAAATTTACGATAAGGAACGTGAACTGAAGAATCCATTTATTTTACGTTTGAAAAACGCAGATGAAAGTCTTTACAAAGAAATGGTGAAATATGGTCGACGCAACATTGCTTGTTTAACCATTGCACCAACAGGAACTACTAGTTTAATGACTCAAACTACTTCTGGTATCGAGCCGGTATTTATGCCAGTTTATAAAAGAAGAAGAAAAGTAAATCCTAACGATAAAAATGTGCGTGTTGATTTCGTGGATGAAATTGGCGATAGCTGGGAAGAGTTTGTGGTATTCCATCATAAATTTGTAACCTGGATGGAAGCCAATGGAATTAATGCAGCTCAACATTTTACGAATGAAGAGATTGAAGCATTAGTAAAAAAATCGCCTTACTATAAAGCTACTTCCAATGATGTGGACTGGTTACAGAAAGTTCGTATGCAAGGAAAAGTGCAAAAATGGGTGGATCATTCAATTAGTGTAACCGTTAATCTACCAAATGATGTGCCTGAATCTCTTGTAGGCGAATTGTACATTGAAGCGTGGAAGAGTGGATGTAAAGGTTGTACTGTTTATCGAGATGGTTCTCGTTCAGGGGTTTTACTTTCGAACGATACCAAAGAGGAAAAAACAGGAATGCCAGAAAAACGTCCTGAAGAATTGGAGGCAGAAGTAGTTCGTTTCCAAAACAACAAGGAAAAGTGGATTGCATTTATTGGCTTGTATAATGGACAACCATACGAGGTATTTACTGGTATTGTTGACGATGATGAAGGTATCTTATTGCCTAAATCCGTAAATAAGGGAGTTATTATTAAAAGAAAAGAAGAGGACGGAAGTTCTCGTTATGACTTCCAATTTTGCAATAAACGCGGTTTTAAAACAACTTTTGAAGGATTATCCTATAAATTCGATAAAGAATTCTGGAACTATGCCAAGCTAATTTCTGGTGTGCTACGTCACGGAATGCCAATTGAGGGAGTTGTGAACTTAGTTGCTGGTTTGCAGTTGGATAGTGAGAATATTAATACCTGGAAGAATGGAGTGGAGCGTGCGCTTAAAAAATACATTCCAAATGGTACCAAAGTAAAAGGTGGAATTTGTAATAGTTGTGGGTCTGAACATATTATTTACCAAGAAGGATGTTTGATTTGTCAGTCTTGCGGGACCTCAAAATGTGGATAATACACCTATCATAATCAGCACTTAAAAATGGGAAACTTCTATAGAAGTTTCCCATTTTTCATTTTAGTTTGATTTTAAAGGATACATAGTTACGCCTAAAACCTACATAGTTACTCAACTGTTTAACTAAAGTTATATATCTTTGGAAATTCTTTTTTGTGTTATAATTAATTGAATTAACTTAGAGTATAAATAGCAATAAGACGAAGTAATTAAATATGAATTTTTCAACAAACTATAACTGGGAAGGCAAAGTTTTGTTGGTTGCGGAAGATGAGGATTTTAATTTCATATTTTTGGAAGAAATACTCATGGATACCAATGCCAAAATAATTCGTGCCCGAGATGGACAGGAAGCGGTAGACCTTATCCAATCCAATTCAGAGATAGATTTGGTATTAATGGATATGCAAATGCCTATTATGAATGGGTATGATGCAACTAGAAATATCAAAAAAATAAATAAAGAAATGCCAATAATTGCACAAACTGCATATCATTATGGCGAAGCTTACGAGGAAATAATGGCTGCCGGTTGTGATGACTTTGTATCCAAACCTATTGATATTGGCGGTTTAAAGGATATGATTAATCGTTTTCTATTTTAAGTTAATTTTCTGCTTTTTTCTCCCCTTTACTTTTCTTCTTATTTCTTATCTTTGTTGTCAAATTAAAGGATATTATAATGAACGATAAGAAAGTACGGGTTCGATTTGCTCCTAGTCCTACAGGACCTCTTCATATGGGTGGTGTTAGAACAGCCCTTTTCAACTATTTATTTGCTAGAAAACACAATGGTGATTTTTTGCTTCGTATCGAAGATACCGATCAAACAAGATATGTTCCGGGTGCGGAAGCATATATTGCGGAGTCGTTAAAATGGTGTGGAATTCAAATTGATGAAGGAGCAACCGTAGGTGGTGAATATGGTCCTTATCGCCAATCGGAGCGGAAGCTAATGTATCGTGAGTATGCCGATCAGTTGATTGCTTCGGGAAATGCATATTTTGCTTTCGATACTCCCGAAGAATTGGATGCTATTCGTGCTAAACACGAGGAAGAGAAGAAGACTTTTACCTACAATTATGCAACCCGCGAAAATTTAAATAACTCTTTGGCTTTACCAGCCGATGAAGTTAAAGCGAAAATTGAAGCTGGCGAAGCTTATGTAGTACGATTTAAAATGCCTGTTGGCGAAGAACTGCAGTTAAGCGATGAAATTCGTGGACGTGTAGTATTTAATACCTCGGCTTTGGATGATAAAGTATTGTTTAAATCAGACGGTATGCCAACTTATCATCTGGCAAATGTGGTGGATGATTATTTAATGAAAATTTCACATGTTATTCGCGGAGAAGAATGGTTGCCATCTATGCCATTGCATGTGTTACTATACAGATCTTTTGGCTGGGATAATGAGATGCCTAAATTTGCTCATCTTCCATTGATTTTAAAACCAGTAGGAAAAGGGAAATTAAGCAAACGAGACGGCGATAAATTAGGTTTCCCTGTTTTTCCATTGGAATGGAAGGATCCTAAAACAGATGAAATTTCATCGGGATACCGCGAAGGTGGATATTTTCCGGAAGCTTTTGTAAATATGCTGGCTTTTCTGGGATGGAATCCTGGTACAGAACAGGAAATCTTCTCAATGGAAGAGCTTTCTCAAGCTTTCTCGTTGGAGCGCGTTGGAAAATCAGGTTCTAAATTCGATCCTGAAAAAACGAAATGGTTCAATCATCAATATCTAATTAAAAAGTCGGAAGAGGAAGTGGGAGCTTTGTTTGCTGATCAGGTATTAAAATTAAAAGGCATACAGGCCGATCAAAGCATTGTAAACCGTGTTTGCGGTATGGTAAAGGATCGTGTTGTTTTTGTTTCGGAACTTTGGGAGCAGGTGAACTACTTTTTTGAAGCACCTGTAGAATTTGATGCAAAAACCGTGAAAAAAGGGTGGAAAGAGGATACTTCAGCTTTGGTAATTGAATTGAAAGGTATTCTGGAAGGAATTGAAGATTTTTCGTCGGCGAATACCGAAGAGCAGGTAAAAGAATGGATCACTGCCAAAGAAATTGGTTTTGGAAAAGTGATGAATCCTTTTCGTTTGGCTATGGTAGGAGCTGGTAAAGGCCCGCACATGTTCGATATTATCGAAATACTTGGAAAAAAGGAAACCATTGCCCGTTTAAATTATGCATTGGAAACCATTAAAATATAATTGAGATTTCTTCTCAGCAATATGAACCACTTCCAGTTTTGGAGGTGGTTTTTTCACAATAATACCGTACCAATTAAAGGAATGAGTCTTTCCCTTGCAGGGAAAGTGCCGTGAGGCGAAAGGGTGTGTTGGTTCATAACAGTTCTCTGTCCTGTCGGACATCTCACCTAAAAAGGGAGACACTATAAAGTAAAGAGATTGCTAAAAAATTAATTGGTAGGACATAAAAAAACCTGTCAGAATTATGCATTCTGACAGGTTTGTATATAAATAAATGGAATTGATTCAATTATTTTTTTTGTGTCTTGGACCAAGAATCCTTTAAGGAAACGGTACGATTGAAAACCATTTTTGCAGCGGTAGAATCTTTATCTACCGAGAAATAGCCCAAACGGGTAAATTGAAAATGATCTTCCGCTTTTGCATCTTTTAAGCTTGGCTCTACGTAACACTCATTTAAAATCTGAAGGGAATCAGGATTAATGAATTCTTTAAAATCAGTTTCTTTCTGAGCATCAGGAGCTTCGTGATTGAAAAGACGATCGTAAATACGAACCTCAGCTTTTGCAGCATGCTTGGCCGAAACCCAATGAAGTGTTCCTTTTACTTTGCGTTTGCTTTCTTCCGATCCACTACCACTTTTCGATTTTGCATCGTAGGTACAGTGAATTTCAGTAATGTTTCCGGCAGCATCTTTTACTGCCTTTTCGCACATTACAATGTAAGCAGCTTTTAGTCGAACCTCTTGTCCTGGAGTCATTCTAAAGAATTTTCTAGGCGCATCTTCTAAAAAGTCGTCTCTCTCGATATACAATTCACGAGAAAAAGGAATTTCACGATTTCCACTTTCTGGATCTTCAGGATTATTTTCAATACTCAAAAACTCCTCCTGATTTTCAGGATAATTGGTCACGATCAATTTCACAGGATTTAAAACCGCCATTACACGAGGAGCTGTTTTGTTCAAATCCTCACGAACGCAATGTTCTAAAAGAGAAACATCAATAACGTTGTTTCGTTTAGCAACACCAATAGTATCTGCAAAATGACGAATGGAAGCAGGTGTAAATCCTCTTCTACGCAATCCAGATACGGTTGGCATACGCGGATCATCCCATCCATTTACATGATTGTCTTTTACCAATTCTAGCAACTTACGCTTACTCATTACAGTATAGCTTAAGTTTAAACGGGCAAATTCGCGCTGTTTTGGACGGTAGGCAGTTTCGGTTAGGTTACTAACAAACCATTCGTATAAAGGGCGGTGAACCTCAAATTCCAAGGTGCAAATTGAGTGCGTAATGCCCTCGATATAATCCGACTCACCGTGTGCATAATCATACATTGGGTAAATACACCATTGGTCGCCAGTACGGTGATGATGTGCATGCATAATACGATACATCAACGGATCGCGTAGGTGCATATTCGAAGAGGTCATGTCAATTTTTGCACGAAGTACTTTTTCTCCGTCCTTAAATTCTCCATTCTTCATTCTTGCGAATAAGTCAAGATTTTCCTCTACACTTCGGTTGCGAAATGGACTCTCGGTTCCCGGAACTGTTGGTGTGCCTTTTTGTTCTGCAATTTGTGCCGCAGTTTGATCGTCAACATAGGCTTTGCCATCAGTTATCAGCTTCACAGCCCAATCGTACAATTGCTGAAAATAGTCAGAAGTATATAAAGGTTCTCCATCCCAATGAAATCCTAACCATTTAATGTCATCCATAATGGAATTTACATACTCGGTATCTTCTTTTACAGGATTTGTATCATCGAAACGTAAATTACATTTTCCCTGATATTGCTGGGCAAGGCTAAAGTTTAGGCATATCGACTTAGCGTGACCGATGTGCAAGTACCCGTTTGGTTCCGGAGGGAATCGGGTGTGTACTCTACCATCATTCACATTGTTTTTCAGATCTTCTTCAATAATCTGCTGGATAAAATTAAGAGATTTACTTTCGTTAACATTCTCTTCTTTTACATTTTTGTTATCCATACTACTCAATTTTAAATGATACATGTATTAGCCTAAGATTCGGAACCGAATCCTGCCTTGCGTTTCGATTCGAAATGCGATCTGTTAAATGTACAATTATTTGATAGATCGCTTACATTATGAAACGAAAAACAAAAGTAGATAAAACAATTAATAATTAGCAATAGAACAATTAATAATATTGCTCTTGGAGTATTGTAATGAGATTTGTGGGTGCGAATTTGTAATTTAGGGAGTTGAGTTTTGGATTTTGGGATTTGTAGTTTAATTTCGCCAAACAATATTACAACAAAAAACACATGGGAATTATTGAATTAGAGGGCATGGAATTTTATGCCTATCACGGTTGTTTTAAGGAAGAACAAATTGTTGGTAACAAGTTTATCGTTTATGTGCGCATGGAATACAATGCAGAAAAGGCCGTAAAATCGGATTATATTGGTGATGCTTTGAATTATCAGCGTGCTTACGAAATGATTAAGGAGCAATTGCAGGTAAAATCTCATTTGTTGGAACATGTTGCCGAGAGAATTTTGGATATTTTGTATAAAAACTTCCCAGAATTAGTGCATGCAACTGTAAAAGTATCGAAAATGAACCCGCCAATGGGTGGACAAATAGAAAAAGTGAGCCTAACTTTATCTCGTTAATTCTTTGATTAGGTCGGCATTGCAAAAATATCGTAATATTTTTATTACAAAAGCGGAGAAAAGTTTGCGGGAGTAAAACAGAAATTTATATCTTTGCAACGCCTTTACGGTAGATAGGGTCTCTTGGCCGAGTGGCTAGGCACCGGTCTGCAAAACCGTCCACGGCGGTTCGAATCCGCCAGAGACCTCAAAAACGACGAAATCATGCTTGCATGGTTTCGTTTTTTTTTGCCCAAAAATTACATCTTTTCATTACTATTCTACTTTTGGCTTTGCGCAAGTTTGTGTGAACTGCAATATGTGTGAATGCAAAGAGGTGGTAATTTATTTTTTCCATATCTCTCTTCACTAGAGTTTGCATTTGTTCATGTTCAAATCATATACTTATTGTAAAGTATATTTTTTTTGCTACTTTAGTATGTTCTTGCATTAAGCGTACTGTTAGATATGATATAATCTTTAAGATCAAAATATTAATAGGATTTTTTATGACGGAACACTAAGTAGGCTTGTGGAAGCTAATTGTGTGTTTTGAGGATCTTGATTTTCCGCCTTTTGATGCTAAGGATGAATTTGGCAACTTTTTGGTGACAAAAGGAATGAAATTATTGAGGTATTGGTTGCCTAGATTTTAAGACGTTCATCAAAAATAATTGATAAAAGTAAACCTACAAGTTGATTTTATGGAAATCATTCCTATATTTGAGGAGAATTTATATGCTACTAAATATAGTGGTGAAAGTAAAGATGAGTTGGAAAGACTCTTCGACTTATGGGATGATATCGAGCATCTTAATGAGTTTTTTGAAGAGCACGAAGCTGATTTAGGCTATTTTAAATTATCAATTGAACAAGCAGTCCAGGAAACAAGAAAAGAAGCAGAAAAACTTAGTGATGCTTTATTCAATGCTCTTTCTGAAAGCCCTGTACAATTAGAAACTTTATTTCGAAATTTAGATAATAAAGAAATCCAGACAATTTCTTTATCAAAACAAAAGTCCAAACGAAGATGGTTACGCTTATATGCTATTAGAATAGACAAAGATGTTTATCTCATTACAGGAGGAGCTATTAAACTCACTCATAAAATGGATGAAAGAGAGCACACCGATAACGAGTTATCAAAGCTAGAAATATGTAAATCATATTTGCAAGAAAACAATGTATTTGATGATGATTCCTTTAAAGAAATGCTTAACGAATAATTAATGATATAAGAAAAATATCTTATTTTAAGCATTCATATTAATCTTGATTAATGCTAGTGATTAGACCAATCAAACCTTACAGCATGGAACCAAAAGAAAATTTACAAAACTTCAAAAAACTAGTTAATAAAGAAAAATCTGGCTGGTTGGAGAAGGCGAAATATCGTCGCGAAAATAAAGCGTGGTTAGATAAATCTGCGAGCATTGCTATTCGTATTTTATCAGAAATACGTAAGCAAAAGCCTGTTAATGGAATGAGTCAGAAAAGATTAGCTGAGGAAATGAGAGTTACGCCTCAATACATTAATAAAGTGGTTAAAGGGAAAGAAAACCTAACCATCGAAACTATTTGTAAAATTGAAAGAGTACTAGGAGTTTCATTAATGGAGGTTCCCTCTTTTTACGTATTCCAAGAATACCCTTCACCAGTTGTTATTTATAAGAAGGTGGAGCGAAACAATGCGCAACCTATTGCCATAAAACAATTAGATTTCCAATTGGTAGGTAAAACTCCAAATTATACAAATTATATATCTGACGGAACTCATGGATAATACACCTAATGAAATTGGTTTTGCTTTGGCGAAAGTAAGCACTGAACAATTTGCAATAATTGAGGACGCATATACCAACGACGGAAATATTAGTTTAGGTACTAATATAAGGTTTGGTTGCGATGCTGATAATAAAATGATTGCTGTTTTTGCATTATTTACATTTCAATGCAATGAAAAAGCATTTCTGATAATTGAAGCGGGTTGTCATTTTAATGTAAGAGAAGATGCATGGGAGAAAATGCTAGATACTGAGAACAATTCTCTAACTGCACCTCATGGATTTATGCAACACATGACTGTTTTGACCATTGGAACCACACGAGGTGTATTACATGCTAAAACTGAAAATACTCCTTTCAATCAATTCGTATTGCCTACTATTAATGTATCTGAAATTATTCAACAGGACAGTATATTTAAGTTTTAAACTTAGAGAGATTTAACTTTCCGGAACATATCGCCTTTATATGTTTTTTTTTAATAAAACTGGAAGCGTTATAAAATAATTAGAAAGGGTTGAACTGAGAAGAGATCTCTAAGTAAATTTATAAAGCCCCAATTCTACGAGTTGGGGCTTTGTTATTTTTAGGCGTTGCCGTTTTTGTTTTATTCTTAAAAAGCTACGGCGGTGTTCCAGCTCAATAACCCACTATCCCACTATCCGCTTTATTTGTTAAATACCTTATTCTTATTTAAAACTAAATTTTCCTTTGTCGTTTTATCGTTAACTTTTTGCTAAAATAGTTTCGATTATGTCACGATGTTCTAAATTTTGTCCATTTCTTACTCTGAATTAATAGCAGAAAAATGTGTGTTAGACTTTAGCTAATTTCCCTTTGTTAATGATTCAACAAAGTTTCATTCGCCATCTTCTCAAATAAATTAGCGCATCTCAAATAATTCCTGATGAAACTTTGAATGAAGTCCATTTCTTTTAAAGTCTTTCTTTATTGATTTCCCCATTTTTGAGGGACCGCAAAACCAAACACTTGCAGATTTCCAATTCAAAACAGAATTTCGGATGTGTTCTCCTGAAATTAGAGCTGATTTAGAGGTTTCAAATAAGTGTAAATTGATGTTGGCTTCTGCTGAGACTTGCTCTAACTTTTTCTTGAAATTAGAATCTAATTTCATTGCTGAGTAGAAAAAATCAATTTGTTGCTTATTATTCACTTGTGCTAAACGTTCCATTCGTGCTAAAAACGGAGTGATACCAACACCTCCAGCTATCCATATTTGACTTTCTTTTTTGTCGTTAAAAGTAAAATTGCCATAAGCACCTTCGAGTATTATCGAGTCGCCGATTTTTAATTTATTAGCCAAATTATTAGTATAACCTCCAAGAGCCTTAATGGTAAAGCTGATATTTTTGGTCTTTTTATCCCAAGCCGAACTGATTGTAAAAGGATGGTGTGGCTCTTTCTTTTCAAATTTCAGAAATGCAAATTGCCCTTCATTGTGTCCTTTCCATTTATCGCTTTTTACTATTAATTCTAACATATTCATGTCGGGATATGTGTTGATAGACTGAATAGAACCTTCAGATTTTCGTTTCTTGCCCACTTGTCCCAAAAGAACAATAAACGAAGAAACTGTTCCTGCTATCATCATAATTGCCATACTTATACCAATGGGTTCCGTCCAATAATCGATATACATTAGTGCAAAAGAATGAAAAACCAAGGCCAAATAAATTACTGCCATTGCAATGTGAGTTTTTGCAAAAAAACGATAGGGTATCTTCTTTAGCAAGGCCATAATTAGAAACAAAACGGTTAAATAAAAAGCGTACTCACCTACATGAAGAGCTGTAGATTCAAGAGATTCCAAAAACTTTTCAAATACGCCAGGTTCAACGGTTAAATCCTCGGTGGCTCCAGAGATAGCATCCAAAATTATTAATCGATCTAAATGCGACCACCATTGTGGCAATTTTGACACTAACCAGTGCATAATAGAAAACGAGAATGCAAGAATACCGAGCCATTTATGCAGACGGTAAGTTTTATCAAGTCCGCCCAGGCGTTTTTCAATCCATAGGGGACGAGTTGCCAATAGCATTGAAAAAGTCATAGCAGAAAAAGCTATAATTCCGGTATATTGATCCAAACTCTTAGTAAACAAGTTGGAATCAAACGGAATATACAATAATGTATTTGTCAACAACCAAATTATTGTGATAACAGTAATTGACACAGCGAGTGCTAGTTTTATTTTATTCATACAAGCTTTCCAATTCGATTAGAACTTCTTGCCATTAAGATTATTTTCATTTTTGGGAATTTACTTTAGACGACAAAATTTTAAGAAAAAAAATGTAGAGACAATTCAGGAACTGCCTCTACATACAATTTAAAAATGTTTTTAATTCAATTAAAGTTCAATAATCACATCTTCTTTTGCCATACGTGATTTAGGCAATTTAGAGTTATAATCTTTTCCATCTTCGTGATAACCAATTGCTAAAGCAAAAGTACATTCATAATCATCGCCTAACTCTTTGGCAAATTCTTTTTGAATTTCTTCATTGTCAACACCTTCCATTGGAGTAGAATCGATATTCAGGCGTGCTAATGTGTGCAGCACATTACCCAAAGCAATGTAAGATTGTGCTTTTGTCCAATGTCCATTGTTTCCATTTTCATCAGCCACCATTTCAGCAAATACGAATGCTCCTTCAAGTTGTTTATCATATCCTTTTTGATTCAAGCGTCCGGCAGCCATATCAGCATCTAATCGTTTTTTGTAATCCTCTTTGCTATAATGCACTTTATTGGCAAAAAGAATAATTTCTGAAGCGTTTGTAGCGTGTGGTTGATTGAATTTATACTTTTCAAAAGTGCCTGCTAAACGTTGTTTTGCTTCATCGCTTTTAATAACGATAAATTTCCACGGCTGTGAGTTGATAGAGGAAGGCGATAAGCGCAATACTTCTTCTATGGTTGCCAAATCTTCAGGTGAAACGCGTTTTGTATTATCGTAAGCTTTTGATGTATAGCGACTGTTTAAATCTTCGATGATTTGATTACCAACAGAAACTTTGGATGTTTCTCCTTTTTCTTTTGGTGCACAGGCTCCTAGAACTCCTGCGACAACTGCCAAAATTAAAATTATTTTTTTCATGATTTATTTTTTTAAATTTAATATTACTACAATTTTTATTGTTGTTTTTAGGATCATAAGCCGAAAGAATGGTTAAAATCCTTGTACCATAATTTCAATTCCTAATTACTTGGTATTGCGGTACAAGAAAGAAAAAATTTTCATTTGAATTATTGTATTAAAAAAGGAAAATATGGTATTCATCGCGGTTGACTGCTTGTGAATAGCGGTCTTGCTAAGTTTTCGTGGGCGATTAAATATTATTCCTTATCAATGCGCCAAGTAAGCAAGCCGATTAAATTTACGTATTTATTTTTTGAGCAAGAAAAATTGCATTGGCTGGCTGGTGTTTTTTAATTGAACTAAGCTTTCAAGCTGAAGGTCAACTTCCATGACAATTTGGTGTTTTTAGTTGCTTAGTGTAACATATGGTACTGTTTCTTTATGGAAGGAAGTGGATCTTTACCACAGTTAGTTATTAATTAGGCAAATACAGTAAGTTATGGAAGTAAGGAGAATATTTGAAACCGAAGCATTTGTAAATGGTCATGGTGTTGAGGCCAGAAAGTTTTACCAAAGTGAACACATGATGATGGTACACCTAAGTTTAAAACCTGGTGATATTATTACTAAGCATGCTGCTCCTCTTGATGTTTGTTTTTTTGTTTTGGAGGGGAAAGGAATTGTGGAAATAGGCGAGGAGAGCAGGGATGTGGAAGCAGATACCTTAATCGAGAGTCCTGCGAACTGTGGACATGGCTGGAGGAATGAAAGTGATGAGCTATTGCGAATTTTGGTGATTAAAATGCAAAAGGCATCCAAATAAAATATAATTATATGGGATAAAGGAACCTATTGGTGAAGTACACTGGTAGGTTTTTTATTTTTATGGAGCAGTAGCTTGTTTTAACAAACTTTAAGTTTCTACGCGATCATATTTTGGTTATTGGATGATGGAGAGTGGCATATTTTTCTATATTTGTTAAACCCTTTATCGATATTGCTAATGAGAAGGGATTATGGATACTACAATTAGTTAATTTAAAATATAAGCATATGTTCTTTTTTAAAAATAATGATAACGGCCCCAAAACAAGTTACACTGCTCTTGAGTTAATGAACGAAATGGAGAAGCGAAAAGATATTTTGCTGATTGATGTTCGAGATGATAATGAATTGGCGAAAGAGGGGATTAAAGGTGCCATGCACATTTCTGCAAACCAAATTCCCGATAAGCTTCCTCTTCTGCCTAAAGATAAGGATATGGTGATTTTCTGTCATGTAGGATTTCGAAGCAAACAAGTAAGAAATTACCTGCGTAAAGCTGGATTTTACAGAACAGCACATTTAAAAGGTGGATTAAACAGTTGGAATAAAGAACTAAAACGAAAAGCTAGCGAACTTAGCACGGCTGAATAGGCATTTAATAAAAAATAGAAAAGGCTCAATAATTTGATTTATTGAGCCTTTTCTATATGCTACTGTTTATTGCTTTAAAATAAACGGTATTAATTATCGTGCTGTTATTTAATAACCTAACAATAATTCATGCTTGCAGTTTTCATTGATAAAAAAAGAGAACAGAGAATGAACTCTTACCATTTTGTAATATATTCGTTCAGACTCTGTCCTCGTTCATTGTTAACCCGAACTAAAATAAGTGAAATGCTAAAACTCAAATTTTAATTCTTACTATCCTCCAAAATCACAACTTAATTGAGGATATATTTTAATGAGCTTGGATAAAAGTTAGGCTGAGCCAATACTTTTAAAAGAGAATAGCAAGGGCAATGGTTTAAAAGCTGATTGCCCTTGTTTTAATTTGTATTTAGTGCTTAAATCAAAGATTTATACTTTGACAGAAATGACCAAAATTTAATTTCTCATCCCTTATGTAGGAGTATACCCCCCAAACTTTAGTGCCATCATTTTTGATGATTTCTACGCTAACAGACTCGTTTAATTTAATCTGTGCAAAATAAAGCCAGATATCTAATCTTCCATTTGCTTTAACCCCAGGCGATTTGTCTCCAGAGAAATAAACTTTGTAGTAATAACCGTAACTACTATCCAAGCCAATCATTGTTGTTCCATCCACATTTGTGCTAACTTCACTTAAATAATACTCGTGCATGTCTTTCGTGTTATAGATATAACGACTTTCTTCATTGGCCATTATTTCTTCTAGTTCGGCGGTATTATAAGGAATTGTAGTGGTACTAATTGTTACAGGAATACTCAATGATAAACCATAAGAATCTGTCAAAGTAATCGTTGCTTTTCCCTCTTTGTTGGCAACAATAACAATCTCACTATCATTTTCGATGCTTGCCGATACAATTTCACTTTCGGTGTTTACCTTATAATCGCCATTGCCTTGTGTAATTGGAATTCTCATGGTTTTAGAATGCCCTAAAGGTATTTCCACATTAATTTCACTATTTTCGATGCTTAATGTGTTGTAAAAAGCCACTACACTTAGTTCTTTGTATTGGCTATTTTTATCGGAGATTACTATGGAAGTACGTCCTCTTTTTAAGGCGCTTAATTTTAAAATATTATCTTCCAGTATTACTGAAACAACATCTGGATTGGAAGAAAAAGCATGGTATTCTCCACCTCCTTGTGTAATATTTACATTACTGATATTAGCAACCTCAATATCTACTGTTGATTTTTCAAGAACCAATTCAGGAACTTCTTCTGTTGGTAGAATATCATTATCATCATCATTGTCGTCGCAAGAGGTAAAGCCCAAAGGCAAAACCATGATTAGCAAGAACAACAGTTTATTAAGTAATTTCATCTGTTTTAATTTAAGATTTTCAAATTCAAACTGTAAAACCATTCAAGTTGATTGAATTGTCTTTCGACATATTTTACATCTTCATCATTAAATTTTAATAGTTTCCTCAGGCGCGATCACCTGAGGGAAACTTAAACAATATTATTCTGTAAAAAGAGTGCTTAAATACTCCTTTATTTTGTCTACCAGTCTTTTTTATATGGGTTTTCGTTGTAAACCAATTCGTCATCGAACAGCTTGTCGGCAATACTTTCCATTGCTTGTTTCTGGCGATCAAAATTGCTTCGGAAAGGGTCCATAGCAAAAATCATGTGAGCGCCATAACCATCGTTTCGCATGTTTTCTAAATTCGAATCTAGTGTCCAATAACCTCTACTGAATTCCTGTGAATATAGAGCCATTCCTGCTTTTGGCATTCCCGGGTAGTTAGTACTTAAATCTGAACTCCCGCCATAATCATGAATACCATAATCAACAAAGGTACCCGATTGCTGACCATCAATATCTGGTAAAGAGGAAGTAGATCCGTAAGCATACGAACAAACCAAACGATCGGGCATCGCTAGTTTTGCTTCGAAACAAAGACGAGAAGCTGCTGCTGACGATGGAGATACAAATCCTACAGGCACTGGGTTTTGATAGGCTGAATACTCATCATCAATAAAAATTCCATCTAAGTGATATGAATCGCAAACTACTTTTAATTCCTGAGCAAACACTTTTGCTGTTTCATCAGCCAAATTGGAAACTCCGGCACGATCGTGATTTCCCAAAATACCCAGTACGATTTTCATTCCTCTGTCTTGCAAAGGCTTCAAATACTTTTCTCGGTTATCTAAAATGTGCTGAACATTTGGGTTATTGTATATGTATACCTTACCCGTTTCATTATTGTAATTGATGTTCGCAGAAAATAAAATTACAATATCGATTAGAGGTTTACCGCTTTCTTTTAGAGTGAAACACAAGTTGTTTAGTGGATTGGTATCGTTCACTTCCATACAGCTGATAATCTTTATTCCACTAGCTTTATCAACAGTAGGAACTGTACTAAAATCCTTTACAAAAATTAGATAAGTTGATTCTTTTTCAGATAATTTCATGTTTCCCGATTTTACTTCTACACGAACAGGAATTACATAAGTTTTCTGAGCTTGTAAAGCATCGGAGGTAATGAAGTTAACCAATGTTTTTTCAGATTTATTGCTTCCTTTTACTAGTTGAAAATCACTTCCGAAGCTTACCAAATCCTTAGGAAATAAAGCATAATCTGTGTTGTTTTCATCATTGTAAACTTGAAGTAATTTTTCTTCGAATTTTAAATTGGCTACAACATCGGTTTCGGCATTTTTTGAAGTGGACAAATACATTTCTGCCTGCCCTTGATTGCGAAATTCTACCAATGAGCTTTCTCGTTTTCCTGCATTGTTCACTAGGTAAGCAATTGCATCGGAGCTTGTAGTGTACTGATTTTCATCTACACTTGTAACATCAATACTATCGTCGCAGGCGGTAAAAAAGCCCATTACTGCAATTGCGACAGTAAGTATTAAATTTCTTTTGAATGATATATTATATTTCATCATTTTTCAGTTTTTAATTACAACTCAATTACTCGCCTGGTTCAGGTAATGTAACCGGAGTCCATCGTAAAGTAGAATTTGCGACTGCATTATTTCCATTTCCAGTATGATCTTCTATCGATAGAGCAGATTCATCATCAAATTTCCAATAGGCAACCAAACCTTCCGAAGCTGGATTAACATAGTACGGATTTGCAGCGATTTCCTCTTTACTGCGAACTACATTCCAAATTCTACACTCCGAGATTTCACCTGCCAAGTATCTTTCATCAGCCCATGAACGACCAATGCAGAATCCGCTTGTTCCACCTTTTCCAAGGTTCACATCTCCTAAAGATTTGGTAGTTTCAGACTGCTTACTTCCGTTCACATAAACAATCATTTCTCCTGTTGCAGAATCGTAGGTTAGTGCAATGTGTACCCACTCGTTGGTTGGCAATCCTTTATTAGTATCTCCATCAGGAAAATTACCATTGCTTGTTGCTACCTGAATTTGATTGCTTGGGAATCCGGCATCTCCTAAACGAATTAAGAATTGCCCTTCAATACCCATTAGTGTACTGATCATTCTGTCGAAATTGCTAATTCGAACCAATGCTTCCATTGTTAATTGCGATAAGTTGTTGCACACATCAGGATTTGTCCAGTTGATGGTTAAATAATTCTCCTCAATATCGGCTACAACATTAATTAAGGCAGCACCTTTAATTACATAGTACAATGTTTTAGCACTTTTCAACACATCAATATCATTGCTATCCATGGTCACTGGCAAAACATATACAATTTCGCGATCTAGCAGACTCAAATCCATAAAAAGAATTTTTAATTCTTTAGATAAAACATTTCCTGCTGTAATGGTAACTGTGTTTTCAGGTAGTGAATAGTTTTCTGCAGGCAACATTACAGCATTGTCGTAATAGGCCTGATTATAAGTAGCCACCAAAGCAGGATCAATGCTGTAATTCACAACAATATCCTCTATGCTTGGTTTCGCAATAGCGGCCTGAATGTTTTTTTCAATATCATTCACTCCTGCTTTTACTAATAACTCGCTAGTTTTAGAAGAACTACTAACATATACTTTATTGTCGAAATCATCATCCGAGCCATCGCAGCCAAATGAAAAGAGCATCAAGAATAAAGCTGTATATAAAATATAGTGTTTCATTTCAGTTTAATTTTTAAGTGATGGATTAATGTTATCTATCGCCATTCGGGTATAATGATATATACGTTCCGGACTAAAGAAATCATTACTCACATTATATATCCCCATACCAACAACAGAGAATCCTTCATGCTCAGCAGCAACCCAAACCGAGGTTCCTGTAATCGAATGAGTTTCGCCATCGGCCCAAAATCCGGTCTTCATATCCGCAGGATCAAGAGAAATTGTTCCTACTGCAACAATAAATCTGTCGGTAGGTACTCCGGCTACAGCTGCAGAATAAATATTGTAGCTTAATTTGGAAGCGTTACCAGCAGTTGCACATGGAATAATAATGTATTTGCAATCAGGCAGAAAACTCTTGTCTAAAAGATTTTGCGGTTTTCCCTGAAACAGGACCATTTTATCCTCATTTCTGGAACTCCAATCTTTCAAAATTCCAATAAAGGCATTGTGATAACTTTTGTACTCTGTTTTTTCGATCTCTGTCATGTGAAGAATGCTTTTCCCTTCGTAGGCAAAACAAACACCATCGTAATTGTATTTGTTCACTAAAGAAAAAGAGTTGTGCAAACTGTCTACCATATAGTTGATGAAAGTTGGTAGTGGAGATGTTATCTCTATGCCGTCTTCTTTCGCCTTGTTCTCTGCATCTTTTAGCAAAGTATAGCTTTGTTTAATGGCATCGAAACTAAGGGTGAACACAAATTTGGTTCCTTTATTCTCTCTAGTTTCACTGATTTCTTCTATTTCTCTGTCCACCAGATTGTTCGGGTAAAGTATCGAAACAATATCAGTACTGTCGGGAATCACATTGATGTGCTGAGCACGGTTAAAAGGTTGTTTTTCCTTATTATCGAAGCTCACAAAAATGGTTTTATGATTAGATTCCTTATAGGTTCTCAGGCTTTCCAAATAATCTGCATAAAGTGCAGGATTTTCATCTTCGATACCTGGTTGGTTGATATCCAATGACTCATTATCTGTCCAGTCGTCACAAGAGGTCAACAGAAATGAAGCAATCAGACCCATTCCGCATAGTGCAAACTTATATTTTGATATATTCTTCATGTTCTGCTAGTTTTTATTCTTACAATCCCACCATACTTTAGTAGCCATATTATCGGGGCCACCCAAATTGTCAATGGCATCCTGCAAATTGTCACTGTTTTCTTTGTACTCGCGCAAAGGATAAGGTAAACGACGAGCCATTTCAGTACCATCAACAATACCATTGCTTTGGTTGTATGGTGCTTCCATCAAGCGTGGATATCCAGTACGGCGAAATTCTGACCAGGCCTCATGTCCTAATGGGAAATTGGCAATCCATTTCTGAGTAATGATACGTTCTAAATTAAGTTCGAAATCATCAGCATCGTTCCATTTAATAGTAATTGATGCAGGAACGCCTGAATTGTCGTTAGCTCCAAGAGGATCTTTATAATTTTCAGGAATACTGGTTGCATTTTCTGCATAAGCACCAGCACCTGAAACGCCCCATTGATTAAATGAAAGTTCGATGCCCTGCGTATAAAAATCATTGGCAGAACCACCCATATTCCATCCGCGCAAAGCACCTTCGGCTTTTAAGAATGCACTTTCAGCAGCATTCATCCAAAGTAACTTATTGTATGATTCTGGAATGTTCATATTACTGTACTTGTGAGCAGTTGCCGATGAAGCAATATTAATTCCTGATCGTAAACCATAGTATCCATTATCGAATGCGGCATTATCGGTATCTTCAAAAGTACTCATGGTGAAATACTTTTCTCTTCGTGGATCTGCATATCCATTCATATAAGAAGTAACATCTGCCGAAACACGTGAATCACCACCGTTGTATTCGAACATAACTACTCTAAATGGAGATTTAGAAACGGTATTGTAAGCATTGTCATCGTTAGATAACATAGTTCCCACTTCGTGATTTACGGCTTCCTCGGCTTTCGTTTGAGCTAGAGCTGGATTCGCATAAACAATTCGCATGGACAAGCGCAACTTTAATGAGTTGGCAAATTTGATCCAGTTTAAGACTTTTCCACCATACACTTTATCTGCGTAAGGGCTAAAGTCAGAGGTTTGATTTGGTGTTAAAACCTCAATTGCATGATCTAATTCTTCCAACATTTTACTGTATACATCTTCTTGTAAATCGTAGGCAGCTTCCAATTTGCCATCAACTCCAATTTTTGAATAAGGAATGTGTCCGTAAATATCCGTGATCCGGTGAATTGCAGCTACTTTAATGATATCTGCTACTGCCAGAGGAATTGGATCGGTGGTCACATTCTTTAATTGAGTTTGGTTGGCATAAATTTTAGGAATAATATCGTTAAAAGGCACTTGAATCCAGTGTTGTTCTGGATTATAGGTTGCATAATTTTTTCCGACAAATCCTGTATTTGAATCTGCAAGGTATCCTCCAAAAGATCCCCCAAGTAAACATTCGGTAAATTGATTTAAATTTACATCAGCAGGAATTACATAACCCTGCATGGCCACCATTGCTGCCCTTAAACTATATGCATCGTATTGCATTTGGTCATCGTTGGCATCGTATGGATTGGTGTTGTATTCTTCGAAATTTGAAGTACAAGAAGTAGTCAATAAAATCGAAGCAGAAAACAACAAATTTATAATTGATTTTTTCATAATTATTACGTTTGAATTGCTTAGAATTTAACTCTTACATTGAAACCATAACTGCGTTGGCTTGGCATCATAAAATAGTCTATTCCCTGGTAGTAATTACCAGTTGAAGCAACTGATTCAGGATCGAAAGGAGCCTTATTGTAAAACATGAATAAGTTTCTTCCAACTAATGTGAATGTTACGTCAGCGAAATTATTCAACTTGTCTTTGGTTAATGTATAACCAATACTGGCTTCTTGTAAACGCACGTTTGTAGCACTGTAAGTGTAGAATTGTGGAATGCCCGATTTAGCTCCAATGGTAGTATACCATTTTTGAGCATCCACGATATCGCCATCATTAATAAGAACTCCTCCATTATCGCGAGCGTTAGCCGAAGCTTCTGAAACACCGTAACGATCTAAGGTAGCCTGAGTTGCAGAGTAAACAATACCACCTAAACGAGCTGAAATCATAAACCCAAGTCTAAAACCCTTGTATTTAAAATCATTTCTCCATGCTAAATTAGCATCAGGAAATACCGATCCCAGTTTAATATCATCAACATTGTATTCAGCAGCAACATTACCATTCGGATCCACGAAAACTTTTCCTTCACTATCACGTTTTAAATCTGCAATTGAATACAAGTCTCCAAGGCCACCACCTTTTTTCAAAATGAATCTAGCATTTGACAAACCACCAATATCCAAACGGTCTTTTGTGATAACAGCATCTGTTTCGGGATGAACATAGTTGTCTACCAATTCTGAAATCTCATTTTCGTTTGAACTCATAGTGAAGTTAGAACTCCATGTAAAGTTATTCCATGTATTTTGATAGCCTAACGCAAGTTCAATACCTTGGTTTTTAACACTACCGGTTTGAACATACAAAGTTGAATAACCCGAAGAAACAGATATTTGAGGATCAAAAGTTTGATTAAAGGTTTTGGTACTGTATAAACTCATATCCAAATCGAAATGTTTCAACAATTTGGTAGTTAAACCAACTTCCCAGGATTGAGTTCTTTCTGGTTTAAGATTGAAAAGTGGATAATGTGTTTTTGTTTGCCATACTTTATTGGCATTGTCCCATGCATAGGTTGGACTGGCCAAAAATCGTGCAAAAGGAAGACCTACAGATGCATATGAAGCTCTAAGCTTAGCATACTGAATTTGTTTAGGTAATTCAAATATCTCTGAAAGTACAAATGAAGTACCAATAGATGGATACATGAAGGAACTTTCGTTTGAGTGTGGTCCTGCCAATTGAGAAGCCCAGTCGTTACGACCTGTAAGAGTGAGGTAGTAAGCTCCTTTATAACCCAATTCAGCACTTGCAAAAACAGATTTGGTTTGATCGTGCCATCCTGATTGCTCTCGTTTTGTGGTTACATCGTCCAATTGAAATACATTAAATAAATTTGGAATTCCATCGGCACGAATTGGTCCTCGGTTTGTCATTGCATCTTCTTTCATATCGGAGTATGAAAGGCCGATATTTGCCTGAAATGAGAAGTCTTCAGTAAAGTTCTTGTTGATGTTTACAAGGAAATCGGCATAAGTCTGTTTTGCTTCACTTCTCGCAATTCCGTAAAGACCATTATTTGATCCTTCGGTAAGAGTTCTGTTAGAAGTTGCGTATAATTTTTCAGTAAAATCATTTGTTGAATTGTCAATTCGTACACGACCGGCAAAATTTAACCAGTTTAATGCATCGTAGCTAAAACCAGCATTCAACATGTAACGATCTTTTTTGTTTTTACGCAAGTTTCGGTGAGCAATCCAATATGGATTTTGTCCGGCAAACTCATCAAGTCCTTGCGGCCAATACTGAGTATTTATTTTACGAGAAGAGTCGTAACGTTCGTACATTTCTATATCACTCCAATCATCACCGCGAGGAAATAGATAAGCAGTCACCAATGGATTTGCATAAACTCCTTGGTTGACCATGTTAACATCTTCTTGCTTAATGTAAGAACCGCCAAAATCGATTGTTAGTTTATCCTCTAAACAGCTGGTAGTATTTCTAAAAGTAAAATTGTTACGATCGTAACTATTATTTGGTACAATACCTTCTGAATTAATAGTACTTGCCGATAAATAGGTTTGGTTTTTATCTGTCCCGGTAGAGAAAGACATAGAATTAGTAAACACCATTCCTGTTTCAAAGAAATCATTCTTTGGAGAATAACCCATTTTATTTGCATCGTTCAATTTGTGTCCCCAACTTTTATCTAAAACTTGCACATCAGAACTTAAATCTCCCGTACCATAAGAGTTTTGGAAATTTGGTAATGCAAAGGTTTGCATTATTTCAACATTGCTAGTTATGGTTAGAGAAGTTGATCCAGCTTTCCCTTTTTTGGTTGTAATCACAATTGCACCATTCGATGCATGACTACCATAAAGAGCAGCGGCAGCAGCTCCGGTTAGAACCGATACACTTTCAATATCTTCGGGGTTGATATCTGCGATGGCTTCTGTAGATCCATTAGATCCAAATTCAGTATCTCCATTACCTCCAAAATTAAACATGGGTACACCATCGATCACATACAATGCGTTACTCGACTGAGCAATCGTTTTCGTTCCACGCATAATAACTTTACTTGCTCCTCCAACACCTGAGGAACTGCTATTGATATTAACACCCGCAACTTTTCCAGACAATGTATTCACAAAGTTGGCATCTTTGTTCGACACGATATCTTCACTAGATACTTGTTGTACATTATAACTTAAAGCCTTTGTTGCGCGCTTGATTCCAAGGGCAGTAACAACAACCTCGTTCAATCCAACTACCGACGGAAGCAACACAACATTAAAGTACTGCTCTTTTGCAACAACAAATTCCTGAGCTTCGTATCCAATAAAAGTAATGGTCAATACTTCTGAAGTGTTTCCTTGCAATTCGAATTCTCCATCAATATTTGTAATTGTACCATTGGTGGTTCCTTTGATACTTACCGATGCACCTATAATGGTTTCACCGGAATCATCTACAACCTTACCTTGAAGTTTAACTCTCTTTTTTACTGTGGCAGCTTTCTTATTAGGATCTTTCTTAGCAACAGTAATAATATTATCTTTCACAAAGCATTCAAAGCCTTGTCCTTCAAATATTCTATTTAAAACGTCTGTTAATTCTACATCTTTTGCTTTGAAATCAACACGTTTATTCATATCTATATCACTGGTATTCATAGAAAAAGAATAGTTGTGCTTCGATTGTAGAACTTCAACAGCTTGTTTTAATGTTAAGTTCTTGAAATTAACCGATATTTTCTGTGAAAATATGGGTGTAATCCCTCCAAACAGCGCTATAATCAACATGATTATTGATTTTTTCAATCTTAACTGCGCCAGATTGAGGTTTCCTGAAATTAAATTCATATTCTTGTAATGTTTTTTAGTTTGTTAACTAGAATTTAACTGAAAAATGTGGGTGGAGAATGTACTAGATTCTCTGCCTTTTTTCTTTTTGATTAAGATTTTTTCATTGGCAGTTTTAAAATTTAGGTTAATGATTTGTGTTTTATTTAATGTATATCATATTTGCTTTTCGTTCAATGTTCATTTGTCCATTTGCATTTAAAGCAGACAATATTTCATTTAAACTTTCATTGTTAATAAATACGGAGTAAAAACGTTCTTTTTTAAGAGATTCATTTTCGATATTGATTCTTACATCAAAATATCTTTCAAGAGCTTTTGTAATTTCATTTAAGGATTCATCGATAAAATAGAAACCTTTACTGTTGTACCATTGCTTGCGTGTTGAAACGATGAATTCACTTTTTTGTAATTCTCCGGTGCTTTTCGAATACCTTACAATTTCACCTGGTTTTAGTAATTTCGTCTTGTTTTCTCCTTTGTAAAAAGCATTCATTTTCACCGAACCTTCCATCAGGGAAACTGCAATGTGCGAATCTTCACTATAAGATTTAACATTGAATTTAGTTCCCAAAACTTCAACGGTCACCTCACCGGCGGTTAAAATAAATGGACGCGATTTATCTTTTTTTACTTCAGCATAAGCTTCTCCTGCGACATATATTTGGCGAAGAGAATTATTGAATTTTTTGGGGTAAATTAATTTGGTTCCCGCATTTAGCCATAATCTTGAACTATCAGGTAAGTATACCATCTTGCTTTCGCCATATGGTACGTACTCTTCTACCCACTCTTTAGGATTATTTTTCTCAAGGTAAAAATAGATAGCAGAGCATAGCAATGGGAGCAGAAGTACTGCAGCTGCAAGTTTGTAGAAGGACGCTAATCGTCGTATAATTGTATTTTTTTGTAATTTATGATTTTTGTGAGATTGGATATTTGTTTTGAATTTTTCAAAGGCTCTTTTTACGAGGCGTTCATCTTTATTCACTTTTATCTCATCAAGAAACTCTTTTAGTAAAGAGTCTTCGGTGCTACCGTCCTGAATATTGGCAAGCCACTGTTCTACTTCGCTTATTTCTTGCTTAGAGCACAGGTTATTGAAATATTTTTGTAATTGATCCTTCGTCATATTGTTCTTAAAAAATAGCCACATTAAAGAGTCACTACTAATAGAACGATACAGGGATCGAAACTACGCAATGGATTTCGTAATATTATTTAAAATTTCCTGATTAAACGGAAAGGTTCTCTGGTTTTTGGAGTAAAAGATATTGAATAGTAATGCTTTATGTATTTTACCGATTTTTTAAAAAAGAGATATTATTCATCTTTTATTACGATTAGAATGAAACGGAATAGGCGAAGTTGTGTCTGAATCGTTAGCATGCTTGCTAAGAATTAAATATTGCGAATAGAAAAAGATAAAAAGCAGGAAGAGATTTTCTGATATCTTGCAAAGCCAGGAATATATGTCTTTCTATGGTGCGTACCGAAAGGTTTAATTCTTCAGCAATCTCATTGTTTGACATCATTTCTTCCCGACTCATTAGGTAAATTCTTTGACGTTGTTCAGGCATTTGCAATACAATTGCAGCTACCTGTTTAGTCATTACTTCGGCATCAATCGAACCTTCAAAATCTTCAACAAATGATTTGTCGTCGTCTTCTATTTCCTGATGATTTAGGTTTGATTTTAGTTTAAAATGATCACGAACTTCATTTTTGGCGAGTACATACAAATAGTTGTGTAAGGATTTATTTGGGTTTAGTTTCTCTCGGTGAATCCATACTTTCATAAAAATATTCTGTGTAATATCTTCAGCCAACCAAGCATTCTTAATCATGCCTTTTATAAAAGCATAAAACAAAGAATATTTTGTATCGAAAAGTTGCTGAAAGGAAGACATATCTCCTTTTTTCAGACCTTTAACTATATCACGATCAGAGAATTCAACCATTAATCAAGAGGATTATTGTGGAAGTTTTGCTACACAAACCTAAAAAAATATTTAGAGATCACACCTTTTCTCAAGGATATTATTTTATTTCCTATTCCTTAGTTGCATCCTTATTTATTTAGTGTATTTAAGTGTCTGTTTTACATTTTAACTTTTTTATAGGATACTTTTATTTTACTGAAGAAATGGATAAACATTTTATTTATTGTTGTATTTTTTTGGTTTACTTATTGCCTGTTAAACAAATCGTTCCCGTTTTTGCATGTTTATTAAACTCCATAAAATGGATATTAGCGAACCAACCACTAACATCATTCGGTTTTGAGAAAGTACGTTTTGCCATATACTGTAACTCATATCGCCCGGAACATTGAAGGGGTTTAGGAATAGATTCCATTTGCTAGCTTCAAGAGGTTCTGCAAGAATTAAAAATACCAGACCGATAATTACCATAACTACCGCGGCGCCACTTGCATTTTTTATTAGTGTGGCCAACAAAAATGCCAGACTTGCTAAAAATAACAGGCAGTACATCAGCTGGTAAACCATATAAAAAACGGAGATGCGGATAATTGCAAACACGATGATCCACGACAACAAACTCATGGTTAAAACCAATAGCAAAACGCTGAGTGCAAAGCGCACTAAATACACTTTGTATCGGTAATTGGGGATTCCAAATAGGATTTCGAGCATTCGGGTATCCTTGTCGCTTTGTATGTTGTAAATAATTGGGTAAAATAAAATCAGGATTCCTGGAAATATTAAACTTCCATAAATATCCGCTTCATCGGGACTCGAATCGGTAAACAACATGATACCGGTTACCATCAAGAAAAAAGCAAAGGCTGCAATCAGAAAATAAATGAATTTATTGGCAAATATAATCTTGATATTGTAGCGTATAAAATCGACTATGAGTGTTAGTTTTTCTTTCATAAAAATGTTGTTTTTTACCGCAAAGTGTACTTATTTCTTGGTGAATTCCTTCGTTTGCCTTTGTGGTTAAACTCTTTCTTCCTTTTGGTTCAATAAACACAAGTAAGCATCTTCTAAATTTGCTTTCGTATTTACAGCTCCGTAGCCCGGATTTTCATCTGCTAAACAGCGAACTCGAATCTGATCTTTGTCGCGCATGTGATGAATAATTACATGTTTGTTTTTTAAATCCTCAAACGCTTCGGTGGATATTGTTAGCATCCAAACTTTTTTGTCGGCAATGGCAGCCATGTGAATTGGCTCGCCCAAATATTTCAGTTCTCCTTTTTTCATTACCGCAACTCGGTTGCACGAACTGGCTACGTCTTCGATAATGTGAGTGGAGAAAATCACAATTCTATCCTTGCTTAGTTCTACCAGCAAGTTTCTGAATCGAATTCGCTCGCGCGGATCAAGTCCTGCTGTTGGTTCATCAACCACTAAAATTCTTGGTAAGTGCAACAAAATTTGAGCAATTCCAATTCGTTGTTTCATACCTCCCGAAAAGGAACCAATCTTATTGTCTTTCTGATCGAACATGTGAACGGCCTTAAGCACGTATTCTACACGTTCCATGCGTTCGGAATTGTTATTTAGTTTTTTCAAAATGCCCATGTAATTTAGAAAATCCCATGCGCTCATATTTTCGTACATGCCAAATTCCTGTGGCAGGTAACCAATTAAACCTTGAAGCTCTTCTCGCTTTTCGCGAACATCAATTCCGTTAATCGTGATTTGTCCGTAACTCTGTTCCAAAATACCGCAAATAATTCGCATCAAAGTCGATTTTCCGGCTCCATTTGGTCCTAATAATCCAAACATTCCGTTTTTAATATCGAAGGAGACGCCTTTAACGGCTTTAAAAGGGATTCTCTTTTTCCCAATTATTGGGATAAGTAAAACAAAACGGTAGAAGAATTTACGAATGCCACTAAATCGGCCTTTCACCCGGTTAATATTTATTTTTTCCTGATAAATTTTATCCGATGATACTTTTATCAGTAAAGCCAAATACCAGAAAAATGCGAATGGAATAATAAGTCCTATTAATTCGTATTGCTGATAAAAATATACAAACACAAGTATTGGGAAGAACCAATATATAATTTTGTGAAGGGCATAAATAAATCGAGGCATCGATTTTTTACTGCTTTCTTTTTTTAAATGGTTACGGTATTCTCGAATAGGAGCCATAAAATTTAAAAGCAGTATTTGGAAAAGTATCGACAAAGCAAGTAACCAGTATTTGTTTTCGAGATGGTAGTAAATAAAAAAGAATAGGAAAGCAATTAAAGGCAGTTGCCAAATTAAGCTAACAAAATCGCGCAGAGAGGAATAGGATTCTTTTAAACCCAATCGCTCTCTTATTTTAAGTCCCGATTTCCATTCTCGGATAAATCGGCCATCCCATTCGTATATTTTTACCAAATTTCGAATCTCGATATGTAAACTCTCGTTTGGACCAATCAACTTTTCGTTGGCTTTTCTTAAGCTAGCTTGTATAAAATAGATGCATGCCGGAACCGATAGCAGTAGAATTAGGAAGGTAATGATCTGCCAAATTTTACTATCAACTTCTACATAAATAAAATAGGTTCCAATTATCCAAATGGCAATTTGAATTGTTTTTATCCAAATTGGCTGGTTTTGTAGCCAGTTTAAGCTAGTTCGTAAACCCGCGTATAGTGTTGGAATAAAAACCAAGGTGAGAATTGTGCTTAAACTTAATCCGCCAATTACAGTGATGGCGAAAGGAACTCCTATGCTTGTTACATATTCGGCACGACCAAGCGCAAGTGGCATTAGGGCAATTATGGTGGTGATTGCTGTAATTAGGATAGGACGAATTCGTGCCAAGCCAGCCATAATAAGAGCTCTAGATTCGCGATAGCCACGTTTTTGCAGTACGTTTGAATAATCGATCATGATTATTCCATTGTTCACTACAATACCCAACAGAATTATTAATCCGGTAAATACATTGGCATTCATCAGGGAAGTTCCGGTTAGGATCAAAGCAAGTAAGGATCCAATTGCTGCCATTGGGATGGAAAACATCATTACAATTGGCATGGTAAACGACTCGAATACCGAAGCTAAAATCATAAATATAAGAACGATAGCCATTAGGAACAGAAAGCCAAATTCAGCCAAATTGTCTTCTTCATGAACAACTTCGAGCGCAATTCCCGATGGAATATTCATTCGTTCCACTAGTTCATCTATTTCTACTCTCGATGCAGTTAATAGGTCTTTTTCGTCGTTTACTTCATCAATAAACTGGTATTCTACTTCAAGTTGTTTTTCCTGATTAGTTCTTTTGATTGTCGATAGTCCTTCGGTAAAATTGAGATTGCTAATGTTTTGCAATTCGAATTCGGCACCTTGCGTACCTCTTACACTTAGTTCTCTCAGATCTTTAGAATTTCTTGTTACCTGCTCAACATTGTTGCCAATGGTTTTAATAATTATATCGTACTCTTCGGTGCCTTGCTTGAAGATTACACCACTCGAAAATTCTTTTTGAAAGGAGTTTAATTCCGACAATACCGAAGTAACAGGAATATCGTATATCGCCATAATTTGCTTGTCGAGTTCCATTATTATTTCGGGGCGTTTGGTAGGAATTCGAACCGAAACATTTTTAATGGAAGTCAATTGATTTAGAAAGTATTCTAAATCTTCGGATACGTCGAGCATCTTATTAAAATCCTGACCTTTAATAATCAGTTTTTCTTTTTGGCTGCCCATTCCTAACATTTCCATAAATGGATTGTCGGCGCCAAAACCTCCTCCGCCACCAAATCGGCGACCTGTAGCTGGAGGATCCCAACTGAACGATGCCCTTGGCAGGTCATCAAGTTGTTCTAGAATGTTTTTTTTAATTCCGGGAATGGAAAGCTTTTGCTTATCGCGATAATCATCGTGGAGTGTGATTATTAAAACAGCTTCTTCTTCGTAAATTTGACTAGTAATATCTTTTTTCTCTGGAATAGAATCTAGTTTTTGTTCTACTTCTCGAATAAATATATCGGTATTCTCGAGAGTTGTTCCACCAGGAAGGGTTACGTAAAGATTCAAATCTTTTGTTTCGGTTTCCTGGGGCGAAATCATGCTTAAACCTAAACTAATTAGTAGTGTGATGAAAAAGAGACCTAACGCGCCAAGAATTGTTCTTCCTGGATATCGCATACACGATTTAAGTGTCACTAAATAAATCTGTACCAATCGGTTATGGAGAGAAATGTTTTGAAAATTAACTGCGCGGGTGGCGTTTTTTCTTTTTAGGAAGCTGTGGGTAATCATGGGAATTAAAAGTAGGGCAACCACTAGCGATACTAATAAGGTGGAGATGATGGAAACACCAATGTGCTTTCCTAATAATCCGATCAAGAAATTGGAGGTAAATAAAAATGGTAAGAATACGGTGATGGTAGTTAGTGTGGCTGCAAAAATAGATCGCCAAACCTCTTTGGTTCCCTGAATTACTGCCGTGTCGGGATCTTTCTTTTGCGCAGCTAGACGGTAAATATTTTCGAGAACTACAATACTGTTATCAAGTAGCATTCCAATGGCCAATGCCATTCCTAAAAGAGTAAGTGTATTGATACTAATATCGTAAGCATAGAAAAAATTGAATGCTGTATAAATCGAAATGGGTATTGCAAGTGCAATTGCGGTCACCAATCGAATATTTTTAAGGAATATCCAAAGAACAAAAATTGCCAGTAATCCACCAATTAGTGCCAGCTCAATAATTAAATCGATATTGGTTTTCATGGTTTCGGCAGTGTTGGTTTGAACCACCATTGCAATGTCTTTGCCTGCTAACTCCTGATTAATTGTTTCTATTTTTGCAATTACATTGTCGGCCAATTCGATAATATTCGATTGAGAATCGCGGGTTAACTGAAGCGTAATTGCTTCTTTTCCATTTACACGACTATACGAGGTTTCCTCCTTAACTCCAAAACGAATAGTTGCAATATCTTTTAGTTTAATGGTACCTGTTTCTTTAACAACAAGTTCATGCAACTCCGAAATATCGGTAAATTCCGAAACAACATTCACAAAGTGCATTTTGTCATTTTCAATTACTTTTCCAGCAAAACTTCGTGTATTATTGTTTTTACTAAGAGCGGAACGAACATCCGATGGACTAATTCCATAACTTTTACAAACATCGTCTCGAAGAAGAATATCAATGGATTTTTGGCGACCACCAAAAAGAGCAACATTGGCTATGCCATTAATATTTTTAAGTTTATCTACAATTTCATTCTCGGTAACTTGTCGCACTCGGTCAACACCTCCACTTCCACGAACCTGAATATTCATGAACGTGTTGTTGAGTTGTTCCATGTCAAATTTAATTACCTGCACTCTAAACTCCTTTGGCAGGTCTTTTTTCTTTTCGTCTATTTTTTCGGCTAGTTTTAAATAAGCATATTTTAAATTGGTTCCTTGTTCAAAAGATATTTCGATGCTTCCTGTTTGTTGTGCAGCAGTAGAAACAATTTTTTCCACGCCCTCCATTCCTCCTGCAATTCCTTCTAAAGGAATAATTGCTTCACTTTCCATATAACGAGGATCTACCTCCATAGTAGTTCCCACCTGAACGAATAGCATGGGGAGTTGCGCATTTGGAATTAGTTCAACCGGCAATTGCTTGTAGGAGAAAAACCCCAACATGCTTAGTCCGGCAAAGAGCATTGCTATTAAAACTTTCCGTTTTATAATGAAATTCATTTTCTACTTTTTAATCTGTACTATTTAAATCTCCTCTTTGGAAGCGATGTCGGGGAATGTTTTATTTTCAAAACATCCCAGTATTCCGATCATTATCGGGATCTCCTTATAAGGAGAATTTTTGGCTATTCCGTTTTATTTTCTGATTTGGAAAAATAGTTATGTATGCTATCGAAAATATAGTAAACACAAGGAATAACTACTAGTGTTAGTAAGGTTGAACTTACTAAACCTGCAATTACCGCTATTGCCATTGGTGCCCGTAAAGCAGCGCTTTCACCAAATCCAATGGTTAGTGGCAACAATGCTAAAATGGTTGTGATACTTGTCATTACAATAGGACGAATTCTATTTTCTCCAGCCATAATTATCGAATCGCGCAAGGAATTTCCCTGTTCTTTGAATTGATTGATGGCATCGACTAGAATAATGGAGTCGTTCACTGCTATACCTCCCAACATGATAATGCCGATATAGGCCATAATATTCATAGACATTCCTAAAAGGAAGAATGCCCAAATGGCACCAACTCCAGCCAATGGAATGGTGAGCAAGATGGTGAACGGATGAATTAGCGATTCAAACTGAGAGGCTAATACCATATAAACCAATAGGATAGAGAGTAGTAAGGCAAAGCTTAAATTAGAAAGTGCTTCCTGGCGTTTTTGTTCCTCGCCAATTAAATTTACCTGATAAGTTTGTGGCAAATTAATCGTGGCTAATTTGTTGTTTATTTTATCAATTACTTGATCGAAAGCAACATCACCTCGTATATCGGCACTTATTTTTCCAATTCTTGTTTGATTTCTTCTCAGCATTTGTTTCGGAGAAGAGGATTTTTCGATGTGTGCTACTTCGTAAAGTGGAATGTTTTGATCTCCGCTTTTTAGCAGAAGTGTATTTAATTCTGAAAGGCTCGTTTCAGGCATTTGAATGCTAATGTCATTCATTTCTCCGCCTTGTTCGAATTTGCCAGCATCTTTTCCCATTAAAATATCTTGCAGTTGACTAGCAATTCCTTCCGTACTTAGGTTATAAAGTCCTGCTTTATAGCGATCAATTACTACATTTACCTCTGGAGCTCCTTCCTCAATATTGGTTTTTATATTTGTTAATTCGGGAATTTGGGTCAGGAGTTCTTTAATTGTTGTAGAAAGTTGTTCTAAAACTTCCATGTCTTTTCCTTTTACCTCTACTTCGATGGGAGCACTTTCCGTTCCTATGGTCGATTGTAGAGCGGTTTCATCGCGAACAATGGATATTTCGGCATCGGGAATGTCGGCAATCAATTGACTTACGTTTTCGAGAATTACTTCCGATTGGGCTGTAAATTCACTTTTTAAACGAATTTTGATGCTGGCAGTGTTTTCGTTCTGAAATACTGCTTTGTCGGTAACAGAACTGCTTCCTGGTCCAATTTGGGTGTACACGGTTTCGAAATAATCTCCCATGGATTGTTTCAACATCGATTCAATGGCTTCCACGGTTTGAGAGGTTCTATCTAGTTGAGTTCCTTCTTTCAATTCAATATCTAAACTAAATTCGCCAACCCCGCTTTTGGGTAAGTATTCATTTCCAACATAGCGTAAAATAAGTCCTGTAAGTACAATTAATATACCTGCAGCTCCAATCACCAAAGCTCGTTTATTTAGTAAATTCGCTAATAGTTTTCCATACCAGCCAATTTTAACCGATTTGAATTTTATATTTTTTCCTTTTCCCTTGTAGGCATAATGAAACAGCATCGGAATCATTAAAATTGCAACAAAAAGCGAGGCAATCAACGAAAAGGCAACTGTCCATGCCTGATCTTTAAACAGAGCACCAGATGCTCCATGCATATAAACAATAGGAAGAAATACTACAATTGTGGTGAGTGTAGAAGCTACTATTGCACCTCCAACTTCCGAAGTTCCTTCAATGGCAGCATCTTTCACCGAGAGCCCGAGTTCCATTTTTCGGAAGATGTTCTCTATTACGACAATGGCATTATCAACCAACATTCCGGCTCCTAAAGCCAAACCTCCCAATGTCATAACGTTCAAGCTTAGTCCGTTAAAATACATCAGGTTAAAAGTGGCGATAATGGAAACAGGAATCGCAAAACTTACAATAGCAGTAACTTTTATTCTTCGTAAAAAGACAAAAAGAACCAGAACGGCAATAAGAACTCCTATTAAAGCGGTTTCTTCTACTTCATCAATTGCTTTTTGAATGAATTGACCTTGATTTTGTACCACGATAAATTGATATCCTGGCAAGGCTTTACGAATGGAAACCATGGTTTTTTCAAAATCTTCAACTGCTTGAACTGTATTCGATCCTGTTTCTTTAAAAATGGATAAACCAATGCATCTTTCCCCGTTAATACGAACAATATTTTGTGCCTTTTTGGCTACAAAACTAAGCTTAGCAACATCTTTTAAAAGAATGGGAACTTTATTTTTCACCAGAGCCTGATTTCCTGCACTTTGTTGAGCAGACGATGAGGTAGATTGTTTTGTTCCGACGATGATATTTTCAATTTCCTGAACGTTTCGAATCAAACCAGCACTTTTTATAATGTACTTAGTTCCCATTTCTACAATGCTTCCACCCGAAACATTTTGATTCAGACTTTGTATTTTTTGAACAATTTGGTCGATTGTTATTTGATGAGCGTCTAAGAGATATTGGTTGGTTTCGATGCGAACTTCTTTTTCCTGTGTGCCGGTTAATTCTACTTCAGCAATTCCTTCCAAACGAATCAGCTCATTACGAATGTAATTTTCACCAACTTTTCGTAATTCATCCATGTCTTTAATTTCCGGATGAAGCATTCCCATAATTAAAATGGGAGATGCATTGGGATCGTGTTGCGTAATGGTGAATTCATCAATTTCGGCATTCTGACTGTAGGCGGTTAGATCTTTTTGTAAATCAAGAAAAGCTTCATCCATATCGCTTCCCCATGCATACTCAATTGTTACTCTTGCCGATCCAACCATACAAACCGATGAAACCTGACTCACCCCTTTTTGCCGAATAGATTGCGCTTCTATGCTTTCAATAAATTGTTTTTCGATCTCTTCAGGAGGACGTTCTCCTGCGTTTATTTCCACAAATATGCGAGGAGCATTCATCTCCGGGAACAGGTCAACATTCAATTTGCCGAGCGAAACGTATCCTAAAAGCAATATTGCCATTACAATCATGGAAACGGTTACCGGATAATTGACCGAAAATTGTGTTATTTTCTTCATTTTGAAAGCAATTTATTATTGAATGACATAGAATGTTCTGTTACATTTACTTTAAGAATATTTCGATTCTGAAATAAACATACTGTAAATCAACCTAATATCTCATGTCTAATATCTTGAGTTTAGCATTTATCGATCTGCTAAGATTATTTTACCACCTTTATTTTTGATCGGTTTCGAAGTGTTTCAAAGCCTTTTACTACCAATCGATCTTTTTTCTCTAAACCCGAAATTATTTGTACTTCGGTAGGATTTTCTAACCCAAATTCTACCACACGCTCTTCGGCCAAGCCCTTGTTTACAACAAAAACAGTATTTCCTTTTTGTTTGTTTAAAATCACATCTTTCGGAATTACAATGGTCGAATCCGCTTTTGCAACCACAATCTCACCTTTTGCAAACATTCCTGGGCGCAATAAAAGTTTTGAGTTGTCGATATTAATTACAGCTTTAAAAGATCTGGTTTCAGAATCGATAGCAGGAGATAATTGTGCAAGAATACCACTTAAAGTATCACCAGGAATGGTATAGTTAATGATATTTACCTGCTGTCCTTTTTTAATGGCAGTCATATTTTTTTCGGCCAGATTAATCTCCATATGAAGTTTGCTGTAATCCATAATGCTTAACAAGTCCGACGAGGCTTCGATTCTAGTATTTTCGGTATAGTAGTTTAGGGTAGTAATAATTCCCGAAAATGGAGCTTTCACTTTTAATTTTGCCAAGCGAAAAAGGGCATCTTCGTAGGAATATTTGGCATTAATCAGGTCGATTTCGGCATTTCTCACTTCCGAAAGGGTAACGCCACCTTTTTCATACAAAGATTGTTGCTTTTCGGATACTTGTTGAGAAATCTCCAGTCGTAACTCTAACGATTTTATTTTGATGTTGTTCTCGTATTCTTTGTCTTCCAAAACGATTACATTGGTTCCCTCTTTTACGTAATCGCCCAAAGCAAAAGAACGACCAGTTGCCGGATTATTTTGCAAGCGGTATTTTCCGGCCACTTCGCTTTTTATTTCCACTCTTTTAATCGGATTTACAGTTCCTGTGGTGCTAATAAATTTTTCGATGCTTTTGGAGGTAATTTCCTGAACCGATACTTGAACTGCGATGTCTTTGTTCAGATCAGTTGCCTTATCGTTGCAAGCAGAAAATAGTGCAAGGCATAAAAGGTAGAATGCGATTCGTTTCATGGCTATGGACTTAGTATGGTATATCATGATTGAGATTGTATTTATTCAATAATCAAATTTTCCTGCAATTCTTGTGGAACAAATGAGCGGTCATTCTCGAAATCCCAAAGCGATTGTATTTTTAAATTTAACAGTTCTAATTTGTAGTTAATTAGAGAGTTGGCTAGGTTCATTTTCTTTTCGGATAACTGATTTTGAAATCGTTCCAAATCGATACTGGTTAAATCACCGTTTCGGTATCTCTCTAAATTAATATCATAAGTTAGGGCTGCATTTTTCTGATTTTGCTTCGCAATTTCTATTTGCTGAATTAGATTTTGAAGGTTCCGATATATCTTTCGAATATTAATTGTGATATCATCTCGCAGGCTGTTTTTATCTATTTCGCGACTTTCAATTTCTAATTCGGCAGCTCTTATTCGTGCTTTTCTCTCGCCCCAATCAAATATCGGAACGGAAAAAGTAATGCCAACTCGTGGACTCTTGGTTGGTTTGTCGTACACATCAGCTAGTTTTTCATTGTTACCCATAATTCCAATCGAAAGACTCACATTTCCTTTAAATTCGTTTACCGCTGAGGTTTGTATTAAATCGAACTTTGCATTGTTTAAATCTATTTCACGTTGCGACAATTCCAATCTTTGACTCAATCCGTTTTCAATGGCTTTTTCAAGATCCACAACTACCGGAATGTATTGAATATCGGTGCTAACTGCTATGTCATCGTATAAAGAAATACCTAATAAAAATTTGAATTCATCTTTTGCATTTTCCAATTCTACACGATTATTATCGAGACTCGATTTGCTGGTAGCATAGTTTAATTCGGCCTGATAAAGTTCTTCTTTCGCAGATAAACCTCCTTCTACTTTACTTGCAATAATTTCCTTGCTTACTTTCTGATTTTCGAACTCTTCTTCCGAAATTTTTAAGGCCATTTGCTTCTGATAAATGGAATAAAATGCTTGATTTACCTGTCTTTCCATGTTTAGCATTTGAATGGAGTAGGCTAGGGTTGCATTTTCAAGATTTAACTCATTGCGAGTTAAATCCATTTTTGTTTTATTGAATGTAAACAGTGGCTGATCGTACTGTAAGTATAATGAGTTGTTGTATCCAGCATAGTTAGAACTGCTGGCTTCGGAGTAATTGTCCTGATAACCAAACTCATTCTGTAATGATAATCTGCCATCAGTAAATTTAATTGGTTGTGAAACCGTAAATGTTCCACTTGTCTTTTTATTTTCAGAAGTATTCCAAGTGGAAAAATAATCGTTATAGGATTCTGTTTTGTCGTACGACAAAGGGGTAATATCGAAGGAAAAACGAGAACGTAAAGATGCTAGTTGCGCATTCAGGTGTTCTTTGTTTTGCTGCATGTTTATTCTCGATTTTTTAATGTCTGGACTATTTTCAAAGGCTATAAGAAGAGCCTCTTCCAAAGTAATATCTTTTTGAGCCTGTGAGTAAAAAGAACTGAAAAGAATTGCTCCGGCACAAATTAATATTCGTAATAATTTTTGCTGTGGTATCGTTGTGATCATGCCTTATATAATTTGTAAATTTTATTTATTTTCTACCCATTTAATTGCATCAGCAAAGAGAAATGAGCCTGTCGATTTATTGCTAAGCTCCACTTTTGCATTTTCAGGTGTAATAAAGAAGGTACCCAGATAATTCCATCCGCTTTCCAGTTCCTGATCACTTTTATTTATTTCCTCGATGCCTGATTCATGATATACTTTAAAATTATAATCTGCTTTTTTTTGCTGTCCTCTTCGTCGTCCCCATGGCTCCACCTTTTCGATATGACAATAAACATCGTATTGAGCACTATGTTCTAGGCTTGCAGTCCAACTGGCAGAACGTTCTCCTTGTCCGGATTTTGTGAAAGCTGCTGATTTTACATATTTTCCGAAAAAGCCAGAACGCAAAACATTTTTCCATTCGTTTGGAGGATTCCAAGTACGTAAATTCGAATATTCATGCTCTGTAATTCGTTTGTCATCCATCCACTGTTTTAAATAACTTTTGTTGGATACCTGTACATATTCAAATCCTTTATCTTCGTTATCAACAACCAATTCATTTGTTGCTAAAATCCCGTCGAAGGCCTCACATTCTTTAATATCATTAAAGAAAATGTCTTTCTTGGTTTCATCGAATGAACTAAAATCATAAACCAAACTATTGGGTAGATTTTCGGAAATATGTGTCGATACATTCATTCTGCCTGGTTGCGAGGGAAATACAAATCCAACTTCGAGGGCAGTATTTGCAGGTACAAAAATGGTTTTGGAAAAGGCAGGTTTTTCTTCCTCAAAACTCCTTCGGTTTCGCCTTCCATTCCGATCATTTAGTTCGATGCTTACCGAAACAATTCCATCTACCGATTCGGGATTTGAAATTTTGTAACGAATTTGGTATTTAATATGATCTCCATCTTTTACTTTGTAGGTTTCAAGATCTTTAATTAAAAAACCTGGCAACTTGTTGGTAGTGTACCAATTATTCACATCCGATAAAATAGATTCACCGTTGTTTGCAAGCAGCAAACTATCAAAACTGGTAAAACTAAATTTGCGATGTTGGTTTTCTTGGATGTATTTTTTTAGAAGAGAATTAAATTTTTCTTCGCCATACCTAGCTTTAAAAATAGAAAACAGATGAATTCCTTTTACGCTAAAAATATCATTTAAGTAGATTTGTTCATTCTCGTTTTTGGCGACAGAAACACCCGACTTTGTGATGTCGGTTAAGGAGGCTTTTTTTAATTCAAGGTTAATTAGCTCTTCCTTACTAATTCCATCGAATTGCCAACGGTTTTGAGATGTTGAACTGGTATTTTTTTCTTTCAAATAAACACCCAATGCAATATTCAGAGCAGGATACTCCTGTGAATACATTTGAGTGGAGTAGCCATAGTAGTTGGGGAAAGGGGAGTAAGTATTTCCATCAACATTATCATATTGATACCATTCTGTTCCTGAGGGCATAAAATTTGCGCGTACGAATCTTTTGAAAATACGAGCTTGCAGTTCTTCGTCCGAGACTTCTTCATTATCGCGCTTCATTCTTTTTTCGAAACGGTTCTTTCGTTTTTTAAAATCAGTTTCCTCCATTAGAACTCCTTTTTCAGGATAAAAAATGATTTCAGGTTGCACCGCATCACTGCTTATCGACCAAATGTGTTTGTCCAAAGCAAATTGAATAGGCACTTCGGCGAGGGAAAATCGTTTGAACGGATAATCTAAATTTATTTCGGTTTCGTATTCGTTTTTTAATTCTCGGATTAAGGAAGGCAAACTATCCTGAATCACATCAAAATGATTCAAGAAAAATTCGTTTCCACGAATACTATAAATTGAATATTCAACAGAATCAACTTGAATGCTATGCTTTAGATAATCACCAATTAGAAGACTTATTTTTGGCAAGGCCGATTCTGGATGAAACTCAAAAACTCCGTCTTTAATTTGGCTTACCTTGCCTTGAGAAACAGGAACCAATTTGTTTGAACTTTGAACTTTTAGATGGTAGTTTGTAAAATCTGGTGAATATAAAGCCGGATTACTGGAGGAATATCCAACTCCTGCAATAGGATACCATAAAGCATCGCTTGTGAGACATACAAAATTATCGTTCAGATAAGCAAATCGTTTTCGAATGCGAAACATTTGTGCCGTAAAGTTATCTTCTGTTAATTCCGAATTTAAATCTAAAAAATGAGTTCTTTCATCTATCGTACCACTGTAAGTAAGCTCTAATTGAGTGCTTGTGTTTTTTACTAAGGCCTGATCGGGAATAATTTTTAGTAAATGTGTTTGTCTTAAAAATGGTATGTTTTTACCTTTTTGAAGCACAGAACTTATTTTTAAATTAGGATTTAAACTGAAGAGAAGCGTGTCTAAATCAGAAGCGGAATGATTATAAATATCAAGCTTTATTTTTACAGCTATTTCTTCACCTTCATGAGTAAGATCTATATTGCAAGAGGTAACTTCTGGTTTTGGGAATGCAATATATTTGTTGTTTAAAGCAATCATGTCATTTTTAAACTCCTGATTGTCAATATTAATATTGATGTATTTCATTGTTAGTAACCCTCCAATAAGAAAACTAGTAACAGCCAAATATATAGGAAGAGAAACCAATTTTTTCGATTGTGGCAAGCGATTTAATTTGGATATAGTGAAGAGAATAAAGCCGATTCCCAAGAAGAAATAAATACCACGGTGAATGGCTATTTCTTGTAAATTTCCAAATCCTCCAATGGTCGAGTTCATCATTGGCACCTGATAGGCAATATAATCGAATAGATGATAAAATTTTGTATTTAAGTAGAAGATGCTGAGTGCAATGTAACCTAATAGAATAATGAATGTAATAGCTTGGTTTTTTAAAACAATCATTAAAAAGAAAGCCAAACCTAGAATGTAAACGAGTGTAGGGATGGATATTAAGAGAGGATAGTAAATTACCACCCAGGCACTTTGCGATGAATCCTTACTTAAAAATGAGAAGCCAATTCCCATGAATAAAATGATAAAATTAAGGAGGACGAAAACGCTTATAATTCCGAGAGTTTTCCCCAAAATATATTCGCTGTTGGTCATCGATCGGGCATAAATAACTTCAACGGTATCGTTTTTACTGTCTTGTTTCAGAAATTCGGAGGCTAAAAATACAGCAACAATAGCCTGTCCTAAATTTAAAATGATGAGATTGGCATAAGGAATTGCAGCAGGAAGTGCTCGGTAGATCCATGGAGAACCACTATCTTCGATAAAGGTTGCAATATTAAAAATGCCAATAAACAGAACGGATAGTCCGGCAAAAATTCTAAAAAACCACGATCGAAGAAGTGTTCTGGTTTCGTATTTGGCTACTGTACGTATAATGTGGGTTGAGATCATTTTTTAAGTACTAAATGAGTGCTGAGGACATTTCCATAAAATAAACGTAGGCATGTTCTAAGTTTGGTTCCAATTCTATTGCATTGGTAAATTGACTGCCGTCTCCAATTAATTGAACCTCCCATCCTTCCTGAGTTGGTATTGTTGAAATTACAGGATATTTATCTTTAATCATATCGTATTCGTAGCCCGATGTATTTACCTGCCAAACATGTCCCCGAGCTTTCTCAATTAGAGCTTCGGGTGTTCCCTTAAAAGCAACTTGTCCATTATTTAGCAAGGCCAAATTGTTGCAAACACTGGATATATCTCCAACAATATGAGTGGATAAAATAATGATTACATCTTGCTGGCTTAATTCCGATAATATATTCCTGAAGCGAATTCTTTCTTCTGGATCAAGTCCAGTTGTTGGTTCATCAACTACAATTATTTTTGGATTCCCAATTAAGGTTTGGGCAATACCCAATCTTCGTTTCATTCCTCCGGAGAGTTTATTTGCGTCCCGTTCCCGAACATCAAATAAACCTACTTTGTCCAGCCATTCATCCACCTTATCTCTTCGGATACTTTTATTTCTCATTCCAGAAAGTGAAGCTGCATAGTCTAAAAATTCCCATGTTTTAAGCTTCGAGAAAAAGCGGAAGTCCTGTGGCAAGTAACCCAATATGCTTCTAATTTCTTTTCGATTTTTTTCCAAATCGAATGAATCAATCGAAACGGAACCGATACTAGGTTTCATTAGAGTCACCAAAATTCGCATCAAACTTGACTTTCCTGCACCATTCGGACCAAGTAATCCAAACATTCCGGCACCAATTTCGAGATTTACATCGTCAAGAGCTTTTTTCCCGTTTGGATATATTTTGCTTAGTTCCCGAATGTTGATTTGCATCTGCTGGTTAGTTTAAAAGTAAATCAGTCTGAATAATAAGCGATTGTAAAAAGAAGATCTCTGTTAATCATTCGCTTACCAAATTTACAATTTATGCTTAGTATTGTCGGCTTATAAATTTGTTTTTCGATAAACAGGATAGTTTACCTGTTCTATACAAATAATTAGACAAGAAATGCGAAGCGTTGCTTATCTATTTTGTCAATTCAATTCCTTATCTTTATTAAGATTAGAAAAGAATAGGAAAAAAATGAATGGTTTTTTTAAAAATAATTTATCGGACAAGCAAGATTATACACCATTAGAATTGGTGCAGGAAATGGAGAAGAGGAAGGATCTGATAATGCTTGATGTGCGGGAACATTCCGAGATTCAAATTTGCCATTTGAAGGATGCGATGCACGTTCCAATGGGACAAATTCCTTATAAATTGGCCGATTTACCTAAAAATAAAGATTTGATTGTGTTTTGTCACATGGGCGTACGAAGCAAACATGTAATAAATTATTTACAAAAGAATGGATTCTCGCGTGTTTATAATTTAGCGGGAGGCATTGATCGTTGGTCGGTAGAGGTAGATCCCAAAGTGCAGCGGTATTAATAGCAAAAAGTATCATTCCACCTCAAACCCAATTTTTCCATATTTTATTCCATTAATCTGAATTTCGATTTCGTGTGTTCCTAAATAGTGCTTTCTTGTTGTGATAGGTTTAAAAGAAATCTTTTTCTTGAAAGAAATGCATTCCTTAGCAGAAAGAACTTTTTTTGAAAGTTTAAACACCTTTGGAGATGTTTTGCCATTAGCTTTCCTATAATGAACGATAAAATCAATCATTAAATTTTGTTCCTGTATAGATGTGGATTGTATCTCGAAAGAGAATTCAATTTCACCGCCTAGTTTACAGGTTGGAGTGTTAGTTTTAAGTTTATTGACAGTTATTTGTAACTTTTGTCGAAATCCGATAAGTTCTAATGCTTTAGGATGGCCTTGCTTAAGTAAAGTTCTAGAGGCATGATTAATAATCCATTGAGTATCTTTATTCTTAATTTTATTCCAACGAGTTAGAGTTTCAATTACTAAATCAGGATGATCTTTTGCAATGTCATTCAAATTATTAGCAACCGATCTGCGAACGTAGAGTTCATCATCTTCTTTTAATTTTTCCAATAGTTCCAATACAGGTAATGGATTATTTTGGAACTCTTTAAGGGGAGATGCCCAAGGTAATTTTGGTCTGCTTCCTTCCGAAACCAACCTACGAACATGTGCATTTTCACTGCTTGCCCATTGGTGAAGGTATTCCAAAGTTTCGCTTGGATATTTTCTAATGAATGGTCGTATGGCAAATTCTGAAGTAAATATTTTTGTGATTTCCTCTAATGCTTTCATCGAAAGATGAAAATTTTCCTTTTCCAATCCATATTGCGATACATAAGCAGCAAAAGGCATATAGTAGAAGCCTTCAAATTCTTTTTTATCACTTGTTTTGTTTTCTTGGGCGATAGAATTTAAAAGAATAGTAAGCGCTTTTGGGTACGATTTAGGAAGATGATGGTATAATTCGGTGCAAATAAGTTGAGATCGTTCCGATAAACTAAGTGGTTTCAGCTTCGAAACGATAGAATTAACGAATGAAGAAGTGTTGAATTCGCCCCATGACTTTACAATATTCGAAGCCATGTTTCCAACTAATTGATTGTTATATACATCTTTAAAGAGAAATCCTTTTTCCATTAAATAGAGACTGATTATGAATTATTTTAAGCGGGATAAAGTACTCATTATTCGGAAATGTGCAAAATAAAAGAAAGGTTGGATGCGAACATCCAACCTAAGTGGTTTTAGGGTATTTTAGATTCTTATATTCGTTTTACGGTCATCACCGAGTAGTCTATATTCAATACTTTTACAAATGTATCTTTAGGTATTATTTCTCCAAATTGAGATTTGGCTTTCCAAGTCGATCCGGAAAGTACAACTCTGCCTTTGTTTTTTCGATCATTAATTTCTTCCATCACAATAGCTTCTTTGCCAATCAAATTTTTGTAATCCTTATTTGGTTGGTACGATTGGCTAATGGAGTGTTTTGTTATATATGGTTTCAAAAGAAACAAGCAGATAAGTGAACTCGCAATAAAGACAAGTAATTGTGCGGGAATCTCAAATCTCAAATAGGAAACGATACCCGTAAGAACCGAAGCGATTCCAAAACATACGGAAACAAAATTGGAGATGAAGATCTCAATTACAAAAAGACCAACTGCTAGTAACAACCAAATATGCCAAAGTTCTAATTCCATTTTATTATTATAAATTTAAGTTAAAGTAAATTTACAATGGTTATATGTTAATAACAAGTGTCAAGTGTGCCAAGTTGCTTAAGTAGATGTGAGATTAAATTTTGTTAAATCAAAAAGTGCTGATTTAATTGGTGTTTTAAGCTTTTTTTTAGCGGAGCAGAAGATTATTAGTTTTTTCATTATTGAAAATGATTCTAAATAATTTTAATAAAATAAACTTTTTAATTAGGTTTGCGCTCATTAAAGAATTGAAGATCTTAAAATATACTATCAAACATATAGTCATGAATCCATACTTAACAGCAGAACATGAACTAATTCGCGAGAAAGTGAAGCAATTTGCCCAAAAAGAGGTGCGGCCCTTAGCTTTTGAATTGGATAAAGAAGAAAAATTTAGTGCTCATCTTACCAAAAGAATGGGGGAGTTGGGCTTGTTCGGGATATATCTACCTAAAAAATATGGAGGACAAGCAAAAGATTACCTTTCTTTACTAATTGCAGTGGAGGAAATTGCGAAGGTAGATGCTTCGCAGGCATCTACTTTGGCGGCTCATAACTCATTGGGAATAGGACCTGTTTATTATTTTGGAACCGAACAACAAAAGCAGAACTATCTTCCTAAATTAACAAGCGGTGAACATGTTTGGGCTTTTGGACTAACAGAAGATAATGCGGGTTCTGATTCTCGCGGGACTGAGTCGACAGGTTTTTTAAAGGAGCAGGAATGGATCATTAATGGGAGTAAAAAGTTCATTTCAAACGCATCTTCCGATCTATCTTTAGGAGTAACTTTACAGGTAGTAACAGCTACGAATAATGGAAAAAAGGAATTATCTGCTATATTAGTAGAGCGAAATACAAAAGGTTTTCAGGCCGAGCCAGTAAAAGGTAAAATGATGTGGCGAGCCTCGGATACAGCTCAGTTAACTTTCGAGAATTGTAAAGTTTCGCAAGAAAATTTGTTAGGAAATTTAGGCGACGGAGCAAAAATAATGCTTCAAACTCTCGATTCGGGGCGATTAACCATTGCTGCAATGGGATTGGGTTTGGCTCAGGGAGCCTACGAGTTGGCTTTAGCTTATGCAAAAAAAAGGGAGCAATTTGGCAAGTCTATTTCAAAATTTCAGGCTATTGCATTTAAATTAGCAGATATGGCTACGAAAATTGAGGCGGCTCGGCATTTATTGTATCATGCTTGCTGGTTGAAAGATAACGGGCATTCGTTTGGAAAAGAAGCTGCTATGGCAAAATTGTTTTGCTCCGAAGTGGCTCAGGAAGTAGCAAATGAAGCGGTTCAAATTCATGGTGCACATGGATTAGTTAAGGAATCGGAAGTGGAACGTTTTTACCGCGATCAGCGAATACTGCAAATAGGAGAAGGAACATCAGAAATTCTTAGACTGGTGATTTCAAGAAATATTGGTTGTTAATTTGTAATTATGGCAGATAGAAAAAAAGATCATATTGAATTGGCTTTTCGTTCTCAAATGAAGAACGCATGGATGGATGAAAGGTTCTACTACGAACCAATGCTTAATGCTCATCCGAATGTTGATGACACTTCGTTTACTTTTTTAGGGAAAAATCTGCAAACACCCATATGGATTTCCAGTATGACCGGGGGAACAGAATTGGCAGGAAAGATTAATCGAAATTTGGCTCGTGCTTGTGCCGAATTTGGAATGGGAATGGGATTGGGTTCGTGCCGATCTCTTTTAAATAGTGATGAACATTTTGCCGATTTTGACGTTCGCTCTATTATTGGCGACGATTTGCCTTTGTATGCAAACTTGGGCATTTGCCAGCTCGAAGAATTAATTCGAAAGAAAAAAGTAAGTAAAATTATCCGATTAGTTGGCCGTTTGCGCGCCGATGGCTTAATTATTCATATCAATCCTATGCAGGAGTGGCTGCAACCTGAGGGCGACCGAATAAATGAATCGCCAATAGAGAGTTTGGAATATTTGCTCGATGAGGTCGATTTTCCGATTATCGTGAAAGAAGTCGGTCAGGGAATGGGACCAGAAAGTTTACGGGCTTTATTGCAATTGCCGCTTCAGGCAATAGAATTTGCTGCTTTTGGAGGAACTAATTTTGCAAAAATAGAGTTAATGCGAAATCCTGACTCTCCCACTCAATTATTCGAGCCTTTGGCTCAGATAGGACATTCAGCCAATCAAATGGTTGATTGGGTAAATGAGATTGTTGCCAATGAGGAGCAGGTAAAATGCAAGGAGATAATTATTTCGGGAGGAATTCAAAACTTTCTAGATGGCTACTATTTAATGGAGAAAGCGGCACTACCTGCAATTTATGGTCAAGCATCTACTCTTTTGAAGTATGCAAAAGAATCGTATGAAGAATTAAGAAGCTATTTAGAAATACAAAGGAAAGGATTACAACTTTCAAAAAGTTTCCTACGGGTCCGAAAATAAGAGTTTTACCTAAAAAACCTTCTGTTTTTTGGGACAGCAACAGAAAAAATGTAATTTAGGACCTCGAAGTATTTTATTATTTCCTTTCTGAATGGAAATTCAGACTAAGGATGAAGATGAAAAAGATATGAAGCGGAAAGCAATCATTTCAGGATTTTCCAAATTGAGCCGTGAGGAGAAGATGGAAAAAATGGGTGAATTAACGGGAAGTGCCGAGCGAATAAAATCGCAGTTGGATAGTTTTCGCCTGCAAAATAAAGAGCAACAAGATTTACTGGATGAGATTAGTGAGAATACCCTTTCTAATTTTTATCTTCCTTTTGGTGTTGCGCCAAACTTCCTGATCAACAACCATTTGTATCACATTCCGATGGTTATTGAGGAAAGCTCTGTAATTGCAGCAGCCTCTCGATCAGCTAAATTTTGGGCAAGTCATGGCGGATTTACTGCTCGTGTGGTTTCGGTGATAAAATCGGGACAGGTTCATTTTATTTGGAAAGGTGATTCGAATAAACTGAATGATTTATTGCCCGAATTAAAATTTGAATTGTATCAGACAACCAAAGAATTGACTACAAATATGCGCCAACGAGGTGGCGGTATTCAAAGTATTCAATTGGTTAACCATACCAATCAAATGGAGAATTACTATCAGTTGCATGTAACTTTTGATACTGCAGATTCGATGGGAGCCAACTTTATTAATTCTTGTTTGGAGAAAATGGCGCAACAAATGAAACGATTCTTTAAGCATTACGATACTTTATCGGATGTAGAACGGGAATGTGAGGTCATCATGTCGATTCTCTCCAATTATACGCCCGATTGCCTTGTTGAGTGTTCGGTGGAATGCAGTTTGGATGATTTGGATGAAATTCATCCTGGTATTAGCGGGAAAGAATTTGCGGCTAAATTTCAAAAAGCAGCCAAAATAGCCGAATTGGATGTTTATCGCGCGGCAACGCATAATAAAGGGATATTTAATGGAATTGATGCAGTGGCTTTGGCAACCGGAAACGATTTTCGTGCCATTGAGGCAAACGGACATGTTTATGCGTCAAAAACCGGAAAATATAAGAGCTTAACGCAGACTCACGTTTCGCATAACCAATTCCGATATCAATTAACCCTGCCACTTTCTTTAGGAACCGTTGGCGGATTAACAAGTCTGCATCCATTAGCAAAGTTCGGTTTGGAATTGCTCGGGAAGCCTTCGGCAAAGGAGTTAATGATGATTACGGCTGCCGCCGGATTGGCAAATAATTTTGGTGCTTTGCGATCTTTGGTAACAACTGGTATTCAACAAGGACACATGAAAATGCATTTATCGAACTTGTTAAATACTTTAAAAGCGGATTACGAGGAAAAGAAACAGGCCTTGGAATATTTTGCTCATAAAACGGTTTCGCACAGCGAAGTGGAAGCATTTATAAAATCATTACGAACTAAGCTACAGTAGAATTTGAAGCCTTTATATAAATATTATTCGAACGCTAAATTTTTGCTTACAGGTGAATACCTTGTATTGCATGGAGCTTTGGCACTTGCTATTCCTTTAAAATATGGACAGGTTTTGGAAGTTTTTGAATCTGAAGAAACAGATTTAGAATGGTTGGCCTACGAAAAAGGAAAATTATGGCTCCAATTTACCATTTCAAATCAAGAAATTGAAGCACAAACAGAGGAAGGCGAAACGGAGAAGGATTTCGTTTGTTTTCTTTTGAAAATGGCAAAATTATTGAATCCTGATTTTTTAAATCAAACGAACTTAAAAGTGCGAACTGAATTTGATTTTGATCGTAATTGGGGTTTAGGTAGTAGTTCAACATTAATAAATAATGTTGCTAAGTGGGCCAATGTAAATCCATACGAATTGCATGCATTGGTTTCAAACGGTTCTGGTTTTGATATTGCTTGCGCAAATTATTGCAAACCAATTCTGTTTCGTCGCGATGGTGCACATCCTTTAATATATCCAGTCGATTTTCCAGAGAAATTTTCTCGGCAGTTGTTCTTTGTCTATCTGGGAAGAAAACAAAAAAGTGCCGATTCGGTGCATGCTTTCTTAAATGGAAATAAGTGCGAGTCGGAAAAGTTAGATCAAATCACGCAATTGAGTAAGGATATGCTTTCGGCCGAAGATACACAGGAATTCGATCGTGTTATGAAAACACATGAGCTTTTATTGGCTGAAATGTTGGGCCAAAAATGTGTGAAAGAAAAATTATTTCCCGATTTTAAGGGAAGCATTAAATCATTAGGAGCTTGGGGAGGCGATTTTGTGATGGTGAGAAGCGATTTGAGTCTGAAAGAAATACAATCCTATTTTTATAGAGCTGGATTTACAAGTGTTTTTACTTGGAAAGAGATGATATTAGGAACAAATTAATGGTAGCTAAACGATGACAGATTATAAAAATTCAGGATCGATTGGCTGGGAAAGTCCTTCGAATATTGCATTCATTAAATATTGGGGTAAAAAAGGTAATCAATTGCCTTGCAATCCTTCTGTTAGCATGAGTTTAAAAAACTCGGTTACCCGTAGCTGGCTTACTTATAAACCTAAGGAAACTGGTAATCAATTACACTTTTTATTCGAAGGAAAAAAACAGGTTTTGTTCGAGGAACGAATTACAAAATTCTTTGGAAACTTATCCGATCATTTTACTTTTTTGAATGATTATCAAATTTCTATTTCTTCCGAAAATACATTTCCTCATTCGGCAGGAATTGCAAGTTCGGCTTCGGCAATGAGTTCTATTGCTCTATGTTTGTGTAGTATGGAAGAGGAAATTGCAGGAATAAAAATGACCGAAAAGGAATTTTTTCAAAAAGCTAGTCTTGTTGCCCGATTGGGTTCTGGTAGTGCTTCGCGTTCGGTTTATGGTGGTTTTGTAACTTGGGGTGCAAGCGATTCTTTTTCCAAATCATCCGATGAGCATGCAGTTCCTTTTTCGAAATACGTTCATCCTATTTTTCAGGATTTTCAGGACGCTATTCTTATGGTGAGCTCAAAAAAGAAAGAGGTTTCTAGTTCTGTGGGACATCAATTAATGGAAAATCATCCGTATGCAAGTGCTCGTTTTGCTCAGGCAAATACTCATTTCGAAAGCATGTTGGGTGCATTGCGCTCAGGCGATTTAAAAACATTTATCGAAATCATGGAAAATGAAGCCTTAAGCTTGCATGGGTTGATGATGAATTCCAGTCCTTCGTACACCTTGTTAAAACCAAATACATTCGAATTAATGGAGAGAATAAGATCCTATCGTTTAAGTAGTAATATTCCTGTCGGATTTACTCTCGACGCAGGGCCAAATATTCATCTTTTGTATCCTAAATCGGAAAGCCAAAAGGTGATGTCTTTTATTAATTCGGAATTGTCTCCGTTTCTTGAAAACGGAAAGTATATCGTGGATGAAAAAGGGGACGGACCACGAAAAATAAAATTGAAATAGCCGTGAGAATACATCCTGACTTATTTTATGCGAAAATTTTACTCTTTGGGGAGTATAGTGTTTTATTAAATTCGATGGGTTTAAGCATTCCTTATACTCATTTTAAAGGGGAACTAAGTTTTATTGGTGACGATAAATATACCGATAGAAATTTTGCCAAACGATCCAATCGGGAATTGTTAAAGTTTTTAAATTACCTGATAGATAATTCGGAACAATACGAAGTGTTACTTGATTTAAAAAGCTTTGAAAAGGATATATCTAAAGGACTGTATTTTGAGTCGAGTATTCCGGAAAGCTATGGTTTGGGAAGCTCGGGAGCATTATGTGCTTCTGTTTATAAAAAATATGGAATCCATCCAATTGGGAATAGTAAGAAGTTAAAAAACGGTGAAATTATTCACTTAAAGAATACTTTGGCACTACTAGAATCTGGTTTTCATGGGAAGAGTTCTGGTTTAGATCCACTAAATTCATACCTGAAAGTTCCTTTATTAATTCACAATCAGAATGAAATTGAACAGGTTAGTTTGCCGGGAAAAAAGTTTGGCGAAGACAGTGCAATCTTTTTAATTAACTCCCAAAAATCGGGCAATACAGAACCCTTAGTGCGTTCATTTTTAGCAAATTGTGAGAGTAAAGAGTTTTTGTCTTTAATGGAGCAAGAGTTAATTCCTATGAATGATCAGTGCATTCAGGAGCTCGTAACTGGAAATGCCGATTCTTTTTTCACCAAACTAAGCGAATTATCAAAGTTTCAATGGACTCATTTTAAATCGATGATTCCCGCTAACTTTCTGGATTTGTGGCAAGAAGGTCTTCAAACCGAACAGTTTTGGTTAAAACTATGCGGTTCGGGTGGTGGTGGATATTTATTGGGATTTACCAAAAAATATTGCTCCACAAAAGATCTTCTTTTGCAAAAGGGATACGATATTGTGACCGTTTATGAGAATGAAAAATAGTTATAATTTAAAGTTAGTTGGAGCAAATAGTTAAAGGAATAGTATAAGTTACTTTAGTCCCAGATTGATTATTATCAGAATTTTTTAAATCAGTAATTTCGAAGTGCATTTTTTTAGATGCTTTAAAATTGTAAATTTTAACACGATCCAATGCAATGGAGGTAGCCAAAGACTTGTGTTCTTTGTTTTCTCTATTTTTTTTCGATTCTTTAATTCCAATACCATTGTCTTTAATTTGGAATACCAACATATCTCTATTTTTATTAAGAGAAATTTGAACCACTATTTTTGCTTCCGGATTGTTTCGCAACATGCCGTGCACCAAAGCATTTTCTACAAAAGGTTGCGCTAACATTGGTGGCACTAGAACTTGGTCTTGATCGATGTTTTTATCAATTTCAAATTCATATTGTATTTCGTTTTCGAAACGTAATTTCTGTAGTCCGATATAGTCTTCTAAAGTAGCAATCTCGGTACGTATGCTTACAAATTCTTCTCTTGAGTTTTCTAGAATTCCTCGAACCAAACTAGCTAAGCGAGAAAGATAATTGTTGGCTTCTTTATTCTTATTATCCAATATAAAACTTTGAATTGAAGTTAAAGAATTGAATAAAAAGTGTGGATTCATTTGTGTTAATAGTACCTTCTGTCGCAAATCCATAATTTTGTGGTCTGCTCGTAATCGGTTAATACGCAATGAGACAAAAATGACTACAATACCCAAAATTAGGACTACTGTTAGAAGAATAATCCACGAATTTTTTTTCCCAAGTTCAAGATTCTGAATTTGACTTTTTTGAGTTAGAACTTCCAATTCTTTTTCTTGTTGCTCCGATTCATATTTTGCGGTTAATTCTTTTACTTTTTCGTTTTGAAAAATTGAAATTAAGGAATCATTAATAGAATGATATTTTTTTAAGTTATCAATTGCTTTTCTGGGGTGATTGGTTTTTTCTAAAAATTCGGAGTAGTAAAGATAACTTTCCAGTAAGTCGTCTGAAATGTCATTCGCTTTGCTTAATTGAATGGATTTTTGAAAGTATTCTTCGGCTTTTCTATTCTCATTAAGCGTATCGTAAGTAGTTGCTTTTAGTAAATAAACTTTACTAAGTCCCCATTGGTCGTTGAGTTGAATTCGTTGTTCTTCGCAAAGATTGTAATATTCCAATGCTTTTTCTACTTGGCCAATTGCCTGATAGGATTCACCAATATTCATCAGAATAGTTGAATTTAGTTGTGTATTTCCAACCTCCTCATTTAATTTTAAAGCTCGTAATCGATAGGAAAGCGCTTGGTCGTGATTATTGAGTTCACTCTGAAGCACTCCAAGATTAATAAAGATATTGACTAAACTTTTGCGATTACCCAATTTCTCATAAATTTTCTGGGCATTTAGGTAAAAAGCTAAGGCTTTATCAAATTCACCTAAGGTTTGGTGTAAACCACCAATATTGAGATAAGAACTACCTATTCCTTCTACGTAATTTACAGACTTATAGGTTTCTAAGGCTCTTATGTATTGCTGTAAAGCTTCATTGTATTTTCTTGATCTTCGGTAAACAATACCTATGTTAGCGGTTACTTTTCCAACACCTAAGCTGTCGCCAATTAGCGCATATTGCGGAATGGCTTTTCTGTAATAGTATTCCGACGAATCAAAAACACCTTGTAAAAGATAAGTTCCTCCAATCGATTTATAGGTGTCTGCCAATATAGGAGCACTATTTAATTTTAAGGCTAATTTGAGTGCCTCTTTTCCAACTTTTATACTGACATCGTACGAGGAGTCTCGAAGTTGCACCGATTTATACAGTGTTTCGGTTATTTGTTTTTCTAGTGAAGATTGTGCTTCTGGTTTGTTAGAACTTAAATTTTTTGATAGTAGCTGGTTGGAGAATAAACAATAGAAGGAAATTAGCAGTAGAATTGTTCTCATATGGAAAAATAAACTAGGTAAACAATAGTCTGTATGGTTCGTTTTTGTTGCGATACCAATAGAGTCAATTAATTTATTCTACAATGTAAATATTTAGTTTATTTAAACAAGTAAAATTATTCTTTTGATGTTGAGAAAATTTATTAATTCTGAATGTTTAATGGAATTGAAAAGCATACTTGTGTTCCCTGTAAGCTTGAATCGAGCTGTTTTAGATCTACAATTTCGAAGTGCATCTTTTTCGAAGATTTAAAATTATAGATTTTAACGCGATCGAGAGCAATTGATGTAGCGATTGATTTGTGATTTTTATTCTCGTTTTGTTTTTTGGCTTCGTTAATTCCAATGCCATTGTCTTTAATTTTAAATCGGAGCACATCCATTGCTTTATTAAGCGATATAATTACCTGTATTCTGGCATTGGGATTATTACGAAGCATGCCATGAATTAAGGCATTTTCGACAAAAGGTTGTGCTAGCATTGGAGGCACCAGCACCTGCTCCTGATCAATATTTTTATCTACAATAAACTCATAATCTATCTCATTTTCAAAGCGTAACTTTTGAAGTCCAATGTAGTCTTGTAAAGTTTCAAGTTCTGTTCGTAGCGATACAAATTCTTCTCTTGAGTTTTCTAGAATTCCACGTACCAAATTGGCTAATCTGGAAAGGTAGTTATTGGCTTCGATCGTTTTTTTATCCAATATAAAACTCTGAATTGCTGTTAATGAATTAAATAAAAAATGTGGATTCATTTGCGTTAATAACACCTTTTGTCGCAAATCCATAATTTTATGATCTACGCGTAAGCGGTTAATTCTTAGGGAAACGAGAATAACAACGACTCCTAGTAACATTACGATCATAAGGATAATAATCCAGGCATTTTTCTTTCCTAATTCAAGATGCTGAATCTGACTTTTTTGCTGTAACAGTTCTAATTCTTTTTTGCGTTTTTCTGTTTCGTATTCCGTAGAGAGTTCTTCAAAGCGCATGTTTATTTGAATGATATTCAAAGAATCTCTTACTCGAATCATCTCATTTTGATGGATAAAGGCTTTTTCGTAATTTTTTGTGGTTTGATAAACCTTTGTAAGACTTGTAAGAATTTCTTCTCTCCATTTTAGCATGTTATTAATTCTTGCAATTTCATCAGCCTTTAAAAGTAGTTTTTCGGCTAAGTCATATTTGCCCTGATCGATTGCAATTCTTGCCAGTTCTAATTTGGTACTAACAATGCCATCCTTATCTCCTATTTTAATTCTTATCTCTTCGGCTTTTTGCACATATTTAATAGCAGAATCTAATTGGCCTTGTGAGTGAAATAAATAGCCAATATTAAAAAGTAGTTTCGATTCAAATTGAACATTACCAACCTTCGAATTTTCGAACAAGGATTTATTGTAGTAATCCATACTTTCCGAAAATTCTTTCCTTTTTTCACAAATAGCACCTAAATTGATATAGGCATTCGCGATATCTAAAGTTTTCTCAAATTGTATAAAGTTTCTTAAGGCGTATTGGTAATAGGTTTCGGCTTCATCAAATTCTTCGGTATTAAAATATAGGTTTCCAATATTGTTGAAAACACTACCTAAACCTTCTTCGTAATTTAGGTCTTTGTAAATTTTTAGATTTTTTAAGTAATACTCTAGTGCTTTGGCGTATTTTCCTTGTTTTCGGTACAGCAATCCGATGTTTCCAAGAACTTTACCAATGTCAACTTGAGCATTGGTAGCTTCGAATTGATGAATGGCTTTTTCGTAATAAACGAAAGCAGAATCGTAGGTTCCGGAATAATAATAGTTAATTCCTTGTGTTTTATAAGATTGTGAGAGTAGATCAGGATCTTCGCTTTCTTCAGCTAATAAAATGGCTTTTTGGCAAACAAATATGCTTTGTTCCGAGGATATATTGCGCAAATAAGCAGAAGAATCTAAGTAATGTTGCATTTGCTTACTTAGGGAATTATTTTCTTGGGTTTCGGTAGCACTAAGTTTTTCGGAATGCGCAGTAGAATAAAAGCCGATCAATATAAAAAAAATAATTATCCGAAATAACTTCATGCTTTTCAAGTGTTTATTATGGAAATCAATTAGATATACTGGTTTGATAGGAGTGCAAAATAAGGAAATACTTTCGATAGTCTTTGGCAATGTTTTGTCAATATTGATGAAGATAGGAAATGTTTAGATCAACGGTGATACCAGGCATGCTAATTAAAGTACATAGAAAAAGGGCCTGTTTGTTCGAACAGGCCCTTAACTCTATTTTATGTTTTTGTTTCTAGAAATTGTACGACACTCCAATTCCTGGTAGGAATCCGGTGTTTTCATATTCGCCTGCAAATCCTGTATTACCATCAACGGCATTAATTTTTTCACCTTTGATATACAATAAAGAAGCATCTACGCTTAATTTATCGGTTAATAGGTATGAGAAACCTGCTGAGATACCAATTTTATTTGCTCCTGGTGTTTCGGGGGTGTAGAATTTTTCATTGGTTGGAGTTTCATCATAGTAAAAACCAGCACGAAGGTCTAACTTTTCATTTGCTGCATATTGTGCTCCAATTCGGTATGTTGTCGAGTTATCCCAATCTCTTTTACTGTTAGAATCTTGAAGTACAGGAACTTCCACTGGGCTTCCAGGAGTAGAAACCATGGTTGTAGTGTTTGTTTCAAAATCAAAATTTAATGCTTTATAAACATCCCACTGTACAAAATTCACATCAGCTGAAATCAGCCATTTCTCATCAATTTGGTAAGCAAGTCCAATATTAAAACTCGCTGGTAAAGGTAGTGTTGCAGCAACTCCACCATCTGGGAATAATGGAGAAATAGGATCAGCGACAGTAAAATCAACGTCGCCATCGGAGTATTCAAGTTCTACATCTACTTGAGAACGATACGATAGTCCGATATTTAATTTCTCTGTTGGTTGAAGGAATATACCTAAATTGTAACCATACTGAATTTTACTACCACTTATTTCAACTTCTCCATCTGGTGCTCCAAGCGAAGCTAATGGTATAGCTCTATTTAATTCTACACTACCATATACAATGTTTAAACCAGCACCAACACTAATCCAGTCTGCCAGCTGATAGGAAACGGTTGGTTGAATATAAATGGCTTTTAAGCTAATATCCTGAATCAAATATTTTCCACTCCATTCTTTTCCAAAGTCAACTTTATTTCCAAATGGACTATAAACACCAAGGCCAAAAGCAAGCTTGTCCGATACTTTCATCGATCCGTATAAGTAGAATGGGGTTCCTGTTGGGTTATCAGTTTCTTCGGTCATGCCAGAAGCTCCAGTAAATTCTGTTTTAATTAGAGTCGCAAATCCTCCTACCGAGAAGCTATATTTTTGATCTAGTGTAGCTAAAGCTCCAGGATTCCATTGCATACTACTTGCATCAAAATTTAATGCAGTACCCACGTGGCCCATACCTGTTTGTTTATTACCTTGAACGTTAACGGCATAGCCTTCCGCTTTCACATTGATAGCCAGTACAATTAGAGCAATGGCTAAACATATTTTTCTTATCATAAGTTAATGATTAATTAATTTGGGCGAAATATAATTTAATTTATAGGTATTGCAAGATAAATTTTAAAATCAAAAGAATTAAAAATCTGCTTAGGCTAGTAAATACAATATGTATGCATGTATCTAAAATTGTAAATAAGATAGTGATCTCTGGTGTTAGCCTTAGTTTTTATTAAATTATTAATACTTTTAACCTGAATAATTACTGTTTATTCAGGCATATGGACGATAAGTTGAATAAAAAAAACAGGGGTGACTTTGTTTACCAAAGTTTTAAGGAAGGCTACAAAAGCGTTACGCCATCTTTAATTAATCGGTCTTTTGAGTGGAAGGATAAACAAATAAATATCCTACTAGAATCTGCCATGCTAGAATTGGGAGAACTAAATGCGTATTCTAAATTTTTTCCCAATATAAGTCATCATATTCCTTTATTTGTAATACAGGAAGTTATTGCATCCAATTTAATTGAAGGGAATAAATGTGATTTGTATCAAGCATTGGTTCCTGATGGTTCGCAATCTTTTAAAAATCAATATGCTCAAAAAGAAATAGCGAATCATATTCGAGCTATTCATTGGGGAGTAAGCGAGCTTCAAAAATTCCCTTTGTCGGTTCGCTTAGTAAAGGAGGCGCATAAAATACTATGTTCTAATTTGCCTGCCAAAGAAGAATTTGGTGGGAAATTGAGATCCTTCTTCCAAACTCACGAGAGTCCTTTTAGGGAGGAATCGAATTACAGCCCGCCAAACAAGCATGAGCTAAAAATTTTAATTAATGATGGCAAAAAATTCTGGAGAAACGATGATTTGGAATTACCGCAGTTGATTAAAATGGCTATTTCCTTGTATCAATTTGAAAATATACTTCCTTTTTTGGATGGGAATGGACGAACTGCTCGAACTTTAATTTTGTTTGAAATTATTAGTTTAAAGTTTGTTGCTCGTCCTATTTTTTGTTTGTCGGTTTTCTTTGAAAGGAATCGTTTAGAATATTACCATCGTTTAAATTTAATCCGTTCTAAAAATGATATCGAACAATGGATTAAATTTTTTCTAACTGGAGTTAGGGAAACAGCTTTGCACAGTAAAAATCTTTTGGGAAATGTGGAACGATTAACAGTCCATTATGAGTCGGTTATAGAAGAGAAGATGGGTAAAAAGAGGGTTTTAACTGCCAAACAATTGCTTTCGGAGTTCTATTTCAATCCGTTTATGTCGGTAAGCGATGTAAAGGAAAAACTACAACTTAGTTTTCAGTCGGCCAATTTATTGGTAAAAGAGTTCGAGAAGCACAACTTGGTGAAAGAATATGCCGGTGCCCGCCGAAATAGAATTTTCTATTTGTCGGAGTACTTGAGCTTATTTGAGCTGTAAAAACACCTTGCATTAAAAAAAATCATTCTCTACTTGTTTTAATAAGGTTTGTATTAAAACGAACTTTCATTTTTGTGCAAGGTCTTATTTTTCCCTTGTTTCGGTTTTCAGACAGTACTTATTGTCAAATTCTAACATTCATAATAATAGTCTTGTAAATAAAGGCTTGTAATACTAGTTGATAAATAGAAGTTTTTATTTCCACACTTTTTATTTCTGCTAAATTAATACCAATAGGTATTTTTCTTTTACCAAACCCCTCAAATTTCTTGTTAATATTCTGAAAGTCAAAAACAAGATTTTTTCCTCAAAAAAAGTTATATTTGTTAGATTATTATCTTAAAAAAGGTTAAATTAATGTTTTGAGTAGATTTTAAGAAACGATAAACTAAAAATACCTATTAACATATGAGGAATTTTCTACTAAAAAATTTGAAATTGCTAAAGAGAAAAGTGTCTGCTTTTTCTTTGATTTTCTTTTTATTAATCCCTTTGGGGGGATTTAGCCAAACGGCCGATTTTTCAATTGCATTGTCCAGTCAATGTGGTAATGGAACAGCAACATTTACGGATACTTCAGGTCCGGAACCAGTCACGCAATGGTCTTGGGATTTTGGTAATTCTAATTCTTTGGTAACAACCGATCCTGCTTTAGGGCAGAATCCTTCAGCAATTTTTCCTACCCCAGGAGCGTATACCGTGAGTTTATCGGTGAATGGTGGGCTGGCTGTTAGTAAAGAAATAATAATTCATCCTAATCCTGAACCTGATTTTTCACCTTCAACAACTGCTGGTTGCGAACCCTTAGATATTGTATTAAGCGCAACGGCAAATAATGTGGATGTAGAATCTTATACCATTGATGGAAAAATTGTTGGAGGAGTGAATGGGGGAAATATTGTAGATTATCAATGGGATTTTCAAGGAAAATTACCTGGTATTGATGATACAGAACCAGTATTAAGCTTGTCTGGTATTGGTGCCAATGACTATGGGGCACTGTTAATTGTAACCGACGAATTTGGTTGTAAGGGAACAAAATTTCAGCCTTCTGTTTTTCAGGTTCACCCAATACCTACGGCTGATTTTAATTTTACAAAAGATAATTCATGCGGACTTGGAGACGTTACCTTCGATGGCTTGGCAACAATTGCTTCGGGTCAGATTAGCGAATATCAATGGGATGTTGATAACGATGGAAGTATTGAAGCAATTTCGGAGAGTTATACGCATAGTTTCGCAACAGCCGGAATTTTCGACGTAGCATTAAGCTTAAAATCGGATCAGGGCTGTTTATCAAATAAAGTGATTAAACAGGTTCAATTTAACGATGGAAATACCACCGATTTTTCTTTTTCGGGGAATTGTGCCGGTCAGATGGTCACTTTTACCGATGAATCTTCAGCGACTGCTATTGCTTGGTCTTGGGATTTTAATGGCGATAATATAGAGGATTCTAATGCTCAAAATCCGACTACAACTTTCTCTAGTGCAGGAGATAAAACAGTAACACTTACAGCAACTCATAATGATGCTTGTGTAATGGTGCTAAGTAAAATAGTTGCAATATCAAGTGCAAGTGCTGCTTTTACTTACGATTTAAGTGCTGCTTGTGCTCCTTCCTATAAGGTTCTATTTACAAATACTTCTTCGGCAAGCACAGGAACAATTACTAGTTATTCTTGGGATTTTGATGGCGATAATGTGGAAGATAGTAATCTTGCAAATCCTAATTTTGAATTCAACGCATCGGGTACGCATCCCGTAAAACTTACCGTGGTTTCTAGCGAAGCTTGCGAGTCAACTTTTACCAAAGAGGTTATCATCAATGAAAAATCTGTAGATTTTTCGATTATTTCACCAGCAATGGGTTGTGAAGGTTTAAGTGTTGATTTTGAAGCTGTCTATTCTGATGCTGCAAATGATGCTGTACTATCGTGGAATTGGACATTTGAAGGGCTTGAGGAATCATCAATTTCTAATCCCTCACACACTTTTGCGTCAAGGGGAGAATATGATGTAAAGCTTAGGATCGAAACAAGTAATGGATGTATTTTAACTGAAAGTAAACCGGATGCGGTTCAGGTGGGGAAAAAACCAATTATTACCAATGTTACTGATCCTCCAAGTGATTGTGCGAATGATGCAGTTTCTTTTACAGCTACTTTTACAGGTTTGGCGGATAGTTTGTTTTGGGATTTTTCGAATGGTGGAAACAAAACATCGGCATTTACCGATGGAAATTCGCCTCAAACAATATCGCATACTTTTACAGAGGATAGTGATTCTCATTCATTAATAGTAACCGCTTTCGATAATGGTTGTGCTTCCGATGCAATAACGGTTTCTAATATTGAAATTAAACAACCAGTTGCCAGGTTTACTGCATCTAAAACAGTAGTTTGTGCTGTTCCCGAGACTCTTACCTTTACCAATTTGAGTAGTTCGGATGCTGTGGGAACAAGCTATGAATGGGATTTTAACGGGGATAATATTGTTGATTCTACCGATGAAAATCCGTCTTTTACATATACAGTAGCAGGTGATTATACGGTTACACTTACTGTCTATAATCCAGATACGGGATGTACTGACGAAAGAAGTCAAAAGATATTTGTAACTACATCATCGCCCAATTTTGTTACAGATAAAACGCTTGCTTGTCACCCAGCAAATATCAGCTTTACGAATCAAATTATAGCTAACTCATCTGCTAATTTTAGTATCGATAAAGTAGAATGGGATTTCGATAATAATGGAAGTATCGATTCGGATGAGGAGAATCCTGATTATACGTATGCATCTCCTGATTCTTATGGCATTCGAATGACTGTAACAGAAGAAAATGGTTGTGTGTATCCCGTTTTGAAGGATGGCTTGGTAAGCATTAATGGCCCTGTTGCATCCTTCACTAAATTGCCTCTTGAGGCATGTTTAAACGATGAAATAGCATTTACAAATACTACTACAAAATTTAGCGCCGATCCTGCCAATCCAGACAATTATTCTTATTCATGGAATTTTGGGGATGGGGCTTCATCAAATCTTAAAAATCCAACACATACATATGTAAGTAAAGATGTTTTTGAGGTTAGTCTTTTGGTAAGCGATGATCTTGGTTGTTCAAATACTTTTACGGAAAGTAATTCAGTTATTGTGCCCAATTTAGTTGCTGGTTTTACTACAAGCAAAGAGATTTACTGTTTGGGTGCGACGGTAGAATTTACCAATACAGCAAATACTACCAATGGTACTGCAAGCATAACCAATTACGAGTGGGATTTAGATGGAAATGGTTCTTATGAAATAAGTACTGTTTCAGATGCTAATCAATCATTGCTTTTTTCCGTTGCCGGAACATTTACCGTGAAACAGAAAATTACCAGTTCTCTTGGTTGTACCGATGAGTTTAGCAAAGAAATAACTATTGTTGATGGCGATGGAAGCTTTACTCCAGATGCAATCAATTTAGGTTGTGCGCCTGCAAGCACAACATTTAGAGCTAACGATGGTGTTGATGTTGTAGAATCTTATGCATGGGATTTTGGAGATGGTGGAATATCAGAAAAACGGGACCCAATGCATTTTTATGTGAATCCGGGATCTTACAATGTTACTTTAACAGTTGTATTAACTGGTGGATGTACAAAAACAAGCACTCAAACTGTTTTTGTTGCGGGTCCGGTTGGCGATTTTTCATACAACAACATAACAGGTTGTGCTAATCCTAATCATGAAGTAACGTTTACTGCTTCGAATATGCAAGATGTAACTTCTTTGGTTTGGGATTTTGGAAATGGAATTACGAGAAGTGAAACGCTATCAACTGGAGTTGACGAAAAATCAACCATTTACAATTACATGGAAAAAGGCACAAAACTTCCAATTTTAATTCTGACTGATGATGGAACCTGTGGTGCTTATTCATACATACGTGAAGATTTAGGAAGAATAAATACCAGCACTCCACCAACGGTTGATTTTAGTAAGTCATCTGGTGATAATATTTGCGAAAATGTGGAATTTCAATTTTCAGATCTTTCTGTATTGACCGATGATCGGTATCAAATAGTAAGCTGGTCATGGGATTTTGATGAGGATGGCGTGGAGGATTCAAATGCAAAAAATCCTAGCTTTACTTATACAGCCGCAGGAACATACGATGTTAGTTTAACGGTTACAACTAATTTTGGATGTACAGCAAGTCTTACAAAACCTGCTTTCATAACAGTTGTTTCTCCCGATAATTTAACCGATTTAGCCATTACCATAACAGAACCTGGGACTGTGAATAGCAAATTTTGTTCTTTTGACAATGTTACTTTTAATGGTTCAGCTACCACTTCGAATGGAGATAATTCTATTTCGGGTTGGGTATGGGATTTTGGAGATGGAAATGATGCTTCTGTTCAAAATGCACCTCACTCGTACAGTGCTGTTGATGAGGGCTTAACTAGAACAGTAACACTTACGGTTACTGATAATAGTCAATGTGTTCAATCCATTACAAAAGAAGTGAGTATTTATAAAGTTGATGCTGATTTTTCGATTACAAGTTCACCAGTGTTAAGAGGAAATAATATTGCTTTCGCAGATTTATCAACAAGTAAAATAAATGTAGCTTCCGATGGAATAATTGATGATTGGGCATGGACTTTTGAAGAAGGAACACCCACATCTTCAGCCGCTCAAAATCCAAGTATTATATACAATACAATTGGAAGCAATTACAATGTTGGCTTAACGGTTACCAATTATGAAGGCTGTACCGACAATGCTAGTAAAACGGTAAGTGTACTCAATAATCCTCCTATTGTGAGTGATTTCGGTGTTTCAGGGAATGAGGATACGGATATTGCCATTACTCAAATAGATTTTGATTCCAATTTTGATACTTCATTAGATCCTAGCCAAACAATTGTTAAAGTTAAAATTATTAGCCTTCCAGCAAATGGAGATCTTTATATAGGAACTACAAAAATCTCGACAATAGGAACGGAACTGACTTATGCACAATTGGCAAACTTAAAGTTTGTTCCCGATGAGAATTGGAATGGCAACACAAGTTTTATCTACAATGCTTCTGATGGTTATGCTTACGCGAATGTAAATGAGAGTATTACAATAACAGTTAATCAGATTCAGGATGTGCCTGTAGTGAGTGACATTGTTCTTAGTACCAATAAAGATGTGAATACAACTTTTGATGTTGCGACCTTCGAGGATAAATTTTCGGATGTTGACTTGGTAGGGAATACAAATCCAGATTTTCAAAAAATAAAGATTACAGAGATTCCTGATCCTTTAACAGGGGTTTTAAAATTGAATGACTTACCTGTTCTTTTAAATCAAGAGATTGAAAAGGAAAACTTAGCTAACTTGGTTTTTGAACCATTCTTAGGATTTGTTGGAACGAGCAGTTTTAGTTGGAATGGATCTGATGATGCTGATTATGCAAGTAATGTTGCTTTGATAAATATTGAATATTTTAATACAAAACCACAACTTACAAGTGTCGATCTTGGAGATCAAAAGGAGGATGAATTAGTGACTTTTCCGATGTCCTTTTTTCTCGATTACCATTCAGATATTGATGTGAATGATGATCCGTTTACGAGTTTGAAAATTACTTCATTGCCTTCTAGTGCTGCTGGTGTATTTAAGTTGAATGGAACTGCACCTGCCAATTTGGTAGTTGGTATGGAAATTCCTTATGAAGCGCTTTTAGAGCTTGAGTTTACACCTGCTGCTGGTTTTAATGGAACCATAGAGTTGGGATGGGATACTTTTGATGGAACAGAGTATTCCGAAGCACCAGCAACAATTAGCTTCACTTATGTGAATACTCCTCCAACAGTTTCTGATTTTGCTAAAATGGCAGTTGATGAGGATACGCAGGTTGATTTTACCGCTTCCAATTTCACAGATAACTTTACAGATGTAGATGTACATGATGTACTAACTAGAATTAAAATTAAATCACTTCCAGCAAATGGAACTTTAAAATTAAATGGTGTTGTTGTTACCGACGAACAGAACATTTCTCTTGCTGATTTGGATGATTTAAAATATTTTCCAAATCCAGATTTTAATGGAACAGATAGTTTTACATGGAAAGGAAACGATGGAACCATTAATTCTTCCAATACGGCAAGCGTTAACCTAACAATTAAGCCTGTTCAGGACAAACCAACCGTTGGTAACATTAGTAAATTGGCTATTGAAGATGATCCGGTGAGCATTACGGCGCAAGATTTTATCGATGAATTCTCAGATGTTGATGCTCTTTACGGAAATCCGAATAGTACTTTGGTGGAAATAATAATTACATCTCTTCCTGCTAATGGAACGTTAGAATTAAATGGAGTTGCAGTTGCCGAAAACGATGTGATTCTGCTTGCTGATATTGATACTGGTTCAGGTTTGGTTTTTGTTCCAAATCTAGGATACGAAGGAGATTCTTCATTCGATTGGAACGCATCCGACGGATTAGAATATGCGACTACCGATGCTACTGTTACTATTAAGCACACAAACACACCTCCAGTAGTTGCCAGTCACGATTTTGGAACAAAACTGGAAGATGTTGTTTTCACCCTTACTCGGAATGATTTCATGACTTACTATTCGGATGAGGATGCAACAGATGCACAATTTAAACATGTGAAAATTATCAGTTTACCTTCATCTACAATTGGTTCTTTTACAATTGATATATCAGGAACCGATGAAGTTCTTACAACAGGGATTTATTCTTATTCTAACTTATTAGCTGGTTTAAAGTTTACTCCTAATTCAGGAGCAAATGGAATTGTTGAGTTGGTATGGAATGCCGAAGATGGAACAGAGTATGGTGCAGATGATGCTACTTTTAGTTTCACCTATATTAATTCAATTCCAACAGTAGCAGATTTTGCAAAAACGGCTGTTGATGAAGATAATAACGTGATTTTTGCCACTACAGATTTTTCTACAGAACCAACAGTCTTTACTGATGTTGATGTTCATGATGATCTGGATAAAATCCAAATCAAATCGCTTCCTACTAACGGAAGTTTGGAATTGGATGGTGTTGCCGTTACAAATGATCAGATTATTGATGTGGCAGATTTAGGCAAATTGGTTTACATTCCAAATCCAGATTTTAATGGGACAGACAGTTTTACGTGGATAGGAAATGATGGAACTGATTATTCAACCAGTATAGCTACCGTTTCCCTAACTGTTAATGCTGTAAATGATCCGCCAGCAGCTCAAAATGATTCATTCAATACAGATGAAGATGTTCAGTTAAGTGGTGATTTGAAAGCCGACAACGGAAATGGTTTGGATGCTGACATTGATAGTAATCCAGCAGACTTTATTTATACAGTTTTTAATGGAGGCACTGCAGCTGCGAATGGAACTATTTTATTAAATGCTGATGGAACATTTACTTACGATCCAAATCCTGACTTTGTGGGTACTGTGTCTTTTACCTATCAGGTTTGCGACGATGCAAGTGCTCCTTTGGTTCAGGAATGTGTTACTGCAACTGTAAGTATTACTGTTGATCCTGTTCAGGACAAACCAACACTTGGCAATATTAGTAAATATGCTCCAGAAGATAATCCTGTGACTATTTCAGCACAAGATTTTATCGATGAATTTTCAGATGTTGATGCTCTTTATGGAAATCCGAACAGTACTTTGGTAGAAATAAAAATCACATCCCTTCCTGCTAACGGAACATTAGAATTAAATGGAGTTGCCGTAATTCTTAATCAGGTAATTCTGCTTGCTGATATTGATACTGGTTCAGGTTTAGTTTTTGTTCCCAATGATGGTTACGAAGGAGACTCTTCATTCGATTGGAATGCATCCGATGGATTAGAATATGCGACTACCGATGCTACTGTTACTATTAAGCACACCAACACACCTCCAGTAGTTACCAGTCACGATTTTGGAACGAAACTGGAAGATGTTGTTTTCACCCTTACGCGTAATAATTTCGAGACTTATTATTCCGATGCCGATGCAACAGATTCACAATTTAAACATGTGAAAATTGTGAGTTTACCTTCATCAGACCTTGGTGTATTTACAATTGATATATCCGGGACAGATGAAGTTCTAACTCCAGGAATTTATTCCTATTCCAATTTATTAGCTGGTTTAAAGTTTACGCCTAAATCAGGAGCAAATGGAACGGTTAATTTGGTATGGAATGGCGAAGATGGAACCGAGTATGGTGCAGATGATGCTACTTTTAGTTTCACCTATATTAATTCAATTCCAACAGTAGCAGATTTTGCAAAAACGGCTGTTGATGAAGATAGCAACGTGATTTTTGCTACTACAGATTTTTCTACAGAACCAACAGTCTTTAGCGATGTTGATGTTCATGATGATCTGGATAAAATCCAAATTAAATCGCTTCCAAATAATGGAAGTTTGGAATTGGATGGTGTTGCCGTTACAAATGATCAGATTATTGATGCGGCAGATTTAGGCAAATTGGTTTACATTCCAAATCCAGATTTTAATGGAACAGACAGTTTTACGTGGAAAGGAAATGATGGAACGGATTATTCAAGCAGTACAGCTACGGTTTCTCTATTTGTTAATGCTGTAAATGATCCGCCAGTAGCTCAAAATGATTCATTCAATACAGATGAAGATGCTCAGTTAAGTGGTGATTTGAAAGCCGACAACGGAAATGGTTTGGATGCTGACATTGATAGTAATCCAGCAGACTTTATTTATACAGTTTTTAATGGAGGCACTGCAGCTGCGAATGGAACTATTTTATTAAATGCTGATGGAACATTTACTTACGATCCAAATCCTGACTTTGTGGGTACTGTGTCTTTTACCTATCAGGTTTGCGACGATGCAAGTGCTCCTTTGGTTCAGGAATGTGTTACTGCAACTGTAAGTATTACTGTTGATCCTGTTCAGGACAAACCAACACTTGGCAATATTAGTAAATATGCTCCGGAAGATAATTCTGTCACTATTTCAGCACAAGATTTTAAAGATCAATTTTCAGATGTTGATGCTCTTTATGGAAATGCGAACAGTACTTTGGTGAAAATAAAAATTACATCTCTTCCTGATCCAATAATTGGTTTCTTGTATTTGAATGGTGTTCCTGTAACTCTTAATCAAGAGATACTTGTTGATGATATTGATGCCGGTTTAGGTTTAGTTTTTATTCCTAATCCAGGTCATGAAGAAGAAGCATCTTTCAATTGGAACGCATCCGACGGAATAGATTATGCGCTTACCGATGCTACTGTTAACATTAAGCACACAAACACACCTCCAGTAGTTGTTAGTCACGATTTTGGAACGAAACTGGAAGATGTCGTTTTTACCCTTACGCGTAACGATTTCGAGACTTATTATTCCGATGCCGATGCAACAGATACACAATTTCAACATGTGAAAATTATCAGTTTGCCTTTATCAGAACTTGGTGTATTTACAATTGATATCTCTGGAACCGATGAAGTTCTTACTCTAGGAATTTATTCCTATTCCAACTTATTGGCTGGTTTGAAGTTTACTCCTAAGCCGGGAGCAAATGGAACTGTTAATTTGGAGTGGAATGGCGAAGATGGAACGGAGTATGGTGCAGATAATGCTACTTTTAGTTTCACCTATATTAATTCAATTCCGACAGTAGCAGATTTTTCAAAACCGGCTGTTGATGAAGATAGTAACGTGATTTTTACAGCAACAGATTTTTCTACAGAGCCAACAGTTTTTAGCGATGTGGATATTTACGATGATCTGGATGAAATTCAAATAAAATCACTTCCTTTTAATGGAACTTTAGAATTGGATGGTGTTGCCGTTACCGATGAGCAAATTATTTCTGTGGCTGATTTAGGAAAATTGGTTTACATTCCAAATCCAAATTTTGATGGAACAGATAGTTTTACGTGGAAAGGAAATGATGGAACTGATTATTCAAGCAGTACATCTACAGTTTCTCTATTTGTTAATGCTGTAAACGATCCTCCAGTAGCGCAAGACGATTCATTCAATACAGATGAAGATGTTCAGTTGAGTGGTAATTTGAAAGCAAACAACGGAAATGGTTTGGATACTGATGTTGATAGTGATCCGGATGACTTTATTTATACAATTACAGATGGAGGAACCGCATCTACGAATGGAACAATTTTAGTAAATGCGGATGGAACATTTACTTACGAACCAAATCCTGACTTTTTTGGTGTTGTGTCGTTCACTTATCAAGTTTGCGACGATGCAAGTACACCTTTAGTTCAGGAATGCGTTACGGCAACAGTAACTATTACCGTTGATCCGATAAATGATACTCCTTTGGCTGTTGATGATGATTTATGGTTGAAAGAAGATGCTTCGATTAGTGGAAATGTATTCGATAATGATGAGAAATTGGTAGATACACCAGTGGTAATTGTTTCCAATACCGATCCAGCAAATGGAACTTTGGTGCTGAATGCCGACGGAACATTTACATACACACCAAATTCAGGTTACTTTGGCGATGATTCTTTCACCTATACTTTGCGCGATGCAGATGGTGAGGAATCGACTGCAACAGTAAGTGTCGTTGTTGATCCTTTAGATTACGAACCAATTGCCAATGACGATTTCGATACCATCAACGAAGATGAAACGAGCAGTGGAGATTTACTTTCAAATGATGAGGATTTAATTAATCCACCAGTTGTTGTCATCTCCAATACCAATCCGGCAAACGGAACCGTAGTTGTAAATGCTGATGGAACTTACATTTATACTCCGAATCCAGATTTTAATGGAATAGATACATTTACCTATACCATTGAAGATGCTGATGGCGATCAGGATACTGCTACAGTAAGTATCACTGTTAATCCGGTAAACGATACTCCAATTGCAGTGAATGATACCAATACGGTTGATGAGGATACTCCAGTAAGTGCTAATGTATTAGATAATGACACAAATTTGGGTGATGGACCAGTTACAGTAGTTTCGAATACCGATCCGGCCAACGGAACCGTAGTTGTAAATGCCGATGGAACTTATACTTACACTCCAGATGAAGGCTTTTTTGGAACGGATACTTTTGAGTATACTCTCGAAGATGCTGATGGCGAGCAATCTACCGCAACAATTACCATTACAGTAAATTCTGTGAATGATGTTCCACTTGGCGTTGATGATGTGAATTCAACCGATGAGAATACTGTTGTAACAGGTAATGTATTAACAAACGATTCGGATGTTGATGGAGATCTGTTGACGGTAGTTGAAATCAATGGAGAAACAGCTTTAGTTGGAACCAATATTCAGTTGTCTGGAGGCGGAATTCTAAGATTGAATGCTGATGGTACTTACGAGTTCGATCCAAATGGGATGTATGAATATTTGAATACGGATGAGGAAGCCTACGAAAGCTTTACTTACGTTTTGAATGATGGTACAGAAAATGGCAACGAAGTAAGCGTAGTAATTACCATTGTAGGTGTAAATGACGCTCCAATAGCAGATGATGATCAAATTGATGCACTAGATAATGAAGAGGTTCGTATCGATGTTTTAGATGGTGATTTTGATGCTGATGGAGATGATTTAATCGTAAGCATTGTAACCGATCCTATTTATGGAGATGTGATTGTGAATGAGGACGGAAGTATTTCTTACATCGCAAATTTAGGTGCTTATTGCGAGACAGATCAAATCACTTATCAAATTTGTGATCCGGAAGGATTATGCGATCAGGCAACGGTTACCATCGAAATTGGAATATCAGATCAGGATGAAGATAGTATTCCTGATGCCATTGAAACCTTAACGGCAGATACAGATTCCGATTCTACTCCCGATTATTTGGATTTGGATAGCGACAATGATGGAATCTCGGATGAAGATGAGGCTCAAATTTCTGATTCATGTACTAATCTTCCGATAGATACAGATGCCGACGGAATACCTGATTACAGAGATACCGATAGCGATAACGACGGATTCACAGATAAAGAAGAGGGTGATGATGATTGTGATAATGATGGAATCGCAGATTACATCGATGCTTACGATGATTGTGCCGAGTATGTATTTATTCCAGAAGGGTTCTCGCCAAATGGCGATGGTATTAATGATTTCTTCGTAATTAAAGGAATTAAAGATTTTCCAAATAGTGTTTTGATGATTTTTAACCGTTGGGGTGCGAAAATTTATAGTACCAAAGGGTATCAGAATAATTGGGACGGTAGAGCTGATAATAGTTTAACTGTTGGATCTGAAATTATTCCGGAAGGAACCTATTACTATGTGATTGATCTTGGAGATGGATCAAAAGCCCTGAAAGGATTCATTTACATCAACTACTAATTAAAAGAACATGAACAGAACAACGATACAACTGCTAAAATGTGTGGCTTTATTGCTACTGCTAATTCCTTTTGGAACTACTTTAAAAGCCCAACAGGACCCAATGTACACGCAATACATGCACAACCCTTTAACGGTGAATCCGGCTTATGCCGGAAGCACCGATATGCTAAGTGCAATGTTTCTAGCCCGCGAACAGTGGGTTGGTTTCGATGGAGCACCAAAATCACGAACCTTAACGGTAAGTGCTCCCATTACCAAGTATAATATTGGTGCTGGCTTGGCTTTTATCAACGACGAATTGGGACCCGTGAAACAAAACAGTCTTTATGCCGATTTTGCCTATCATTTAAAGGTGAGTGATAGAGGAAAACTAGCTTTTGGAATCAAAGGAGGATTCGATATGATTCAAATCAATCTGATGAATCTGACGCTTAATCAGCAAAATGATGATACTTTTTCATCCGATTTTTCGGAAGATTTTATTTTGAATTTTGGTTTGGGATTGTACTATTACACCGAACGTTTTTATTTGGGTTTATCGGTGCCTCGTTTGTTAAAAAATAATTACGATAACGATGGTTTCAATACTACAAGTTATGGATACAAGGAACGTCACTATTTTGTTACCACGGGTGCTTTGTTCGATATCAATGATTATCTGAAATTCAAACCGTCTGCTTTAGCAAAGGTGGTTTGGAATGCACCAATCTCCGTTGACTTGTCAGCCAATTTTATACTGAATGATGTACTTTGGTTAGGAGCGGCTTATCGTATCGAAGATTCCATGAGTTTCTTGATTCACTATCAGCTAACAGATCAATTGCGTGTGGGATATGCTTTTGATTTAACAGAATCGGAACTGCGAAAATATAATAATGGAACACATGAAATTATGGTTGCCTTCGATTTTCAGTTTAACAAGAAGAAAGTAATGACTCCAAGGTATTTCTAATCCTATTGAACGAACATTATGAGAAAAATAGCATGCACAATACTATTCATCGGAGTTTTAATGACGAGCTTTTCGGTGAAAGCACAAATCATGGAAAGAGCAAATAAGTATTTTGAGTTTTTTTCCTACGAAGAGGCCATTGAGTTGTATGAAATTCTTTGGCAAAAAGATAGTTTAAATGAAAACGTAGCCAAACAGTTGGCAATTTCATACCGACTGACAAATAATTCAGAGAAATCGGAATTGTGGTACAGTAAGGTGGTTAAATCTAGTCTTACAACCGCTACTGATTATTTGGAATATTCGAGAGCTTTGCAAAGCAATAAGAAGTATGAAGAGGCACAAATTTGGATGGATAAATATTTAAAAAGTACATCCGGATCGGAGCAAAAACAAATTGACTTGGATCTGATTTTAGAGCTGAGAAAAGATTCATCTCGCTATAGTATAAAGCCAATTACGGCTAATTCAGAGCAATCAGAATTTGGTGTTGCCTTTTATAAGGAGGATGTTGTGTTTTCATCTGCAAAAGAGAAAACGAGTATGATTAAGCGAAATTACAAATGGAACAATCAAAATTACCTTCGCTTATACAAATCAGAGGTGTCAAAGGATGGTGATTTAAAAAATGCAGTCTTATTTTCGGGTAAACTGGGAACTAATTATCACGACGGACCCGTTTGTTTTACTGCCGATGGCAAGGAAATGTTTTTAACCAGAAATCATGTCTCAAGTTCGAAACGCGCAAAAAGAAACGAGGAGGGAGTGGTAAGCATTAAATTGTATCATTGTACAATGGAAGGGGATAAATGGTCAACGCCAGAATTACTTTCTTTCAATATGGAAGGTTATTCTACAGGGCATCCGGCATTGTCGGCCGATGGTAAAAGCTTGTATTTTATATCCGATCGTCCGAATGGATATGGAGGCACAGACCTTTACGTATCCACAAAAACAGAAACGGATTGGAGCACGCCTAAAAATTTGGGAGATAAAATCAACACTTCGGAAAATGAAATGTTTCCTTTTGCTGATGAAAATCAAATTTTATATTTCGCCTCGAAAGGACATGCTGGATTAGGCGGATTGGATTTGTATTCAATTGATTTGAAAAAAGAAAAAGCAGAACCAGTAAATATGGGTTATCCAATAAATACCTCGAAAGATGATTTTGGTTTGATCCTTAAAAATGGGAACGGTTATTTTGCTTCTAATCGAATAAAAGGGGAGACTTACGATGACATTTACCAGTTCGCCATCTTATCCAGACTGATAAAAGGAGAGGTTCTTAATTCGGAAACAAAGGAAATTCTTGGCAATACAAAAGTTTCCTTATTAAATTCTAATGGCGAGATTGTAAAAACTATTCATACGACAGCTGATGGTAAATTTCAATTTCTGATTTCAGAGATTGAGGATTATCAAATTAAATCTGTAAAAGAGAACTTTACCGATGGAGTGGAATCAATTTCAACTACCGATTTGAGTAATTCAATGGAGTTTCATCAATCTGTTTATCAGGTTCCTGATAATAAGTTGAGCTTGGAAGGATTGGTTGTTTACAAAGACGATAGAGCTCCTGTTGAAGGAGTATTGGTAAGCATTACAAATGAGAAGACCAATGAAACAATCGACTATACAAGTAATTCCGAAGGAAAATTTTTTGGATCCTTATTGCGTGATCAGCAGTATAATCTCAGATACCACAAAGAGGGCATTCTATCAAAGTCAAGTAAACTGAATACTTCAAATCGAAAAGGAAATAAGGTTTACGTAGAGGAAGTGGTAGAAAAAGTTCAGGTAGGTAAAGTGTTTGTTTTAGATAATATTTTCTACGATGTAAATAAGTCGAATATTCGGGCAGATGCAGCTATGGAGCTGGATAAATTGGTAGTATTGATGATAGAAAATCCAAGTCTTAAAATTGAATTGAGTTCTCATACCGATTCAAGAGGCAGTGATGTTTATAATAAATCACTTTCCGATCGCAGGGCCAAAGAAGCTGTGGAATATATTGTATCGAAAGGAATATCGCCAGATCGTTTGCAGGCAAAAGGCTACGGAGAAAGTCGGTTGATAAATCACTGTTCGAACGGAGTGAATTGCAGTAAAGCGGAACATCAGGCAAATCGACGAACCGAGGTGAAAATTTTAGAGCTCTAATAAAAAGAGAGCTATAAAAAAAGAGCTTGATTCCACATTGGAATCAAGCTCTTTTATATTTGCAAAGGTTTTATTTACCTAATACTTCTCTCATTTTTTTACCGATATCTGCAGGCGATTTCACCACATGAATTCCGGCAGCAGCCAAAGCTTTCATTTTTTCTTCGGCAGTTCCTTTTCCACCAGCAATAATAGCACCGGCATGGCCCATTCGTTTGCCCGGAGGTGCTGTCTGACCCGCAATAAATGCCACAACAGGTTTGTCAACATGCTTTGCAATATAAGCAGCAGCATCTTCTTCATCTGTTCCACCAATTTCGCCAATTAAAACAATGGCTTCGGTTTTAGGATCCTCATTTAAAAGTTTCACGGCATCAATATGTTTGGTACCAATAATTGGATCGCCACCAATTCCAATAGCAGTCGATTGACCCAATCCTGCTTCGCCTAGCTGATGAACAGCTTCGTAGGTTAAAGTTCCCGAACGAGAAATAATACCAATAGTACCTGGTTTGTGAATAAAACCTGGCATAATACCTATTTTCGCCTCTCCCGGAGTAATAACTCCCGGACAGTTTGGTCCAATTAGTCTTGTTTTAGGATGTTTTTTAAGAAATTCATGAACTTTTAGCATATCTAAAGTAGGAATTCCCTCTGTAATACAAACCACTATAGCAACGCCCGCATCAGCAGCTTCCATAATAGCATCGGCAGCGAATGGTGGTGGAACGAAAATTACCGAAGCATTGGCTCCTGTTTTTTCAACCGCACCTCGCATGGTGTTGTGAATCGGAATTTTATCCATAAACAGCTGTCCTCCTTTACCCGGAGTAACACCAGCAACTACATTGGTTCCATATTCTATCATTTGTTGGGTATGAAAAGCCCCTTCGGAACCTGTGATTCCCTGAACCACAAGTTTTGTATTTTTATCGACTAATACACTCATTATGATTTAATTGTTTTAAGGGTGGCTACTACTTTTTCGGCAGCATCTCGTAATTCTGTGGCTGCAATAATATTCATTCCTGATTCTTCCAGCAGTTTTTTGCCTTCTTCAGCATTGGTTCCCTGTAAACGAACCACAATTGGCACTTTGGTTTCGATATTTTTAATGGCTTCGATCACTCCTTTGGCAACTCGATCGCAACGAACAATCCCCCCAAAAATATTAATCAGAACAGCTTTTACACTGCCATCCGAAAGAATAATTCGAAAGCCTTTTTCCACTGTTTCTGCCGAAGCTCCTCCTCCAACATCCAAAAAGTTGGCAGGTTCGCCTCCGGTTAGCTTAATAATATCCATGGTTCCCATTGCCAAACCAGCACCGTTCACCATGCAACCAATATTTCCATCTAATTTAATGTAGTTCAAGCCCGATCGGCCTGCTTCGATTTCCAATGGTTCTTCTTCGTCCAAGTCGCGTAAAGCGGTAATGTCTTTATGACGATAAAGCGCATTATCATCAAAATTAGCTTTTGCATCGAGTGCAATAACATAGCCTTCTTTGGTGACTACCAATGGGTTGATTTCAAAAATGGAAGCGTCGGTTCCCATGTAAGCTTTGTAAAGTGCCATTAAGAATTTTACGCCATTTTTATGTGCATCTCCCGTAAGACCAAGGGCAAAAGCCATTTGTCTGGCTTGAAATGCTTGCAAACCAACTGCTGTGTCAACAGCAACTTTTAGTATTTTTTCAGGAGTTTCTTCTGCAACCTTCTCAATTTCCATTCCTCCTTCGGTCGATACCATAAAGGTAACTTTCGAAGTAGCACGGTCCATTACAATTCCGGCATACAACTCGCGGTCGATATTCGAAGCGGCTTCAATTAATACTTTTTTTACCAAATTTCCTTCTGGACCCGTTTGGTGGGTGATTAAGGTCATTCCCAAGATATCGTTTGCGTAACGAGTTACATCTTGAGCTGTGGGTGCAAATTTAACACCTCCGCCTTTTCCTCTTCCACCTGCGTGGATTTGGGCTTTTACAACTACGGGCAGACCAATTTCGGCGGCAGCCTTTTCAGCTTCCTGAACCGAAAAAGCAATTTTACTTTCGGGAACAGGTACACCAAACGATCGTAAAATTTCCTTTGCTTGATATTCGTGAATCTTCATTCTTATTATTTTTTTTTGTTAGGCTTGGAAAGACCTGCTAGTAATATTTGTTTATTGTTTTCACTGATTTTGAATCAGTAAGCAAGTCGTGACTAATTAATTTTAAATGCTTAATTTTTTGATGAACCTAAATATATAAATATCTGCATGAAATAAAAAGCACATTGGGTGGAAATTTAAAAGAGTTTTGAATCTTTTTATTTTTTGAATTTTAACGGTCTTTAAGGGGAAAAATAATTAGAGGAAATAAATGGAGAACCGAAAAACATGTAAAAACTTCCATTTATCGAATAAAATGCATATTCTCCCGATAAAATGAGGGGAAAAACTATCCTATTTTGTAATTTCAAACTCGAAGCAAAAAAATTTAGTAGTAGAATGTTTGCCGAATAGTGGAAAGGAGCTTAAATGTTTTATTAGGTTAATAATTTGTTTTAATTTTAATCAGAAATTTAAAAGCAGATAAAAATGAGCACATATTATAACAAGGTAAAAGACTACCTGTTGAATTTGGAATACAATATTATTAAAGAGGATAAAGCCGAAGAGCTATTCGTGGTTGAAAATCCCGATGGTGGCATTGCAAATCTGATTGTGGATTGTGAGGATCCTGTTTTGATTGTAGAAGGAGTATTGTTTGAGTTAAAGTCCGAGAATCCTGAAATTTATAAGGCTTTGCTTAAAAAGAACAGAGAAATAATTCATGGTGCATTTGTGTTGGATGAATCTGGGAAAAAAGTTCTTTTTAGAGATACTCTTCAGTTAGAAAATTTAGATCAGAACGAATTAGAAGCAACACTTAACTCATTAGAAATGTTATTGAGTGAGTATTCCGAGGAGATTATTACCTATTCAAAATTGTAACAGATATAAATAAACTATACAAATGGGGATTTTTAGTAGATTATTCAACGTGGGCAAAGCAGAAGCTCATGCAGCCATAGATAAATTAGAGGATCCGATTAAGATGACCGAACAGGGAATCAGGGATTTGAAAAATGATTTAGATAAGAGTTTACAAGCTTTAGCTGAGGTGAAAGCAATGGCAATTCGTAGTAAAAGAGAACTGAATGAACAAAAATCAGTAGCGAAAAACTACGAGCAAAAAGCGATGTTATTATTACAAAAAGCCGAAAAAGGAGAGTTGGAAGTTTCGGAAGCGGAACGTTTGGCGACCGAAGCTTTGGCTAAAAAAGAAGATGCGATAGTATCGGTAGCACGATCGCAGGAAGAAGTTGTTAAATTTGACAGTAGCATTAGTCAATTAGATACTAATGTGAAAAAGTTGAAATCGACAATTACTCGTTACGAAAATGAGTTGAAAACTTTAAAAGCTCGTGCCCGTGTAAGTCAGGCAACGCAAAAAATTAACAAACAATTGTCTGGAATTGATAGTTCGGGAACAGTGGGAATGTTAGAGAAAATGAAAGATAAAGTGGCTCAGCAAGAGGCTATGGCCGAAGCTTATGGCGATATTGCTTTTGAAAACCGTAGTTTGGATGAAGAGATTGATGCTACTTTAAATGAAACTAACGTGAAAGCATCCAATGCATTAGAAGAGCTGAAAGCAAAAATGAAAAATAAAGAATAGCTTTTTTATTCGACTATAGTTGCAAAATTAAAACGAATAATGCCGATAGATAGTTAAAAAGGAATCATGAACGTAGTGAAATGAATACTTATTTAACTACTAATCGGTATTACAAATTTGAACGAGATTGAAAATGGGATTTACCGATTTTTTTAAACGGAAACAGCCGAAATACGACACTACCAACATCCGGGTTACCGATCTGGATGTTGGTTTTGTTTTTGAATACGATTTATCGAGCTGGGAAGTACAGGCTGGTTATGAGTACGATTGGGGCGATAATTATTTCTCGAAAGAATACAAGATAAATAATGGAAGCAAAACGCTCTTTCTTTCGGTTGAAGAGGACGATGAAATAAGTCTTTCGGTTTGTGATAAAATTAAAGTTCGTGAATTGGGCGAAAATGTACTGGCCGATTTAATGACGGAGCAGAAACCGCCGGCAAGTTTAATTTATAAGGATAAAAAGTATTTTCTTGAGCAGGAATCACCAGGATATTTCAACGATAAAAATCGTGGCGAGGATTGGGTAGAATTTATTTCCTGGGATTTTGTAGATGAATCCGGAGATTTTATTGTTACCATTGAGCAATGGGACGAAAAAGAATTTGAAGCTTCGGCTGGAAAAGCCATTAAGGAGTTCGAAATATCTAATATATTACCAAAATAAATTAGCGGGGAAGAGGTATTAACAGGAAGCGGGTGCTTTTATTAATAGCTCTTAACTCATAATTGTAAATTATTATGTATGAACACAGTAACTAAAGTAATCATTGGGATTATTGTGGTGTTTTTTATTGCAAAAACCTGTGGGCGATCTGGATCTTCATCCTCTTCTTCTGTTGCAAAAACATGGCAAAAATCTCCCGTCGATCAGCTAATTAAAGATTTGAGTGCCGAGCAGAATTTTTCTATCATTTTATTCGATATGGATGCAAATGAGGATTCGAATGATTATCGTCACCAGTATCAGGTTATTATTCAACGACCAGATACCGTTGTAGAACAAAAATCGACTTGGAAAAATGTAAGTGAGGCTTTCTTTTCTCAGAATTTAAACAATATGGGAATGGAGATTGCCTCTAAAAAAGATGGTACTGTTACCAAGCAAGCTGTGCCTGCTGGTTACAATCACTATGTTGGAAACGAAAAGTACGGACATTGGGAGAATCGTGGAGGATCTTCTTTTTGGGCTTTTTACGGACAATATGCATTCATGTCTTCTATGTTTAATATGGGATCGTATCGTCGTTCCTACTGGGACGATTATCGTGGTGGTGGATATTACGGAGGAGCAAGAGGATACTACGGACCAAGCGGAAGTAGTCCGGTTTATGGTACTAAATCATATACCTCTTCAAACTCTGGTAGCACTAGCAAATGGGGAAGTAAATCCTCCACATTTAAGGATAGAGTTAGAAGTAAGGTGAGTCGTTCATCAACTTCGAGCAGTACAAGATCTTCTGCCAAAACAACAAGAAGTTCATCAAGATACCGCACAAGCTCCACTCGTTCTCGTAGCGGTGGATTTGGTAAATAAACCATTGTATAACTCATAGATTTATAACTTATGATATCATTATCAGAAATTTCGTATATCGTGTATGATGCCGTGGTTTATATCGCGCTTGCATTTGCTATTTTCCTTATTGGTAAATTTGTTTATCAGTTACTTCATCCATCTTTAAAGGTGAAAGAGGAGTTGGTGAAAAAAGATAATTTTGCTTTTGCCGTTGCTCACGTTGGCTATTATATCGGATTATTATTTTCAATTGGAAGTGCTATTGTTGGTCCTTCGAATGGATTGGTAAGTGATGCAATTGATATTGCAGTTTACGGTTTGTTGGCCATTGTGCTTTTAAATATCTCAATATTCTTGTCGGATTATTTAATTCTTCGAAAATTTTCGGTTCGCAAGGAAATTATTGAGGATCAGAATGTAGGGACCGGTGTTGTTGAAGGAGCTATTTCGGTTGCTTCGGGTTTAATTATTTTTGGAGCTGTTTCGGGCGAAAGTGATGGCCTTTTGTTTGGTGTGCTTACCGCAGTGGTTTTTTGGGCTTTTGGTCAGGTAGCTTTAATTATAACCACACGTATTTATAATTGGATTACTCCTTATAACCTGCACGAACATATCGAAAAAGATAATGTGGCAGTAGGTATTGGTTTTGCCGGAGCAATTATTGCGATTGGAAATTTAATTCGTTTCGGACTAACAGGTGATTTTGAAGGATGGTTACCATCTTTTGCCGAAGCAGGTTTCGAGCTTGTAGTAGGAATTATTTTATTACCAGTGATGCGATTAATTACCGATAAAATATTACTTCCCGGCGAACGATTAACCGATGAAATTATCAATCAGGAAAAACCAAATGTGGGTGCAGCCTTAATTGAAGCATTCGCTTATATTGGTGGATCGGTATTAATCACATGGTGCTTATAAGAGTTATGAATTAAGAATTATGAGTTTTTAATTTCAGGGGAAATTCAAAAAATATCCTTTGTACTCATGATTTAGAATTTATCTTTTTAAAAAGGATTAGGTAGAAATAGCAAGATTCAACAGGTTTTTGAACGTCTCTCTTATAGGTGTTATCTGGAAAGAGACTGGTACTTGTGAAATTACGAATTATAAATGCTGAATTATGAATTAGATATTGTGAGTTGAGACTAGCTAAAGGTTTGTTTCAATTCATAATTAATAATTCGTAATTCATAATTCTCTGAAAGTGTTCAAGAATAAATCAACATTATTAAAAGCGGCAATATTTGCTACTGGTTTTTCTGGAGTGGTAGCAGAATATATTTTGTCCACCTTGGCTCAGTATTTTCTCGGTAATTCCGTTTTGCATTGGGTGATGATTATTTCCCTAATGCTATTTTCGATGGGCTTGGGTAGTCGTATCACAAAAAATTTCGAATCCAGATTACTAAAACGTTTCTTAATTCTGGAATTTGCGCTTTCTTTTATTGTTTCGTTCGCAGCCTTGCTAGTTTATACGGCTTCGGCTTACACGCAATCTATAGGAATATTAATTTATAGTTTAGCAATTTGTATTGGTTTGCTCATTGGAATGGAAATTCCGTTGGTAATTCGTATTAATGATGATTATGAGAAGCTTAGATTCAATATTTCTAATATTTTAGAGAACGACTACTATGGTAGCTTATTGGGTGGAATATTTTTTGCTTTTGTAGGTTTACCAATATTTGGACTGATTTACACGCCATTTATTCTTGGTTTTGTTAATTTTTCCGTGTCGATAGTGGTATTGATTTTTCTTTGGGACCTTTTAGATACTGCGGATAAGAAGTTACTGGTTGGTATTGGTGTATTTATTATGCTTTCGCTTACAAGTGGAATTTTTGTAACCGATCCGATTATTACTTATGGCGAGCAACAAAAATATTCCGACAAAGTAGTTTATACCGAACAAACAAAATATCAGCGGATTGTTATTACAAAATGGAAAAATGATTACTGGTTGTATTTAAATGGAAATGAACAATTGTGTACTCGTGACGAATTAATGTATCACGAACCATTAGTACATCCGGCAATGAGTTTGCATCCAAATCCGGTTAACGTATTAGTTTTAGGTGGTGGCGATGGTTGTGCGGTTCGGGAAATTTTGAAATATCCAAAAGTAGAAAAAATTACTTTGGTTGATTTAGATCCAGCCATGACTAATTTGGGAAAAACACATCCTATTCTTACAGAAATGAATCAGCATTCGTTAAGTGACGAAAAGGTGGAGGTTTTGAATGATGACGGTTATAAATTCCTTTTGTCTGTGGATGATTATTACGATGTAATCATTATCGATTTACCTGATCCGCGGAGCATAGAACTCGGACGTTTGTATTCGCATGAATTTTATAAACTATGTTACAAGCATATGCGTCCAGGTGGTGTGATTGTTACACAGGCGGGTAGTCCTTATTTTGCAACGCAGGCATTTTGCTGTATTTTAGAAACCATGAAAAGTGCAGGTTTCGAGACAGTTCCAATGCATAACCAGGTAATTACCTTGGGCGAATGGGGATGGAGTTTAGGAGTGAAAGAGTTTTTGGGTGAAAACGTGAAAAAGAAATTGCAAAATACGGATATTGAGGTTCCAACACGTTGGATCAACAAAGAAGCCATGACTTTGATTACTTCTTTTGGTAAGGATTTTTATCCTTGGGAAAAGGATAGCGTTGCTATTAATCGTATTCACGAACCAGTATTACAGAAATACTATTTAAAAGGCAATTGGGATCTTTATTGATGATTAACAATGAGTAATGATCAATTAATAATAAATCTGATTTGAATTATTATTGAGACAAAATCCTCAAAAGAGAAATTATACTGATAAAAAAACCGTAGTGGAAATAATCAGCGTCTAAAATCAGTGTTTAATGGAGACGAAAACAAAAATATTAGCAGCAAAGATTCATAACCTTCGGTTTTGGGTTTCGGAATGTAATCCTGAGGTATTGCAAATTATCTTTCAGGAGTATTTGGAGCAGGTTAAGTTCGTAATTTTGAATTTTTCCGATTATCATTTTCCAGTGCAAGGCTATACCGCCTTTTGGTTGTTGGCCGAATCTCATTTGGCAATTCATAGTTTTCCAGATAAAGGATGGTCTTATATCGAGTTAAGTAGCTGCAATAAACAGAAATCAGATGATTTTCTAAATCTGGTAAAAGCAAGTAAGTTAAAGGTAAAGTGGAATGGAAAGGGAGTCGAAATTTGCAGCCCAGAATAAGTAGAAATGTTGTAAATGCTCCTGTATAATGCTTTTTGGGAATTGACGCCAATTACATGCTGAGTTTGGGATGTAAAAAAGTTAAAATGAAACACATATGAAAAAAAGACTCATCTTTTTTGTTGCTTTTTTGGTCTATGTAATTGCAATATTTGGAATAAAATATTTTGAGGGGCAATCGGCCGATGCAAATATTAAAACAATTGGCGATGCATTTTGGTATGCAATTGTAACCCTTACAACGGTTGGTTATGGCGATTTTTATCCGGTAACTTTTGCTGGAAAAATTATAGGTTTAATCGTAATTATTGGAAGTTTAGGTGTTTTAGGTTTTTTAATTGGTGAAGTCACCGTTAGATTTAATCAGTATATGGAAAAGAAAAAAAGTGGTTTTTGGGGAAGTGATTTTGAGAATCATTACATCATTATTGGTTATAATGAATTTGGACAAAAAGTGGCTAGTCAAATGGTTCATGCCGGACAAAAAGTGGCTTTTGTAACCAATACTAAAAGCGATTTGGATTTAATTGCCGATTTGTATTCTTCTAAAAATACCTTTAGTCTTTTTGCCGACTATTCAAATATCGAAGCTTTAAACAAAGTAAATATCGATCGTGCAAAACGGATATTTGTGAATTTTGATGACGATTCGGAAACTTTGGTTTTTGTGATCAATTTAAAGAAAAGATTTCCTAAGGCCAACGTAGTAGTAACTTGTTTAAATCCTAGTTTAAAGGATACTTTTGTTAATGCAGGTATCGTTCATGTGATTGCCGAGAGCGAAGTGGCTTCAAAATTGGTTGCTTCCTATTTGTTCGAGCCATATGTTGCTATGTATACCGAAGATTTAATTGCAACTAGTTTTGCTGATGAAGATACGGATATTCAGCAATATGTGATTGAAGAGGATTGCGATTTTTCTGGAGAGGAGTACATCACTGCTTTTATGAAGCTAAAGATGGATTATAATGCAATCTTAATTGGAATGGTGAAGGCAGGACAATTGATAAAGAATCCTACAAAAGGAACAAGGATCGAAACTGGCGATTATTTAATTCTAATATCCAGCGGTGAAGCAAAAATTAGTTTAGAGAAATTTTTTGGAGTGAAAGAAGGGGAATAATAAAAAATTATTCTGGTTTGTAGCCTACGTCATCAGGTAGGTTTGGTGCTTGCGATGCCATAACTGCTAGCTGATCGGCTCGTTCGTTTCCAGGAATATTGGCATGACCCTTAATCCAAACAAATTTTACCTGGTGCTTTTTGTATACCTCAAGAAAGCGCATCCATAAATCGGCATTCTTTTTTCCTTTAAATCGCTTTTGTACCCAGCCAAAAACCCATTTTTTTTCTACCGAATCAACTACGTATTTCGAATCGGAGTAAATAGTAACGTCGCAATTAGGTGTTTTAAGTGCCTCTAAGCCAACAATTACAGCCATAAGCTCCATTCTATTGTTGGTGGTTAGCTTAAATCCTTGGTTTAAATCTTTTCGATGTTTTCCCGAAATTAGAACAGTTCCGTATCCACCAGGTCCGGGGTTTCCACTTGCTGCTCCATCAGTATACATGATTATTTTTGTCGACATATTCTTGGTTTGCGATTTTCAAATCAAAAGTAACAAAATTTATAATTTTCACGGTCTGTTTCCAAGTACTTAAAGAAGGAAAAGGATGTCCGAAAATTCGAACATCCTTTTTATTCATTTTTTGATATAATATAATAGGGAAGTCAATCTAATTACTCACCTCTAAAATCTCATATCTATTTTGTTATTTCACAATTGTCATTTCGTCAATTAAATTTTTAGCACCGGCAAATTTGTCGATAATAAAAAGTGTATAACGAATATCTAAGTTGATACATCTTTGTAGATTTTCTTCAAAATCGATATCGCCTGACATAGCTTCGGAGTTACCATCAAAAGCAGTTCCTATTAATTCGCCTTTTCCGTTAATTACAGGAGATCCTGAATTACCACCAGTAATATCGCTGTTGGTTAGGAAACAAACAGGAAGATTACCTTCTTTGTTAGCATATGCACCAAAGTCTTTTTTGTTGTAAAGCTCTTTTAATTTTGCAGGAACTACAAATTCATCATTTGTAGGATCTTCTTTTTCCATTACTCCTTTTAGTGTAGTAAAATGCTTGTAGTAAACACCATCTTTAGGTACATAACCGCCAACATTTCCGTAAGTTAAACGGATAGAGGAGTTCGCATCAGGAGCTAAATTTTTCTTCTTGTTAATTTGCATTAAGCCATCAACGAAAAGTCGTTTCCCTTTTTGTAATTGTTCTGCTCCTTTTGATAGTTCGCCACTAACCTCTTTGTATTTATCTAAAATTGAGCTTCCAATTTGGAAGGCGATATCATTTTCAAGAGTTTCTAATTTTGGAGCATCAAGAAACTTATTAAAGCTTTCAGAAGTTGCACAAATAGAGTTGCCGTACACATATTCGGCTAATTTATCGAAATCGTTACTATACTTTTCGCTAAAAGTTTTGAATATTGTTGGTTGCTGATCTGCAGTAATATTTTCAGCATACATTTTGTACATGCCGGCCATTAGTTTTTGATCTGTTGGAGCATTGTAATCTTTATAGAATCCTTCGGCACCTTCACGTAAAGCTTCTATAGTTTTTTCAATTGCTTCAGTATCTTGCGTTTCTGCAGTAAGAAGACTTTGTAATGCACCTAGTTGAATTGCGAAAATTGGCATTTCAGCACCACTTAATAAGGCTTCTCTTAAGTAGGAGTTTGAATTCATTACTTCTTTACGTTCTGCATAAACTTGGGCAATCATATCAAGAGCTTTTCCATATTTAGCTTCTCGTTTCGATTTTTTATCTGCCCAAGCCAAATATTCTTTTTCAATTTCTTGTTTGTGACCCATTGTATTCAACTTAGCAAGTGCTTTATTTTGCTCATTTGAGTATTTCCAATAATTGGCACTTCCGGCGTGTTTCGATGCATATTGAATACGAACTTTCGCATCTTTAAGCATATCTTTCTTCATAATATCCAGTTTTAAAGTACGGATATCGTAACGGTTTTGGTTGGTAATTTTCATTGTTTCTTCCAAACCAAAAGAAGTTAAATAACGATCGGTAGTTCCAGGAAATCCCATAATCATAGCAAAATCTTGCTCTTCTACTCCTTTAGCAGAAACAGGAAGGTGATGATTTGGTTTTAATGGAATGTTTTCTTCTGAGTACGAAGCAGGTTTTCCATCAGGACCAGTATAGATTCTGAACATTGAAAAATCTGCAGTATGACGAGGCCACATCCAGTTGTCGGTATCGCCGCCAAATTTTCCCATTGATTGTGGAGGAGCTCCAACTAAACGTACATCTCTATAAATTACATATACAAAAAGAAAATATTGATTTCCTTCAAACATGCTTTGTACATTTGCTTTGTAATCGCTTCCTTCTTCGGCTTTTTTCTCTATTTCAACGGCAATTTTTTCAATTGCGTTGTAACGTTCTTCTTCCGTCATTTCGTCTGTTACGGTAGAAAGAACTTCTTCCGATACATCCTGCATGCGAACTAAGATCGAAGCGGTAATTCCAGGATTGGTTAACTCTTCTTTTTTATTGTAAGCCCAAAAACCATCCGAAAGGTAATCGTGTTCTGTGGTGGAGTGCGATTGTATGGAATTAAATCCACAGTGATGATTGGTAAGGAATAATCCTTGGTCAGAAATAATTTCTCCGGTACAGAAATGACGGAATGGTCTTCCTTCTGATCCTAAACCAACAATAGCATCTTTTAAACTGCTTTTATTGATGTTATAAATATCATCGGCAGATAATTTTAAGCCTTTTGCCTGCATTTCGGCAACATTTTTATTTAATAAAGATAAAAGCCACATGCCTTCATCTGCTTTTGCATTGGAATAGCTAAGTAATAAGCTTAGTCCCAAAATTAATGATGCAAATTTTCTCATTTTGTTTTCTTTAAATTTTTTTAATGTAACCCAGCTAGCTTTAATAAGCCAATATGGTTATTTGTTGTTATAAGTATTTAGTCGATTAGCAAAGTTAATATTAATATGCAATTCCATTTTTCTGTAGAAATTGAAAAAAGCACATTGTTATTGTTTATTATTGATAATCAGATTGTTGTATTTATTGTGAATTCTTAAAATTAGATGAACCCTGTGTTTTTCTCGTTAAAGAGAATTGATAATTGCTTGCTAATGAGCCTTTCTTCTTTAGAATTTCAGTTCAAGTTGATCGGGTAACAAGGCAAAAGTTTTTCGGTGGATGCTGTTTATTCCATGTTCTCGAATCGCCATACGATGTTTTTTAGTCGGATATCCTTTGTTATTTTTCCAATCGTAATATGGAAATTTTTCATGCTCTAATAACATAAAGTCATCGCGGTAAGTTTTTGCCAATACAGAGGCCGCTGCAATAGATAAGTATTTTCCATCTCCTTTTACTATGCAGGTATGATTGATATTGGGATAGGGATTGAAACGGTTGCCATCAATAAGTAGGTGCTCAGGGCTCGTTTTAAGTTGTTCAACAGCTCTGTGCATTGCTAAAAACGAGGCATTTAATATATTTATTTGGTCGATTTCGGTATGACTTACAATGCCTACAGCCCAGGCAATTGCTTCTTTCTCAATAATTTCCCGAAGCAGATATCTATTCTTTTCGGATAGTTTTTTTGAATCGTTTAATAAATGGTTGGAGAAGTTTTTGGGTAGGATTACAGCAGCGGCGAAAACAGGGCCGGCTAGGCATCCGCGTCCAGCTTCGTCGCAACCAGCCTCAATCAAATTTTTGTGTAAAAAGGGAGCTAAATTAGTCATCGATATAGTATTTGTCTGTAAAAATAGACAGTATTTTCAGTGGAATCAAGTATGCGGTGTGCTATTTATTTTTTGTGCTTTATTATTCGGGCGGCATCAATAAATTCAGAATTTACCTGTTTCGAATCGTCTATTATCTCATAAAATTCATCGAAATAATTTAAAGCGCGTTCTTTTTCGCTATCCTCTAAATAGCTACAATTGGTGTATAAATCATACACAAACTTCTTTTTCATTCTAAACTCCTTAAATATAGATTCAAGTTCTTCTTCTGTTCTTTGATATCCTCGGTATAAGCGATCATGAATGGATTTAATATCGAGTTTTGCGTTAGGAACGGCATAAGGAGCATTCACTAAGCTAGACCAGTCGAAGTCGTAAGGTACTGCTATTAAACGCGAAGTTGGCTTTTTAGAAATTAGTTTAATATTATGAAGGGTAGGGACTCCCCAATCGGTATTTCCTATCATGTATTGAAAAATAGCGAGTTTGGTTATTTTACCAATGTTAGTACGATCTTGATGTACTTTTTTGTCGTAGCGGGTTATCTTCCCATTTCGGCGAGCCATTTTTTTAAAATCTTCAATAAAAAAAGCCAGTTTTGTAAGCTCTTTTAGGTCGTCTTCACTGTCTTTATAGGTTATTTTTACCATTCTAACCCGAAAGCTTTCGGGAGTGAAAATAGAATATGCTTTATAAATAAGATATTCTTGCACAAGCATTTGTTCGAATTTAGAATTTCGATTTTGGCAATGTGATACCAATTTTAGTTTGTGATTATCGTGGAAAACGGAATAGTTCGACTCTGATTTATTAAATTTTATGGTGAGAGGCGGAAATGCACATATGCTTCGATCTTTTCTAAAATTCCCTCTGGTTTTAAGATTCACAATCATCGATACAATTGAATCTCCAAGTACGTAGGAAAGTCGTCCTTTGTGATATTCGTTATCCTCACCAACGTCTTTTACCAGGCCTTTTAAATCGGTGGTTATCGAAATTTCGAGAAGGGAATCGGATTCAAATAAATCGGGAGCATGATAAACAGAATCTATTTTCTCCTGTATAGTTGCAAAAAGGCATGTACTTCCTGTCGTCAAAAAAAGAAGTATTAAAAAAGTGTAGTGTCGAAAAAGTATTGTCATCAAGCAAGGGTTTCGTTAATCAGGTGCTTCTTTCGCTTAGTTCAGCATCGGTTAATATATTGGGAGTTGCGGCTTCTTTGTAGAATACAATTAGTTTTATGCTTTTTTTTGCTAAATCTATTTGTCCAATACTAAATTTTGCAACCACCATTCCTGTTCGGGTTTGTATGTCGTCGATTAATTCTGCATGCCGACTGGGATGAATTAAATCAAGCCGGTCGTATACTATGGTTCTTCTGGCAAGATGGCGTTTCATCCACACTCGTTCCATTACCCAAGTGGTAGCCATAAAAGCAGTGTTGGTAAACGCAATTTCACTAAAACTAACTTCTCCTCTGGTTAGCGCATTAATTACAGATATGGTAATGACTAAAAATAGATAAGTCATTTCGCGAATGGGTATGGTATCGGTTCGGTACCTTATAATCCCAAAGATTGCAAATAATCCGAGAGCAAAACCTAGTTGTAACTCAATGCTTCCAAGTAGGAAACAAAGAAAAAATACGGTTGTACTAATCATGATATAGGTAAAAACGTAGGATCGTTTTCCTGTAGCTCTAAAATAAACGTAGTTAATTACAAAAACGGTTACCCCCAAATTCAGAAGGAATCGAAGCATTAATTCCAGAATATTATTCGAGTACATAAATGATGTTGGAATATTCGAGTTTGTTATTATAGCAGTAAAAAAATCCATATTCTTTCCGTTTTATTGTAATCGTTCTTTTTCCTTATGTGCAAATATCCGATAATATTTCTGATTCTCTATAAGTAGAGCTTGGTCAATATAGTTTGGATCACCTATCGGTACATCCATACCAATTAGTTTAAACGAATAAAATGCATATACTTTAGCAACAGGTGTATGCCCAAAAATGATAACATTAGAATTGTAAAATTCCAGAGTCTTTAATACATCCTGTAAAGAGATACGTTCGTAACTTGGAGTTCTGGATAAGTAGCCACGATACCATAACGGACTATTCGAATATAAAAATAAATCTACTTGTGTGGTATCTTCAAGAGCTGTGTAGTTGTTCAGATGGTATCTCATTTTAGTATTTACCTCGTTTATACTCATTTTTTGTTCCAGAAATTCAGGGGAAATGCCACCGTGTACAAATAACTGTTCTCCAATACGTACAAGTGTATTTTTTGAACGTAACCATCTGCCCAAAACCGACTTTTTGTCGAAAAAATGAGAGTAGTGAAATTGAATATGATGAGCCGCATGTTGATATTTATTCACCACATATCGATCATCGAATAGTAGGGCCATCATTTCATGATTTCCAAGCAGGTAATGAACCATTCCTCCCTGTTTCTTCGCTTGAATTTCTAATTGAAAAATGAACCATAAACATTCGGTAACCTTATCACCTCTGTCAAAAACATCTCCTGTAAAAACTATTTGCCCATCCCCAAAATTCCATCTATTGCTTGCATCAATAATATTGTTGTAGCGTAAAATGGCCAGTAAGGATTCAAATTCCCCATGAATATCTCCCAAAACAACTATTTTGTTACTTGAAGGGTTTTCTCCATTTTCTGATTTAATCTTGTTCGGAATAAAATAGGTTAACGTATCTTTTCCGGCAAATCCGCGGAACATGAGGGTGTCATTTTTAAAACGAAATGTTTTACTGATTTTTTTGGTTCTGTTTTTTATACTGTCGTGCACCACATAAAAAACTTCCATTCTCGACAAGGAGACGTATCTTACATGAGGACCTTCAACGTAACTTGCAACCAAAAGAGAATCTTTACAGATAGTATCCTGAGTAAAAGATGCCTGCGATGGCAGGGAAATAAGCAGGAATAAGAATTGTATATATATGGAAATCTGTTTTATCGGCATTAAAATTTTATTGTGTTATTTAGAGTGTTTAAAGATAAGATTAATTTTCATCTTAATTTAATTCGAATTCATATTCTTCCAAGCCATTATATCTAGCAAGATATCCTTATTTTTGTAAAAAATAAAGTTGCAACATGTATACAAAGGAAGAAGCGAAAGAAGCAAAGATCCAGTTTTGGGATGGATTTAAAAGATATTCAAAAGAGAAAGGTAGAAAAATGACATCCTGGGTTTTGCGCGGAACCCAAATTAAGGAAGTGCAGTTGAAGTTTGATTTGAATGAGAATGGCGCATTTGTAATTTTGCAATTTGATAGCAAATTAGAATCGAAAAGACATTCTGTTTATGAGCGGTTTGAAAAATATAAGCCGGTAATAATGGAAACGTGTGGAGCAGATTTAAAATGGGAAAAAGATTACTTTATTGAAGGATTTAAAGAGGTAGGTATGATTTATTATCACTTAAAAGGAGCTTCGATCTACAATAAAGAGGATTGGAATAGCTACTATGAATTCATGTTTGCGAAAATGACAATTTTAGAGGAAGCGTTTTTAGACGTGAAAGAGGTTGTATTGTAACAAGTTTTTGATATTTTTTTTGAGCTTCGTATCTGTATGATTGACAGAGGGTACATCTTGCTTTAGCTCAATATTTGTAAGGGGTTGTCGAAATATTATTCCAATAATTTTGTTTTCGAACAAAAGCCTCCTATCTTTGCAACCGCAAAACGAAAGATATGTCTTAAAAATATATTGCGGGATGGAGCAGTGGTAGCTCGTTGGGCTCATAACCCAAAGGTCGTCAGTTCGAGTCTGGCTCCCGCTACTAAGATTTAGGATAAGAAAGCCTAAAAAGACATTATAAGATTGTATCTTTTGAAAATATATTGCGGGATGGAGCAGTGGTAGCTCGTTGGGCTCATAACCCAAAGGTCGTCAGTTCGAGTCTGGCTCCCGCTACTACCGAAAGGGCTTTGGAGAAATCCAAAGCCCTTTTTTTATTGCCAATTTTTACCCTCTCAGAAGTGAATATTTTACGCTAATTCTCTTACCTTTGCGTAAATATTTTAGATCCTTTGATTATGAGTCGTTTAAAAGATAAAAAACCTTTACTTGAGAAATTAAAAAACAAATACAGGTTAACTATTTCCAATGAAGGTACTTTTGATGAGGTATTATCGATTCGATTATCACGTTTAAATGTTTTTACCGTTACAGGATTGTTTTCTATTATTCTGATTGCTTTGGTAACATTGTTCATTGCTTTTACTCCTTTGCGTGAATATATTCCTGGTTATCCCGATGGTGAAATGAGAAGAAATATCGAGAATAATGCAATTTTAGTTGATTCTTTAATTGTTGAGCTCGATAAAAAAGATCGGTTTTTTCAGGGAATTCGAAACGTTGTTTCAGGAAATGATTTTGATAATGTTGTTGAGAATGCGGATGATTCAATTGTTGATCCTAAGTATAAAGATTTGAGTTTTACTACCTCTTCTAACGATTCTGTTTTTCGGAAGGAGCATGAGGAGGATGAAAAATATAATTTATCATTAGGTGGTGCCGTAAAGGCTCGTGGGTTATCAAATACTCACTTTTTTGCACCAATTAAAGGAATGATTACAAATCATTACGATAGTAGAATTGAACACTTTGGAACCGATATTGTTGGAGGTTTAAATGAAAGGATATCTTCGGTATTAGACGGAACCGTAGTTTTCTCCGAATGGACATTAAATACTGGTTACGTAATTCAAATTCAACATTCCAATAATTTATTGTCTATTTATAAACACAACTCCGAATTGTTAAAGAAAACAGGCGAGCATGTGAAGGCTGGTGAGGCAATTGCTTTGCTTGGTAATTCGGGAGAACTTACATCCGGACCTCATTTACATTTCGAATTGTGGCACAATGGTCAAGCATTAAATCCTGAGGATTTTATCAAATTCTAAATACAAACAAAACTCTAATTATTGATGAGTAAACATATTGCCATTTTGGGATCTACTGGTTCCATAGGAACACAGACCTTAGAAGTGGTGGAGGCAAATCCTGATGAATTTATTGTGGATGTGCTAACAGCAAATACGAATATTGAATTGTTAATTCAACAAGCGAAAAAATTTCATCCAGATGTTGTTGTCATTGCTTGCGAAGAAAAATATGCAGCACTTTCCGAAGCTCTAAAAGAGGAGCCTATAAAGGTATATGCTGGAATTGATGCCATTGCACAAGTAGTTCAAATGTCGTCTATCGATGTTGTAGTTACTGCAATGGTTGGCTATTCAGGACTTCTTCCTACCATTAAAGCAATCGAGGCTAAAAAGAATATCGCTTTGGCAAACAAAGAAACTCTAGTGGTTGCTGGCGAAATTATTCAAAAGCTGGCTTTAGAGAATGGAGTGAATATTTATCCGGTAGATTCGGAACATTCAGCAATATTCCAATGCTTATCAGGAGAGTTCGAGAATTCTATTGAAAAGATATACTTAACAGCTTCAGGAGGTCCATTTCGAGGGAAGGATAAGAAATTTCTCGAAAAGGTTACTTCTAAGCAGGCTTTGAAGCATCCCAATTGGGAGATGGGAGCAAAAATTACTATCGACTCTGCTAGTATGATGAATAAAGGCTTTGAGGCGATAGAGGCCAAGTGGTTGTTCGATTTAAAGGCCTCTCAGATTGATGTAATTGTGCATCCGCAATCAATTGTTCATTCTATTGTGCAATTTGAAGATGGTTCTATGAAAGCACAAATGGGATTGCCGGATATGAAACTTCCCATCCAGTTTGCACTAACTTATCCGAAAAGATTAAAAACCAATTTTGCCCGTTTCAATTTTCTGGATTATCCGAGTCTGAGTTTCGAGGCTGCTGATTCAAAGAATTTTAAAAATCTAGATTTGGCTTATCAAGCCATGGAGAAAGGTGGGAATTTACCTTGTATTATAAATGCAGCTAACGAAATTATGGTGGAGGCTTTCCTAAGAAATGAGGTCGGATTTTTACAAATGAGCGATATTATTGAAAATTGTATGCATAAAGCCGATTTTATTAAAAATCCAGGCTACGAAGATTATGTGTTTACCGATAAGGAAGCTAGAAAGCTTGCTTTATCTATGTTGTAAAAAATACCTATCTTAGGCATCCGCTAATTTATTGGAGGTTTTTGCCGATAAAAGTGTTTAAATTATTAATTGAAATTGAATGGAAGTAGTTGTTAAAATAGGACAGTTTTTGTTGAGTTTGTCCATCTTGGTTGTGTTACATGAATTAGGACACTTTGCATTTGCAAAATTGTTTAAAACTAGAGTGGAGAAGTTCTACATGTTTTTTAATCCTGGATTTTCTTTGTTTAAATTCACAAAAGGAGAAACAGAATATGGTATTGGATGGTTACCACTTGGTGGGTATGTGAAAATTTCTGGAATGATCGATGAATCGATGGATAAGGAGCAGATGAAATTACCACCAGAACCTTATGAGTTTCGATCGAAACCAGCATGGCAACGACTATTGATTATGGTTGGTGGCGTTTTGGTAAATTTTATTTTAGCATTTGTTATCTATATCGCAGTTCTTTATTCTTGGGGAGAACAATACCTTCCTGTCGAAAATGTAAAATATGGAGTTGTTTGCGATTCATTGGCCGAGAGTATCGGTTTGCAGGATGGCGACAAGATCGTTTCCTTAGATAATAAGAAGATTGAAAAATTTAATGATATTATTCCTGATATTCTTTTGAATGGTCCAAAATCGATTCAGTTTATAAGAAATAATGAGCAACAAAGTATCGAGATTCCTTCCTCTTTTGTTCCTGCTTTATTGGAGAGAAGTAGTAAAGGGTTTGCTTTAAGTCCAGTATTCGATATTCGTTATCCATATAGCGCCATATCTATTGGTAAAGTAGTAGAAGAATCTCCGGCAAGTGAAGCTGGAATTTTGAAAGGAGATAAAATTGTTTCGATCGATTCTGTTGGCTTCGAGTACTACGATCAACTGCAAACTAATTTGCTTGCAAATAAAAGTAAGGAGGTTTTAGTGCAGTTAAATCGTGATGGAGAATTGTTGCAAGTTAAGCTTACCGTTGGTGATGATGGAAAATTAGGGTTCTACCCTCAAATGGAAGCTGGAGTATTAGAGTATGCAACTTTAAAATATAGTTTCGTTGAATCAATTCCTGCAGGTTTTAATAAAGGCATCGATAAATTATCGGATTATTTAAAGCAGTTTAAACTGATTTTCTCTTCGGAAACTAAAGCATATAAATCAATTGGTGGTTTTATAACAATAGGCAGTATATTTCCGGGCGTTTGGGATTGGCATGCTTTCTGGAACTTAACAGCATTCTTGTCTATTATTTTAGCAATTATGAATATTCTTCCAATTCCTGCCTTAGATGGTGGTCATGTAATGTTCTTGATGTATGAGATAGTTACTGGAAGAAAGCCTGGCGATAAATTTATGGAGTATGCACAGATTACCGGGATGGTATTACTGTTTGGGCTTCTAATATTTGCGAATGGTAATGATATCGTGAAATGGATTTCTAATATGAAATAAGAATTTCATTAAAATTAGTAACTTAGTAGTATAAATCATTAAAAAAATAGATATGAATCTTTTTGTTTTAGCCGGAATGGTTGGCCCCTGGCAAATCGTAATTATTGTATTTGTAATTGTACTTCTTTTTGGAGGGAAAAAAATTCCGGAACTAATGAAAGGATTAGGGCAAGGAATGAAGGAGTTTAAAAAAGCTACAGATCAGGACGATAAGGATAAGAGTAAAGATAAAGAATCAGAAAATAAATAATTCATTAAAGGCGGGATTTACTTCCTGCCTTTTTTTTTGTGATTTTTTTATTTAAAACTCAATAAAATGGCACTGAAAACTAACTTTTTAGTTATTTAGATTCATTTTGCGTGTAACATTTAGAAATAAATGTTTTTTTTATGTTATTTTGGTCTTGAAATAGCATCGTGTCGCATTAAATTACGAAATTTAAGGGCACTTAAATGTTAATATCTATGGGGAAATATTTACTTCTTTTCATTATTAACTTGGCTTTTGTCACTCAGACAGATGCCCAGTCTCTTTTTGATGTTCTTAATAAAGAAAAACCGGAGAATATTAATGAAATTAATCAGCGACTAATCCATTTTACATCGGAGATACTAAAAGAAGATCTTCCTAAAAATGTGATTCTTGATGCGAATTATATTCCTGTTTTTACCGATGAAATATATCAGGAAAGAATGAATAAACTCAATATGCAAAGTCCAATTGAATTGGATTTTAAGCCTATTGTAAGAAGATATATTGATGCCTACGCTATTCGTCATCGGGCAAAAACCGCCAAAATTATTGAACGCTCCGAATTGTATTTTCCATTATTTGAAGAGTATCTGGATAAATATGAGTTGCCACTTGAATTAAAATATTTGGCAGTGATAGAATCTGCACTCGATCCAAAAGCAAAATCACGATCCGGAGCTATGGGTTTATGGCAGTTCATGTTTAATGCCAGTAAAATGTTCGATTTAAGAATTACTTCTTATATAGACGAGAGAATGGATCCAGAGAAATCGACAGAAGCAGCATGCAAATATTTGCAATATTTGCATCGGATTTTTGGCGATTGGCAACTGGCATTGGCTGCCTATAACGGTGGACCTGGTATTGTTCGCGAGGCCATTCAACGTTCTGGTGGGAAAACCAATTTTTGGGAAATATCTCCTTATTTACCTGAACAAACCAGAAATTATGTACCGGCATTTATTGCCGTAAATTACGTAATGAATTATAGTTCAGAACACAATATTGTTCCAGCTAAAAATGTTTATCCCTACTTTCGAATTTCGCCGGTTACTGTAAATAAGCCAGTTTCTTTTAAGTATGTTGCTAAAGTTCTCGATTTGTCTTTGGAGGCGGTTCGAGAATTGAATCCAATTTATAAATGCGATTTAATTCCTTTGTGTGAGCTTCCTGCTAAATTAGTGCTTCCAATTGCTAAAGTTGGAGATTTTATCGATTCGGAAGAGATTATTTATGGCATGAAAGAGGAACCTAAAAAGTATCTGGAATTGCAAAAAGATCTTTCTAGTACCGACGGAAAATATTGTATTCTTCACAAAGTGGAGGCAGGAGAGTATTTTCATAAAATAGCAATGAAATACGCTTGTACAATTAATAATATCAAAGAGTGGAACGATATGGAGAGTCCGGATATTTTTATTGGACAGAAATTAAAAATTTGGGTATATCCTTCCGATACTTTGGCTCAAAAGCCACAAAGAGATCCGTCGTTGAAAAAAAGCCGGTTTTTGTTATATGAAGTTCAGTCGGGAGATAGTTTAAGATCAATTGCTGACAGGTTTCAGTTAGAATCGACGAACGATTTGGTAGAATTAAATAGTATTACTCGTTCTAAGGAATTAGTGCCTGGAATGGTATTAAAAATAGTTCATTACGAATAGAAACATTTGTCTCTGTAAACTTAAAAATTATGAAGAGAATAATTCAAACAGTATTATTTAGTTTGCTTGTGGTAGTAAGTATTTCTTCCTGCAAAAAAACAACACAGGGCTTACGGCCTACTGTAACTGGAGCATCTGGAGAAGTAGTAGTATTAATCAACGATGCTTTATATGAAGGAAGTGTGGGAGATACTTTAAAATCTGTATTAAATGATACTCAAATTGGATTGCCACAAGATGAGTCTCTATTTAACATACTGCAACTTACGCACAATGAGTTTTCCAGTATGTTTAAAACTCACCGAAGTATCTTGGATCTACGGGTGTCGTCAAAAGTTACCGAGAATAAGATTTCCGTTAAGAATGAATTGTATGCAAAAACACAATCGTTCATGAAAATCGAAGCAAAGAGTAATAAGGAGATGATTCAACTTTTGAGTGAAAATAAAAATAAAATTATCGCTTATTTTCATGTTGGAGAACGGGATCGAATACTTAAAGTTTTCAAAAAGAGTGCTGTTCAGGAAATTTTTGAAAAACTAAAAGAGAAAAATGGTTTCACCTTGTCTTTTCCTCCTGGATATACTATTAATAAGGAAGAGGCTGATTTTATTTGGGTGAGTAAAGAAACACCAAGTACCAGTCAAGGTATGTTTATTTATACCTACGATTATCTTTCCGAAGATGCATTTTTAAAAGAAGCGGTAGTAAAAAAGAGAAATTTCTTACTGGAAAAATATGTCCCTGGACCTAAGGAAGGGAGCTATATGTGTACTGAAATGGGTTTTCCGATCTCGAATCGTCAATTCGAGTTTTTCGACAATTATGCTTCCGAAACACGAGGCTTGTGGAAAGTGAATGGCGATTTTATGGGTGGTCCTTTTGTTAATATCACTTTTCTCGACCAAAAGAACAATAGAGTAGTTTGCTTGGATTCATACGTTTACTATCCGAACCACGACAAACGAGAATTGTTGAGGGAATTGGAAGCGATCATGTACTCTTACACTAGTATCGAAAAAAAATAGAACGTGAATTTACCCGATTTAAAAAATTTGAGCATTGAACCTTATCGTAATCGCGAGGAGGTAATTCGGCAAGTGGCAGCCCAAATCGAAAAAGATTTTGATCAGTTTGGTTTGGAGGTGAAATTTTCCGGGGAAATTCATAATGCTTACGAAGAACTTTTTAATCAATTAAATGAGCATATCGCTTATTTGCTGGATCGGGATTATCACCGATTAGTGTTACTATTGTATCAGATCGATGTGAACGAGAAACAAATAATTAGAACAGAATTGGATTTTCCGGATGTTCCGAAATCAGAATTACTGACAGAATTAATTATTTTACGAGAACTGAAGAAAGTACTCATTAGAAATTATTTCAAAGAAAATCCCGATAAATTGTAAAAACAACCGCAGCTTTGAACTGCGGTTTTTATTTTCATACTCAAGGAGTAATGTTTTCCGCCTGGTTTTTTACTATTTTTACTTGACTATAAAAATCAACTGAAGATATTTGTTTATTACTACATTAAGGGGATGCAATGAAAGTAGTAGTTGTATCTTGCGGTAATACAAGTGTTCACGTTGATAAATCAGGACTTCACTCTAAATAGTAGTTTCCATGAAAATAGAAGTAAAAAGCAATCAGAAGTTGAACAAGAACGATAATGTTCTTTTTTTAGCTACAAGTGAAAATTATAAAAATCTTCCTCTTTCCGAGCAGGAAATGAAGTTTGTCGATGCGCAAATTGCCGACGAAGTTCTTTTAATTGAACTGAATCGTTATACACAAAAGCTGTATTTACATGTAACTGATACCAAGAAGTTTGCCGATTCCGATTTAGAAAAAATGAGGAAATTGGGTTTCTCTTTGCATGGCAAAATTCAGGAAAGTAAAATCACCAAAATTGTTTTGCAGGATATGCTGAACGATTTGGAGGCAATTCTTGCTTTAACAGAAGGTATTGCATTAAGTAATTATCAATTTCTAAAATACTTTACGGATACAAAAAAATTAAAGCATACGCTTCAAGAAGTTTTTATTGATAGTAGTGTTGTAGGTCAAAACCATGTGGATGAGTTAATTGCTATAGTAGAGGGAGTACGGTTTGCTCGTGAATTGGTAAATGAACCATTAAGCTACCTTACAGCAGAAAAACTTAGCGAGGAAATTCGTACAATGGGAAGTAAAGCTGGATTTTCGGTGGAAGTTTTTGGAAAGAAAAAAATTGAAAGTTTAAAAATGGGAGGTTTGCTGGCAGTGAATAAAGGAAGTATTGATGAGCCAACTTTTTCTATTTTAGAGTGGAAATCAAAAGACGCAGTAAATGCCAAACCTATTGTTTTTGTTGGGAAAGGAGTTGTTTACGATACAGGAGGATTGAGCCTGAAGCCTACTAAAGATAGCATGGATTTGATGAAATCGGACATGGGTGGTGCTGCATCGGTAGCCGGAGCTATTTATGCAATCGCGAAAGCTAAATTACCAATTCATGTTATTGGTTTGATTCCAGCAACCGATAATCGCCCTGGTGGGAATGCTTATGTTCCTGGTGATGTTGTTGAAATGTATAATGGGAAAACAGTGGAGGTTTTAAATACCGATGCCGAAGGAAGAATGCTTTTGGCCGATGCTCTTAGTTACGCCGATATGTACAAACCAGAATTTGTTGTTGATTTGGCTACTTTAACAGGTGCAGCCGCCGTTGCCATTGGTCAATATGGTATGGTTGCAATGGGAAACGATGCGAGTAAAGATAAAATGATTCAACTAAAGGTGTCGGGAGAAAAAGTGTATGAACGATTGGTTGAGTTTCCTTTCTGGGAAGAGTTTGGAGAGTTAATAAAGTCGGACATTGCAGATTTAAAGAACCTTGGTGGCCGGGATGGAGGAGCAATTACTGCTGGGAAGTTTTTAGAGCATTTTACCAATTATCCATGGATTCATCTGGATATTGCCGGACCTGCATTTATAAGTGCTACCGATAATTATAGAGGGAAAGGTGGTACAGGGGTTGGTGTACGATTGTTATTTGAATTTATTAAACAATATCGCTCATAGAATAATTGAAAAGATGATGCTCTTTTATTGAATCTTTCTATTTTTGTAATGATTTTCTAAAATGAAAGCACAATGTCTTGCAAATGTGTTTCTTAATCCTTCGGTTCTTTGTATTTACAAAGGCAGATGGCTGCAGAAGTATAGATATAACTGATTATTTTCTTGTTCAGTATTTTTGGTAATAGCAAATTACAATAGAACAATTGAAAGTAATATCAGTCCACTGATATAAAATGAATGACAGATGAAAAACACTAAAATAAGAGTTGGAATCACTCATGGCGATATTAACGGAATAGGCTACGAGGTTATTATTAAAAGTTTGATGGATGAAAGGATGTACGAGCTTTGTACACCTATTATTTATGGTTCTCCAAAAGTAGCAGCCTATCACCGAAAAGCTCTTGATATAGAAACCTTTAGTTTAAATAATATAAAGGAAGCTCAGGAAGCACATCCGAATCGAACCAATATTATTAATTGTGTCGATGAAAATATAAAAGTTGAATTAGGAAAATCCACAAGTAGTGCTGGCGAATCAGCATTTAAGGCTTTAGAAGCTGCAGTTGCCGATTTAGAAAAGGGATTAATTGATGTGTTGGTGACAGCTCCAATCAATAAAAAGAATATTCAATCTAAAGATTTTGTATTTCCAGGTCACACCGAATATCTAGAAAGCAAATTGAATTCTGGAAAATCATTAATGCTTTTAATTAGTGATAAGCTTAGAGTGGGAGTTGTTGCAGGTCATGTACCTATTTCGAAAGTTCCCGAAGTAGTTACAAAAGAGAATATTATAAGTAAGTTGAATATCCTGAATAGTTCTTTACAGAAGGATTTTGGAATTAGAAAACCACGAATTGCGGTCTTAAGCTTAAATCCGCATGCTGGCGACGAAGGGTTAATTGGCACAGAAGAAATCGATGTAATAATTCCTGCTTTGGATGAAGCTCGCGAAAAGGGAATTATGGCCTTAGGACCTTATCCTGCCGATGGTTTCTTTGGTTCGTCAGATTATCTAAAATTTGATGCTATTTTGGCAATGTATCATGATCAAGGCTTGGCTCCTTTTAAAGCTTTGGCTTTTGATTCTGGTGTGAATTTTACAGCTGGATTATCTAAAATTAGAACATCACCAGCACACGGAACAGCCTATTCTATTGCAGGAACAAATGTTGCGTCTGAAAAATCTTTTCAGCAAGCCTTGTATATGGCAATTGATGTTTATAGAAATCGAGAAAATTTCGAAGAAATTAGTAAGAATCCGATGCAAACATCAGAAGCATCAAAAAATTCGTAATTAACTTTCAAAAAAATAGTGAAAAGAGCGGTTGAATCTAAATCGCTCTTTTATTTTTTGTTAAAAGGGAAGTATTGATTATAAAAATTGCATAATTTTACATATTTTAACGTTCTAAACAAGGAAATCCAATTCATATTTTATGTTTGAGTATATCAAAGGAATAATTGCTGAGCTAACACCAACCTCGGTAGTTATTGAAACTAACGGAATTGGGTATTTTTTAAATATATCATTAAATACCTATTCTAAATTGTCTGGACATAGAGAGGTGCAGTTGTATTTGCATCAGGTGGTGCGCGAAGATGCACATATTTTGTTTGGTTTTATAGATGCGAATGAGAGAGGAATTTTTCGTTATCTAATATCGGTGTCGGGTGTTGGTGCAAACACTGCTCGAATGATGCTTTCCTCTTTAACGCCTTCCGAAATTCAAACTGCAATTATTTCGAGTGATGTAAAAACATTACAGGGAGTAAAAGGAATTGGTGCTAAGTCGGCACAGCGAATTATTATCGAACTAAAAGATAAACTTGGAAAAGATACTGATATATCCGACTTTTCTTTGCCGCAGAACAATACTACCAAAGAAGAAGCGTTATCTGCTTTAGTAATGTTAGGATTTGCAAAGAATTCGGTGACTAAAGTTATAGATAAACTTTTTACAGCGAATCGCGATGCAAGTGTTGAGGATCTAATTAAACTGGCCTTGAAACAATTGTAATTTAAAGAACGTAATTGCTTTACTAACCTAAGGTAATCAACCATTGAAGAAACTGATTAAATTTATATTGACTGTTTTTATAGTATTGTTCTGTAGTGCTCTGGGAAGTAACTACAGTCTGAATGCTCGTAACTCCATTTTGAATAATGAGTTACAAGTAACACAGCAACAGGATACTACCAAACGAACAAAAAGCGGAACGAATCGCGTAGTTAATGCAAAATCTCCATTCTACAAAGATAATCCTGATGCTAAAGACAACTCTTTACCTTATCCTTTTGATGATGTAAATGATAATTTGGAATTTGGATCTCAGAATCAATCTCCTCTTTATCTTAAAGATCCTCAAAATATTCAAACCTCTATTGAGTACGATCCTGTTTCGGGCAACTATATTTTAGTAACTCGAATTGGCGATGTGGATTATCGTCGTCCAATTAGCATGACTGAGGAAGAGTACAAACAATACGAAGCAGATAAGTCGCTTCGAGATTATTGGATGGAGAGAAGTAAAAGTGATGGTGCTGGTGGAGATGAATTAGTTCCAGATTTGAAATTAGGAGGACAATTTGTTGATAAAATTTTTGGCAGCAATACAATTTCAATCAAACCGCAGGGATCAGCTGAATTAACTTTTGGTATTAATACTACCAAGGTCGAAAATCCAACCCTTCCTGTAAATCTTAGAAAAACAACCAGCTTCGATTTCGATGAGAAGATTCAAATGAACGTAACGGGTACCGTTGGCGAGAAGTTGAAAATGGATGTAAATTACAATACCGAGGCTACTTTTGATTTCGAAAATCAGATGCGTTTGGAATATTCTGGTGACGAAGATGAAATTATTAAGAAAATTGAAGCTGGGAATGTTTCAATGCCAATCTCCAATACACTGATCACAGGCGGTCAAAATTTGTTTGGGGTAAAGGCGCAAATGCAATTCGGAAAGTTATCTGTTACATCTATTTTTTCTCAGCAAAAAGGGGAAACTAGCGTTATTGAAATGGAGAATGGTGCTCAAGAAAATGAGTTTGAAATTTCAGTAGATAAATACGAAGCAAACCGACATTTTTTCCTATCCAAATATTTTTACGATCATTACGATCAGGCATTGAAAAATCTTCCTGTTATTAATTCGGGGATTGCCATAAATAAAGTGGAGGTTTGGGTAACAAATAAAACTTCCAATTTTCAGGATTCCAGAAACCTTGTTGCTTATGTAGATTTGGCCGAGGATGCTGCTAATATTTCTAATCCCTCAGTATTTTCGCAAACAGGAACAGGTAATTTACCGAACAACGAGTTGAATGATCTGTATCAGCAAATGACAAGCACCTATTCTGGTATTCGTGATATTAATCAGGTTACAAGTACATTGAATCCATTAGCTCCCAGTTTTGTTAGCGGTACCGATTACGAAAAAGTGGAAAATGCACGAAAACTATCCGAATCGGAATATTCGGTGAATGAAAAATTGGGTTATATTTCATTAAGCCAAGCATTAAATGCAGATGAAGTTTTAGCGGTTTCGTTCGAGTATACTTACAGAGGACAAGTGTTTCGAGTGGGAGAATTTACCAGCGATGGTGTTAGTGCTCCTCAAACCCTTATTATGAAGTTGCTGAAAGGAACCAATCTGAGTCCTAAAATGCCTACCTGGAAATTAATGATGAAAAACATCTATAATATTGGTGCTTTTCAAGTAAATCAAGAGGATTTTATATTAAACGTATTGTACCAAAATGCGAATGCTGGTACCTCAATTAACTACATTACCGAAGGAGATATTAAAAATAAAAGTCTGCTTGAGGTTTTAAATGTTGATAATTTGAATTCACAATTGGATCCGGGTGCCGATGGCATGTTCGATTTTATTGATGGAATTACAATTTACTCAACCAATGGACGAATTATATTTCCAGAGATTGAGCCTTTTGGTAGTTACTTAAGAGAAAAAATTAATAACGATGCAATTGCAGATAAGTATGTATTCGAGGAACTTTATACCTTAACGCAGAACGATGCACAACAAATTGCCGAAAAAAATAAGTATAGTTTAAAAGGTAGTTACAAATCATCAACAAGTTCGGAGATCTCGTTAAATGCCCTAAATGTGGAACCAGGTTCGGTTAGTGTTAAAGCGGGGGGACGGGAGCTTGTCGAAAATATTGATTATACGGTTGATTACACCTTAGGAAGGGTGAAAATTATCAATCAAAGTTTATTGGAATCAAGCACCCCAATTTCTATTTCATCAGAAAATAATTCACTATTTAATATCCAAACTAAAACATTAATGGGTGTTCAAATGGATTATCAGTTTAATGATGATTTTAATCTTGGTGCCACCATGATGCATCTTTCGGAACAGCCTTTAACACAAAAAGTTAATATTGGCGATGAGCCAATATCAAATACTATTTGGGGATTAAATGGTAGTTATAGAACCGAATCTGAATTTTTAACCCGGATGGTCGATAAAATTCCATTTATTGAAACCAAAGAACCGTCATCAATTGCTATTGAAGGTGAATTTGCTCAGCTGATTCCTGGTCACAATAAAGCAATTGGTAGTTCGGGAACATCATATATCGATGATTTTGAGGGAACAGAAACTTCGATTGACATGAAAAGTTTAAGTTCTTGGGTTTTGGCAAGTACTCCTCAAAATAATGAAAGCCTTTTCCCGGAAGGAAATTTGAATAATGATTTAGCTTATGGATATAACCGTGCGAAATTAGCTTGGTACGTTATTGATCCTTTATTTCTACGAAATAGTTCGGCAACACCGGGGCATATAAAATCCGATAAGGATCAACAATCGAATCATTTTGTTCGAGAAATATACGAAGAAGAAATCTGGCCAAATAAAGAAACTGCTTCGGGGGTTCCAACCAATATTTCTGTGTTGAATATGGCTTATTATCCAGACGAAAAAGGTCCTTATAATTTTGATGTAGACGGACAGGCTGGGATTTCTCAAGGGATGAATCCGGATGGTTCTCTTAAAGCGCCAGAATCGAGATGGGGTGGTATTATGCGGAAAATTGAAACTAATGATTTCGAAGCAGCAAATATTGCCTACGTGGAGTTTTGGATGATGGATCCATTCGTTTACGAGCAAAATCATAAAGGAGGGGATTTGTATTTTAACCTTGGAAATGTTTCAGAGGATATATTAAGAGATTCTAGAAAATCATTTGAGAACGGTTTGCCAACCGATGAAGTGGTTACTTTGGTAGACAGTACAAAATGGGGTCGTGTTCCTTTGGTTCAATCTTTGGTAAATGCTTTCGATAACAATACAAATTCCAGAAGGTATCAGGATGTTGGATTGGACGGATTGAATTCGGAGGATGAGTTGACTTACTTTAATGAATATATTCAAGCAATAAGTATTTCTGCAAACTTAGGAGCTGGTTCAGGAGCATATGTATTGGCTCAAAATGATCCATCGGGTGATGATTATCATTACTTTAGAGGAGCCGATTACGATAGCGATGAAGTGAGTATTTTGGATCGTTATAAAAAATATAATGGTCCGGAGGGTAACTCACCTACATCGGAATTATCGGGTAGTTCTTATCCTACATCTGCAACCACATTGCCGGATGTTGAGGACATTAACCATGATAATACTTTAAGTGAAACAGAAGCATATTATCAATACAAAGTACATTTGACACCAACAGAAATGCAGGTGGGGCAAAACTTCATTGTTGATAAGGTAACCAGCACTGTGGATTTGGAAAACGGTACAGAAGGTTCTGTTAATTGGTACCAATTTAAGATTCCGGTTGATGAGTTTGACGATTCTTATGGTAATATAAGTGATTTTACATCCATTCGTTTTATGAGAATGTTCATGAAAGATTTTGAAGAAGATGTGGTTCTTCGATTTGCAACTCTTGATTTAGTGCGTGATGATTGGAGAAGATACGATCAATCGATCAATGAAAATGAAATGGATGATATCGTTTCGGAAGCAGGTTTTGATATTACAGCAGTAAATATCGAGGAGAATGCAAGTAAAGAACCAGTTAATTATATTTTACCTCCAGGTATCGATCGCGTGGTGGATCCAAGTAATCCTCAATTGATCCAATTGAACGAACAAGCGATACTGTTAAAGATTACTGATTTGGAAGATGGAAAAGGGAGAGGGGCATACAAAACCCTTAACATGGACGTTCGAAAATATGGTAAGTTTAAAATGGATGTTCATGCGGAACAAATTGAAGGTTATGCTCTTGGAGACGATGAAGTAAGTGTATTTGTTCGTTTAGGTTCAGATTATCAGGACAATTACTACGAATATGAAATTCCATTAAAATTAACTCCAGCTGGTCTTTATAATGGAGATAGTGACGATGATCGTTTAACCGTTTGGCCAGATGAAAATCGATTCGATTTTAAACTTAGTTTGTTTCAAACCATAAAACAATTAAGAAATGATGCTGTTCGGAGTTCTAGTGCAAATTATTCCGATGTATACGATTTAAAAGTTGCAGCCTTGTCTAGCGACGCGGATGCCTTGCACGACGAGCATATTGTTAGAATAAAGGGAAATCCAAATCTTGCAACTATTAAAACCATTATGATTGGGGTGAAAAATCCTTCTGATGATGGTACAGGCATGGACGATAATCAGTTAAAATCTGTTGAAGTTTGGTTAAACGAAATGCGACTAACTGATTTTGATGAAGATGGTGGTTGGGCTGCTAACCTTAGGGTTACAACAAAGTTGGCCGATTTTGGTACAGTGACTTGGGCAGGAAGTAAAATTACTTCTGGATTCGGAGGAATTGAAGATGGTGTGAACGATCGTTACCAAGATAATATTTTTCAGTACGATTTGTCCGCTAGTTTTGAGTTAGGTAAATTCTTTCCTGAAAAATCTGGAGTGCGAATTCCTATGTATTATGCTATTTCCGAAGAAACGGTAAGTCCGGAGTACAATCCGTTAGATCCAGATATCCCATTGGATGTTGCACTGGATAATGCAGGTTCTAAATCGGAGCGTGACTCTATTGAAAAAATTTCTCAAGAATATACAAAAAGAAAGAGTTTTAACTTGACCAATGTTCGTATTGAAAAGGCAGAGGGAAAAGCAAAATTACTTGACGTTTCCAATTTGTCGCTTACCTATTCTTATAATGAAACTTATTCGAGAGATATAAGTACAGTTCGCGATTTGGAAAAAAATTACAGAGGTGTGCTGAGTTATAACTATAATAATGTTCCTAAAAATGTGCAACCATTTAAGCGGGTGAAAGCTTTTCAAAAGCCGATGTTTAGATTGCTGAAGGATTTTAATTTTTACTACTTGCCAACACAGCTTTCGTTCCGATCGGATTTGCAACGCTATTACCGCGAAATAGAAAAACGAAATATTCCTGAAGTTGGAAGTACAGACTTAACCACAATTAAAATCGATCCAACTTTTGATAAAGATTTTATTTGGTATCGGTATTACGATTTAAAATACAACCTAACCAAAGGATTGAAGTTTGATTTTTCTGCTACTAATACTTCTCGAATTGATGAACCTGATGGTATTGTGGATAAAGATAGAGATCGTGAATCCTATAATATATGGAAAGATTCTATTTGGAATAATTTGATGGATGGTGGTAGAAATATTCAGTACCATCATAACTTCAATCTTACGTATACGGTTCCAATAAATAAAATTCCATTGCTGAATTGGACTTCAGTTACTGCCCGTTATGCGGGTGCGTACGATTGGAATGCAGGGGCAATTACCGCTGATACTATCGAATTAGGAAATACCATTCGTAATTCGAACAACATTCAGGTAAACGGGCAGTTAAACATGGTTAATTTGTATAATAAGGTTGGTATTTTAAAAAGAATCAATCAAAAATACAGCTCCAACCGGAAATACAAAAAGAAAACTGATAGCTACAAAAAAGTAAATTACGAAAGTACGGTTGAAGAGTTAAAAGCAGGAATTCCTTATTCAATTTATCACAAACTATCCACCGAAGATATCAGTATTAAGGTATACGATACGCAAGGTAAGGAAGTAAATGTTAAAGTGAAAGCAGTAACAGGAAACCGGGCTAAGATTACAGCGAGCGAGGATGTGCGAAATGTTAGGGTAAGAGTAAACGGAAAGCTTTCAGAAAGCGACGGAATTTTTGCTTTAATTGGTGAAAATATACTTAGAGGTGTAATGAGTGTTCGTAATATTTCAATTAATTACTCGGAAATTAATTCCACCACTTTATCAGGATATATGCCACAAACGAATTATTTTGGTGGTGAATCGTATAATGGAACCAAAGCTCCAGGGTTTAATTTCCTAATTGGTAATCAGGACAATAATTTTGCTCAAACTGCTGCGGACAAAGGTTGGATTACAACAGATGAAAGCTTGTATGAACCATACGTTATGAGTCATACTCAAAACTTTACTATTCGAAGTACTATTGAACCTTTAAAAGGATTAAAAATTGATTTAACAGCAAATCGAAATTATTCTCGTAACCGGAGCGAATACTATATTTATGATTCGGGAAGTGATAAATTTACTGCCGAAAATTTGGTTAAATCTGGTAACTTCAGTATGAGTTTTATGAGTATAAAATCTGCCTTTTTTACCATTGGAAATACTGGTGACTATTCTTCTGAATACTTCGATAAGTTTTTAGAAATTAGAAAGAATGAAAGTTTGCGATTGGCAAAAGCGAGATATGGAGCAGATTACGACGAAAAAATGATAACCGAACAAGTTATGAAAGGAACTGAAGTAACAACTGTGGAGACCGGCTATTATGAAGGTTATGGAGAAACATCCCAGGAAGTTTTAATTCCAGCTTTCCTTAAGGCATATGGCAACGGTGGAAAGGGGTATGACAAACTGTTTCCTGCTATTACTCAAATGAAACCAAATTGGAGGGTTACCTTCGAAGGTTTGTCTAAATTACCTTTAATTAAAAGGTATTTTAAATCGATCAATTTGAGTCATTCTTATTCTGCTACCTACGATGTGGGTTCCTATAATACAAACTTAACTTATGAGGAAGGTGAAGATGGATTTAGTATTATTCGTGATATGTCGGATAACTTTTTACCTCTATACGAAGCCAACTCTATTTCTATAAATGAACAGTTTAATCCACTGATTAATGTGGATATGATCTGGAAAAATAATTTCTCTACTAGTTTTGAAATTAAAAGAACAAGAAATTTAATTCTCAGTTTGTCGAACACACAGCTTACCGAAGTTGCTTCCAACGAAATGATTTTTGGACTTGGTTACCGCTTCGATGATTTTGGAATGATAATAGGTTCTGGTTCTCGACAAAAGAAGTTTAAATCTGATTTAAATTTACGTGGCGACTTGTCCATTAGAAAAAATAATACGATTATCCGGAAAATTGTTGACGAGGTAGATCAGCTAACTTCAGGACAAAAAGTAGTAACGCTTAAATTTAGTGCCGACTATGTATTGAGTAATCGGTTTAATTTAAGATTGTATTACGATCGTATTGTGAATACTCCTTATGTTTCGCTTTCGTATCCAACTACAACAACCGAGTTTGGAGCAAGTATTCGTTTTACTCTTTCGAATTAATCAGATAATTTGGCTTGTTAACAGGGAAGAGTATCAATTTTTTTGTTGTGTCATCTAGAATGAATAAGAATAAGTTATTAAACATTCAATTCGGTAGGAGGTGATATTTTATAATTAAAAAAAAAATGTAAATTTGACCAGTAATTTAATACTCTTAATAAACAACATATTATCATGAATGTACCTGAAAATTTAAAGTATACTAAAGATCACGAATGGATTCGTGTTGAAGGCAAAGAAGCTTTTGTTGGTGTTACTGACTTTGCTCAAGGAGAGCTTGGAGATATCGTTTTTGTTGAAGTGGAAACAGAAGGCGATGAATTAGATAAAGAAGAAATATTCGGAACTATTGAGGCGGTGAAGACGGTTTCAGACATGTTTATGCCTATTGGGGGTGAAGTGTTACAGTTCAACGAAAAACTGGAAGATGCTCCGGATTTGATCAACTCAGATCCTTATGGTGAAGGTTGGATTGTTAAAATCAAAATTACTGATAGTTCAGAATTGAATGAATTATTAAGCGCAGCACAGTACAAAGAATTATTGTAATTCTTTTAAATATACAGTAACCCTTCTACACTTCGTAGGAGGGATTTTTTGTGCCCTTAAAGTTACACAGCTCAATTAGTAGTTTCCCATAAAGTTTGTAAGTAAAGTTGTTCCTGATTTTTTTGAATCTTTCTATCTAATAAAGAGTACATGTTGATTAGTAATTATGTTTCTATGGAAAAACTGTTTCAAAATTTCAGGTATAAAAAAAGCAGGCTACATAGCCTGCTTTTTATTATCTATAGAATTGTGTACTACAATTTCTTTTTCACTTCAATTTCTTCAAATGCTTCTACCATATCGCCAACTTTAATGTCGTTATATTTATCGATATTCAATCCACATTCATAACCTTTAGCTACTTCTTTCACATCGTCTTTGAAACGTTTTAGCGAACCAAGTACTCCAGTGTAAACAACAATACCATCGCGAATCAAACGGATTTTAGAGTTACGGTTGATTTTTCCATCACGAACAAGACAACCTGCAATATTACCCACTTTGGTAATATTAAATACCTCAACAACTTCAACAGTAGCGGTAATCTCTTCCTTAATTTCAGGAGAAAGCATACCTTCCATTGCTGATTTTAATTCGTCAATTGCATCGTAGATGATAGAGTACAAGCGGATGTCGATTTCTTCCTTCTCAGCAAGTTTTCTTGCTCCGATTGAAGGTCTAACCTGGAATCCAACAATAATAGCGTTAGAGGCAGTTGCAAGCAATACATCCGATTCGGAAATCTGACCAACAGCTTTGTGAATAACATTTACTTGAATCTCTTCGGTAGATAGTTTGATTAATGAATCAGAAAGAGCTTCAATCGATCCATCCACATCACCTTTCACAATAACATTCAACTCCTGGAAGTTTCCAATTGCAATACGACGACCAATCTCGTCAAGGGTAATGTGTTTTTGTGTACGAAGTCCTTGCTCACGTTGTAATTGTTCACGCTTATTAGCGATTCCACGTGCTTCTTTTTCACTTTCCATCACATTAAAGTTGTCTCCTGCCTGAGGTGCACCATTCAAACCAAGAATTAATGCTGGCTCCGACGGACCAACTTTCTCAATTCTATTACCACGCTCATTATACATCGCCTTAACGTGACCAGTATAACTACCTGCCAAAAGAATATCTCCAATTTTTAAGGTTCCAGCTTGTACCAGCAATGTAGTAACATAACCTCTACCTTTATCTAATGATGACTCGATTACCGATCCAATAGCACGTTTATTTGGATTTGCTCTAAGTTCCAGCATTTCTGCTTCTAAAAGAACTTTTTCTAGTAATTCTGCAATATTAATACCATTCTTTGCCGAGATTTCCTGACACTGGTATTTACCACCCCAGTCCTCAACTAAATAGTTCATATTTGCCAATTCTCCTTTGATTCTCTCAGGGTCAGCACCTGGCTTATCAATCTTGTTAATGGCAAATACAATAGGAACTCCTGCTGCACTTGCGTGATTGATTGCTTCAATTGTTTGTGGCATTACGTTATCATCAGCGGCTACAATAATAATAGCAATATCAGTAACCTGAGCACCACGTGCACGCATCGCGGTAAAAGCTTCGTGACCTGGAGTATCAAGGAATGAAACTCTTCTGCCATCATCAAGCTTCACGTTATAAGCTCCAATGTGCTGGGTAATTCCTCCGGCTTCACCGGCAATAACATTTGCATGACGAATATAATCCAGTAGCGAAGTTTTACCATGGTCAACGTGTCCCATTACAGTAACAATAGGTGCACGATCTAATAAATCTCCTTCTTCATCAACTTCTTCTTCAATTGATTCCTGAAGTTCAACACTTACAAACTCAGCTTTATAGTCAAATTCGTCGGCAACAATAGCAATGGTTTCTGCATCTAATCGTTGATTGATCGACACAAATAAACCTAATCCCATACAGGTTGCAATAATATTTGTAACCGGAACAGCCATCATAGTAGCAAGCTCATTTACTGTAACAAATTCAGTAAGCTTTAAAATATTTTTTTCAGCTTCAATTTGTTCTGCAATTCTCTCACGTTTTGCGCTTTCACTGTCACGCTTATCTCTACGGTGTCTAGATCCTTTAGATTTACCTCCTTTAGAAGTTAATCTGGCAAGGGTATCCTTAATTTGTTTTTGTACGTCTTCTTCGCTAACCTCTTTTTTAACGACTTTTTTCTTCTTCAGTTTGTTGAACTTAGCTGCTCCTGCTCCGGTTCCTCTTGGTCTGTCGCTTGGAGTTCCTGGTTTTCCAGATCTTCCCTGTCCTGGGTTAGCTATATTAACCTTTTCAGTATCTTTCTTAATTCTCTTGCGCTTCTTGCGCTGATTGGCAGATACTTTATCTTTATTACTACTTGGTTTTTTCTCAACTGGAAGTTCAATTTTTCCAACTACAGTAGGACCAGCTAGTTTTTGGGTAGAAGATTTGTAAATTTCTTCTTTTCCAGATGCTGGATTTTCCTGTGCTGAAGGTTTTGAAGAAGGTGTTTTTTGTTTCTCTCTTCTTTCAACCTCTTTTTCAGCTTTGGTTTTTTTGGTTGGTCTGGTTTTTTGATTTAAAGCAGATAAATCAATTTTGCCAACCACTTTAAGTTCATCTTTTTTCTCCTCTTTAGGAGCTCGAACTTTTTCCTCTTTTTTCGGGGTTTCCATTTTAACATTTTGGTCATCAGAAACTGGTTTTTTAACCGCTTCCGATGTTTGTTCAGTTTTTTCTTTTGGAGGTTTAACTATCCCAACCACAGGTTTATCTGTAGTAACCTCCGCCTTTGGTGCCTCTTTTTTAGGAGCCTCAGACTGAACTGGCTTAATAGTTTTTTCTACCTTATCTGGATTCGCTTTTGCTGCGACTTCCGGTTTTGTTTCTTGTGGTTTCTTTGCTTTAGGCTTTAATGCATCTAAATCAATTTTACCAACTATTTTTACAGGTTCTTTTTTCGGAACTACTTCTTCTGTTTTTACAACAGATTTTTCTTTACTATGAGTTTCAGACTCCGATTCTTTAGAAATTTTTTCGATTGAAACTGTCTCTTTTCTTTCGCGGGTATTTTTCAGATTTACCTTTTCAGATTCCTTTTTTAGATTCAAGTCAGAGCTATACTCTTTGGCAAGCATATTATATGCTTCTTCCGAAACTTTAGTATTTGGATTGGAATCAATCGGAATACCTTTTTTGTTCAGAAATTCAACAATTGTTGAAGTACCAACGTTTAGTTCTCTCGCTAATTTACTAAGTCTTATATTTTTATCGACTTTCACCATATTTAAAAGTTAACTGTTAAAATGTCCCGTTTCAAAAATTTACATCATGATTCTGAAGAATTTAATTATCGAACTCGGATTTAAAAATATTCAAAATCTCATTAATGGTCTCTATTTCAAGATCAGTTCTTTTTTCCAACTCCTCTGGAGATAAATCAAGAACGCTTCTTGCTGTATCACAACCAATCTTTTTCAACTCATCAATTATCCAGGCATCAATTTCATCCGTAAATTCTGATAAGTTTACATCTTCCTCGACTTCTTCTTCAGATTTCTCACGATATACATCTATTTCATATCCTGATAACTGACTTGCCAATTTGATGTTTAATCCACCTTTACCAATTGCTAAGGAAACCTCTTCAGGATCCAAATAAACTTCAGCACGTTTGGTTTCTTCGTTTAATTTTACCGAGGAAACCTTAGCTGGGTTTAGAGCTCTTGTAATAAATAACTGAGTGTTGGAGGTGTAGTTTATTACATCGATATTTTCGTTTCGTAATTCACGAACAATACCATGTATTCTCGATCCTTTCATCCCAACACACGCTCCAACAGGATCAATTCTTTCATCGTACGATTCAACAGCTACCTTAGCTCTTTCTCCTGGAATTCGAACAATATTTTTTATTGTAATTAAACCATCAAAAATTTCTGGTACTTCCAGTTCAAATAATCTCTCCAAGAAAACTGGAGAAGTTCTTGAAACAACAATAAGTGGACTGTTATTTTTTACCTCGACACGAACAACTACCGCTCTAACGGTTTCTCCTTTACGGAAATAATCAGATGGGATTTGTTCTGTTTTTGGCAGAATTAATTCGTTTTCTTCATCATCTAGAATCAAAATTTCTTTTTTCCAGATTTGATAAACCTCACCGGTAACAATTTCGCCAACCCGATCTTTGTACAAGTTAAAGATATTGTCTTTCTCTAATTCTAAAATTCGGGCAGAAAGATTCTGACGTAGAGTTAGAATCGAACGTCGACCAAAATCCATGAATTTTACTTCGTCGGTAACTTCTTCACCAACTTCGTAATCGGCATCAATTTTTTTGGCTTCAGAAAGTGATATCTGTAGGTTTTCGTCTTCTACTTGTCCGTCCACTACAACTTCTCTATTTCTCCAGATCTCTAAGTCACCTTTGTCTGGATTAATAATAATATCAAAGTTTTCGTCGGTACCATAATTTTTCAATAGAAGATTTCTGAAAACATCTTCAAGCACGCTCATCATAGTAGCGCGGTCGATGCTTTTCAACTCCTTAAATTCTGAAAAAGTTTCAATAAGGTTCATGTATTCAGCTATTTACTTGTTAAAAAGTAATAATGTCTTTTGTTGATTTAATTTGATCCAAAGTAAAAGAATAAGTTTTCACAACAAGTTGCTTCTTTTTCTTTCCTTCTACTTTCTCCATTTGTTCAACTTCAATTTCTATTTGATTTTCACCTACGGTGATCAGTTTCCCTGAAAATTTAACTCCTTCAGTTGTTAATACCTCAACATCTTTATCAATGTATTTGTGGTATTGCTTAAACACCTGAAAAGGTTGACCGATTCCCGCTGAAGCTACTTGCAATTCAAAGTCTTCAACTTCACGATCAAAATGTCCTTCGATAGCTTTGCTTAGCTCGATACAGGTAATGATCGGTACTCCTTTAAAGCTATCAATTACAACAGAAATAGCGTTTCCGGATGAAACACTTACATCAACCAAAAACAGGTCGGTGTCGGCAATTTCACTTTCAACAATTTCAGTTATAGTCTTCTTATCAATCATATGTCGGTTAATATCAATAAAATAGGGGACTTTTTGTCCCCTAAAGCTTACAATTTGCTTGCTTTTCGATGCAAAATTAGAGATAAATGTTCTAAAAAACAAATGACACACCTCTAAATTATTGTATTCTAATTGCTAATGAAAAATAATTCTTCTGAGGATGAGTTTTTTTGATGAATTCCAATTCCCTCTTTTGTTCAATTGGATGATTTTAACCCATTTGGCTAAATCATTCCTATCTCAGGAAAAATACTTTTTTAGCAAACGAAAATTAATTGGGGTTTGAATAGCACTAAGATAGGCTTTTTTCGCTACTTTTTATACATTTGATGGAATGCAATTGATACAAATGTGTATGACTTTAAAAACAAGCGGTAAGAAAAGAATTGTAAATGACCCTGTTCACGGATTTATTCATATTCCTTCCGGAATTGCTAGCGATTTGGTGGAGCATTCTTTTTTTCAGCGATTAAGAAGAATAAAGCAGTTAGGACTTACCTATCTGGTTTTTCCAGGAACTTTTCATAACCGTTTTCAACATGCTTTGGGAGCAACTCATTTAATGAGTCTCGCTATAGAAACAATTCGATCGAAAGGTCACGAAATTACTCCGGAAGAAGAAGAAGGAGTGAGTGTGGCAATTTTATTGCATGATATTGGACACGGACCATTTTCTCATGCGCTGGAGTATAGTATTGTTGATGGTATTACGCATGAACGGATTTCTGAACTATTCATGAGGCAACTAAATCAGCAATTTGGAGGTAGATTGGATTTGGCGATAAAAATATTCCGGAACGAATACCCAAAACATTTTTTGAATCAGTTGGTATCAAGTCAGCTGGATATGGATCGTTTGGATTATTTGAGGCGCGATAGTTTTTTTGCTGGAGTAACCGAAGGTGTTGTGGGGTCGGCTCGAATCATAAAAATGTTAGACGTTCGCAACGATCAGTTGGTAGTAGAGGCAAAAGGAATCTATTCCATCGAGAAGTTTTTGATAGCACGACGCCTAATGTATTGGCAGGTATATTTGCATAAAACTGTAATTGCAGCAGAAGAAATGCTTGTGCATGTATTAAAAAGAGCAAAATACCTTGCCGAAAGAGGAGAGGAATTATTTACAACTCCCTCTTTAGCCTACTTTTTGTATCATAAAGTAGGGGAATTGGAATTCGAAAATCCGAATGTTGTTTTAAATGGAAGAAGTGCATTGGAGATTTTTGCCGATTTGGATGATGATGATATCATGGTGAGTATTAAGGTGTGGGCAAGACATAAGGATAGGGTGCTTTCCTATTTGTGTAAATGTATACGAGACCGTAAATTGTTTAAAATAGAGATTCAAAAAACAGCGTTCACTAAAGAATATATTGATCAAGTAAAAAAAAGAGTAGGAGATTATTTTGGGTGTTCAAATCATGCTTTGGAATTTATGGTAATTTCAAATTCAATTAGTAATAATGCTTATAGCTCGGATGATGATCAAATAAATATTCTGTATAAAGATGGCACTCAGTGTGATATAGGCGAGGCTTCGGATATGTTGGATGCTTCGGTTCTTTCCAAAACGGTTAAGAAATATTATTTGTGTTATCCTAAAATACAGGAGGATAGGTTCTAATTTTTTAAGTCGTAAGGGGTGATTTCTACCTCATTTTTAAGCGTACTTTTTCTATGGATAAAGCAGGGAATAGGAGAAAAAATTTTAAGTGCATGAAATAATTATTAGATTTGCAGAAATTTTTTTCTTATAAATCAGCTATGTTGGATGATTTGTGCTTGGGATTTATAGTGTAAAAATGCCAGCTTTTGAAGCATTTAATGAATCTGATAAAAAATAGAACGAATGGAATTTACAGCAGAAGATATTGCAGAGTTTCTCAACGGAGAAGTTGATGGGAATGCTTTGGTTAAGGTAACCAATGTTTCCAGAATTGAAGAAGGGAAGCCTGGAACTCTTTCATTTTTAGCAAACCCAAAGTACGAACATTATATTTACTCAACGCAGTCGTCAATAGTATTGGTAAACAAAACTTTTGTAGCCGAAAGAGCAGTTGAAGCTACGCTTATTCGTGTGGAGGATGCTTATCAGGCCTTGGCTCAATTACTAGAAATGTATGAGCAAAGTAAGCCACAAAAGACAGGAATTGAAGAACCTTCTTTTGTGAGTAAGTCGTCGAAATTGGGAGAGAAAATTTACATTGGTGCTTTCGCATATATTGGAAGTAACGTTCAAATTGGAAATAATGTAAAAATTTATCCTCACACTTACGTGGGCGATAATGTGGTGATTGGTGACAATACTATTTTAAATTCAGGAGTTAAGATTTATGAAGGATGTAAGATTGGTGCAGGTTGCATTTTTCACTCTGGAGTAGTAATTGGTGGCGATGGATTTGGTTTTGCACCTTCATCAGAAAATAATTATAAGAAAGTACCTCAGGTGGGTAATGTGGTAATCGAAGATTTCGTGGAAATAGGTGCAAATACTTGTGTTGATCGTGCTACTATGGGATCTACAATTATCCGTAAAGGAGTTAAGTTGGATAACTTAATTCAAGTGGCTCATAATGTAGAGATCGATGAAAATACCGTAATTGCTGCTCAAACCGGTGTTGCCGGAAGCACAAAAATTGGTAAAAATTGTATGATTGGTGGACAGGTTGGTTTTGCTGGACACATGACTGTTGCTGATGAAGTAAAAATAGCTGCACAATCTGGTCTTGGAAAAAACATCAAAAAAGTTGGTACGGTGGTTCAGGGATCTCCAGCCTTCGAATTTGGTCCTTATCAGAAATCATATGTTTTGTTTAGAAATTTGCCTCAGATGAGACAGCAAATTATTGAGTTGGAAAAGGAAATAAAAGCATTAAAGGAAAAATAAGAGGAGGTTGTTCCTTCAATTATTGAACCTGAAATTTAAAAATATTGATGTCAAGTTATGGCAGATAAACAAAGAACATTAGCAAAAGAATTTACTTTAACAGGAAAAGGACTTCATACAGGATTAGAAGTTTCGATTAAGTTTGTGCCGGCATCCGAAAATCACGGATATCAGTTTAAACGAGTAGATTTAGAAGGTCAGCCTGTTATTGTAGCAAGTGCAGAATTTGTTGGAGATACTTCGAGAGGAACCGTATTGGAAAAAGGAGAATGTAAAGTTCAAACTGTTGAACATGCATTGTCTGCATTATATGGTTTAGGAGTTGATAACTGCTTAATTGAGATGAATTCTCCTGAGCCTCCCATTTTAGATGGAAGTGCCAGATTTTATGTGGAAGGAATTGAAAAAGTTGGTATCGTAGAGCAGAATGCTATTCGTGAGTATTTTGTACCTAAAGAAAAAATAACCTACAGGGACGAAGCTCGTGGTTCTGAAATCACGATTTTGCCTGATGATGAATATAGTATTGATACAATGATTTCATTCGACTCTAAAGTGTTGAGGAATCAGTATGCCCGCTTAAGTTCTTTAAAAGACTACAAAGAGGAAATCTCGATGTGTCGTACGTTTGTGTTTGTACGGGAACTAGAATTTTTATTAAACCACAATTTAGTTAAAGGTGGAGATTTGGATAATGCCATTGTTATAATGGACCAAATGATGGAGCAAAATGAGTTAAACCGTATTGCCGATTTATTCGACCATCAGCATGTTGAGGTAAAGGAAGGAATTTTAAGTAATTTGGAACTTTATTTTGATAATGAGTGTGCTCGTCACAAATTATTAGATGTGATTGGCGACCTTGCTCTCTGCGGAAAGTTTATTAAGGGAAGGGTTATTGCAACCTGTCCTGGTCATGGACCAAACACCGAAATGGCGAAATTATTAATCAAACGAATTAAGAAAGAAATGGGAAAAGATTCAGTTCCGGCTTATGATCCGAATAAGGAGCCTGTATTAGACATCGTTGGTATAATGAACTTGTTGCCTCACCGTCCTCCATTTTTGTTGGTCGACAAGATTATTGATATTCAAGACGATAGTATTGTTGGCGTGAAGAATGTTTCCATGAACGAGCCTTATTTTGTTGGTCATTTCCCAGGAGAACCGGTAATGCCAGGTGTTCTTATGGTAGAAGCAATGGCTCAATGTGGAGGGATTTTAGTGCTTAATCAGGTTGAAGATCCTGAAAATTACGGCACTTACTTCCTTACTCAGAACAACATTAAGTTTAGACGTAAGGTGGTGCCAGGTGATACTTTAATTTTTAAATTATCATTTTTATCTCCTATTCGTAGGGGAGTTGCTAACATGCGCGGTTTAGCTTTTGTTGGTGATACTGTTGTTGCCGAAGGTGAGTTTATGGCTCAAATCGCAAAGAAAAAATAATTAATTAGTTAGTAACTACTGCTACGCAATAACTTCCTAAAAGTGGAGTTTTGCATAAAACGAAATATAAAAAAGATGAAGCAACCGTTAGCATATGTACATCCTGAGGCGAAAATAGCTGATAATGTAGTGATTGAACCGTTTGTAACCATTGATAAAAATGTGGTAATTGAAGAGGGAACTCGTATTGGTTCCAATGCCACTATCATGGAAGGAACCCGTATTGGTAAAAATTGCGTGGTGTTTCCTGGAGCAGTTATTGGAGCTGTGCCTCAGGATTTAAAGTTTCGTGGTGAAAAAACGACTGTTGAAATTGGCGACAATACTACCATTCGCGAGTGTGTTACCATTAATAGAGGTACTGCCGCTAAAGGAAAAACTGTTGTAGGTAGTAACTGTTTGTTAATGGCTTATGTGCACGTAGCACACGATTGTGTTATTGGTAACAATTGTATTATTGGTAATGCAACTCAAATTGCAGGCGAGGTAATTATTGACGATTTCGCTATTTTAAGTGGATTGGTTGCTATTCACCAGTTTGTTCATATTGGTTCACACGTTATGATTTCGGGTGGATCATTGGTACGTAAAGATGTTCCTCCATTTGTAAAAGCAGGTCGTGAACCGGTTTCTTACATTGGTGTGAATTCAATTGGTTTGCGTCGTCGTGAATTTGGAAATGAAAAAATCCGTGAAATTCAGGATGTTTACCGTTACCTATACCAAAAAGGAATGAATAATTTTAATGCTCTTGAAGCTATAGAGGCTGAAATGCCTGCTTCTCCTGAGCGTGATGATATTATTCTGTTTGTAAAGAATTCGAAGCGTGGCATTATGAGAGGATATTTTCCTGAGTAATACCGATAGATAAAAAAAAACAAAAAGTGAGATCTTCAATTGAGGATCTCACTTTTTGTTTTTAAATGGTTGTAGGGGTGATTAATATTAAATGATATTGTTAACTTAAGTGCGGTTTAGCGCCACAAAGTGGCAATTTAATTCAGCCCAAAGCAATGCCTTGGGTCGATAAAGATATATTAATTAAACGCCCTGAAAGGGTAGCTTTATATTTTATGGCACAATCATTATCCAAACTGTTTGTTCACATTATTTTTCATGTGAAGAATAATACTATTAAAATAAGCAAGGAAAACCGAGCAGAATTGTATGCATATATTGGTGCCATTATAAAAGATAACGATTCAATTCCGATAATAATTAATGGAGTTGAAGATCATGTACATATATTGTGTATAATGTCCATGAATATTGCACTTGCAAAGTTGGTTGAAGAGATCAAGAGACATAGTAGTCGTTGGATTAAGACGAAGGGATCTAACTACTCAAAATTTGCTTGGCAAGGAGGCTATGTTGGCTTTTCTGTTAGTTTTTCTGTGTACGATAAAACGAAACAATGTATTGAAAATCAGGAAGAACATCATCTAAAACTGACATTTAGAGATGAATATCTTCTATTTTTTAAAAGAGTATGGAATTGAATATAACGAAGAATATTTGTGGAAGGATTAATATTGAGTACTGATATAATATGCCTAATTGTGTTGACTTCATGTCTATATATATTTAAGGAGTTTTGAGAGTTAAATAGGTATAAGTTGCCCTTTCAGGGCGTTTTTCTGCGAGCACAAAAATACCCAGGGAAATATCCCTGGGCTGAATTTAATTGGGCTTTCAGCCCGAATATTTAAAGCTTTTACTCTTCTCCAATTGGATTCCAGCCTTGTGCCTGTAATTCAATTTCTACTCCATCTCGTGTTACTAAATATTTTCCTTTCGAGATAGCCGTGATGTGACCAATCACTTTCACATCTTCGATTTTTTGAATTGCATCGAACTGATCCAAAGGAACAGTAAACAGCAATTCGTAATCTTCACCACCATTTAGCGAGAAAGTACTGTAATTCATATTTAGCTCTTCGGCCATTTTGTGCGTTTCATAGTCAACAGGAATTTTCTCTTCGTAAATCTGACAGCCAACTTTCGATTCCTCGCAAATGTGCATGATATCCGACGACAAACCATCAGAAATATCAATCATTGAAGTAGGAACAATCTTTGCTTCCTGTAAACGTTCATAAATGTCTTTTCGAGCCTCTGGCTTTAACTGACGCTCCAGAATGTAATCATGACCCGTTAAGTCGGGTTGCATGGCTGGATTGTTATCGAAAACGCGTTTTTCACGTTCCAGTAGTTGTAATCCTGCAAAGGCTGCACCTAAATTTCCGCTTACGCAGATTAGATCATTTTCTTTTGCACCACTTCGATAAGTCAATTGATCTGCATCAGCTTCACCAATTGCAGTAACCGAAATACACAATCCGGTTAAAGAGGAGGTAGTATCTCCACCAACTAAATCAACATTGTAATTTTCGCAAGCCAAATTGATTCCTTCGTAAATTTCTTCAAGAGCTTCCACAGTAAATCGCTTCGAAATAGCAATAGAAACCGTTACCTGCTTTGGCAAAGCATTCATGGCATAAATATCCGAAACATTTACAGCAATTGCTTTATAGCCTAGATGTTTAAGCGGGGTGTACATTAAATCAAAATGGATACCTTCCAGCAGTAAATCGGTGGTAACCACAGTTTTTTTATTCTGATAATCTAAAATAGCAGCATCGTCGCCAACACCCACATTGGTACTTGCGTGTTTTAGTTTTATATTTTTAGTAAGGTGTTTAATCAATCCGAATTCTCCTAATGTTGAGATATCAGTTCCTTTAGCATTGTTTTCCTGCATAGTATCCTTAATTATTGATATTTGCCTGCAAAGATAGCTAAAAATTGGAAATAGAATTGAGGGGAGCTGGGACGGGTTTTAGAATCTTGCCAGGCATTGTGATTGTTAACAATAGTTTTTTAGGTTCCAAGTCAAAACTTTTAGGCTCAATCGAGTATCGAACCACGATTCTTGTCAAACTTTTTGATCGGAAGTGTATCTCGATACTCGATTTTCGAGGGTGGAACCACACTTCGTGTTAAAATTTTTAATCGCAACCGTGTTTCGATACTCGATTTTCGTGCCTCGAAGCACGATACGGTGTGGTTTTTTTAACTCGAACCGTGGTTCAATACTCGGTTTGGGAGCTTCGATATTCGATTGCACCTAAAAAAGGCAGTATGCGCAGAGATGTGGCAAAAGAAAAGAGGCGGTCCAAAAAGGAAGAATTCGCATCGGGTTGTCCTATTGAGCGAAGTCGAAACATCTGTCTCTTAATACGGCAGATTCTTCGATAAGCTCAGAATGACAATAAAATGGAACTTTTTGGATCACCTTTTTTAATTCGAAATTTTATTCTTCTTCCTTTTGTCCGTTTTTATGATTTGGGAAGAACTGTTTTAATTCATTGTAAAGCGGCATGGCTTCCTGATCGTGTTCGCTGGTATAGTAACGAATTGCACGATAATAGGCCATTACATCCTGATAATTGTCGTTGTCCAGCAAAATTTTGGTGTCGTTTAATTTTTGTTGAATCTGAGCCACTTTTCGTAACATGTCTTCAATTACTTCTCTGGCTCTGAAATCTCGCTCGAACTCATCCAAGCCTACAAAATTAGGCACATACTTAGGGTTTTCATGCATAATTGCCCGTGCTTTATTCACCAATAATTTATTGGTTTCGTTTATCGAACCATAGGTGGAGCGCTGCTCGGGAGTTAAACCGGGTGCATTTTTATTGGCCGATGCCAACAAAGCATCTAAATGAGCATTGTTTTCGGTCAATTCTTCTGGGTTAAATGTGACCTGAATTAAGTCGTTGTTTTTCATTTTGAGTTGTTTTTTTAATTATTAACTATGTTAATTTTTGTGATAGATCATTTTAAGTGGATGTAATAATCGTTCTAATAATCTTGTGTCATCGGTTAAAATTTCGGCAATACCTGTCATTTTCTGATTAAATTTTAAATGTTCTCCATAATTTGATATAAGGCTATCAGGAATATTTAATTCTGCGGTATATATGGTATTACCGTTTATGGAAGAAGGGATAAGAGAAATGTTAGAGATAGTTCCTCTTAGCAGTCCGAATTCCATATATGGAAAATTATCTAATTTAATATTTACTGGTTGATTGATTTTGACTTTGCCGATACCTGTAGTTGGAATTTCGAGTCGTCCAATAATATTTGAGTTGTCTGTTGGGATAATGGTTGCTACGGTTTCGCCAGTATTAATGTTTTGATTTTTGCTCCAGATTTTTGTTAATGTGATTTCACCATTTATTGGAGACTTTAAGACAAATTTCATTTCCCAATTCTTAATTAAACTTTTAAGGTTTTCAATTGATTCATTTAGGATTATTTCTTGGGTTTGTTTCTCTTTTAAGTGTTGTAGGTTTAATTCACTTATTTTATGTTTTAGTTGATTGATTTGCATTTTTATATTTGCGAGAGAAGATTCTGTATCATTATATGATAATTTTTCTTGGAGGTATTTTTTTTGTGATTGTTCAAAATCTAATTTCGAATATATACCTTGATTAAAGAGATTTTTGTCTCTTTCATATTGTTCTTTCGCTAAATTGAGTTCTTGTATTTTAATTTCTTTTTGATTTTGAAGGATATTGAAATAAGTTATTTGGTCAGTAATATGACTATTTATTGAGTGTATTTGATTTTGATGATAATCTATTTTAATAAAACACATATAATCTTTGCAGAGCCTTAAAAATGATGTGTAGGCTGATTGTAATTCTCCTAACTCAAGTTTCCTTTGTATACGGAATTCCTGAGTATAATTTAGAGTGTCAAGAATTTCTTTTAAGATTTGGATATCATTATAGTTAGCTGTGTTTTCAATAATAGCGACGACATGGTTTTTATTTATTTGCTGATTTTCACTTACAAATAGACTCGTTATCATTCCGTTGGATTTTGCTTGCAATGCTACTGGTGGCGTTTTTGTGTAAAGAGTTATTTTTGCTTGTATTATGTCAGGATATTTGAAGAACCAAGTTCCGGAAATAACGAATATTATAATACAAAAAACGATACCTATTCCTATACGAACAATACGAGAGGGAACAGATCCGAGAATATCCTGTATTTCTTCACTTCTTATTTCTATATTTTTAGGTTTTTCCAAGTTGAAAAAATTAATTGTTATTTTACTTTATATCTTCTAGTTCAAGTTGATCTTCAACGAGGGAATAATAAGCACCCTGTTTTGCAATTAACTCTTTATGAGTTCCTATCTCTAGTATTTCGCCTTTTTTAAGTACGACAATTTGATCGGCATTTTTCACAGTACTAAGTCTGTGTGCAATTATGAGTACCGTTCTGCCATTAAAAAACTGATTAAGGTTATTCATAATGATTTTTTCATTTGTAGAGTCTAAGGCGTTTGTAGCTTCATCAAAAAAAATAAACTTAGGATTTTTGTATACAGCCCTGGCAATTAAAATACGCTGTTTTTGACCTTGACTTAGGCCGTGGCCTTCACCACCAATTTTAGTATTATAACCTAGTGGTAAATTCTCAATAAATTCTTGAATATTAGCGATCTTAGATGCTTCTTCAAGTCTTGTTTTATCAATGGATTCATGGCCTATAGCAATATTTGTAGCAATTGAACTATTAAAAATATAGCCATCTTGTAATACTGCACCAACTTGTCCTCGCCACCACGATTGGGAGTAGTTTTTTAAATGATTGTTACCTAATAATATTTCACCTTGCTTAATTTGGTAAAAACCTAGAAGTAATTTAAATAATGTTGTTTTACCACTTCCGCTTGAACCTACAATAGCAGTTACTTTATTTGGAGGAATTACTAAAGAAACATTTTTAAGAACTTTTTCATTATGAGGATTGTTATAATAAAAATCAACATTTTTAAGTTCTATCGTATGATTTGCTGGCATTATTGATGTGATAATTGAATCATCACTTTCTTCATTTTTAGTCTTGTGAATATCGCCGAGTCTTTCCAGGCTTATTTTGGCATCTTGTAAAGAGTGTAAAAATCCAATAAAATTATCTATTGGTCCATTTAACTGGCCAATGATGTATTGTATCGCTAACATCATACCTAAAGTCATATCACCTTTTATAACCGAATAAGCAGCGAAAAATGAAATGAAAATATTTTTACCACCATTAATAAAAATAGTTCCTGATTGCTGAAACTGACTAAGGGTTAAACCTTTTATACTTATTTTAAATAATCTCGCTTGAATATGCTCCCAACCCCATCTCATTTGTTTTTCTGCATTATGAAGTTTGATTTCTTGCATACCCTGAATTAACTGGATTACACTACTTTGTTCTGAAGAAGATTCCTGAAAACGTTTATAATCTAATTCTCGACGTTTCTTCATGAAAATTGAAATCCATAAAATATAGAGAGTCGAACCCAAAAGAAATATCATTAATAATTTCAACGAATACCAAGCAAGAACAGCTCCAAAAACAATTAGGTTAAAAGCGGAGAATACTGTAGATATTATTTGCGTTGTCAGGAAATCCTCTATTCTCGTGTGATCATCAATACGTTGTATTAGATCACCAGTCATTTTCGAATCAAAAAAACTAATTGGAAGCTTCATTAATTTTATCAAAAAATCGGATATTAGCGAAATATTAATTCTTGTACTAATATGTAATAATATCCATGAGCTAATAAACTCGACTGACATTTGACTGATCAATAGAATCATTTGAGCGATGAGGACGAGATAAACAAAATTCAAATTTTGATTAGATATTCCAAAATCAACAATGCTTTGCATTAAAAATGGAAGTATCAATTGTAATAAACTACCCACAGTAAAGCCTATAAAAAGCTGGATAATAAGCTTACGATGTGGACGAAGATATTCTAAAAGGAAGCCTACTTTTGCCTTATCTATATCTTCATCATTTTGCAAATAAAAATCAGGTGAAGGATTTAACAACAATGCAACACCTTTTTTTTCGCTATTTTCTACTGTACTTGCCCAATGTTTTATAAATTCACTTTTTGAATAATTTACTTTACCTATTGCAGGATCGGCAACAAAAACATTATTTGCTGTGATTTTGTAAACCACAACAAAATGTTCTTGTCTCCAATGAACAATAAAAGGGGTAACTTTTTCTTTTTCAAGCTTATCAAAGGTGGTTTTAACCCCTAATGTTCGCATGCCTATGCTTTCTGAGGCATCACTTATACCTAGTAAAGTTACCCCTTCTCTTGATATGTAAGTTCGACTTTGCAATTTGTGTGCATTATAATTCTTGCCATAATATTTGGCAATCATTCTTAAGCAAGTGGCTCCACAATCCATTGCATCGTGTTGGATATAAGTATTGAATTTCATAAAAAATAAAGATTAATAATATACCTCTTTATTGAATGTTGGGGCATGTGGGCATCTTGGATCTGGATAACTTAGATTATTTTCTCCGTAAGCACCTATTATTTCTGTCCAACAAACTCCTAAACCAGATATCCTGCATTCATCGATAATTGAGCACTCCTTGCAGATAGAATGGCTGTTTTCAAATAGGTTTTTTAAATAGAATAAATTTTTAGCTTTATCTGAATTCCAAACTTCATCAATTGTATTTTCTAGAAGATTGCCCATAATAAAGTTTTCTCTAAAATATAACTCTTCACAGATGGTTACATCTCCATTAGGAAGCATAATAAAGCTATTGAAATTCCCAGAACACATGGCTCTTTCATTAAATGATTTAGTTTTTTCACTTACGGATGCAACATATTCTTTTTCTTCTGAAAATCCTGCTATAGCTATTTTTTTCTTCGAATATACTGATTGTAATTCATCTACAATCTTATCTAATTCAGCCAATTTAGATTTTTTCATTTTATAGTCCATATAATTTTCATATGTCATATTGATTGAATAACCCATAACTGCAAACTGAACTTCTTTTACATTTTCATACTTGTTTAGGAAATTTATAAGTTGGTTTAACTGGTTTCTGTCTGAGTTTTTATTGGTTAGGACAGTGTTTATAGTAACCTTAAAACCATGTTTTTGTAAATTGCTTAGTGTCTCTTTTACTTTAGAAATGTAATTCTCATCGACATCTAAAAGATCTGTAAGTGTTAGTGGATCAGCAGAGTCTAAAGAGAACTGTATAAAATCGTAACCAAGCCCTTTTAACTTTATGATCTGTTGTTCGTTAATTGGTACTTTTGTAGATATATATGGGAAGTAATTATAGTTTTTTAGTTCTGTAAGTAACTCATACCATTCTTTATATAGGAATAACTCACCTCCAGTTATGTCAATTTGTTTAATTCCCAATTGATGAGCATCACTAATTATTTTCCCAAATTGCATAGAGGATAACTGACACTGACGAGCTTCTTTCTTATCAGCATAACAATACTTGCAGTTTGTATAGCAAATATTATTAATAACAATTGTAAAATTATTAGGCTTGTTAAATCTATTCTGCTTTAGATCTAAAAAATTCTTGGTCATTAAAAAATCAGATGGGTTGTATTTCGTTTTTCTTGGAACATTTGATTTTTCTATAAGTAAGTTAGGAGGTAGGCCAAAAACATGATTATCATATTCTACATTTATTTCCTGGTTATAGTAAAACATATTAACTTTTTCAAGCGCTTCTTCTTCTGATATTCTTAGAAAATTAGCAATTTTAGGTAGAATTTCTGAAAGTTTATGTTCACCATCAAAAAAAGATAAAAAAGAAGCTTGAATAGGATGTATTAAGGTATGAAATTCTGATTTTGCAACTTCGTTATCAATTTGAAAAAAATTATCATTTAAGATAAATGCTCTATTTATATCATGATGTATATGATAGTAAGGATTAAATATTATTATTTTTTCTAGCATTTAATAAGTTTTAATTGTATTTATTTTTAGAATTTTTTTATCCGATAATTTATTACCAAACAGGCGGTATCTTCTTGTTAATTCAGATTTGAAACTATCATCAACAAGGTTTTTCACTCCAAAAGAATTAATGAATTCATTAATTGGATTATAAAATATAAAATGATCAAAAAAATCCTGCCACTTTAAATCCGTTTTAAGATATGGGTAATCATCAAATAGGTCAATTCCAAAGGGAGAGTCTTTTAATGCAAAACCAAGGGGCTTATTATCGTTTTTAAGAAATGATTTATCCCATTTACCTTTACCATGCTTCTTTCTTAATCCTAGAAATTTGGAGTATGTGAACCTATTCAAAAATACATTGGTGCTGATTTCAGGTAAAGCTATTCTAATAAATCTATAGCAGTTGGGTGTATATGAATTTTGAGCACTAGTAGAATATAAATTTCCATACGAATGTCGATAGTTCATTATTACTAAAGCCTTGTTTTTAATTTTTGGTGCTTTCTTATACCAATCGATTATAAACGTGCTCATTGATTCATCTCTATTCAAGTATACAGAGCTATTTTTAAAATTAGCTAAATCAGTTTTGTTTTTGATATTGCTCCAGTTAAACGGTATGTCTGCACCTATAATTCTTATCCTTTGTTCCTTTTTTAAGCTGAAGTTTAACGTATGTATTCTTTTCAGAAAATCATGAAAGTTGGTTTTTTGCCATAAAGGACTATGTGTATTATTACGGCATATACTAAGTAGTAACGTATTATTTCCATTAATTAGATAATCATCCAATTCTTTTTGAATACTTTGTGTTGCAACTTCGATAATTATTGTTCCAACATTTTCGATGAACCAGTTTTGAGAAACAAGTCCATAAAAAAAATCGTATTGAGTGGTTTCCGGATGATCTCTTTCGCAAAAGACAACAATATCTTTCTGCTTAAAAATCGATTTTAGATAATTGTTTGGGGTTGGATGGTCTTGCTTTAAAAAAGTGTCATAGTTGTTCTGTCCTGTTACAGAATACGGCAAAAGGAGCATAATACAATAGATGAAGTATTTCATATGTTTTTGATGAAAATAGGTGTCACTAATAAATAGGACACCCATTTAATTTAAGGATGAATAATAGTAATATGACCTATTTCTCCTGGATATTCAGGCGCTAGATTTGGAAGATCTTGAACCAGTGCACTGGCTTTTTTCTTATTTCCACATTCGATTTTAACTGTTGTTGTTTTTTTCTTTGTTGTACATTGTTTGTAACAAACAGATTCACATCTACCACCTGCAAGTAAATTCATTTCTTTGTTTGATAGTTTCATTTCGGAAAAAGATGGATATGAATTATCCAATTCGGCTAAATTTTTCATATTTAACAATTTTTTTTAATTAATATTAACTTTAATTTTGCCCTTGTCTCCTCGAACGAGATCTAGGGCTTTGAGTTTTGTTATGCGCATATTGATAAACTCGAGAAGCAAGTTATGAAAGCTCACTGCCACTATTTGGCAGTGAGATTATTTTTTATTAAGTCTAATTTACCTATTGATTTTGTATTGTATTTATTGTAGTTATTAGGATTGTTGTGATTCACATAATAGAAAGGTAATTGGGGCATTCTAAATAACGGTTAAATTGAACATCATATAATATAGATAGTAGGTTGCCGAAAGGAATCTATTTATCCTTATAGAGAGATTTTTCACAATCATACCTCCTCCTTTTCAGTTACATAACAATAGCTTTGCTTGCATCTGCTGTAAGTAATTGGGTGTCCCATATTTTTTAAAGAGGAGATAATTCGATACAAACTACGTTCCGAAATGTTTAATCGTTGGGCTAGTTCTGCTGGAGTGCCTGTACTTCCAATAGTTATTAGTTCTTTAACGAACTCCACTTTTTCTAAAAACTCTAAATGTGTCATGTGTTGAACTATTAGTTGGCTGTTGTGATTTACCTATTAATTCCTAAAATGTTAAAAAGGTAACCCCTTCATTTGTTAAATATTGATAAATATTTCAATGGTAGGGTTTAAATAAACTCTGTATCTCTTATGTTTCTTGATTTACAGCCTTTTTTACAAAGTGTAAAAAATATTGGGTTTAATTTATGTAAGGTTGGTTAATATTTTTTTTAATTGCGCGGCATGCAAAATACAGAGCTGTAAATTCAATTAAAAAAGTAGTTTGAAAAAGTATTGGGAAATCTTCTCTCCGCAAATGCATCCTTTCCATTTAAATTACGGCACTAAATAAAAGGACTTCTAGGTATTTTATTCGCTTCAATTTAAAAAGATATCTAAATACTTTATTATATTTGCATGAAATTTCATTGGGGCATGCAATTGTGAGTTCGCTGAATGGTTTTAGTTTTTTCTACAGAAATGAAGCTCTTCACTGCTTCCCTTTTAATTTAAAATATTGAATTCTTTTAAGGAAGTATAAAAAATCATATTCGATTTGGAAGCTTTCTACCTGATACTTAAATAACATGGCAAAAGAAGAACAAGATAAAATACTAGATGAGGTAACACAAAGTGATTACAAATATGGCTTTGTAACCGATATTGAAAATGATGATATAGGCAAAGGCCTTAGCGAAGATGTTATTAGAATGATATCGGCTAAGAAAAATGAGCCTGAATTTATGCTTGAATTTCGATTAAAAGCATATCGTCATTGGTTGACTATGAAAATGCCGGAATGGGCATATTTAAAGATTCCTCCTATCGATTATCAGGATATCATTTTTTATTCGGCACCAAAACAGAAAGCGAAATTGGAAAGTATGGATGATGTTGATCCTGAAATTCGTGCCACTTTCGATAAGCTGGGAATTCCATTAGATGAGCAGAAACTATTGGCGAATGTTGCTGTGGATGTGGTAATGGATTCGTCGTCGGTGAAAACTACCTTTAAGCAGGCTTTGGCTGAGAAAGGTGTTATTTTTTGCTCATTTAGCGATGCCGTTCAGGAACATCCCGATTTAATTCAGGAATACATGGGAACAGTAGTTCCTGTTCAGGATAACTTTTTTGCAGCTTTAAATTCTGCTGTATTTTCCGATGGTTCTTTTGTGTACATCCCGAAAGGGGTTCGCTGCCCAATGGAGCTGTCTACCTATTTCCGTATTAATGCCGAAAATACGGGTCAGTTCGAACGTACTTTAATTGTATGTGAAGATGATAGTTACGTAAGTTATTTGGAAGGATGTACGGCGCCTATGCGTGATGAAAATCAGTTGCATGCAGCCATTGTCGAAATTATTGTGAAGGATAATGCAGAGGTGAAATATTCTACCGTGCAAAACTGGTATCCGGGTAATAAAGAAGGCAAAGGTGGTATCTATAATTTTGTAACCAAACGAGGTATTTGTCAGGGTGTAAATTCCAAGTTGATGTGGGCTCAAGTGGAGACCGGATCGGCAGTAACCTGGAAATACCCTTCTACTATTTTAAAAGGGGATGGTTCGTCGAGCGAATTTTATTCGGTTGCGGTTACTAACAATCATCAGCAAGCCGATACCGGATCAAAAATGATTCACATTGGTAACAATACCAAAAGCACGATTATCTCGAAAGGAATATCAGCAGGGAAAAGCAGCAACTCTTACCGGGGATTGGTTAAGGTAACCAAGAATTGTGAAGGAGCTCGTAACTTTTCTCAGTGCGATTCATTACTTTTAGGAGACAAATGTGGAGCACACACATTCCCTTATCTCGAAATTGGCAATAAATCTGCTAAAGTTGAGCACGAAGCTACTACCTCTAAAATTGGTGAAGATCAAATTTTCTATTGCAATCAGCGAGGTATTTCTACCGAGGATGCCATTGGTTTAATTGTAAACGGATATGCCAAAGAGGTAATCAATAAAATGCCTATGGAGTTTGCTGTTGAGGCTCAAAAGCTTTTGGCAATTAGCTTGGAAGGATCCGTAGGATAAATATAAATTTTAGCTAGTATATTGTTTGTAGCTAATTTGCAAAGACCAGTTGATTATTTACTGGCAGAATAAACTAAATGTTAATAGCCAATGGCAATACGCTAATGGCAAAAATCTAAATATAGATGTTAAGCATTAAAAATTTACACGTTTCCATCGATGGAAAGGAAATCTTAAAAGGAATTAATCTGGAGGTGAAACCAGGAGAAGTTCACGCTATAATGGGACCAAATGGTGCTGGTAAAAGTACTTTGGCTTCGGTGTTGGCAGGAAGAGATTTATACGAAGTAACCGAAGGTGAGATTGTATTTCAAGGAAAAGACGTATTGGATATGGCACCGGAAGATCGTGCAAAAGAAGGCATCTTCTTAGGTTTTCAGTATCCAATCGAAATTCCTGGAGTTTCTACCGTTAACTTCATGAAAACTGCAGTTAACGAGCATCGTAAGCACAAAGGATTGGCACCATTAACGGCATCCGATTTTTTAAAACTGATGCGCGATAAGAAAAATTTGGTTGAAATCGATTCAAAACTAACAAATCGTTCGGTAAACGAAGGGTTTTCTGGTGGAGAGAAGAAAAAGAACGAGATTTTTCAAATGGCAATGTTGGAACCAAAATTGGCCGTTTTAGATGAAACTGATTCTGGTTTGGATATCGATGCGCTTCGTGTAGTAGCAAATGGAGTGAATAAATTGAAAACAGCAGAGAACTCAACAATCGTGATTACTCACTACCAACGTTTATTAGATTATATCGTTCCTGATGTTGTACATGTTTTGTTTGATGGTCGAATTGTAAAAACTGCCGGTAAAGAGCTTGCTCTCGAATTGGAAGAAAAAGGATACGACTGGATTAAGGAAGAAAACGGAAAATAGTAGATGTAGGAAATTGGATTTATCTCATTTCTCAAATCTTATCCCGATTCATATCGGGACTAATATCTAAAAAAACATGGCCAACATAGATACAATAAATAAGGATTTTGCCAATTTATTCGAGCAAGGGAAAGAATTGCTTACAAATGGTTCTTCCAACTGCATGAATAAGGCTCGCGAAAAAGCTTTCGTTCAGTTTCAGAAGTTAGGCGTACCTACTCGTGCCAACGAGAATTACAAATACACCAATCTGATACCTGCTTTCGATCATCCATACAATGTGAATCTTCGTTATATGGAAGTGGATGTGGATTTGAATGATATTTTTCAGTGCGATGTGCCGGAGTTGGATACCAATATGGTATTACTAACAAACGGATGGTATTACGGCAACAATAAAACACTTACCGAATTACCCAAAGGAGTTATTGTTTGTGGTGTTCAGGAGGCTGCGAAAAAATATCCAGCTATTTTCGAGGCGCATTATGGCAAATATGCCAAGCCTGCCGACGATGGACTAGTAGCATTGAATACAGCTTTGGCAAAAGATGGTTTATTCATTTACGTGCCAAAAGGAGTAGTAGTCGAAAAGCCAATTCAGGTAGTGAATCTTTTGCGTTCCGACCGGGATTTATTGGCAACACAACGAAATTTATTCGTGATTGAAGAAAATGCACAAGCAAAAATAATTGTTTGCGATCATACTTTAACGCACCACAAATACTTAAGTAATGCGGTAACCGAAATAAATGTGGCAACTAATGCAGTCTTCGATTTGTATACCTTGCAAAATCAGCATTTAAATTCTGTAATTCTGAATTCTACATTCATCCGTCAGGAAAAAAATTCCAATGTGCTTACGAATACAATTTCTCTTTATGGAGGAACTATTCGTAACAATCATCACGTTTTGTTAGATGGCGAGCATTGCGAAAATCATACCTTCGGAATGTATTTGATGGATAAAGATCAACATGTCGACAATTTTACTTCTATCGATCACGCGAAACCAAACTGTTTAAGCAACGAGCATTTTAAAGGTGTAATGGATGGAAAAGCCACCGCAGCTTTTGCAGGCAGAATTTACGTTCGCCCCGATGCACAAAAAACCTTAGCTTATCAATCCAATAACAATTTGTTATTGAGCGACGATGCTCAAATTAATACAAAACCTCAGCTAATTATCGATGCCGACGATGTGAAATGTAGTCATGGAGCAACCGTTGGACAAATGGACGAGGATGCATTGTTTTATCTTCGCGCAAGAGGTATTGATGAAAAAGAAGCTCGTCAGATGTTGATGTTTGCTTTCGCTCACGAAATAATCGAAAAAATTAGAGTAGAGCCACTTAAAGATCGAATTGATGCTTTAGTGGATACACGATTAAGGGGCGAAATTTCGAAGTGTAATACTTGTGCAATTGCCTGCAAAAACTAGAATTAATTAATCTTAGTGCATCGTATTTGTTGCGATGCATTTGATTATTTTATAGAATGACCATAGATATCCATAAAGTACGTAAAGATTTTCCTATTCTTGAGGAATTGATTCATGGTAAACCTCTTGTTTACTTCGATAATGCTGCAACTACTCAAAAACCTCGTCAGGTAATCGATAAGTTAACCGAGTATTACTATAAGTACAATTCTAATATTCATCGTGGTGTGCACTATTTGAGTAACAAATCAACCGATGGAAACGAGAATGCAAGAATAATTGTACAGAATTTTATTCATGCAAAGCATTCGCACGAAATTATTTTTACCAGCGGAGCAACTGAATCTATAAATTTAGTTGCCAATTCGTTTGGCGAAAAATTTATTTTCGAAGGCGATGAGGTAATCGTTTCTGAATTAGAGCATCACTCCAATATCGTTCCTTGGCAATTAATCTGCGAACGAAAAAATGCAGTTTTAAAAGTGTTGCCTTTTAACGATCGTGGTGAATTGATGATTGAGAAATTGGATGGTTTAATTACCGAACGTACAAAAATAATTGCGGTTAATCACATCTCCAATTCTTTAGGAACCATAAATCCTATTCGTAAAATAATAGAGATTGCACATGCTAAAAATGTTCGCGTTTTAATCGATGCAGCTCAATCTGTGCAACACAAAACAATCGATGTTCAGGATTTAGATGTAGATTTTTTGGTTTTTTCGGGTCATAAAATTTACGGACCTACCGGAATTGGTGTTTTGTATGGCAAAGAAGAATTGCTAAACCAAATGCCACCATGGAAAGGCGGAGGGGAAATGATTGCCGAAGTGAGTTTCGAGAAAACTACCTACAACGAACTTCCCTTTAAATTCGAAGCGGGAACACCAAATTATATCGATGCTATTGGCTTAGGTGCCGCAATCGAATATGTAGAGAGTATTGGAATGGTAAATATCGATAGTCACGAACATGAATTGCTGGAGTACGCAACCGAAAAATTGCTAACTATTAATGGATTAAGAATTTATGGAACTGCGAAAGAGAAAACTTCGGTAATTTCTTTTCTAGTAAAGGGAATTCATTTCTACGATATGGGAATGCTTCTCGATCAAATGGGAATTGCCGTAAGAACTGGTACTCATTGTACCGAGCCGGTAATGCAGCATTTCGGAATCGACGGAACCGTTCGTGCGTCATTTTCATTCTACAATACAAAGGAAGAAATCGATGTACTATATAATGGAATAGTAAAAGTTTGCAAAATGTTTGCTGTAAAATAGTTCGTTGGTTAGATTTTCACAGATAGAAAATTATTGTAACTTTCGGCTGAAAAAAATATAAATTAGATACGTTCGTAGATTTGGAATGGGATTTTTTCTCATTCCTAAAATCTCATATCTAAAATCTATAGTATGACAATAAACGAAATTCAAGAGGATATAATTGAAGAATTTGCAGGGTTTGAAGATTGGATGGACAAATACGCCTATCTAATTGAGTTGGGAACAGACCTTTCCGGTCTAGATGCAAAACATCAAACAGAGTCGAATCTTATAAAGGGTTGTCAGTCAAAAGTTTGGTTTAACGCATCTCTTGAAAATGGACTTGTAAAGTTACAGGCCGATAGCGATGCTATTATCGTAAAAGGAATCGCAGCTTTGTTAATTCGTGTTTTCAATAATCAAACACCTCAGGATATTATGAATGCCGACCTTAAATTTATCGATGAAATCGGCTTAAAACAACATTTATCACCTACTCGCTCAAATGGATTAGTTTCTATGGTAAAACAAATTAAAATGTATGGAATTGCTTTCAATCATGTAAGCAAATAATCAGGATAAAATGGGAAAAAGAGAAACAGAAGCAATAATCGTTGAGGTTTTAAAAACCATTTACGATCCCGAAATTCCAGTAAATATTTACGATCTGGGATTAATCTACGAAGTGGATATGTACGAGGAGGATGAGGTGAAAATCACCATGACTCTTACAGCTCCGAACTGCCCAATGGCCGATCAAATTTTGGAAGAGGTAAACGAAAGAACAAAATCGCTACCTCAAATCGAAGATGTAACCGTTGTGTTAACTTTCGATCCGCCTTGGGATAAAGAAATGATGACCGAAGAAGCAAAACTCGAACTGGGTTTTCTTTAAATAATATAAAGGGCTGTTTTTACAGTCCTTTTTTGTGCATCTGTGGGTCATGCTCAGACTGTAACCAAGCCGTTCATGTCAGGGTGTAACTTGGTTTTTACTAATAATCAGCAAGCTTTGTTTTAAATCAATAGATGTAATGTGAAATAAATCGATTTGTAATTCGAATTTTGTTTTGGGCGTTTCCTTCGTTCCTCAGGTCGGGCTTTCCGTTTTTACTCCTCGCTCATTCTTCGCTGTGGGGTAACCACTTCAATCCCTAACGCAAAACAGATTGAATATTTGGGTTCAACATTGAATTTGGAGATACGTCTTTGTTGCAGTTACCGATAAAACAATTAGATGGATAATGTTTTGGAGTTTTAAAATTATAAGCGAGTGCTGTCAATAGAGCGTGCCACGTGCTACTTTAGTTGATTTAGAATGCGGAAGAGCTTTCTATTGACTTGATTCTTTTGCTTACTTTTCTCATTTAAGGAGAAAAGTAAGAGCCGTCCGGCTTAAGGACAAAGCAATTTTAAAAAATATAATTTTGAAAAATTAGAGAGTGGAACAATTTTAAGAGTGCAATGGTTTTGAGTTATAAATAGAAAAGGAAAACACTTTAAATAGTTATCCGTAAATACATTTTCATTAGAAAATGCAAAATATTTTACTCCTCGCTCATTCTTCGCTGTGGGGTAACCACTACAATCCCTAACGCAAAATAATTTAAGTTTAAGAATTGTCTGGTATTTGCAGAACATCTCCATGGATTTTCACTTTGTTTTGTGCGAAAAGGATTGACATCGGTAACGCAGGCGGGTACCCATAGGAGAAAAAGACGTTAAGAAAAAAATCCGTTGGGAAAATGAATTGGAGTCTTTAGTAAGGATGAATAGGAAAGAATCCTAATAGAATTGACTTGATTAGGGATTCTAAATCATTTTTTCAGCATTACTTTTTTTTAGTCTTTGAGCCGTAATGGGTCGCCGAGGTCCATAGTCTTGATTTTTTGTAACTTTTTTATCAAGAAAAAAGTTTGAAATATTTATTTTGAAATACAATATCATTAGAAAATGCAAAATAATTATCACGAATTGTCGCTAACAATCTTAATTTAGCAACATGAATCTCACTCTCTCCATTAAATCAAAACTTATTAAAGCCAAAGCTCTCGAGCTTGGTTTGGATCTTTGTGGAATCGCAAAGGCTGACTTTTTGGAAGATGAGAAAGAGAATTTTCAATCGTGGTTAGAAAAAAAATACCATGGTGAAATGACTTACATGACCAATAATATTGAAAAACGATTAGATCCACGTTTGTTGGTAGAAAATACAAAGTCGGTTGTGGTTGTGGGTCTGAATTATTTTCCCAAAGAACAGCAACAAGATCCCAAAGCACCCATAATTGCAAAATATGCTTACGGAAAAGATTATCATTTTGTACTAAAAGATCGACTCAATCAGCTTTTGGAATACATCAATACCGAAATTGGCGAAGTTTCCGGTCGCGCATTTGTCGATTCAGCACCAATATTAGAACACGCTTGGGCAAAAAAAGCCGGTTTAGGCTGGATTGGAAAAAATTCGCTTTTGCTAAATCGTAAAATTGGATCCTTTCTTTTTCTGGGCGAATTGTTAATCGATATGGAATTAGAGTACGAGGATGAAAAATATCAAGATTTTTGTGGAGGATGTAGTAAGTGCATTCGAGCTTGTCCAACCGGTGCAATTACCGAACCCTATGTGGTGAATGGAAGTAAATGTATTTCCTATTTCACAATCGAACTAAAAGGAGAAATTCCAGAAGAAATGAAAGGGAAATTCGAAAACCGAGCATTTGGTTGTGATATCTGCCAGGATGTTTGTCCTTGGAATCGTATGGCAAAAGCTCATTCTGTTCCCGAATTCGAACCAAATCCAGATGTACTCTCTTTATCAAAACTAGAATGGGAGCAAATGGATGCTCATAAATTTGGTGAATTATTTAAAAATTCAGCGGTAAAACGAACAAAATTGAAAGGCTTAAAACGAAATATCGATTTTCTTAACAAAGCTAACAATGAAAATGACTAAGTAATAGATTATATATTCTTTGGAGTATGGAAAAGAACGTTGAATAAGCCTTATAATTTTCTTACATTTATTTTATCGATAAAAGAACGAATTAAATTTTCAAGAATGCATCATATCTATCATGCAAATACTGATAACGAAAACCAATTGTTTTTCCAAGTCTGGCAACCATCGTCTAAACCAAAAGCTGTAATTTGTTTGGTACATGGTATTGGAGAGCATTCTTCTCGATATCACGAGTGGGCCGAACAATTCGTCGAAGAGAACATTGCTGTTTGTACTTACGACCAACGGGGGCATGGTTTGTCGAGTGGGAAAAGAGGTGTTATTGGTTCGTACGAACAATTAATGAACGATATCGATTTCGCTCTGGAGGAAATTAAAACAAATTTTGGAGATATTCCTTGCTTTTTATACGGTCATAGCATGGGTGGAGGAGAGGTGTTAAATCATTTAATTAGCCGAAAATCCAATTATTTAGGCGTCATTTCTACTTCTCCGTGGATTGTGACACAAGAGGCACCTCCAAAAATTCTAATTCCTTTTCTACGTGCATTGGCCAACTTTATTCCATCTTTTAGTATTAAAACCTCTTTCGATGCTAAAAAGTTATCACATATCGAGAATGTTTGGATCAAATATAATGAGGATGAATTAATTCATCATATGGTCTCCTTTCGGTTATTTGTTGATGCATATGATGCAGGTTACTATATTTTAAAAAATTCGAACAAAGTAAAAAAGCCATTGTTATTACTCCATGGGAATGCCGATCAAATTACAGATTGTAATGCCAGTAGAATATTTTCAGAGAAAATTGTAAATTATGGTACCCATATTCAATACGATAAAGCTTATCATGAGCTACATAATGAATTCTGTCATCAAAAGGTTTTTGCAGATATATTAAATTGGTTGAACGCTCGATTAGCAGAGAATAAGTAAATTATTTAGAATATGACACTTTTTAGAACCAACGTAAAGATTCCAGTTTCGCAAGATAAGTTCGATTATAATTCTAAGGCAATTATGCTGGGTTCATGTTTTACCGAGAGCATTGGTGAGCAACTGGCAAAATTTAAATTCGATGTTAATATAAATCCATTTGGGGTAATTTATAATCCAATTAGTGTTGGCAATAGTCTAAAAATACTAATCGAGAATAAAAAGTTCACTGAAGAAGACCTAAATTTTTCTAATGAAAGGTGGTTTAGCTTTGCCCATCATGGTCGTTTTTCAAATACCGATGTTAATGAATGCCTGGATGCTATTAATACAGAAGTTAAAAAGTCATCCTTAGATCTGGCAAATTCCGATGTTCTATACATCACATTCGGTACTTCTTGGGTTTTTGAGTTGCTCGATACGGGAATTGTAGTATCTAATTGTCACAAATTGCCTGCACGCGAATTTCATCGTTATCGCCTAGATGTTGATGAAATCGTACAATTTTATAAAAAGTTGATTGTTTCTTTATCCGTTTTCAACCCAAATTTGAAAATAGTATTTACAGTGAGCCCTATTCGTCATTGGAAAGATGGAGCGCATGGAAATCAGCTTAGTAAAGCAACGTTATTGCTTGCAATAGAACAATTAGTGGATTTATTCGACCAGGTATCCTATTTTCCATCCTACGAAATTGTAATGGATGAACTAAGAGACTATCGTTTCTACGCCGAGGATATGTTGCATATGAATTCTTCTTCGGTAAATTATATTTGGTCCCGTTTTGTCGATACATACATGACTAATCAAACACTCGCAGTGATGAAGCGGGTCGATAAAATTGTTGTGGCATCTAACCACAGACCTTTTAATGCAGATGCAATTAGTCATCAGCAATTCATAACCAATACCTTAGATGATCTGGAGCGTTTGGAGCGAGAGTATCCGAATATTGTATTTAATAAAGAAAAGTCACGTTTATTAAAAAATCTTCACCATTAGACTGGACATTCTCATTTGAATTTTGTAATTTGTTTTTCCCTTTCGGATTAAAAATATAGCTTCTGATAATCAGGCAGCTATTTCTTTTTGTGAAAAAACTTTTCAAAAGAATTAGGAAGTGGGAAAAATAATAGGTTATCTTTGCACCGCTTTCAACGGAAAGTGTGCAACGGTTAGAGTGATTTAGGGAGTGATTTTTGTTTCACAAAAACCGGAGTTTATTTTTCTTTGAATTTTTTTCACTTTGGGTTTGGATATGTAGATTTTTATTTCTTATCTTTGCACCCGCTTTAAGGGTTAACGAACTCGACGAGTCACTAGGAAACATGGGGCTTAGGAGTGCAATTAGCTTTAAAAAAAAGTTGAAAAAACATTTGCAGGTTAGGAATTAAATTCTTTATCTTTGCACCCGCTTTAAACGGCGAAAGTTCTTTACAAGATTGTGGTTGAAACGGTTTTACACCGGCAAAAAAAAAGATAAAAAAAACTTTACTTTTTTCTTGCAGATGAGCTTAAAAAGTCTTTATCTTTGCAACCGCTTTTAGAGGCAGTAACGACTGTCTTTTAGGAATTAAAATTATTAGAACAGGTCGCCTTTAGTGATAGAGGATAAGCGATCGAAAAGAGTTCTTTGAAAATATTGGAAACAACAAGTTAGGTAAATACAAGAATAAAAACCTTGTCAATAAGAATTACGATAA